>CBFIHP010000021.1:6773-79853 GCA_965662355.1 Planctomycetota bacterium | reverse complement strand
CTCGTCACCTGCACGGCCCGAGCGGGGTCGCCGTGCTGTCAGCGCCGACATTCAGCACTCTAAGCGATGAGTACTCGGCGGGCGGCCACTTGGTGAATCATGGAGGTCGTTCGCAAAAGACCTCTCATCCAGCACGGTCTGGATCAGTCAAGCTCTCCTCGCCAAATCACCGCCGAAGAATTCCGTACCCTAAACAGCAAGTCGATCGCCGACCTACGGGTTCGCATTCACCGCGACACCCTAAAAGCACGCTTCTTGCCCCCAACAAGGCCGATAATGTTGGAGCGGGCGAAGGGACTCGAACCCTCGACATTCAGCTTGGGAAGCTGACACTCTACCAACTGAGTTACGCCCGCCTGATGGACGGGACTGTACCAAAGGCGGGCGAGCGGGAGCAAGGTAGGTGGGCTGGGGAAGGCGTGTGCCCTTGAGCTTCTTGATCGGGGGCAAACGGATGATGGCGAACAGAACGCGCTGCCTGGCTGCTCCGGTCGATGATCGTTGAATTCACGATTGCCTGCAAACCAACCCGGTCGGAGTCCCTGTGATCGATGGCGTTCCGAACGGCACATGTGCCTGGGAGGCGTCAGGGCAACGCGGCGAAGTCATCGGGCCCGCGCAGGGCCGTGGGCTCGTTGGCGTTCGGATCGACAAGGGTCGTTACTTCGGCGTTACCACCAAGGGCTCGAGGGCTGCCGTATAAAGAGAAGTGCGCGATGGGGCGCACGTGTCTACGGAGAACCAGCAGTTATGAAAACGACCATTCTTTCCGTCCTCGCGTTGTTGAGCGGGCCGATGACATCCGTGGGGATGTTTGGCCAAGCCGTCACGAATTCTCATACCCACTGGGTCGTTCCGCAGATAAGCGCTTATGCGCATGAGGGGCGGGCGAGCGGGCAGGCGCAGGTGTTGATCGAGAGCGTCGAGGTGGAGGTGGAGATCGTGGAGCAGGTGGCCAGGACGACGCTCTTGGTTGGGTTGTGGAATCCCGGGACGCGGGCTGCAGAGGGGGTGTTGTTGTTGCCGGTGCCGAAGGGTGCTGCGGTGTCGGATTATGACTTCGAGGGAGCGGCGGAGAGGCCGACGGTGGATTTGCTGGCGGTGGATGAGGCGCGGGCGGTGTACGAGTCCATCGTGGCGCAGCTGAAGGACCCGGCGTTGCTCGAGTTCGTGGGGTATGGGGCGCTGCGTTCGAGCGTGTTTCCGGTTCCGGCGGGGGGCAGGCAACGGGTGCGCTTGAGCTATGAGCACCTGCTGCAGCGCGATGGGCTGCGCGTGGATTATGTGCTGCCGCGGAGCGAGTCTCTCGGGGTGCAGGTGCCGTGGAAGGTGCAGGTGGAAGTGCGCTCGCAGGCGGCGATTTCGACGGTGTACTCGCCCAGCCATCCGCTGAAGGTCGTGCGCCAGAGCGAGAATCGCTTGACGGCCGTGTTGGCATCGGGGGCCGCGGGGGCTTCGGCTCGGACCCAGGAACCGGGGGCGTTTCGGATGTCGTACCTGCTGGACAACGGAGGAATGAGCGCTTCGCTGATGAGCTATCCGGACGGGAGTGGTGGTGGGTACTTCCTGCTCCTGGCCGGTGTGCCTGCGAAAGAGGCGCAGGAAGAAGCGCTTCGGCGCGAGGTGACTCTGGTCATCGATCGATCCGGGAGCATGGCCGGGCGCAAGCTGGAGCAGGCCAAGAAGGCCGCCTTGCAGGTGCTCGAGGGGCTGCGTGGCGGGGAGTCGTTCCAGATCATTGCGTACTCCGATGCGGTGGAGCGTTTCGCTGCGCGGGCGGTCGTGAAGGACGAGGAGACGATGGCCCGAGCGCGCAAGTACGTGGGGCAGATTCGATCCAACGGAGGGACGAACATTCATGCGGCGCTGCAGGAGGCCATCGCGGGCGAGGCTGCGCTGGACAGCCTGCCGCTGGTGCTGTTTTTGACGGATGGCTTGGCCACGGTGGGGGAGGTCGGCGAAGAGGCCATCGCCACGATGGTGGAGCAAAAGAACGCGGCGGGTCGTCGGATCTTTGCCTTTGGCGTCGGGAACGATGTCAATGCCCCGTTGCTGGATCGCTTGTCGAACGAGACGCGTGCGACCAGCACGTACGTTCTGCCGGGTGAGGACGTCGAGGTTGCCGTGGGACAGGTGTTTCGGCGTCTGAAGGGACCGCTGTTGTCGAACCTCGAGCTAGAGACGACGAATGTCGCGGGCGATGTGATCACGACGGCGATTACGGATCTGATGCCGGTCAAGCTGCCCGATCTGTTCGATGGCGATCAGCTGATCCTGCTCGGGCGCTATGCGGAGCCGGGCGAGTTGGCGTTTCGCTTGCGCGGCAAGAGCAGCTCTGGCGAGAAGGCCTATGCCTTTGCCTTCGATACGAAAAAGGCCTCGACGAAGAACGCCTTCGTTTCGCGGCTGTGGGCCTCGCGGAAGATCGCGTACCTGGTGGATCAGATCCGTCGAGCCGGAGCTGCCGCGGGTGTGAACGTGTCGGCCGGGGATCGCACGATCTTTGAGGACCCGCGCTTCCGCGAGCTCTCGGACGAGATCCTGAGACTGTCGATGCGCTTCGGGATCCTCAGCGAGTTCACGGCCTTTCTGGCGGCCGAAGGGACGGATCTGGCCAAGCTGGACGACTTGCAAGAGGCGACGGTGTGCAACCTGGACGAGGGGGCGGTAAAGATCCGCTCGGGCCAGGAGGCGGTGAACCAGTCGCGCAACTACAACGAGAGGCGTTCACAGTGCACGTTGAACTTTTCGAATCAGATGTGGAGCGCGACAGGGCAGAGGGTCGAGACGTCGAACGTGCAGCAGATCGCGGACCAGTGCTTCTTCCTGCGCGGCAAGCGCTGGATCGACGGCCGAGCGATCGGCAAGGACCTCGAACCCGAGCGCACGGTCGAGTTCGCTTCGCCCGACTATGAAGCCTTGATGAAGCGTTTTATCCGTGAGGGACGCCAGGGCGTCCTGTCCCTGGTCGGGGAGATCCTGATCCAGCTGGATGGCAAGTGCATCCTGGTGCGGAACGCGGGGTGTTGAGAGAGGAGCAGTTCCCGCGCAAGGGACCAGGCTCGAAAGGCTATGCTCGCTGGTCGTGTCGATGAACCAACGTCGCATCTGTGTGGTCGAGGACGACGAGGCCATCCGCCGGGGCCTGGTGGACAGCCTGCGGCATGCGGGCTACTCCGTCTCGGAGTGTGCGGATGGTCTCGAAGCTCGGCGCGTTCTGTTGAGCGCCGAGCTGGACCTGGTTCTCCTGGACGTGATGTTGCCCGGCATGGACGGTTTCCAGTTGCTTCCCGAGCTGCGTCGGGCGCGACCGACCCTGCCGGTGATCATGGTCACGGCGCGCGGGAAGGAGGAGGACCGCGTGCGCGGACTGAAGAGCGGTGCGGATGATTATGTCGTCAAGCCCTTCAGCGCGAGCGAACTGCTCGCGCGGGTCGAGGCGGTCTTGCGGCGTTCGGCGGAACGCCCCGTCGGCGTACGCGCGTTGCATTGCCAGGGCATCACGGTGCTCATGGAGCGTTCGGAGGTCGAACATGGAGATGGTACGCGCCTGCAACTGTCGGAACGTGAAGGCGCGATCCTGCGCTATCTGGCCGAAGCACCCGGCCGCACGATCTCGCGACGCGAGTTGTTGGAGCGCGTATGGGGGCTGGATACGCGCGGGCTGGAGACTCGCACGGTCGATATGCACGTGGCGCGCTTGCGCGAGAAGGTCGGCGATACGGTCGATGGTGCGCGTTTCGTGATCACGGTGCGCGGCAAGGGCTACATGCTGGGCGACGGCGTCGAGGTGGAAGCGTCATGAAGGCCCGGCAGCGCTGGTGGGGTGCGTACGCGCTGGCGGTCGCGGCTTCGTTGGGCGGCATGGCCTGGGTCAGCGCATCCTTGATTCGTCTGGACCATGCCCAGGCGCGAGCGCTTGCCGATTCGAATCAACAGGCCGAGCTGCGCCTGGCCTTGTGGCAGATGGACTCGATCCTGACTCCGATCCTCGCGCGTGAGGCCGCGCGGGATGCCGGTGACTACGCGTGTCCGAGCGAGGAAGTCGGGCGTGCCGGTTCGCTCGCCAGTTTCGAGTCGGACCTGATACCGCTGCACTTTCAATGGGAGCCTGGCGTGTCCCAGATCGCGGATCCTGGGGTTGGCGTCGCGGTGCGAGGTTGTGTCTCTCCCCAGCTAGGCCAGTCCCCGTCGGAAACAGAGACCCAGCCGGCCAACGAGCAAGACCAACGCCGCTTGCAGATCCTGGCACGCTTGCAAAGCGCGGATCCCTCCACCCTCGAGGGCCTCCTGGACGCCTCGACCAAGCGCCAGGATCGCTGGGTCCAGCCTGATCCAGATCCAACGCTGGCAGCGCTCTCCGTAGGTCCGGCGGACGATCTCTTTCGTAATCAGCTCGAGCTCAGCCAGCGCGTGCACTTCCAGCGTTCCTACAACGTGACCCCGAGCTGGATCAATGTCGATGAGGATCCACGCGTGCTCAGCGCGTTCCAAGGCATGTGGTTGCCCCACGGGGACGAACATCCCCTGCTCCTTTGCCTGCGCAAGGTGCAGCTCGACGCGCCGACGCTGCAGGGGTTCTCTTTCGAATGGAAGCTCCTGCGCGAGCTGTTGCTGGAACAGGCGGACGAGGTCGATGTCGTCGTGCGTCCCTTGCGCAGCGACGATCCTGCCGCGGCCCTGGGCAACGTGCTTTCGGCGTTGCCCATTGCTATCGACTTGAACGAGAGCGCGCACGCCTCGGTCCTGTCCAGCTCGACGCGCGCGACGCTCTACATCGCCTGGACCGGAGCGCTCGTGACGCTCCTGGCCTGCGGTTACTCGTTGCGCGCCAGCCTGGCCTATGGCGACAAACGCAGCCGCTTCGCCTCGACGGTCACGCACGAGCTGCGTACGCCCTTGACCACCTTTCGGATGTACTCGGAGATGCTGTCGAAGGGCATGGTCGCGGAGGACAAACGTGCCGAGTATCTCTCGACCCTCGAGCGCGAAGCGGAACGGCTCTCGCACCTGGTCGAGAACGTTCTAGCCTACGCGCGCATCGAGGAAGGCCGCGGCGAGGCCGCCATCGGTGTTGTCGAGAGCTTGACGGCCAGCGCTCTTCTAGGACGCATCGTGCCGTTGCTCGAAGCCCATGCAAAGAAGGAAGGCATGCTGCTCGAGGTACTCGAGCCGCTCAACGACGACGTCGATGCCAAGCTGGCGACCGATGTACGAGCCGTCGAACAGATCCTTTTCAACCTGCTCGACAACGCGTGCAAGTATGGCCGTCGCGAAGGAACAAACGACATCCGGTTGCGCCTGACATGTCCGGATTCGACGGTCGTTCTCGAGGTTATCGACCGCGGCGAGGGTGTGCCCAGGGGGCAAGCACGTTCGATTTTCGAAGCCTTCGAGCGCGGTTCACGGGATGAAACCGATCCGCGGCCGGGTGTGGGGTTGGGGTTGGTCTTGGCGCGCGAACTTGCCCACGCTCTGGGAGGGACGCTGGTGCTGGTACCCCGTACTCCCGACGAACCCGGAGCTTGCTTTCGGTTGACACTACCGAGACTTTTGGCCGAGTAGGTACACGAGCGCCGGAGCGAGCAAGATCCTGCAAGCCGATAGGGGTCGCCTTTGCGAGGCGCTTGGGTCACAATCAGGCCGATGTGCTCGTTGTCGATGGAGGCGGTGCGGGAGACTTCGTTGAGATTCGGCGCTGGATTTCCTGTCGATCGGTGCGCAAGCGATCTTCCTCGGGCTCGTCCCTGGTTCAGGTAACACCGTCGTCGCGGTTCTGGATAGTGCACTCTAAATGCTGCTGATCAAATCTCTGGTTCTTTCCGCGAGCGTCGTTTCCATCGCGATGGGTCATGCTCCTCAACAAGACGAACTACAGAAGGCACGCCAGGCCATGGGCGGCCAGGACTTTGCCGGCGCCATCGCGCTCCTCGAGCCGCTGACCGCAGAGGATCCTGACAATGCGCGTGCCTGGTATCTCCTCGGATCTGCCCTGCATGGGGCCGGGCGCTTCGAAGACGCTCTGGGAGCGCTCGAAATGGCGGCGGACTTCAGCGCTGTCGAAGCGCAGGCCAGTTACAACGCTGCGTGCGCGTGCGCAGGCCTGAATGACCCCGAAGGGGCTTTCGAATGGTTGGGGCGGGCGATGGAAGCGGGCTTTCAGAATCTTTCGCTGCTGATGAGCGACACGGATTTGGCGGGGCTGCGCAAGGACCCGCGCTTCAACGAGCTCTTGCCCATCGGCGTACCTGCGACCTTTGTCGAGGACGTGCGGGTGCACTATGTGATCGACGGTGAGAACCAGGGCGATCGCTTTGGTTGGATCGGGCGCAACGCGGGCGATGTGAACAAGGACGGCATCGCGGATCTTCTGATCTCGGCGCCGTTCCATGGTCCGGGCAAAAACAGCGGGCGGATCTATGTGTATTCCGGCAAGGATGGCAAGGAGCTATTTCGGTGTGACGGCAAGCCCGGCGAGTTGCTCGGCATCGGGATCGAGAGTGCTGGTGATATCGACGGAGACGCTCGTGCGGATCAACTGGCCGGGGCCTCGGGCGCGGCCGGGGGTACCGGGGCGGCGTACATCTACTCGGGAGCCGATGGAAGGCTCATGCGCTCGTTCGAGGGCGAGGCCGTGGGCGACAGCTTTGGGCGCAAGGTTGCCGGTGCTGGGGATCAGGATGGCGACGGTGTGCCCGATGTGATCATCGGGGCCGCGGGACACGACGCGAACGGTACGGACGCGGGCCGGGCCTATGTCTACTCGGGCAAGACCGGAAAGGCCCTGATCACCCTCGATGGCCCCGGTCCTGGCGCACGCTTCGGCAGCTGTGTCGATGCCCACGCGGGTGCGGACGGACGGCTCCTGATCATCGGGGCACAGGATGCCGGCTCGAACAAGGAAGGCAAGGTCTACATCTATCGCGTCACCGACGGCAAGGCCGAACTGGCTTTCACGATCCACGGCCAGAAGGGTGACGTGAATCTGGGGCGTATGTTCGTGTCGGCCATCGGCGATGTGAACGGCGATGGCGTTACGGATGTTTATGCTTCCGACTGGGAGAGCAACGCCGGTACCCAAGGGGCCGGGCGGATCTACATCCACTCCGGCGCCGACGGCGAACGACTCTACGCGCTTGCGGGCGAGAAGGCCGGCGATGGATTCGGTATCGGCACGTGTGAAGCCGGTGATGTCGATGGTGACGGTTGTGACGACTTCCTGGTCGGCGCCTGGCAGAACGATGCGGGCGCCGTCGGTGGGGGACGCTGCTATCTCTACTCCGGACGCACGGGCGAGATCTTGAACACGTACACGTGTTCCACGTACGGCGATACCTTCGGGTTCGACACGACGGGGCTCGGAGACATCGATGGCGACGGCGCCCTGGATTTCCTGATCACCTCCGCGGACAGCTACGTAAGCGGCCCCCAATCCGGCCGTATCTTCGTCGTGTCCGGGCCCGCCCGGGCCAAGTGAGTCAGGCCGGTCCTTCCGGATCGCCGTCGACCTGCGCGTGCGCTTGGCAACGCACGACGGGTTGAGGTGGGTACTTCGGGAAGCGCGAATCCGTGCGGGAATGCTGGCACAGGAGGAAGCGCGAGCCGCTTGAGGAAACGACTTCGCGGTGGTGGACGCAGATCTCGCAGAGACTGGTCCATGTGCTTGTTCGGTCCGCCCCGGGTTTCATGGAAAAATCTTCAAGAGGGCCGAGCGGGGACTCCGATAGGGCCGATGTTCCGTGTGTCTCCCTCTCGCTCGCGATCCATAACGCGATCCATTAGACGGGGGGCACGGGGAAACCTCCATGCTGCGTTTTCTCCTCCATTGTGAACTGGCCCTCTTGCTCTGCCTGGCGTGCGGGCCGGGCGCTGAGTTCACTTCCACCCAGGCCGAGTTCGGCACGGATCCCGAAGCCCTCGCACAACGCTTCTTCCAGGCGATTGCGACGGACAGGATCGAGGATCTCGGCCCCCTGTTCTCGGAACGTGGGCTGCTCGGGTATCGCAGCGGCGAAGGCTTTCGGATCGATTCCGAGACCTTCGGCGCCTGGTCGATCGAGGAGCTGCGTGTCGAGGGGGCCCTGGCTTTCGTCACCTCGGTGACGACGCTCGATGGCGAAGAGCAGCAACTCGAATTGCACTTCGCCTGGGCCGAGGAGCAAGAGTGCTGGCTGATCACGGGGCTCGAGCTGGCCCTGCCCGAGGTCGGTGAGTATCAGATCGACTTCGAGGAGCTGGGCCGCTTCGTCGAGGGGTCCAGGGACCCCCTCGGTCCTGCGGTGGAGCTCGTCGATGACCCACAGGTGAACGAGACGAGACTGGATGCTCTCGAGCGGGACCGACTCGTGCGCGAGATCGAAGGCCGGCGCGCTTCCTTCAAGGCCATCGCGTCGACGACGCCGCGCAAGCACGAGAACCACTGGAAGTACAATCTCATCACGCGCGGACGTTCCGCACGCCGCGTGCTGGAAGAGATTCTCGAAGGCACCGGACTCGCTCTGGATCCCGATGGTGTGATCGATGCGCTGGACAAGCCACTGCGCATCGAGGCTCGTGGCATCTCCCGGATCGAGGCCCTCGAGCGCGTCGCCAAGGCGCTGGGGCTCGTGGCCATCTATCCGCGCACCCAGGAGATACGGGACGCAAAGGGGGTCTTGGCTCTGCGCTTCGAGCCCGGCAAGCGCGCCTGGCCCGTGCACTTCGAAGGGCCTTTCCTGATCGCGGTGGAGAATCTCCTGGAGCACGTTCCTGTGGCCACGGGCACCCTGACCCTCGGTGTGTTCGCGCTGGGCATGGCGCCCGCGGTGCTGGGCTTTCAGGATCGCATGTATGAACACGTTCGTCTCACGAAGCTCGTCGACAAGCGTGGGCGGGATCTGCAGGCCGAGCAGGGCATCACCTTCATCAGCCGACCCGAGATCCACGGAACGTACTGGAGTGAGCGCTTCACCATCGAGCTCGCCGGTCTCTTGCGTTCGGTGCGCCGCATCACTCGCCTCGAGGGAAGGTTGAGCTTGCGTCTGCCGCGAACGGTAGAAGCACTCCGCTGGCCGCAGGACGACCCGAGGACCCGTCGGAGCTTGGGCGAACGCACGCTCGAGCTATCCCAGTGGGACGACACGCTGCACTTTCGTATGCAAGGTCCTGCGCATCTGATTGCCCAGACCGAAATGCGCTTCTCCCCGCTGGCGAAGAACTATCGAGCGATGCACGTTCTCAGCGACGCTTCCTTCGGCGTGGGCAATGTGCTGACGGCCAGCGTCGAGACCACGGATGTGCCTCTGCGGGTGGACATCAAGGTCTGCGCCGTGGAAGAGCTGAGCTATCCGTTCGCGCTGGAGGGCATCGTGCTTCAACGCTACGAGGACATGCCCTCCAGACCAGAGCGCTTGGTGTTCGACGGCGAGGCTCCCGTGCGCCCCGAATTCGTGCGCTTTCAGAAACGCGCAGCCGGCGCGCCCCAGATCCAGGTGCGCTTGAGCAACACGTCGAACAAGGACGTGACGCGGCTCTCCGCCGAGTTCCATTACTTCAACGACCGCGGTGTCGAGCTCGGCACTTTCCCGCACGCGTGGGCCAGCGAGGGAGCCGGAGCGGCTCCCGTCGCCCTCGTCGTGCGCGGCATGACCATCGAGGAGACTGGCCCGGCTTTCTTCCTGCCCGAGGACACACACGAGGTGCGCATCGAGATCACCGAGGTGGAGTTCTCGGACGCTTCGCACTGGCCGAAGCAGGCCTCTGGACGCTAGCCCGAACGACTCACCGACTGGACCGAATTCGCTCTTCGGTGCGTTCATCGACGCGTACCTTGATCTCGTACCGCTGGCCCTCGCGCCAGATGAAGACGCTTACGACGTCTCCCGGATTCACTTCCGCGACGGTTTCGATAACGTCGTACGTCTCGACGATGCGGCGGTCGCCGATAGCGAGCACGATATCGCCGGCGCGAATGCCCGCCCGTTCTGCAGCGCCTTCGAGGTTCACCGATTCGATGAGAACGTGGGGCTTGTTGTCGAGGCCTTTGCGCTTGGAGTTCTCGGAGCTGATTTCGACCACCGAGACACCAAGAAAACCGCGCTCGACGTGACCCTTCTCCAGAATTTGCCCGACGACGTTACGCACCATGTCAGCGGGGATGGCGAAGCCCAGTCCCTGGCTGCCGGAACCTACCTCGAGGGCCGTGTTGATGCCGACGACCTTTCCGTCGAGGTCGATCAGGGGTCCTCCGGAATTACCCGGATTGATAGCCGCGTCGGTCTGCAGGAAGTTCTCGTAGGTGGCCACGCCGGGGCGCCGCCCTCTGGCGCTGATGATGCCACTGGTCACGGTTTGATCGAAGCCCAGGGGATTGCCCACGGCGAGGACGAATTCACCGATCATGGGGTTCGACTCGCGTAGCTCCAGGTGTGCAAAGGTTCCGCTGTCATCGATCTGGAGCACCGCGAGGTCGGTCTCGGGATCTCCGCCCTTCAGGCGCGCCTTGAGCTTGCGACCGTCGGACATGAGCACGGTGTGGTCTGATGCTCGCCCAGCAACGTGGTAGTTGGTGACCACGAGCCCTTCCCGACCCAGGATGACTCCGGATCCTTCCACAGCGCGTATGCCCGCTCGCGTCCGGACGAGTGCCTTGATGCTGACCACGGACGGAGCGGCGGAAGCCGCTGTCGATTGCACCGTCCGGGAGAAACTTCGGACCAGGTCGGCGTCACTGGAACCAGTCCCCATGAAAGGAATGAGGGGAGCCGCTGCCAATCCTAGGACGAAGGGGAGAGCATTCTTCGGGAGGCGCATGGACGATTACCTATGGGTGTCGGTGGCTCTGGTGTCAAAAACGAGCCTACGCATGGGCAGCGCGTAGGCCAGATCTCTTCATCCCTTATTACGATTCGGGCAAGGGTTATTGCACGCGAAGGCACGTTGAAAATGAAAAGACCCGCAGGCCGAACGCTGCCGGCCTGCGGGATCTAGCGAGAGCCTTCCCCTGCGAAAGGCTCCCTGTGCTGTCCGTACGTGTCTAGTACGAGTGAATCCGTGCCCTTTCGCGAAGCTTCGAGCCACCGTTCAGGTCGCCCCGGCGGAGTTCCGCCATGGACACCTGTACGATGAGTTTTTTCGTCGGAGCGCGTCGTGCCGCGAGCGCGCCTCCCAGCCAACCGATGGACGTGCACTCCTCGTCGTCGTCATTCGTCTGGACGATCCATGAGGACTCGGAACCGCTCATGTGGAGAGCGACCGTGACGAGATCGGAGTTACCCAGACCCTCGACCCGTCCCGCGTGCCGCGCGAGGATGCGGAGGATGCCTTGCTCGACATCGACGATGGCCGCGGGGTCGATTTTCCAGGTTCGATCGTCCTTCTCGGTGACGCCGAAGAATTCGGACTTGAAAAGGCTGCGGCGCGAACTGACGCCTGTACGCACCTGGGTGCGCGCGCGGTCCCACTCCTCTTCGGCCTCGTTCTTCTCGACGACGGGCTCGTCGTCCGTGATGGCCTCGGCTTCGATCACCGGAAGCTGAACTTCCAGACTGAAGAACACACCTTGGCCGGGCAGATGGAAGGCGCGTGATTGCGCCACGCTCTTGCCCACGCCCCCGACGGAGACATCTCCCAGGGAACGGAACGTGTAGTTCAGCCCCTGGCCACCCGAGTACACCAGCGGTTGGTTGTTCGCGTCGTGATCGGAGATCTCCTGCACCATGAGCCTGCGCAGGACCTCGATGTCTTCGAGCGTGCTCTTGGCGGTCGTCGCCGGGGGTACCTGGTTGGCCGGCGCGTAACCGGTGGAAACGAGGATGGGAAGGAGAATGGAAGCGGTGGTAATCATGGCGTCGGAGTTTTGGAAGTGACGGTCTGGCGTTTCAGGTGGCTAGTCGGAGAGAACGAGGACGGCTTCGGTCAGCTCGACCAGGGCGTCCCGTGTACGTTGGTCCAGCTGCTCCTGTCGCCGGGACAGCTGGGTCATGACGTTTTCGAGGGCCAGGATCGCCCGGCGAGACTCTTCCTGGGATCGATCGACGGCGATGGCGAAGCGCTGGCGTTCACTGGCGGTCTCACGCGTCCAGCGCGACTGGAGCTTTTGCAGTTGTTCCTCGAAGGAGATCGCCTGGGTCGAGAACTCGTCGGCGGCGATCGCCCGTACTTCTTGTTCGGGGACGAAGACGGGAGAGGTCGCTGTGTCGGTCGGGACCGTCGGACGCATCCAGGGCATCGAGAAGCTCAAATGGAACTGTCCGTTGTTCGAGGAGACCTCGGTTCCGAGCAACGAGCAGGAGACCAGGAGCGCGGCAGCGGCGGCCGTGAGCCGAGCCGAGAGACGCACCCACTGCGAGCGCCTGCGCGAAGTCTGCGCCCTCTGGGACGACTCGGGATTCCGGGCGTCCGTCGTTGCTCTCTCCGTGGGCGCCGGGTCAGACGAGCCGATCCCATGGTCTAGGCTTCGAACCTGAGCCGCGATGAGGGCGGCGTTCTCCGGCTTTGCCTGGGTGGGGAGCTTCCAGTCATCGAGTCGTGCCATGATTTCCCGCTCTTCGGCGAGGGCGGTATGACACGCCGTGCAGGTCGCGAGGTGGTTCTCGACGAATTCCCGCGCTTCGCCTTCGAGCTCTCCATATAGATAGCTGGCGAAGTCGCCCGTGGCGCGGGCACAGAGCTTGGGGTCGGGGTGTTGGTTCATGGTGGCACCTATGCTTCGAGGTGTTGCAGCTTGACGCGCAGCTTCTCTAGCCCCATCTGCATGCGGGACTTGACCGTGGTAACGGGGGCGCCGGTGACCTCGGCGATGGCGGGGAAGGGCAGGTCGTGGTAGTGGCGCAGGACGACGACCTCGCGCATCTGTTGGGGCAGGGACAGGACCGCCTCCGCGACTCTCTGGGCCCGTTCCTGGCGCTCGAAGCTCGAAAGCGGCGTGGTGCTTTCGATCTCGCTGTCCGCGCCGGTTTCTTCTCGGAGCAGGTCGAAGGTCCGTTTCTGGACCTCGCTCTTGCGATGGCGATCCCGCACCAGGTTCAGGCAGATGCGGTAGACCCAGGTCGAAAAGCGCGAGCGCCCGTGAAAGTCGCCCGCACCCTGGAAGATCTTGATGAGTGCCATTTGTCGGATCTCTTCGGCGTCATCGCGTTCGCCCGTCAGGCGCCACGCGAGGTTGAGAAGGGGCGTGTACCAGCGCTCGACCAGGGTCTCGAAGGCCGTGTCCTCTCCGCCTTGAAAGCGCCGTACCAGTTCCTCGTCGGGGGGGTTCATCGTTCGCTCTTACGGGGGGGTTGGACGGGCATGGAGCGGCAAGCGACGAGAAAAAGCCCCGGGACTTGGAGCGCCGTCTCTATCCAGACCGCCCACCCGCAGGCCAGGGAGGGGCCAGGAACGGCGTTGGACGGCCAGGAACGGCCTCTGGAATGGGATTTCCTGTGGGGTCTTTGGATCGCTATCGGGGCCTCGTTCGTGAGGAAAGCCCGGATTGGGGGGCAGAAAGGAGGTATCTTTTTCAGGGGACGGGAACCTCGACCCTGCCCATTCCGTCCCAACCGGGACGCTCAGCAAGCACTCCGGCGCACCTCGGAGGACCACCCCCCCCGTCAGCAACCACCCTCACGTCCTCAAGGGCGACCCCTGGATTAAATGAACAAGGCTCTAATCTCCCTCGCCGCGAGTTTTCTCTGCACGAGCGCTCTGGCTCAAGACGCCCCGTTTCACGCGTCGTTCCGCGACAACATCGATCAAGGTGGCTCCCAGTATGGCGATATCTGGGGCCACGGAAACCTGGCCCTGCTTGCGCGCTTCGGTCAGAACCAGATCGACATCGTCAACGTCGCAAATCCGAACAACATCACCATCGCCGCGACCTACACGTCGAACCTGAACGGCTCCGCGAGCGACCAGGATGTCAAGTCCGGCACGGTCCCCCTGGCTCCGGGCACCCCGTTGATGTTCGTGTCCCTCGAAAGCGGTGGTGACGACGGTGTCGAAATCGTCGACATCTCGAACCCGAACAACCCCCAACGCCTTACGCGCATCGACGCCGAACCGGGCCCGTACGAGTTCATCCACAACACCACCTACCGCGAAGACGGCTGGCTGGTGCTCTGCGATTCGGGCAATCCGAGTCTCGCCATCATCGACCTGCGCAATTACAACCCCGCCAGCCCCCCTGCCACGATCACGAGCTGGAACTACGAGCTGACGGGCCTGTCGTTCTTCGTACACGACGTCACGATCACCGACACCAAGCTCTTTATCTCGGGCTGGGACGACATGCTCGTCTACGACGTCAGCAACCTCGGCACCCAGGCCCCCAGTTTCCTGGGCGAAGTGCGCGGTATGAGCTCGCACGCTGTTTGGTCCACGGACGATGGTGACTACGTCGTCACCACCGAGGAGCGCGAAGGTGGAGCTATCCGGCTCTACCAGGTCATCGATAACGGCGGCAGCGTCGATCTCCTGGCCCGCGACTCGTGGGTGTCTCCCACGGGCGGTAGCGGCCAGACCTACAGCTCTCACAACCCGTACATCCTCGGAGACCGCATCTACGTGTCCAACTACTCGGCCGGTGCCCTGGTTCTGCAGATCGATCGCACGAACCACACCATGGAACGGGTCGCGTCCTTCGACACCTCGACCCAGCCCGGATCGGGTTTCGCAGGCGCGTGGGGTATTTACCCCGGCCTCGGTGTGGATCGGGTCCTCATCTCGGACATCCAAGAGGGGATCACCGTGGTCGACATGAGTGCCCTCGAAATCGTCTGGGCCGCCACTCGCCCCCAGACGGTGGTTCCTAACATGCCCACGACGCTCACGGTCGAGGTGAACGAGCTCGGCAATCAGGTCACCAACAACGTCTTTCTCATGACCTCGATCGACGCTGCGCCCTTCGTGCAGACCGCCATGGTGAGTTCCGGTGGCAGCACCTGGAACGGCGATCTCCCGAGCATTTCCTGCGATAGTCGTGTCGACTACTACATCTCCGCCGAGGGAGCCGGTGATACTTTCACCTCGCCCGCCGACGCGCCCACGTCGTTCCACACGACCTACGCCGCCGACAACCTGACCCAGATCTTCTTCGACAACTTCCAGTCCAACATGGGCTGGAGCGTCACGAATGCCGGCAACCCCGTTGCTCCCTTCGCACGCGGCAACCCGGTCGAAGACGGTGCCCAGCCCGAGTCCGGCGACCCCGACACCGGGGGAGCCTTTTGCTACATCACCGGCCTCAACGGCGGAGGCCAGGCCGGCGACCTCGACCTGGACGGCGGCACCACGCGCCTGATCTCGCCCACCCTCGACTTCTCGAGCGGTGACGGCCTGATCAGCTACAAGCGTTGGTTCTTCTGCAACGACGGCAGCGCTGCCGAACGCGATGAAATGATCGTTGCCGTTTCCAGCAACGGTGGCTCCTCCTACACGACGGTCGAGACCATCGAGTTGAAGGCCGGCGGTTGGATCGAAAACAGCTTCCGTGTTTCGGACTACGTCACTCCGACCGCCAACGTCGTCGTTCGCTTCACGGCCTCCGACGACCCCAACGATTCGGTCACCGAGGCCGGCGTCGATTCCTTCACCGCCAGTCTCTTCGACTGCGCACCGGGCCCGGCTGCCGAAGCCAACTTCTACAACGGTTCCGGTACCAACTCCGTCTGCTTCATCTCGTCTTCCCTGCCCGTCCTGGGTACGCAGTGGAACACCGGAGTCGGCGGCAGTGCCAACCTCTCCTTCGTCATTGGCTACAACGCGCCGGGCTCCTTCAACCTCCTCGCCGGCGAGCTTCTCATCGATCCGACGAGCGTCAACATCATCACTGACGTCAAGATGGCCACCGGAGCGTTCACCACCCACTCCTTCCCGATCCCCAACAACGTGGCCTTCCTCGGCCGCACGGGCTACTTCCAGGGCGGCACCGTCACGGGCGGCGTATTGAATCTGTGCAACGCCTTCGAGGCGATTCTCGGTTACTAGGTCTTACCCCGGTAGCGACTCGGACAACCCTGCGTCTCTTTCGAGGCGTGGGGTTTTTTCGTTTTGGGCGAGATCGATGCGCCTGGCTCCATCAAACCCAGAATCGATCTAGCGCGCTAGACGTTCCGCTTCGGCTTGCCAGTAGTTCGCCTTGTCGCTGCGGCCCTGCTTCTTCCATTCTTCGGCCAGGATGCGGGCGAGATCGGCCCTGGGCAGGAGCTTCTGTGCGGCCTCGAAATCGGCCAGGAATCCCTGCGTGTCACCGCTGGCACGTTTGATCACGGCACGATTGCGCAGGGCGCCATCGGCCAGGGGGTGCCTCGCGATCAAGGTATCGAGCACGCGCAGTGCGGTCTTCGTGTTCCCCAGGCGGCCATGCAGCAACCCCAGGTTGCTGACCGACTCCGCGAGGTCGGGATCGATGCGTATGGCGATTCGGTACTCGGCCAGCGCCTCTTCGAACTGACCCGAGAGCTCGAAGAGCATGGCGCGCGCGTGGTGGTACATGGCCAGCTTACCCGCGAAGAGAGAGCGCTGATTCATGAGCGGGCCGACCTGTTGAAAATGGCTGCCGTGATACAGAGCCATCAAGCGCAACCCCGGATCGCCATGATGGGCAGGCGCTGGTACGTCCGGCCAGCGGAATGCCTTCCAGTCGCCGGTTGGAGACTCGGGAAAGCGAAGTGGGCCGGGGCGACTCTTCGGGCCGGGGTCCTTGCGGATCCAATGGTCGTGAATCTCGACGGCTTCGACATCGAACACGCCGGTCTTCCGCATGTGACAATCGACGCAGTCGCGTGAAGCGCGTCGCGCGAGCGGCATCGAGCAGGTCGCGTGCACGGGCGCCGCGGAATCGTGGCACTGCGAGCAAGCAGCACGCACACGCGTGCGTTCGACCGGATCCTGGAGCGAGCGATGCGGGTCGTGGCAGCTCGTGCAGCTGAGCCCGTCGACTCCGGACCCGGTTCCGAGATAGCAGCGCGAAAGCACCAGTCGCTCGACATGGCTGACGAACCCGATTTCATTCGTGGGTCGGGCAGCGACGAAGATCTCGCGCTGTTCGAGCAGGTCACCACCGGGAGCGGGTGGACCGACGCGACCCGGTTTCAATTCGATACGCGCATCACCCTGCAGATGGCAGGCCGCGCACACCGAGAGATTCTTCGTCCGCTCGAGACGTCCCGGGTTGAGAACGGGGTCGGGAGTCTCCGGGGTATCCCCCGAGAGGTTCTGCAGACGCCATTGCATGTGCTCTTCGCCATGGGAATGACATGCGGCGCACGAGATCCCGGTGGGTTGCCAAAGCTCCTTTGCCGGCGCGCGGTTCAGGGGCCAATCCCGGGGCGGTGGGGAATCGGTGTGACAGGCGAGACACTCGGGCGTGATCGGCACCGTGAAGCGTGAATCGGGGTGGATCGTGTGGGGCGGTGACAGGGCCGCGTGTCGCGCACGTCCTTTCGTCTCTGAAACGACCTCGAGCGGAGCGAACCAGAGGCGCTCGTTCTTCCTGGCCGCGTAGGAGCGATCCAGCATGCCGGCCCCGATGGCGAAGACGAGGGGCGCCGAGTCACGGTGGGGTGGCGCGCCTGCTTTGGCCGCGCGCGTCTCGACCAGGCGGGCGCCTTCGAAGTGATAGCGCAAACCGTTCTTGTCCTCGACGCCCAGAAGGCCGGCCAGCTCTCCGGGCCGCAGCGCTTCGAGGGCGCGGGCCATGCCCGTCTTGGCGTAGCTATCGACGAGGTGCTCGTGACAGTCCGAGCACTTCCCGCCGAAGGAGTCCTCGACTCTTGCAGCCTGTTCCTGGGCAGCTGCGGCCTGCGAGCCAGAGACCCATAGCGCGACGACGAAGATTGCGATGAAAAGCGTATGCCCCATGCTTACGTCCGTGCCTGGAGCTCGTCCCGCAGAGCCTCGACGCAGCGCCCGAGGGTGCGGAAGGTCACCTCGAAGTCCGCCCCTTCCAGCACCGGGTCCGCGATCTCCAGTTCCTGGCCCAGGATCCGCGGGAAGAGAAATACAGGGCAGTGCGAAGCCGGGGAAGTGGCCAGCGCATGCAGGTGCGAGTGCGTCATGGCGAAGAGCAGCGTTCCCTCCCTGAAGAGCTCCGGCGCGTCCTCCACGTGCGTCGGGCGGAAGGAGCGGATCGTGCCGGCGTCGATACCGCGCTGCCGCAGGGCCGCGGCGGTCTCGGGATAGAGGGCGTTATTACGGTAGGTGGTGGCGACCGAGGCGACCTCGCGCTCGATGCCGATGTGCTTTGCGTACAGATCGGCGAAGGCGGATCGAACCATGTTCCCCGAGCACACGAATACGATCCGTGTCGCTTCCCCGAGGACCGTTCGCAATTCCTGGTCGATCATGGATTGCAGCCTAACTCGAACACCTAACGCGAACCATAGCCGTCGTCCCGAGCGGCGGCCAGGCGTTTCAGCGAGTGCTCCAGTTCCCCGTAGCCCGTGACGTGGTGCTCGAATTCCAGGGACAAACGCTGCGCCGCACATCGCGCCCGCTCGAGCCATTCACCGGGTTCTTCGCGTTGCGACAGATAGACGACGCGCTTGTAGTTCTTGAAGTATTCGTCGTGGAGCTCGGGATGCCGATCGAGCCCCAGGCCACCAATCACGAGACGATCGAAGTGCTCGACGAGAAAGTCCGTGAGATAGAAAGTGCCCGGCTCTTCGTCAGTGAGCCTTCCGAAGAGCGCCTCCCCGGCAAAGAACTGATAGCAGTGCGCCCCGGGCAAGCGCGCAACGCCTTCCTCCTCGAGCAACGCATCCAGCTGGCCGCGGGTTCCGCAGTCCGCATAGGCACAGAAGATCTGATCGAACTCCCCGCGCACTTCCTCGATGCGTGCGCGCACGGCGTCGGCGATACGCTCGGGTGTGTTGTGAAATTCGGCTGGAATCGAGTGGACCGTGAAGCCGCTCCAACCGTTCGCTTCGATGAGAAAAGCGATTTCACGCGCCACGGCACCGCACGCGATGACGAGGGTTCGATGGTGTGTTTCTGAGGTTTTCAGGGTCACGGGAGTTCGTTCGAACGGATGTGAGCAGCTATTCTCGGACGCTATTCGCTGTTTTGCCATCCGCACGCAATTGGGATGCCACAAAGCGGGCGTGTTAAGAGACCTAAAGAGCCTTTTTGTGATGTTTTTCCTGCTGGCTCTTCTTTGGGGTGGTCAATTGCTAGGCTGATACGCGCCCCCAGGGGGGACGAACGGCCGCCAGGACCGTGCGTCAGGGTCCACTCTCCCTCTTATTAGACGAGCAACGCGATGAGAACTCTCACCCGCTAACTCTCCCTCTTCAGGGTGTTGCACGAAGTGACGGCTCCACCAGCCCGCTGGAGCAAAGCGTCCTTCGTCACGTGTCCTCCCAACATCGAGGACTCGACTCTAGTCCCTTAGAGAAGATCCGTGCGCATTCTCGTAGTGCAAGACAACGAAGATCTCTCGGACGTTCTCGTCCGTGGTCTGAAAGAACAAGGCTTCGGCGTCGACGTCGCAAGCCGCGAACAAACTGTTGCCACAGCCGCCACAGCACCCTTCGGTGACGATTACGACATCGTCGTGTTCGATGCCGAGCGTGGAACCAACGATCCATTCCACCGTCTTCCCAAGTGGACGGAGGAAGCCTGTCGGGATCTGCGTGGCGTGGGGCTGACGGTTCCCATCCTCATCGTGAGCGAGCTCGACGAGCTCGGGGAGAAAGTCGCGGGTCTCGACGCCGGGGCCGACGACTATCTCACCAAGCCCTTCGAGCTGGAGGAGCTTCTCGCGCGCCTACGGGCCCTCCTGCGACGCTCGCGTTCGGCGGACAGCGCGAAGCTCGAATACGGCGACCTCGAACTGGACTTGATCCGGCGCGTGGTGCTTCGTCAGGGCCAGAAGATTCCCCTGTCCTCGCGGGAGGTCGCGGTGCTCGAATTCCTGATTCGCAACGCCGATCGCGTCGTGACCCGTCCGGTCATCGCGCGCGGCGTCTGGGACCGGGAGTACGAGCCCTCGAGCAACGTGATCGACGTCTATATTTCCAACCTGCGCAAGAAAATAGATCGTGGGTTCGAAGATCCGTTGATCCACACCGTCGTCGGTACGGGGTATGTCTTCGGTACACACAGCACTCCGGTCTGAGCGGGCGCATTCGGCCTTTTGCTCTCCGTCGCGAGCACGAGCGGGTAAGCTCGGAGGCCATGCCTGCGGCCGTCGAGCTCGATTCCCTGACCAAGAAATACGGTCGCCTGTGCGCCGTCGATGACCTCAGTCTGCGCCTCGGGCCGGGCACGGTTTACGGGCTCTTCGGTCCCAACGGTTCGGGCAAGACGACGACCCTCGAATGCACCCTGGGTCTGCAGCGCCCAACCCGCGGTTCCGTTCGCGTTCTGGGCGAACCCGCCCACCGACTCCACCGTCTGAGCGGCCGCGTGGCCGCGGTGTTCGATACACCGGCCTTCGTGAACGCCCTGCGCGTCGATGAGAACCTCGAGTATTCGCGTCGCTTCAGCGACGAGGCCGGAGGACGCAGCGCCGACGAGGTCCTGGCTCTCGTCGGCGCTGCGGACCTGAAAGCGCGGCGCGCGGGCAAGTTGTCCCTGGGCCAACGCAAGCGCGTCGCCGTGGCGCGTGCCCTTCTGGGCTCGCCCGAACTTCTGGTTCTCGACGAACCCTTGTCGGGTCTCGATACCTTTGGCGTGCGACGCATGCTCGAGCTCCTGAAGCGCCTGGCGAACGAGGGCATCACCTTGCTGCTCTCGAGCCATCGCTTGCGCGAGATGGAGAGCGTGGTTACCCACGTCGGGATTCTCTCGAAGGGGCGTCTGGTCCGTGAAGGTACGCTTCAAGAGCTGCTCGAGAACGAGCGCACGCTTCAGGTGCAGGTACGCGGAGTCGAGGCTGCGGAACGGGCCCTTCGAGCCCATCCGGGGATCGCTGGCTTCGAACGCCTTGGCACCCAGCACGAAGCGAACGACACCGTGACCCTGCGCGTGCGCATGAAGAACGCCCGACCCGAGGACGTCAATCGCAGCCTGGTCGAAGCCGGCGCGGCCGTTTCCGAGCTCGTGTACACCGGCGGCAGCCTGGACGCGATCTTCGACCAGCTGTTGCGGGAAGAACGCCCCGACGAGGGACACATCGCATGAGCGGTTGGCGCGCCATCCTGCGGGCAGAACGCTATCGGACGCTCCGTACGCGCTCGAGCCTCCTGTTGGCGCTCGTCCTGTTCCTCGTCCCCGCGGGCGGTGTGCTTGCGACGTACGTGGGCGAAACCCGCGCGCGGGCCCAGTCGCTGTTGAGCGGCACCGAGACCACCCAGGCCGTGGCCAGTGGCAGCGGTTGGGCAGCGCTCGTCGATGGCTGGCGCATGGGACTCGCCCTCGGGTCCTTGCTGCTTCTCGTGCACGCCCTGCGCACCGTCGTCGTCGATCGCGAGAACGGGCTCCTGCGCCTGGCGGTCGTGCGCGGCGTGCGCCGACGCGATCTCGTTCTTGGTCGAGCCCTGTTCGCCTGCCTGCTCGTTGCTTCGGTGTTCCTGCTGACCGGCTCGGGAGCCTTCGTCGCGGCGTGGAAGCTGTACGACTTCGGTCCCCTGATCGAGGACGGTTATCCGCTCGCCCAGGCCTTCGAGCTGCGGCGCGAACTCCTGATCGCTGCCGGGCTGGCCTTGCCGGGGTTGCTCGCGACCTACGCCTTCGGTCTTGGCATATCGAGCATCTGCAAGACCTCCGCGGGGGCCCTCGTCGCTGGGTTGCTTCTGTTCCTGGGTTTCGATCTTTTCAAGGAGACCCTCGGCCTTGGGCAGTACTGGGTGTTCGCCGCCTACACGCCCTCGCTCGTCGATGGTTCGGCGATGGGGGAGATGTCGGGGATTGCGCGCGGGTACTCCGATGCCGGCTTCAGCGCGGAGCTTCTGCGGTTCAACTTGTGGATGCCCTGGCCCCAGGCGCTCTTTCTGCTGCTCGTCTCCTCTTTGGCGGTTTCCCGCCGGAACCTCTGAAACACGGAACCCTCCAGCGCCGTATGGTGCAGAGCTCGATGCCGTATCCCACACACTCCCTCCCCATGACTCGGTCGATCCATCGGTTGGCAGCGATCTGCTCCGTGGTGCTTCTCGCGGTCAGCTGTACGACGCAGCGCTTGCGTCCGATTCCCGATCCTCTACCCGAAACACTCGACTGGGCGGCGAAGGGGCCCCGGGCGAGGAGCTTTCTGGGGCTCAAGACGCGCGAGAACACGAGCGATACCCTCGACCAGCTGGCCTTCGAGCCCGGCCTGCGCGTACGTTCGGTCGTCGAGAACTCGCCCGCGGCCGCGGCCGGATTCCAGGTCGGCGATGTCATCTTGACCCTCGCGGGCCACGCCACCGATGATCCTGAAACGCTGGCCACGCTCGTCGCAGCCAGTGCGCCCAGCCAGGAGGTGCGCATCAAGGTCCAGCGCGGCGATTCGGTGTTCGAAGTGCCCGTCGTCCTGGGCCAGGGCCAGGGCCAGGTCGCGCAGGTCGAGCGGCTCTATCGCAAGGACCCCGCGCGTTCGCGAGCCGGCTGGAAGAGTGGCCACGGCGGCGTCGTTCTCGTCAGCGCCGACCCGGAGGGACCGTTCCAGAAGGCCGGCATCGAGGTCGGTAGTGTGGTGCGCGCGATCGACGGCGAGGAGCTCTTCTCAGCCAGCGCTTTGATTCGCCAGCTGGGCCGCTGCGAGCCGGGTCAGCGCGTGCTGGTCGATTATGAAGACAGCGACGGCGCTCGTGCACAGGCCAAGGTCGAACTGCACGACGAAGAGCGCCGCGTGACGCAGTTCTCGATCCCCGTGTTGACGACCTATACGCGCGATCTCGAACGCGATCGAACGGACTTCGTCCTGGCGGATCTCTGGTTCATCTCGCTCTTTCGCTATGCACGCGAGGGCGAGGAAAAGCGCTACACCATCCTGCGCTTCTTCGGTTTCAGCTCGGGCGTCGGGAAGTTGGCGGAATGATCTTCACCACCTCCCTCTTGCTTTCGTTGTTGGCGTTCGCGGAAGACAAGGACAGGGTCTACTTCGTCGACGCATCGCTCGAACCCGAGGGCGAACTCCTCGGTGGGCGTTTTCTCGACGTGGACGGAGACGGCAAGTTCGAGCTGTGCCTGGTGGTCGATAGCGACGGGGAACGCGAGCTGCGTCTCCATCGCGTCCAGCCCGGACGGATCGACCCCGAGCCCTATCGAAGTGTCGTCGTGAAGGACGACGTCGTCGCCTTCGCCTTTGCCGATGTTCGCGAGGATCTCGTTGCCTCCGGCAGCGGGCGGGACGAGCTGCTCTTCATGACGAAGGACGGCTTCTACTCCTATTCCCTCGAGCGCAAGGGCTATCGCGGCAACATCAAACGCCTGATTCGCGACGAGCTGCTCTTCGACGTCGCCAATCCCGATCGCTTGCCCGAGTGGCGCTTCGTGCTGCCCTCGCAGTGGGGGGATCGGGTGCTGGTTCCAGGCAAGGACGGTGTTTCCGTCTGGGGGCCCGGCCCAGGTGCCGTGGCGATCGATGCGGCCTCTTCCAGCGACGCCGGGGCCATGGCTGGCTTCGTCTCCCTGGGCCGTTTCCCCGGTGCAGTCGGTGCGGGACATGTCACCAGCCCCGAGGAGTACGAACACGGCGACGAGGACGAGGACCATGATCACACGACGGTGAGCGTGGGCTCGTCGGGCGTTCGCATCCAGGTCACGCCTGACGCGGACACCTTGCTGATGCCCGCTGGCGAGGACGAGGCCTTCCAGCTCCTGACCAGCGAGCGATCCTACGGAGCACCGGCCCTGACGGACGTCGATCGAGACGGCAATGCCGATCTCCTGTTCGCCGTGGGCAAGGAGCTGCGCATCCATTTCTCGCGCGCGGAGGGCTTTTCCGAAACGGCGGATCGCATCGAGGTCTTTCCCGCCTATCTCGACCGGGAAGGCAGCCAACCGACGCTCTTCCTGCGTGATCTCGACGGCGACGGAGACACGGACATCGTGGCCGAGATGAGTGAAGAACAGAAGGGGCTCGAGAACACCGAGACCAGCCTGTTCTGTCTCATCAATGACGGCGAGCGACTGCTTCCAGAGGATCCGCACCAGCTCTTGCGCTTCAAGGCGGCCTATCTGCGCATCGAGTTCGCCGACATCGATGGCGACGGCCGTCTGGATCTCGCTCTGCGCAAGTTCGAATTGCCCAGCATGCTGGAATCCGTCACGGGCTTCGAGTTCACGCTGACCCACCTCGTCTTTCTGGGACAGCAGATGGGCACGCCCTTCGAACGCAAACCCTGCCTGCGCCAGTCGCGCTCCTACGACGAGACCAACTTTCAGGACATCATCGCGAACCGCGAACTGGACATGGATTGCGACGGCGACGGCATCTCGGATCTGGTCGAGGTCGACCTGAAGGGGCGCATCGCGATTCGGCGCCTGAAGCACACTTCGAGCTTCTTCGGCGGCGATTCGTGGAAGCTCGAGAGCACGCCCTGGAAGCGCTTCGAGGTCTACGGCAATGTCGAGTCCGTGTCCGTGATGGACGTCAACGGCGATGGCGTCGGTGACGTCATCAGCGAGGGAGAAAAGGCCATGACCGTCCTCTTGTCCCAGCGCAGGACCCAGGAAAAGGGGCGCTGAGGCCATGTACGCGACGAATCACCTGCGGCTGGTCTTTGCGGGCTTGGCCCTGGCCGGCCTCGTTTCCGCTCAGACTTCCGAGGAAGCAACGCCCTGGACCGTGCTCGAGCTGGACGACCCCGAGTCGCGTGCCGCCCTGCGCGACGTCGATGGCGACGGCGACGAGGACCTGGTGTTGGTCGACAAACACGGGTTGCGTCTGCGGCGCATGGATGCCAACGGGCGCTATCCCGACTACGCGGATCTCACTCTTCCCTGGCCCTCGGGCCAGGTGGCCTGGAACGTGTCGGATCTCGACGGCGACGGAGCCTCGGAGGTGCTCCTGTACGTCGATGGCAAGCGCATCCTGCGCTACACACCGGCAGAGGACGCCTTCGACGAAGCGACGCCGGTTCTGGACGTTCCTGGCGACATGCCGCGGGGCATCTTCTACATGGATTTCTGTCGCGACATTGACAGCGATGGAAAGCTCGACCTCGTCCTGCCCGCCTTCGGTCACTACGCCATCCACCTGCAGAGCGACACGGGCTTCGACGCGGCCCTCGAGATCGCCATGCAGGTCGATGTGAGCAGCGACTTCGGCAACCCCCGGCGCCTGGGCGGGGAGTTCGGTCAGGATGTCGAGATCCCCTGGTTCTCGCTCGAGGACATCGACGGCGACGGTCGCCGCGACCTGCGCGCGGAAACCGACGAGCAGGTGTTCTTCCACCTCGCCTCTCCCGAGCTTCCGGACGAGCCCACCTGGGTGCTGGATCTCGATGCGCTCGAGAAGGAGCTACCTCCCGATCCTGGCGTCGATCTCGATGACCTTCTGCGCATGGCGGGTCGCCAGGTGCACTGGCGTCTGGTTCAGCTGGATCCGAAGCGAGCGAAGGACTTGCTGGTCCAGATCGGCTCGAAGTTTCGCATCTACCACGGCGGCTCGCGCACCGGCCCCGAAGGCAATCCCGATCAGCTCTTGAAGTCCAGCGGCAACGTGCTGTTCTTCTTCCTGCGCGACGTGACCGGGGATGGACAGCTCGACTTGCAGCTCCTGCGCGGTGAGGGGCTCTCGATCGGGCGCGTTATCCGCTGGCTGCTCTTCCCCGGCAGCCTCGACTTCCAGCTCTACACCTACACGAACGAGGGCGGTGCCTTTTCGATCCGTCCCACGCGGCGCAACACGATCTCGTTGAAGATCCCGCGCATCCTCTCCTTCATGGAGAAGATGAAGAAGATGGAAGAGGAGAAGGGTGAGGAGAAGGAGGCCCTGGCCAAGCTGATCGCCCTCGACCGGGACGGCCCACTGAACGACATCATCGATTGTCGCGAGGGCAAGCTCTTCTTCTACGAGAACAGCGAGGTTCCCGCGCAGGCCATGGAGCTGGTCGAGCTCGCGAACGGCGAGCATCTGACGGAGCTCCTCGAGCACTACCTCCTGAGCGACCTCGACCGGCGCGGAGACGGGGCCACCCGGGCGATCGATTTCGAGGAAATCGATCAGTGGGAATTCTCCGCAGCCTCGGCCCTGCGTGAGGCCAGTCTGAAGCTCGAGCCCTCGCGCGTCGTGCCGCTCGAGATCAAGGTCGCACCCACTTCCTTGCACGTGCGGGATCTCAACGGCGACGGAATCCCCGATGTGATCGTGATCGGCACCCGCAAAGGCCGGCGGCGCTTTGTGCAGTTCCTCGTTAGATAGTCACGATCCTTGGCTCGAATCAGGTCGTCGTCGCCGAGAGCGTCTTTGGGGCGCGAGCGTATGCCCTGATCGCTGCCGCTAACGGGGCCTTCCCGTGGTGCTCACGAGGACCCAGATCTGCGAACTTTCGATGTTGTCGTCCGCGATGGCCTACAGGCTACCCCCGAGAACGACACACATGAGCTCCTCCTGGCTGCGCAGGACCAGGTGCCCCTTCGCCAGTGCCATCGGAGCCCACATCTGCTTGTCGCGTCCGCCTTCGACACCGAACAGATCCGCCTCGGCAATCTGCTTGTAGCCCTTGGGACTGGGCTCGACCACGCGCAGCACACCGTTGAAGCCGTCCTGGATCAAAAGGTGGTCGCCGGCCAGGATCGAGTTGCCACGACCGAAGTACGGATCGGCCCCCGTGCGCCAGAGCTCCTTGCCCTCGAGGTCGAGACACAGGAGCCCACCCTCCTTACGGCGTGCGCGGTTGTCGTGGTTCCAGTTCTCGTTGACGATCACATAGAGGTGGTCGCCGTGAAGCAGCGGTGTGTGAATCTGCGAGCCCCGCTCGATATGGAACAGCTCGTCGACCTTGTACTTCGAACCCTTCTTCTCGACGCGCAGCATGGTCGAGCCACCGCGATAGCCGCCGGTGATAAAGATGCGTTCGTCGTCGATCTGGATCGGGCCAGGGATCGGCAAGCGCGTGAGCGTGGTCTCGTGGCGCCAGATCAGCTCGCCTTCCTCGGGATCGAAACTCGAGACCCACATCGGCGCGGACGAGTCGCGACCCGAGCCCTTGGCTTCGGTCGAGCAGAAGAGGATCTGCGGATCACCGTGCAGGTCTAAGAACTTGGGGGTCGAGTGGCTGTAGCCGACCGTCTCGGTGACCCAGACCTCCTCGCCCTCGAAGCGATCGAGTGCGACCAGTCCGATGTCGGGTCCCAGCGGCGTGACGATGACGAGGTCGCCGATGACGAGCGGGGAGTTCGACCAACCGAACATCGGCTGCTCGCCGCCGTAGAGCTCGACCATGTCGATATGCCACTCGATCTCATGGGACTTGCGATCGATGCAGCGCACCTGCCCGAAGCCCGTCGAGACATACACCTTGTCCTTCTGCACGTTGGGTACGGTGCGCGAGCCGGGGAAGATCAAACGCCCGTTGGCTTCCCACGAGACCCTCCAGAGCTCGTCGCCGGTTTCGAGCTCCAGCACGCGCAGGATGTCCTCCGAGCCGACCTTGCGATCGAGCAGGTAGATCTCGTCGTCACGAATCGCCGGTCCGCCGTAACCGCTGCCGATCGGCACGACCCAGGCTGTCTCCGGGCCGTCTTCGCCCCACTTGAAGTTCAACCCGCTGGCGTCGACGCTGCCCGTGCGGTTGGGTCCCAGGAACTCGCCCCAGTTGTCGGGGCCTTGCTGGGCGGAAACAGCGCCGATGCCGGAGAGGAACGCGCTGAGGGCGAGGGGGCAGTGCACGGGGAGTCGACGGCTCATGGATACTTTCCTGGAGCGGCGCTCGGGTAGGGGCCGGCGCCATGGATGAACCCAAGCAGGATAGCTCGGCCCCACAGGCTATGTTGGTAAGAGCTTTGGTGGGCAAGTGTATTCGAAACACTAGCAGCCATCCCACCCCGCGCTCGGTACCCTGCTTGCGATGGCGGAGCTACGGCCCTATCCCTTCGGAGCGCTGATCCGGCGCATGTTCCGCGAGCTGGACGAAGCGGGCTCGATCTACCACTTGCCGAGGAAGAAGTTCTTCCTCGGTGCGGGACTCTCCTTGGAAACCGCCTTCCACGGACAGTCCGCGTCCACGCCCCTCGGCCCGGCCGCCGGCCCCCAGTCCCAGATGGCCCAGAACCTGGTGCTCTCCTGGCTGGGCGGCTCGCGCATCCTCGAGTTGAAGACGGTCCAGGTGAACGATCGCTTGACGATCCCACGGCCCTGCATCGACATGCAGACCGTCGGCTACAACGTCGAATGGTCCCAGGAGCTGCGCCTGCAGGAATCCCTCGAGGAGTACGTCAAGGGCTCGATGCTGATCGAAATCCTGTGCGCCAGCGGCCAGCTGGAGCTCGCCCCCGGAGCCGAACGGACCCTCTTCGACATGAGCGTCGGTTACGACCTCGCCGGCATTCGCTCCGACACCGTACAGGCCTTCGTGCGCGGCATGCAGGATGCCACCCGCGTCGTCGAACGCTTGCGGGCCGAGATCCCCGACGAGTACAAGGCCTATCGCGACCTGAACTTCACGACCCGCCTCTCGGACACACTCACCCTCAGCACCTTCCACGGTTGCCCCTCCGACGAGATCGAGGGCATCGTCGACTACCTGCTGCGCGAGAACGGGTTGAACTGCATTGTCAAGTTGAACCCCATGCTCCTGGGGCCGGACGAGGCGCGCGAGACCCTGAACGGAACCCTGGGCTACACCGACATCCACATTCCCGATACCGCCTTCGAGCGCGACACCCGTTGGGAACAGATGGAGGGCTTCGTGCAACGCCTGGGCCAGACCGCCGCTGGCCTCGGCCTGGGCTTCGGCGTCAAGTTCACAAATACCCTGATCGTCGAGAACCGGCGCGACTTCTTCCCCAAGACCGAGAAGGAGATGTACCTCTCCGGTCCACCCCTGCACGTGCTGGCCATGCGCCTCGTCGGCCGCTTTCGCGAGCGCTTCGCAGACACCTACCCGATCTCCTTCTCGGCCGGCATCGAGCGCAAGAACTTCCCCGATGCCGCGGCCGTCGGTCTCGCGCCCATCACCGTGTGCAGCGATTTCTTGAAACCCGGCGGCTACGCTCGCTCGCTGGGCTATCTCCAGGAGCTCGAACAACGCATGCGCGCCGTGGGCGCTTGCGATCTAGAGACCTTCGTCCTGCTCGCCTACGGCAACGCCCGCGAGGCCCTACAGGATCTGCAGCTCGAGCCCCCATCTCGCCAGCGTTGCGAAGCGGCCCTGAACGACCCCGCCCAGCTGCGCCGTGCCTGTTCCGAAGCGCAATTCGCGAACTGGGTCTCCGCGGCTCGCTCGAGAAACACCACCGAGTACGTCCGCCGCGTCAGCTCCGACCCGCGCTACACCTACGCCAAGAACGCCAAGCCGCCGCGCAAGATCGGGAGCCAGTTGGAGCTCTTCGACTGCATCTCCTGCGACAAGTGCATCCCGGTGTGCCCCAACGACGCCAACTTCACCTTCGTGCTGCCCCGCGTGCGTATCAGCATCCGCAAGCTGGGCCAAATCGACGGCACCTGGCAAGTCCGCGACGAGGGCGAGTTGGTCATCGAAGAGAAACACCAGATCGCCAACTTCGCCGACTTCTGCAACGACTGCGGCAACTGCGACGTCTTCTGCCCCGAGGACGGCGGCCCCTACGTCCTGAAGCCCCGCTTCTTCGGCCAGCTCAGCGACTGGAAGAGCCTCACCCACCTCGACGGCTTCCATCTACAGCGCTTCCAGCGAGACGGCCAGGAGCGCTGGGTCGTCCACGGTCGCTTTGCAGGGCGCGAGTACATCCTCGAGGATGGAGATCCGCGTGCGCGATACCACGGAGACGGCTTTGATCTCGAGCTCCGGGAGACCGATCCGGAGTCGGATCCGAAGGGGTCGCTGCGCGGGGAGGTCGACCTGACGTACTTCCGTTTGCTTTTGTGGTTACGGGATGCGGTTGGGCGTTCGGTGGGGGTGAACTACGTGAACGCTCTTTGATCTCGACCGCCCTCGAAAGCATCATTATATGAGCCGCTTCAACACTATATCGGCCGGCACATAGGGTCGGAATCCGGAGGTCTGAGCCGGGGTGCGCCCCTGGACGAGCGTCCTTTTCGCGGCCCCCCCTACTACCCCAAACTCTTGGCCAGCTTCCGCCGCCTGTTCTCATCGAGAATCCGCTTGCGCAAGCGCAACGTCTTCGGAGTCACCTCCAACAGCTCGTCGTCTTCGATGTACTCCAACGACTCTTCCAAGGAGAAGATCCGCGGGGGTGAGATAACGGCGCTGTCGTCCTTGCCGGCGGCACGCATGTTGGTGAGTTTCTTCTGGCGGCACACATTGACCGGAAGGTCCGAGTCCTTGTTGTTGGCTCCGACGATCATGCCTGCATAGACCTCCATACCAACCGGTACGAAGAAGGTGCCTCGGTCCGAGAGTCCCGAGAGTGCATAGGCGATCGTGGGGCCGTCCCGGTCCGACACCAGCACGCCCGAAGTCCGTCTCGGGATCTTGCCGCCGTCCTTGCACCACTCGTCGAACACGTGTGTGAGAATCGCTTCCCCCTGGCTCAGGGTCAGCAGGGCGGTTCGGGCTCCGATCAGACCCCGTGCCGGGATCGAGAAGAGGAGTTTGGTCTGCTGGGTTCCAAGGGGCTCCATCGAGAGCATTTCGCCGCGCCGGCGTCCCAGGTAGTCGATGATCTTGCCGGCCGCGTCGCGGGGGACCTCGACGGAGGCTCTTTCATAGGGTTCGCAGCGCACGCCCTCGACGAGGCGGGTGATGACGTGGGGTTTGCCCACGGCGAACTCGAAGCCCTCGCGGCGCATGTTCTCGATGAGGACGCCCAGGTGCATGACGCCTCGGCCCTTGACCTCGATGGCTTCCGCCGAAGGCGTGTCCGCCAGCTCGAGGGCGACGTCGCGCAGGGCGGCGCGTTCGAGGCGCGCGCGTAGATGTCGTGAGGTGACGTAGGTTCCCTCGCGACCTGCGAACGGGGAGTCGTTGACCTGGAACACCATCGACAGGGTGGGTTCGTCGACCTTGATCCCGGGCATGGGTTCGAGGTGCCCGGGATGGCAGAGCGTGTCGCCGATCGAGAGCTGGTCGATTCCCGCGACGACGGCGATGTCTCCCGCCTCGACGGTCTCGACGGGCGTGCGCTCGAGCCCGACATAGCGGAACAGGGACTTGATCACTACCGGGAGGGCCTTCACTCGATCGGGATGGCAGAGGAGCACGCGTTCGCCCTTGCTCAAGGTCCCACGCGATACGCGGCCCACACCGATACGACCCACGAAGTCGTCGTGGTCCAGGGTGGAGGCCTGGAAGATCAGAGGAGCGTTGATCTCGCGCGCGGGCGAGGGGATCTCCTTCAGGAGCTGATCGAAGAGCGGCTCGAGGCTGCGATTGCCCTCCTGCGGGAGGTTATCGGCATCCAGGGATGCCCAGCCGTCGCGACCCGACCCGTAGGCGACGGGAAATTCGAGTTGCTGATCGCTGGCCCCGAGCTCGCAGAAGAGATCGAAGATCTCATCGAGCACTTCGCCCGCGCGCTGGTCGGGGCGGTCGATCTTGTTGATCATCACGCACACCTTCAAACCACGTTCGAAGGCCTTGCCCAGGACGAAGCGCGTCTGGGGCATGGGGCCCTCGAAGGCATCGACGAGGAGCAGGACCCCATCGGCCATGGCCAGCGTGCGTTCGACCTGGCCGCCGAAATCGGCGTGGCCGGGGGTGTCGACGATGTTGATCCGCGTCCCCGCATAATCGATCGCCGTGTTCTTGGCCAGGATGGTGATTCCACGCTCGCGCTCCTGGGCGTCGGAGTCCATGACCCGTTCGGGAACGGCCTGATTGGTGCGGAACGTCCCCGCGTAGACAAACATGGCGTCGACGAGGGTCGTCTTGCCATGGTCGACGTGGGCCACGATCGCGATGTTGCGAATCTCGCTCATGATTGGCGGGAATCGTAGCGATGGAGCGGCTTTACGCTAGAAGCGCTTGGAACTCTTTGCGACCTCGGAGGATTTCCAGGTCCGAGTTGCGCTTGATCTCGGGTCGCAAATGGAAGCCCCGTTCCTGGGCCTCGCGCAGGAGCGCGAGCCCCTCGTCCAGATCTCCCACCAGGGTGAGGACGCAACCGGCCTTGTAGGCCGTGTAGGCGTCCTTGGCGTACTTTTCGCGCGCCTCCCGCACCGTGGTACGGGCCTCGTCGCCCAATCCCATGCGGGCCAGCAAGAGGGCCTTGTGCAGGCGAGCCTCCTGATCGTCGGGGACTTGTTTCAGGTGCTCATCGGCTGCCTTGATGCCCTGATCGGCGATTCGCATGGCGTCGTCGTAGCGATCGAGCCGGCAGAGCACACCGTAATAGTGGTCGTACGTGCCGATGTGGGTCGGGTGCAGGGCGATGGCTCGTTCGAGCAGGGGAGAGGCCTGGTCGAGGGCCCCGAGACGGGCAAGCAGCGCACCCAGGAGTCGGTGGGCCAGCCATTCCTGATGATCGATCTGGATCGCCAGGCGGAATTCGTGCTGCGCCTCCTCGGCGTCGCCGCTCATCATCGCCGCGAAGCCAAGGGCCGTGTGGGCGACCGCCGAGAACGGATCCAGGGCCAGGGCGCGCTGGGCGGAGTCGCGGGCCTCGTGCAGGTAGGACGTGTCCCCGTCCCAGTAGAGGAACTTGCGCACCAGCGCTTCCGCGAGACCCGCGTGGCCGATCACACAGTTCGGATCTTCCTGCAGCGCGCGGCGGAAGGTGGCGAAGGCGGCGACCAGGTGTTTGGTCGTCGCCCGGTGCAGAATCCCGTGGGCGCGCTTGGCCAGGTTCATGGCCATCGCGGGGTCGCGATGCTCTTCGGGATGGGGCGTCTTGGAGTAGTCGTCCAGGCGGCGCTTGATCGAGCGCGCCAGGGAGCCGACGAGTTTGGCCTGCAGGCCCCATTCGTTCTCGTCGTTGTGCTCGATGCTCTCGCGGAAGATGTGGGTCGTCTCGCTGGCGCTGTTCGACCGGGCCCGTTCGACGCTGTAGTTCAGCTCGGCCTTGTCGCCGTCGAAATGCAGGTTGCCCAGTAGCACGAAGGCGTCCGGCAAGGGATCCGGTAGCTGGATGGGCAGGGAAACAACGAGTTGGGTCTGGCGTTCCAGGGCACGACCGAGATCGGCGCGCAGGCTGGCCGAAAACTCGTCCGCCGTTCCATGGCCGTGGGGGACGGTGAAGGGCGGAATGAAGAGCTTGCCTTGCAGGTGCGTGGGGCGTTCGGCGCTGGACGACAGGCGCAGGTTGTCCGAGATCGCGAGGAGTGCCGCGTGGATCTTGCCGCCGTCCGCGTAGCGTTCGCCGGGTTCGCGACGATGGCAGCGCAGCAGGAACTCCTCGAGGGGCCCAGGGAAGTCCGGGCGCAGGTTCGAAGGCGAAGCCGGCGCTGCCTCGAGGATGGACATGCACACCTCCGGGAACGACTTGCCCGGGAAAGGCAGCTCGCCCGTGAAAGCGTGGAAGAGCACGGAGCCCAGGGAGAAGATGTCGGAGCGCAGGTCGAGTTCTTCGCCGAGTACCTGTTCGGGCGACATGTAGAGCACGGTGCCGACCAGCATGCCCTCCTGGGTGATGCTCGATTCGCCGCTGCTACGACAGATGCCGAAGTCGAGCAGCTTCACGAAACCGTCGTCCATCACCATGATGTTGGCCGGCTTCAGGTCGCGGTGGATCAGGCCGCGCTCGTGGACGAGCTCCAAGGCCGAGGCGACCTGCAGCGCGATCGAGAGACCCTCTTCGTAGTCCAGGCGGTGGTCCTTCAGGACCTTGTCGAGGGTGCGTCCCTCGAGGAACTCCATCGCGATGTACGAGGTGCCGCGATCCTGGCCGTACTCGTAGACGGTGGCGATGTTCGGGTGGGCCAGGTTCGACGTGTGTTTCGCTTCGCGTTCGAAACGCGACTTGGCGTTGGGGTCGAACTCGATGTGGGGCCGCAGAATCTTGAGCGCCACCGTCCGGCCAAGTCGGGTGTCGATAGCCCGGTAGACCTCACTGGAAGGGCCTTCCCCCAGCTTTTCGGTCTTGGGATCGAACTCGAAATGGGCGAATTTCATGGCGTGGCGAGCTCGGGCCGGGACGCGCCCGACCGCGGACTCCATGGGTCGAAGGGTGAGGGACGGATACGGTTCACCCTTATCGTAGCTCCTCATGACCCCCTAGGGCCGCAAGAGATGTGCCACGGACCCAAAAAATGAGGTAGTCCCCCCCCCGAGAGCCCAGGCCCCAGCTTCCTGGGCCCCGCCAGGCCCGTATGATCCGCCCCATGGCTGCCACCACCCCCGAACCGCGCCCGCTCTCGGGCTCCGTCCTGTTCGAGGAATCGGACTTCCGAGCCCTCTCACCGTCCTACGCAAGGAACGCCGAGTACAACGCCCACCGTCTCGCAGCCCGGCGGCGACTCCTGACGCTCGGCAAGGCCGTGGCGAAGGAGGCCGGGGCCCTCGGGTGTGATCTGGATTGCCGCACCAGCCTGCACAATCCGCACATGTTCAACGGTATGCGCGTGAACCGTTTGTGGGCCTACCTCACCCGGCCCAAGAAGGAGCGCACGAAGCTGAAGCGTCTGCTCGGCAGCGAACTGGGCAAGGATCTCGATTCGGCGTATCGCAACGCCTATCTCTGCCTGGCTATCGAGGCCGAAGCCCTCGAGGTCAGTCTGCGCATCCACGCCGATGCATGGTACGACGGGCAGAACCTCAAGAAGCGTGTCGAGGCCGAGGGGCTGCGGTCCTGGCTCGAGCCGCTCAATCAGCTCGATGGGTTTCGCCTGCGACTCGCGGATTGGAAGGGCGAATGGATGTGCGGCTCGCTGACCCCCGAGCGCCTCGAGGAGTTCCTCGGCTACTACACACCGGGCGAGCATCAGCTCGCGATCGAACGCACCTACCCCGCACCGGAAAATCAACGCGGTCCGGCCTTGGAGGCAGGCGCCGCGGCCGAGCTCTCGAGCCAGCTGTTGCGGCTGTTGCCCGTATACCGATACACGGTCTGGAACGAGACCGACAACTTCCTCTTCGGCGGATAATTCGGGCTAGCGCGAAAGCAGTGCGCGATACGCGGGAGCTTCCGCAAGCACTGCGAAGACGCGCTGGGCTTGCAGGGCGAGTCCCTCGTCCGTGAAGTGCACCGAATCATTGAAGTGCACGCTGTCGCCCGGAATGTCGTTTTCGCCTTCCACGAGGATCACCCCCGTGTCGCGAGCGACCTCCCGCATGACGCGGTTGTACTCCTCGAAACCTGCGAGGACGCCGTCCACGTCGAGGTAGGGCATGTAGTACAGGGACGAGCTGCACGACTCGCGTTGCACCTCCGGAGACTGCTCGGCCCGGAGCCTCTGGCTGAAGGTGATCAGGACGACGACCGGTGCAACGCGCTTCGCTTCCCGAATGAGACGCTTCAGGCGCTCCTGGAAGTAGCGCGACGCGGTCTCGGGGTCGTACTGCAGTCGCTGCTGGTCCTGGGCCCCTTCCTGGCGCGCACGGAAGAGCAGGTTCTTCTTCAGGAGGTACCAGCTCAACCAGTACTTCCCGAGTGTGTCCGTCTCCTTTGCCTCGGGGTTGAAGAGTCCCTCGGCGGTGGCGAGCACCCGGGTGTCGTGGGTCAGGTCGTTGGTGCCGTGGTAGATCAGGAGCACGTCGGGCTCCTGGGGAGCGACGCGTTTCTCGAGATTGGTCAGGGATTCGACGGTCGAATAGCCCGCGGACGCTCCGTTGACGAAGTCCAGATCGGCCTCTGGATCCCGCTCGCGCAGTTTCTCGACGAGCAGGTAGGGCCAGATGTTCTCCTGAGCGCTGGCCTCCGCGCAGAAGCTCGTCGAGCCTCCCAGGAAGCCGATGCGGATGCGCCCCTTCGGTTTGGGATGCTCGAGCTCGGGGCTTCGAAACCCGCGCGAGTCGATCGTGATCGGCCCGATCGTGTTGCCGGGCTCGGGGATGGTGAGCCCCGAACTCGGGTCCTCGAAGCGGCTGTAGAAACTCGCCTCCATCGTCCCGTACTTCATCCACTGGCGCACCCGCACCAGGCCCTCGAGCAAGAGCAGGCTGATCAGGAACGCCGTGAGAGAGACGACCCAGCGGCGCGGGCGGCGTCTTCCCGAAGCAGGGGGAGCGTCCATGGGCACCAGCCTGGGAAAAGCCCCCCATGCTTCGCAAGGATCTCCTCGGAACGTGGGCCCTGAAGCTGGCACGCTACGCTCGAAGTTCTCGAACCTCTCGAAAGAGCCCTTCCCAGTCTTTTCGGATAGGCCGCCGGCGCGTACCCTCTCACGCCCCATTTCGAACCCGAGCGGGTCGGCACGTCCGGCCCCAAGCTTCCTTCAAGACAGATTCGGAATCCAAGCCATGGCCCTGGCTTTCGTCCCCAAAGAGACCCGCGAAGGCGAGACCCGCGTCGCCACTTCGCCCGAAACCCTCAAACGCTTTGTCAAAAGCGGTCTCGATGTCGCGGTGGAAACAGGAGCAGGTGTAGCGGCGGGCATGCCCGACGCCCTGCTGGCCGAAGCCGGCGCCCGGATCGTCGAAGGCGATTCCTGGGAGAAGGCGGACCTGATCATGAAGGTCTCCCCGCCCACCGCCGAAGAGGCGGCGCGCGTCAAGGCCGGCTGCATTCTCGTTTCGATCATCCAGCCTGCGACCCAGAAGGAGCTCGTCGGAGCTCTCTGCGATCGCAAGATCACGTGCCTGGCCATGGATCTGATCCCACGGATCACGCGCGGTCAGGCCATGGACGTCCTGTCCTCGCAGGCCACGGTGGGGGGCTACAAGGCCGTGCTCCTGGGCGCTTCCCACATGAAGAAGCTCTGCCCGCTCCTGATGACGGCGGCCGGTACCATTCCGCCCGCGAGAGTCGTCGTGTTCGGTGCTGGAGTCGCCGGGTTGATGGCCATTGCGACCGCGCGCCGTCTGGGCTGTGTCGTCGAGGCCACCGACGTCCGCCTGGCCGCCAAGGAACAGGTCGAGAGTCTCGGCGGCAAGTTCATCGAGGTTCCCGGGGCCGAGGACATGGAGGACGCCGGCGGCTATGCGAAGGAACAATCCGCGGACTTCCTGCAACGCCAACGCGAGGAAGTGAAAAAGCGCGTGGCCGATGCGGATCTCGTCATTACCACCGCCCAGATCCCTGGCCGCAAGGCGCCGGTGCTCGTCGATCGCGACATGCTCGCCAGCATGGCCGATGGCGGGGTCATCGTCGACATGGCCGTCGAGAGCGGTGGCAACTGCGAGTTGTCCGAGCCCGGCCAGATCGTCGTGCGCGAGGGCATCACCATCGTCGGTGTCTCCAACCTGCCCGCGACCGTGCCGCAGCATGCCTCGGAGCTATACGCCAAGAACGTCCTGAACCTCGTGAAGCTCTTCCTCGACAAGGAGGGCAACCTGGCCCCCGACTTCGAGGACGACGTGCTCAAAGGCTGTCGTTTGACGCAGAACGGCGAGATTCACCACGGACCGACCAAGGAGGCGCTCGGCGCCTCGACGCCTGCTCCCGCTTCCGCTTCTCTCCACTCCAACGACCCCTCATCCTGAATCCACGATGTTGTTGCTCACGACAAAAGCCGCGGAGGGCGGGGTCGACAGTTTCCTGATCATCGGGCTGTGGGTCTTCCTCCTGGCCATCTTCACCGGCATGGAGATGATCACGAAGGTCCCACCGACCATCCACACGCCCCTGATGTCGGGCGCGAACGCGATCAGCGGGATCACCGTGGTCGGTGCGCTCTACTGCGCCGGTACCGGCTATCCGTTGACGGGGCAGGTCATGGGCTTTCTCGCGATCGCGATGGCCACGATCAACGTCGTCGGAGGCTTCCTCGTCACCGACCGCATGTTGTCGATGTTCGGTTCCAAGAAGTCGAAGAAGAAAGGAAAGGGCTAACGCCCGCGCCAGATCATGGGTGCTCTAGCCTTCCTTTCCGCGTGGGGCGTCGAGGTGGCCTACATGGCCTCCGCGCTCTTGTTCATCCTGGGCCTCAAACGACTCAGCGGCGTCAAGTCGGCGCGCTCCGGTAACGCCCTCGCGTCGCTCGCCATGGCCCTCGCCATCGCGGCCACGCTGATCAGGGTCGGGGCCGATGTCCACTGGTGGGTGCTCGCCGGCGGCATCGGTGTCGGTGCCGTGGTCGGAATCTTCCTGGCCGTGCGCGTCGAGATGACGGGCATGCCCGAGCTCGTGGCCTTCTTCAACGGTCTCGGCGGCGCGGCTTCCGCGTGCGTCGCCCTGGCGGAGATCGGGAAGTTCTCGGGCGAGGACACGGGCGGCGTCAGCGTCGCGACGTTCCAGGGACCCGACTTTGCCACGGCGGTAGTGCTTTCGGTCTTGATCGGGTCGGTCACGTTGTCCGGCAGTCTGGTCGCGTACGGCAAGCTCTCGGGCAAGATCAACAAGAGCCGCTTCGGTCCCATCGGCAGCAAGATGGTGAACGCACTCCTGGCCCTGGGCGCCATGGCTCTGTGCTATGTGGCGGCCTTTTCGGACGGCTCCGGCTGGTTGATCTTCTCCTCGCACTTGTTCCTGGTGGTAGCGGCTCTCGTACTGGGCGTCGGGCTCGTGGTGCCGATCGGCGGCGCGGACATGCCTGTCGTGATCTCGCTTCTGAACTCGTACTCGGGCCTCGCGGCCTGCGCCACGGGCTTCGTGCTCCAGAACAACCTGCTGATCGTCGCCGGCTCCCTGGTCGGTGCATCAGGCCTGATCCTCACGCGGATCATGTGCAAGGCCATGAACCGCTCGCTCTCCAATGTGCTCTTCGCCAGCTTTGGCGAGGAACAGAAGAGCGGTGGCGCTGGCAGCGACGAGTACAGCAACGTAAAGGCTGCCTCACCGGAGGAAGCCGCACCCATTCTCGACGCGGCGGCGAAGGTCATCATCTGTCCTGGATACGGCATGGCCGTGGCCCAGGCCCAGCACAAGGTTCGCGAGCTGGCCTCCCTGCTCGAGAGCAACGGCTGTGAAGTCAGCTACGCCATCCACCCCGTGGCCGGTCGCATGCCGGGGCACATGAACGTGCTCCTGGCGGAAGCCGACGTGCCCTATGAACAGCTGTTCGACCTGGACCAGATCAACTCGGAGTTCCAGAACGCCGACGTGGCCATCGTCCTCGGCGCCAACGACGTCTGTAACCCCGCCGCCGAAAACGACCCCAATTCAGCGATCGCGGGTATGCCCGTCCTTTCGGTCTGGGATGCCCAGACCGTGTTCGTGATCAAGCGTTCCCTGTCCGCGGGCTACGCCGGCATCAAGAACGAGCTCTTCGAGGCGGACAACGCCTTGATGTGCTTCGGCGACGGGAAGAAGTTCGTCGAGGAGCTGATCACGGAATTGAAGGATCTCTAGGGGGTCGGCTCGTCGGCCCTCAGGGCGAATCGAGGAGAAGTTGTCGCGCCGCCGTATCATCGGCGACACTACCCCAGAGCTTCTCAATCCGCGAGACAAGCGGTGGCCGGTAGTACTTCAATTGCAGCTCGGTCCCATCCGCAGCGATGAGCGCGGCGCTGGAGTTGAAGAAGAAAGAGCGGAAGCCGAAGCGTTCGCGCATGGGGGCGAGGGCCTGGACCAGGCTGTCGGCGAAGGCGTCCGGTTGGAGGTAGATGGCCGTGTGTAGGTCTTCGGTCTTGAAGGCCGTTCGCAGGAATGCGGCATCCAGGGTCGCGGCATCGAGCTGGGCGTATTCGAGAATCCACTCCGCCGGAACGAGCTCGTAGCCTTCCCGTGCCGCGCGTCCGCAGAGATCGTGGATCCCCTCGAGCCCGTGGCGCTCCTCGATGCGTGAGACGATCAGCCAGGAGAGTCCGTAGAACGACTCGGGGATCTCGGTCCAGGTTTGGTGCAACTCCGAGCGCGGCGTTTGCAGCAGCTTGAGCAGGGTGCCCTCGGGAACCGGGTCCTGGGTGCGCAGGCGTACGGTCTCTTCGGTCTGGGGCCAGAGGCGCCGCGGTTGACGCCGATTGGAACGTCCGGGCTCGTTGTAGCGCAGCGTCAGGTCGACACCGTCCGTGAAGGCACTGGCGTTGAGCAGGCGATGCGCGCGAATGTGCTTTTGGTATTCCCGGTTCAGCTTCTCGGCCACGACGTCACCGAGACCCTCCTCGAGAATGCCGGGGAGCGTGTGCCAGCTGGGGCCGATCAGGGCGTGCACCAGCTCGTGGGCGAGATACCACGGCGATTGTCCCGACTCCTGAAGGTGAATGCGCTTGGCTTCGAATTCACCGGAGAGCAGGGTGAATCCGCGCACGCTCTTCGGACGCTCCTGGAAACGGTAGACGCGCAGGTTCTCCTGGACCCAAACATCGATGGGGCGATCCTGGCTGCCGGGAAGGAGCGCTCGTACCTGGGGTGCGAGACGACGCAACAGGGTGGCGATCTCGGAGGCCTTGTCCTTGGAGGAGGCGCGGACCACCCCAAAGGGCGTTTCGACGACGATAGGCGGAGGAGGTGCGAGGCAGGCACCCAGCAAGGAGGCCAGCAAAAGGAGGGAGAGCAGACGCCGCATACTCTCGAAGATAAGGTGTTCGCGGGCGGTCGATAAGGGGCTGAGTGAAAAGCGCACGAATCGGGAAGGAGTTTCGCGCGCTACGCTGCGCCACGCTCTACAAACTGGTAACCCACTGGCGCCAGGCCGTGTCGAACTGGGCGTAGCTCATGCCGAAGCACTCCTGGAACATCTTTCGATGTTTTTCACGCATGTTGCTTCCGTCGGGCTGACCATCGGGTCCCTTGATGCCGTGGATCCCACCGTTCAGGCAGGCGTACTTCTCGGGCATCTCCGTGATCATGAAAGTGGTCATGGACCAGCATGTGTAGTGGTGGTCGAGCTCGAACTCCGCGTAGGTCCGTAGACCGACCATCTCCGCCAGGCGCGGCGCCCTGCCACTCTGCACGAGCTTGCGCACGGGGGCGTTCCAGTTCGCCTTGTTCTTGCGGATGCCCCCGAAGCCTTCCGAGGAATCGAAGGAGTTGTAGCGTGGATTGAGCTCGCGTTCCATGAAGTGCCCGAGTCCCTCGCTGATCCAACGCGGCGTGTCGTAGGAGTAATTCTTGTAGCCGTCGAGCATGTTGATGCTGACGTTGAAGGCCAGGTGCCCGTGGAGCGCCGCGTCCAGGCGCAGGTCGTTCTCGACGATGTTCGTGGTGATGGTCATGGCACCGCGATCGAGGATGTTCCAGCGTTGTGTCACCGAGTGGCTGAGCCCGTACTGATCGCGCATGAAGGCCACCTGGTGCTCCGCGTTTGGCAGGACGAGAATTTCGTACTTGTCGGCCTGTCCAACGTAGGGGCCTTCCCCCCAGTACTCGGTTCCCAGCACCCATTGCGAGCCCTCTTCGGGGAAATCCTCGACCTTGACCTGCATGATGGCCAGCCAGCGTTCCCACACCGCTTCCATGCGCATGGCGTAGATGTGCAAACGCAACCACGGATCGAGGACTTTGGCCTTGGGATTGACCTCTTCGAGGATCATCGAGAGCTCGGTCAGCTCGGCGCGGATCTTCTTGCGCTCGTCCTGCTTGGGCTTGTAGGGAGCCAGGGCGAATCCGATGCGGAAGTGGGCCGATTCGATCCAGTGGATATCGAGCGAGGGAATCAGCCCATCGACGCCTTTGGTGTTGGTCTTGGCGAAGTCAAAGCCGCCGTGCGAGGCGATGCCACTGGCCTTCATCAGAGCCGCGTCGCCGAAGCAATAGGGGCAGTTCTCCGCTGTATTCTTCGGAACGTCGCTTCTCCTTCCCTGGGCACCCGGATGGGTGACAAGGAGCATGAGAAGGAAAAGGGCGAGGAGGCGTTTCAGATGCGCTTCTTCCATGCGTCGATCTCTTCGATGGTGTCGAAGACTGACATCTGTTCCAAGGGCCGCTCGCCATCGACAATGCCGCGCAGGGCGTTGACCGTGGCGAATCGAATGTGCTGGTCCGGGCTGTCGAGGAGCTGCTTCAAGTGAGAGAGGGCTGCTTTCGTGCCGCAACCGCTCAGCATCCGTAGCGCAGCTTTCTGCTCTTGTTTCGTTCCTTTCAGGTGAGAAAGCAGGGCCTTGGTCGCCTCGTCCGTGCGCGCGCCCTCGCAGGCAGCATGGATTTGGATCGCGTCCTTGCTCCAGCGCTTCTTGGTTCGCTCGAAGACCGCTTCCAGTGCTGTGATCGATCCGCTCGACATCGTTGCCAGGGCCGCGGCGCGAACCTCGCGTTCGTCAGCGCGGCCCTTCGCTTCCAGGGCCTTGACCTTCTTCCAGGCCTTCTCCGCGGCTTCGCGGACCCCGGGATCGGGAAAGGCCGAGACACGCTGCATACAGAAGATGCGTAGCTCGACGCTCCTATCGTCGAAGTGCTTCGATAGAAGTCGCGTGTGGCGCGCATCGACGAGACCCTCGAGCACCGAGGCGAAGCGCTGGCGAGCGTCCTCCTTGCGTTCCTTGCCCAGGGCCGTCAGCAGTGTCGGTGCCACCTTGGCGCCCATTTCCGCGAGCGCTTCGCGGGCCGAGGACTCCATGCCCTCGGTCGAGGCCTTGCGGAGCTTGTCGATCTCGACCTTGAGCCGGCTCTTCAGCCTCTTCTCGAGGGCTGGCCAGGCCTCGAGGCGCTCGATCTCCTGGGGCTTCTTGGCGGGCCCGGCTTCGCCCGGATCCTGGCCCCCGGGCGCGGAGTTCGCCAGGGGCGATAGGAGCGCAGTGAAAACGAGGGGGAGCGTGAGCCATCGAGCGAGCATTTCAACCACCTGCGGACATACGGTGTTTCCAGGCCTCGGGTACGACCTCGTTCCAGTGTGGGTCGACGATGGTCAGGACGCTCGCGTCCAGGGCCGCGTCGATCTCGCGTTGGCGCGAATCGGGCGAGAGGTAGGGGTATTCGAGGATGTCGAGTTTCCAGCCATCCTGCTCCGGATGGGCAAGGGGAGGGCGTTCGAGGACGCGGACGACGAGATAACGCCCGGGCAACTCGACCGGGCCGCTCCATTCCCCGATGGGGGCGTCGAGTACCGAGCTCCATAGCTCGAAACCGAGGTTGCGCCAACCACCGGAGGCGCGCACGCTGCCCTCGAGCTGGTGCTCGTCCCGGGCCAGATCGAGGGCGCCCTTCGCCAGCTGCCCTTGTTCCCGACGAGAGTCGACGAAGCGGCCCTCGATGGCGAGCTGCGCGAAGATGAAGTTCGTCAAGGCCAACCGACGCACGTGCGGGCGCGTGTACTCGGGGTAGAGCTTCGAGACGAGCGCGCCGATGGTGTCCACTTCGGCCTGGCTGATCGGATGCTCGTTGACGACGAGCACGGTGCCGTCCGGCCAGCTCGCGGGTGCTGCCTCGTCCGTTTCGGGAGGCGGTGCACCGCATGCTGAAAACAGCGCCAGCCCCATCGAGAGGAGCACCCCGTGCCGCATCGGCCACATCATTGGCCTAGGCTTCTTGCCTCGCGTCGAAGTTCCCGAGGAAGGGCAGGACGCGCTCGACGATGAAGGCGTAGCTCTTCTCGACGTTGGCCCCGACGTCTTCCAGACCACGGGCGACGACCTGGGGGCCGAAGCTGGCCTGGTTTTCGATGAAGATCGAGCGCGAATCGCTGGCGAAAGACTCGACGCGCAGCGTGAATGCGTTCTGGGTTTCCTGGGTGGGGGGGAAGACGAGGCGCATCCCAAACAGCTGGGGGTCGCGTCCCAGGGCCTGAAGCTCACCGTCGAACTTGAAGACCCCCTCCCTCAAGAAACCCCGTGAGTCGCGCCAGTTCTTCGGGTTGATCAGGGTCCGGACCGTGACGATCTGGGCCGTGAAGATCTGGATCTGGCGCTCCATGCACACCTGCGTCGTCAGGCTCTTGACCCGCTCGACGAAGCCCTCGGTGGTCTCGCCCGTGAGCTCCTCACGGAACTGGAAGCGATCCTTCAGGAAGGAAACCGACGACACCGATCCGGGGCGGTTCGAAGGATTCGAGAGCACCGTTGCCTCGGGAGTGACGTTGAAGCTCTGGTAAGGCGGGTTTCCGGACTCGAAGAGCCGGTTGTGGACCCGCTGGATCGGCTGAGGATCGGGGGCCAGGGGCGGATGAAGGAGCTCGCAGAGAAAGGCGATCGTGCGCGGGGCGTAGTACATGGATGCTGGACGGTGGATTCGTCCGACGCCCATCTTAGCAGGGGGGGCGGCGAGGGGCAGCCTCAGGGACTGTCCAGGTGGGCCTTGGGAAGGCATGGTGGGGTCGATTTCGCCTCCTGAGGCAGACTCGCTAGGCTTTCCGTCCGTTTTCTTTGCTCGCAACGGGATCCTCTCCGATGGAGGAACGTCTAAAGAGTCGAAAACGGGCTCACGCCCCGCCTCTCCGCGCGTAGTCGGACCATCCCCCGCCTCTGTCCCCATCATCCCCCTGACATTGATTTCGAGAACGTGATGCGACGCTTCTCCCTTTTTTCTCTCCCCATTCTCGCCCTTGTTCTCCCGGCCCTCGCCACGGCTCCCCTGCCCAGCGTGCCCCAAGAGGGTGCCCAAGAGGATGCCAAGGAGGCCGCCGACCCCCTCTTCGGGGCCAAGCTAGTGATCAACGGCCAGGCGATTCCTTCCCAATCAATCAAGCGCCAGGTCTGCCTCAGTGCCCTGGCTCAGAACCACATCGAAGCCGAGAAGCTCAAGATCTACACGAGCGAAGAGCTCGAGCTGCAGGCGAAGGCCGGCAAGTCGGTCGAGGGCTTCGAGGTCTCCGACGAGGACATCAACGAGATCTTCGAGAAGGTCGAAGAGCAGCTCAAGGAGGAGTATCCCGAGGGCGACGTCACTCTTGAGCAGGTGCTCAAGAAGGACGACGGTGGTAAGCGCCTCGTGAGGACCACGGAGATCTTCAAGCGAGTCTTCCTGCCCGAGAACCCTTCGGACTACAGCGACACGACCATCACGGCCCTCAAGGCACAGGAGAACGGCGACCAGCTCATCGATCAGATGAAGATCGCCTACGACCTGCGCGTCGCCAATGACCTGGAGGGCGTGAGCCCCGGCGAGCGCGTCTTTCAGACGATGCTGCTGCAGCAGATCGTCAAGTACCTGGGCGACACCGCGGACATCGTGGACGACGAGGCGCTCCTACCGCGCAACGTGCTCCTGCGCGTGAACGGCAAGGACATCCTGATCGACACGATCTGGAATCAGGTCAAGAGCCGTGTCACTTCCATGGAGGTGCGCGCCGCCAAGCAATGGCTCACCAACATGACCCTGCTCGAGCAAGCGCTCAGCGAGGCAGGTGTCTGGATGACCGAGGAAGAGGGCAAGCAGGCCTATTTCGACCACGCCGAGCCCTACAAGGGGTCGATCTTCAGCATCGAGCGGCTGGCCGTCACGGTGAAGCACTTCCCTTCGGTCGGTGCGTACAAGAAGTACTACCGGGCCTACGAGTCCTTCCACCGCCTGATGAAGGAGAAGATGACCGACGAGGTCCTGGAGGAGTACGGCAAGCGTCGCACGCGCCACCTCATCGGTCAGGTCACCGTCGATGCCGACGTCATCCTGCTTTCGGCCTACGACCACAAGGCCAACCAGTGGAAAGAGAACGGCTGGGCCGAGGCCGAAGCCAAGACGAAGGAGGTCTTGCGCCTCCTGGTCGAGGACGGGAAGCCCTGGGACCAGGTGCTTCAAAAGCACTCCGAGTTCTATGACCTCCCGATTCCGAAGTCCCAGATGGGTCAGGAGCCTCCGCACTGGATCACGGACAAGGGGCGTTTCCGCAACAAGCAGCGCAACATCCTGATGAAGAACCTCGACGAGAGCGACTACTGGTTGTTCTTGAACGGTGATTCGATCACGGACTACATCTTCTACGAGCAGGAAGTCGATCAAATCGGCGAAGCCATGAGAGGCCCGAAGGGCTGGTACATCCCGCTCCTGCATCGTCGCTCCGATCCGCCCGCGCGCCTCAGCACCAGCGAGGAAAACATGCGCACCCTGATCGAGCAGGACTACCTGAACTACCACCTGCGGATGTACGTCGCCGATCTCGTCAGCAAGAACGATGTTCGCGGGATCGACGAGCCGCGAGCACAGTGATTCTGGTACACCCTGTCCCATGACAGGCAACGACCGTTCGAAGCCCCGTCCTCTCGGATGGGGCTTCTTGTTTGTCCACTGGCTGGTTTGCTCCTTGCCGTGCGCGTCGCCGCAGGGGACAGGGGACACCGTTCTCGGCATCCCCTTGTCGATCGACGGCGTCGTGGTTCCGCCCGCGGAGATCCAGGCGGCCATCTGTCTGGGCCCGTTCCGGGAACGGTGGTTGGACATCTTTCGGCTCGAGGTGGTCGCCGAGAAGGAGCGAATTCGGCGAGGAATCGAAGAGCCCTTTCGCTTCCTCGAGGAGCGTCCCTTCGGCTTCGAGCGGGGCGAGTTGCAGACCTGGTCGGGGCTCGCCTTCGTGGACACGTTGCGAGAGCTCTTCACGCCCGACGATCCCGCGGACTTTCCCCCGGCCACGCTTGCCTGTGGGGCAACGCCCCAGGGCCAGCGGATGCTGATGCAGGTGCGCATGATCCACGAATCGCGCGCTGCCCATCCCGAACAAGGTCTGGGGGCCGGGGAGATGCAAGTGCGCGACCTGCTCCTGCAGATGGTTCTCGATTCCCTCACGCAGGGATTCGTGACCACCGAGGGTCCCGCGTTTCTGCTCGAAGGGGTGCTCATGAAGCTCGAGGATCACGAGCTGACCCTCGAGCGGCTCTGGCCACAGATCGCCGGTTTTGTCTCGCCCGTGGACGTCACGCTGGCCAAGAAGTGGGTCATCAACCAACGCGTGCTGGAGGGTGCATTCACGCGGGCCGGGGTTTGGTTTTCCGCGGACGAAGAGCGCGCCCGTGAAGCTACCTTTCGCTCGAAATTCGCCTCGGGCGAGGCGCAACGCGGGGAGTACGGGACGTACGGGTTCCCCGCCCTCGAACCGTTCCTTCGCTACCGTCTCTACAACGAGGCCATGTTCCGGTTGCTCAGGGAGGAAATCACCCCCGAGGTGCTCGCTGACAGCTTCCGCGAACGGCTGGCTTTGATCGAGGGCAGCACGGTCAATGTCGATCTGCTGTTGCTCTCGGCCTATGACTTCGTGGGCAGGACCTGGAAGCCCGATGGGTGGGCAGACTCCGAGCGACGCTTGAAGGAGGTTCTGCGGCGACTCACGCAGGAGGGGCGTGGTTGGGTGGAGTCGATGCGCGAGTCCTCCGAGTTTCCGCCCTCGATAGGTCTCAGCTTGCGCAAGCAAAGGCGTCCCAGGGCCTTGCGAGACGACTATCCGGGGTCGCTTCGCACGCATCAGTATCAAGACCTGATGACAATCCTCGAGGAGAACGCCTACACGCGCTTCCTGAACGGTGGCTCCGTGACGGATCTGATTTTCTTCGAGCTCGAGGTAGGGGCCGCCGGTGCACCGGTTGCCGGTTCCCGGGGCTGGATGATTCCCCTGCTGCTCGAGCGTACGGAGCCGGCCCGGCGTCTGATCCGCTCCAGGCCCGATTCCTCGCGGAATCGAGGCCTCCTTGTTACCTTCCGGCTGATCGAGTACCTGGGCGAAGCGATCGCGGCGAGCGACATTCGCGGGCTCTAGCGCTACCCTGGAGGCCTCCATGTCCAAGGCATCCAAAGACGACATACCCGGGTTCTTCGAGCTCATCATCGGTCTGCTGAAGCCGTTCTGGCGGCCCCAGGTCAAGACCATCTCGATGGCTCTCTTGCTCGGCGCGATCTCCGCCCTGGCGCAATCGGGGACCATCCTGCTGCTGGTCCCGTTGTGGGATCAGGTGCTCTTCCCCGGGACGGGTGACACGCCGGGCGCACTGGCGGAAGCGCTTCCTTCGCCCGATGACTCCCTCTGGTTTCAAGAGCTCCTCGCGGGGTTGCGCGCCTGGTCGGAGACGCAGACCGTGTTCGAAGAGCCGCGGCTCGCCATCCTGAGCGGCGTCTGTCTGGTGGCCCTCGGCATGGCCGTCATCGGAGCGGTGACGGCCTGGGGCTTCACGCTGCTTTCGCGCAAGGCGACGTATGCCATGGTCGTCGACTTGCGCGTCGACATTGCCCGGCACCTGATGGGGCTCTCCTTGCGCTACCACGAGAAACGTCGTTTCGGTGATCTGCTCTCCCGCGTGAGCTCCGATGTGACCTCGATTCTCAACTCGGTGGCCAACGGTGCACGTGGACTGATTCTCGAGCCCATGATGGCCATCGGCTGTCTGATCTGGCTGTTCGTCATGAATCCGGGGCCCGCAACGATCGCGCTCTTGACCGTGCCTGTAGCGCTGGTCCCCGTTTCGCTCCTGGCGAAGAAGATCCGCAGGGGCTCGTTCCGCAGCCACTCGAGTCTCGGGGCGTCGGTCCAGACCTTGACCCAGATGTTCGCCGGGGTGCGCACGGTCAAGTCCTTCGGGGGCACCGAACGCGAGCTCGAGCGCTATCGGGAAGAGAACATCAACTACCTGTACACCTCGATGAAGATGGTGCGGGCCATCGCCCTGTCCCATGGCTGGACGGCTTTCTATAGCCTCGCCGGAATCGGGGTGATGATCTTCATTCTCGGGCTCTTGAACATCGAGTTCTCCATCTTCAACACCGGCGGTTCGATGGCGACGTTCATGCTGCTCGTTTCACGCATGAGCAATCACGTCAAGACGGCGACCCGCGCACGCGCCATCGTCGAGGAGTCGCTGGGCGCCGCGCAGCGGATCAATGATCTCTTCCAGGAGCCGGCTGACGTGGTTGAGGTCGAGCGGCCCGAGCCCATCACTGGCATGGGCGAGAGCATCAAGATCGAGAACCTGAGCTTCCGCTATCCCGAAGGCGAGCGCGACGCGCTGAGCGAGATCAACCTCGAGATCCGTGCGGGCGAGACTCTCGCGCTCGTGGGGGCGTCGGGGGCTGGCAAGAGTACGCTGGTCGATCTTCTGGCGCGTTTCATCGATCCAGATCGGGGGCGGATCGTCGTCGCGGGCCACGACCTGCGCAAGGTCTCACTCGGTGACTGGACCGCCCAGTACGCCCTTGTCGGCCAGGTGCCCTTTCTCTTCCACAGCTCGATCGGCGAGAACATCGGCTACGGCAACCCCGAGGCGAGTCAAGACGAGATCGAGGTGGCGGCCCGGGCGGCCCAGATCCACAGCTTCATCGCCGAGCTCTCCGAAGGCTACGCCACGGATGTCTCGGACATGGGCTCGCGGCTCTCCGGCGGACAACGCCAGCGCATTACGATCGCCCGGGCGCTTCTGAAGGGCGCTCCGCTGTTGCTCCTGGACGAGGCGACCAGTGCCCTCGACAGCGAATCCGAAGCCTTGGTCCAGGTCGCTCTCGAGGAGTTGATGAAGGACAGAACGGTCATCGTCATCGCCCACCGCCTGACCACGATTCGGGGTGCGGACCGCATCGCGGTGCTCGACGAGGGGCGCCTGGTCGAGCTGGGCAGCCACGAACAGCTGCTGGCCAAGAAGGGCACCTACGCCCGCCTCCACAGCCTGCAGGCCCTGGGCAGTGAGGAGCCCGAGCTTTCACGGTCTCCGGCGAAATAGCCCGAGCCACCTCCCGGCCCCGCATGACGCAACGGTCGTGGGGGTCTAACGAATCTACGACCCCTCGAGCATGCAAACGGCTTGAACCGCAACGCCGGTTCCGCCAGCGAGGGCGCCCAGGCCTTCGAGGCTCTTGCCCTTCACGTTCACTCGAGTCGGTTCGATACCCAGGCAGTTCGCGATCGAGGCGCGCATTTCGCTCCGATGGGGAGCGATGCGGGGTCCCTCCGTCGCGATGACGATGTCGATGTTGACCACGCGCCACCCAGCTTTCTCGAGTGCCTCGCAGGCGCGACGCAAGAGGCGCGTGCTCTCGATGTCCTTGAAGGCGGGATCATCATCGGGAAACAAGGTGCCGAGATCGTCCAGGCCAGCGGCCCCCAGGATGGCGTCGGTGACCGCGTGCAGAACCGCGTCACCATCCGAGTGCCCCTCCGGGCCCTTGTCGTGGGGTAGCTCGATACCTCCGAGCACACACTTTCTGCCCTCGACCAGACGGTGGATGTCGAAGCCGGTGCCGACGCGCAGGTTCGATTTTTTGGTTGGCTCGCTCATGAAGCGTTCTGCGCGTGCGAGGTCCTCGGGATAGGTGATCTTGAGATTCGTGGCTTCCCCGAGGACCAGGCGCACCGAACCCTCGTAGCGTTCCCACAGAGCGGCGTCGTCCGTGGGACGGAAATCGTCGTCGCGGGCGCGCTCCAGCAGCTCGCGAAAGCGCGTCGCCGAGAAAGCCTGGGGGGTCTGGGCGGACCAGAGCCCTGCGCGGGGGACGGTTTCGCTCGTCGTCGCGTTCTCGCCGGCACGTTTCAGGGTATCCGCGATCGGCAGGGCCAGTAGCGCTGCCTGGGACTCTTCCGTGGCGTCGAACAAGCGCTCCAGGGCATCGACGCTGACGCAGGGGCGTGCCGCGTCGTGCACGGCGATGAAGGGGCACGCCTCCATGCGCACCGCGCAGCCGCTGCGCACGGAATCGGCGCGCTCCTCGCCGCCCTCGACGCACACGAAGGGCTTCGAGAGCGGACTCTCGCGCAACAGCCGCTCGGCGCGTTCGACATCCTCCGCCTGGGTGACGACGACGATGCCGCCGACGCGCTCGCTGCGGGCCAGGGCCAGGCAGGTGTGTTCGAGCACGGTCCGCCCGGCCAGCGGCAGGAAGGGCTTGCGCTCAGCGCCCAGGCCGGGTTTTTCCGCCTGGAGCATGCGTCTGGAGCGGCCCGCGGCCACCACCACGACCTGAAACTTCGAAAACCCCCGGGTCATCGCCACGAGAGGGTACGGCAGGCGAGGGCGATTCCGTAGGCTCGCCAAGCATGATTCCCGAGGACCTGGTCCCACCGGACTGTCCCTACCCGATCGTGCTGGGGATCGATCCCGGTACTCGTCACGTGGGGTGGGGGGCACTCTTGATCGTTCCTGAAAATCCACGCTTCGTGGCCTGCGGCGTGCTGGACCTGCCGCTCCGTGAGCCCGTTTCGACGCGCCTGGGCGTGCTCCTGGACGAGCTCGAGGTGATGTTGGCGCGCCTGCGGCCCGCCTGGGTCGCGATCGAGGGGGCCTTCTCCGCCCGCAACGCGCGCAGCGCCCTACGCATCGGCGAGGCCCGTGGGGTCGTCATGGGGGCGGTCGCGCGCAGGGGCACTCGGATCGAGGAGATCGCGCCGGCAGCGGCCAAAAAGGCCCTGGTCGGCCACGGGGCCGCCAGCAAGGAGCAGGTGGCGCGCATGATCGGCAACCTGCTCGATATCGAGACCGAGAGCCTCAAGGACGACGCCACCGACGCCCTGGCCCTGGCCTGGAGCGTCGCCCAGAGACTGCGCTTCGCCGAGCACCTGGGCAGCGCTCGTCGCACCTGAAATCGCTGGGCGACTAGACTACGGGGGTCGTCCTCCAGCCGGGGGTCCCTCTCGTTTGGAAGTGGGAGGTGCCTCCGGAGGCGAGGGGAAGGCTCAGCGATCAACCAAGGAAGACCAATGGCTCCCGTTCCCCGCTCCACTTCGTGGCTCACGTTCTTTTCTCTCTCCGTCCTCGGTCTGGCAGCCAGTGCGCAAACGTCCCAGCGCGCAAGCCAGCCGAAGATCCACCCGCACATGACGAGGTTGCTCGACGAGCTGGGTCTCGCCAAGGGCTGGGTGTTCTTCGAAGACAAGGCGCTCCCCGATGCCCTGGCGGTGAAGGAGGCCTTCGAACAGGCCGAGCTGAACCTGGGCGATCGCCAACGCGAACGGCGCGAGCTGCGACGTCAACGCGCGGGTCTCGTGGATTGGTATGACGTTCCCGTCGCGCCCTCGTACGTGGAGTGTGTGGCCGGCACGGGCGCCGAGCTCGTCGTCGCCAGCTCCTGGTTGAACGCGGTCAGTGTGCGCGGAACCGAGGAGCAGTTCGCGGCCATCGCGGAACTCGGCTGCGTCGATCGCATCGAGCCCGTACGACGCGGTGTTCGCACCGATCAGCTGGGACAGAACGTGCTGCCTTCTTGCGGTGCCCAGAACCTGGGTGGTTTCTACGGTCTGGCCGAGGCCCAGCTGCAACAGCTGAACCTGGTCGCCTTGCACAACCGTGGGTATACCGGCAACGGTGTGCTGATCGGTGTACTCGATACGGGCTTTCACCGCGGCCACGAGGCTTTCAATCAACCCGGTCACGTGGTCAACGTCGTCGCCGAGCACGACTACGTCGACGCCGACGGCAACGCTGGCATCGAGGCCGGCGATCCCTCGGGGCAGCACTCCCACGGGACGTACATCCTGGGCTGCATCGGGGCCTACTTGCCGAACGAGCTCGTCGGCGCGGCGTACGACGCGGACTTCGTGTTGGCGAAGACCGAGGACACGACCAACGAGTATCAGCAAGAGGAGGACTTCTACGTCGCCGGGATGCAGATGATCGAGGCCCAGGGTGCGGATGTCGCCACGTCCTCGCTCGGATACATCGACTGGTACAACCAAACCGATCTCGATGGATTGACGGCGGTCACGACCATGGGTGTCAACATCGCTACCGACAACGGGCTCTTCTGTCTCACGGCCGCGGGCAACAGCGGCCACGATTCGGGCACTTCCGCCTTGATCGCGCCCGCCGACGCCTTCGACGTGCTCACGATCGGTGCCGTCGACGCCGCCGGAGTTATCGCTTCGTTCTCTTCGGACGGTCCCACGGCCGATGGCCGCGTGAAGCCCGAGTTGCTCGGTACCGGGGTCTCCACCTGGACCGTGTGCTCCTCCACCGATACCGATTGCACGACACAGGTCTCGGGTACATCGCTCTCGACACCGATTCTGGCCGGGCTTGTCGCTTGCCTCGTGCAGGCCCACCCGAATTTCACGATCGACCAGATGCGTGCGCGTCTCTTCGATACCGGCGACTATTGGCTAAGCAACGGACAGACCGATCCGGACTACGTACACGGCTACGGCATCCCGGACGCGGACGATGCCGGCTTCGACTGCAATCGCAACGGCGTCGACGATGGCATCGACATCGCCATGGGCACGGAGCAGGACTGCAACGCCAACGGTTGGCCGGATTCCTGCGACATCTCCGATGGCATCAGCGAAGACGTGGGAGCCGACGGTCGTCCCGACGAGTGTCTCCACAGCGGTCTGGACCAGGCGCCGAGTTCCATCGGAACGGCCGGGCCCGTTCTGGCCCCGCTCATCGTCGCCCCGCACCATCCGCGGGTCGGCAAGAGCTTGCGGGCCGTTTTCGAGCTGGGTGACGAGGACGAGGGCAGCTTGCCCGTGCTTTTCGTGCGCGATTCCAGGGCCGAGATCTCCGGCGCCATCGGCCTGTGGATTGGCTTGGCCGGCGGCTCGGGGGTCGGCGAGATCGGTCTTCGCGTGCCCGCGGACGCGAGTCTCGCGGGTTCCGTGCTCGAACTCGAACTCTCCTTCTTCCGACCGGGCCTGGGGCTCGCCCCGGAGTCGCGGAGTGCGCGGGTCCTCATTCGGCCCTAGGGACTAGGTTTGGGCCTCTCGCTCGCGTCCAATTGGGGCGCAAGCGAGACAACACCATGGCAGCACGCACCAAGAGAGACGCAGAAGACCCCGAACCCGAACGGCCTTCCAGGAAGCCTGCCCCCGCGGGCAAGCCGGGTACCACCAAGGCTCCCCGTGGGGGCGGCGAGAACAGTGACGCGGGAGCCGCAGCCCAGGCCTCGAAGCCGAAGCGTCCGGAAGCCCGTCCGAGGAAAGGGGCCGGCCCCTCCCGGCCCGATCCCGAGAGAGTGGGCGCGTTGATCGCCCTCGCCTCCGGGCTGGAGGAGATCGTCCCGGGGCTCGAGATTCTCGACCGAGACCTCGTCTTCGACGAGGGGGGACGCGCGGATCTCGTCGGTGTCGACCCTCTAGGCAATCTGTATCTCGTCCTGCTCGCCGAGGGCGAGGTCGATCGCATCGTGCTGGACGCGCTCGACGCGTATGCCTTCGCCGAGAGGAACTCGGGGCTTCTGTCGCGTCACCTGGGCCGCAAGCAGCCCGCCGCGAACACGCAGGTGATCGTGATTTGTCTCGAGCCGAGCCAACGCCTTTACGAGCGTTTCCTGCCCTTGCGAACGCACGGTGTCGGGCTCTATCGAGTGAGAACGTTGAGGAGTGCTTCGGGCGAACATTCCTATCTGGTTCCCTGGGGAGACAGCGACTCGCCAAGCGATGTTCGAGGCGGAGTGGAGCGCTTCCTCGCCAAGTTGGCCCCGGGTAAAGCGGCACTCGTGCAGGGACTCAGCGACAAGCTCTCGCGACTGGACCAGAGCCTTCACCCCGAGGCCCAGAACGGCTCGCTGGTCTGGCGCTCCGATGGGGAGGACGTCGTGCGACTGGAAGCCGGCCACGATGGCCTCGATGCCTTCTTTGCGCGCGAGACGCAGGGGCGCAAGTTGCGCGAGGAGAACGACCTCGACGAGCTCGCCGAGGGCGCTCTGCAACGGTTGGTGAGTCGCTGGGAGAGCGCTGCGGAGGCGGCGGACTCGAACGCCGAGGAGACCCCCGAACCCTCCGCGGATCGAGTGCCCGCCGAAGGCCCCATTCTCACTCCTGAGGAAATCGACGCCTTTCGGGACTGAGGCGCAGATTCTCGCCAAAAGCGGGACGGAATACGCTACCGCCTCCCGATCTTGACAGGGAAGCCAGCTCGATCCCGAGCCTTTTCCCGGCTCCGCCGAGCCCATCAGGGCGCATCCGCAAATGGATTGGTCCGAGACCCGCAAGCTGCTCCTGAATTTTGCAACGGGGCGCAGGAGCGCTCATCCCGACTCCGCCGAGACCCTCGACGAGCAAATCGCCGAGGGTTTCGATCGGAATAGGGAATTGTCGTTTTCCGTAAAAAACGGAAACGCCCTCGTGCGCCCGAAGGCCCCGCGAAACTTGCTCTCGGCGCCCCGTGCCGCATCTCTTTGCATCGCCAGCGGCAAGGGCGGGACGGGTAAGTCGATTGTTACCGCATCGTTGTCCAATCTCTTCGCCGCCCGCGGTCGCACACTGATCCTCGATGGCGATCTCGGAGTTGGGAATGCTCACATCCTGCAGGATGTGTCGCCGCCGCACAGTCTCGTCGATGTCGTCGAAGGCGAGGCTTCGGTACGCGACGTGCTCGTGCGCTGTTCCGAGAGTTGCGATTTGCTCGCGGGTGGTTCGGGCTTTCCACGCATGGCGGCATTAAGCGATTTTGAGATGCATCTCATCGCCGAAGGCGTTCAGGAGCTCGAGCATGAATACCGCTTCATGTTGCTCGATTCCGCGGCTGGTGTATCTCGTCAGACCCTGGCCTTTTCGCGCGCTTGCGATCAGACGCTGATGGTGACGACGCCGGACCTGACGGCCATGACCGACGCCTATGCCTTTCTCAAAGTGCTGATGGGCAAGAAGCCCGAACCGCGTCCGTTGTTGCTCGTGAACCGCGCGCACTCGGAGGAAGAAGCGCGCGAGGTGTCGCAGAGAATCGTGAAGGTATGTCAACGCTTCCTGGGCGCGGCTCCCAGGTACATCGGTTGGTTGCCCGAGGATGAACAGGTCATGGATTGTGTGAACCGCCGGGGTGCGGTCACGCTCTTGGAGCCCTACGCCCCGAGCTCACGCGCGTTTCGGCGGGTCGCCGTCACGTTGCTCGAAGAGCTCGGCAAGCATCACCCCGCGGGACTGGGGCAGAAACTGGTGGACGTGGTCGACTACTCGCGCATGAAGTAAGGCACCCGAGACGGGGTGCAACCCCCTGGGACCGGGAGCGGTCCATGGGGCATGGCAACCCTCGCTAGCTCTCGACCGACATCGGGGCTCCACGTGGCCATCGCGGTCTATCTCGTCCTCGGACTCGCCGAGGCCCTCAGCCTGCGCGCTCTGCCGCGATCCGGGCCCCCCGAGCTGGTGCGCGAGATCGCCGGGATCGAGGAGACCCTCGATCCCCGGCGCATGAACGCACGCGAGCTACGCCGTCTGCCCGGAATCGGTCGTGTCCGGGCCGAAGCGATCGTCCTGGCCCGCGAGCAGCATTCCGGCCCCGGGTCGCTCTCCTGGGACGACATTCGTGGGATCGGGCCGATCACCCGCGCCCGGGTCGAGCTGTGGTTGCAGGGGCGCGGAGTCGATTCGAGCCTGCCCCTGAGCGAGGGCCCGGATGGGCCTCCGATGGATGCGTCGGATTGATGCCTGGGAAGGGGGTGTGGCTCTCGGCTACACTGGGGAATCGTGCCGACCGTTCGAACCCCGAAAATGCCGTGCCTGGAGTCGCCGAATCCCCACGAGCTGGACCGTCTCATCGATGCGGCCCTCGCCGAGGATCTGGGTGGTGGGGACGTGACGAGCGATCCGCTCTTCGCCCAGGACGTCCTGGCGGGAGGTCGGCTGGTGGCGAAGGCAGCGGGAGTCCTGTGCGGCAGCGGGGTTTTTCGAAGAGTCTTCGAACGCCTGGATCCGGCCGTCACTATCGCCCTGCGTGCAGCGGATGGCGACGCCCTCGCCGTCGGCGATGTCGTCTGTGACTTGCGGGGTCCCGCCCGGGCTCTGCTCTCGGGCGAGCGCACGGCGTTGAATCTGATCCAGCGCCTTTCCGGGATCGCCACCCTGACCCGTGGCTTCGTCGAGGCCGCTCCGGGCGTGCGGATTCTCGACACGCGCAAGACAACGCCGCTGCTACGAGGGCTGGAGAAATACGCCGTCGTCTGCGGAGGTGGCGAGAACCATCGCTTCGGGCTCTTTGACCAGGCGATGGTGAAAGACAACCACACCGACCTCTCGGGCGAGGGCACGGGAGCGCTTGTTCGCAAGCTGCGTGCGACCCACGGCTCCGGTCTCTTCATCACCGCCGAGGCGCGCGACGAGCACGAGGCCTTTGCCGCGATCGAAGCCGACGCCGACTGTGTGCTGCTGGACAACTTCACCCCCGAAGCACTCGGCCAGCTGGTGCCGCGATTGCGCATGGCTGCCTCGGGGCGGGTGCGTCCGCTCGAACTTGAGGCCTCCGGCGGCGTGAACCTCGCCAGCATCGCACGTTTCGCCCTGGCCGGTGTCGATCGGGTCTCGGTCGGTGCGTTGACCCATTCGGCTCCCGCTCTCGATCTCTCGCTCGAGTTGTGGAGGCAGGAAGTGGGGAGGCGATGAGCGAACGGATCCTGCGCCTCGATCTGCCCGCGGCCCACGCCGATGTGCGTGTCGCCCGCAACGTGGTGCGTCGCTTCGCGCGCATGTCGGGCATGAAGGACACCGAGTTGGATCAGCTGGTCCTGGTCGTTTCGGAACTACTCGCCAACGCCATCGACCACGGGGGCGGCGAGGCTGCCATGAGCGCAGCGGAGCTGTCTTCGGACGTGCGCATGTGTTGCTCGCTGACCGTTCGCGACGAGGGCTGGGAGCTCGCCGTCAGCGATCAAGGCGGAGGCGATCCCGAAGAGGTGCGCCAGTTCATCGAACCCCCCGATGGGATTCCCGACCTCGAGGATGATCGCGGGCGTGGGTTCTTCTTGCTCGCGCAAATGGTGGATCGGCTCGAGGTCAAGTCGAGTGACGACGGAGCCGGGCTGAGCTTCAGGGCCTTCCATCGGTATGGCTGAGCCTTCCGTGATGGATACGGAAGGCATGGATACGGAGGGCCCCTTGCTGCCAGGGGCCGAGACTCGGGGCCCGACCGAGGGCTTTCTCCGTTGGATGGGCCTCTGGCTCTTGCGTGCCCCGCGAGTCCTCGCTTGGGGGCTGGTCTTGGCCCATGTCGCGTCCATCTGGGCGCTCTCCAGCGTCAGCAACGTCGGCCCCGCGAACGACTCGATCCTGTGGGCCATCCTGGGCAACGCGGCCCACGCCCCGCTGTTCGGTTTCCTGGGCCTGTTTCTCGCCGGTGCCCTGCTGCGTGAGGGGCCCCACGGCTGGGCGCGGATCACGAAGGGGGCGGTCGTCGGGGTGCTGTCCCTCGTCGCTGCGTACGGTGCGATCGACGAATGGCATCAGAGCCTCGTCCCGGGTCGCAACCCCTCGCTGCTCGATCTGGTCACCGATCTCGTCGGCGGCACGTGCGTTTTGTGGATTGTCGGCTATCTCGGCCAGAGTGGACGAACGGAGCGGGGTCTTTGGATGCGCCTGGCGGGAGGCGTGGCCCTCTGCTTCGCCTCCGCCATCGTGGCCTCCGTTTTCTAGGCGGTCCATCCGCTTTCGCGTATCCTGTTTCGGCCTGTGGATACCCAGCACGAGAACTACCAAAGCCCCCTCTCCACCCGCTACGCCAGTGCGGCGATGCGGTTCAACTTCTCCGCCCAGAAAAAGCATGCCACCTGGCGGCGCTTGTGGATCGCCCTGGCCGAAGGCGAAAAGGAGCTGGGCCTTCCGATCACCGGCGACCAGCTCGCCGAGCTGCGCGCCCATGTCGACGACATCGACTTCGAGAAGGCCGCCGAATACGAGAAGGAGCTGCGCCACGACGTGATGGCCCACGTGCACACGTTCGGCGACGCCGCGCCCGGCGCGCGCGCGATTCTGCACCTGGGTGCGACCTCGTGCTATGTCACCGACAACGCCGAGCTGATCGGCTTGCGCGATGGGCTGACGCTCATCAAGCGGCAGCTGGTTACAACCATGCGCGCCCTGCGCGACTTCGCCGATGAATGGAAGGCGCTGCCGGTTCTCGGCAGCACGCACTACCAGCCCGCCCAGGGCACGACCCTGGGCAAGCGCGCGTGCCTTTGGCTGCAGGACCTCTACTACAATCTGGTCGATCTCGAACACGCGCAAAAGCAGGTGCTCTTCCGCGGCGTCAAGGGCACGACCGGCAGTCAGTCTTCGTTCCTGCAGCTCTTCGAAGGCGATCACGACAAGGTGCGCGAGCTCGACAAGCGCGTGACGGCGAGCATGGGCTTCGAGCGTTGTTTCGGGGTCACGGGCCAGACCTACCCGCGCCAGCTGGACTTCCGGGTCACCCAGGTGCTCTGCGCGATCGCCCAGTCGGCTGCGAAATTCGCCGTGGATGTGCGTCTGGCCTCGGGGCGTCGCGAACTGGCCGAGCCCTTCGAGACGAAACAGATCGGCTCGTCGGCCATGCCCTGGAAGCGCAACCCCATGCGTTGCGAGCGAATCGGCGCGCTGTCGCGGCATGTGATCTCGCTGCTTTCGAGCACGGCCCACACCGCGGCGAACCAGTGGTTCGAACGGACCCTCGACGACTCGGCGAATCGCCGGCTGACGCTGGCCGAGATGTTCCTCGGGGTCGATGCGATCCTCTCCCTCTACGCCAACGTGGCGGGCGGGTTGTGTGTGCACGAGGCGGTCCTCGAAGCCCACCTGGCCGAGGAAATTCCCTTTCTGGCCTCCGAGATCCTGTTGATGGAGACGGTCAAGTCCGGGGTCGACCGCCAGGAGGCCCACGAGGTCCTGCGCCAGCTAAGCGGAGAGGCCGGGGCAGCCATCCACGAAGGAAAGCCCAATCCTCTACGCGGGCTTCTGGCCGAGAACCCGCTCTTCGCACCCCTGAGGGATCGTTTCGACGAGCTCTTCGATCCAGAGCGTTTCGTCGGTCGCGCGCCGCAGCAGGTCGAGGAATACCTGGCCTCCGAGATCGATCCCGTGTTGCACGAGCACCGCGGGCTCGAGGCGAGCGCGAGCGAGATACGGGTCTAGCGAGAATGCGCTTCCCCTGACCGCCCCCTCGTGCGATCCAGGGGGATCCAGTCGGGTCCGGGACTTGAAGCCGAACCTCGTGAGGACATAGGATGCGCGCCGCTCAAGAATTTCCCCCCCCCAACCGAACCTAATATGGTCCCGCATGGGTTCTTGAGCGAGGTGTGGGCGTGTCTCACACCTCCCCCAGACGGGCTTCCGCCAAGACGGTTTCAGTAGCTCGTGACGACCCCCGGCATCCCCAACGAGTATTCCCTTTCCACGACCTGTTTCGGGTCGCGGTTGTCCTCTATCCAGGACCAGATCTTTGCTGCCGTCGGCATGGGCTTTCGACGCATCGAGCTCGGTCTAGCGGAGATTCCGCCTTCGATGGAGGGGCTCGAGGATTCCCAGCGCGAAACCGGGGTACGGATTCCCTCGGTCGTCGCCGGCTGCCGGGACCCCTTGAACGGTTCGAGGGCCGTCGAGCGTCTTTCGAGCCTCGTACCGGAGGAAACCGAGCGCGCCCTGAATTCCATGCGCCGCCACGTGCGCCTGGCCTCCCAGTGGGGCTGCAACACGATCGTCGTGCGTGGCAGCAAGACCGAGGACCCCGGTGTGCGTCGCGCCGCACTTGGCTTGACCCTGCGTCTGGCGAAGGACCCGGACGATCTGGACATTCACGAGGAGATCCTCGCCTTTTCGCAGCGTGTTCAGAAGAAGTCGCAAAAACAGGTCGAGCAGTTCTGCCGCTCGCTCTTCACGCTGAAGCAGGAGTCGCCGGACACCGTCATCGCGGTCGAGCCCGGCCGCGAGCTGGACGACATCATCGGATTCGACTCCATGGGCTGGATGCTCGACGATCTGGACGGCCTGATGTACTGGCACGACGTCGGTCGCATCCACCTGCGGGAAAAAATGGGCCTGCCGACCCAGGGGCAGTGGCTGGACAGCTACGCCCCGCGCATGTGCGGGATCCACCTCCAGGACGCCAGCTCGGTGGACGCGGAGATGGCGCTCGGTACCGGTGAGGTGGATTTCAAGGGACTCGGTGAGTACGTTCCCGCGAACGCCGAAAAGGTCGTCGAGATCGGCCCCAGTCACGGTCGTGCGGAGATCCTCGCCAGCGTGCAGTTCCTTCTGGACAACGGTTTCTGAGTCGCTGAAGGGCTTTGGGCCCTTCTTTTCCTCCTCTCTCTTCCGTTGTTCGTCCCAAAACAGGCGGCTGTCAGGAAGCTGCAAATACGATGTCCATTTCGAGCTAAAGAGCATCTCCGGGGTCGACCCGATACGATGACGCCGCCGTGCTCGAGCGCCGCGCGGTGGACCCATGCCCATGACCAAGAACCAGCCGTCTGCCTCTCGGGGCTTGCCCGAAGGTATAGGGCTTCCCGAGGGGGTGGACTCCCTCGTGCACCTGCGGCGAGTGATCGACGGGCTACGTACGGAGTGGAAGGGCAGGCGCCCCCTGGTCCTCTCCCACCGCTCGCCCGACCCCGACGCCCTGGGGGCCATGTTCGGACTCGGGTTCCTGCTGCGCGAGGCCTTCGGGCTCGAGCCGGAGATCGCCGCAACCGGTGCCATTCACCGGGCGGAGAACCTGGCCATGGTTGGCGAGCTGGGCCTCGAGTATCGCGAGCTCTCGGAACTGGGCAGCGAGCGCTTCGCCGGCATCTTCCTGGTCGACACCCAGCCCGGGTTCGGTCACACACTGCTCCTGGACCAGCCCATCGTCGGCGTCTTCGACCACCATCGCCCGCCGGTCGAGGAAGCCCGCGCCGGTTTCGATCCGATTCCGCACTACGACGTGCGGCTCGGCATAGGTGCGACCTCGACGATCATCTACGAGTACTGCAAGAAGGCCGGGTTGCAGATCGACGCCCACACGGCCACGGCGCTCTGCTGTGGTGTGCGTTTCGACACCGGGGATCTTTCCCAGGGAGCCACGGCGCTCGATACCGAGGCCTTCTACGAGACCTTCCGCATCGCCGATCGCAGCATGTTGGCGCGTATCGCACGTCCGAACTTGCCGCCCGCGTACTTCAGCGAGCTGCACCGTTCGCTGGCCCGCGGCCGTCGCTACGGCAAGGTGATGGTCGGCTTCCTCGGGAACATGCGCAATCCCGAGTCCGTGGCCGAGACGGCGGACTTCTTCCTGCGTATGGAGGGGGCCGAAGTGTCCCTGGTCGGCGGAGCCTTCGAGGGGCGCTATCACCTCTCCCTGCGCTGTCTCGATCGCGAGGCCTATCCTCTGATGGAGGCCATTCTCAAGGACGAGGGTTCCTTCGGCGGACGCGGCGGAGTCGCCGGCGGTCAGATTCCGCTCGAGACCGGTGATGACCTTGAGCTGAAGCGTATCGAACGGCGCTTGCGAGCGCGCGTGATGCGGATCATCGATCCGGAGGATCGCGAGTCCCCCTCGCAGCCGATCTCGAAGCTCGTCTAGTCCCATGGTCCCGCGAGTCCTCGTCTGCGCCGGACGTGACTCCAGCGGGCGTGCGGGCCTGGATGCCGATGCCATGGCCATCGAGGCCTTCGGAGCCGAAGCCGTATCGGTGGTGACCACGGAGACCGTCCAGAAGGGGCCTGCGATACTGGATATCCAGCCGCGTCCCGAAGCGGTGTGGTTGGACGAGCTGCGCCAACGGCAGGTGGGAGTGGCCGTGTGGAAGAGTGGCCTGCTGTATGGCGCGGCCGCGGTCGAGGCCTTCGCGACGGCGGTGGAGACGTTCGGCGAGGGGCGGACCGTGCTGTGCGATCCGGTGCTGGCCGCGACCGGTGGTGAGCGCTTTCTCGATGGGCGCGGGGTCGCGGCCCTGCGGGACACGCTCTTGCCCCTGGGGGTGATCCTGACTCCGAACCTGCCCGAGGCGGCGGAGATCGCCGGGATGGGGCCCTCGGATTGGGAAGCCATGGCTCGCGAGCCCGAGCTGCGTTTGCGGGCGGCCCACGAGCTCCTCGAGCTGGGCGCCGCGGCCGTGCTCCTGAAGGGCGGCCACGGTGGGGAGGATCCGGTGCGGGATCTGGTCCTCGAACGGGACACGGGACCCCTCTGGCTGGAACACGCGCGCATTGCGGGCCCGGGCATGCGAGGTTCGGGCTGTCGCTACGCCAGTTCGGTCGCCGCCCTTCTCGCCCGTGGTGAATCACTCCCCGAGGCGGCGCGGCGCGCCGCAGAAAAAGTCCTCGAGTGGATCCGGCAGGGTGTTTGCGTGGACGAGGGTTCTCGATAGACTCTGCGGCCCTCGAGCGGCTGTAGCTCAGTGGTAGAGCGCAACCTTGCCAAGGTTGATGTCGAGGGTTCAAGTCCCTTCAGCCGCTCCACTCAGGGCCTTTTCCGACGTGGCAGCCAGACTTGGTGGTCAGAAAACGAGCCCGAATCGTGAACCCGGGAACGTTCCCTCCGTATAGGCCAACGTGCGCTCCTTCACCGCCTCGAGCCTCATCCACGCCGGTCTGATAGGGATCGCGCTCGTCTGTGGGCTGCGGCTAGCCAGCACGGGCACGGGGCGGACGGAAACCGTGGCGTTGGCGGCACCGCGCCTGGTCGAGGCCCCTTTCGAAGAGGTCTTCGAGACCCTCGTCGAACCCGAAGAGAGCCAGCCGGAGCCCGAAGAGGACCCCGAGCTCGAATTCGAGGCCCCGCTCCTCGAGCCTCTCCAAGAGCTTCCCACCGAGCTCGAAGCCCCGGATTTTGGATCCGGCTTCTTCCTGCACGCGGTACTCGAGCGGATCAACGACACTCCCGTGCCGATCACCGAGGAGATTGCCGAGCCGGAGCCGGCTGATCCCGTGCAGGAGCCCAGCGTGCAGCCCGTGCCCGAGGAGGTCCCGGGGCCGATCGTTGTCGAAGCGCTGCTCCTCGAGTCTCCCCAACCGCACTACCCGCGGGCTTCGATTCGGCGCGGGGAAGAGGGGCGCAGCCTCTGTCGCTTGCACATCGCGGCCGACGGTCGTGTCTCGCAGGTCGAGATTCTCGAATCCAGTGGGCACACCCGGCTGGACGAAGCCGCACGCAAGGGGCTTCTGCGCTGGCGTTTCCGCCCGCGCACGGCGGATGGCCTGGGCGTTCCCGCCCGCCTGGATCACCCCGTTTCCTTCCGCCTCAAGTAGATGATCTCAGCCCTGGCTGCGACTCTCTTTCTGGCCCAGGACGCGGCGCTTTTGGGGGAGACCATCGTGACGGCTTCGCGCGGTCGAGAAGCGCCGTTCGAGGTGCCCTACGCGACGGACGAGATCACACAAGAGCAGTTGCTCCGGCGCGCCTATCGCACCTTGCCACAGGCCCTGCGCGATACCCCGGGTGTGTTGTTGCAGGAAACCAGCTACGGCCAGGGATCGCCCTACATCCGTGGCTTCACCGGATACCTGAACACGCTCTTGATCGACGGCGTGCGCTTGAACAATTCGGTCTTCCGGGCGGGGCCGAACCAGTACTGGAACACGCTCGATCCCTACTCCCTGGAGCGCATCGAGCTCGTCAAGGGACCCAGCTCGGTTCTGTACGGATCCGACGCGGTGGGCGGCACGGTGCAGGCCTTCACGCGCAATCCCGCAAGCTATGGCGAGGGTGTCAACCACGAGGGGCGTCTGTACTACCGCTTCGCGAGCGCGGAACGCTCGCACATCGTGCGCGCCGAAGGCGGTGTTTCCAGCGGCGAGGACTGGGGCGCTCTGGTGGGCTTCACCGGCAAGAACTTCGACGACCTGATCGGTGGCGCGGATACCGGCACGCAACCGGACACCGGCTATTCGGAGTGGAACGCCGATGTGAAGCTCGAGCACTTCCTCGATCGCAATAGCCGTCTGGTCTTCGCGCATCAGAACCTGCGTCAAAACGACGTGCCGCGCACGCATCGCACCGTCAACGCCGAGCCCTTCCACGGCACGACCGCGGGGTCCGACCTGCAGCGGGACCTGGACCAGGAACGGCGACTGACCTACCTGCAATACCACTCGGAACAGCGTGGCGGCGAGATCGAGACCATCCACGCCAACCTCTCCTGGCACGAACAGGACGAGACCCGCGATCGTATTCGCGGCAGCGGGGCGCGCAATCTGCAAGGCTTCGAGGTCGACACGCTGGGCTTTTTCAGCACCTTCGCCGGGCGCGAAAACGAATGGGGGCGCCCTTCGTTCGGTGTCGACTACTACCACGACGAGGTCGATTCGTTTTCCTCGACCGAGCCGATCCAGGGGCCGGTCGGCGACGACGCCAGCTATGACCTGCTCGGGGTCTTCGTGCAGAACGAGTTCGACGTGGGGGACGATACGACCGTGACCCTGGGGGGGCGCTTCACGTACGCCGCGGCGGATGCGAACAGCGTCGTCGATCCGGTCCTTGGGGGGCCGACGCAGGTCTCCGACAGCTGGAATCGTTTTATCGGCAGTGTGCGCTTCCTGTACCGCATCACGGAGAACGCACTGCACCTCTTCGGCGGGGTCTCCCAGGGCTTCCGCGCGCCGAACCTGTCGGATCTGACGCGCTTCGACAGTGCGCGCACCGACGAGTTCGAGATCCCGGCCACCGATCTCGATCCCGAGGACTACCTCAGCTTCGAGCTCGGATTGAAGTCCCGGACCGCAGAGCAAAGCTCGGAGGTGGCGGTTTTCTACACCGCGATCTCCGATCAGATCGTGCGCGTGCCGACGGGTAGCACCAATGCGGATGGCGAGTTCGAGATCACCAAGGACAATGTCGGTGATGGCTACGTCTACGGGATTGAGGGCGGGGGGGCGTTCGGGCTGGGCTCGGGTTGGAGCCTTTTCGGGAACGCAGCCTACATCGAGGGCAAGGTGGACACCTTCCCAACCTCGATGCCGGTCGTGGTCGAGGAGTACTTGGATCGCTTGATGCCCCTACAGGCAGAGCTGGGACTGGAATGGCGCGCTTGCGACGATCGGCACTGGGGCGAGGGCGTCGTGCGGTATGCAGACGATGCCGATCGACTGTCGACACGTGACACGTCCGATACATCGCGCATCCCTCCCGGCGGGACGCCGGGGTACGTGTTGTTCGACCTGCGCTTCGGGTGGAGGGTGCGTCCCGAGTTGCGCTTGGACTTTGGCCTGGAGAACGTGTTCGACGTTGATTACCGCGTGCACGGTTCGGGTTCGAACGGCCCGGGGCGTAGCTTGATCTTGGGGATTACGCTGACCTCGGGATGACATAGGGTGGAACGACCGCTCCCCACCCGTCCTATCGCAACCCCATTTCTCCGGAGAGCGGAACGTCGCCGGGACCTCCGGAACCCGGTGAATCTAAAGAAGGGGCGTGAGCAGCAGGTGTCCGGTAGCGGTGACCCTTGCGCTCCACCCAGGCGGAACCAGGCTGGTGCCGGAATACTCCTCGACCAGGGCGGGACCTTCAAACGTGTGACCCGGCCGTAGCACGTCGCGCTCGATGACTTGCGTCTCGCAAGCTCGATCGAACGTGCAGCGACGCAGCTCGCGAACCGCGGAACGCGGAAGTGGTTTCTTGCGTACGCTCTTCGCGCGCACCGTTTCGATGGCCACGCGTGCGCGTGTACGCAGGCAGACCAGTTCGATGTCGCGCTCGCGCAACGCGTAACCGTAGAGCGTCTCGTGGGCCGAGTGGAAGGCCTCGCGGGGGGTGTCGCTCTCCGGGAGCGAAAGCTCGAAGGACTGGCCGCGGTAGCGCAGATCCAGGGTGTGCTCCATCACGATCGAGGCCGGAGTGAAACCGGCCTCGAGCAGCTCTTCCCTTGCGCGCTTCCCTAGCTCGCGATGGATCTTCGCGCGCGCCGATTGGGTCAGCTCGTCCAGCGGAACCAAGACCGCCCGGGCGAGATCGCGCATCGGTTCCGCCTGGGTCATGCCGCGGGCGGAGAGGGCTCCGGGGTGCAGGGGAATCAGGGCGGCCTGCATGTGCAGGCTCTGGGCCAGGGCGGCGCCGTGCAATCCGCCGGCGCCACCAAAGGCGACCAGGGCCAGGCGTTCGGGATCCTCGCCGCGCTCGAGGGTCATCACGCCGACCGCGCGGCGCATGGCGGCACGGGCGACCTCGAGGACACCCTGGGCGGCCTTGGTCGCTGTCGTGCCGAGCTGTTTGCCGAGGCGCGTGAAGGCCTTGTCGACCGCGTGGAGATCCAGTTCGAGAGCACCGCCCAGAAACGCTCCCGCGCGTACATGGCCGAGGAACACGTGGGCGTCCGTGACGGTCGGCCGATCGGAAGCTCCGTAGCAGACGGGACCCGGGTCGGCACCGGCGCTTTCGGGACCGACGTGCAGCACGCCCCCCCGATCGACCGTGGCCAGAGAGCCACCGCCGCACCCGATGGTATGGATGTCGAGGGACGGCACGGCGAGCGGATGTCCCGCGACGTGCACGGGCTCCAGGGAACGTCGCGGGCTCTTCTCGTCGGCGGACAGCGTCGAATGGAAGGCGATGTCGGTGCTGGTGCCGCCCATGTCGAGCGTGCAGAACGACGCGAAGCCCGACTCCTGGGCCGCGCGCGCGGCTCCGATGACGCCCCCGGCCGGCCCGGAGAAGAGCACGCGCACCGGTTCGCTGGCGGCTCGCTCGGCGCTCAAGGTGCCACCGGTCGACTGCAACATCGATAGCTGAATCGCACCGAGTTTGCCGAGCGAGTCGATGTAGCGCCGCATCATGGGCTCGAGCGCCGCGTTCACGCACGCGGTCGAGAAGCGTTCGAATTCGCGGTGTTCGGGAACGAGGGCCGCCGAGGTCGTCACCGGAACCTTCAACTTGGCGAGATCGCGGGCGACGCGATCCTCATGATCCGGGTCGGCCCACGAGTGCAGCAGGCAGACGGCGATGCTCTCGGGTTTCTTCTTGGCGATGCGCTCCCGCAGCTCGCGCAACTCGGCCGCCTTGGGAACACGTACGACCTCGAAGCCCGGCTGCCCGTTCTTGGGCCAGATGCGCGCCGGGACCTCGAAGCGCAACGAACGCGGCACGAGCGCTTCGGGCTTCTCGGGATGCAAGGCGTAAATCGCCGGACGATCCTGGCGCGCGATCTCGATCAGGTCGCGAAAGCCCTCGTTGGTGACCAGGGCCACCTTGGCGATGCGACCGGTCAAGAGCGCGTTCAGGGCCACGGTCGTGCCGTGGACCAGGGCCACTTCCTCGTCGGTCTCCACGCCCAGGAGTTCGAGCCCTTGGCGGATCGCACCCACGGGATCGGCAGGCCGCGAGGGGACTTTCGCCACGCGCAGAGCCTGCTCGTCCAAGAGGACGAGATCGGTGAAGGTCCCGCCCGTGTCGACTCCGATGATGCGCGCCAAAGCGTGGGGCAGAATAAGGCCCCTCTCGGAGCTTCCCAACCCATCCCGGGAAGTTAGATTGCCTCGGGCCGTGCGCCCCACGGCCGCCCGAGCTTGTCCGCCCTCTCCGTCCTCCTGGCTTATCTCCTCGGATCCGTGCCCTTCGGGCTCGTCCTGGGCTTTCTCGTAGCCAAGAAGGACATCCGCAAGCAGGGCAGCGGCAACATCGGCGCCACGAACGTCGGCCGGGTCCTCGGGCGCCCCTGGGCGCTGCTGGCCTTCGTTTGCGACTTCGGCAAGGGCTGGGTTTCCAGTGCGCTGCTCGCCCCGGCCTTCGTGCCCCCCCTCGAGGACCCTGCAAGGGCCTCGCTCTACGCGGTCCTGTGTGGCGGAGCCGCGGTCGTTGGCCACTGCTGGCCACTCTACCTGGGCTTCAAGGGTGGCAAGGGGGTCGCCACGGGCTGCGGAGCCCTGGTGGCGATGGATCCTGTGATCTTCCTGGGCGGCGGCGTGCTCTGGCTCGCGGCTCTGGGCCTTTTCCGGATGGTCGGGTTGGCATCCATCCTGATGGGCACGAGCTTCCCGATTCTCGCCTGGTTTCGCGGACCAGGGCTGGGGGAGCAGGGCATAGCCAGCTATGGAATCGAGGTTGTCTTGGGAGCTCTCGCCCTCTGGCTTTTGGTAATCGCGAGGCATCGTGCGAACATACGCCGAATGCTCGAGGGCACGGAGCCGAGGATCGGCACGGCCCCGAAAGCGGATCGGAACAAATGACGGAGAAGAGGGTTTGTGTCATCGGCGACGGCGGCTGGGGTACCACCCTGGCTTTGCTCCTGCACAAGGGCGGCGCGAAAACCACCCTCTGGAGCGCTTTCCCCGAGCAGGTCGAAGAACTGCGTGCCCAGCGCGAAAACAAGCGCTACCTACCGGGCATTCCCTTGCCCGAGGGCCTGACGGTCAGCGCCGATCCCTTTGAAGCGGGACGGAACGTCGATCTCGTGGTCAGCGTCGTGCCGACCCAGTTCCTGCGCAAGGTCGCCGAGACCTTCGAGGATGCACTCGCAGGGGACGTTCCCATTGCGACGGCGACCAAGGGCATCGAGATCGAGACGTTCCGCACGCCCTCCGAGATCATCGAAGAGGTCCTCGGCAAGCGCCGCATGGCCGTCATCTCCGGACCCAGTCACGCCGAGGAAGTCGCCCGCGGGTTACCTGCTTCCGTCGTCGTGGCCAGCAAGGACGCCCAGCTTGCGCGCAACGTGCAAGCGGTGCTGTCCGCTGACAACTTCCGCGTCTACACCCATACCGATCCCAAGGGCGCCGAGCTGGGCGGAGCGTTGAAGAACGTCATCGCCATCGCCGCCGGCATCTCCGACGGCCTTGGTCTCGGTGATAATGCCAAGGCGGCTCTCGTCACCCGTGGCATCGTCGAAATGGCGCGCTTTGGCCAGGCCCACGGCGCCTCGCCGCAGACGTTCTTCGGTCTCGCCGGCATCGGCGACCTGGCCACCACGTGCTACTCCAACCATTCCCGCAACCGAAACGTCGGTCAAGCCATCGGCGAGGGCAAGAAGCTGCCCCAGATTCTCGAGGAGATGCAGATGGTCGCCGAGGGCGTGTGGACGACCAAGGCGCTCTTCGGTCCCGAATCCGAGGCCCGCGGCATTCCGATGCCCATCGCCGAGCAGGTGCACGCCGTGCTTTTCGAGGGCCGCGACCCGAAGGCGGCCGTGAATGAGTTGATGCGCCGCGAGCTTTCTGGCGAGATGGACGGCCTGCTCTCGACTTAACGGCTCGCAACACCAACTCGGCTATCTGAATGGACCCTGTCACAGGATTCACAGGCTCGTTCCTCGTCACCCTTGTCGCCCTCGGTGCCGCCGCGTATAGCGGCAGGCGTGCACGGCGCAAGGCCCACATCCCGCTGGTTCTCCTGACGGCGCTCCTGCTGGCTGTCACGATCTACTACGCCAAGCAACTCGGCAGAATCTACGATCTCGAAAGCGCAGGCTTGATCACCCCCGTGCACCTTGCGATCGCCAAGATCGCCACGGCGGCTCTGCTCCTGCCGATCCTGTCCGGGCTCGCCACCCTGAAGAATTACGAGTGCTTCAAGTGGCACAAGCGTCTGGCCTGGAGCGTGATCGCGATGATCGTCCTCGCCGCACTGACGGGTACCTGGATGATCCTCGCGGCAACGCCGCTCTAGCCCGCCCCGCCGGCGAACAGTTCGCCCGCCAGGGTGGGTACGAACAAGAGGCTCACATTCGCGAGCAAGGGGATCATGGAGAAGAGGATCCACGAGCGACGGGCTCGTACGGTCAACAAGGCGACCAAGAGCCCTGCGAGCGCGAAGACCGTCGACAGGAACCCCGGGAGTCCGAGACCGGGGGTGAGCCCCGGCGCGAAGCGGTGCAGGAACAGAAGAATCCACCACGTTCCCCAGCCGGCACTGGCCAGGGTCATGGAGATCATCCAGCTTCGATGGCGTCGGCGCGCATACGTGCGCGTAACCCACAGTGGACGGGCGGGTCGGGGCATGGAGGAAATATACGGGCTCGGCTGCGTTGGGACAGCATGCTCACACGAACCCTGCTCGCGCTTGCCGTCCTTTTTCTCGTCGCAATTGCGACGTCCGCCCAGGAGGGCCACTCCCTGGCACAGCGCGCCGCGGCTCTGGAGACGAGTGTGGACGGGTTGCTCGCGAGGTCCCAGGTCCCCGGGTTTGCCGCGGCCCTGGCCGACCGCGACGGGCTCGTCTGGGAAAAGGGTTTCGGTACGCGCAGCGCGGAGCGGCCTGACCCGGTGGATACCGAGACGGTCTTCCAGGCCGCGTCGCTCTCGAAGGTGGTGTTCGCCTACATCGTGCACCAGCTCGTCGATCAGGAGCTCCTCGAGCTCGACGTGCCCCTCGCTGAATACGCTCCCTATCCGGATCTCGAACACGACGAACGCTACAAACGGGTCACGGCGCGCCTGGCGCTCTCGCACACGAGTGGCCTGCCCAACTGGCGTCCACGTGGTGGACGTCTGGAATTCGAGCACGACCCAGGCGAGCGCTTTCGCTATTCGGGCGAGGGTTTCGTTTTCCTGCAGCGCACCGTGGAGCACTTGACCGGAGCCAGGTTGCAAGAGATCGCCCAGGACCTGGTCTTCGAACCCCTGGGTATGCAGCGCACGAGCTTCGTCTTCGAACCCCGTTTCGAGGGAAACTTCGCGACACCCCACGACGGGGACGGTGTCGCCCAGAACGAACAACGGCCAAACCAGGGCAACGCCGCGCATTCACTCCTGACCACGGCCGGGGATTACGCGCGCTTTCTCTCGGCCATCCTGCGCGGAGAGAATCTCTCCCCCAGAAGGCTCGAGGAGTTCTTCGCTCCCGAGGTCGAGGTGCAGCCCGGAGTTCCCGGAGTCCAATGGGGGAGCGGCGTCGGCTTGGAGACGTACATCGGCTCGTCCAACGAAACCGAGAGAGCCCTCTGGCACTGGGGTCACAACGATGGTTTCCGCGGCTACTGTGTCGCCGATCTCCAGCAGGGAGAGGTCTTCGTCTACTTCGCCAACGGCGACGGCGGCATGCTCTTTCTACCCAACGTGGTTCGCATTGCCAGCGCACGTGAGAGCTCGCCGTCCCAGCAGTATCTGGACTACACGACACTCGACCAGGTCGAGAGTGTGGAGTGGCGCATCGGCCGCTACCTCGAGGCCTGGGAAGCGCGTGGAGAGCTCTCCGGCGTCGTGCTCGTGGCCAAGGGCGAGGAGATCCTGTTCCAGCAGGCCTATGGCCTGGCGAACCACGAGTGGCAGACCGCGAACACCCTGGACACGCGCTTTCACATCGCCTCGCTCACGAAGACTTTCACGGCCGCGGCGATCATGATGCTCGCCGAAGCCGAGGAGCTTTCGCTTTCCGACCCCGTGCGCCGATTCCTGCCGGACTATCCGCGCGGCGACGAGATCACGCTACAACACCTGCTCGCCCACAGCGCGGGAATCCCCGATCACCACGGCCTCGAAGGCTTCGCCTCCAAGACCCGCGACGGCATCTCCCTCGAGCAACTCGTCACCTGGCAGAGCACGTATCCGCTCGAGTTCGAACCGGGCAGCGATCATCGCTACACGAACTCGGGCTACGCACTGCTCGCGCGCATTGTCGAGATCGTCTCCGGCGAACCCTTCGACGCCTTTCTCGAGGAGCAGATATTCACTCCCCTCCGCATGCACTCGACCGGACACGTCAGCCTCGACACACCGATCGAAAAGCGTGCGCGCGGCTATCTCGCGGGACCCCCACCCGCCGGCGTGCGCAACACAGAGGAGCGCAACTGGGACTATGCCCGCGGCTCCGGCGCGCTCTACTCGAGCGCTGCCGATCTCTTGCGCTGGTCCCGTGCGCTCGCGGCCAAGACCCTCTTCGACGTTTCCACGACCCCCTGGCCCTACGGTTGGGGAACCGAATCCTACGGCTCTCGACGATCCCTCGAGCAGACCGGGATGCACACGGGTTTCATCGCGACGCTCTCACTTCTCGTCGAAGAGGATCTGCACGTCGTGCATCTACAGAACCTTCAGCTGGGCCAACCCTTCCAGCGCATCCATCGCGACCTCGTGCGCCTGGTTCTCGAGCGCCCCTATGAGACCCCGGCGGCCCACCCGCTTCATCGACCCGAACGGGCCACCCTGGCCACTCTGGCCGGCACCTTCCAGGGCGAGCGCCTGGCCGTGACCCTCGAAACCCTCGGCCCCGACCTCTACTGGCGCTGGCCCGCCTCCCCCCAAACCGACTACCTCCGTCCCCTGGCCCCCGGTCGTTTCCTCCTCAGCGGGGACGGCACCGAGCTCCACTTCGACCTCACCCACAAACCCACTCCCGCCTCCTTCACCCTCCGCCTGCCCTGGAACCCGGACGGACCTCACCCCCGTTATCGCCGCCAGAACCCCGACCAGGATTGACCTGCCCCGGAAACCACCCTATAAACACCGCTCTCCGGTCGGGGCGTAGCGCAGCCTGGTAGCGCGCTGCAATGGGGTTGCAGAGGTCGGAGGTTCAATTCCTCTCGCCCCGACCATCCTTACCGCACGATGTCTCCTGCTCCGGTGCAGGATCGAGTTGTGTGAGCGCTGTTGGCTCGGGAATGGCTTCCTGGCGCACCGTCATCCTTGAAGGGGCTCGAAGTCCACGTGGACGCTCACGCCGAGGGAACGTTCTGGTCGCCGTCGACTTGTCCCAACGGGAGATCGAGGCCCCGCTCCCGCACCACCCACATGCCTACGGAGTGTGCGGCGACAAACTTGGTTCGGTG
>CBFIHP010000021.1:3239-6674 GCA_965662355.1 Planctomycetota bacterium | reverse complement strand
ACGATTTCTGTGGGAGTCGGGGCTCGGGGTTGCCAGCATACGCGCCTGCGGCCCACCCAGGTCCGGTGCCGCCGCGATAACCCCACCTTCCAGAACCATGATGACGATCCTTGAGCTCCTCGGTGGGCTAGGAGTCTTCCTCTTCGGCATGCGCGTGATGAGCACGGGTCTGCAGAAGGTCGCCGGACAGAAGCTGCGTGGGCTGCTGGCCAGCTTCACCCGGAACCGCTTCGCGGGCATCACCACGGGCTTTCTGATGACTTGCTGTGTGCAGTCATCCAGCGCCACGACGGTGATGATCGTCTCGTTTGCCAACGCGGGCCTCCTGGACCTGACCCAGGCCATCGGTCCCGTGATGGGGGCGAACATCGGTACGACGATCACCGGCTGGTTGGTCGCCACGCTCGGGTTCAAGGTGGAGATCTCGTCATTTGCCCTGCCGATGATCGGGATTGGATTCCCGCTGACCATCCTCAAGAACCCCCAGGCGAAGAACTGGGGCGAGGCGGCTCTCGGCTTTGGGCTCCTGTTCCTCGGTCTCGCGTTCCTGAAGGGCTCCGTTCCTGAGATCGACAAGGAGCAGGCCACGGGTCTCGAGTTCCTCAAGCAATGGGCGGACCACGGCTACCTTTCGGTGCTCCTGTTCGTGGCTGTCGGGGCGGTGATGACCGTGATCATCCAGTCGTCGTCGGCGACGATGGCGATCACGCTGACCCTGGCTTTTCAGGGGTGGATCGGACTTGACGTTGCCATGGCCATGGTGCTCGGCGAGAACATCGGTACGACGATCACGGCCTACCTGGCCTCGCTCGGTGCCAACCGCATGGCAAAACGAGTGGCGCGGAGCCACTTCCTGTTCAACATCTTCGGGGTGCTATGGGTGTTGCCATTGCTCGGCATTCTCTCCGTCAAGTTCCAGGAGCTCTTACCAGCAGGTACCCCAGTTCAGCTCGCTGCATTCCATACCACATTCAATGTGTGCAACACGGCGTTTCTCGTCTGGTTCGTTCCCCAGATTCGAAGGCTAGTGGAATTGATGATTCCCTATACGGACGAGGAGCGCGAACTGACGCACATTCGCTACTTCGACGCCGGCTTGCTGCAAACACCGGAATTCGCGGTCGTCGAGGTGCGCCGTGCCCTGCAGAAGATGGTGCATGTCGTTGCCGAGATGTTCGTGAAGATTCAGAAGGTCGTCGAGCACCCCGAATCGAAACTCGGGGGCGTCGTCGATGAGGTCAAGCGTGGTGAGGACATCACCGATCACATGGAGGCTGAGATCGTCGAGTTCTGCACGGAACTCTCGCGCCAGGCCACGTCTCCGGTTGTTGCACGTGAAGTGGCCGCGGGATTCGATATGGCGAACGACATCGAGCGCATGGGCGACCACTGCTTCAACGTGATCATGCTTGCCCAGCGTGCATACGATCACAAGTACCAGTATGCCGCCAGTTCACGCCACGACTTGACCACCATGATGGTCACGGTCGCCGAGGCCATCGGCCTCGCCGCCAGGGCCTTGGAGCCCTCGGCGGGGTCTTTGCTCAGCGAGGCCAAGGTGCTCGAGAGCAACATCAACGCCGCCCGCGATCAGGCGCGCAAGACCCACGCCGAGATGATGCAGACGGGGCAACTCGACGTGCGCTCGGGGTTGATCTACCTGGACCTGATGACGAACTTCGAGAAGATCGGTGACTACTGCTACAACGTTACCGAGATGGTTGGAAAGCACATGAGTCGTCGCAGCCACTAGCAAGCGGCGATCAGCGAACTTCCCGAGCGACGGGATACAGCAAATAGCGCTCGTCGAAGTAGGGCGAGCGTTCGTACAGCCAATGCAGGCGTGCACGAGGGCTGCCGGCAAAATCGCTGTCACCCTCGAGCTTGACTTCGAATTCGGTCCTCAGCTTCTCGTCTGCGGCCAGCATGTGTTCGGCCAGCGGAGCCATGGCATACATCTCGAAGTACTCGGTGCGTTGCAGGATCTCGTGGAAGAAGCCCCACTGGAAGAACGAGTCTCCGTGTGCGGGCTCGAGCAGCAGGGTCGCGAGCGTGCCGAGGGGCTGATCGGTGTGAACCCGGAAGCTGCCCGGTGGCATGACGACGGTGTGCGTCTCGGTCTTCGTTTGACTGGAAACGCGGACGTGGCCCTCGAAACTGCGCTCTTCCAGCTTGGGCTCATGTAGGCGGTAGTACTCGACTTCGATCGTTCGCGGATGCTCGATGATCTCGCCCTGGATCCCGTGAAGCTGCAGACGCTCGATGATCTCGTCCCAGGCGCCCGGCACCCAGTATGCGACGGCGCGGGGAACCGTTGCCGTCGGGCGGTCGAGTTTGAGGTGGGGGACGTTGAGCGTGACGGGTTTGGCCGCATAGCTCGTGACCTCGGCACCGGCGGCCTCGGATCTTACCGACAGTGGTTCGATCCCGAGGTAGTCGATACGTCCCGCGCCTTCGCGCGGGCCAAAGGCCACGGGGACGGGGTCGGCCCGTCGCGCGCGGTCCTTTGCGATGGCGCTCTTCAAGGATGCCGAGTTGGCCGCCAGCGTGCGCAGCATGGATTCCAGCAGCACGTACGTTCCTAGCACCCTCTGGTCATAGGGCTTCAGCGAGTGATTTTCGACGAGCACGGTCGGGATGTGCCGCGCATCGCCGTACCCGGTCGAGTAGCGCGGGCTGGCCTGGAAGTCCACGATGCCGCGCGAAAGGTCCTTGGCGTCGGCCGTGAAGATCAGCGGACCTGGAATATGCCCCTGGGCCGCGAGGTCGCGGTTCAGTGCGGGCGTGAGGACCTGTTGCATCCAGGTCGCACCATCCGCCGACCAGCCGCTCGGGCCGCTGAAACCGAAGGTGATGTCGTACTGATAATCCGCTCCGTCGGTGACGTGCAGGTCGACGTAGAGATCGGGCAGCCATTCGTCGAGCGCCCGTAGCATGGATTGCATCTCGCGAGTGTCGGCCTTGGCGTAGTCGCGGTTCAGGTTCAGGTTGCGGGCATTCGTGCGCCAGCCCATCTCCAGCGGCCCGCGTTGATTGATGCGTGCGTAGGAGGAGCTACGCTCGTGACCATCCACGCTGAAGATGGGGACGAACAGGAAGTTTGCCCCGTCGAGCAATTCGCTCTTCGTGCCGCGCACGGTCATGTCGCGCAAGAGCATCAAGCCTGCGTCCTTGCCATCGATCTCCCCGGAGTGAATACCCCCCTGGGCAAAGAGCGTCGGCTTGCCGGACTCCCGCAATGCATCCGCTGTGAACGAACCTGTCTTGGTGGCGATGATCAACCACAAGTCGCGAAGCTCGGCGCTCTTGCCGAGGGAGATCAGGGCCAGGTGGGGCGAGGCATCGACCAGGCGCTTCACGTAACTCACGGTCTCGTCATAGGACGGCGTGCGCTTCAGCCCCGAGCGTTCCGCCGGAGTGATCCACGGATCCGTT
>CBFIHP010000021.1:0-3141 GCA_965662355.1 Planctomycetota bacterium | reverse complement strand
TAGATCCGCGACCAGTGCTCGGCTGGCCCCGTTCCAGGGGATGACCGGAGGCAGGAACTCCTCGGGCAGTGGAGTGCGCTGGGCGCTGGCCGCTACGGTCGAGGCCAACAGAAAAAACACGGCGAGCAAAGGGCGGGCGGCCGGCAGGGTCCTCATGCCAGGCAGGATAACGCGAAAGCGCGCCCGGAGACGAGGCGGCCTATTCCCCGAGCAGAACGCCGCCCTGGGGCCAGCGCTTCTTTGCGCTTCGCAGCCGGCGCGGGAAGCACCTGGCGAGCACCGAGCCCACGTCCTCGACCGTCGTGTACCACACCGGCAGGGCGATCAAGGTGAAGATGGTCGAGGTCGTGAGTCCACCGATGACGACCACGGCCAGGGAATCGATGTAGGCCCCGCCGACGGTCGCGCCCGCCAAGGCGAGGGGGACGAGACCGAAGATGGTCGTGATGGCGGTCATCAAAACGGGGCGCAGGCGGTTACCACAGCCGCTAATCAGGGCTTCGACGCGCGGTTTACCCTCGGCGCGTAGATGGTTGACATGGTCGACCATGACGATGCCGTTGTTGACCACGACGCCGATCAGGATGATCACGCCGATGAAGGCGATGATGTCCAGCTCGTAGCCACCGAGCCACAAGGCCCAAAAAGCGCCGAAGAAGGCAAACGGCAGCGTGATCAGGATGGCCAGGGGTTGCGTGAACGACTCGAAGAGCGCCGCCATCAGTAGCAGCACGATGATCAGCGAGACGATGACACCGTTCAACATGGTCGAGAGCGTGTCGTCGCGATAACGGCCCCAGTCGCCGAAGCTCCAGTGGTAACCCTCGGGAAGATCCAGGCCACGCATGTAGCCCGTGACGATGTCCTTCGACTCCTCCGTCGTGACCATCTTCTCGTCGAACTGCACACTCACGTTGCTGGTCGTCTCGCGGTCGTTGCGGTTGATATTCGGTGGTATGCGCGCGATTTCGAGGCGTGCGAGGGCGGAGAGGGGAATCGGCTCGCCGTCAGGGGCGGGCACGGGCAGCTTCGAGAGCACGCTAATCCCTCCGTCCTCGAGTCGGTCGGGCAGGCTGACGATCATCTCGAGTTCGCCACTCTCGGTCTGAAAGCGGCGTAGCCTTCGACCGCGGAATGCGAAGCCGACCGTATCGGCGATGGCGCGCGGCGAGACACCTGTGGCCGCCGCCATCTCGGTATCGACGAGGATGCGCAGTTCCTGCTGGCCTTGAAGGCTCGGGCCCCACACTTCGATGGCTTCGGGAATGGTGCGCAGGCGCTCCTCGACCTCGATCGCGATTCTCTCGAGGTATTCCGGATCCTCGCCTGTCAGTGATACGGCGACCATGCGCCGGCCGTCGCCCCCGCGCCGGCGGCTTCGGTGCCAGTCCGAATCGCCGACCTGAATACGGACGCCAGCGATCGCAGGAAGCTGGCCTTCGAGCTTGCGACGCAAGTCTGCCAGTTTCTCCTTCGTCGCTTCATCGCGCGGCAGGTACAGGCGCGTCATGACCCCCCGGTTCTCGCTGTACCACGAGTACATGCTCTCGTAGCCCAGCTCTTCCTTGCGCTCGTCGAGCCATCCCTCGACCTGATTGATGTAGCCCTCGAGGACTTCCTTCGTCGAGGGGTCGTGGACTCGATAGTTGATCTGGACGTCGTACTTCTGTTCGGTCGTGTCGCCGGTGACCTCGATCATGCCGAAGGGGATGCGCGCGGTGAACGCGAGTCCGATCAACACCACGAGAGCGATGAAACGGTGCCGGAGCGTCCAGCCCAGGAGCTTGCGATAGCCCGGGACGAGGCGACGTGTCAGAAAGCCTTCGTCGCGCTGGCGCCCCGCTTTGAGACGCGCGGCGGCCAGTGGGATGAAGGTCAACGAGATGATCAGAGAACAGGTAACCGCCAGGCAGATGGTCAACGCCGTCTCGCCCATCAAGAGCGTCATCTCGCTCTTGTCCGCAGTGAAGAGCCACGACCACACGATGATCGTGGTAGCGGTCGATGCGGTGACCGCCAAGGCGACGTCCCGGGCGCCGACCTTGGCCGCCTGGTAGGGCTCCATGCCTTGTTCCTGGAGGCGATGGATGTTCTCCATCACCACCACCGCATTGTCGACCAGCATGCCCACGCCCAGCATCAGCCCGAGCAGGGTCAGCACGTTGAAACTCGCACCCATGGCGTACATTCCGCCGCAGGTGACGATCAGCGAGAAGGGGATCGCCAGGGCGACGATCAGGGTGTTGCGCACTCGGCGCAGGAAGAAGTACAGCACGAAGACCGCGAGCAGACCCCCGAAGATGCCTGCGTCTCGCAAACCCGACAGCGCCTTGCGAATCTGTTCGCCGGCATTTTCCCACACCAGAAGCGAGATCCCCGAAAGCGCCGGGTCGTTCTCGATCTCCTCGATCTTGGCGAGGATCGCATCGACCGTTTCGACCGTATTCGCCGTGGGTTCTTTGAAGACGTCGATGCCGATTGCGAACCGACGATCGAGGTGGCGCCCATAGTCGACGTCGGGTTCCTGTGCGACCACGGTGGACACGTCGCCGACGCGTAGACCGTCGGCCAGGAGCAGTCCACGGATGTCGTCCAGGTTCTCGAAGCGCGAAACCATGCGGGCGCTGTAGCGGACGATGTCGTCCCGAATGGACCCGAGATCCATGTCGAGATTGGCGGACTCGATGACGCCCAGGACATCGCCTGGGCGGATGCCGTGGCTCTCGAGGGCGTCGAGGTCGAGCTCGATGCGGACCTCCTGCGCTTCGACGCCGTACAGGTTGACGCTGGCCACGCCCTTGATGCGCTCGAGCGGACGCTTGATCCGTTTGTCGAGCAGCTCCCACGACTCGGAGAGATCGCGCGCGGCCGAGATGCGCCCTTGCAGCATGGCGCCGTCCGCCGGCCCGGATATCTCGCCCTTGACCTGGATGAAGCCGATGCCGTCGGGAAGAACGGGCCGAGCGCGTTCGACGGCCTCGCGCACTTCCATGCGCTTGATCTCGATGTTGACGTCCCAATCGAAGTTGACCTCGATGGTGGCCTGTCCGGAGCTCGCGCGCGTGCTGATGTGCTTGACACCCGGGATCGTGGCGATTTCCTCCTCGATGGGGATGGCCACCTCGCGCAGGGTCTCCAACG
>CBFIHP010000020.1:59592-86869 GCA_965662355.1 Planctomycetota bacterium | reverse complement strand
TTTGCTCCGCTGGCACTGTCCGAGGGGGTTCGTTTCCTGCATGGGCGCGGCAGGTTCTCGTTTGCGGTCGCGAGTTTCACACTATTGTTCCTGTCCCATGGACTGCTGGCGCTGGGGATGATTCTCGTCTACGGATTCGCGACCGTGTTTGCCCCGCTGAAACCCTCGCCTCCAATCTTGAAACGCTTCCTGCGCCTGGTTTCGATCGGAGCGGTCAGTGGGGTGTGTCTGGCCTTCTGGCTCTTGCCGCAGCTCTCGTGTTCGGACTACTTCGGTGGCTGGCCCTTCAGCGACGTCGAGCGTCGTGACGGTGCGGGCTTTGTCAGCTTGATCAGTGATTGGGGACAGGGACGGTTGATCGATCTGCGTCGCTTGCCTGTCCTCACGGTGCTCTCCTTCCTCGGCATCGGCGTGGCGATCTTGAGCTTCAAGGATCGCCCGGCCAACTCCGTGATGCTCTTCGGCTTGCTGCTCTTCTTGATCTTCACCGCGGGTCGCAAGACCTTTGGGGATGTCGTCGACTGGGTCTTTCCCCCCAACACCCGTATCGAGGGGTTGCTGCGCTGGGTCGCGATGTTGCAGCTGTTCCTGGCCATGGCCGCGGGAATCGGAGGCGAGGTGCTCGGCCGGTATGCGCGTCGCATACCGGCCTTGCGCGGACGGACGTGGGCGGTCATCCCCTTGCTTTGCCTGCCCATCGGAGCGCTGGCCTTGCCCTTGCACGTGGATGACGTGCGTAAGGGGATGGGCACCTTCTTCGAAGAGCTGGATCCCGATTCCTTCCAGGCGACAGCCGAGGCACTTGCCCTCGAGGAAAACCCGGGGCGGATCTACACGAGCAAGGACACCGGCCATGATACGCACTGGGCCATGTCCTACCTGTCGTTGCTCAGCGAGAAACCGATGACGCTCAGCATCGGCGTCGGGGTGCAGGACAGCTTGAATCTGTACTACCTCTCGTTCTTCCGTATCCAGGAACGCGAACGAGCTCTTGCGTTGGCCCGGCTCCTCAACGTTCGCTACGTGCTGGCGGATCCGAAGCTCGATCTGTCTCACTTGAAAGGCGAGATCGTGCTGCGACGACGGAACTACCGGACGTTGCGCTTGCCGGGCAAGTACGGCTACTTCGAGCTTGTGGGCGAGCCCACCGTGGTCGCCGCGGCCGCGCCGGTCGAGCATCGCAAGCTCTTCAAGCGCTGGATGCGTCAGGGTTATCCCGAGGGCGCGCGCTTCCTGCGTTTGCCGGATCCCATTCAGGCCCGCGGGATCTCGCTCCCAAAGTCCAACCTGGCCCACGAGGACATCGAAACCGACGGGGTCGCGTCCGCGGAGGTCGGCTTCGAGGTCGATCACAAAAAGCGCGGCGAGCTCAGCGAGGAAAACGTCTACCTGGCGGGCTATTCCACCCAGGCGGAGGTCTGGGGGAACGACGCCTGGCTGGTTCTGAAGGTCACACCGCACCCCTACTGGCGTGCCGAGGTTGACGGCGAATCCAGCTCCTTGTACACCCTTTCGCCCGCGTTCATGGGGCTGCCGCTCGATCCGGGCCAGCACGAGATCGTCTTTACCTTCCGTGCGCCAGCCTGGCAAAAGCTCGCAGCTCTCGCGTCGCCCGTGTTTCTGATCGGCCTCTTGATCGTCGATTCCAGGAAGGTGCGGCGACGGTTACGACGCGTGTTCAAGAGATGACGAGCGAAAGATGAGCAGCGTCCCGCGCTTTCCGGAAGAACGACTCACGGTCTTCTTTCCGATGTACAACGAAGAGGCCAACGTCGAGGGTTCCGTGGTCAAGGCCCTCGAGGTGTTGCCGCGTCTCGTCGGTGAGTACGAGGTGATCGTCGTCGACGACGGTTCCGCGGATCGCACCGCCGAGATCGGCAACCAGCTGGCGGCTGGAAACTCCAACGTGCGCGTCGTCAGTCACGCAGAAAACGAGGGCTATGGCGCCGCCGTCCGCACCGGGCTCGAGTCGGCCAAGATGGATCTCGTCTTTTTCACGGACGGCGACCTTCAGTTCGATCTCGAGGAACTCGAGCTCCTGCTGGAACGCGTTGAGGCTGCCGACGTGGTCTGTGGATATCGTCTCAAGCGCCGCGATCCGATTCACCGTCTGCTGAACGCCTTCCTCTGGAACCGCCTCGTGCGCATCCTCTTGAACCTGCGCATACGCGACGTGAACTGTGCCTTCAAGCTCTTTCGGCGCTCGGTACTCGACAAGCTCGGCAAGCTCGAAACCGACGGCGCCATGCTGTCCACCGAACTGATGATCAAGCTCCAGCTAGCGGGCGCCAAGATCCGCGAAGTCGGCGTCCACCACTACCCCCGGCCGGCAGGGGAACAAACCGGTGCCAAGCCGGGGGTTGTGTTGAAGGCCTTCCGCGAGCTCTTCGCGATGTCGCGCCGGCTGCGCAAATAGCCACTCTCCTTCGGGCCGGGAAAGCCACGTCACCGTGCTTCGGATGGTGATGGGAAACTGGCCTATTCGTCTTCGCCCTGGTAGCCCAGGGCATTCAGCTGTTGTTGCAGCTGGTCGGAGATGCTCGCCTGTTCCTTGGACAGGGCGCCCTTCGAGGTCCGCTCGATGTGCCTCTCGAGCTCTTTCAGGAGCAAGCGGACGGTCTCGGGTTCGCGGGGCGCGACGTCGCGTTGTTCCGCGGGGTCGGTCTGTAGGTGGAAGAGCGAGAAGTGCTTGCGTTTGAAGTCGGCGACCAGCTTGTAGCCCTCTGTGCGCAGGCTGAAGACCTGGGGACGCCACTTGACGCCTTCCGCGATCGACATGGCAAAGGGCTCGGGTTCGCGTGCGGGGTCGGAGCGATCGCTGCCGTGGATGCCAGGTGGGCTGGCGACCTCGAGCCAGGCGAGGGCGCTGGGCATGACGTCGGTCAAGCTGCAGACCTCACCCAGGTGCGTGCCGGCGTGGCGTTTTTCGGGTAGGCGCACGATCCAGGGCACGTGGGTCTGGTGGTCGTAGAGGTTGCGACCGTGATCCCAGCCGTTGTGTTCCAGAAGCTCCTCTCCATGGTCCGCGGTCACGATCAACACCGTCTTGTCCAGGCGTTCGGTGAGCTCGAGGTACTGAACCAGGCCGCCGATCTTCTCATCAACGGCGCGTACTCCCGCGGCATATCGCGTGCGCCACGTCTTCAGGTCGCGGGCCTCTGCGTCCTGCGTCCACGGTGAGTGGCGCAGGTATGCGGGGATGCGTTCGAAGGCCGGGTCGTCCAGCTTCCACGAGTAACGGAGGGATGGGCTGTCGAGGAGTGCACGGTAGTCCTCCTCGGGTGCCTGGTATGGACCGTGAACGTCCATCAGGTGCAGGAAGACGAAGCTGGGTGCGTCGCCCACCTTTTCGAGCCACTGATTGGCCTCTCGGATCGGTCGGGTGGCGTCTTGCTCCTCGTAGTGCTCGAAAAGCTCGAAGCCCTGATCGAAACCCCACTCGGGTCGAATCCAGGGATTGGCAACGAAGGCAGCGGTTCGATAGCCACGGCGACGAAGCGCTTCGGCCAGGGTATGGGCCTCCTGGGGCAGTACGTCCGTGCTTGCCGAGGGCTGGCCGGAAGCGTTGTCTGTCTCTCCGCTGGCATGGAGGTTCGAGGGATCCTCGCCGGTTCGTTCCCCGAACCAGCCGTGGTGGGTCAGGACGCCGTGTGCGCGGGGATGCAAGGAGGTTAGGAGTGTCGCCACCGAGGGCTTCGTCCACGGTGCCTGAGCAAAGCAACGCTCGTAGAGCAGACCTTCCTCCGCCAGGCGATCGAGGTTCGGGCTGCTCGCGCCCTGAAAACCGTAGCAGCCGAGGTAGTCGGCACGCAGCGTGTCGACGACGACGAGTATCAGCGAAGGCCCCTCGGGCTTCGGGCTTCCGCAGGCAAAGAAGAGCGCCGAACCGCAAAGGAGAGCAGCCCGGCGCAGGAGTTTCTTCATGTCGGAGCGGTGTCCGCTCGGATCACTCGAAGGTGATGTCGACCAGGTTCGAGGCCCGCAGACCCGAGCCCGCCGTGAAGGCCTGGACGTAGAACGTGTTGCCGATCAGGCTGACGTTGTTCGGAACGGTGAACACGGATCGGCGCAGCCCGCTCGCGGGGATCGATCCGGAGAACAAGGAGAACAGTCCCGAGGGGTCCAGCTGGAAGAGCCCATCGAGACCCGGGACGACGATGGACGCCGCTGCGTTCGAGCCGTAGACGGCGTAGAAGTCACCATCGACCCCCGCCACATGAAGCGCTAGGTCGGTGTTGAGCTGCGGACGGCCGAAGAGGTTGATCAAGAGGCCGCTGTCGAAAGTCTGCACGCGGATCTCGTCCACGCCACCCTCGACCAGGGAGTTGTTGGGATCGTCTTCGGCGACGAAGCGTAAACGCACCTCGTCGGTCAGCGAAACGAAGTCCGACACGTTGATTGTCACTTCGTTCCAGCTGTTGGCATTGCCGAGCGTCTCCACGTTCGTCCAGTTGGAACCATCGTCGTCGGAGATGTCGACCGTGAAGACGTCGTCGAGCACGCTGAGGTTCGCGTACCAGCGGTGATAGGTGAGGACTGCCGAGGACACGCCCGACAGATCGAAGGCCGGGCTGATCAGGGTCGATGCGCCGTCGTCGACGTCGTCGCCGCCCGCGCTCGTCGAGCCATTGCCCGTTGCCCAGCAGTTCACGCCCGGGTTGGGAGTGACGTCGTCCTCGGGATTGGACGGCTCGCCGTTCGAGGTCGTGCCCAGCGGATTGCCGTGTTCCCAAAGACCGGTGGTCGCAGTCGAGGAGGTGTCCCAACCCAGATCGATCTCGAGGTCGTCCGTCAGGACCGTGCGCAGTTCCCCGACGAGCAGCGTGCGCTCCTCGGACTGCGTGAATCCCTCGTACGTGATCGTGATGGCGTAGTCGACCAGCGAACCCGAGGTCGCGCCGGGCAGGATGTTCAAGACGAGCGGCTGGGCTCCGTTGTCCGCGGTCGCGAATGAGCCGATGTTGCCCAGGTTGGAGCTGGCCACGATCAAGCTGATGTCCCCCGAGATCGAGGTGAGCCCAAGGGTCACGTTCGCGGCTGTCTCGATGCCCGAGTTCTTCACGTCGACGACGATCTCGATGTTCTCACCCGGTTCGAAGAATCCGTCACCGTCGCCCAGTTCGGTCAGCTGCGTGTTCGCCTCATGTGCCGCGGCACCGGCCATCCAGGCCGTGCGCAGGAACGAGTCCTCGTTCTCGATCGCCAGCGGAACGATCCGCGATTGGAGCGGCCAGAAACCATCGGAGGATCCGCCGATCTCGGGCGTCCACGAATAGGTTCCGTGGATGCCGTGGTCGTGGTCGAAGGTCACGCCGTTGGCGGCATAGAGCACGTCGGCTGCCGGGCCAGAGAGGTAGTTGTTGTATTCCGTGGCGAACGCCGAGAGCTCGGCGAAGTCACCGGTCGAGGGGGGCAAGTCCAGCGTGTAACCCCACGGCTCGAGCCAGTAGTTGCCGAAGGTGTGCGACGAGAGTGCCATCGCGAAGTTGCGCGAGGCCATCAAGTTCGCCATGGCGGTGATCTCCGGCTCGCTCGTCGGGCCACTGCCGCGATAGGTCTCGGAACTCGTGAAGGGCTCGGAACCGAGGTCGTCGAAGCCCCACTGGAAGGCGTAGTTGCGGTTCAGGTCGACGCCGAAGACGCCTCCGCCGTTGTTGCGGCGGTTCTTGCGCCAGAGGCCACCACCGCTGGGGTTCGTCGTCTCGTTGTAGACATAACCGTCGGGGTTGACGATCGGGATGAACCACATCTCGCGTTCGTTGACGAGGTAGGTCGCCAGGGGATCGGTGCCGTAGTTCTCGAGCAGGCACAGCATCGTCCACAGCGTGCACTGCATGCTCTGCGGCTCGCGCGCGTGATGCATGGCATCGAAGCGCACCTCGGGCTCGTTTTCATCGACGTCCGGGTTGTCCGAGATCTTGACGGCCCAGATATCGCGCCCTTCGACCGTCTGGCCGATGCTGAACTTGTCGGTGGTCAACGTCGGATGCGCCGCGGTGATCTGATCGAGCACCGAAACCATCTGCGACCAGGCGTAGAAACCTCCCTGGGAGCCACTGCCGAACGGAGGCACCAGGTTCGCGCCCTGGGAGGGCGGGGACGTGACCGCCTGGTTCTGATTGCGTTCGACGTAGTACTGGGCGAGATCCTCGTGCAGCAAGGTGTAGTTGACCCGACTGCGCAGGAGTTCCTGTTGCTCGTGGGCTTCCACCAGGACCTGAACCACTCCGTTCTCCTGGTAGATGATGTCGTAGCCGGCGGTCTGCAACTGGGCCCGGGTGAGTCCCTCGGCGTTGAGGTCGATCTCGATCAGGGCCTGGCGCGGTGCAGGGGGGACGTCCTGCGCGGCGCGGACCGAGGACTGGGGAACGACGCTGCAAAGGGGCAACAGGAGCGTGGCCAGAGTGAACATGGAGCCTTCCGGGAGGGTGGGGGAGGACTGGGACCTGTGGGACATCCCGCATTCTAAGGAGAGCACCTGGCGCCGTAGGGTTCCTTTCCGCTTTCGAAGTTGCGCTCTCTCGGTGAGAATCGAGGGCCATGTCACTCGAGCGCATCCAGCTGGCCGCGGGAGTTCCCACCCTGGAATCCCTGGGGGTGGCGGATTCCGAGGAACTATTCCGCCCCGGTGGAGCGCCCGATCGTCGCGGAAGCACCCCGGAGGGCCGATACGAGGCCCGTTTCGCTGCTCGCGACGGTCGCGCGACACTGCGCTATCCGCTGCCCGGGACCCCCGACGCGAACGGCCGCCTGTCGGGTCGTCCGAGCGAGGTGGGCAGCGGTTGGGTTGTTCTCGCGCGCTGGAGTCGTCCGCCCCTGCGCGAGCTCCTGCGTTCCCGTTTCACGCAACCGCGTAGCACCAGTCTCGCAGAGCGGGAGTGGAACCTCTATTGCCGGCTGCTCGATCACGGTGTGGGCGTACCCCGTCCCCTGGCGGTCGGGGCCAGGGGCCGGGGGCTCTTTTCGCGCGAGTCGTTTCTCGTGACCCGCGAGCTGCAGGGCTTCGAGCCGTTCGAGCTCTGGGCCCGCAGCGACACCGATCCCGGCCGGCGGCGGCGGGCCGCCAACGCGCTTGGGCTGCTGCTCTCCAATGTCATTCGAGCGGGGGTGCTGTTGCCGCGCTTGAGCGTCGACGATCTGGTCATGAAACCCGAGCCGACCGGCGAGTTCGGCGCTTCCTGCGATGACGATGGGCCCACCCTACCGGGCCGCATGGGCCTGCGCCGACTGCCCGGCCTGGCGCTCGTCGGGCTGCGCGGGGGAGGCTTGCGCAAGACGCTACGGGCCGAGGAGGTGCGGGCCATGCTCGAGCACCTGCATGGGGACGCGTGCGCGCGCGATCTGGTATCGGCGCGGGAGGCACGGCGCATCGTGGCACTGGCGGTGCGAGGCGCGGGCGATCGCCGAGCGCTCTGGAGTCGCCTCGGCCTCGGATAGGCCGCTCGCTCGCGCACGAGCCAAGAGAAGTGCAGGTAAGCGATTCGGGAGAACTCGCTGAATTGCGCTCCGTATCCATTTCGGAGTCGATAACGTGCCCCCATGTCCGTCTCGTCCTCGCCGACCACGCTGCGCGAGGAGATCAAAGCTCAGGTGCTCCTGGCTGTTCCGCTGATCGCCGTTCAGCTGGGTCTTCTCATGATGGGGTTCGTCGACAGCGCCTTCATGGGGCGTGTGTCGACGGAGGAGTACGCGGGGGTTTCCCTCGGTCACTCGTGGGTCTTTCTGTTTCTCATCTTCGCGATGGGGGTCCTGACCTCGCTCGACCCGATCGTCAGCCAGGCCTTCGGTGCCAGCGACCGTGGAGCGATGTCGCGGGCGCTGCAACGTGGCGTGATCCTTTCGCTGGTGTTGTCGGTCCCCTGCGGACTCCTCGTACTGGCGGCCGAACCCGCTCTGCTGGCCTTTGGTCAGCCAGTGGATGTCGTTCCGATCGCGGCCAGCTACGCGCACATCACTTCACTGTCGGTACCGGCCTTTCTGCTCTTCGTCGCCATGCGTCAATCGCTGCAAGCCATGCATCGCGTGTCGGCCTTGGTGATCGTGATTGTGCTGACGAACCTGCTGAACATCGCGCTCGATTGGGTCATGATCAGCGGCAACCTGGGACTACCGGCGATGGGAGCCGATGGATGCGCATGGGCGACCGTGATCTCACGCTGGGCCATGGTGTTGGCCTTGCCCCTCATCGCCGGTGCAGATTTTCGCCAACTGCTCTGGCCGCTCGAGCCGCGCACGCTGCGCTGGGCCGCGTTCTCGACGATGTTCGCGGTCGGACTCCCGATCGGGGTTCAGTTCCTGGTCGAGATCGGAGCCTTTCAGGCGGTGCTGTACCTGATGGGTCGTATGGGAACCTCGGAGATGGCGGGGCATCAGGTCTCCATGAACCTGGCCTCGTTCTCGTTCATGGTTCCACTCGGCCTCTCGATGGTGGCCGCGGTGCGCGTTGGAACTGAGATCGGGCGTGAGTCACCCGCAGCCGTACGTCGGGCCGTCAAGGTCTCGGTGGCGGGAGGTGTGCTCGTCATGATGTGCTTCGGCGTGCTCTTCCTCAGTTTGCCTTCCCCCCTGGCGCGCATCATCACCGATCAAGAGGACATCCTCGCAACGGCTGTGCTCCTGATTCCCCTGGCGGGGCTCTTTCAGGTCTTCGACGGTCTGCAGGTCATCGCCTGTGGATGCCTGCGCGGCATGGCCGATACGCGCGTACCGATGTACATCCACATGGCCGGCTTCTGGGCCGTGGGGGTCGTCGTGGGCTCGTACCTGGGCTTTTCCCAGGGGCTGGGGGCTCCCGGGCTCTGGTGGGGGCTCGTCGCTGGATTGGGAGCCACCGCTCTCGTGCAACTTTGGAGGTTGCGCGTCATGCTTCGACGCGGTTTCCGTCGATTGGTGCTCGAAGAGCCCCACGAATGAACCAGGTGACCATGACCCAATCCGAACAAGAGACCGTAGCGAAAGCGGAGTCCTCTCCGAGGGAACCCGCGAACGTCCGCGTGCTTTTCGGTGGGTTGCTGATGGGGGTCGCCAACCTCGTTCCTGGCGTCAGCGGCGGGACCATGATCCTCGCCCTCGGACTCTACGATCGCTTCATCCACACCGTGGCCCAGGCCACGAGCCTGCGCTGGGATGCGGCCATGTTTCGCTTCCTGGCCCTCGTCTTGGCCGGCGCCGCGGTCGCGATTCTCGGACTGTCGAGCCCCGCTGTATGGCTCGTCACCGAGCACCGCTGGATCGCCTACTCGCTCTTCGTCGGTATGACCCTAGGGGGCGTATCCGAGCTGTGGAAGGTGATCAAACCCCTCGGTATGAAGGAGATCGTTCCGGGGGGGATCGGTCTGGGGCTGATGGCGGCGTTCGCCTGGGGGATGTCGGGCACCGTCTTGCCGCAGAACTTCATCGTGCTGACCCTGGTCGGCGCGCTGGCCGCATCCTCGATGATCCTGCCGGGGATCTCGGGGTCGTACATCCTGTTGATCTTCGGTCTGTACGACGTCGTGGTAGGAAGCATCCGTCCGTCGGAGCTCATGGGGGACTTCAGCGCTTCCTTCAGCATCCTGCTTCCGATCGGGATCGGTGTCGCGCTCGGGATCGGTGGGCTGTCCAACGTGTTGAAGGTGTTGCTCGAAAAATTCGAGCGGCCTACGCACGCCGCACTTCTGGGCCTCTTGCTGGGATCCGTGCTCGGGCTCTGGCCGTTCCAGGAAAGCGTCGACCCCGATCTGTCCCCCAAGGCTCAATTGAAGAGCGTACAGCTGGTCCTGGAGGGGAATTCGCTGGCGGAGGTGGAAGCGGAGACCGGCATTGCCATTACCGAGGGAGACGCGCGGGAGTATGCGCAGCGGTATGCGGGGATGACGGGCGCGGACTTGAAGTTGGCGGCGATGCAGCTGGAGAGGTATGCGCCGAGTGGGGGGCGTATGGGGTTGGCGGTGTTGTTGTTTGCGGGCGGGTTCTTGATGACGCGCATGCTTGGAGGGTCGCGGGAGGGGTGAGGGCCGGCGGCATGCGGGAGCTATTCGAAAGGCTTCTCGCAATCTTTCGCGGCGATTCCGATGGAGACGTTGCTCCTGAGACCCCTCCCCGAAAACTCCCCCCGCCCTGGCGCGTCAGGATGTTGCTCTCTGGGGCGCGAGCCTGCTCGTCAATCCGGGATCGGCAAGATCCGGGCGAGGGACCGTCGAGCAGGGAGAGGAGTGTCAGGCAGTTCGTGACGGCGGAGGGTCAGTGGGGTTCGCGCAGGGAGTCGAGGTAGGACTCGATTTCGGGGTGGTGGCCGGCGGCCTGGGTGCCGACCTCGAGGGCCCGGCCGTGGGCCTCGAGAAGGAAGGCCTGGCGGGTTTGGTGGAGAACATGGATGGCCGTGGCGCTATCGATCTGGGGGAGGAGGCGGGCCACGGCTTCGGGCGCGGTTCCGGCTTTGGCGAGGAGTTCCTGGGCCATGGCCTTTGGCGAGGAGCACAGTTGGTCGCCGTCGGCATCGATCGAGATCGGATTCGAAGCGCCGAGCGTATAGGGATTGAGCTGGGGCCAGTAGGGACCATCGACCGCATCACCGGTCACGATGATGCATACCCAGGCGTCCTGCGAGTGTCCGCGGTAGCTCAGTTCGATCGTCTCGTCGTAGGGCTCGTCAGGATGGGTGATGAGCGAGATCTCCTGCACCGCATGACCGTTGACGAAGGTCGTCAGGGTTCGCGGGCGCACCCAGGACGGGGCGGCGATGCGGGCCTTCAGTGGCGTGCTGGTCAGTTCGCCGACGGAGAGCAACTCGCCCATGACCGAGCGACCTGCGTGCTGGACGTCGACGAAGATTCCCATGCTGAGCGATGAACGACCTTGCACGAGATTCGCCGCGGCTTCGGATACGTCGATTCTTGCTGGATCATCACTCGAAGAGCGGAGATACGTGCGGCCCTGTCCCACGACTCCGCCCACCGTGTGGGAGTCGGAGGAGGCGACTCCCGTGACGTCGATGCCCGCGTTGCGCAGGGCGAACCAATCGCGGAAGAGGAGCATCGGATCCTTCTCCTCCGTTTGCGAGTTGATCAATTCGATGGCGTCGTACGGGTGGCTCATCGGGTTGGAGCGCGCCTCGCCCGTGTGATGATCGAGACCGCATGTACCGTACGGACCCCTCTCGTGATCCGGCCACCTCGGGTGATTGAGAATCACGGCCTGCGCGCCCTTGTCCCTGGCATCCTTGACGATCGCTTCGATGTCGCGTGAGTCGTGCAGCGGTACCGCAGCTTCAGGATCGAGAGGAAAAGCGTTGAAGTGTCCGATGGGCGTGGTGATCTCGTTGCCGGTCGTCGGTGTGAAGTAGCGGTTCAAGCCCATGCGCTCCTGCGTTGGGCGATAGTTGGTGTTGTGGTTGTGATCGGTTGCCACGGCCAGCTCAACGCCCTCGCCAGCCAGCGTGACCATGCGTTCCTCGACCGTGGAATCGCCGTGACCGCTGTGGGTCAGGGTGTGAATGTGGGTGTCGCAGGCGATGAAGCCCTCGGTGTTCACCTCGCGAGTGAGCTCGAGATGGACTTGACTATCGCTCGTCAGCGACAGCTTCGACGAAGCGACGCTCCACTCCATGCCGCGCGCCGCAAAGACCTCGTAGTCCCCCTGAGGCAAGTCGACTTCCAGCTCGCCACCGGAGGTGTAGACGACCCCCCTGCGAATCGCGAGGGCCTCGTTTTCTTTCGCGAAGATACGGGGCAAACTTCCTTCTCCGATGACAGCAGGCCGCACGAAAGTAACCCGAGCAGGCAGGGCTTCTTGCGAGCGTGCATCCTTGACCGTGACTCGCACGGTCCGAAGTTGCAAGACGTCCCGTAGCGACCTGGTCCAGAGTCGGATCTCACCGATCGTGATGTCGTCGTCGGGCTCCTCCGGCTTCAGTTCGAAGGCGTTCGCCCCCTCCTTCAAGAGCCCCGCGGGGATCACGTAGTAGATCTCCTCCAGCGCGGTGTTTCGCTCGAGCTCGAATGCGTGTTGCCCGTTGATCAGAACAGCCCAGCTGTTGCTCACGTGCCTTTGTCTCAGCGCCAGGGTCGCCGGCTCCGTGTCGAGGGACGCTGTGCCCTTCGCAATTTCGAACGAAAGGTGGAGCGCTTTCCCTTCGGGTTTCTCCGTCGCCTCGGGCCATTCGGGCGTGTCGTCGTTGCCGAGGTGGTGCATGCGCTCCGTCAGTTGCAGCCCTTCCTGGAGCACGCCTACTCCGTTCGGAACAAGAGCGGCGGATAGAAGCAAGAGCGAAAGGAAAAGCGTCAAGAGGCGGTGGCTCATGGCCGTATTGTATGCCCAAGAACAAGAAGAAAGCGCGCCGGCGCAATCGCCGGCGCGCTTCCCCAGCTGAATCAGGGTCGTCTTCGGTAAATCTATCCCTAGCCCAGGCTTAGAAGGTCCCGACGACTCCGCCAGCTGCTGAAGAGAACCACGGATCGAGGAAACCCAGCCCCGCGGGCAGGTCGCCGAATACGATCGACTGAGCGAACCAGCTCATGCCAACCAGGGCACACGAGGTGGGCACGCCGATGCTGAAAGTCGTCGACGAGCCGCCACCCGCATGGGGCGGACCGAAGAAGTTGCCGATGACGCCACCGGCGACCAAGAGCTCGGACAGACCGGCCGGCGGCAGGGCGAAGAGGGGACCGAGATCGAGGATCGGACCCGCGGACGGAGCTGTGCGCATGAGGATGACCCAGGGACCCGGGCCACGCGTCGGCTGGGGCGCGATGGTCGCGGTCCAGGGCATGCCGACGACCGCGGTGCTAGCGCCCATGATGTCCAGGTTGATACCGGCGCCGTTGTACAGGAAGACGGTGGCCGGGGTCGGAGGACATCCGGACCCGATCGGCTGGGTGACCTCGAGGGCGTTCAAGTTCTCGAAGGGCATCAAGCCCAGTGATGCTGCCGGTGTGTGAACGGCGAAGAGCCCGGGGCCGACACGCACGAGCACATCTGCGTCCGTCAATCCGCTGAGCGAGGTGCTGTACTGCAACAGGTGCGTGCTCGGGGGCGGCGCGATACCGCCCAGCGACGGGCCCACCATTCCAGGAGCGATCACACCACCACCCGCGGCGATCGGTCCGGTGGAACCCACGAGGTTCAACGCATCGAGGTTCTTTCCGGGAATGCCCAGGTTCACGTCCGTGGCCGGACCTCCCGCGAACAACATGGCGATGATCGGAAGCCCACCGCCTCATCGAGCGGCCCCAGGCCCATGGCCACGGCCGGAATGGCCACGACCGGCGCACCGGGGAAGCCCTCGGTGAGGATGCCGGGCGGAGTGAAGGCGGGGGAGATGAGCCGGTCGTTATCGAAGCTTGTCTGTGCGAACGCGCTGGATCCCAGCGCGATCAGGAGACAGATGGAGAGGGAGTGCTGCTGCATGACGGAGTCGTTTACGGCGAAAGGCTGAGGGTTCGGGGCGAGACGTTCGCCCGATGTCATGCGAAGCGAGAGGAACCCGCCCCTGGGGTAACAAAAAACCAAGAACCTAAATTCGCACTAGCGGAGGCGTAGGCCCCGATCCTCTGGCCACAACTAGCACATCCGCTGGCTCATCCATTACTCTGGACCGATGAGCGAAGGCAATCTGCACGACCATGTGGAGGAGTTTCGGACCAAGATCAAGGACATGGATCTACCGGCTGAGATCCGTGAACGCATGGCCGAGCTCATCACCCAGCTCGAGCGCAAGCTGGAGTCGCCCGACGATCAGGAGCACCACGAATCCCTCGTGGCCCAGTTGAAGGATTCTTTCGAGCGCTTCAAGCTCGAGCATCCACGCGCGACGTCACTCCTGAACAGCATCCTCGTCAGTCTCGGCGAGGCGGGAATCTGACGCGGAGATGCGACAAATCCCCTCTCCGAGGGGCTTGAAATCCATGACCTCGATCTCGAGGTTCGTTTCCCCACGGAACGTATTCCAGCGCGGCGAGTACACCACATCGATCGGGTTGCCCATCGAGAGCTCCTGCAGGCGTTTGCCCATCTTGAAGGCCATCCCCTTCAGCACGTGGTTCCCCCGTCGCAAGTGCAGCATGAGGTGGTTCGCGTCCTGGCCCACCGCCCGGGGGGGTTGGGCCAGATAGACCTCGTGCGAGCGTAGTACCGGCTTCTCGTTGTTCGCACCGAAGGGTGCCAGGAGATCCAGATGGCGCATCGTCTCGAGGTTCATGTCCTCGAAAGCCAGATCCGCGTCGATCACCAGGCTGGGCTGCGCATGTCCCGCGGTTTTCAACATCTCTTTCGCGCGTGCTTCGATCGCCGCACGCGCGTCATCGACCTTGTCCGCCTTGATCTCGAGTCCGGCCGCCTGGGCGTGGCCTCCGAAGCGCTCGACATGGGGCGCTGCGGCTGACATGGCTTCGAGTACGTGAAATTCGCCCACCGTGCGCGCACTGCCGCGCCCGATCGTGCCATCGAGCCCGATGACGATCGCCGGCCGCCCGTACTCTTCCGTCAAGCGCGCGGCGACGATGCCCACGACGCCCTGGTGCCAACCCTCGCCCGCCAGAACCAACACGGGATGCTCGATCGGATCCTGGTAGTCCTTGGCTGCTTCGCGGGCTTCGATCAGCACCTCGCGTTCGATCTCGCGGCGCCTTCTGTTCAAGACGTCCAGTTCCACCGCAAGACGACGCGCTGTGGCGGCGTCCTCGGACAGGAGCAGCTCGAGTGCCTTTTGCGCCGAGCCCAGCCGACCACTGGCGTTGATGCGCGGGCCGATCTGAAAGCCGACGTCCTCGGCGGTAAGGCGTCTGCCTTTCAGGTTCGCGATGCCGAGTAGAGCTTGCAGGCCGTGGCTGTTGCTGCGCTCGAGGGCCTTCAGGCCGAAGCGCGCGAAGATGCGGTTTTCGTCGAGCAGGGGAACGACGTCACACACCGTGGCGATGGCGACGTAGGAGGTAGCCTCCTCGAGGAAGGCCTTCAGATTCCCGGATACCCTCTTCTTGCCATTGATCTTCTGCGCGAGTCCCCAGGCCAGCTTGAAGGCCACCGCTCCACCGCACAGCTCGCGCCACGGATATTTCGAATCCGCGAGCTTGGGATTCACGATGGCCGTTGCGTCGGGCAGCGGACCTTCCGGCGCTTCGTGGTGGTCGGTGACGATCGTGTCGACGCCCTGTTCGAGGAGCTTGGCGATGACCGTGTGCGCCGAGGTGCCGTTGTCGACGCTGACGCACACCTTTGCGCCGGTTTCCCTGGCGCGCTCGATGGAGTGGTCGCCGAAGGAATAGCCGTCGACGAGGCGGTTGGGGATGTGCCACTCGCAGCGAATGTCGAGCAGTTTCAGGATGCGCATCAAGAGCGCGGTGCCCGTCACCCCGTCCACGTCGTAGTCGCCATGGACGAGGACCGTCTCGCCGTCGCGTCGTGCGCGCGCGAGCCGCTCACAGGCGGCCTCCATGCCCGGAAGCAGGTTGGGGTCGTGAAGTCCCATGGGGCTGGCCTGCAGGTGGCGTTCGGTCGCCGCGGTGTCCGTGTGGCCCCGGGCGACGAGCAGGCGCGCCATCAGGGGCGAAACGCGCACCGCCTGCGCCATCGAGCGCACCGCGGCACCGTCGACCTGGCGCATCTGCCATGCGAGTCCGTCCCGGATGGAAACTGTCACGGTCGAGCAGAATAAGGACGCGGAGCGTGACCCCAACCTGTTCGTGGGCGAAAATCTCCCTCCCGATGAAGAAAGAAGCCTCCAACCCTTACCGCCAGCTCCCGAAGGTCGACGACGTGCTCTCGTGGCCCGAGGTCATCGCCCTCGAGTCGAGGGCTGGCCGCGAGCTCGTCACCGAGCTCCTGGGCGAAATCCTGGACGCCTGGCGCGGGGCGATCTGCGCCGGCGAGCTGGATGGCGAGGGCGTGAAGGAGCGTCTCGAACGCGGTGATCTCGTACGCTCGCTCGAGTCGCGCATCGAGCGCGAGGAGAAGAGCGGGCTCGTGCGCGTGATCAACGCCGCCGGTGTCGTACTCCATACCGGACTCGGGCGCGCACCCGTACACAACGAGGTCGCGGCGGCGATGGAGGTCGCGGCGCGCAGCTACGCCGTGCTCGAAGTCGATCGCTTCAGTGGCCGGCGCAACCAGCGCGACGACCGCCTGTCCGAATTGCTCTGTCGGCTTTCGGGTGCCGAGGCGGGAATCTGCGTGAACAACAACGCCGCCGCGGTCGTGCTTCTCTTGTCGAGCTTCGCGGCGGGCAAGGAAACCCTTGTCAGTCGCGGCGAGCTGGTCGAGATCGGTGGTTCGTTCCGCATGCCCGACGTGATGGAGAAAGCCAACACGCGTCTCGTCGAGGTCGGCACGACCAACCGCACGCGGGCGGAGGACTTTCGCAAGGCGACCACTGATGCGACCGGTTTGCTTCTGAAGGTGCACACGTCGAACTTCAAGGTCGTGGGCTTCACCGAGGAGATCGACGCCAAGACCCTCGGCGAGCTCGGGCGCGAACTGAACGTACCCAGTGCCTTCGACCTGGGCTCCGGGCGCTTCGAAGCCGAGGGGACGCAACCACTCGACATGCTGGATGGCGAGCCGCTCGTGCGCACGTCCGTCGAGAGCGGTGTCGACGTCGTCACGTTCTCGGGTGACAAGTTGCTGGGCGGACCCCAGGCCGGTTTGATCGTCGGCAAGGCCGAGGCGATCGCGCGTCTGCGGAATAACCCGCTATATCGCGCGCTGCGCCTGGACAAAGTGACCATCGCGGGACTCGAGCGCACGCTCGAGCTGTATCTCGAAGGTCGCGCCGACGAGATTCCCGCGCGCGCGATGCTGTTGAAGAAGAAGGACCACGTGCGTGAGGATGCCCAGGTGCTGGTGCGTGCGATCGATGCGCTCAAGGGGTTCTCTGCCGAGCTGCTCGAGGACACTTCCCAGCCTGGAAGCGGCAGCGCCCCCGACGTCTTCTTGCCCACCTACGTGGCGCGCGTCGTGCACACTTCGTGGAGCGTCGACGAGTTGGCGGCTCGCCTGCGTGCGGGAGATCCCTGCGTCTTTGCGCGCATCCAAGATGACGCTCTCTTGCTCGATCCGCGCACTTTGCTGGGCGACGATCGGGGTGGCATCGTCGAGGCCTTCCGCGCACTCGCATGAAAGTGCGCCGGTTTGCGGTCGGAATCACGGTTTCGCTCACGGCTCTCGTGTTCGCAGGCGACCTGGCTCTGTCGTTATTCGTCATTCCAGACAAGAGCAGCGTCTGGCGCCCGATCCCCCCGTTCGAAGCGATCACGTACGAGCCCCAGGCCACCTGGCTGAAAGCCCAACGCGAAGAGCTGGCCGGGATGCGCAAGGCGAACGGGACGGGGCGCTTCGATCCGCTTCTCGGCTGGAACCTGCGCCCTGGCTCGCAGAACGCGAAGAGATCGGTCACGATCAACGCCCGCGGATTGCGCAGCACTCGCGAGTACGAAGACGAGTCCCCCGCGGGAACACAGCGCATCGTGGCCTGCGGCGATTCGTTCACCTTTTGCGATGAAGTGGGGGACGCGGACGCGTGGCCCGCGATCCTCGAATCGAAACGTGACAACACCGAGGTCTGGAACGCCGGTGTGGGTGGATACGGAACCGACCAGGCCTTCCTGCGCTTTCAGCTGATGGACACCGGCACGATCGATGCCCTCGTCGTCGGGCTTCTGCTCGAGAACATCGGGCGCAACGTCAATCGCTATCGCCCGCGCTGGTATCCGCGCTCCGACACGCCGGTCGCGAAACCACGCTTTGTGCTCGAGGGCCACGGGTTGAAGCTGGTCCGCCAACCCTATTCGACCCGCGTGGCACTCCTGGATGCCGTCGAGAGCGGGAGTATCTTGGGCGAGCTCAGGGAACACGAGTACTGGATCGAGGATCACCTTCCTGGTTGGCTCGCTTGGTCCGGCATGGCACGGCTCTACGCAGGATCAAAGGTGTATCGAGATCGAGAGCTGATACGCCTGTGGGCGGATCCCGATTCCGAGCCGTTCCTGGTGACGCTGCGCCTGCTGGAGCTCTTTCGCAAGAAGGGCGAAGAACGCGGCGCGCAACGCTTCCTGGTCCTGATCTTCCCGATCGAACAAGTCTATGCGGGGCTTCTGGCCAGTGGGCGCAGGTACTGGTCGACGTTGATCGATGCTCTCGAGGATCGACGTATGGAGCACATCGATGTCGTCGAGTTGTTGCGCGAACCATGGGAGCAAGGCGCAAATGTCTTCACGGGGACGCACCTCTCACCGGACTCCAATCGACTCGTCGCGGAGGCCATCGAGGCCTGGATGTAAAAAAGCCCGCACCCCCCTGAGGGAAGGCGCGGGCCCTTGCGAGTTGGAATGGAGATTGCGTTGGTCGTTACACGCCGACCCCTTACATGCCGACCAAGAGGTGCATGCCGTCGCTCAGGGCGAGGCCCGAGGGGCCGCCCGCGTCCACCACGAACCACTGGGCGTAGCGCTCCAGGCCCAGGAAGGCGGGGTTGTTCGGAATCGAGAGGGTCTTCGAGGCCGTTCCTCCACCACCGACCGTCACCACAAAGACCAGAAAGCCCGCGGTCGGGTCGACGTACACGGTTCCGCCGAAGACCGCCAGGTTGGCGTCCATGGGGGAGAACCCGAGCAGCGCCGGGGCGCCGGCGAGAGCCGAGATGACGATGATGTCGATCGAGGCGTTGACGGTTGGGATGGTGGAGGCACGGATCCGCGGCACCCCGTTGCTTCCCAGCGTGCCGGTACCGAAGGCGACGGCGAAGCCCTGGTTCACGTTCTCGATGGCCGCGTTGGCGTTGATGCGACCTGCGCCCGAGCCGTTGTCGACGCCGGGCGGGCCGATGTCCTCGGCGGTGTCGATGATCAGTTGGCGTACGTCAGCGGCGCTCATGCTGGGGTCGACCGAGAGGATCAGGGCGGCGAGTGCGGCCACGTGGGGTGCGGCGAAGGACGTGCCGCTGTTGGTGTGGTAAGCCGTGTTGCCCAGTTCGCACATCGGGATGTCTTCGCCAGGAGCAGCGACCTCGACCTCGGGGCCGGGATTCGAGAAGTTGCTGACGAAGTCGTTGTCGTTGGTCGAGGCCACGGCCATGACCTTGGGCAGGTTCGCCGGATACGAGACGGGGAATCCTCCGTTGCCCGCTGCGCAATCGATGAAGAGCCCGGCCGCATCGGCGACGTCGATCGCGGCCTCGACGGCGGAGGACGTACCGATCGAGAGGCTCATCGTGATGATGTGCGCGCCGTTGTCGGCTGCATAGAGGATGGCATCGTCGAGCACAGAGGCGATGGGGGCGAAGGCACCCACATTCAGGCACATGACACTGACGCCGTTGCCGTCCTGGCCGCCGCCAGCGAGTCCGACGAGGCCGACGCCGTTCTCGCCGCGTGAGGCGATGACGCTGGCGACAGACGTGCCGTGCCAGAAAGAGCCGGTCGGGTTGTTGTCGTTGGAGTCGAAGTCCCAGCCGCGAATGTCGTCGATGTAGCCATTGGCGTCGGAATCGTTTCCGTTCAACGTTTCGGCGCTGTTCATCCAGATGTTGCCGATGAGATCTTCGTGGTTCCAGTTGGTACCGCTGTCGGCCACGGCCACGACGACCGAGGGATCGCCGTCCTCGTTGGTCCAGGCCTCGACCGCATCGACGTCCGCGTCGTTCGAGCCACCGGTCTGCCCGGTGTTGTGCAGGTTCCACTGCGTGTTGAACATCGGATCGGAGGGAATGCCGCTGCCGCCGATAACGGGGGCGACGCCATAGGTGCCGATCGTGTTCTCCTCGACCAGCTCGAATTCACCGCTCGCACGGAGCTGGCTGACGAACGCGAGTACGTCCACAGCGGGCGGGATCTCGATGTCGCGGAATCCCAGACGGTTTTCACGGACCATGCGCGCTCCGGCCAGCTCGCCCGTGAGCGTTCGCAGGATGGCGGGGACGTCGCGCTCGAGTCCTGTCTTTACGGTGACGACCGAGGGGTCCACCTTGTAGGAGAATTCTCCCTCGCTACGGATCCAGTCGTCGCCTGAGCGCTGGTAGGTAACTTGCTGAGCTGATGCGGCACCGGCCAGTAGATACAGGGGGACCAGGCTGATTCGGGACATCGATTCCATCGGACGCAGAGGTGGGGGCAAGACGGGCGTACCCCAACCTTAGAGGTTCTCTCCAGATGTGGCATCCCTATTGGCTTCATATAGAGGGAGAGGCGCGCACAAGTCGTTTAGGTGCCCCTAACAGCTTGAACTGTCCCGCGGGCGGGCATGACATGGGGCCATGGATCTCCCCGAGCTTCAGGTCGCGTCCCATCCCCTGCTTCAGGCCACGGCCTTCGTCACCACCTTTCCGAGCCCGCTGGGCGAGATGCCAGCGCCGGCGAGCCTGATCGCACTTCTGGGCCTTGAGCCCCCGGTGCAGGAGCGCTTTCCCCACGCCCGCGAAGAGGAAATACGCAAGCAGGTCCGCGATCTCCTGCGGCACGGTGGCTATCGTCCGACCGGCCGCGGCAAGCCGGCCTCGGAGTACCTCGTGCGGGCTGCCGGCGAGGCGAAGCTGGACTCGATCAACCTGGCGGTGGACGCCTGCAACGCGACCTCGTTGGCCAGCGGCTTTCCCATCAGCGTGGTCGACCTCGAGCTCGCCCGCGCACCGTTCCGCATCGCCATCGCCGAGGCCGGGGCCGCCTACGTGTTCAACGCCTCGGGGCAGGAAATCGATCTTGCCGGGCTCCTGTGTCTGTTCGATGACGAAGGTCCCTGTGCCAACGCGGTGAAGGACTGCCAGCGCACCAAGACGAGCCCAGGGACGAGGCGCACGCTCTCGGTGATCTGGGGTTTGCAATCGCGATCCGAGCGGGTGGAGGAGGCGTGTGCCTGGTATCGTTCCCAGCTCGCCCGGGCCGGGGCGAGTACCCGCTCACTGTAGGCGGTCTCTCTGGTTCTTGGACGAATCATACCCAAAGCCAGGAAGCCGCAATTGTACGTTGCTCAGCGGCTCAAGATTCCGGGCCCAGGACTCGACTCCTTTATGGGGGTTCCCCTAGAACCCCCCCCTCTTCCGCGTTCTTCGACGCGAAAACCGACTCACTGCTTTTCCCCGAGAGCCCCCGATGACCCAGAAGGTCCTGATCATGGGCGCGGCAGGCAAAGACTTTCACGTCTTCAACACCTGCTACCGCGAGAACCCCGACGTGCGCGTCGTCGCCTTTACGGCGACGCAGATCCCCCACATCGACGACCGTCGTTATCCGCCCTCGCTTTCGGGTTCGAATCACCCCGACGGCGTCCCGATCCATCCCGAGGAAGAGCTCGTCTCTCTGATCAAGGAGCACGGAGTCGACACGGTCGTCTTCGCCTACTCCGACGTCCACGAGGACTACCTCGCCGAGCGACGCAAGCTGGTCGAAGACACGGGTGCGAAATTCGAAACCTTCGACGTCGAAGCGACGATGCTGCCCTCGTCCAAACCGGTCATTGCTGTTTGTGCGGTACGCACGGGCTGTGGCAAGAGCCAGACCTCGCGCCGCGTCGTCTCGCTCCTGCGCGAACGCGGTTTGAAGACGATCGCCATCCGTCACCCGATGCCCTATGGCGATCTCGCCAAGCAGGCCGTGCAGCGCTTCGCCAGCCTCGAGGACATGAAGAAGCACGACTGCACGATCGAGGAAATGGAAGAATACGAGCCGCACATCGCCAACGGTGCGGTGGTCTATGCCGGCGTCGACTACTCGGCGATCCTCGCGGAAGCCGAGAAGGAAGCCGATGTCATTCTCTGGGACGGCGGCAACAACGACACGCCCTTTTACAAGCCCGACCTGTGGATCACGGTCGCCGACCCGCACCGTCCGGGCCACGAGCTGAACTACTTCCCGGGCACCGTCAACTTCGAGCGCGCCGACGTCATCCTGATCAACAAGATCGACACGGCCGAGCCGGCTGGAATCGCCACGGTCGAACAGAACGCCAAAGATGTCAACTCCGGAGCCCTCGTCGTACGCGGCGACTCTCCGGTGCACGTCAGCGATCCGGACCAGATCAAGGGCAAGCGCGTCCTCGTGGTCGAGGACGGTCCGACCCTGACCCACGGCGAGATGAAGTACGGTGCCGGCACCGTCGCCGCCGAGAAGTGGGGCGCCGCCGAGGTCGTCGAGCCGCGGCCCTACGCTGTCGGTGAGATCGCCGAGACGTACAAGAAGTACCCCGACATCGGCAAGGTGCTGCCGGCCATGGGCTATGGCGACGCCCAGATGAAGGATCTCGAGGACACGATCAACAAAACCGACTGCGACCTGGTCCTCGTCGGCACGCCGATCGACCTTGCGCGTGTGATCGACATCAAGAAACCCAACCTGCGCGTCACGTACGACCTCGTCGAGGACGGGCCGGACTTCGTCAACGTGCTCGAGAAAGCCGTCGCCGCCAAGGCCACGTCATGATCTCGTTCGACAAGCGCAACTGGATCACCACCCTCGATTACACGAGCGAAGAAATCCGTGGCCTCGTCGACTACGCGTTGGCCCTGAAGTCCGGTAAGGAAAAGGCGCCCCTGCAGGGCAAGATCGCCTCCCTTCTGTTCTTCAATCCGTCCGTGCGAACTCGCATCTCGTGCGAGTCCGCCATGGCACGCTACGGCGGTACCGCGGTCGCGATCAACCCGGGCAAGGACACCTGGAACTTCGAAACGGGTGAGGGTGTCGTCATGGACGGCAACACCCAGGAACACATCCGCGAGCTGAGCCCGGTGCTCTCGCGCATGTGTCACTTCGTCGGCATCAGAAAGTCGGAGTTGATCACAGTCGGCTCGGCCCAGGGCCAGGCCACCGGTTCGTACGACGAGTTGAAGGTCGACGAGTTCATCCACCGCTTCGCGGAGTTCTCCGAGTGCCCGGTCGTGAACCTGGAATCGAACCGCTGGCACCCGATGCAAGGGCTCGCCGATTCGACGACCATGGTCGAGCGACTCGGGGAGACACGCGGGAAGAAGTACGTGTTGACGTGGGCCTGGCATCCCAAGTCGCTTCCCGTGGCGACGCCGCATTCGCAGATGCTCTCTGCCGCCAACCTGGGCATGGATGTCACGATCCTGCGCCCGGAGGGCTGGGGGCTCGAACCGGAAGTCGTCGAGAGGGCCCGCGCGCGGACCGAGGCACTCGGTGGCTCGCTCCAGGAGACGGACGACATCGAGGCGGCCTATTCCGGTGCCGACGTCGTTTGTGCGAAGGCCTGGGGGTCGCTGGATTACTACGGGCGCTTCGATCAAGAATCCAAGGACAAGGCGCACCTGCGCAAGGATTGGATGGTCGACACGGACAAGATGGCGAAGACCGCCGATGGGATCTTCATGCACTGCCTGCCCGTGCGACGCAACATCGTCGTCTCGGACGGTGTGCTCGACTCCTCGATGTCCGCGGTCAAGGACGAGGCCGAGAACCGACTCTGGACGGCGGCCGCCGTCTTTGGAGCCCTCGCCCAGGGCTGAGGTTTCTGGCGACCATGGGCGCTCTCGAGGTTCACGAATCCACGCCCGAGGATGTTCGTTTCGCCGAGGCGGCCTCGCGTTTGATCGACGCGGCCTCCTCGCAGTACGACATCGCCAAGCGCAGCCCGGAGTGGCTCGGCGCCAAGATTCGAGCTGGGCGTGCGGCCATCGCAACGGCCGCAGCTCCTTCCGACGAGCGCGAGCTGGTTGGCTTCGGCTACTGGTCCGCCTGGGACAAAGACACCTTCATCTCCCACTCCGGACTCGTCGTGCGTCCGGATTACCGCGGTTCGGGGCTGGGACGCGACTTGAAGACGATCCTCTTCGACTCGTCACGTCGCCAGTTGCCGCGCGCCACCTTGATGAGCCTGACGACCTCGCCCCACGTGCGAGCGCTGAACCTGTCGCTCGGGTTCGAGGTCGTTCCTCTCGATCAACTCACCCACGACCCGGCCTTCTGGGAAGGCTGCCGGACTTGCCGCAACTATGCTGCCGTGCAAGCCCGGGGTGAGAGGTGTTGTTGCGAAGGGATGCTACTGCGCGCGGCGCCGGAGTAGGAAGCCACCCCCGCCGAGCACTGATCTAACTCTTGAGGCTACCCCTCGTTTGCAAATCGAGGAAAGGCTGCAAATCATGGGCATTGCAAGGCTTCATGAAGGGGGGGCAGACTCGGATTCCAGAAAGAATTTCTCGGTCTCTGCGAGAGATGACAGTTTGGTCATCGAGGAGTTCTTCATCGAGGATTGCGGAGGAGTGCAGGCGCTAAGATAGCAGACCCGCCTGTCGGGTCTTTCCCCATGTCTGTCGCGCGTTTCCTCAGCCCCTTCATCGTAGCCATTGGTCTCGAACTGACGGCCCAGGCGCAAGATGTGCGCAACCTCAGCGTCTTCCATCAAGAGGGCCAGACGTTCGTCACTTGGACCGAGCTCTTCGATCAGAGCATGCGCTATCGGGTGTACCGGGACACGAAGGCGATGCGCTCTTTCGCGGACTTGCAGGGCGCGGAATTCCTGGGCGAGGTCGGTTCGGACAGTTCCTACAACCTGGGGCGTTCGCTGGCGACGAACCGCGACTACACGTGGATCATTCGTGAGGGCGATAAGGCGCTAAGCGCGTTCGCGGGGCTGTTCGTGAATACGGTCATGTCCGATGCGGTGGACGCCTACTATGCGGTGACGTCGGTCAGCGCGGGCGGCACAGAGAACACGTTGGTCAAGCGCGGGCGCAATTCGCTGCATAGAGGATTGTCGGAGACGATGGCGCCGACCCAGCCGGTACTGCAGAACATCGACGGGACGGGGGAGTTGTGGGCCCACTGGGTCACAAACCGGGGGACGCCCTATGAGGAAGCGCTCTCCCTGAAACCCAGCCATGGTTTCAATTTTCGCTTCGATGCCGGGGGGCTTCCGGGGCCACGTGGGCTGGCGATACGCTTGCACTCGGCCGGTGAGACCTTCCCCCAAGGGTGGCCCCACCGCAACGAGGTTCAGGGGGACATCGACATTCTCGCAATCAGCGATCTGTTGCCTGAATCCCTATGGACTCTCTGGTTCGGCTACCACGAGAAACTCCCGGGACCTGCCGCGAATGACACGATGATCCATCTCTTCACGCAGAAGCGTGTCGTGTGGACCCTGGACTGGATGCAGTCCAAGCTTGGTGCGGCTCACGATAAAGAGCGTGTGTACGCCGTCGGAGGCTCGATGGGCGCGATGGGGAGTATCTTTCTGGCTGGAGAGATCCCCGAGCGGCTTGCGGCCGTGCTGTGCCGCAATGCGAACTTCGACCTGGCTGCGCCGGACATTGCCAATCCCTGGTTCGTGCAGGATCTCCTGGGTACCTTTTCCCAGAACTTGAAACTTCCGAGCGGCCTCGCCGTCTATGACCGGGCGAACGCGTCCTTCATGGCCACTGCGAATATCGGCCAGGACTGGCCCATCGTGCGTACCCTGAACGGACGCAACGACGAGACGGTCGGTTGGATGGCAACGCGGAATTTCTATGACGCCATGAAGCTGGCGTATCGACCTGCCGTCCACTACTTCGACGACCACATCCACGGTCCACACGGTTACTGGTACCCACTACACGATACCTTGCTGCGCAGGACGTTCGCAGAGCGTCTCAGCCGTCCAACGTTGCGATTCAGCGACTTCAGCCTGGATCAGAAGTATGGAGATGGTCAGCGTTTGAACGGTGACCTGATCGGATCTGTCAACGGCTATGTCGACTACGATCCGCTGACCGTTCAACGAGAACCACTGGGAATCGTCTTCGACGTCGCCCTGCGGGGGGGCATCGTCCTGGATGCCGCGACCGCTGAGGTCGGAACCGTACGTATGACTCCGCGTCGCACCGGTCAGCCCGCACTGGAGCAAGGGATGCTCGTGCACTACACCTTGCGCGAAGGCGAGGTCTTGAAGGACGAGCACATCCTCATCGCAGACGAATTCGGGCTGGTACACACACCACCCGCACCGGTGACGCACACGAGCCGTTCGGCGCGCTTCGACATGTGGTTTCCGCCTAGCTTGCCATACCTGTTCCTCGGTAGAGCCCCCATTGCACCCGGTGAGCTGCAAACGATGCTCTTCGGCCTTCCCGGCGTGCCCTTCGAGATCGCGTATTCGATCGACGAGATCGCTGGCAGGCCCAAGGGCGGAAAGCGTGAGCGCGGTGGAACGCTGGGCGACTCGGATTCGGACGACGCTCTCCTTCAGGGCGATGCCATCTTGAGGTTGGAAGGGACCATCCCCCAGGCGGGCTACGTGGATCTCACCGTGCCGGTTCGCGACCTACCGGGCATTGACGGTTTCCATATCTATGCGCAGGCACGGATCGACGGCCAGGTGACACCCGTGCGGGACGTGACGATTCGAGCCTCGGGGCCCTGACTTCTTCGGTTCGCTGCAAGCCACGTTCGTAGCTTGGGCTAGCGTTCGGGCATGCGAGCCGCGAGGCCTTTTTCGTTCAACCAGGACCCGATCGTCTTGTCGATCCCCGGGGCCATCTGCGTCAAGGTCGGATACTCCGCAGAGCCTCCGAGACGGCATTGCCAAAGCCCATGGTTGGCTTCTGGGAAGCGGGCGATGCGAAAGTCCTTGTCGTGCTTCTGCGCGATGCTCTCGATGAGCTCGATGCAGAGTTGCGAAGGATTGCTGCGGTCGCGATCGCCGTACAGCCACAGAGCTGGGCACGGCATGGCGGCGAAGTGTTTCTTGAAGTCATAGTCGCGCGCACGATGCTTGCGGACCCGCTTCAGGCACTCCTCGATCGACAGGGCATCTGCGCTCGAATCGGATTCCGCTGCAAGGCGGCTGTAGACGCCCTCGTAGCTGATCTGCGTCGCGCCTCCGGAGAGAATGATGGCGAAAGTGACCTCGCTCTTATCCGCGGCCTGGGGAATGACCCAACCCGCTTGGCTGGGTGGGGTTGGCTCGGTGGCTTCTTCGCTAGCTACCTGCCGCGACTCGTGGAACGCGGATTGTATTCCGAGGGAGACTTGCACGACTTTCTTCAGCTCTGGGCGCACCGTAGCCAGTCGGGGCACGGACATGTTTGCGCACCGACTCTGGCCAACTTGATTTTTCGCAAGAGCTGACCAGAAACCTCTTCCTGATTACGTGTTGCTTTCAGCTTCGAGGAGCGGGAGCGAGGCGAAATCCCCCAAGAGGGGTGTTGCAGCGGTAGGTTTCATGTAGCAAATGCCCCCGAAGGTCCGGGGCATTGTGACCGAGAGCGGGACGCTACAGTTCTTCAAGCAATCCGCTACCTTTGAATCGAACCAAGAGTTCAACGAACAAGGCTGTCCCTACAGCTAGGTTCGTACCGGATCCCCTCCCTCTGTCGGGGGGGGGG
>CBFIHP010000020.1:0-59582 GCA_965662355.1 Planctomycetota bacterium | reverse complement strand
ACTCGCGACTTCCCGCGCGAGTCGCCCGTTTTTTTTAGGGGGGGCTCGCTTCACTTCGTCCCAGGCAGGACGTGCAGGAAGCCTGCCTTCGCCCAGCCTCTTGCAGAAAGGTCTCGAGCCGTACCCCAAAATTCGAAGCTCCCTCGGCCGGCGAGCCGACTTCGCCACAGCCGAAAGCGAAGAACCAGCCTTGAGCGCCAAGTCCGCGAAGGATGATCGAGGCGCTCCTCATTCCGCGTCCTCTTTCTTGGCATGTACGTCGAACTCGAATTCGTGTAGTCGAATACCAGGAATGCGGAGATGCGCGTCAGTCTCCGAGCTGGCGGCCTGGACGTCGCTGAAGAGATACGACCATTGTTCCGAGCTCAGCTTGGAGAGCGATTCCCCACGAGAGCGGGCCTGGAGGTCTGTCAGAATATCCCGGGCATCCGCGTATTCCACGGGCCGCAAGTAAACGTCTTCTTTGGCGGCAACGGTACGCAACCATTCGCTGAAAATTGGATTGCGTTCCCTGCAGGCCAGGACCAACAACCCCTCGCGCTTTGATTTTCCCGTGATCGACGAGCACGCGATCCAATGTTCACCGGCTTCGAGTCGCAGCGGCTCGTGTTGCTGCGGTGGCGGAGCGGATGCAGAGCCAAGGCGCTGGGGTTGCACCGGGCGCAGGTAGCGCAGGCCCTGATCGTTCTCCTCGGAAGCGAATACGTAGAAGAAGGCGGGGTCCTCCGCGTGGATCCGCAAGCCCAGCGCCGAGAGTCCCTTGAGCTCGAGCACCGTTCGGGTGCCGACCAGCTGTGGCCCGTCGGTTGGATGGTGCAGGAAAGGGTCGAGATCCGGCGGCGTCCATTCGGAGCCCATGTTGAAGCCCCACCAGCTGAGAAAGCCGAGCAGCAGAATGGCGAACACGGCTGCGGGTGGGCTCCATGCGGCGTGCCGTGCGAGGATCCAAGCGGTGTCGCGCCGACCGAGCTTCGCGATCCGGGGAGGCAGACCGTCGAGCACACGCTCGAGGTCTTCACGCAGCTCACGCACCGAGAGATAGCGCTCTTTCGGCTGGCGAGCAAGGGCCTTCGCAGCGATGGCCGCGAGCTCCGCGGGGATGCGGGGATCGAGGATGGTGGGTGCCGGGTAGTTCGCCTCCAGGATGCGCTTGCGCAGAGCGAAGAAGGACTCGTCCGCCTCCCTCGGGAAGGCCTGTTGAAGCGTCAGGAATTCATACAGCACCAGACCGATCTGGTACACGTCTCCCTGCGGGTCGGCAACGTCGCAAAAACCCTCCGCTCGTTCGGGAGGGACGTAGGCCGGCGTGCATCGCAAGAGACCTTCGCCGTCGCTTCCATCCGTAGTTGCGCCATCGCCTTGCGGTTGTCGATCGATGCTTCGCGCTGCGGCGAGGCCGAAGTCGAGCAACACCGGCTCGCCCCCTCCGACCAGGAGAATGTTGCGCGGCTTGATGTCGCGGTGGCATATGCCCTGCTGGTGGGCGAGTTCGAGCGTTCGTGCGATCGAATGCACGATGCGCGTGGTGGTTCGATGCCAGCTCTTGGGGGCGATGAGGTTCGCACGGTCTACCGAGCGAGGTAGGCATATCGCGCGTTCGAGGTCACGCCCCGTACGCTGTGCGAGGCTGCGACCCTCTAGCTCGAGCTGTGCGCGCACCGTTTGCAGTACGTTACCGAGATCGGTCCCCGCCACGAGGTCCATGACGAGGTAGCTATTCTCTTCCCACCGGCGAGCGTCGTGGATCGAGACGATGTTGTGGCTGTCGAGTTTTGCCAGTGCCTTGGACTCTTTCAGCAGCTCGTTCTCGAAGGTGTCCTCGGCCTGCGCGCCCGAGCGGAAGAGCTTGATAGCTACCGCCCGTTCCAGCTTGGTGTCGAAGGCGGAATAAACGACCCCCATGCCGCCCTTGCCGATGACCTCGCGGATCACATAGCGCTCGTCGAACAGGTCGCCAGGGATGAGCTCGCCGGGAAAGTGAATGCGAATGCGTCGGACGTCCTCGATCTCGTAGGCGTCCCTCTCCTCGGTCGCACCGCTCCTTTTTGTCGGCGTTCCTTTTTGCGTTCCCGTTCCTTGGCGCTTCATTGGAGGATCGATGCCTCTAGGGTAGTACCCAACATCGAGGTCTGTGTCCTGAAGCGCAAGGGAACGGCCTGAGCCCTCAGGAAGACATCCGAAATGCTCCTTATTTCCCGCGCCAGGTGGCCGCGCTGATGATCGCCAGGATGTGGAAAATCACTGCCGGAATCAGCGGGAGGAGCAAAGCTCCCATGAAATAGAACGGGGCCGTCATCAGAAAATAGAAGGTCGCCGCGAGGAAGCGCCCTTGAACGAGCTGTCCCAGACCGGGCAGAAAAAAGCAGCAAACGGCGGCGATCACGTTTCCCGTGGAACCGGGATGGGAGGTGGCGGGACTCTGGCTCATGGGGGTGGAAATTGGACCGGGTACAGGCGGACTCCGTTAGTGGGATCCCACGCGCCGTGCTTGCAGGCGTGTTTGGGTCGTGACAGAGCCTAAGGACTCTGGCGCTGTACGAGAACCACCCCGCCCAGGGTGACCCCGTTTGTGCGTCTGAGCTGGCCACCGAGATCCAGGCTGGTTCCGGATGCTGGCGACACGCCGTAGTCGAGAAGACCACGTGTAGGCTCGTTCGTCGTCCAGTGAATCGTGGCGTTGCTACCAGCGGTCAGATCGACCAGCAGGCTCGACACGATCGGGAGGTCTATTCGAGGGCTGCGACGATAGCCTCGACTTCCCCGAGTCGCTCGATGACGTGCTCGGCGGGGCTTCCGGTAGGTGGCTCGTGGCTCCGAAGCCTGAACTCGTTCGTCTGCACCACACGAAGACCCGCCCCCTGCGCTCCCCGGACATCCGAGTGCGGATCGTCTCCGACCATGAGCGCTTCCGAGGGCCCGATGCCCAAGGCGCTCAGGGCCGCCCGGAAGGGGCCTGCCGAGGGCTTTTCCTCACCGACCTCCTCGCTGGTCACGATGGCTCGAAAATACGTTTCGAATCCGAGCCGGGCGATCTTTCGCAATTGGATGTCGGTCGTGTGATTGGAGACGATCGCCAGGGGTCTCGCCCGAGCGAGTCGTCCGAGGACATCGTGGGCTTCTGGGGCAGGCTGCATGTGCTCGAGAAAGCAGGTCCAATAGACGTCGAACATCTCGAGCGTGAGTTTCGGATTCGGAGCACTTCGCACCTGCTGCAGCATGCGTTTGAAGAACAGGATCCGGTTATGGGAGGCCGCCTGACCCGCAAGCTCGCGAGCCAGTTCTCCGCGAACCCCATCATGCGCCCCCTGGAAGTCATCGAAGTTCGACCAAAGCTGTGCCGCCGGGCCTTCGAAGACCGCTCGCAATGCGACTGCATTGCAGGGGGCATACGCGTACAGCGTGTCGTCCAGATCGAAGAGTATTCCACGTAGCAAGGCACTAACCCTGGGGATGGGAACGCATCTGGGACAGAAGCGCTCGGCGATACTCCTCGCTTCCGAGCTTGTCCAGATCGGTGCATTGCTCTTCGGTCAGGAACGTGGGTTCGCCGACTTGCAGTGCGTGCCACTGAATGAAGGCCTGTTCCTCGACGGCCGCCGTGCGGAAGAGCGCTTCCTTCACCGTTTCACCGACCGTGATTGCACCGTGGTTGCGCAGGATCATGCCATAGCAGTCGGCAGCCCGAAATTCGTGCTCGACGACGCGCGCCAGACTTTCGGTCGTGACCGTGACGTAGGGAACATGGGGCACATTCCCGCGCAGGTAGACGTAGTAGTCCGCATACATCGGGCGCAGGTCGTGTCCTGCTGCGGTGAGGGCGATGGTCAGCTTGGGATGCGTGTGGATCACTGCGTTGACCTCGGGCCGCACGCGGTAGATCAGGAGGTGCATCATGGCCTCGGAGGAAGGCCGGTAGGCGCCCTGGGTGACCTCGCCGGTCGCGATCGAAACGGCGGGATAGTGCTCCGCTCCCGCATCTGCGAAGGAGAAGCCACTGGGCGAGATCCACATCGTGTCGCCGTCTCGGGCGCTGACGTTGCCTCCAGCGCCCGTGACGAGACCCGAGCTCTGGAGCTCGCGAGCCGCTGCGATCAGTTCTTCGAGAATGGCCGTCATCAGGGAGGGTCTTTCAGGTAGCCGCGCCTGTGTAGTTCGCCGCGGAAGCGCGCATGGTAGGGCTCGAAGGCCCGGGTACGTCCGGGATCGGGGTGAAAGCTGCGATCGAAACGCACCATGCGTTCGCAGGCTACGCCGAGAGCGTCACCGCGCGCACCAGCGGCGGCCAGAATCGCGCTTCCGAAGGCCGATTCCGGATGCGCGGGCCGGTGCTGTGTGCGCCCGGTCACGTCGGCTCGCAGCTGGCACCAGACGTCGCTCTTGCTGCCGCCGCCGGTGACGTACACGTCACGACTCGTCGGGCCCGTGAGTCGATCGAGGGTGTCATAGGCGAGGCGCTCGAGGAGGGCTGTGCCCTGGAGCATGGCGGCGAAGCGTTCCACTCTTCCGACCTTCGACGGAGCACCAGGCTCACAAAAACCTCGCGCTGCGTTGCACGCAAAAGGAAAGCGCTCCCCCTGGACGACCAACGGATAGGCGATCACGGGGCTCGGAAGCAAGGCATCCGCAGCCTGGTCCAGGGACGCGAGATCGTCCGTGGCAAACTCCTCTCGGATCCACTCTCCGCCGGTGTTGCTGGCCGCTCCTGGAATCCAGAGTCCGCCGGGGAGTTTGTGGCAATAAACGCTGCCCGTCGGGTCTTCGATCGGCTCGTTCGTCAAGCGTTTGAAGACGAGCGTGGTTCCAAGTGTCGTGCTGTCGTCGCCCGGCCGACGCGCACCGGAGGCGAGGAACCCCGCGGTGCCGTCGGTGACGCCGGCGACGACCTGCGTGTCGGCGGATAGCCCCAGCTCGCGGGCCACGGCTGCCGTCACGGCTCCAAGGGGTGTTCCTGGCGTGACGACTCGTGGCAGCTTGTCGTGGAGCGCTCCGAAGCGATCCATCCAAGACGGCCAAGCCTCAGCGCGCAGGTCGTATCCGCTCTTCAGCGCATTGCTGTAGTCACTGACACCGAACACGCCCGTGAGTCGGCCCGTGATGAAGTCTGCCTGGTGCGCAAACCAACGCGTGCGCGCATGGGCCTCGCTCGCATGTTGCGCGAGCCACGACATGCGCATCAGGGGCGAGGTCGCCTGGAAGTGGGGCAAGCCCTCGACTGCGCTCCACTCCCGCGCGAGGCCCGCTGCCCGCGCGTCGTTGTACATGAGTCCCTGGGTGGTGGGGTGTCCGCTCTCGTCCACGCCGACGAAACTCCCCGAGGTCCCATCGACCGAAAGGGCGTCGACGGTATGTCCCGGGGTACGCGCCACGACCTCGCGGATCGCTTCCTTGGCGGCCTTCCACCACCCCTCGGCATCCTGCTCGTGGGTTTCGCCTGACCGGTGGATCGCTCGCGCTTCGATGGGCACCTGTGCCCCCGCGATTTTCTCACCCGCGAAGGTCACGACGACGACCCGGGCGCCCCCGGTGCCGAGGTCGAGCCCCAGCACCGCGGCTTCTTGGGATTCGTTCATCGGAGCCGAACTACGGCTCGCTCGTCAGCTCGATCGGCTTGTAGCCGCCTTGCGAACGGAAGTAGAGCGCGATCAGACCGAAGACGACCATGAGGATGGCCGGGAAGCGCACGGCGTAGGTGAGCACGTCGCGACCGGCCTGGCCGTCCGCTTCAGCGTAGACGTTCTCGACCCGAGTCTTCTCGGCGGAGTCGAGGCCGGCCAGGAACTCTTCTTTCTTGTCTGGGAGGATCGCCGAATGGCTGATACCGAGGAAGGACTCCTGCTCGGACGCGGCTTCCGCGAGGGCGGGAGCTTCCTTGGCCACGCTCTCGTGGATCGACGAATCGAAGGCGATGCCCATCAGTTGACCACCGATGATGCCCGCGGACAGAAGGCCGATTGCGGAAACCGTGTTCAGGGTCAGAGCACCGCCTTGTGGATAGCGCTCCGAGGTGAAGCCGAGTACGCACGGCCAGTAGTAGGTCTGTCCGAGGGCATAGAGCACGAAGGCGATGAAGATCGCCGCGCCGGTCGCTCCGGAGAGCCACCACAATCCAACCGCCGAGAAGATGCCGCTGATGCACAGCAACGTCGGCGGACTGAAGAGCTTGAGAATCCCGCCGGCAAAGACGCGGAAGATCAACATGATCGAAGCGGAGAAGATCAGGGCGAAAGCGGGGTTGATCGAGTTGCCTTCGAGCACCGGCCCCATGAGCTTCTTGATCCACTGATCGGTGCTCAATTCGGCCGTGGCGACGGGGATCATCAACAGGCACATGAGAAAGAACAGCGGCTTGCCGATCGCCTTGACGTAGATCCCGAAGGCCGCCCCGACGGCGAGTCCCGAGATCAGGCTGATGTTGAACCAGTTCTGGGGCGCTGTCCACTCGGTCAAGAGCGCCGTCTGATTGCCGACCTCGTAGATCATCATGAACGAGGCCAGGAAGGCGCTGAGAAAGCCGACTTGACGGAGCATCTCGATATAGGGCACACCGGCCTGAACGCGCTCGTCCACGGGGAAGCGGCATTTGCCGTACATCACGGAGTACGCGAGGGCGGGCAAGAGGATCCACAAGGAGTGAACCCTCCAGCCGAGTCCTCCGGTCAACGAATCTCCCCCGATGATCAACAGCGTTCCGCCCACCAAGCCCGCGGGCCATGCCGCGTGCAGGATCGTCAGCCACTTGGTCTTCTCTTTGGGATAGACCGCGGCGCAGATGGGGTTGATCACTGCCTCCACGATGCCGTGGCCCAAACCGGCGCAGAGTGCGGCGAAGTAGAGTCCGCCATAGCCCGTCGCCGTGAACGTACCGACCCCGGAGATCCCCTGCAGCACGAAGGCTGCATACATCGGCCACTTGTAGCCCGTCCGGTCGACGACCAAGCTGAAGCCGATCATCGTGATCGCGATCGGCCACAGGGACGCCCCGAAGACCTGGCCAATCTGGTGGTTGGTCAGGTCATATTCCGCTCCGTAGTCGCCCTGCAGGGCCACTCGAAACGCGAAGCCGAAGCCGGCAGCGCCCAAGGACAGGAAGCTGGCCCAGAAGAGCATCCGCTTCTCCGTCGCGGTCAGGGTAGTAGCGTTGACGACATCGTTCATGGGGCCTCCAAGAGCGGGAAACAGAGGATGCAGAGGCCGTTGTGTACCAAAAGCACGCCGTCCTATGAAAGTCGATCGAACCGGCCTCTGATCCCGTTCCGCTAGAGTGGCGCTGGACTAAGGACACGAATGACCCACATGCTCGCCCCAGAAGTGCTCGCCTTGATCGGGCTCTTTCTCACGACTCCCGGTGGACTTTCCGCCGCTGGTTTGCCCTCCGGCCCTTGCCAGGAGACCTACGCGCTGGCCAAGGAGCAAGCACGCTCCGAATTGCTCTCCGAACTCGAAAACGTGGCTGCTTTTTGCCAGAAGACGCGCGCCTACCTCGAGCGAGATCGAACGTACGAGCTGATCCTGACTTTCGACCAGAACCACGCCAAGGCGCGCAAGTCCCTGAAATACCGGCTCGAGCGCAAGACCAACAAGTGGATCCAAGGAAAGTACACCCAGCCGAAGGCAGCCGTTGAAGAAACACGCCAGGCTGCAGAGCAGTTGCGCGAAGAGAAGATCCGCGCCTACTGCGACACCGTTCAGCGCTTGATCGAGAGCCATACCAAGTCGCTTGGAAGGCGCCGTGGTGAGACCGAATTGATCGCTCTCTTGCAGCTGGATCCGGAGAATCCCTCGATCCGCGAATACCGTGGTGACATTCGCGTCGACGTGGACGGCCGCGTCCACTGGATGATGAAAGAGACAGTACAGGCCCGGGAACAACGCCCGAGGATGCGACAGCTCTACAAACACCTCGTGGGTGAATCCAATTTCGTCGAAGCCGAGATCCATGAGTCCGAAGCTTCCCTCGGTTTTGAATGGACTGCCAGGTGCAGCACCGGCTTCGTCACCGTTCTCGGAACGACCACGCAAGAAGAAGTAGAAGACGTCGCTCGCAAGTTGCACGCGGCATGGGAGTGGCTCCCCACTTTCCTCGGGGGCGCCGAGCCCCCCCATGATGGGTTGCGCGTGTATCTGGTCGATGACGATGCCAAAAGCAGTCTTCTGATCGAGAACTACCCCGGGCTATCCGCGGCCTTTCGCGCGCAGATGAGGATGGTCGAGAGCGCATGGATGGGTGACGATTCTCGTTTCGGGTGCTGGGGTGCGAATGCCGCCGGACGTCTGGACATGACCATGCGCCAGACGATCTCGCTCTATTTCTCGAGGGGATACGGGACCACCACACGCCACGGGTGGATCGACCAGAGCCTCGGGATGTATCTCACTCATCGGTTGGTCGGAACACGGCTCTCGTTCTCGGTCCAGCAGGACGAGCGCTCAAGCTCCGGCCCGGCAGACATCGCGATGCAGATCTATGAACCGGAGGCGGACTACAACACCCTCGCGCGGAGTGTGCTGAAGGAGAAGGACGCACAAGCCATCGCCGTCGCCCTCGGCAAGGATGTCAACGCGATGGGGGCCAGCGATCTCTTGCTGACCTACGCACTGTCGGGGTATCTCCTCGAGAGCTACGGTCGACTTCGACTCGCGTCCACCTTCGCCCGCTGTGGAGGCGATGAGTCATCGACTCAGATTATCGAAAGTGAGCTCGGGATGGGTCTGGCCGAGCTGCGTCTCCGACTCCTGCGCTGGCTCGGAGAGAATCCCAGCTGAGGCGTCACGGAACCTGGTTTCGTAACCGGTCTTGTAACGCCATACTACGAGTTCACGTGTTCTTCCAAGCCCACCCGCCCCCTCCTCCGCCCTCGATCGTCGTCTGCATTCTCGACGACGTCTCGTGGCCAGACCTGCACGCCGCCGAGACACCCGCGATCGACGCTTTGCGCGAAGAGGGCCTCTCGTTCGACGGCTTTCACACGATGCCCGTGTGTTCCTCGACGCGCCTTGCCCTGTGGACGGGGCGACTGCCAAGGCGGATGGGCGTTGGGGAGGGGATCAACCACTACGCCCCGCCCGGTCCCGACAATCCCTCGCCGGCGTTCGATCTCGATACGCTGCCGCGGGTGCTTTCCGGAGAGGGCTACACAACCTGTCTCATCGGCAAGTGGCATGCCGGCACCTACGCCCTCGAGGGCAAAGCGATTCCCGAGAGCTCGGCGCTGAAGGTCGGGGGGTTCGATCGCTGGTTGGCCGGCACCCCAGGCAACCTGCGTTCGAAGTTCGGCAAGGGCTACGACAACTGGTACCGCGTCGACGATGGCAAAGGCGCCCTGAGCGAGGAGTATCCCACCGGCGCCCAGGTGAACGCGGCGAAGCTATGGTGGGGTGAGACCCCAGGGCCGAAGTTCATGGTGCTCTCCCTGAACGTGCCCCACGCACCCTTTCACACCCCTCCCGAGGCCTGGCGTCGCAAGGAGTACCCATCCCAACGCAGTGGTCGGTTCCTCGAGATGCTCGAGGGAGCCGACCTGGCGGTGGAGGCTTTGCGTTCGTTTGTCGGAGAGGACAGCTGGTTCTTCCTGATATCCGACAACGGAACGCCACCAGCCATCAACGGCTCGAGCAAACGAGGCAAGGCCACGACCTGGGATCGAGGCGTGCGAGTGCCGATGGTCGTGGTCGGACCGGGGGTCGCGGACGAGGCCCAAGGAAAGCGCACCTCCGGTCTGGTCATGTGCACCGACGTCTACGCAACGATCGCCCAGCTGGCTGGAGCGAATGGCGACGACACGATCAAACGTCGGGGTGGCGAGGATTCCGTCTCGTTCGCAGCTTCGTTCACCGAAGGGGTGGACTTCGCTGGACGTCCATTCGCTTTTTCCGAGCGCTTCGAGACGAACGCCAAGAACCGCGGCACCGGCGACGAGCTGATGATCCGTGACCAGCGCTGGAAACTACGTCGCGATAGCGGCGTCGAGCGACTCTTCGACCTGGAAGTACGACCGTTCGAGAAGAACGGACTGATTCCCGACAAGCTCGAAGGCGAGGCCCGTGAGGCTTACGAGCGCTTATCGGGCTACTTGAAGACCTTGCCGGCCCGCAAGTGGGACGGCCCCAGGGGCAAGCGTCCGGGCAAGAGGACAAGGACCCAGTAGCGATCGCGTACGACCGAGCTGCCGCTACTTTGCCTGTTCTTTGTCCTTCGCCTTCATCGCCTTCTCCTCCTTATCGTTCTTCTTGCGCAACGTCTTCAACAGCCCCTCGGGGCCCTGATTGGAGACGAGGCTCTTGAACTGAGAGCGGAAGTTGGAAACGAGACTGACCCCCTCGATGAGGATGTCGATGATCTTCCACTCGCCGCTGTTCTTTTCATCGGCGCCCCGCAAGCGAAGGCGATAGTCGATCCTGGTGGAGTCGCCGTTGTGGTGGACGAGCGTCTTGACCGTCCAGTCCCTGCGTTTTTCCTTGCGATCGCTCGTGATCACGATCTTCTCGAAGTCGAGGCTCGACGCGTTGTTCCAGTACGTGAAGAGTAGGTGGCGGCGGAACTCCTGAACGAATTGCTTGCGCTGGTCGCCGGAGAACTTCTTGTAGTTCGTCGCCAGGACCAGTTTGCATACGGTTTCGAAATCGACGCGCTCGTCGACGACTTCGATGACCTTGTTCTGTTGCGTCAGTTCGGGGAGGTCGTCATTTTCGAGAACCTTGGTGATGGCGTAGGTCGTTTCCTTGATGACCTCGACGGGCCCCTTGGCGGGTGGGGGAGAGGTTTGGGCTGCAGCGAAGCCCGTGAGAAGAAGGCCGACCAGAAGAGGGAGGGGGCGAACTGCGTCAAAGAGCACGGTCTTTTTCCTGGGCTTCATCTGTGGGCCTCTTTTTTCCTGAGTCAGCGGGCTCGGAATCGTCGTAGAGTTCGTCGTCGTAGAGTTCGTCGTTATATAGGCCATCATCGTAGAGGTCGTCGTCGTAGAGTTCATTCTCCTCTTCCGGCTGGTCGTGACCTCGCTGCCAGCGCGCCGTACTGGCCTTGTCCGTGATCTCCAGTTCACGTAGTTGTCCGTAGGCGTTCCGCGTGAATACGTAGTAATCCAGGGATGCTTGGCGCGCACTGTCGATTTCTTCAAGGAGGTCCGTGCGGAGACTGAGCAGGCTCAGCCCGGCGTAGCCCCAAAGTAGCTCGTCCTGGAAGACATAAAGGGCTCCTCCGCCGTAGGCATCGGGGATCAGGCCGATTCCGTCCCGGAAATTCGAGGGACCCAGAAGTGGAAGAACCAGGTAGGGCCCCGCGGGAATGCCCCACACGGCGAACGTCTGGCCGAAATCCTCGTTGTGTTCGGAGAGCTCGAAGCACTCCGAAGCCGGGTCGAATAAGCCGCCGATGCCGATGGTCGAGTTCGCCAAGAAGCGCAGTGTCTCCTCGCCCGCTTCCTTGGGCTTGCCCTGCAGCAGGTTGTTCACGAGGTCCAAGGGGAAGCGCAGGTTGCGGATGAAGTTGGAGATCATGTCCTCCACTGGATCCGGCAGGACCCAGGCATAGCCCCGCGCAACGGGCTCGACGAAGTAGCGATCGACGTGGTCGTTGAACCAGTGGATCTTGCGGTTCATCGGCTCCAGGGGATCGTAGTCGTGTCCCGAGGCCGTCGAGGCGCACGCCGATAGAATGGCGGTTCCCAGGGCGACGGCGTACATGCGAGTGCCCCTGCGGCGTTGCACCTCAATCCCCTCCGATATCCGTGTTGTGGATCAACTTGCCGATCAGTCGCTCGAGCCCCAAGGCCGATTCCGTGAACGTGATGGTCTCGCCCTGGACGAGGAAGTCCTCCTCGGCGCCGAGCTGTAGGGCCATGTACTGATCGCCGAGCACGCCCGAGGTCAGGATCGAGGCGGTGCTGTCGGTTGTCAGCTCGAGGTCGCTGCGGATCTCGAACTCGACCTTTGCACGGTATTCCTCGTCGAGCGAGATGGCACGGATCTGGCCAACCTTGACCCCCGAAATCGTCACTTTGGCGCGCGGTGTCAGCCCACCTATATCGTCGAAGTGGGCGTACAGCGTGAGGCCTTGCAGCTGGCCGGACGAAACGCCTCCGACGCGAACCGAGAGGTAACCGAGTGCCAGGAGGCCGGCGAGTACGAAACAGCCGACGACGAGGTCTCGAGTCGAGGAACGTTGCATCGCTTGTCAGACTCCCAGAAGCGCGGTGATGAAGTAGTCGAAGATGAGAATTGTGACCGAGGTCGCGACGACCGTGGTCGTCGTCGCTGCACTGACCCCGGCGGCACTCCGCGTGGCCCTGAAGCCGAGATAGGTGGAGATCAGAGCCAGCAGCAAGCCGAAGACCGCGGCCTTGACCAGGCTGCCGAACACGTCGGATGAGAAGTCGATCGACGATTCGATGTTGGAGATGTAGACCCCGGCGTCGCCGCCGAGAAAGCCCACGGCTACGAAGAAGCCACCGGCCATACCGCAGAGCGTGAACATGGCCGAGAGCATCGGCATGACCAGCGCAAGGGCTACCGCGCGCGGTAGGACGACGACATGCATCGGATCGGCCGACATCATGCGCAGGCCGTCGAGCTGTTCGGTCATCGACATCGTGGCGATCTCCGCCGTCGTCGCGGATCCGGCTCGGCCTGTCGTCAGTAGGCCCGTCAGCACCGGCCCAAGTTCACGGACGAGGCTGAGTCCCACGACGGCCCCTAGCGACTCGGTGGCGCCGAAGCGCACCAATGTGTTGTACCCCTGCAGGCCCAACACCATGCCCACGGTGAAACCGGAGACACAGATGATGGTCAGCGACAGAACCCCCTGCTTGTACAGCTCTTCCACGAGCGCACGAAAGCGGTAGGGCGGTCGAATCAGGTTGCCCAGGATCGTCAGCGCGAAAGCTGTGAGTCCGCCGAGCACCTCGACGAAGCGCAGCGTTCCACGCCCGAGATTACGAAGGCCGGAAATCATCACGGGGCCCCATTCCCTTCGTTGAGTCTCTCGACCTCGCCTTCCTGCTCACCGAGGGCTTCATCGATCTCGAGGCTCAGGAAATTACGCACGCGATCGTCATCGAGTGTCTGCAGCTCCTCTACCGTGCCCTCGATGGTCTGGTCGAGAAAGAGCATCACCAGGTGGTGGGCCATGCGCAGGGTCGAGGCGATGTCGTGCGAGACGGCGATCACGGTCAGGCCGTGCTTGCGATTCAACTCGCACAGCAACAGCTCGATACGCTTGGCCGAAATCGGATCCAGTCCGGAGAACGGCTCGTCGCAAAGCAGGATGTCGGGACGCCGGACCATGGCCCGGGCCAGTCCGACCCGGCGTGTCATACCGCCCGATAGCTGGGCCGGGAAGAGGCGGTCGACGTCGTGGAGCCCGACGGCTTCCAGGCATTGATGCACCCGGCCCTCGACCTCGTTCGGCCCCAGGTCCGTGTGCTCCCGGAGCGGAAAGGCGATGTTGTCGAAAACCGTCTCCGAATCGAGCAGCGCGCCGTTCTGGAACAGCATCCCGATCTTCTTGCGGACCCCGTACAGCTGGCCCTCGGAAAAGCGCGTCGTCTCCTCACCCGCGATCTCGATCGAGCCACTCTGGGGCCGCACGAGCCCGCCGATCAATCGCAACAGCGTGCTTTTTCCGACACCACTCCCCCCGAGAACCACCGAGAGCCGGCTCCGCGGGAAGCTACACGTCAACCCCTTGAGGATGTGCCGCGACCCAAACGACATGTCCACGTCCCGGAACGAAATGTGCTCCGGGGGGGCTTCCAGGGCCCTGTCGAGGAGGGCAGCATCGGTTTCGGGGGGGAGATCGGACATGGTCCAGGGGCCGGGGACGGGTGGCGTAAGGTATAGGGGAATCCAACGAGAAGCGCACGCGCCACACGCCCTGGATTCCAACCAGCCTTCGCTGGTATGCGAGGCTTCAGCGCTCCTCTTTTCGCACAGGAACACGTCGCTGACGGAGTTCGAGATCGGGTGTGGTTCCCGCGCTGAGGAGCAGCGATGCACCCGCAGTGAGCCGCCCATGGAGAGAATCTCCCCGGGATTTCGCGTTCGGGAAGTGCTTTCGTTTCCCCTTCTGAGTGCCGTTGCGCCCGTGCCGTTTCACACGTGGCTACCAGCTGAGAAGAGAAATTCCTCCCCCGCGCCCTCGAAGGGCCTTCTTGGGGGCAAAAGCATGGGTTTTTGAGATTTCCTGACGCCCCAATGCGGGCTGTGGGAGAATAGATATAGCCCCTGCCAACTCCTTACCCATCTTCCCTGCTGGATGCGAAACCAGATCGGAATCTCCCTCTCCGCGGGCCTCCTCGGCGCCTTCACTTTCTTCGCCTGTAGCAGCGGTGGATCCAGCAATGGCATCCCCCTGTTGCCCGACTCCGATGGCGACGGCCTTCCCGACGGGCTGGAACTGAGCCTCTCGAGTGACCCCCTCGATCCCGACGATCCTTACGTCGGTGGTGCGGAGGACCTCAGCACGCCCGAGGGGCCTGGAATCGACAACATTCCCGATGGTCTCGAGCAGTTCCTGCGGCAGACGAGCTCGACACAGACGATCACAGCTCGGACCGACACGGACTTCGATGGGATTCCCGATTACGCGGAGGTGCAGAGTGGGCTCGATCACCTCGATTTCGATGATCCGGTGTTCGAGGGCAACCAGGATCTCGATTCGACCGGACCGCCGCTCGATGGCGTGAACGATGGTCTCGAGATCTACCTGTTGCGCCGCGGGGCGGAACGACCGGTGACGGTCGAGAACGACAGCGACGGCGATGGCTTCGAGGACGTACTCGAGATTCGTAGCGGAACGGATCCGTTCGATGGGCAGGACCCCTTCTTCATCGCGAGGTTCGACGTCGATGGCGACGGTCTCAGCGACGCGTTCGAGGTCGAATTCAGTACAGGCGTTCTCGATCCCGATCGACCGCTTTCCAACGGTGGAGAGGACATGCTCGACGACACGGGGCCGCCGACCGACGGAATCACCGATGCCCTGGAAAGACACCTCGGCTTCCTGGGTGGCGAAACTCCCGTGTCCGCACGCGACGACGCCGACCTGGATGGAATTCCCGACTACCTGGAGGCCCGCTCCGGCAGCAACATCATCGATGTGAACGATCCTGCGATGAACGGGGATATGGATTCCGATGGCGACGGTATCTCGGACGGTCTCGAGGATCTGATGCGACGCAGCGGAGCGCCCTCGATGGACATGGAGACCGATTTCGATAGCGATCGCATTTCCGACTTCCTCGAGATATTGACCGGCAGCGATCCCTTCGATTCCACCAGCCCCGCGATCCTGGTCAAGGCCGACATCGATCTCGACGGTGTCCCGGATGTCATCGAAATCCTGAACGGATCCGACCCCGAGGACAGGGATTCGCCGGTCGTCGACGGCGCGAACGATCTGGCCAATGACTCCGGCCCGGCGGGCGACAGCATCTCCGACGCTCTCGAGCAGGTCGTCATCTCCATGGGGGGCACGTCCCCGGTCACCATGTTGAGCGATACCGACGAGGATGGCATCGCCGATGTGATCGAGATTCTCTTCCTCTCGGACTTGACCGACGCGGATTCCCCCGAAGTGGAAGGCGGCGAAGATACGGGTAACCCGGCGGGGCCTCCGGGCGACGGTGTCAGCGACGCTCTCGAGGCGCTGCTGCTCACCCTCGGGGCCGAGGCCCCGATCACTGCCGGACTCGACTCCGACGGCGACTCCATCCCGGACGTCATCGAGGTGCGCACACTCACGGACCCCTTGAATGCGGCCGATCCGGCTCCGAACAAGTCACGCGACGTGGATGGTGACGGTGCGGTGGACTATCTCGAGCTGATCGTGGGTTCGAACCCGCTCGAGATCAACGACCCGGCGCCGAACGGCGCCAACGATACCGACGGCGACGGCCTCACGGATGGCTTCGAGGAAGCACTGCGTTTGCTAGGGGTCGAGGACGTCGAATCGGACACCGACTCGGATGGCGATGGTCTTTTCGATCCGCTCGAGGTGGCTCTGCCCTCGGATCTGCTCGATCGCGATGACCCGATCCCGGATGGCGGAGACTCGAACGACGAGACCGGCCCTGCAGGGGATGGTGTTTCCGATGCTCTCGAGCACTACCTCATTGCCAACGGAGTCCTGCCCCCGGTCACCCCGCGAAGCGATTCGGATGTCGATGGGATTCCCGACATTTACGAGGCCGGCTTCGCGACCAATTTCCTCGATCGCGACGACCCCCTTCCCGGAGGTGCGGGCTCAGAGGATGGTGATGGTGATGGCATCATCGACGGCTCGGCCTTCGTTCTCGAACAACTGGGAGCGGTGAACGCCGGTCCCGGTACGGACCTCGACATGGACCTCGCACCGGACTACCTCGAGCTGCGTATCGGCTCGAGCCCGTTGGATGCGGCGCGGCCTGCCCCGACCGGATCCGAGGATCTCGATGGGGACAACATTCCCGAATCGGTCGATGCCCTCCTTCTGCAGCTGGGTGTCTTCGCGGTGATCAACGGTCGCGTGGACAGCGACTTCGATGGAGCTCCCGACGTGCTCGAGGTGACCGCGGCTTTCGACCCGGCCTTCGTGCCCTTTGTCGCGGCGGACCCGCGCTCGGTGGATCGCCCCGTTGTCATGGGGGGCCAGGACACGGACGACGGCGCCATGGGTGGTCCCGTCGATGCCATTTCCGATGCCTTCGAGCAGCTGCTCTTGGCTCTCGGTGTTGCGGCACCCATCGATCACGGCACGGATACCGACGGTGACCTTGCGCCCGACTATCTCGAGGTCTTTGCGGTGACCGACTTGCTCGATAGTGCGAGTCCCGTTCCGAATGGTCAGCTGGACAGCGATGACGACTTGCTCTCCGATGCCCTCGAGGCCGTGTTGCTGCGCTTGGGGGGCCAAGAGCCGCTCAACACCGGTTCGGACACCGACGGCGACGGCATCCCCGATTACTTCGAGGTCCAGAACCTCGCCCATCCCGTCGACATCGACTATCCCCTCGTCGGCGGTGCTGCCGACACGAACGACGAAACCGGTCCTCCGGACGACGGTATCTCCGATGCCTTTGAGGCCATCCTGATTCAGCTCGGGGCAAACGCCCCGCTCTTTGCCTCGACCGAAACGGATGGAGATGGTCTCCCCGATTATCTCGAGGTGCGTTCGGGATCGGATCCGTTCGATGGCAATTCCCCGCTCGTGAATGGCGGCCTCGACGAGAACGACGAGACCGGTCCCGCGGGAGATGGCATCTCCGACGCTCTGGAGGCCTACCTCATCTCCTTGGGAGCGATCGGTCCGATCACCCTGATGAGCGACAGCGACCTGGATGGCGTGCCGGATTCGTTCGAGATTTTGCGAGGCACGGATCCCTTCGACCCCGAAAGCACGATCGAGCCGGGTGACATTCCCGAGGCCCTCGATGTACGCGTTAGCGGAGCGCCCTTCGTCGGCGGCCTCTTGTCGGGTTCCTTCTCCTACTTCGACCCGGACAACGACCCCGAGGGAGAATCGGCGCAGCGCTGGTTGCGCAACGGTGTCGAGATCCCTGGCGAGACCAGCCAGCACCTCGTGGTCACCGAGGACCTCGGAGCGATCCTGGCCTATGAAGTCACGCCGGTTTCCTCCTTTGCCTTCCCACCGGATAGCGCCATCGGGGACAACACATCGACGACCGTCACGCCGGGCGACTTCGATGCTCTCTCAGGAGATGATGGGCCGGCCGGTTATGGGGTGCAGTCATCGCCGATCCTGCTCGAGCTCTGGCTGCGCGCGGACAGAGGCATCGTGACCCTTCCTGATGGCAGTCTGGTTCAGGAATGGCGCGACAACGCCCGGATTCCCACGGATGCCGTCGCCTTCGCGCGCGACCGCGAACCCGTCATCGTCGATCAAGCCGGTCCCCCGGGGTTACCCGCGGTGCGCTTCACTGGCGGTCAAACGATGGAATTGCGCGCGCCCGTCAAGGCCAAGTTCACGCTTGCCGTCGTTGCCCGCACCACGGACGGCCTGCAGACCGATAACCAGTGTAGTAAACGGCCGGCCATGGTTGGCTTATCGACGAACGGCTCGAACAGCGGCCTGAGGGTCGCCGTGACCGAGGGAGTCCCCTCGGCCATGGTCCACAACCGTTGCATGACGGGAGAGACGCCGATCGCGCAAGGTGAGCCGCATCTATTCGTGCTCGTTCGCGACATTCCGTCGGTCAGTTACTACGTGGATGGCTTTCTGGATGACCGAAAGAACGCCATGAACGCTGATATCAACATCGAGAACTGGCTCATTGGTTCCGGTTGGCGCAACGGCGGGTTCTTCACGGGAGATATCTACGAGGTCATCGCCGTGCCGGATGTCATGGGCGTGGTTCGTAAGGTGCTGATCGACAACTACTACAGCGGGCTCTATGGCATCCGGATCGACGACACGTCGCACTATGCACACCTGGCCACCCACAAACGCGATATCTGCGGTATCGGGTTCATCGACTCCAATGACGCGGTAAGTCACTCCCAGGGCACCGGACCTGTCCTGATCAACAACCCCTCTGCTCTGTCGATGGGCGACTTCCTGCTCTGGGGTCGCAACGGAACGGACAAGCTCGAGGCTTCCCCCTTCGGGATCGACGGCTATCCCTTCCGCCTGTCCGAGGAATGGGCCTTGACCCTCACCGATGGGGGCAATGGCGACGGTGTCGGGCTGGTTGACATGGAGTTGCGACTCGGTGAATTCGATCTCCTGAGCGACAAGGATCGCTGGGCCTTGGTCCTGGTCGACACGGACTCGTCCACCACGACGGTCATTCCCGCCTCGGCGAACAATGTCCAGCGGAACGCGGTCGTCTTCCCCGATGTCGATCTGAACGACACCGAGTTCTTCACCTTCGCGATCAAGTAGTGGCGTCCAGGACCTGATGTTTCCGTCCGCGTCGCTGGCGATCCAGGCTTGAGCGAAGAGCCGGGTTCCGGGGTGAAAGCTGGAGGGGAAGTCCCCTCCGTGGTGAGCCCCGAGCGTGGAGTCGATCGTAGCGCAGCGCGTGTTTCCCTTTTGCAAAGCCGTCATGTTCGTCAAGTTGCTTCTCTGCCTCGCGGTTTTCGGATGTTCATGGGCCTGTGTCGAGAACCAGGGGGCTGGCGAAGACCCTGCGCTGGCGCCGGAGTCGCAGGGCACGGCGCCTGGGGCCTTCGAGGAGCTCTTCCCGACGATCGTCGGAGTGGAGGCCTTCGAGAACGACGACGGTACGTACAGGTTCGACGTCACCCTGGAATCGCCCTACGACTCTGCGCAACGGTATGCCGATGGGTGGCGAGTGCTCGGCCCCGATGACACCGAGCTAGGCGTGCGCGTCTTGAGGCACGGGCACGCGCACGAGCAGCCCTTCACGCGTTCTCTGGATCGAGTGCGGATTCCGGCGGGGGTGAAGCGTGTGAAGATCCAGGGCCGGGATCAGTGGAGTGGGTGGGGTGGGATCACTTTCGATGTGGACATCCAAAGGTAGGTCGCCCTGGCGGGGGCGACGGATTTCGCCGAGGAGGCTAGAATGCCGCGGCCCCAAGTCGGGCAGCCCTGAGGATTCCTCCTTTCAGATCCACGATGACGATCATGCCCAAGTTCTCGCTCCGCCACTTTGTCGCCTGCCTCGCTCTGCTTCTCGTTGGCTCCGTCGCGCGGGCGACCGAAGAGATCCGCATGAGTCCCGAGCTGCTCTGGAAGCTCGGACGGCTGGGCAGCACGGCACTCTCGAGTGACGGCGAACGGGTCGCCTATACGGTCCGGCGCTACGAGCTGGCGGAGAACTCGGGCAAGTCCACGCTCTTCGTCAAGGACCTGAGCTCGGGCAAGAGCCGCGCCCTGCTCGAGGACTGGCCCAGCATCGGTAGCGTCCAGTTCGCGCCCTCGGCCCACGGCGAGCGCATCTTCTTCAGCGGCTTTCCCGCCACCAGTAAGGAGCGCGTTCCTCAGGCCTGGGCCCTGAACCCGATGGACGGTGGTGTCGTCCAGGTCACGAATTACGGGGGCGGAGTCGCCAACCTGAAGATGTCTCCGACGGGTGATCACCTTGCCTTCACGGACAACATCAAGATGGACCAGACCGTGAACGAGCTGTTCGAGGATCTGCCCAAGGCTGACGCGCGCATTATCGACTCACTCTTGTATCGCCACTGGAACGCATGGCACGACTACAAGTACAGCCACATTCACGTCGCGCCGATCGAGAACAACAAGGCCGGTGACGCCGTCGATCTCATGGAAGGCTGGAAGGTCGATTGCCCGGTTCCGCCCTTCGGCGGTTCGGAGCAATTCAACTGGTCCCCTGACGGAAGAAAGATCGCCTTCACGGCCAAGGACGTCGACCAGTGGGCCGAATCGACCGACAGCTCGGTCTACCTCATTTCGATCGACAACCCGAAGGAACGCCTGAACGTCACCGAGGGCCAGCCGGGTTACGACAACGATCCGGTGTTCTCTCCCGACGGCAAGTCCCTCGCCTATCATTCGATGGAGCGTGCAGGTTTCGAATCGGATCGCAACCGCGTCATGGTGATGGACCGCGAGGGCCACAAGACGCATGACGCGACCGCGGGTCTCGATCAGATGGCCCACGGCGCCAGCTGGTTGCCGAACTCCAAGGGCATGCTCTTCGGCTCGGAGTGGCGTGGCACCACGCAGCTCTTCCACGTCGGTGCAGCCGGAGGCAAGGCGAAGCAGCTCAGCAAGGGGCGCTTCAACTGGAGTCTCATCGACGTCTTCCCCGACGGCGAGCACGCCCTTGTGCGCTTCACCAGCATGATCCGTCCGGCCGAACTGGCCGTCATGTCGCTCTCCGATGGCTCGACCGACACGATCACCGACATCAATGGCGACATCTACGCCAATCTCGAGCTTCCGCGGATCGAGGAACGCTGGGTCGAAGCCACGGACGGCAAGAAGATCCACAACTGGGTCATCTACCCGCCGGACTTCGACGAGAACAAGCAATGGCCACTCCTGACCTACTGCCAGGGCGGCCCCCAGGGCCAGATCGGGCAGTGGTTCTCCTACCGCTGGAACTTCCACCTCATGGCCGCCCAGGGCTACGTGGTGGTCGCCCCCAACCGCCGCGGTCTACCCGGCTTCGGGCGTGAATGGAACGATCAGATCTCCGGTGACTGGGGCGGCCAGGCCATGCAGGATCTGCTCTCGGCCACCGACTCGATGCTGGGCGAGGGCTATATCGACAGTGAGCGCACGGGTGCGATCGGCGCCAGTTTCGGCGGCTACTCAGTCTATTGGTTGATGGGCAACCACGAAGATCGCTTCAAGACCATGATCTCCCACTGCGGCGTGTTCAACCTCGAGTCGATGTACGGCTCGACCGAAGAGCTCTTCTTCGTGAACTGGGATCTGGGCGGACCGTACTGGAAAAACGCTTCGGTCAAGAAGGAGTACGAGCAGTTCTCCCCGCACAACTTCGTCGGGAAGTGGGAGACGCCCTTGCTCGTGATTCACGGCGAGAAGGACTTCCGGGTTCCCGTGACGCAGGGGATGGAAGCCTTCACGGCTGCGCAGGTGCAGGGAGTTCCTTCGCGCTTCCTCTACTACCCGCAGGAAGGGCACTGGGTGCAACAGCCCCAGAACGGCGTCCTTTGGCACCGCGTGTTCTTCGATTGGCTCGGGCGGACGTGCAAGACGGACGGGTAGGGAAGCCTTCCCGTCACTCCAGGTCCGACGGCAAGCGTGGAAAGGCCACTTCGTCGAAGTAGGTCTGCAGCTTGCCGTCCTGAATCCAGCGCGTTAGCAACGCGAACAGATAGACCTTCAGAACGAGGGCGCCAAAGAGCACGAGCGCATTCGCCAGTTGGTGCTGGGCGCCCGCCATCACAGACAGGTGCCAGAGCATCTGCAAGGCCACATAGAAGTACAATGGAGCCAGCAATGAGCGCTTGACCTTCAGGTGCGAATCGCTGAGTCGTCCGACGAAGAAGGCCATCGACGTGGCAACCAGGATCGAACCGATCGTCGGACCGAATTCCATCAGCTGGAAGTAGCCGAGGCGTCCCAGGATCGACAGCAGGGCGGCCGAAGCGCAGATCGTTCCCACGCCGAACAGGCTGCGGCGAAAGGCACGGTCGCGTTGGGGGAGTCCTTCGGCCTTCACGCTGGGGCGATCGAGGACGAGGAACAGGTAGAAGAAGACGAACGAGCTCAGTACGTTGAACAGGTCAGCCACGGGAGGGCCCCAGCGCGACCAGAACCCGGTGTCGGTTTCTCCTCGCAAGCCCCAATAGGCTGTCATCCAGACGTAGAGTGCCATCCACGCGAACCACAGGAGTGACCAGCCCGCGCGGAACTGACTCCAGGCGCGTTGCGCGACCAGGCCCTCCGGTGCGCGGGGGGCGCGACTCGAGAGGAGCACGACGAGGATCATGGCGAGTGCCACGACGTGGGCGATCGACGCGTGAAACTCGAGGGGACGATCGCCCAGGAGAGAGGGGAGTCCCGTTCCCAGGAGGATCAGGAGCTCCTTTCCGAGACTGAGCCCAGCCGCAAGCACGCAGGCGCCGGCCAGCATCGTGACGGTGATCAGGCCAAAGCGCAGGGGAAACGGAAAACCCTCGACCAGGGTTTCGACGCGTTCCCACGTTGTCGCTCTGGAGCGGTCGGCCTGCCGTGCTTCACGCTCGAGCTCTTCGAGGTCGGGTCCGAGTTGAAGCTCTTCGAGGGTCTGTTGCCAGAATAGGTCGTCCGCGAGCCTGGAGTCCGTCTTTCTGTCGGCGTTCATTCGAGCTCTCCATAGAAAGAGGAGGCTGGGTCACCGAACTCCTCGTGCCACAGCTCGCGGAAGATCCGCCGTGCTTCGGAACGCCGCTTGTAGAAGGTCGCGCGGTCCAGGCCGAGTTCGCGGGCGAGTGCTCCCGGCGCCTGGCCTCCATGCCTCAAGTCGAGAAACAAGACCTGGCGGTGAACGTCGGTGGGAATGCGGCGCCAGATCAGGAGGAAGGCGTCGCGGTTTTGGATGCGGCTCTCGACCGTGCGCGTGTGGGCCTCGAAGCTCTGGCGCAACCCCGGTGTCGGGCGCAGTCGGCGTTGCTGGGACAGGGCCAGGTTGCGGCCAACGCGGTGTAGCCACGGAGCCAGCTTGCCGCGCAGCGGGTCGAAGCTCTCGCCCTTGGTGACCGCGACCGAAATGGCCCAGTTGGCCAGGTGCTCGGCCTCGTCACCACCACCCAAGGGCAACGCCAGTTTGGCCAGCTTGCGTCGGAGCGACGCGCCCAGTTCCTCCTCCAGGAGCCGGCAAGCCGACTCTGCACTTCCCGCGCGAATCATGGCGACGAAGCGCTCCTCGATGGGAGGCGGAGTCGCGGGCGGGGGATCGAGGGATGTGGGCGCAGGCATGGGCTGGTAAGGGGATACGCAGCGACGAGCACGAATCTACCCGAACGTCTTCTTTTTCCCCGCATTCGCCCTGTGCTGGGCAGGTTTTCGGTTCCGAAGGCGTAGGCCGCACATGAACGACTCAATGCAGGCTGGGGGAACGACGCAGGTTCGGGGTGGCTTTGGATCGCGCATGGGCTTCGTCCTGGCCGCGACGGGAAGCGCCATTGGGCTCGGGAACATCTGGAAGTTCCCCTACATCACCGGTGTCCATGGTGGTGGCGCCTTCGTGCTGGTGTACCTGGCCTGCATTGTCGTTGTCGGCCTCCCCCTGATGATCGCCGAGCTCTCGGCTGGCAAGCGTGGGGGCAAGGATCTCGCCGGCGCGATGTCCCGTCTGGCGCAGAACCCGTGGGCTCGCCTCGCTGGGCAGTTCGCGGGGCGACTGGCCGTGGCCACGTCTTTCTTGATCCTGGCCTTCTACTCCGTCGTGGCCGGCTGGACCTTTCATTTTCTCCTCCAGTCGCTCGGTTTCGTCGCCCTCGCACCAGAAGTCACAGGTGAGTTCGAGGCGGTATCGAGTCACGCCCCGCTCTCGGCTCTGTGGATGAGCCTCTTCATGGCGCTGACCATCCTCGTCGTCTCGAGGGGCATTCACGGCGGTATCGAGCGGCTTTGCAAGTGGCTCATGCCGGCCCTGTTTCTGCTCCTCGTTTCGCTCGTTGTCCATGCCTTCTACCGCGCTGCGGCCAGCGAGGCCTTGACGTTCCTCTTCGCACCGAAGTGGGACGAGCTCTCCGGCGAAGCGGTCCTCGAAGCTCTCGGGCATGCCTTCTTCACGCTCTCCCTCGGCATGGGCACCATGGTCGTCTACGGCTCGTACTTGAAGAGCGAAACCCACATCGTTCGCGACAGCCTGGTGATCGTGTTTCTCGACACCCTCATCGCTCTCCTGGCCGGCATCGTTATCTTCAGTGCGGTCTTTCAGGCCGGAGCGACGCCCGGTTCGGGCCCCGGGCTCCTGTTCGAGACCCTCCCGCCTCTGTTCGCCAGCATGCCCGCCGGCAAGATCGTTTCGAGCGCCTTCTTCCTCCTCGTCTTCTTCGCCGCCTGGAGCTCTTCGATCTCCATGCTGGAGGTTGTCGTCGCCTGGTGCATCGATCACCGCGGCGTATCGCGCCCCCGAGCCGCCGTGACCGCCGGCCTCGCAATCTGGCTGGTCGCCCTGGGTTGCGCCTATCACGAGCCCCTCTTCCGCTTCTTCGAAGGCACGACCGGCAGGTTGCTCCTACCCCTCGGCGGCCTCCTCGTAGCCCTCCTCGTCGGCTGGGGCCTCGACCGCAAAGACCGCGAAAGCGGGTTCACGGCCTTCGGCCCGAAATCGAAACTGGCAAGTGCTTGGAGTTTCGTTCTGCGTACGTTGACACCGGCACTCGTGGTTGTGGTGCTCCTCTATCAGGCCGGTTGGATCGAGCTATAGGGCTCGGGAAGCGATGCTGCACTATGGTTTCATCGGGGCAGCGCAGTGGAGCATCTCTTGGGTGAAGACAGGCTGCTCGGTCACTTTCGGGATATCGCGGCTTATTCTCGCCCCGGTGGTTCGCAGTCACCCCGATCAGCTACCTAGTTCTCCGGCTAGTTGCTCATCCACGCTTCACGCAACGCCAGCTGATCCTCCGTCGCTTCCGGATCGACGTGGAACGAGCGGTCGCGTTCGCGGTACTCGATGCCGATCTTCTGGAAGGCGGTGACGTAGTCGAGGGGTTCGTTGTTCTGGATGTGACGCTCCATGAAGTCCTCGATTTCGGGATAGGTGGCTTCGATGAAGTTCTGGAAGAAGGTGGCGTCGTCGAAGGGGCGTTCCACGCCGAAGCGTTCGATCAACTGGACGAAGACTTCGCGGAGGCCCTTTTCGCGATTGGAGAGCTCGAGGATGCGCAGATCGAGCATCATGCCCGTCAGGGCGCCGAGCTGGTAGATGTTGCCGTACTGGCGCAAGCCCTTGGGGGTGGACCATTCGAGGCTGAGGCGTGCGAGGCTGTAGTCGCTGTCGTAGCTGCGGGCACCGAGGATTTTCTGGGCGATGCCCTGCAGGTAGTCTTCGAGTGAGATCAGGGATCCGCGCAAGCGCAGGATGTCGGCGGCCCATTCCGTGACGCCCTCGTAGAGCCACAGGTGTTGGTCGGTGGTGGGGATCGAGTAGTCGAACTCGGCGATGATGCTGCTGCGCAAGTGCAGCGGGGTCAGGATGTGCATGAACTCGTGGGCCAGTGTCCCCGAGAGTCCTGGTAGCACGCGCGGCTGGGCCGGGAAGGTGTAGAGCGAGCTGAACGAATGCTCGAGGGCGCCCATCGAGCGGAAACGGTTGCGACGCATCATGTCGATGCTGAAGAAGTCGAGCAGGAAGACGTAGCGATCGACCGGTGAGGACTCGAGGAAGGCTTCCGCGGCTTCGAGGATGTCGCCCGCGACGAAGAGGGCCTCCTCGGCATCGATGCTCTGGGTCGGGGAGTGGACGAAGATGTCGACTTCGATGTCGCCGACGTAGATGCCGACGGTTGTCAGATCGCCCAGAAGCAGGGGCGAGTCGACCAGGCGACGGTACGAGGGCGCGTGGTAGACGCCGTCCGGGCGACGGGGCAGGGCGGTGCCCACCATCCACGTGCTTTCGTAGTCGAGCTCGAGTTCGATGGGACGCGCGAGGTGATCGGCGAAGTACCCGAGGACCGCGAAGGTGTTCAGGAGGCTGTAGTTCGGCTCGATACCCGACCCGGCGCAGGGCAGGACCCGGTGTTCGGTGATCTCGGAGTCGAAGGTGTCCTCGATCGTGTATTGGATCCGATGGACCCGGGTGGGGTCCGAGAGCTGCCAGCGGTTCTGGTGAACACGCTCGGTCTCGATCGGAGTACCCGAGCTGTCGAGGGCCTCGAAGTCCTGGACGAAGCGACCGAAGTTCAGCACCGAGTGGACACCCGGGGCAAAGGCGACGAAATCGAAGAAGCGATCGCTTTCCGCCAGTGTGCCCGGCGTTAGCTCGACGTGAAAGAGATCCTCGTCAGGGCGGATGTCGATCGTGTAGTGGAGGGGAGTTTCGCTCTGGATGGCGAAGAGCGTTGCGCACAGGAACAGAGAGATACCCATGAAGCTGGCTGCGCGCGGTTGCGGGCGTGATTTTTCGATTGTCCCGTCGAACCGCTCAAGCGAGCCGCGGCGGGAGCGAATCGATACGCTTCTGGGCGAACTGTACGAAAGCCGTGACGGAAGGATCTTCGGGATGAATCGGAGAATCCTCACCCGGGTCGCTCTGCAGGTCATAGACACGCGCGACCTGGTTCACGAGACGGTACTTGTAGCGTTCGGTCACGATGGCCAGTTCCGAATTCGGCTCCTCTTCGATCTTCGGCGGCTCCTCCCCGCGATTGAGGAAGCGCTCGGCCATGACCCAGTCGCGATAGGGGAGTCCGGTCCGCACCCCCTCGAAGATCCCGGGGATCGCATCCAGTCCTCCGCTGGGGACGCCCAGGAGCGAGGCGAGCGAGGGACCGAGGTCGACCAGCGAGGTGAGGCCATCGAATGTGATGCCCCGCGGGAGTCCAGGACCGAGGATGCGCATCGGAACGCGGATGCCGCCTTCGAAGGTCGTCTTCTTGACCTTGTCGAAGGACTGGTTCGGCCCCGCGACGTTGGGGGGAGTTCCGTTGTCGCCGAACCATACGACGGTGGTGTTCGAGAGATCGATGTGGCGCAGGATCTGGCCGAGCATGTGATCCATGCTGACGATCATGGCCTCGTATCGGCTGCGCGGGTTCGAGCCATCGGGTACATAGCCCGGTGGCAGGGCGAGGGCCGGCGGCACGCTGAAGGGCGCGTGCGGCAGGTTCATCGACCACACGCACAACTTGTTCACGTCTGCGTGCTGGCTCCACCACTCCAGAATCCCATCGAGCCGTAGGAGCTCGGGCCAGCCGCTCTCCTGCGATTGGCGTCCGTTGTCGACACGGAGCCAGTCATTGTAGCCACTGCCCTGGCTGTTCAGGTTCGAGGGGCTGCCAAACAGCCAATCGTGGAAGCCGAAGAAGTGGGGCTGGTAGAAGACGCGGTCGTTACTGGGAAACTCGATGCCGTCAGGGAAACCGAGATGCCACTTCCCGAAGAGCGCTGTGCGGAAGCCCGCCCCCGCGAACGCGCGTGGCAAGCTCCAGCCGCGGTGCTCGACGATGGGGCCGGGGTTGTCGAGGGGCGGAGGGTTGACCGAGCCGATGATGCGCCCGAGGCCTCCGCGGCGCGGATACGCGCCTAACATCAGTCCGTAGCGAGCTAACGAGCACAGGGGGCCGGGAACGTAGGCGCGCGTGAAGTCGACGCCGGCGCGGGCCATGCGCTCGAGATTGGGCGTCGGGACGTAGGGGGCGATGTCGAAGCGGTTGAGATCGTCGGCGACCACGACCAGGACGTTGCGGCGGGGTTCGTTGGGGTGATCTCGGAGACCGGGGGCGTGTTCTTGGGGTGCCGTGCTGGTCATGGCTCCCAGGCTGGCCGCAGTGCCAATCTTCATTGCATCGCGACGGGTCCAGGAGCTCATACATACAAGTGTAGCACGGGGATGGGGGCCTTGTGGGGGGGCGCTCCACACGCCGGCTTAGCTCTGAACAACCTATGCGCTCACTGTCCTGGTCCTCGATTTCGAACATGTGCCATCTTGAAACGGCTTAGAATGGCGGCACATATCGCCTCTTCTTTGCGCCAGCAAGTCCCCGGACTCCAGGCCGAAGATCGGTTTCGCGGAACGGCGTCGGTCGCATCCCGGTTTGGGTCGGACCGCGCGCAGGAATCCGTGGGTTTGGCGGCTTCGAGCCCTCTTACAGCCCTTTTTGAACGGGGCCCTCTTCTTCGGAAACGGGCTCGCCCTTCAATTCTGCGAGGAGTTGCGCGAGCGCTTTGTCGAGCTCGTCTCCGCGCACGTTCTTGTAGCGGATGCGTCCCTCACCATCGAGGAGGTAGACCGTCGGCCAGCCGGTGATGTTCCAGCTTTCCGCGATGTTGCCTTGGGTTCCCCCTTCACCGTTCCAGAAGCTGCGCCAGGTGATCTTCTCTTCTTCGAGCCGCGGGCGCAGCTTGGCGAGATCCGCGTCGCTATTGACGCCGATCAGCGCGAAGGGTTCGTTGGCGAGTTTTTCGACGAGCGACCGCTCGTGTGGGTACATGGCCCGGCAAGGGGGTCACCAGTCACCCCAGAAGTCCAGGAAGACGACCTTGCCGCGATAGTCGGACAGGCGAAAGCTCACGCCGTCGAGGTCGGGACCCTGAATGTCCGGCGCGATGTTGCCGATCTGCAGGTTCTCCATCTCGAAGATGTAGCCGTTTGCCGTCTTGGCCAGGGTGCTGTCGGGTGCAAGTTCGATGACGCGCTTGAAAGCGGACATGGCGAACTCTCTGTCGTCCTTTGTCGCGTCGCGGTCCGAGTAGGCAACCCCGCGGGAGAAGAAGGCGGACAGGCTCAGCTCCTCGTCGCCATAGTCGATTACGCGGGCGAGAATGGCCAGGACCCTCTGCTTCGTGAGCTGGAAGGACATGTACCCGGCGTTGGAGATCGTCGAGCGGAAGCCTTCGTTGTCGCGGTGGTGATCGAGCAATGTGGCGAGTGCTTGGTCGCACGCAGCCGACAGCACGTCACCGTCCATCATCGCGTACTTGACGATCCATTCGAGAAACATCACTGCATTGTCCGACCCGGCAAACAGGGCCCCCTGCTCGGCGAACAGCTCGACATACGCATGGTTCGGATTCCAGTCGGCCTCGTACTCGGCGACTTCCTCCTTGGTGAGCGCTTCCGTGTTTCGCTCCAGGTCACGTTCGTATTCCTTGGTGGCTTTGGCGTACTCCTTGGTCAGGCGTCGGTACTCGGAGCGAGCGTCTTCCGGGCCTGTCGTCGAAGCGAGCGCAACCGGCAGGAACAGCGCGGTCAGTAGCAGTGCTTTCATGTCCGATTCTCCAGAGGGAGAGGGGGCTTCCAGCAGGGCCAACGGGCCCTGTCCCCCGAATTGAAGCAAGGACGCGCGCGAGCGGCGATTCTTTTCGCTTCTCCGTCGGCAGAGGGGCCGGTTTTTACGCCCTTGCGACCCCGATTTAGAACGGGCGACCCCTAGGGAGCGCCGGTCCCGTTCCCAGGCCGATCGGAAGCCTTCGATCCATTGCCGTCACTCGCCCCGTTTTGCACCCCGTTGTCCACACGGGCTCCCGGTTGGGTGGGCTTGCGCCCGAGGAACAATTTGAAGAACTCTCGTGTCGTGGCCCGGAACAGTCCAAAGACGAGCTTCAGCACGTCCCAGACTCCCGAGAGCATGAGGAACGGCAAACCGAAGACCTCACCCGCCTTGGGCGCCGCGCCCCGGTAGAAGGCGAGCACGCCGTCACCGGTCGTGGAGATGACGCGACCGAAGCGCCAGTAATAGTAGGAACCCCAGGCCCCACTGAGAATCAGCGGATAGAAGCCCCAGGCACCCCAGGGTCCTTCGATCCCGAAGATCACGTGGATGCCCCAGTAGAGCACGAGTGGCGGAACGATTCCGCCGGCGACGGACAGCAGAAAGAGCGCCGCCGGATAGGCGTAGGCAAGGGCCACGAGGCACTCCAGCCCGACGAACAGGACGAGCGCACCGAGTCCGAGTACGCCGCCGACTGCGAGGCTGACCGCAAAGAAAAAGCATGTCGTGATCCAGCCGATTGCCGTTGCAGCGAAACCGCTGGGGGGAACGACGAACACATCGAGAATCGACTCCGAGAGCTTCTGGGCTTCCTCCCAGGTGCGTTCGATCGACAGGCGCACCCGTTTGGGCAGCGGAGCGCGCTCTTCCACGTCGCTTTCAGCGTTGGTCTTGCCGTTGGTTTTGCTAGGGCGCTCGGTATCTCGATCTTCACCCGGCGTGGCCGTCTGACGGGGCGCAGGGAAGCCGCTGCCTTCGGTCGTGCCGGTTCCGGGGCTGGCCCCGGCGTTCTTCGTGTTCGGTTCAGCGTTCATCGACGGTTCTCTACATAAGGAACGCTACCACCCTGAAAAGCGACGCGTCGGGCAACCCCGATGCATGCGGACGCTTGGCGGCGCTTTTCCCCTTAGCCCTCAGGTTCGGGTGGCTCCATTGGAAAAAGCTGCGACCGATGCCTGGGAACCCGGAAAGATTGCCCCGCACTCCCTACAATGCCAGCGCTGAGCTAACGTCGCCCGTAGGAGAGGTTGATGAGGAGAAGCTGCGAATGAGCGAGGGGAAGCTGCCGCCGACGGCATACGAGATGAGGCCGGGGGAGGAGTACGTCCCCCTGACCCACGGCAAGACGTACACCGAGCTGACGCTCAAGGCGATTCTCTCGGGAGCGCTGCTCGGGATGCTCTTCGGTGCCGCCAACACCTACCTGGGTCTGAAGGCCGGTCTCACGATCAGCACTTCGATTCCCGTGGCTGTATTGACGGTGGTCGTCTTCCGGTTGCTTCGCGCCTTCGGTGCGCAGAGCAACATCCTCGAGGCGAACATGTCGCAGACGATCGGCTCGGCGAGTTCGTCCGTGGCCTCCGGAATGCTCTTCACCGTGCCAGCCCTGTTCATGTGGGGCATGTCCCCAGCGTGGCGCCAGCTGAGCCTCTTGGGCATGTGCGGTGGGTTGATCGGAGTGCTGGCGATGATTCCTCTGCGCCGTTACCTGATCAAGAAGGAGCACGGCCGCTTGCCCTATCCCGAGGGCCTTGCATGTGCCGAAGTGCTCGTCGCGTCCCAGGCTTCCACCAAGCAGGCCTCGCCCGTTTTTCTGGGGCTTGGCGTCGGAGTCTTCGTCAAGATCTTGACCGACGGGCTGAAGGTAGTTGCGGGGAAGTTCAAGTTGGCCTTGCCGTTCAGCGGCAACGTGGCCGCTCGCCCGGAGCTCGCGGCGAATGTTTCCCCGGCGCTGATCGGTGTCGGCTACATCCTCGGCATCCGCATCGCGAGCGTGATGGTGGCCGGTGGCCTTTTATCGGCCTTGATTCTCATTCCGGGCATCGCCCTCTGGGGCGCGGACAAGACCGCTCCTGTTTTTCCGGAGACGGAGGCCCTGATTCGTGACATGTCGAGTTCCGCGATCTGGAACCGCTACGTGCGCTACATCGGTGCAGGTGCTGTCGCCATGGCCGGCATCATCACTTTGATCAAGTCGATTCCCACGATGATCGAGTCGTTTCGAATCGGGCTCGGACAACTACGCAAAGGCAGCGGAGAGGCCGAGAGTCGCTTCGATCTCGATCTTTCCATCAAGACGGTCGGCCTCTTCTTGCTGGCCATCCTCGGTGTGCTGACCTTCGTACCCGGAATCCTCGGGTTCATCGATTCGGTCGCTGTGCGTGGAGTCGCCGCCATCGCGATTGCGATCTTCGCCTTCTTCTTCGTGACGGTCAGCTCGCGCATCGTCGGTTTGGTGGGGGTTACCTCGAACCCGACCTCGGGTATGACAATCGCGACGTTGCTCGGGACGAGTACGCTGTTTCTCTTGATGGGCTGGACCGATGACTTCGGCAAGGCCACGGCCCTCATGGTGGGCACCGTTGTTTGCATCGCCGCATCGATCGCCGGCGACACATCGCAAGACCTGAAGACCGGGTATCTGCTGGGGGCGACGCCGCGCTTGCAACAGATCGGCGAGCTCGTCGGCGTGATCACCTCGGCCGGGGTCGTGGCCTTGGTCGTCATGCTCTTGCACGAGAATGTCGAAGGCGGCCTCGGTGGGGCGGAGCTGCCGGCGCCCCAGGCGGTTTTGATGAAGCTCGTGATCGACGGTGTGCTCGAGCAGAGTCTGCCCTGGCCCTTGATCTTCATCGGAGCGGGGCTCGTGCTGGCCGCACTGCCTTTCAATATTCCGGTACTGGCCTTCGCCGTCGGGATCTACCTCCCGCTATCGACGATGGGTGCCGTGTTCCTCGGCGGACTTGCCCGCTTTCTCGTTACGCGCAAACAATCCGAAAAGGAAAGCAATCGACGACGTGAACGCGGAGTTCTGTTCGGCTCCGGACTGGTGGGCGGTGGCGGCCTTGCCGGGGTCTGTCTCGCCATCTGGGTCGCACTCCGTGGCGGACAGAAGATCGAGGGACTCGGTCTCGATCTCTCGGCGGGTGTTCAGAGCGCCGTTGCCGGTGCCGCGATCCTTTCACTCCTCGGACTCATGTGCTTGGTCTCGCTTCGCCGCTCGGACTGAGCCGGCGAGCGACGACCTACGGCGCTAGCGTCTGAGCGTCGCGAATCAGTCGGATTCGAGCCCCTTCTTGAACTGCCGGAGCACGTGCTCCCAGGCCTGGGAGAAGTAGTCGTGCGTCTCGTCCCAGTGGGGTGCCCTTCCGAAGCCCAGGTGGGTCAGCCGCACGGCCGTCTCGAGCGCGGATAGCGATTCCAGCTCGACGACGACCCAGGTGTGGCGCGCGCGACTCTCCGGCTGGGTCGGTGGGGCGTTCCAGCTGAACGAGATCATGCGCCCGGGGATGTAGCTGAGGACCTGGCAGCCGTTGCTGCCCAGCTTGCCGTCCCAGAGCCACTCGTAGCGTCCACCGATCTCGAGCTCGATGTTCGCTGCAAGTTCGCTTTGCCCGGGATCACCGGAGTCATACGTGTGAGTGAATTGCGTCGCGTCGCTCCATGCGGCGTAAACCTCGGAACAGGGCGCTGCAATCGTGGTTTCCTTGACGAAGTGACGCACATCGGCGCCACGCCCAGCGAACAGGGTCGTGTCGATGTTTGGGTTCATGGATCACTCACGTAATCGAGTTCCAAGTTTTTCTGCATTCCCGAGTACGGCTTTGGGTTTTCTCCCCCTGTTTGGGGATGTCACCAGGCGCGCACGCCTGTTCAAGCCAACCAAAATCATCAACTGGAGTCGAACGATGAAGAACGAAAAGCAAGACGCGCTTACGGATGCAGAACTCGAAGAGGTCACGGGCGGTCTGCGAGCCGCGCAAGTCGACCCCAGCAGGCTCGGCGACGCAGGCGACATGGGCGCTGGGAACCTCTCGGGTGATACGGTCCCCGGGCAGGATGGCCATGTCGGAACCACAAATGACGGGCCTCTTCAGGGCTAGCATTCAAGCCAACGAACACGGCGATTCGGATCGCCGAAAGCTTCTGTTTCCGAGACAAAGGCGCCTTGGAGAACCTCCTCTCCAGGGCGCTTTTCTCGTCGTTGTGGGGACATCGGGTCAAGAGAGGATAGAAGGGGTGAAAGCGGGCTGGACGGGAGATCCGGATCCCCTTATCACTGGCCCTGCCCATGACCCACTCGCCCCTGCTCCATCTCTCGCCCCGAGACAACGTTTGCGCGGCGACGCGTTCTCTTCAGGCGGGCGACGTCGTCCCCTTCCAGGAGGGCACGTTGCAAATTCGGGCCTCCATCCCGGTAGGGCATAAGGTCGCTGTCTTGCCCATCCAGAAGGGCCGCAAGGTCCTCAAGTATGGAGCCTCCATCGGATCCGCGATCTGCGATATCGCTGTCGGGGAGCACGTGCATACGCACAACCTGGAGTCCGACTATCTGCCCTCGGACGGAAGAGGGAAGGGGCTGCGATGATGAAGGGATACCTGCGTTCGGATGGCCGCAAGGGGATTCGCAATGTCATCGTCGTCGCGTATCTGGTGGAGTGCGCCCACCATGTGGCGCGGGAAATCGTGATGCCGTTCCGCGACCGCGATGTGCACTTGATCGGATTCCCGGGGTGTTTTCCGAACGGCTATGCCCATCGCGTGATGGAGCAGCTCGGCACACATCCAAATGTGGGTGCGGTACTGCTCGTGTCGCTCGGTTGTGAGAGCTTTGATCGAAACCGCTTGCGCGAGACGGTCGAGGCCACGGGCCGGCCGGTGGACACGCTCATCATCCAGAGAGACGGGGGTACCCGTTCGACCGTCGAGGCCGGGAAGAAGTGGGTCGAGGCCGTGCGGACACGGCTAGACGAAGCGCAGAGCGTTCCGATGGAGTTCTCCGAGTTGTGTGTAGCGACGATCTGTGGAGGTTCCGACGGGACGAGTGGATTGAGCGCCAATCCCGCCGTCGGCCGGGCTTTCGATCTCCTGATCAAGGAAGGGGCGACCGCGATCTTCGAGGAGACCGGCGAGCTGATCGGGTGCGAGGAGCACATGGCCTCCCGCGCCGTTTCGAAAGAGCTCGGCAATGAGATCATCGAGAGCGTGGCGAAGGCGAAGACGTACTACGACGTTCTCGGACACGGAAGTTTCGCGGTGGGCAATACAGTCGGCGGGTTGACGACGCTCGAGGAGAAATCGCTCGGCGCGTATTGCAAGAGCGGTGATGCGCCCATCTCGGGTTTGATCAAACCGGGTGACATACCGCCCAACGGCGGTTTGTATCTGCTCGATGTCGTGCCCGATGGGGAGGTGCGTTTTGGGTTTCCCAATATCTCGGACAACGCCGAGATCGTCGAATTGATGGCCTGCGGTGCGCACCTGACGCTCTTCACTACGGGTCGCGGATCGGTGGTGGGCTCGGCCATCGCGCCGGTCATCAAGGTGTGTGCGAATCCGGAGACGTATCGCCGTCTCGGGGACGACATGGACGTGGATGCCGGCCGTATTCTCGAGGGGCGTGGGACCCTCGATGAGGTGGGGCGGGAGATCTTCGAGAAGATCTGCGAGACCGCGCAGGGTCAAAGGACCGTTTCGGAAAAGCTCGGCCATCAGGAGTTCATTCTGACCTATAAGTCTTTCGAGCCGCTCGGCCCCAGCTGCCTGCCCACGAGCTGAAGCAAACGAGTCAACGTGTGTTGTGCTTCTTGGGGTTTACCCCGTGATCTCGGCCTAGTTTGACCTCGGCCCGAAGTTCGCCTAGGCTCCCGAGTGTGTTCCTTAGCCTCGCGTCAAGTCTCAATTTCAATCCTATGCACCATGCCCCGCATCTCCGTCGCTCGTGCGCCCTCGCTCTAGCCCTTTTCTATTCTCTGGCGGCTTCGACCTCGGCCCAGGAGGACGACGCTCTGCCCGGGGAAGGCCCGGCCCTCGGGCAACGGATCGACCAGGCGGATGTCGCCGCGGGCCGGTACTCCTTGCGTGAGCTGCGACGCGAGGGAAGGCGGATTTTCTCGACGCTGTTCAACAAGCTGGACGGCTTCGGCGACGGACCGATGAACGTGCTGGATCCCACGAGCCCGGGTGGGCGGCCGACAATGGCTGACAACGGCACGTTCCTGCGCGTGAATGGTCTGGATTCCCAGGCCTGCATCGAGTGTCACGCGATCCTCAGCGCACGCACGATTCCAGCGACGTTTGCCATCGGCGGTGTGGGCGGTATCGCGGCGGTCGCCTTGCCCGGCCCGACCGAGCTCGATATCGATGACGAGGGCAACAATGGTTTCGCCTTCTTCAACGGGCGCATGATCAACCCCCCGTTCATCTGGGGCTCGGGAGGAGTGGAGCTGGTCGCCAAGGAAATGACGTCCGAGCTGCAGGCCCTGATGGACACTGCACGGACACGTCCCGGGGTCCCGGTCGACCTTGTCACGAAGGGCATTTCGTTCGGACAACTCTCATTCGACGTGGACACGGGCGAATTCGATACGAGCCTCGTGGTCGGTGTCGATGCGGATCTCGTTGTACGTCCGTTTGGTCGCAAGGGGGACAACAGCACGGTTCGGGCCTTCGGTATCAACGCCTTCCAGTTCCACCATGGCATGCAACCGGCCGAAGCTGTCGGTTTCGATGTCGATGCAGATGGCGATGGTGTTGTGAACGAGATCCTCCCGGGCGAGCTGAGTGTGTTGCACGTCTTCTCCGTGCTGAGTCAGCGACCCGAGACCGTGCGCATGGACGACCGCCAACGTCAGGCACGTGGTACCGATCTGTTCACGTCCATCGGCTGTGCGACGTGCCACGTGCCCGAGCTCCGCACGCGTTCAGAGAGTCTGGGGCTGGCCTTTCCCGAGATCGAAGCCGACCCTGGTGCGAACGTGTTCTTGCGAGTCGACTTGCGCGGAAAGCCGGCCGGCTTCCGTCGTCATTCCGACGGTGGCCTGCAGGTCTCCATGTTCTCCGATCTGAAACGCCACGACATGGGCCCGGATCTGGCCGAGTCCACCGGTCACCGGCTGGATCGCCATTTCATTACGCCGCGACTCTGGGGAATCGCAGATACGGCTCCCTACCTGCACGATGGCCGCGCATTGACCTTGCGCGAGGCGATCGAGGCACACGGCGGTGAGGGAACCGACGCCGCCGGTTCTTTCCGCCAGCTCGCCCCGGCCCAACAGAGCGATGTGCTCTACTTCCTGAACTCGCTACGGGTTCCGGAACGGCCGAACCGCGATCTATGACAGGCGTCGTTTCGGCCTACATCTTCGCGCCACACAACTTGCAGTACAGAGCATCGAGGTCGTGCCCTTCGCCGCCACACTCGGGGCAAGACTGACCTGAGACACCGCTCTTGTGACTGACGATGGCCAGCTCGGCAGTCACGATGCCGGTGGGTACCGCGATGATGCCGTAGCCGAGGATCATGATCACGGCCGCGATCGCCTGGCCGAGATTGGTCTGGGGTGAGATGTCCCCGTAGCCCACGGTCGTCAGAGTGACGACGGCCCAGTACATGCCGCGCGGGATGCTGGTGAAGCCGTTCGTATCTCCCTCGATCAGGTACATCAGAGCTCCAAAGATCACCACGAGCGTGACCACCGCGAGCACGAAGACGACGATCTTGCGTCCGCTGGCCCGGAGTGCCGTGCCCAGTTCTTCCATTTCGCGCAGGTACTGGGCCAGCTTGAGAACGCGGAAGATGCGCAGGACACGGAGCGAACGAATGACCACCAGGGTCTGGGCTCCGGGGAAGACCAGGCTGAGATAGGTAGGTGCGATCGACAGCAGGTCGATGATGCCGAAGAAGCTGCGTGTGAAGCGCGCAGGCTGGGCGACGGAGAGGATGCGCAGGAGATATTCGAGCGTGAAGAGAAGCGTGAAGGTCCATTCGGCCGCGCGCAGGGCAGGACCGTGCTCTCTACGAATCGACGTAACGCTCTCGAGCATGACCACCAGGATGCTCGCCAGGATGCCGAGGATCAGGAGGACGTCAAAGACCTTCCCGGCGCGCGTGTCCGATTCGAAGATGATCTCGTGCAGCAACTGGCGCCACGCGGACAGTGGTTTTCGGGCCTCTGACATGAGACTCAGCGTAGCTCGACGCGTTGCAGAAGAAAGGAACTACACGTGCCGCGGGCAACGTCGACCAGGATATGGTCGCTGGTTTCCATGCGCACGCTGACGTAGGGGCGCTCCCGCAGCTCTTCGGGAAGTTCGTATTCCTCCTCCAGTCGCTTCGGGCCCGCCAGGGACAGCCGGCCTACCTCGAATTCATCGACGTAGATGTGCGCCTCGCCGCCCTCGAGCAAGCTCGCCGGATGGCGCTGGCCGACGAGGCGTAGGCGATCGGCGGAGCGGTTGGCGAGGATCATGGCTGCGAACGGTGCGACGTGGCCTTGCGCGTCCACACCGCCATAGATCTGTTTGGCCTGGCGTTGCTTCAGCCCCGCAATATCGAGCATGGGGCGGATCTGCTCTTCCGCCCGTTTGCGCAGCGATTGCTCGTAGCGATCGACGAAGCTCGCTTCGGCGACGCCTGGATGATGCACCTCTCGGACAACCTGCGTGGCCGCGTCCCAGGAAGCGGGGCGGAGACTCGGGAGCAGATCACGTTCGGTGATCAGGCCATAGAGCAGCTGTGCCATGCGTTCGTGCCCAGCTCGGTTCCAGTGCCGATCGCTGCGTCCGATCCGATAGCGCAGATCCTCGGTGAAGGTGCGCGAGACGAAGGCCACTTGCTGGGCTGGAAGCTCCGGTGCCAGATACTTGTGGGCCATCGGGTTGAAGCTGTCCCAGGCGATCAAGAGCACGTAGCGCCCGCCCATCTCTTCGACCGCCTTGGCCAGGCGAGCGATCTCGCCTGCGGCGCGCCGGTAGCGCTCACGACTGACGTGATCGAGAGCATCGAGCAGGAAGTTCTGTACGCGCCGCGGCCACAGGGAGGCGGGCGTCATCATCGTGAAGGTGCCGTTCGCGCGGTGGCGAAACTGGGGACTGAAGCCTCCCATGGCCCCGAAGCCACGCACGCCCTGCAGATCATCCAGGTCGTTGACGACGACCACGTGCACGACGAGGTCCGGTTGCAACAGATGCAGTTGGCGTCGCAAGTAGGCGCATTCCGCCTGGACGTTCCAGCTGGAGATTCCGAGGTGCAGGCATTCGAGAGGAGAGTCGCCGGAGCCCTGTCCGCGGCGCTCGTTCAGGTAGCCCTCGAGAAACACCCCCAGCCGATCCTGCGCCGGGACCTTGTATCCGAAGACGAAGGAATCGCCCAGCAAGGCGATCCGCGTGGTTCCCTCTGGCTTGACGAGCTCGTAGGGACGCTCGCGCATGCCGAACTCGTTGGAGGAAACCGCCACACCGCGAAATTCGCGCTCCTCCACATTGCGCTGCAGGACACGTCCCACGTCCGGATCGGAGAAGGAGTCCCAAACACCGTCACCGCGGGCGACGAGCTCCCGCATGGCGGCCGTGCGAATCTCATCGCTCTCGAGCGCGAGCTCGCGCAAGGTCTCGGGATCGGACTCCGGAGATCGCAGCAACAAAAACACCACGGCCGCCAGAAGGGCGAGCGCGGTGCTCGAGAGGGCGAGGATGATCCGCAGGGCCTTGGGCCCCACGGGGGATGCGGAGCTTGTGGGCACGCGCCCACGATAGCGTCGGAGAGGCTCCCGATCATCCGTCGGTACCGCACAGGTCGTGGGCATGGGCCAACAAACCCAGACCTTCCGCACCCACCTCCGAGAATCCACCTAGAATACGGAGCAGGGACGCCGGCAGGGCCTCCCTGGAGTCGACATGAGGCCGCCCACTCCCAATGCCAAGCCCTGCCCGGCGTCTCTTCCGAGCCGGGTGCAATCGCCCCCCTTGGCACCCCTTGCCGTGCTGGTTGTGTGCCTGGCGCTGGCCACGGCAACGACGGCCCAGAATCTACCCCAGGGGTTCCAGGACTCGGTGGTACTCGGAGGGTTCGAAGACCCGACCTTGTTTCGCTTCGCGCCCGACGGCCGCGTATTCGTCGGCCAAAAGGACGGGTTGATCTATACCTTCGACGATATCGACGACACCACGCCCACGCTGTTCGCGGACCTTTCGACGAACGTGTACGACGTGTGGGATCGTGGACTGCTCGGATTGGCCGTGTCGCCCGGTTGGCCCCTGGATCCCTACGTGTATGTCATGTACACCTACGATGCTCCGCCGGGAGGCAGCGCGCCGACCTGGAACGATGATTGCCCGGATCCGCCGGGCTTCACGAACATGGGGTGCGTGGCCAGCGGCCGGTTGTCGAGGCTGGAAGCCGCGGGAGACGTGATGACGGGCACGGAAGTCGTCCTGATCGAAGACTGGTGTCAACAGTTTCCGAGCCACTCTGTCGGGGATCTTGGCTTCGGTCCCGATGGCGCGCTGTACGCGACCGCGGGGGATGGGGCCAGTTTCAACTTCGTCGACTTCGGACAAGCCGGGAACCCGTGCAACGACCCTCCAGGGGAGGGCGGGGCCCTGCGCTGTCAGGACCTTCAGACGCCGGGGGATCCGGTCGCCCTGAACGGAACCTTGCTACGCCTCGATCCCGTGACAGGGATGGCGCTCAGTGACAATCCGCTCTTCGGAGGTGCTGATGCCAGTGACGATCGGGTCATTGCATACGGTCTGCGCAATCCGTTTCGGTTCGCGGTCCATCCGCTTTCCGGTGAGGTCTGGATCGGTGATGTGGGGTGGGCACGGTACGAAGAGATCAATCGAGTGGTCGATCCCGTGGACGGTCTCGTCGAGAACTTCGGATGGCCGTGCTACGAAGGGACGGAGCAGCAGATTGCCTTCGATACCGCCGACGTTCCAATCTGCGAAAACCTCTATATCGCGCAGACGGCGATCGACCCTTTCTACACCTACTTTCACGGTGTTGGCGGGGCGGCCATCACTGGCCTGGCCTTCTACATCGGAGGGGATTATCCGGCTGGCTATGAAGGAGCGTTGTTCTTCGGTGACAATCCTCGGGGTCTGATCTACGTGATGTTCCCGGACGGCTCGGGCACACCCGACCCTGCGAACATCGTCACGTTCAGTGACTACGCCAAGGTCGTCGACATGCAGGTCGGCCCGGACGGCGATATCTACTATGTGAACAACGTCACCGACGACATTCACCACATCGAGTACTTCGGGATGAACATTCCTCCCACATCGGTGATCCAGGTGGACGTCTCGAATGGCCCCTCGCCGTTCACCGTTCAGTTCGACGGCACGGGATCCTCCGATCCCGACGTAGGCGACATGCTTGTCTATGCCTGGGAATTGGACGGAGACGAGTCGTTCGATGATTCGACAGATCCTGCACCGCAATGGACGTACGCGGTTTCGGGCAGCTTTCCGGCACGTCTGCGGGTCACCGACCTCGAGGGTGCTAGCGACATATCGACCCTGCTCGTTACCGTCGACAACGGCCCACCGGTGATCTCGATTCTTTCGCCCCTGGAGAAAACGACCTGGAGGGTCGGCGACACGATCCCGTTTTCCGGGCAAGCGTTGGACCCCGACGATGGACTGCTGGCGACAAGTGCGTTCGCCTGGGACGTTGTTTTGCTGCATTGCGCACACGATGACCCCGAGGACTGTCACGAGCACATAACGCAGCAAGTGACAGGCGTCGATCAGGGCAGCTTCGTGGCCATCGATCACGAGTTTCCCTCGTTCCTCCAGTTGCGAGTTTCGGCCACGGACGAGGGGCTTGCCGACTGGTGGGACGCGAACTGGACCTACCGCAAGCGTCTGACGTTCGACAACTCCGGCCAACCCGAGCCCCTCGCGGACTTTCCCGTTCTCGTGCGCCTGGATCCCACCCGCATCGATTACAGCCGGGTGGGAGCTGCTGGAGAAGATCTGCGTTTCGTCGCCTTGAACGGTTCGACTACCGTGCCTTTCGAGGTCGAGACGTGGAATCCCGGCGGGGTCTCGGATATCTGGGTTCGGGCTCCGCGCATCGGTGGCAATTCGGAAGCCGACGCGGTTTGGATATACTATGGCAATGCCTCGGCGACCGATGGGCAATCGCCCGGTGCGGTATGGGATGCCAGCTACAAAGGAGTCTGGCACCTCGGTGCTTCTCTCGATGATTCCACGCTGAACGGCAACACCGGAGTCAACACCGGCTCGGTCGAGGTCGCCGGCCGCATAGGACAGGCGCGCTTTTTCGATGGAGTCGACGATGCGATCGACGTCGGGAGTGAATCGGCGATCGCCGTCGCTGGGGACCTGACCATCGAAGTCTGGATCCAGGTCGGCGATCCGCTCCAGGCGGGCAGCCCCCGTGTGCTCTCGAAGAAGGTTCAATGGGACCCCACCAGTGGATTCAATATCGAATACCAGCCGCTATCGGGGAGTCTCAGTAGCTCTGGCAGCGGAAGTGACTCGGCCGGCGCCGATGGCGTGAATCTCGATCTCGACTGGCACCAGGTCGTCGTGGCGATTTCCGGCGGAACAGCGGCCGTGTACCTGGATGGTGTTGACGTCACCACCGATGCGACCATCACTCCGGTAGTCGCTGGCACGCACCGACTCGTCTTCGGGCGCCGGGCGGATGGTGGGGAGCACTTCCAGGGTGGAATCGACGAAGTGCGGCTCTCGAATGTGAGGCGATCGCGCGGATGGATCGAGGCCCAGTACCGTTCGATGAGCGACAACTTCGTGAGCTTCAGTCCGGAAACCGGGATCAGCCAGTTGACGACCCAGGCCAGCGTCACCCTGCAGCCGGAGACCTCGCACCTGACCCTACGTTCACTCCCACCGGGGCTCGAGCTGGTGATCTACTCGGAATCGGAGCCATCTCCCTCGGTCCACGAGGTGATCGTCAACGGGGTCACGACCCTGACCGCTCCTTCGCCCCAATTGGTTGACGGGACGATGTACGAGTTCGTCTCCTGGTCCGATGGGGGAGCGGCGACGCACGAGATCACGCTGGCCGAAGAGGATCAGGTGCTGACCGCGATCTTCCGCTCGACCAGGAAGCGTGTACATACGAGAGAGAGCCTGCAGGACGGCGTGCGTTAGCGACCTTCCCCTCGTTTTCGGGACGGGAAACATCTCTCGCTTGGCCGTCTCTACAGCTCCGCGGCGAGCTCTCCTGGAGTCGGTTCGGCGGCACAAGCCAAGCATCGCTGACCCGAGGCCGTGGAGCAGCTCGAGCGGGCTCGCATTCCCGCCGGTGGAAGCGAGCATGTTCAAGAGGGCCATCATCTCGAGCAGAAAGAGCGCAGCGCCGATGGCCAGGGTCAGCCGGGGCCCGAGCGGTTAGCCTGTGCGCATGCGTAGGCGGAACCGACGAGCATGTCCGTCCATCAGGCACTCAAGGCTCCCGTGGCCGTCGGCAAGCTCGAGGGTAACGAGGCCCTTTCCTGAGCCTCGACCCACGAGCCGTAGCTATCGCCCTACTTGGTCACGCCGCGTAGTGCATCGAGGCTGAACACTTCGTCTGTGTGCTCGAGGCCTGACACGTGCTTCTCGAAAGTCATGACCATCCTGCCCGAGGCAGGGTTCTCGACTTCGATGCGCTTGGCCCTCTGGACTCCGTCCCAGTTGACGAAGTCGAAGTAGTTGATCGTCACGGGGATCTTCATCGGCCCCTCGACGGTCGTGAAGTTCGAGCGCAGGACATCGCCGCTCTCGGCGTCGACCCAGAAAAAACGGCTGGGAAGCCCACGTTTTTCTAGCCGCAGCACGTGAACGGGCCGATCGTTCAGCGTGTCGTTACGGACGACCTCGAGCGCATCGAAGTGCAGCCTCCAGTCGCCAGGAACCACGTGAGGGTGGTCCAATATGGCCTGGAGCCGTTTGTCGCCATTCAATTCGTCGAAACCCCGCATCGAGGTGTACGACCAGGCCTCGCTTCCGCTCATGGCTGCGTCGATGCGACCGAACTTGCCGAATTCCATGTGACTGGTGAAACGGTCGTCTCCCTGGGTATGAATCTCGATCGAACCGCGGACACCCGCCTGGGGGACCCAGACCTTGCCCGTCGTGGTCGCTCCGCCGGCCGCCTTCAGGGCTGCGACGCGTTCGTCGGTCTTGCGCAGGGAAAGCACCTTGGCGACGCTCGGCAAACCCGCAGGCTTCGCGTCCGGGAGGCGCTCGAAGAGTTTGGCTCCTGCGCTGCCGTCGAAGACGAAAGACCGTACGCGGCCATCGGCGTCGATCTCGAAGGTGGCTCCTTGCTGCTCGTTCACGCGCAGGGAGGCGTGACCTTCGGCGTCCGGTGTGTTGAACGGCACCAACTGTCCCTTGTCCTGCATGGCGAGGCGACCCTGATCGATGAGGATTTCGACCTGTTTGCCGCCCTCAACACGGACGTAGGTGCCAACGTATTTTTCCAGTTCCTCGGCGGGGACTTCCGGTTCGATCACGATGCCTTTGCGGGGGAGTTCGAAGTGGAAATTGCCCTGGTGAATCGTCAAACCGACGATCGAGTCTTCTTCGCCGTGCTGGAAAGAGACCTTGACCTGGGCGCTGATGGCGGACGCCCACATACCCTTCTCGTCGGGGGGGTGGAGCTGGGAGGATTGCTGGCCCGGTATGTCGAGTACCAGGTGCTGTTCCTCCATTCGGATTTCGAACTCCGCATCGCGGAACGGTCCGAAGTTGCCGATGTAAATACCGACGTACCCTCCGGTCTCCAGTTCCGGCGTAGGGAGCTTCGCGGTCGGATCGGTCTCCAAAGGCTCGGCCTCCGGCCATTCCTTCAAGAGTCCGTCGAAGACCAGTTGTAGCGACGACAGGCGCAACGGTGATACGTCGAGGTTCATCAAGAGCACATAGCCCAGGTTTTCGCTCGGGATCATGGCGACTTCGGCAGTGAAGCCGTCGATGTTGCCACCGTGCTCGACCACCCTGCGTCCGTCGTATTCCCGCAGCATCCAACCGAGACCATAGGTGACGCCGCCGCCAATGGGGATATGGGGGGTCCACGTGTCGTGGATACGCTCGCTCGAGATCAGCTGCATATCATCGACCGCGCCCTCTCCCAGTTGCAGGCGCAGCCATTGGGCCATGTCGAGGACGTTCGAGTTGACCGAGCCGGCGGGCCCGATCGTGTCCAGGTCGACCATCCTCGGTTGTTCATGCTCCTTCAAGTCGTCGTCCCAGCGGTAACCGAGTGCGAGGCGTTCGTCTTTCTGGGCCTCGCTGGCGCGGAGCGTGCTGCTTTCCATCTCGAGCGGTTCGAAGAAGCGCTCGATCATCAGATCGTCCCAAGTCGTGTCGTCGGCGACGCCAGCGGCTTCGCCGGCGGCGAGGTAGGTGACGTTGCAGTAGTGGAAGCCGGCGCGGAAGTCGTCCCAGGGCTCCGCACCGGCAGCCGTGCGAAGCACCTCCTCGCGCGATACGCTGTTTCCGAACCACAGCAGGCCCATGCGCGAGAAGCCGTGGCGGTGGCTGAGGAGGTCACGCAACGTGCACTGTGCGTTCTCGTCAGCGCTGCGCACCTGTAGATCGAAGTAGGGCAGGTACTTCGTCACCGGGTCGTCCCAGCTTGCCTTGCCCTCGTCGACCAGCATCCCGATGAGGCTTGCCGTGAAGGCCTTGGTCGTCGAGCCAATGGCGTAGATCGTGTTCTCGTCGGCGGAACGCTCGGCTTCGATGTCCGCGAGGCCAAAGCCGCGCGCAAAGACCAGTTCGTCGTCCTTGACGACGGCGATCGACATGCCGGGGATGTGTGCCTTCTTCCGTGCGCTCTCGAGCTCGTCGGCGAGTTTCTCGAGGCGTTGCTCGAGGGTCGGTTCCTCGGCGGCTGTTGCGTGTGCGAAGAGTGCCAGGCTTGCGGTCAGGGAAAGGAAGAAGCGTGCTGCTGTCGGTGCGGGTGTCATCAGAGGTTCCACGAGTGCAAAATAGGAGCGAAGGAGGTCCGGGGATTCATTCATCCCCGGTCGGGGATGGCGTGTTCTCGAGCAAAGCCTCGACCTCCTCCAGGATGAGTCCTGCAAGGGTGTTGTCGAGGCCATTGGCCTTGGTGTTGACGAAGAAAGATTGCATGGAGGCGTTGGAAATTCCGGGAACTTCGGTCGGCTCGAATAGGCAGCATCGTTGCCGGAGCTCAGGGAGAGATCACGCGCGCGGCAGGATGTTGCACGTGCGCGTAGCTTCGTCGAACCAGACCACGACGTGACCCTGCCGTAGGAGCTCCTCGACTTCGCGGACTTTTGTCTCCACGTCGCTCATCTCGGTTCCATCGCGTGTCACGAACTCTTCGATGACCTCGCGCAGGGCTCTTGGCGAGAGTTCCTCCGCTGGGATTTCGATGCCCTTCCTTGATTCCATAAGCAGCTCTGGATGCGGTTAGGGACCTAAGACAATGGGGCTCGCCGTGAACAAGAAAAGGAGGGCCGCGGGCTTGCACCCGCGACCCTCCTCGATTCTCGATCGGCGTCAGCCGACCCTCGTCTTTACTCCTACCAGCGACCGCCGCCGCCGCCGCCGCCGCGGTAACCACCACCGCCGCCGCCGCCGCCGCCGGTGCGGGGTGCCTTGGGCTTGGCTTCGTTGACCGTCAGGTTGCGGCCATCGAGCTCTTTGCCGTCCCAGGCGTCGATGACGGCTTGCGCCTCGGATTCTGAGGACATTTCGGCAAAGGCAAAGCCGCGCGGGCGTCCGGTTTCACGGTCGGTGACGATGTGAAGATCCTTGATCGTTCCACCCGGCTCCTCGAGCGCGGCGCGTAGCGTGTCTTCATCCAGGTCGAAGGAGAGGTTGCCGACGTAGAGTCGATTTCCCATTTTGATTTTTTCTTTCCGTGGTCAGCGTTCTCGGACCTGTCCAACGGGAAGGTGTTCTGAAACGCAGATCATCTGGCTTTCGGTTCTATCAGTGATGCGCTGCCCGACATGGACGGCGCGATTTGCTTCGTGCCCGACGTGACGATGCACGTGTTCAGGCTCGACGCTCGGTGCTTGTGTGACTCCCTGGGGACTGTTCTAGAGAATCCAGCCCTGGCCGGGAATGGTCCTTGGGGGAAATAAGGGAGGAAACCGTCGGGCCGTGAGCCACGATAGGCCTTCGCATTGCAAGGAGAATCCATAAACTGTTGCAGCATAATGCCTTATGCCCAGACTTTGGGGCGGTTCGAATCAGAGAACATCGTGCCAGGAATTGCGCTCCCAGGGACCGAGCAAAGCGGCCCTGGAATGCCCCGGGGGCCCTCCGGCGGGCAGGTTCCATTGGGCTGGCTCGCTGCCAGGCGCGCACAACATCCTCGCGAGATCCTCGCGACGTCTGGCCTGAGACCGGAGTCTTCCGGATTGCCTAGGGCTGGGGCGCGCGAGAATCCGGGTCGGTCGAACGGACTTCGACTGCTTTGCTGGCGAAGTCCCCGGGTGAGCGTGGCTCACCTCCGACGACGGAGCGATTCCGATTGTCTCCGGGCATACCAACCGGGTGCCGGAACGCTTCCTGGCCCCGATTCGCGACCCTTTTCAGCGTCGGACCCCGAGAACCAGGGCCAAGGGAGTACGGCTGCAGGCGCAGTTTCGGGCTGATCCAAGGATTTATTGTATTGTAATAGTAGATAGAGGTGCTGAAAGCTGGACTTTTGGAAACTACGTCATATTTTGCAATCGTAGGTCGGCGCGAATGGAACTTTCCCGCGCTCCCCCCGACGATCTATTTGGGAAAACCCGATCTCGGTGGCACGGGCCCGCGACTGCACTATTGATTGTGTGTGCGAGCACATGGCGCTGTTGATAAGGGCACACGAACTGGTCGATATCGATTACCCCCCATGAATACAGTCAGGAAAGCCATGCCCAAGCGCAAGCGGCGTACGGAAGAAGAGATGATTGCGGATCTCCAGGCGGAGATCGATCGATTGAAGAAAAAGGCGGTTGGGAGGAACAAGTACTCCTCCGACCAGATCAAGGATGAGCGGGATCGGCTCGATCTATCCGCTGCGGATTACGGTCGACTCATCGGCGTATCCCATCTGACCATTTACAACTGGGAGCACGGCCGCAGCATCCCGCGTCAGAAACAGCTGAACAGCTGGCTCCAGGTGAAGGGCATCTCCCAGGGCGATGCCTTCAAGGCCCTGGGCATCAAGCCCGCCGGCGGCGGCTTCACGCCGGAGGCGGTCTACGAGGAGCGGGAACGGCTCGAGCTTTCGGCTGCGGACTATGGCTTGTTGGTCGGCGTCTCGCCCCTGACGATTTACAACTGGGAGAAAGGCGCGTCGAGCCCCCAGAGAAAGCAGCTCGATGCTTGGCTAGCAGTGAAAGGCATCGGGAAGCGCAAAGCGTGGACCGAGCTCGGATACTGATGACAAAGCGCAAAAGACGGACCGAAGAGGAGATGATCGCCGACCTGGAGGCGGAGATCAAAAGTATCAAGACCCGGGCCGCCGAGGAGAAAGCCAAGGCCAGTCCCGACGGCAAGGCCTTTCTCGCGGCCGTACGAGCCCTCGACAAGGCCATCGAGGCGGTCGAGGATCCGGACCTGTCGAGAGCCCTCGAATCCGCCCGTGCGCCTCTCTCCGCCGAGATGGTGAAACAGGGATTGCGCATGCCGGACCGTGCCGGATCGAAGTCGATCCTCATCCCACCGGGGCCCGCCCGACGCTCTGGGACGGCCAAGCGCGTTCGGCGCTCCACTGAGGACCTCGAGCGCCTGCGCGGGGAAGTCCTGGTAGCCGTGCAACAGGATCCCGGGAAGAGGTTGGGCGAGATCGCTAAGGCTCTGGGAATCGAAACGAAGGACGCTCGTCGACCCGCATTTGATCTGGTCGGGGGTGGAGAATTGCGCACGGAAGGCGAACGAGGGGGAACGCGGTATTTCCCCGCCTAGGTGTCCTGGAGAGTCTCTGCTCTCGCCAAGGGGATGAGGCAGGGCGTCAGTCCTCGACACCCCGTGCGGCCTGCGAGCAGCGCTTTGCTAGCTGCTCGCGGAGTGCCGCGTGATGCTCTTCACCGGCGAGGTTGTGTTGCTCTTCGGGATCCGTGCGCAGGTCGTACAGCTCCTCGTATTCGGGATGGTCGAGATACCGGATGTACTTCCAGTCCGGCGTACGCAGACCCTCGGTGCGTGGAATGGGATCGAACTTCCACAGGTGTTCGGTGAAGACTTCCTTCCTCCAGTCGGTCTTCGCACCCTCGAGCAGCGGTCGCAGCGAACGCCCCTGCATTTCTTGCGGCACGTCGAGCCCCGCCAGATCCAGCAGGGTGGGGGCGATGTCCACGTTCAATGCGAAGGCGTCCAGCAGCACTCCGCGCCGGGACTGCCCCAGGCGCGGGTCGCATACGATCAAGGGCACCCGGATCGAACGCTCGTGCATGGTCCACTTGCCCGCATAGCCGCGTTCTCCCAGGAAGTAGCCGTTGTCGCCGATCAGGACGATGACCGTGTTCTCACGTAGGCCCAGCTCGTCGAGGGTCGCAAGCAAGCGTCCGATTCCCATGTCGACGGCACTCAGCATGCGGTAGTAGCCCTTCACCATTCGCTGGCGCTTCGCAGGCGTATCGAAGCGCCAGTGCCAGCGCTTGCGGTTCAGGCCTGTGCGCAGGAACTCCGGCAGCGCCTCGAAGAAGCCGGAGCCTGCAGGTACCGGCGCTGCGATCGTGTCTTCGGTGTAGAGGGCGTCACAGCTCGCGGGCCACACGTATTGATCGGGATTGTCGTCCTCGGCATGGGGGGCCTGAAACGAGATCGAGAGGCAGAAAGGCCGCTCGTCAGACTCGCGGAGAAATCCGAGCGCCCGATCGATATTGAGCTCGGTCAGATGGCGGGGAGGATCCGGATCACTCTCGACTTGCCCCTCTCCCTCGATTCGAAGGTAGGGGTACGTGCCCGAGGTGAACGAGTCGAACATCTCCTCGCGGCCGTTTCGGTCGATGCCCACACCGAGCTTGCCCACGAAGCCCACACGATAGCCGGCACTGCGCAAGCGGCTGGGATATGTCCCGCGTACGGTTTCTTCGCTGAGAGGAGGCTGCCCGAAGGTGTACCCATGGGCACGCTCGTACTTGCCAGTGAAGATACTGACCCGGCTGGCGGCACATATGGGCGTCGTGACGAAAGCGTGTGTGAACCGCGCGCCCTCTCGCGCAAGCGCATCCATGTTTGGTGTGCGCAGAATCGGGTGCCCTGCACACCCCAGCGCATCGAACGGGTGGTCATCGGTCACGACTACCAAGAGGTTTGGTCGCTCGTCAGCGTGGGCCACCTCGATCATGGAACACAGACACGCAATCGCTACTATCCACAATGTGGGTCTCATCACGTTCGGTGTCTCCGGGTGCGATTCAAAACTCGGCCACAGGCTCTCCGTCCTGAACGAGTCGAAAGCCGTCGCCGGCGTCATACGTCAAGAGCAGGGCCCCGGGGCGTGCATGCCGACGCACCAGTTCCTGGAGCCAATCCTCCTCCCCGGGCCAGGGGTAGGAGTAGATCAAGTCGAAGTCGTCCAGCTCCTGGTCCAGTTCGTCGTAACCGCAGGCGCCCTCCGCCGAGGTCAGAAAATCCACGCTGAGGTGCTCGACCTCGTCCTGGTACTCCGTAGGCACGAAGGAGCCCTCCGCGAAGTTGGCGCGCGAGCCAAAACGCTGTGCCAGCTCCATCGAGCGCTCGACCAGCCACGGTTCCAGCTCGATACCGCAAGCCTCGAAACCAAGCAGGTCGGCCAGAATGGTCACGACGCCCGTGCCGGAACCCAGTTCGATAAAACTAGTCGCTCGCCCCGACAGTTCACCCAGTACCCGGTAGGCCTCCGCGTAGTCGCAGGGAATGAGGAGGTGATGGCGTTGACCGGCAATCGAGCGAAATTCCTCCCAGGATTCGCCGCCCGCCCGGATCAGCTCTGCCAGAGACTCTTCGTGGATCGAGGGTTGGTCCATCGCCTCTGTAGGTTGCCGAAACCTGGCGGAATCGCAAACCCCAAGCTTGGCTCTTGCTTCTTCCATGGATCAGCGACCCCAGCACGTTGATTCTCGTTCTCTGGATTCCATTCCTGGCCAAGCGCTGGATCAGCGGACATAGCTAGGCCAACTTGCTTTGCCCCTGGCTTTCGTGGTGACCTAGAACCCATGTCGAGTGATCGATTCAAGGGATGTCTGCTTGGATTAGCCCTTGGGGACGCACTGGGTGCGCCGTTCGAGGGTGGTCTCGTCGAACGCTTGCTGTGGCGTGGGATCGGCAAGACTCGCGCGGGCGAGACCCGATGGACGGACGACACCCAGATGTCACTGGATCTCGCGGAGTCCTTGATCGCCATGGGATCCCTCAAGCTCGACGATGTTGCCTTGCGTTTTGCTCGCAGCTATCGCTGGAGTCGAGGATACGGGCCTGGCGCTGCCAAGCTGCTCAAGCGCATTCGCAGGGGTGATTCCTGGAGGGAAGCCAATCGGTCGGTCTTTCCCGATGGCTCCTATGGCAATGGCGGTGCGATGCGCGCTCCCGTCATCGGCCTGTACTGTGCGGGGAATGGTGGGACCCTGGTCGTTGCAGCAAGCGATTCCGCTCGCATCACCCATGCCCATCCACTTGGAATCGAAGGCGCTGTGCTCGTCGCCGCATCCGTGGCCCGCGCCCTCACCTCTTCCAGTCCCGAGGAGACGTTGGCTTTCTCGGCGGGGCACTGCCATGAGCGAGCCTTCCGTGAGCGGCTCGACATTGCGCGCACCTGGATCCAATCCGACCACCGCTCCGAGCCCGACGAAGTCGTCCGTCTCCTTGGTCATGGAATGGCCGCTACCGATTCCTGCGTGACGGCCGTCTACCTGGGGCTGCGATTCCAGGAGCTTCCGTATCTGGAATTACTGGCATTCGTCAGGCGCTGCGGAGGCGATGTCGACACGATCGGCGCGATGGCCGGGGCTATCTGGGGAGCGGCCAACGGTACGGAGGGCCTGCCCGCGGGGGCGCTGCGAGACCTGGAGCAAAGGACCCGGCTGGAGGCGGTTGCCGAGGCTCTGTTCCACTGCCAGCCAGGCTGAGTTCGAGTGGCCAGACGACGCCCGGCGCGAGCTGGACATCTGTCCATTCCCACTGCGATTCATAATATCCTTCACCGTCTCGCTCTTCGAATTCACTTTTGTCGCCACAACAGGACCCCCATGTTTGCCAGGAACACCTCATTGCGAAGCCTCTTCTTTCTCTCCATGGCAGTGCTGGCCAGCACGAGCGAGGGTGCTTTTTCACCGGCCTTCGAGGGCTCCCTGGATCGGGACGAGGCATGGGCTGATGACCTCTTCTTTCTCGTGGCGGAACTCGAACGACTCCATCCGGCGCCATATCACGCCGTCTCACAGGTCGAGTTCGAGGAAGCCGTTTCTCTGGTGTACGACCAGATCCCCGACCTTACGGACGATCAGATCGTGCTCGAGCTGATGCGGCTCCTGGGTCTGCACGGGAGCGCGGGGAAGGAAGGGCATTGCGGTGTGTGGCCGGGCTCCTCTTTCGGCGTGCTGCCGATCCAGCTCTATGGCTTTGACGAGGGCTGGTACATCGTCGATGTGGACAGCGAGGATCACGCCAGCCTGGTCGGTGCACGTGTCGTCGGTATCGAGGGGACGCCGATGAAGGACGTCGTCGAGGCAGTGACGCCCTTGATCTCGTGCGACAACGAGACGAACCTTCTGGGTAAACTGCCGCTCAAGCTGCGCATGCCCGAGCTCTTATGCGGGCTCGGGATCACGTCCGACGGTGGAGCGGCGACCTTCGAACTCGAGTTTCCGGATGGGTCCTTGCATGCGCAACGTCTGTCCCGCGTCGCATCGGGACGTCGCTCCTTCTGGCTTCCCCGGAACGACGAGGTTCTGTGGCTGGCCGATGTGGGCATGCCCTGGTGGTCGCGCGTCCTGGAGGAGCAGCGGGCGCTCTATGTGCAATTCAATCTCACGCGCGCGGACGACGGTACCGGCCAGAGCCTGGCCTCGTTCGCGAACACGATCGTGAAGGCTTTCCACACGACGAAGGTGGAACGTCTCGTTCTCGATATCCGTTCGAATGGGGGTGGGGATAACACGACATTCCATCCGCTCGTGAACGCTTTGCGTGATGACGAGACCATCAACCAACGCGGCGCTCTTTTCTGCCTTATCGGTCGCGGGACGTTCTCCGCGGCCGGAAACCTGGTGACGGTCCTCGAACGCGAGACGAACGCCATTCTCGTCGGCGAGCCCACGGGAGGCGGTCCGAATCAGTACGGTGACGCGGAGACGGTGCGCCTTCCGAACCATCCGGATCTCATGGTCCGGATCTCCACGCGTTACCATGAGTTCGACCCGGACCACAACGAGAGACTCACTCACGAACCCGAACTCCAGGTTCCGCTTACCGCCAAGTCGTACTTTGCGGGTGTGGATCCGGTGCTCAGGCGTGCCCTCGATTTCGGCCGGTAGCGCATTTCTAATCACCGACCATGACTTCCCCGAGCCTCACGCGGTTTCTGCACGGCACCCTGGTTTCGAGCCTGCTGGCTCTCGCCATTCATGCGACGGAGCGTCCCAACATCGTCGTCATCATGGCCGACGACATGGGTTACGGCGATCTGTCCTGCTACGGGGCGACCGCGTTTCAAACTCCGAACATCGACCGTTTGGCGGGGGAGGGGCTACGTTTCACGAGCGGCTACTGCTCGGCCTCGACCTGCACTCCGACTCGCTATTCCTTTCTTACGGGTACCTACGCCTTTCGGCGTGAGGGCACCGGCATCGCACCGCCCAATAGCCCGGCACTTATCCAGCCGGGCACGGTGACGCTTGCTTCGCTCCTCCGGCAAAGCGGCTACAAGACCGCGGTGATCGGCAAGTGGCACCTGGGGTTGGGCGGGCCACAGGGGCCGGATTGGAACGGCGAATTGAAGCCGGGCCCGCGTGAGATCGGTTTTGACTTCAACTTTCTATTGCCGACCACGAACGATCGCGTGCCCCAGGTATTTGTGAGGAACAGGCGCGTCCTGAACCTCGATCCCGAGGATCCGCTCTGGGTCGGCAATAGAAAGCCCAGTGAAAATCACCCGACCGGAATCACGCATCGGGCTTCCCTGAAGGTGGACTGGTCGCATGGCCACAACGCGACGATCCACAACGGCATCAGCCGCATCGGCTTCTATACGGGTGGCCATGCTGCTCGCTTTCGTGACGAGGATCTTGCCGACGAGTGGGTCAAGCAGTCGCAACGGTGGATCGAGGACAATAAGGACAACCCGTTCTTTCTCTTCTTCTCGTCCCACGACCTACATGTGCCTCGCATACCGCATGAACGCTTCCAGGGCAAGACGTCGCTCGGCCATCGCGGGGACAGCATCGTTCAGCTCGACTGGTGTGTCGGTGAGCTCATGCAGACTCTGGATCGACTCGAGATCGCGGACAAGACCTTGATCCTCTTTTGCTCGGACAACGGACCGGTCATGGACGACGGCTACAAGGACGGCGCCCTGGAGAAGCGCGGGGATCATCGCCCCGCGTACCCCTACCGCGGCGGCAAGTACAGCGTCTACGAGGGCGGTACGCGCACTCCCTTCATCACCCGCTGGAAGGGGCGCATCCGACCCGGGGTGTCGGACGAATTGGTTTGCACGATCGACCTGGCGGCCAGCTTCGCGGCCCTGGTCGACGTCGAAGTTCCCGCGCAGGCCTGTCTGGACAGTTTTGACGTCAGCGCGGCGCTGCTTGGCGAGACGGGCGGTACGGGCCGCGATCACCTTGTTCAGCAGGACAACGGCCGCAGCGGGAACTATGCCCTGCGGGTGGGCGAATGGAAGTTACAACGCCACGATTCCAAGCGAGCGCGCAATGTGACGGTCGAGCAGCCCCTGGCGAACGTTCCCGTTCCTCGTTACCAGCTCTTCCACCTGACCAACGATCCCGGTGAGATGAGCGACGTGATAAGTGCCCATCCCGATGTCGCCAAGCGACTCATTGCACGACTGGAGAAGCTCATTCAGGATGGCCGGAGCCGTGACTAGGCCCCTGGAGTCACTGCGAGGGTCGAGCAGCGGCGTTATCATCCCCTTCACGGAGAATCGGAGGCTTGTCCGTATGCTGACCACGATCGACCTGCTCTTGCCGCTCGTCCTGTTCACCATGGCCCAAGACAACCTCAGTAGCGCTGTCCAGTCGGGTATCGAAATGCCCCTCTGGCCGGACGGCGTTCCGGGCGCCCCGGGCGAAGCCGCGGCCAAGGCGGTTCCGCCGGAACACGTTCAGGATCGTCCGGCCGGTGGCGATCGACACGTTCGCAACGTGCACGTACCGACGATTACGGCCTACCTCCCCGAATCGAAGGAGGGCGCGTCTCGTCCTGCTGTCGTTGTCTGCCCAGGCGGCGGCTACGGGGTCCTGGCCTACGACAAGGAGGGCCACGACATTGCGCGCTGGTTCGCACAGTCGGGCGTTGTCGGAGTTGTGTTGAAGTACCGCCTGCCGCGACCGGACGGCCACGTGTATGGGCACGAGGCACCGCTCGCTGATGCGCGGCGTGCCCTCGCACTCGTGCGCCAAGAGGCCGAGCACTGGAGGGTGGATCCGGCGCGTGTGGGCATCATGGGGTTCTCGGCTGGTGGCCATCTGGCCGCCTCGGCTTCGGTTGAGTTGAAGAATGGCGGGCCCGACTTCAGCGTCCTGGTCTATCCGGTGGTCTCGCTGCTCCCTGGCATCGGACACGACGGCTCGCGCAAGAACCTGCTCGGAGCCGATCCCTCGCCAGCCCTCGTGCAGCGATTCTCGAGCGAGCTGCACGTCACGGAGAACACCCCGCCCGCCTTCCTGGTGCACACCTCCGACGATCCGGTACGTGTCGAAAACTCTCTCTTCTACTACTCCGCGCTGCGCGCAGCCAAGGTCCCCGCGGAACTGCACGTGTTTGCACGCGGTGGACATGGCTACGGCATGCGCCAGCCGGACTTGCCCGTGGGGCGCTGGCCCGAGCTGCTGCTCACGTGGCTAGCGGATACCAAGCTCCTGATCGACTAGCTGCGACCCGAGCGCCTCTGACGCGCGCCTCGCCGACCTTGTGCTTGACGATACCTCGTGAGTCTAGGTATGATGGGTGTGCTGACGAGGTATTCCGCATGACATCCCGCAAACTCCGCTATCTGCATGGCGTTCCGAGGCTCCTCATTCTGAAGCTCCTGGCGGAGCAGGAAATGTACGGCTACGAGCTGGGACGCGCGCTCCGTACGTCGACCGGAGATGTCATCGCGCTCGGAGAGGGCGTGATCTATCCGCTCTTGCATGAGCTAGAACACGACGGGCTGTTGCGCAGCCGACGGGACAAATCCAACGGGCGGCCGCGGGTTTACTACCGTACGACGGCGAAGGGCCGCCGCCACCTGAAGCGAGACGCGGATCTCTGGTGGGGCGTCGCACGGGCTGTCTCGTCGGTGCTCGGCGGCGGAAGCGGAGCGAAGGGAGATCACAGTGCTGCACTGGGATGAACTCGAGACGACACTCGTGCGCGACGGGGCTGCACCGCGCTACGCGCAGCGCCTTCGTGACGAGCTCGCCGACCACCGCGCGGCTCTCGTGGAGGATCAACGTGCCGAGGGTGCAGGCAGCGACGAGGCGGAACGAGCGGCGGACCAGGCACTCGGCGACATCGAGACCATCGTGACGATGGCACTCGCCGGGCGTGGAACACACTCCCTGGCACGGACGCGGCCTTCGCTTGTGTTCCTCATCGGCCCACTCGCAATGGCCCTCGTCTCGATGACGGTGGCTATCGGAGTCGCCTGTGGGTTGGCCTGGGTGGCCTTGAACCTGTTCGGGGTGGCGGAGGACAACAGGCTCCTCCAGATCTTCGCGCACTCGAGCTACACCGCCATCGCGTTCCTGATCCTGCCCGGCCTCGGCTTCCTCTTCTGTGCCCAGGCTTGGCTCAGCAGAGCCCCGATGCGCTGGGCGCTGGCCGCTTGCCTTGCGCTGGCCGTGCTCGGCGGGCTCTGCATGCTCGGTTATCACCTGGAGTCGCCGATGGCTCCCGGCGGCACGCTCTACGTCGGGCTGGGATGGGAGCCGCGAGCGTTGCGCTTCGCGCTTCCCCTCTTGAGCTTCCTGGCCTTTCACCTGGCCGTGAGGTACGAGACGTCGACGGCGATGGTCAGATCTCTTCGGCGCTTCGCAGTGTGACTCCCATGAAATACTTGACGGCACTCCTGATCGGGTTCTTTTTGACACAGGCCGACCAGCGTGACCGCGAGCAAGCTGCGCAATCGACAAGCAACGCTTCGCGCGTGGTGTACGTGGGCGCCGCACGGCACTCCTCCGGGCTCGAGCTCGAGCTGGCCATCACTCTCAGCCAGGACTCGACCAAGGGGTGGGTGGGTACGATCGACATTCCCCTGCGCGACGCTCACGACCTCCCCCTCAGCAAGCTGGTCGTCGAGGATGGGACCCTGCACGCAGTGATCCCCGGGGCGCGCTCCATGCAAATCGTTGCCGAGCTGGATCTGGAGCGAGGTCGGCTGAGCGGCGAGCTGCGCCAGGGTGAGGTCGTCCTCGAGCTGAACCTCGAGCGCGACGATGACTACGACTACCGCGCCGTGTCTAGACCACAGCACCCGGTTCCGCCCTTCCCATACCGCACGCGCGAGCTCGTCGCACAGCACCCCGCGGGGCACACGCTCTCCGGGACGCTCAGCCTGCCAGAAGTCGAGCGTTTCGGGCCCGGCCCGTACGCAACCGCGGTCCTCATCTCGGGTGGCGGACGCGAGGACCGGGACTCGTCCGCATTGGGGCACAAGCCGTTCCTCGTCATCGCGGACCACCTGACCCGCAAGGGCCTGGCCGTCTTTCGCTTCGACGACCGCGGCGTCGGTCGGTCCAGGGTCACGCAGACCACGCCGGTCGGGAAGGATGCGACCAGCCTGCTCTTGGCGACGGACACTGCCGCGGTCGTTCGTCGGTTGCGCCGGGAGGCCGAACTGGCTCCAGAGGGGATCGGCCTCATCGGACACAGCGAGGGAGGCATGATCGCGCCGCTCGTCACGTTGCTCGATCCCGACGTTGCCTTTCTCGTCCTGCTCGCCGGTCCTGGCGCACCCGGCGCAGCGGTGTTCCGAAAGCAATTCGAGCTCGAATGGGAGCTGCAAGGAGCGGACAAAGCGACGGTGGAAAGGCTCTCCACGTTGATGGAGGCCATTCAGGCCGCGCTCGTCTTGCAACAGCCGACGGAGCAACTGCTCGAGCTAGAGGACGGATTCGTAGACGCCTGGGTGGCCGCGGGTCTGGCGAATTCCGGGGGCGACCCCAAGCGTGCGGCCAGTGGGCTGCGCGCGCTCTTGCGTCAGTTCGACAGCCCCTGGTGGCGTTTTGCTTTCGGCTACGACCCCGCACCCATTCTGTCCACGGTGCGCTGTCCCATTCTCGCGCTGAACGGAGACAAGGACCGACAGGTGTGGCACACCCAGAACCTCGACGCGATCGAAGCCGCGGTCCGGCGCGGCCGCGGTGACGTGACGGCGATTCACTACCCGAACAGAAACCACCTGTTCCAGCCCACCGAGACGGGTGCGCAGGCGGAGTATGTGAAGATCGAGATCACGTTCGACGAGGGTGTACTCGATGACATGATCGAGTGGCTTTCGGCGAAGGAGCTGCTCTAGGAGGCGTTTGCTTCCGGGGGTGGTTCGGTCGTTCAGGGGCCCAAGGGGTCCATCTTCTCGGATCGGTTCTTCGCGCGCCTGTACGATCCCTTCCAGGGGTTGAAGGCGGCGGTTCGATATCAACCCATTCCTCCTGGAATCTAGCGCACGTCCACGATCAGCGGGCGATGATCGGATCCGATGTGCGGACCGACGCGGCAATCGACGACCGCAATATCGGGGGATGTGAGCACGTGGTCGATCGGGATTCGCAGGGCCGCTGGCATTTGGGAGATCCAGGTCGGGTGAACTCCGAAACCCTTGCGTGAGTCGCGCATGCCACTGATCGTGAGCATCTCCCGGAACATCGGTGACCAGGGCGTGATGTTCAAGTCTCCGGCGAGGACGGTTCGAGCGCCGAGGCCACGAGCATGTTCGGCGGCGTGGCGCAATTGCACGTCGCGCTCGCGGGTCCCCCAGGCACCGGGCGGGACGGGGTGCGTCAGGACGATGTGCAGAGGACTCCCATCGATGTCGAAATGGGCCTCGAGCGACGGCACGTCCGCCGCGCCGAGGTCGATGGCGCTCGCGCCGACGAAGGGCAGGCGCGAGAACAGCGCGATCCCAAAATTGTCGGCACGGGGGATCGAGACGGCATGCGGATGTGTGCTCGCCAGTGAATCGAGCGCCTCGAGCCAGAGGGAGTTGACCTCGATCAAAAGGACGACGTCCGGCTGTTCGAGCTCGATCAGAAGAAGAAGTTCGTCGTGTTGCGTATTCGCTGTATGGACGTTGGCCAGGAGCACGCGTACGGGCCTGTGATCCGAGAGCGGAGTGTGCTCGCCGTCGAAGTAGACACCGACGAGCGGCACCCCGTGGATCAGAAGCAAGAGGCCCGCGACCAGGACGCCCCACTTCTTTCGAGTGATCGAGAAGGCGAGCAGCAGGGCGGCTGCAGCCCACGCGTACTGAAGAGCGAAGTGACACGTCAACTCGAAGACCCAGTGCAGCTTCGCGGCGAAAGTAGCCAGTGTCACACCGGCCAGCACGAGCGAGGCGCACCAGGCGAGCAGCACGATGGTGACCGGCGCCTGCCACCAGGGGCTGGATTCGTCCTCGGGCTCATCGCTCATCAAAGGCATCTTGGGCTTTCCCCGCCCGCATGTCCCGCATGCCCTGGGTCGCATCCTCCGCAAGCGACCCAGGGTTGAAAGAGTATCCCTTCGATCCTTCGCTCGCCTAGTGCGTACCGATCACGCGCTCAGTCGATGGTATTCGGTCCGCAGCGCCTTCGCGGACGTTCCTGGCTCGATGGGTCTCTCAAGACCCGGATCCTGGTTCCATTCGCCGTGATCTGGGCCGAGACTTCCAGCGACTCCAGGACTTGAACCGGCCCTTTGGCCTGCACAGCACGGGAACGCGGTGCTGAGCAGGAGGCCATCACGGTGCCGAGCAGAATCATGACTTGCCATTGCTTCATATGGAATCTCCCCAGGGGAAGGAGGAGCTCTGGCAGGGGCGCGGTTCGCTCCGATCACCTGTAGTAGTGCGAGCGGCAGCTGCGGTTACACGGCTTAAGAAGATTCTGTCGCGGATGACGTGGGAAGAGTCG
>CBFIHP010000019.1:0-113827 GCA_965662355.1 Planctomycetota bacterium | reverse complement strand
AGATCGTCAAGCACTTCGGTGGTCGCCGGGTAGAGGGCTACTACATGCCCATCATTCACCGCAACACGACCATTCCCGTCTCCAGGGAGGAGCGCGTCTTCACCGTCGATGCTGGGCAAACCGAACTGAAAATCGGCGTCTACCAGGGAGAAGGTCGTCGAACCGACGACAACCTGTTCCTCGGCGAACTGCAAGTCACGCCCATCCCGGTCGGTCCTGCCGGGCAGGAGGTGGCGGTGCGATTCACGTACGACATCAATGGGCTGCTCGAAGTCGAAGCCTACATTCTCGGTTCGCAGAAACACTTCCAGACCGTGCTGAAGAACAACGTCAAGGGCATGAGCGAGGGCGAAGTCAAGGAGGCCCTCGCGCGCATGCAAGAAATGAAGTTCTATCCCCGTGACAAGCTCGAAAATCGCCGACTCCTGCACTTCGCCGAGGGACGCTTTCAGGAGGTGGAGCCCTTCTCCCGCGATCAGCTGGAGCAAGCGGTCGACTTCTTCGAGCACGCCCTCGACTCCGGCGATCGCGAGCTCTTCGACAGTGCGCGCTCGCAGCTTGTCATGATGCTCTCGGCCCTGGGCTTTCCGTACGACGGAAAAGGCCACGACGAGCTCGGTAACAACGAACAAACCCCGTGAGTTCCGAGACTGAATCACGCGCGTATCTCACCGAGTGCTTCGCCCATGACGCCGGGTCCGAACCCGGTGCGATCCTGCAGCTGCGCCGCGAGCACCGTGGATTGCAACCCGCGAAGGAAACGGCGCCGCGCATATCGCGGGAGGGGATCGACGCGGAGCTCAGCACGATCCGCGACACCTTCTATCAGCTTGCACCCGACGAGCTGCGCCGTCGCATCGCGGCCATCGACGCTACAGCCTTCCCCGACCTGAATCGGCTTCTCGAACGCCTTCAGCGTGTTGCCGCGCTGCGCGAAGACATCGATCTCCTTGGCCAAGACGTCGAACTCGACGAGGAGTTCTTCGAGCTCTTTACGGATTGCATGATCGCTCCTCGACGCACAGCCGTACGGAAGCAGACGGCAGCTCTCGAACGCATGAGCCAGACCCGCTGGCGCAAGACATGCCAGGCTTCGGCCCGCCGCATCGAGTCCGTCCATTCCTCCCTCGCTGCTCTGACGCCTGGGTGGTTCGAGCAGATAAACAGGAAGCCTGTACCTATCTCCAAGAGCAAGAAGTCCAGCTCCATCTTGGGCTTCCTCGGCATCTACTTTCTCATCCGCTTGATCGTCTACGCCATGCGGGCCATCTTCGGGGACGGAGATTCGTAGTGAGCCAGGGTCCGGAACCCGACTGGAGTGCGCTCCCCGATCGGCCGCTGGATTTCTTCGGTCTCGAACCCGATTTCGATCGGATCGCGTTGAAGCGGGCGTACAACAAGCTCTTACGCCACTACAAGCCGGAGAAATTTCCGGCGGAGTTCCAGCGCCTGCGAGCGGCTTACGAACACCTCGAGGAGATGCTGCGCTACGGAGATGCTTCCGCGGCGACCACTTCGTTCTTTCCCGCAGCGCTTCCGATCCCATCGGCGTTACGCAAGGAGAAACCAGCCCCCGAGCCCGCTCCCCTCAGCCTCGACGTTGCGGCCCTTGTCGGCAACACGGCACTCGCCGAAGTGCGCCAGCGATTGCGCACGCATCCCGTGAAGTCCCCCGAGGAGTGGATCCAGCTGGCACTCCTCAACGAAGAGCTCGAGCCCGATGATCCGCTGAGCTTGTATGGGCCACTGATCGAAGCCATTCCGGCCACCCAGGGTTCGGGAATCGTGGCCCATTTTCTCAGCGAGGCCTGCCGCGAGGCGCTGCCGCCCGAGGCCGCGACACGCTTGCTGCTGAAACTCACAAAACTGACGACGGGGTCGGGTCGCCGGCCGGGACTGGATCCCAACTGGTACTACTACCTCACCGAAAAACTCTGGACCGATCTCTTACCACAGGTGCGTTTCGAAGACTATGCAGACCTGCTCGGACGCTGTCGAGGCGAGGTTGGCAGCGACGGTTTTCTCGGCTACACGGTGCTCTTGATCCGGCTGCTGCGCCACGGAGTCTTGCACGTTTCAGCGGAGTGGCGCGACGAGGCCATCGGCGTCATCAGTGGTGCTTTTCACCAGCTACCCGCCGATCTTCAGAACGACATCAACCTCTTCGACTGGCTCGATCGTTACCGTCAGAAACGCGAAGAATTCCTAGGCGTACACCCCTGGCGGGAGGTCTACGACGAGGCCCTGATGCGGATCCTAGCCGGTGATGAAGTCGAGGCCGATCACGCCTTCCTGCGAGCCCAGGTCTCAGCCCTGGATGAGCCCGAAGCCCTCTTCGAGGCCTTCCCCATCGAAGGCAACTTCATCGCCCGCGACAGCCATCACGAGGATCTCGCCTACGCGTGGGAGCCTCTGCTCTGGTATGCGGACGACGTCGCAGACAGAAGCGAGACGATCCACGCCGCGCAAAGCGATCCCGCGGACCCCGCCGAGGTCAAAGACCAGATCCACGAGTTCTTTCGTCAGATCGAAAAGCACACGGACAAGTCCGCCTTGGGCCGCATGTGGAACTTCTTCGGATTCTTTATTCTGATCCTGCACATCGCCCTGGCGGTCCTGCCCTTCTTCTTCGTCTCCCGCGCCGACGAAAGTGCCAAGGACGCGGTGATCATCCTTTCCATCATCTGGGCGACGCTCTGCGTCGCCGCGTTCGTGCGTCACTGGTGGCACTTTGCCCTGCAGCGGGTTCCGCTATTCTTCGCAAACAAGCTCTACAAGAAGCTATGGCGCGGCGAGATCGCCACGTTCCTCGCCAACACCCACATCCCCCTCGACGAATTTGAACGGGTCCTGGTCGAGATGAACGAGGACGACATCACGAACGACGCCTTCATCCTGGCGGCCGTCAATCGCGATGCGGGCATGCTCTTCTATTCGCTGGCTTTGCGTTTCGCGAACTGAGGGGTGAGTTGAGACCTTTTGCTACCTGTCTACCAATCGAGCAGGCTAGTCTCTGCCCGTGACGGACGAAGCCGCACAACTCGAATACCTGGATCCCTCCTGGGCCGTGCGCCTGGGACGAGCCATGCGTCGCATCAAGCGACACGCAGGAGACCAGATGCTGGTCGAGCGCAGCAGGACCCTGGTCGAGGAGTTCGAGCGGCGCGTCACGGAGCGCGTCACCCTGGACGCCCAGCGTGCGGACTACCTGCTGAAACTGCGCGCGGCGGCCGAGGAGCTGTTTCACGAGTTGCTCGAAGCCGACCAGGCCCTGGGCACGGCCGAGGAAGCCGCGGAAACAACCTTCCAGGATCAACTCCACAGACTGGCCTTTGGCACGGCCGTCATGGCCCAGATCAAACTGGCCTTCGAGCTGGGTCTCGCCGCCTTCGTGGGCGTGTCCCTCAGCCTTTCTTTTGGAATCGCGCGGAATGCGGCCGTCGGACGCGAGGAACCGACGGCCTTGACGATCCTCGCCGCCGTGGCCCTGGCCCTGGCTGGTTTCACGATCACGATCGTCTGCCGCGTCTGGTTGCTGCGTCGCAAGAACCTGCGCATGGTCTCCGCGCGCGAGCTGACCCAATGCCAGGCGCAGATTTCCTTCCACCATGCTCGCGCGAAGGCCTTCCGTGATTGCGAGCAAGATGTGAATGGTGCCTGGTTGTCCTTGACGGGCAACGAGATGCCCGACGCCACGCGCGCACAATTCCAGGAGCTCTATCTCGAGGAGAAAGAGTCCGCGGCCCGCTGGAGTGAGAAACTGCGCCCGTTGCTGGCGAAGGTGGGCTCGCAGGCGGAGGATCGCTTGACCGAGGCCAGCCAGGGGGATCTGGCGGACCTGACGGACTTCATCAATTGACCTCCTCCTGGCATGCAACTCGGCTCGAGCCGGCAGGCCATGGCAGCGCTTGAACTTCCTGCCGCTTCCACCGGGACAGGGTTGGTCTCGTTCGACGGTCGGGACGCAGCTCGAGCGCCGGCGAACCGACGCGGGATTCCGTATGGAGGCGCAGGATCTGTCTCGCCACCTGTTCTTCCACGAGGACGAGAAAGCGCTCGAAGAGTAGAAGGCCTCCGCCTTGTATGTCGGCGCCGCGGCCGGCCATGTTGGTGGCCACGGTGACGGCACCTTTCTCGCCGGCGCCGGCGATGATCCGCGCTTCGCTCGCGTGCTTGCGCGCGTTGAGGACTTCGTGGGCGACTCCACGGCGGGAGAGTTCCCGCGAGAGTCTCGCGGAGTTCTCCACGCTGGCAGTAGCGACGAGTATCGGCTGCCCCGTGGCGTGTACATGTTCGATTTCTTCCGCGATAGCTGTCCATTTTTCTTTCTCCGTCCGGTAAACGACATCTTCATGGTCGATGCGAGCGATGGGGCGGTGCGTTGGGATCGCAACGACCTCGAGCCCGTAGGTCTTGTGCAGTTGGCAGCACCCTCGCCGTGGAGGCATACCGGTAGCCGTCTGCCGGTCATTGCCGGGTTTAAAACAAGGCCTTCCATGGCCGACGCGATTCGGGTCGTTCAGGAAACGAAGTGCAGGGCTCGAGCGCGGAGGCTCTCGATGGTCTCCCGCACGCGGTAGCGACTCGCACCCGTTTCGATGGCGATCTCGCGCTCGCTGGAACCCTCGCCGAGGCACTGCACGACCCTGTGCTCTTCCGGCGTCAGGGAATCGAGGAACTCCCTGTATTCCGCAGATCGACTCGGGTCCGAGTAAGGCGTCGAGAGCCCGAGAAACTCGGTCCGCTCGTCCTCCAGCACCTCCGGAACGACCTGAACCCGCTTCAGCTTTCGGAACCACTCGCGCTGGATGTTGTGAATGCTACGGAAGAGATAGCTCCTGGATGTCGGAGTCGGGCTCGTTCCCTTGCGCCTCGACTTCAGGTAACGCAATGTGACTTCCGAGGCCAGGTCATCGGCGTCGGCCGCGCAGACCGCAGCTCTGGAGGCGATGGCCTGGGTCGCCCGCAGGAACTCATCCGCCGATGCCCTCGCGAATGCCCCACCTGCTCCGCCAACCGCCCAGAAGAAGGCGAGGCCGGTCAGGAGCCTCTTCTGCATAGCCTTGGTGGTGATGTTCATTTCGTCTCCACAGGAGCGACGAACAGAGCCGCGCTTTGGTCGAAGAAATCCGGGGCAATCGGCATGCCAGGCTCCGGGGGCGCCTCCGAACCGGATTCCACCCTGAAAGAGCACGGCCCGGGCGGCCAAAACGGCCGTCACGGGCCAAGAAATAGCACCCGGCCGCCATTCTGGCATCTCACCGAAGAAGGCGGATCAGTGGGCGCCAAGCAGCGGAACGACGCGCTTTTTCAGTGAGGGCGGCAGCTTCTCGTCGAGTCGACTCCGGATCTCGGCGGCCTTGTAACGACTCGAGAAGTGGGTCATCAGGATGGCCTCGTTCTCGAAGAGCTCCGCGTGGGCCACGACCTCGTCGAGGTGCACGTGTCCTTTCGAGCGGGCTTCCTGAACACTGATCTTGTCGTCGAGGAAGGTCGTCTCGAGGATCAAGAGGCGTGCCTTGCGGCAGACCTCCTCGCGTTCCATGACCTCGATCATCGTGTCGCCGGGAAAGGCGACCTCGGGCGTTTCAATGCAGTCGGTGACCTCGACACCCTCGTTCCGCAGACGAGCGAGCTCGTCGCCCGCAAGGCCGCGATAGCGCGGCTTCAGCTTGTTCTTGCGCGTCCACAGGGAGTAGCCAAGGCACGGCGCGGAATGGGGCGAGGTGAAAGGACGCACGACGATTCGACCGGGCAGCTCGATTTCCTCGCCGGGTGCGGCCGGTATCGTCGTGTGCAACATCTGGGAGCGATCCAGCACGCGCCAGGCATCGAAGAGGCCCTCGAAGGCATCGACCTCGTTCCTGGGAACGATGTACTTCGGCGGCCGCATGCCTCGCAGACCACGGGTGGCGCAGTGAAAGGCGATCCCCCCCATGTGGTCCATGTGCGGATGGGTCAAGAGCACCGTGTCGCGACGCACGACCTCGGGCGGACAACGTCCGATGTCGAAGGCCACCTTGAACGAGGGTAGGTGAATGCACGTCTCGATACCGCCGATCGAGATCGCCTCGATCGGAATCCCACAGAGCTCGAGGCTTTCCACTAGGCCTCCCCCATGGAAGAGGAAGAACTCACGCAGCGCCCCGCGACGAAGGTCTCGGCGATCACGCGATTCCCAGCGCCGAAGACCAGCGCTTCCGCGTGGTCCGCGGGGGCGCCCGTGTGCCGCAACTCGAGGGCGTCGGTGTCGATCGTGAAGAAGTCCCCCGGCGCCCCGACTTGCAGCACACCGGCATCGGAGCCCAGGGAACGCGCTCCGCCCCGGGTAGCGATGTCGATCAAGCGGCGCGCGGAAAAGCCCTTCTCGTCCAGCACGACACCGCGTTTCTCCAGGTGCAACCGCTGGGCGTATTCCAACCAGCGCATCTCCTCGAGAAAGGAGATCCGTGCATTCGAATCCGTACCGAGCGAAAGCGCCTGTTCTCCCCTATCTCCGCCGTAGAGAACCTCCGCGGGGGGAATGCCGTCGCCCAGGTTGGCTTCCGTCAAGGGGCAGATGCAGGCGTTGCCGCCCGCGGCGAGGAACGCGCTTAGATCTTCGGGACTCGTGTGCGTGCAGTGCACGGCAGTGAAGGAGCCATCGACCTCGAGTTGCTCGAGAAAGAGCCGCATCGGCGGAGCCCCGTATGCGGCGCTGCAATCCGCGATCTCCTGGCGCTGCTCTTCGACGTGCATGTGGAAGGGCACACCCCGGCGCAGGGCTTCCATGCGGACCGCACGCAACTCCTCCAGGGGTGCGGCGCGGATGCTGTGGACGACACAGCCGAGACGCTGGGAGGCGGGATCGAGCTTCTCCTGGAGGCGATCGAAGGCCTCCCAATACGCGGCCGGACTGGCCGTCGCGAAGCGTTCCTGGGCCGGCGAAAGAGCTTTGGCGATCCCGCCCGTCTGGTAGTAGACCAGCAAGAGCACGCTGCGGATCCCGGCCTCGCGGGCCGCGTCAAGAACGGCTTCGTCCAGCAGCCAGTCCTCATGCTGCAGATGATGCACGTAGTGAAACTCCCCCACCTGGGTGATTCCCGCACGCAACATCTCGTGAAAGGCCAAGCGTGAAATCTCGTGCACGGAATCCAGATCGAGCCGTTCGACGAGTCCGTACATGGCTTCACGCCACGTCCAGAAACTACCCGCGCCCCTGGGAAAACGCTCGCCGTGTCCTCGTAGAGCACGCTGGAAAGCGTGACTGTGGGCGTTGACGAAGCCCGGCAACAGCGCGCGCCCCGAAAGACGTTTATCCACCGGCGCGTCCGCCGCTCGGGTCGTGCCCAACGCGGCGATGCGGCCCTCGTCATCGAGCTCGATGCGCACACCCGAGACGAAGCTCTCGCCGTTCCAGGTCCAGTCGGCCTCGAAGCTCTGGGTCACGCCTCTTCCTCGGCTCGAGCATCGAGGGGCAGGGCTTCGTCGGAGCTGCCCTCGTCCAGCCCGTAGTCTCCCGGGCGTCGTTTGCCTCCCAGGGCGCGGGCCAGGAGGTGCCAGGCACGCGCGTCGCGCGTCGCCAGTGGAGCGCGCACGAAAATCCTCTCGATCGAAGCCACGAGATCCCGTCGAGCCGCGGCGCTCGTCGTGCGCTCGCCAAGAACTTCCTTCAAGCGCGCGCTGAGGAACTCCCGATCGGCTCCGGAGGCCAGAGCCGACGCGGTTGCGCGCGCACTGGGTGCTCGTTCGAAGAACGCCGTCGACAAGCAGATCCCCACCGCCATGGCCAGGTTGATCGAGCCGTGCTCGTCGGAGGTCTGCATGCGGATCAGATGGTGCAACGGATCGGTCTCGGCTCCCGACAGGCCGCTTTCCTCCGAACCGAAAACGAAAGCCACGACTTCGTTCTCGTCGTGGGCCTTCTGGCACAGCTCCTCGCGTACCGAACCCCAGTCGCGCAACGAACGATGATCGCGCGCGCGCGCCGTGAAACCGTAACTGGTCGTCACCTCTCGAAGCGCGTCTTCGACCCGCTCGACGACACGGATCTTGGCCAGCACATCCTCGACTCCATGGGACATCTGCTCGAAATCGGGATGCACCAGGAGCGACGGCTTCTCGGGCCGCACCAGATAGAGCTCGGCCGGTCCGAAGTTCGCGACGAGGCGTACGACCGAGCCGACGTTACGCGGCCCCTGGGGCCGACACAGAACTACGCGCCGCATGGCTTCAAACCGGTGGATCTATTCGTTCTTGAGGCGTTGGAGAAAACGAACCTCTTCCGAGGTGAGGTCCCACGGGCCTTCGCTCGGTTCCAGGCCGCGACCGAGCAAGATCGTACCCTGCGGAGCACCAGGAGCAGCAGAGGTGCCCGCGGCCAGTTCCTCGGCGGGCACGGGATCGAGGTACCAATCCAGCCTCTGGGGCAGCCAAGGGGGTAGGTAGAGCACGGGGGTTCCCGCGTCGAAGCGCCGCCCGAGATAGCGAATCTCGTCGGTCGAAACGAACTCTCCGTCGAGCTCGACCGCCATGGCCAGGCGCCTCCCCGCCAGGTTCAAGCGAGCCTCGAAGCCCGTCCGGCCCGCGAGGCAGACAGCCCCCGGGAGCGAATGTGCGGTCAAGCGATCGACGCCCGCGGCCTGCATGACCTCCAGGCCTTCCGTCAGGTCCGCTGCGGGAGGGTACAGGGCGCAGAAGACGCGCACGTCCTGGCTGTCCCCGGCGACGCGTACGTCGACCCAGCCCCCACCCGCGTCGACCACATCGACACGCCAGGGTGTTTCTCCATTCCAGGCTTCAGCGCGTGGGGCGGGCAAGCGCGGGATGGGAAGTCCCGCAACGCTCCCGCTACCCTCGATGAAAATGTTCTCCCATTCGGCTGCCGTCGACTCCGGGAACTCGATCGCCACGGCCCCGGCGCTCTGACCCAGGTGAAGCGTGTCCTGGCGCTTCGGTGACAGGACCCATTCGGCTTTGCGTCGGTCCCTCGAGACGCGCATCACACTGTCGCTCGAAGCGGGCGCGAGCAACGAACCCGAGGGATCGCGAACGATGATGCGCTGGGCCGCGCCGCGCACGCGCAGGGAACCTCCGTGGGGTTCCGGGGTCCCGATGGACAGTCCTCGCCGATCGTCGGACAACTGCACGCGCGCCTGGGCGCCGGCACGCGGTGACAGCACCACGAGCTCCGCGAGTGCGGGCGCGCTGAGATCCGCCGATCCTTCGTCAGCAAAGCCAACCCCAAAAGCCCGCGCCAGGCTGGGTGCGATGCGCTGGCCGCTGGTCAGCCCGCGGATCCGCCGCGGGGAGTCCAACCCGGACGCTCCACCGAGATGGGCGAAGAGCGCGGTGCGTAACAAGCCCTCCGAAAACCCCTCTTCGGGCTCGTCGGGCCGAGGCTCGAGCAGGTAACGACCTCGCGTCCCCACCACGAGCCACTGAAAGAGCTGGGGCTTGCGGTGGCGCTCCACCAGCCCGACGATGCGGGCGATCCCCGCGTCGAGCGCGAGCAACTGGGCGTCGTACGAAACCGCACGCCATAGCTCCCAAAGGGGGCTCCCACGGCGGCGTGCGAGAAGCTTGGCGATGGCGGCGAAAGGATCGTCCGCCAGAAGTGCGTTCCGAAGCTCGGGTAACTCCTCCACATGGGGACGGAAACGGCGCTCGAGCAACGAACGTACTTGCTGCGAGGAGCGCGGATCCCGCTGGAGCTCGCCCGCCTGCAGAAACAGAAAAAGGGGCTTCTCGGTCTCGAGCAACGGCACGAGCTCTCCCTCGCGTCGCGCGAGCAAGGCTTCCATCCCAGCGGGGAGACCCGCCGCATCCAGACCGTCATCGAAGTAGCGCTCGAAGCCCCGATCGAACCCGGACATGCGCCCCGTGAATCGACGCGAAGAAACCCAACCAAGGGTGCTCCAGCCGGCATCGCAGAAGGCCCCCGCAAGGGTGGGGTTCCTTGAATGCAAACGGTGCCTTCCCAGCACACGCGCACTTTCGAGCCCGTGCTCGAGAGGAAGCTTGCCGGTCAGGATCGTCGCCAGTGCGGCCGAGCTCGACGTGCTGGGAGTGACGTAATCCTCGAAGAGAACGGAGGTGCGCGCCAGGCTGGAGAGAAACGGTGTCGCGTCGTCGCTGGTGTCTTCATGATCCCTGCCGTCTTCATGGAAGGAGAGCCGATCGAGACGCAGGTCGTCGATCGCGATCAGAAAGAGCGTCGCTGCCGACGACACCTCGCCCTCCTTCCCCGGCGCCTCCGTGCAGCTCGCGCAGCAAAGCCACGAGAACGCGAGCAACAGGGGGATCGTGTCTCGCACGCCAGCGTCTAGTCGCGAGAACGCAACGACTCCAGCTGCTCGGGGTCGGCGTTGCCGCCGGAGATGACGCAGGCAACCCGCAGTGGATTCCCTGCATCGCGGCCCTCGAGCAACTCGGTCGGAATGGCACCGATGTAGATGGCCGCGAACGCCGCGGCACCCGCCGGTTCCACGGTATGGCCCGCCTGTACCAGCTCGCGCTGTCCGTCGTAAATCTCCTGATCGCTCAAGGTCACGATCCCTTCGACATAGCGCGTGCAGAGAGCGAGGTTGCGTGCACCGACTTCAATCGGACACAACCCTTGCACCTTGGTCTCGATGGGATCGATCGGCACCGGCTTGCCCGCTTCCAACGCCCGCAACATGTTGGGCGAACCCTCTGGTTCGACGCCCAGCACGGCGACCTCGTCCCCCAGGCACTGCGCGATGGCGAGCGACGATCCCGCCAGCATCCCCCCGCCACCGACGGGAAAGAGCACCAGCTCGACGTCCGGCCAGTCCTGGGCGATCTCGAGCCCCACGGTGCCCGCACCTTCGATCGTGCGCTCGGCATCGTAGGGGTGTACGAGAACGGCTCCCTCTTCGACATGCGCTGCGCAACGCAGCTCCGCTTCGGCGCGCGTTTCGCACAGCACGACGTCCGCCCTCTCGGCCCGACATGCTTCGAGTTTCGTGGGGTAGATGTTCGCGGGCATGTAGAGCGTCGCCTTCACCCCCGCGCGGCGCGCGGCCCACGCAAGCGCGCGTCCGTGGTTGCCCGAGCTGGTCGCGCACACACCGGCCAGGCGTTGTTCGGTGCTGAGCGAAGCGATCGTATTGGCCGCGCCGCGGGCCTTGAAAGCCCCGGTCTCCTGCTCGCATTCGAGCTTCAAACGCAAGTCGATACGCGGGTCGGCAACGGCGAAGGGCGTGAGGGGGGTGCGGCGCACGTGCTCCTCGATACGCTTCGCAGCCCCCGGAATGTCGATCCCGGAGGCGATCTTCAGGGCATCCATGGGAAGTAGTCTGCACTCGAACGGGCCGGTGTGCCAAACTTGCCGTGCACCAGAATGAAACGCGCGCTGCCCTTCACGTCCCCGAACCTACTCGCGCCCATGGAGGGCGTGACCGAGCCCTCGTTCCGCGAACGGGTACTCGAGCGCAATGGGCCCGAGGCCCTCGGAGGCACCTTCACGGAGTTCGCTCGTGTGGTGCGCGATGCCCTACCGCGGCGCGTGCTGCGCGGGCATCTGGGCGAGGTGCGCTTCCCCCAACCCGTCGGGCTGCAGCTGATGGGCTCCGATGCGGATTCACTGGCGCAGACGGCGGTACGTGCCGTCGAGGTCGGTGCCCCACTGATCGATCTGAACTTCGGATGTCCGGCCAAGGGGGCCCTGCGGGGCTGTGCAGGGGCGGCCCTCCTGGACGATCCTGCGCGGGTCGAGGAGCTCGTTTCCGTGCTGCGCAGGGCGATCGGCGACAAGGTGCCCCTGAGCGCCAAGATCCGGGCCGGCGGTGAAGACGATGCCCTCGTCGAGGACCTGGCCCGCGCGGTCGAGGCCGGAGGCGCGGATCTCCTGACGGTGCATGCGCGGACGCGGCGCGAGGGCTATGCGGCCCCCGCCGACTGGCAGCGCCTCGAGCGGGCGGTCCAATCGGTGTCGATTCCCGTATGTGGAAACGGCGGAATCGAGGTCCATGGGGACTTCGAACGCCTCCGCCGCGAGACCGGGTGCGCCTTCGCCATGGTCGGCCGCGGGGCCCTGGGCAATCCCTGGATCTTCCGCGGGGGCGAGGTCTCGCGTGCCGAGGCGGCCGAATTCCTGGTCGACTATGCCCGGGGGCTGATGGAGACCCAGGGGTCCCGCCTGGAAGGTGCCATGCGACGGGTCAAGCAGCTCTTCCAGCACTGGAAAGCGGGTGGACTCATGGGACGGGCCCAGGGCCAGGATCGGGCTTCCTGGCTACGAGAGGGCGATCCCGAGGTGTTGATGCGCCGTCTGGTCGAGGCCTCGGGACCCGCGGGAATTCGAGGAATCGAGCGGATTGGGGGGAACTTCGGCAAGCCGAGCTTGGTCCAAGGGCCAGCACAGCTGGGACGAGGACAGGTCATCTCCTAGCACCGAGGGTGACGCCCGCGGTTTCCCGACTCGATTCAGCTCGGGACGGAAGGCCGCCAATGCCCCGAAGATCCCTCTCCGGAGCCACCCGAACAACCGATGGCCCCCCACCTCGCCCCCATTTAGCGCGAGAGAGCGCTGTGCCCGAGGCTCCCCCGGACTGTAGGGGGATCGGGGGAGCCTCCCCTACCTCTTCGAAGAGGTCCCATAGCTGGAGACGCAAGGGCTCTTTGTCCGCTACACTGGCGCGCCTTTTTGGCGCCCGGCATCCGCTGGACGGTGGACCCACCGAAGCGGGTCGCGTTGCGAGGGGGCACGATTTCTATGGGGAACTGGAGCCATCACGAAGCGGAGACCCTGTTCAACGTCGCGAACTGGAGCGGGGGGTACTTCGGCATCAATGAACGGGGAAACGTCGTGGTTCGCCCCCATGCTCAGGCAAGCAAGGACAGCGCCCATGGCGAGCACCCGGAACTCGATCTCCACGACCTGATCGGCCAGATCAAGAAACGCGGGGCCGGCACCCCGATCCTCCTGCGCTTCAACGACATCCTGCGCGGGCGTGTCAACGAATTGCACGATGCCTTCGACGCGGCGCGACGTGAGTACGGCTACACCGCTGCCTATCGCGGCGTTTTCCCCATCAAGGTCAACCAGCAACGTCACCTGGTCGACGTGCTCCTCGATGAAGGCGAGAAGCATCACATGGGCATCGAGGTCGGCAGCAAGCCCGAGCTGCTCGCCGTCATGGGCCTCTATGCGAAGCCCGGCCGGCTCTTGATCTGCAACGGCTACAAGGACCCCGATTACATCGAGACGGCCTTGCTGACAACGCGCCTCGGCATGCATCCGATCCTGGTCGTCGAAAAGGCATCGGAACTGAAGACGATCCTCAAGGCCGCTAATGACGTGGGGGTGCGCCCCAGGATCGGGCTGCGCACGAAGCTGGGTGGTCGCGGTGCGGGACGCTGGAAGGATTCGGGTGGCGATCGCTCCAAGTTCGGATTGACCACGCGTCAGGTCGTACGACTCGTCGAGGAGCTCGAAGCGAGCGACATGCTCGACTGTCTCGAACTCCTGCACTTCCACCTGGGCAGCCAGATCACGCGGATCCGCTCGATCAAGAACGCCCTCGGCGAAGCGACGCGAACGCTCATCGGTCTTTGCGAACTGGGCGCGCCGATTCGCTTCTTCGACGTGGGAGGCGGCCTCGGTATCGACTACGACGGAACGAAGACCGCCTTCGATTCCTCGATGAACTACTCCCTGCAGGAGTACGCCAACGACGTCGTCTTCCAGTTGAAGGAAGCCTGCGCCGAGGCCGGACTCGAGGAACCGACCATCCTGTCGGAGTCCGGCCGGGCCTTGACCGCTCACCATGCTGTCCTGATCTCGGAGGTCGTCGGGGTCAGCGACTTCTCGACCGTCGGTGTTCCTTCCAGGGCGACCGAGGACGAGCACGACATGATCCACAACTTCGCCGAGGTCTGTGCGATGGTCAACGCGAAGAACTTCCAGGAGTGCTATCACGACGCCCTCGAAATGCGCGACGAGGGCATGACGCTCTTCAACGTCGGCCAGCTCAGCCTGAAGGATCGCGCCCGCATCGAGGAGTACTTCTGGCGCACCTGCGAGAAAATCCTGCGCATTACGCGCACCCTGGACTACGTGCCAGAAGAGCTCGAACACCTCGAGCGCGACATGGCGGACACGTACTACCTGAACTTCTCGGTCTTCCAATCCATGCCCGACGCCTGGGCCATCCGCCAGCTGTTTCCGGTGTTGCCGATTCACCGCAACACGGAAGAACCCACGCGGCGCGCGATCCTCGCGGACATCACCTGCGATTCCGATGGCAAGGTCGATCGCTTCATCGGTCTGCGCGACGTCAAGCCGGCGCTGGAGCTGCACCCGTTGAACGAGGGGGAGCGCTACTACCTCGGCTTCTTCCTCTTGGGTGCGTACCAGGAGATCCTGGGCGACATGCACAACCTGTTCGGCGACACGCACGTCGTACATGTCGACATCAACGGCGGAGGCCGCCCGCATCTTTCACACTTCGTAGCGGGCGACCGTGTCGAGGAGGTGCTCGGCTACGTCGAGTACTACCGCGGCGACCTCGTCGCCTCGTTGCGTCGCCAGATCGAACGCGCGATCGACGAAGACCGCTTGAGCCCCGAGGACTCAGCGGCGCTCCTGACCCGCTACGAAGCGGGACTCTCGAGCTACACCTACCTCATGCTCCCCGACACCTTGAATCCAGCCCCGACCGAACTCGAAGGCGGAAGTACCTAGATGCACATTGCCCAAGGAAGCCTCGTCACCATTCACTATTCACTGTTCGACGAAGAGGGCGAGCTCTTCGAATCCAGCAAAGAAGAGGGCCCCGCTGAGTTCGTTCACGGCGAAGGCGATGTGCCCCCCGGGCTCGAGCAGGCACTGGAAGGCAAGGGCGGCGGCGAAACCGTGCGCGTCGAGCTTGAACACGAGGACGCCTTCGGCGCCTACATGCCCGAGGGCCTGATCTCCGTCCCCCGCGATGAGTTGCCCGAGGATGTCGAGCTGGGCGACCTCGTGCCCATCATCCTGACCGATGACGAAGGCAGCGAGATCGAAGAAGGCGACATCGAATTTCGCGTCGTCGAGCTTCGCCCCGATGAGGTCGTGCTCGACGCGAATCACCCGCTAGCGGGCCAGAAAGTGACCTTCGAGGTCGAAGTGCTCGCGGTCGGGACCCAGTAGAAGCCCGAGTTCGGCGCGTTCGGTGCCCCCCAACAGGCGCGCCGCCTCGCCCAGGGTCAGAGCATCCACGAGGAGGATCTCGTGCGTGGGTAGTCCGAGGGCCAAGCGTTCTCCAGGAACATCCAACCCTCACCGATGGGGATTCGTCGGCCGAGGACCCAAGGGCGGGATAGTCTTCCCATGGAGTACCGCACCCTTATCTGGGGGCTCCTTCCTTCTTCGCCCATGTCGAAAATTCTTCCCTGGATCCTTGCGTGCACGCCGTTCCTGCTCGCGAACTCCCCCGAGGCTCAATGCAGGACCGCAGAGTTCCGCGCGGATGAGACGGCCACGGCGAGCCAGTACGCGGGCGACCTGGCCGTGCTCGGAGATGAACTGGTCGTGGGTAGCTATGGTGAACTTGGCGATCGCACGCCGGAGGCAGCCGTGTTCATTCTCGAGCGCGAAGGAAGCAACTGGTTCGCGCGCGAGCGCTTGGAGCTGGAATCGTTCACGAACTCATTGCGCATGGGTCTCCGCGTGGCCGCGGGCCCCGCGGGAATCGCCATCACCTCTCCCGTGCATGAGCAACACCTTATCGGGTGCTTCATCTTCGAGGAGCAACCGGACAGCTCCTGGAAACGAACGCGCCTGTTCAACGACGCGGATCGTACGAGCTATCCGGCCGACCTGGCCGTCGGTGAAGACTTCGTCGCCGTGGGTTTCCCTCGCGACGATGGCAACGGTCGCGACACGGGATCCGTGCACTTGTTCGGCGAAAAGGACGGCATCTGGACCGTGACGGGCGAGCTCGCTCCGGCACTCACCGAGGGCAGCCTGCACTTCGGTCAGAACCTGGCCTACGCGAACGGAATCCTCGCGATCTCCGCCACCGGTGACGACCAGAACGGTGAGGGTTCGGGAGCGGTCTACCTCTTCGAACACACAGGCGGGCGCACCTGGAATCGTCTGCGCAAGCTCATGGCCTCCGACGGACACGAAGGTGACTTCTTCGGAGCCTCGCTGGCCTTCGACGGCACGACCCTCGTCGTCGGCGCCACGGGTGTGGACTACGGTCGCTGGGATGCCGGCGGCGTCTACATCTTCGAGAAACGCTTCGGCGAATGGACCGAGATCCAGCGCCTGGCATTGAGCAACCCAGAGCCCAACCGGCACCTGGGCCGATCGGTGGCTGTGCGGGGCGATCGCCTCCTGGTCGGCTCCGCCGAGCGAGAGCCCAGCATCGTGCGCGTGTACAAGCGCAGCCCCGTCGACGGCCTCTGGGATCCGAACGGCTCGCTCGCCACGAACCCCGATCATCTCGGAGGTGACATGCCCTTCTGGCGCCAGCAATTCGGCGACTCCCTGGCGCTCCTCGGTACGCGGGCGTTTGTCTCCTCCTCGCTGAAGAACCACGGCTTCCAGCTCGAGGGCAGCGGGTTCGAGTATTCCCTCGACGCCTCCGACTGCGCCAGCCTGGAAAACCACACGCTATTGAGTACGGGCAGCGCGGAGTTCACCATCGCCCGCGGTCCCGCGGGCGCGGGCAAGCCCTACATCTTGCTCGGCTCCCACACCGGAACCTCCCCGGGCCTGCCGCTCGGAACGGACCGCGTGCCCCTGAACTACGACTTCTACTTCCTCGCGACCCTCTCGACGCCGACCAAAGCCCTCCTGCGTGGCTCCCTCGGCATCCTGGACGCAAACGGCCAGGCCACGATCCAGCTCGACGTCCCCACCGAGTACGTCGCCTCGCTCGGCAACATCAAACTTCACCACGCCTTCCTCGAGCTCAGCGGTGGCTCCGTCACCCACATCAGCAACGCCGTGGGCACATGGATGTGGCCCCAGAGCATCTGGTAGCGAATTCGATGGGTCAGGCCAGGGGGGCGCATTCGGGATCGGCTTTGGGTTTCAGATCGAGGAGGCGGCGCATCAGGGCGCGACCGAGATAGATCAGGGGCGTGTCCAGGAGGGCGAGGATCAGCTTGCAAACGTAGACGGCGGCGATGATCTCGCGGATCTGGCCCCATTCCATTCCCAGGGCTCCGCGCAGGAAGATGCTGTTGACGATGATGGTGTCCACGAGCTGGGAGATGGCCGTCGATCCGTTGTTGCGGATCCACATGTGCTTGCCCTTGGTGATGCGCCACCAAAAGTGGTAGAGGCGCACATCGAAGAGCTGGGCGCTCAGGTAGGCCAGCATCGAGGCGAAGAGCAGGGTGCCCTGCAGAGAGAAGGTCGCCGCGAAGGCTCTCTGCATCGCCGGGGCGTCCATTCCCAGGCTCTGGTGGGACCAGAAATCGCTGGGAGCGAGGCCCATGGCCAGCTGGGTGATCCCCAGCATCACGAGGCTCATGAGGAAGCCGAGGAGCACCATGTAGTCGGCCCGCTTGCGACCCCAAATCTCCGAGACGAGGTCCGTCAGGAGGAACGTCAGGGGATACGTGATCAGCCCCGCCGTGAGGGTCAGGGGCCCTTCGCCGGGCATCCAGGCCGGTCGGCCGTCCGGGAAGAGCAAAAAGAGCTTCACTCCGACGATATTGGTCAGCACCAGAATGACGGAGAAGAGCGCGGCGACGAGGGTGAAGGCGGTTTCCTGGCGGCTCATGCCACGTCCCGCCTCGGGGGCACTGGGGCTCATGAAAGTGCGAGCCTAGCGGACCGTCCCTGGAGACCCCAAGCCAAAGCTGCGCTAGACTCTCTGCCATGGCGGTTCTCGAACAGCTCAACAAGCTCTCGGAAGACAGATTCCTGGCCATCTACACCTCCCTCGGGAAGCAGGGCTTCGGCCCCCTGGATGGGGAGGTCGCGAAGGCCCTGAAGTTTCGGCCCCAGGCGATCAAGAAGCTTCCCATGGAACGCAGGGCGAAGAAGGCCCGCAGCTTGATCGAGGTGCAACACAATGCGGAGCTCTGTTACGAGCTCTTCGGAACGTACCTCGTCCAGACCCACAAGGATCTCGTCACCGGATTCCTCGATGCCACCGGGGTCGAACACGAGGACGGGATGATCCAGAACATCGATACGGCCAGCCCGGAAAGCGAAAAGATCGCGGCCGCGGTGGTGGATCTCGACAAGAGGCACGACCCCGAGGATGTCACCTTGTATCTGGCGCTGGCCGCCGAGCAATGGCCCGAGGTCGAGAAGCTGGTCGAGACCTGGAAGTCACGCTGAACGACCCTGCTCCATTGTTGATGCGCGTTCTGCTACTTGCCCTGCTCGCGAGCGCGCCGACTCCGCAACAGAGCTCTGCGTTGCTGTCGGCGTATCACGGTCGCACGGAATGGGCTCCAACGGAGCTCGAGGGATACGCGAACAGAAGCTCGATCCGTCCGGGTGAGACCCTGAGCTTTCATGTCTCCGCACGTGCTCCGTACCGCGTCGAGATTGTCCGTTGCGGTGCACGCGAGCAACTCGTCCAGAAGGCCGAGGACCTGCCGGCGAGATTGCAACCCGTCCGAGAAGCGAGTTATCAGGAGGGCTGCGGATGGGAGCCCAGCTTCCTTCTGCCCATTCCGGAGAGCTGGTCCTCGGGGCTCTACAAGGCACGCCTGCTTTCGGGGGAAACTGGAGGGTACGAAATCCCCTTCATCGTCCGTCCCGCTCGAACGGGAGAACGGTCACGCGCGCGAATCCTCACCTTGACCCCGGACATCACCGTCCAGGCGTACAACTCCTACGGCGGGCGCAATGTCTACGGCACACCGATGGGCAAGATGAGCCCGTTGATCTCCTTCGAGCGCCCGTTCGATCAGCTCAGTCCCGGCACCCTCGATCGGCAGTGGAGCCTCGACTTCCTCGCCTGGCTCGAAGGCGAGCTGGACGGGCTGGACTACGCCAGCGATACCGACCTGCATCGCGAACCGAACCTCCTCGACGGTTACGACCTCCTGGTGCTCTTCGGTCACCACGAGTACTGGACGCGCGAGATGCGCGACGCGGTGGATGCGTTCATCGGCAACGGCGGCAATCTGTACCTGGTTGGAAGCAAAGTCTCCTACTGGCAGATTCGTCTCGATGAGAACGCACGCAACTTCCGGTGTCATAAGAAACCCTGGGAAGACCCGATCTTCCCCGATCCGCTCGAGCGACGTCGAGCCACCTCACTCTTCGCCGCAGCTCCAGCCTTCGACCCCCCGGAGACCACCTTCGGGATCTCCCTCCGTCAGGCCAATTGCTCGGGCAGCGGGCCCGGGGACATCTGCGCGCGCCTGCCCATCACGGGGACGCCCCCTACGTTCAGTTATCAAGAGGGATTCGGGCATTACCGCCTGGCCCAACCGGAGCACGCTTTCGTCGCGGGAGATGCCAAAGGACAGGGCGCGCTCTTTGGTGTCGGTGCTTTCGGCAGCCGCGTGGACGAACGGATGATCTCCGTCTGCGGCGAGCTCGATGGCGCCAACATGGAGGGCATCCCTGGCGGTCGTGCCTCCAGCCGCGCCTCGGGATCGCCTTCGAATCTACTGATCCTCGCCGATGCGCCCACCGTGAACGGGTTCGCGACCGTGGCCAGCTTCCGCAACCAGGGCCAGGTCTTCCACACGGGCAGCCTTTGCTTTCTGCATTCCGGCATGCATCCGGAACTGCATGTGTCCGCGGTTCGTGAGTTTCTCTCGCGGGCGTTGCATGGGTTGATTTCGCCCCAGGGCAACTTGATTCGCAACGGCGGCTTCGAGCGCTGGGACGGGAGTGTCCCGCTGCACTACCGCTGCGGACAGAAGCTGCGCTCCACGCCGCGCGCCTCGGGTGGCAAGCGCGCGCTCCACTTGTTCGATAAGCGCATGAGCGTCACCCAGGAAGTCGCGATTCCCAAGCGTGCGCAAACGCTGCATCTGTCCTTCTACGCCAAAGGACTGCGTCCGAAGAGCGAGGTCGTCGTGCACAAGGACGGCGTCGTCTTCACGAGCGTTCCGATCGAGCCTGGGAACCCGGGCTTTCATTACGGGCGCTGCAAGGTACCGGTCGGTGTCGGCAACGTACTCGTCACGATTCGGAAATCCATAGCGGGTGGACTGATCGTCGATGACCTGGAGCTTCTCACCGACCTCGCCTTCCGGAGAAGAGCGTGGCGCTTCGAAGACGCCGCGGAGACATCCGGCCCGCAGACGATCCCCGTCGGACGTCACACTGGCGGAGAACGTCTGCTCGTCACCTTCGAAGCACGGGCCCTCGGGGGCGCGGGCGAACTGCATCTGGTCAGCCGCGCGACTGCCGACGAGCCCCATGGCGAGGATCTCCGCCTCGGTGGCAGCTCCTTCTCGGGAGACTGGGAGCGCTATCACTTTGAAGCCAGGGATCCGAGACGCGGAACACGGCCTGCGTTCCTGTTCGAGCTCTTGCCCTTCAAGGGCAACAAGGTCGAAGTGCGTGGGCTGCACGTGCTGCCCCTGGATGTCCCCAGCCCACAGCCGGAATCACTCCTCTTGGCGGAGTCCGACAGCATCTCATCGGAGGCCTCGGCAGACGAGCCCTCCTCGACCATCCGACGCCTCGGGCCACTGAAGCCCATCCCCTATCTTCTCACCGGATGGGCCCGCGGCGAAGCCATGCTCAGTATCGGCACGCAGGAGGAGCCCTTCGTCACGAAGCGCATCTCGTCGGACACGCTCATCCCGCTCCAGGAGGAATTCCTGGCCCCCGAACTCCCTGCAGCCGCGGGCCGCATCACGCTCGAGGTCCCTGCGGGCGGCGATGCGACGCTACGGGACGTCCGTCTGCGCCCAAAGAGCGAGGTCGTCGAGAACGATCACATTTCCAACGGTGCCTTCGAGATCGTCCCCTCCCCAAAGGAAATCGCCGCGGGTTTGAACTGGTCCGACCGTCCCCCGGGGTGGGTCACGCTGGACGACACACGGCTTCTTCTCGACCGGGATCACGCCTATCGCGGAAAGGGCTCGCTACGCATTCGCTCGGAATCAAGGACCGGCGGCGCGCAGTACCTGTTACCCGACCATCTGCCCGTGACGAGCCCGCTGCGCCTCCACGCTCGTATTCGCATGGAGCCCGGCACCAAGGCCTCCGTACGCCTCATGGCCACGGTCTTCCAACCCGACCGCGCGGAGATCGAAGTCGTCTCATGCGACGTACCGGAGGGATCCGACTGGCAAGCGCTCAGTCTGGCGGCCCCGCCGAACATGCGCTTCGACAAGGACTACCCGGCCCGCGGCTGGGTCCGGGTCGAGGTGCAAGAAGGCACCCTCTGGGTGGACGATTTGATCGTCGAGCAGGACTCGGCTTCCGTTTTTGACGGCGAGAACGAGCGCTAGTCTACTTCTTCACGCGCTCCACGAAGTGACCATCGCGGGTATCGACGCGAATCGTCTCGCCCGCCACGATGTAGGGTGGCACCTGGACCTCGACCCCCGTCTCGACGACGGCGCGCTTCAGCTGGGCCTGGGCCGTGGCTCCCTTCATGACGGGGTCGGCCTCGGTAACTTCGAGATCCACCGTATTGGGCAACATGATGTCGACCACGTTGCCCTCGACCAGGATCGAGCGCAGCCCCTCGACACCGTCGATCAGGTAGCCGACCTTGTCCCCCATGGTATCCCCCGAAAGCTCGAATTGCTCGAAGCTCGAGTTGTCCATGAAGTGCCAGTTCGAGCCATCCGAATACATGTACTGGATCGGGCGTTGTTCGTGATCCACCTCGGGGAACTTCTCCCCCGAGCGGATCGACTCGTTGATCTGCTGGCCCGTAAACAGGTTGCGCAGCTTCGTCTTGGCGATCGTGGCGCCGCCACGAGCCGTGGGAGTCGAGAACGTGACGTCCACGATCATCATCGGCGCGTCCTTGTAGCGGAGGCACACGCCCTTCTTGAAATCCGACACTTCGATCATGACGGCGAAGGATAGCGTCGCTGGCAGCGTCCGCACAGATGGGTCCCGCGCTGAGCGACCACGATTTTCGAGATCGTGCGCCCACAGCGCCGGCAGGGCTTGCCGTTCCGCCCGTAGACCTGGAACTGGTGCTGATAGCTCCCAGGCTGGCCCTCGGGTGTGCGGTAGAAGCTGTCGAAGCTGGAGCCCTCGCGCTCGATCGCAGCCTCGAGGGTCTCCCGAATCGCGTTCCAGAGCGCCAGGCTCTTCGGGCGCGAGACCTGGTGCGAGCGCTGCAAGGGGTGCAGTCGCGCGCTGTGCAGGGCCTCGTCCACGTAGATATTGCCGAGTCCGGCCAGGAAGCTCTGGTCCAGGAGGAGCGGCTTCAGAAAACGCTTGCGCTGGCGCAGCCCAGCGTGGAACCAGGCATGGGAGAAACCGTCGCTGAGCGGTTCGGGGCCGAGTTCGCTGAGCGCATCGTCGGGATCGCTCGTATGTGTGAAGCGCCCGAACTTGCGCACGTCGAGAAAATTCAGACGCGCTCCATCATCCAGATCGACGCTGACTCGCAGGTGTGGCCCGCGGTCGTAGTCACTTGCATCGACGTGGAGTCTACCGCTCATCCGTAGATGCACGAGCAGCGCGCCGGCGTCCGCGCCAGCGCGGGAAAGCTCGAGGACGATGTACTTTCCACGCCGTCGCACCTCGCACACCTTGGTACCGCGCACGCGCCGTTCGAACTGCGCGGGCTTCAGGCCCCCCAGCGTCCGTTGCCAATGCACGCGCACACGCCCCAGCTCGCGCCCGAGGACACCGGGGCGGATCAAGCGGCAGACGGTCTCGACTTCGGGGAGCTCGGGCATCTCTCAGCGGGGTTTGATCCAGGACTCGCCGTTTCCCGCGTCCGTCACATATTCGATGCCGACCCAGAAGGCCTGGCAGAGCGGGAGAATCAGCACGCTGAAAAGCAACACGGTGGGCGTGGCGACGAGGATGAAGAGAGGCGTGCCCCAGTCGGTGAACACCCAGGCCGTGAAGATCAAGGCAGCGGCGAACATCTCGGTGACGATCGCCGTGGCGTACATCGAACCGGTCATCGCGCCGGACTCGCGGCGATAGACGAGCTCACAGCTGGGACAGCTCGCGGCGAGCTTGGCCCAGGCGCGAAAGAGCCGCCCCGACCCGCACTGGGGGCAGACACGCTCGACCAGGACGCGGCGCAGGACCCGACGGAGCAGCGCTAGAGGACTTTCTGTCATCGTGGAACACACGGCGATCCCGTGCGTAGTACGGATAGAATAGGCGAAGCACTCGCAGATGATGTACACGGCTTGCAATCGCAGAGAGGGTCTCCCGCCCCCCCATGAGGAGCTTCCGTGCGAATCCTGATTCCGTTCGCCCTGATCGCCCTGTTCCTGCTCGGCGGACTCACCTTTCTGCTGGAGGGCGAACGCGAGGGCGAGACGCTGGTTCTCACCGGTAAACGGGAGACGGAAGCTGTCGCCCGCCCCGCGGCTGAACTGACCCTGGAGCCCCAGGGGGCGAAAGACGAGGCGAACACCCCCCCCGAGGACGAGGTCGTGCCGTCCTTCCCTGCGACGCTCTTCGGACGGGTCGTGGAGTCCGGCGCGGAGCATCCGCTGGCCGACACCGCCGTCGAAATTCGCCACCCCGGGCTTCCTTCACGGGGCACACGCACGGACGCCGACGGTCATTTCGAAATCGACTGGGGCGGGCCCATGCAAACCGAGGTCCGGGCGCTTCCAAAACGGGGCTTCGTCACGATCGACTCCTGGAAGAGCCTCGACACGGAAGAGCGGCTGGGCCGCAAGGAGATCGTCCTGCGTCTGCGCCGCGGCCGCTCGGATCTCGTGCGCGGCCAGGTCTTGAACAGCCTGAGTGGCGAGGGGGTTTTCTCTCTGCAAGTGAAGGTCTCGGGTTCCGGTCTTCAGGAAACATGTACGAGCGACGATGGCGGACTGTTCGAAACCACGACGGCCTTTCCCGAGGGCAAGCTACGCGCCGAGCTGGCCGATTCGGCGCCGGAGGGAGTCGTCCATCTCGGTCATTTCGAGCGTGTCCATCTCGAAGGCGGCAAACTGAGTCCGGACTGGATGATGGAGGTCGAGATCGGGCCTTCCTATCGCGTGCTGCCCAACGTCGGTGTCGAGTTCCCAACCGGATCGCGGATCGCTCTGCGCGAGGAACGACCGACCGAGGAATTCACCACAGTGTTGCGCTACGAGCCGTGGGGTTCCGGGCTGAAGGCGTTCAACCGGAAGCAGCCCGAGCACGGCTCGGGCGAAGACGAGGAAACGCAATGGCGCTGGTTGACCCCGCGTCCGGGCGAGGTTCCGTGGATTCGCTACGGGCGCCAGATCCATCCCGCGGAGGAAGGAACCGAGCCCAAGCTGGTTCTCGATGATCCGACGCAATGCTGGCGCGCCGAGGCTCCCGTGCCCTCGACTGTGGGGCATCACAGCGAACCGATTATCCTGCCCCTGGTGCCCTCGGCGACGATCAGTGGCAGGGCCGCCGACACGACGGGCGAATCGGTCGGGGGAGCTCTGGTGAGAGTCCATGTCCTCTCGCGGGAAAGCCCGACCGTCCTCCATCACACGGAGACCCTCGAGGACGGCTCCTTCGAACTCTCGGGCGTCGACCCCGGCTCCTATCGCATGGCCATCTCGCCCTTGATCCATGCGGGAGACGAATTCGTGTTTCGTTGCGATCAAGGACCGAACACGCTCCCCCCCTTCCTGCTACCGCCGACCATCGACGTGGGCGACATCGCGGGGGACATCCTGGTGGACGAGGACATGCGGCACTCGCCACCGCTCGTGACCTTGGCCTCCAGCGAGGGCTCGCAATGGCGCCGTGTCATCAGCGGCAAGAGTGAAGGGCGGGTTGGCAAGAAGCGGCGCTACAGCTTCCGCTTCGAACACGTCCCAGGCGGACGCTACGAGGTCTCGATCGCTTCGACGGTGTTCCGGGGCCCGGGTCACCAGGCGGACTGGACCCCCCGCAAGCAAACGGTGCTTCCCCCCCACGAGGGCCTCGTCTTTCGCTCCAAGTCCGATGGCGATGGGGTTCTACTCCAGATCAACGTTGGCTTCCTCGGGCCTGTCCGCCCCGTCATCGGGCAGCGCCCCGGCGAGCTTGCTGACGGTCTTTCCTACGGCGCCAAGCTGATTCTTGGCCCGGGGGGAATGCTGGTCGGCAACATCGATCTCATGCGCAACCGCCACCTGAAGATACCGCGCTCCGGCCATCTCGAATGGCAGATCGTATCTCCCTTTTATCGCAGCGTGAGCGGTGACGAGCGCGACCTGGTTTTCCTGTCGGACAAGGCCGTGCTCGATGTGAAACTGCGCACAGGTTTCTCGATCACGTTCCTGCTGCGCGGACGCAATGAGGACATGCGTCACAATCTGCTCAGCTACGACAAGGCGGCGGCGTGGCCGATCCCAATCGTGGGGGCCAAGGCCTACGTCAACAAGAAGCTCGTCGGCCGCAGCGATCGCAACGGGCTCATGAGTCTCGACCTCGCGCGTTTGCCCAAGGAGATCGGCATCCTCGCCCCGGGCTGGAAGGAGGGCCAGGTGCATCCCTACTGGGATCACGATCCGATCCTGTGGCTAATTCGTGATGAAGAGCAACCCGTGCGCTGAACCCGTGTGAAAACGACGTAGGGGCGTAACCCTCGTGTGCGCAGGATGGTCTCGCTTGCGCATGAAGACGCAAGCGAGCTCAACACAAACCAAACGGGCATTGCGGCGCGCGCGCTGGATCGGCCTGTCGCAAGCGGGAGCCGCGCGCTTCCCCGGCACGTTCGGACGCATCCCCAACTTCGTGGGCGCCGAACGCGCGGCCGAAATCCTTGGCGAACAGAAGATCTTCCAGCGTGCTGAATGGTTGATGTGCAACCCCGACCTGCCGCAACGCCCACTGCGCTATCGGGCCTTGAAGGCGGGCAAACGCATCTACATCGCGGTTCCCCGGTTGGCCGAAACGAAGCCCTTCCTGCTCATGGACCCGCGCAGGCTCGATCCGAAAGACCTATGGAAAGCCTCCTCCATCCAGGGCGCGCTCGAGCTGGGCAAGGCCGTGAGCCTGGGGCAATTGCACCCGATCGAGCTGATCGTCGCAGGCTGCGTCGCGATCACTCCCAACGGCTCGCGGTTAGGCAAGGGCGGCGGCTTTGCCGATCTCGAATACGGGCTCCTGCGCGAAACGGGGCGCGTCGGCCCATGCACGCCCATCGTCAGCAGCGTGCACAGCTCCCAGGTACTCGACAACGGTGACATCCCGATGGAAGCCCACGACATCTCCCTGGACGGCTACGCGACCGAGGTGGGCTGGAACCGCTGCAAGCGCAAGGCCTGCCGTCCTCGGGGCGTCCTGTGGGACGAGATTGACGCGGAAAAGAAAAAGGCCATCCCCGCACTGGCCCGCTGTAGCCGCCTATCCCGCGACAGGGCATAGGCTCGCTTCCAGCAGAGTAGCGCTAGGCTGGCGGCTCCTCGATCCAGACCAGCGCCTCGCCTTCCACTTCCTCCGCGCGATACGTCAGGGCCGGATCACACTCGAGACCGATGCAGGCACCGTTGTCCGGGTCGAAACGGTACAGATGCAAGGGGCAGACGGCGTAGCGGCCCTGGGCTAGCGGCCCCTCGGTGATGCGGCCGCCCTCGTGCGGGCACAGGGTGTCGACGGCATAGAGCCTGCCCTCGACGCGGCACACGATGATCTCCTCGGTGTTGCCGTCACGCTGGAAACGGACTCTACGCCCCTCGCCTTCAACGAGATTGGCGATACCGGGAACGCGTAGGGGCCAAAGCAGGTCGGACATCACAGCCCGGAATGCTAGCATCCGCGACGGCGATGAAACCCGTATGTGTTGTGGATGTCGTCGGGCTGACACCCGGCCAGATCGGCGAGCGAACCCCGAACCTGCGGGCCCTCGCGCGGCGCGGCGTGTGTGCGCCGATGGAAGCGATCCTGCCTGCCGTCACGGCCAGTGCGCAGGCGACGATGCTGACCGGGAAAATGCCCTCGAGCCACGGCGCAGTTGGCAATGGGTGGTACTTTCGCGATCAGGGCGAGGTCTGGTTCTGGCGCCAGGCGAACGCGCTCGTGCAGGGCGAGAAGCTGTACGAGACCGCGCGCAAGCTCGATCCTGACTTCACCTGCGCCAAGCTCTTTTGGTGGTGGAACATGGGCGCGGCGGTCTCCCATTCGCTGACGCCCAAGCCCTTCTATCCGGCCGACGGACGCAAGATCCTGGCCATCTATGGGACGCCACGGGGCTTCGAGGATGGGATCGAAGCCGAACTCGGCAAGTTTCCGTTCTTCGACTTCTGGGGTCCGAAGAGCGGGCTGCCTTCGAGCCGTTGGATCACCGACGCGGCGCTGCGCACGCTGGACGAAGTTCGACCCGACCTGACGCTCGTCTATCTGCCCCATCTCGACTATGACCACCAGCGGTTCGGGCCGAAGGCTCCGCGCTCGCTCGAGGCTCTTGCCGAAGTCGATGGACTCGTGGGCGAGCTGATGGCCAAGACCGATCAACACGGGGTCGAGCTGGTCGTTGTCAGCGAATACGGCATCGAGGAAGCGACCCGCCCCATCGACATCAATCGGGCCCTGCGCCAGGCAGGTCTTCTGGCCGTGCGCAAGACACCGGTCGGAGAGGTGCTCGACACCTTCGAGAGCCGTGCCTTCGCCGTCGCCGATCACCAGGTGGCGCACGTCTACCTGAAGAGCGAGGCCGAGCGAGTACGCGCGCGGGAGGTGCTTGCCAAGCTCGTGGGAGTGGATCGGGTACTCGAAGGCGAAACCCGGCGTGCAGCGGGGTTGGATCACGCCCGTGCCGGCGATCTCGTCGTCGTGGCCGAGCGCGGGGCCTGGTTCACGTACTACTACTGGCTGGACGAGTCCCAGGCACCGGACTTCGCAGCGACTGTCGACATCCATAGAAAGCCCGGGTACGACCCGTGCGAGCTGTTCGTCGATCCGGCCCTCGCCGTGCCCCAGTTGCGGGTCGCGCGTCGGCTGGCGCAGAAGTTCCTGGGGCTACGCTATCTCATGGACGTGATCCCGCTAGATGCCACCCTGGTCAAGGGCACCCATGGACGGCTCGTCACGGAAGACGACGAGGGGCCTGTATTTCTCTGCTCGGCGCCGTGGGAGCGTTGCGGAGGCCCGCCCGGGGCTGGGAAAGTCGCCATGGGGTCGATCCGGGACCGGGTTCTCACGCTGTTGCAAGGCTAGGTAGGATCCGATTTGCGGATCCGCGATCCAGGGGGAGCCTATACTCACGGGTGCTCGTGTTTACCTTGCTCCCCTCCCTGCTCACACTACCCCTCGTGATGGGACTCTCGGTAGCTACCCCTTGCCCGGCGCCCCCGAGAACCCCCGCGGTCTCCTTGCGGGTCGCCCAGACCCCGACGGATCCCGACGTCCAGGTCCGCATGCTTCTCGCCGCCATCCGGCGCAAGAAGGATGACACGATCGAAAGGCAGTTCCGCCTTCTCGGGCGGATCGGGACGGAGCAAGCCTTCGAGGCCTTGAAGACCTGCGTCGAGTGGCTTTCGAGGCCCGACCCGCTCTATTACGCCTACGGGAGTTTTCGCGAGTTCAAGGGGGACCTGACTCTCAGTCGCAAGGCGATCGCCTATCTGGCCAATCAAGCCCTGAAGGCCAGCCCCACGGCCCGCGCCCAGGCCGCACGCGCGCTCGGGAAATGGAGCGAGCGTGCGCACGACGAGCTCGAGCAACTGGTGCACGAGAGCAAGGACAAGGACGTTCGCGGCCATGCTGTGGCCGCCATCTTGCCCGAGCTCTTCTACCGCGGTGATGAGAAGTCGCTGCGGATGATCCTCGAGAACGTCTCGCCCCACGACACGTATCGCCTGGCCGCGAACCTGTCCCGTTTCACCGCTGTCACCTGCCGCGGGATCTTCAAGGATCTGACGCTCGACAAGCGCAACGACCCCCACCTGCGAGCGCTGGTCATCGATCATCTCGTGAAGCTGGAGGGCAAGGACATCGACCACGTGCTGGCCAAACTGGTGGCCGATCGCGAGGAGTCCGTACAGGTCGCGGCCATCGATGGGTTGAAACTACGCGGGAGCTCGAAGCTAGCCAAGGATCGGCTGTGGACGCTGATGAGCAGCCGCAAGCTCGACGTGCGCCTGGCAGCGATCCAGGCCCTCGGAAAACTGCTCGTGGATGATGAGAAGTGGACCAAACGGCTCTACCAGCTCAGTGTGAATCGTGACCCGAACTCGCGCATGGGGGCTGCCTACGGCCTCTTCGAGCAGGGGGACGAGCAGGCCATCGAAGCGCTCTACGGCCTGCTGGGAGACAAGGATTGGCGCGTGCGCGTCGCGGCCCTGAAGAACGTCGAGAAGGTCCGTACGCCGCGAACAGTCGGGATCCTGATCGCGCGACTCGATGTCGAGACCGGCCGTTTGCATGTCGATGTCGCTCGCGCGTTGCAAGACCTGACCGGCATGAACCTGGGAGCCAAGACCAAGCGCTGGCACGCCTGGTGGAAGGATCACCGTACAGGCTACGTCGTCCCCCAACCCCTCGACAACAAGACAAAGCGGACCCGCAAGGCTATCGAAGGCGCTTCGGTCGCGACGTTCTACGGACTCCCGGTTTTCAGCAACTACACGACCTTCGTCATGGACACGAGCGGGTCGATGTCGCAGAAAACCCGCGGCTTCGAAGGCGACTATTCCGAGGGTGGACGCATCTCGCGCCTCGCGGTCGCGCGCGACCAGCTGAAGAAGCTGCTGGCGCAAATGCCCGACGGCCACCACTGCAACGTGATCTTCTTCAACGGCGAGCTGAATCCGTGGAGCGAAACGTTGAAAGAGCTCGAACCCGACACGCGTCGCGACCTGAACGCGTTCGTCGACAAGGTGATGCCGAAGGGCGGAACCAACATCTATGACGCATTGATCCTGGCCATGGAGGATCCACAGTGCGACACGATCTACATCCTCTCGGACGGGCAACCGACGAGCGGCCGCATCGTTCAGCTGGACGGCATCCGACGCCGCGTGCTGCAGTTGAATCGACGCGCGAACGTGCAGTTCTTCGGGATCTCCGTCGGCTTGATCTCCGAGCTGTTCGAGGACCTCTCCGCGGCCACGGGCGGACGCTACGTCGAACTGGGCATCTCCGCCAGGGAAGCCAGCTCGCGGGCCCACGAGATCCTCCTACGTGTCGATGCCTCGGAAGAGGAGCTTGCCAAAGCCCTGGCGCGCGCCAAGCAATCGACGCGCATCGATCCGCGCAGCAGCCAGTACCGAACGGCCCTCGGGATCGCCTATTTCCGCAACGGCTACGACGCCCAGGCCAGAAAGGACCTGCAGGCGGCCGCAGGTCTCGAAGGCGCAGGCGAGGCGCGCCTGAAAGCGACCCGCCTGGCTTTCCTGTGCCGCATCCACGCCCGCCAAGGCCAGCTAGAGCAGGCCCGAGCCCTGCTCGAAGAGGCACGCGCCCTGCTAGCGGAATACCCGCGTGCGGGCATCAACGTCTTTCTGGACTGGGCTGAGGCAGAGATTACCACCGGCGAGTGATACGGAGCAGTGATACAAAGCGGAACGAGAAACCGGATGAACCAGGATGTGGATCGCGTACTCTCGGAACGGTTTGGCTTCGCTTCGTTTAGGCCGGGGCAGCGCGAGGCGATTGAAACGTTGCTTGATTGCGGCAATCTGCTTTGCATTCAGCCAACGGGGCATGGCAAGTCGCTGCTTTATCAGCTGCCGGCTGTGCTGCTCGACGGTATGACCATCGTCGTTTCGCCCCTGCTCGCCTTGATGCGGGATCAGATTCAGAGTCTCGTCGAGCGTTTTGACATTCCGGCCGCAACGCTGAACTCCGATCAAACCGACGAGGAGAACGAAGCGGTCGTGGTCGCCGCGCGGGCGGGGTCCGTGCGCATCTTGTTCTTGGCTCCGGAGAAGCTCGACAACCTCGAGACCTTTCAGTTTGTGACGTCGCTCGACGTGTCGTTGCTTGTCATCGATGAGGCGCACTGCTTGTCGACCTGGGGGCACGACTTTCGCCCGGCATACCGGCGGATCTTGCCTGCCGTGCAGGAGTTGTCACAGCGCCATCCCGATCTGCGCGTGCTCGCGTTGACGGCCACCGCCGATGAGCGCACGACGGCTGACATTTGCGAACATATAGGACAGCGATCCCTGGGGGGGCCCGCCAATAGGGATCGAGACGCGTCCGAGGCTGGCCTGCGCGTGCAGCGGCAGGGCATGGACCGCCCCAACCTGGCTCTTCAGGTCGAGCGTGTAAGGGGGCTCGCGCCGAAGCTGGAGCGCTTGCTGTCCGTTGTCGAGCACAGCGTCGTCGTGCAGGAAGGCAACGGCTGCGGAATCCTCTATTGTGCAACACGCGAACAGGCAGAGATCGTCGCGGGCTACCTTACGGCCAATGGCGTCGAGACGACCCCGTACCATGCCGGCCTGACCCCGGAGCGCAAGCGTAGCTTGCAACGGGCGTTCATCGGTGGCCAGGCACGCTTGATCGCGGCGACGAATGCCCTGGGGATGGGGATCGACAAGCCCGATGTGCGACTTGTCGTGCACGTCGACGTGCCTGGATCGATCACCGCCTACTATCAAGAAGTAGGTAGAGCCGGGCGTGATGGCGATCCGGCCAGGGGTGTGCTCTTCTTCGACGAAGGCGATCGCGCTGTGCAGGAATATTTCATCCAGTCGGCGCAGCCTACACCTTCGGATTTCACGCGCATCATGGACAGCATCCAGAGCGCCGACCCGGCACCGGGGTTGATGACGATCAAGGCACGCAGCGGGCTGCATCCGACGCGCGTATCCGTCGTGCTCGCCGAATTGATCGAGCAGGGCTTCGTCATCAAGGAACTGGAGAAACGCAAGCAGGTCTACCGCCTGACCGGTCACGGAGGCGCACCGGATCTGACGCGCTATCACCGTCAGCTGGAAGTGCGGACCCGCGAACTTGAGAGCATGTTCTCCTACGCCCGGGATCGCGACGGTTGCGCGATGTCGACATTGCGTTCGGCGTTGGGGGACAAGCAAGTCGAACGCTGCGGCCGCTGTGATCGCTGTGTGCCTACACCTGAGAGCCTGGATGGGATCGGGGCACCGCGCGTCCCGGCTGTCGATTGGTTACGGTCACGGCCCGTTGTCGTACCGGAAGTGCGCCGACCGGCGATGGCAAAAGGACTCGCGATCTACGACGGCACGTTGCGAACGATCGAGTTTGTGGACTTCATGAAGGGGCGCCTGCAACCTGAGGTAACAGACGAGCTGCAGCGCGCCATCGCCAAACAGATCGACGGCCTTCATGGAGAACAGTCGTTTGCGGCCGTCGCCGCCGTTCCCTCGCAATCCTGGCACCAACGCGCTTCGATAGCCCAGTCGATCGCCGCCATGCTCGGTGTCCCTTTCGTCGATGTCCTGGACTATGCCTCACAGCCTCCCGCACGGCAGGGTGAGTTACGTAACAACGACCAGCGTCGCGAGAACATCAAGAATCGTATGTGCGCCACGGCCGTCGAGCTCCCGCCCGGCGACCTACTTCTCATCGACGACTATGTCGGTTCCGGGGCAACCCTGAAGGAGGCGGGTCGGGTGCTCCGCAGCGAGCTCGACTTCAAGGGCTCGATCGTGCCCTTCGTTATCGCCCGCATCCGCTGGAAGCTGGGCAAGTCGGGAATGATCTGACCAGGCTGATACGGAGCCGCGACAGATTCTCTCCGACTCGCGCAACTCGATGCTCATCCCCCTCCTTTCCCTGGAGGGGAACCGATACCGATGGCTCGCAACCCACGCAACGGTACGCCTGGTTCCCGGCTCGTACCGTCTTCAATCGCCGCCGTAGCCTATCTCTTTCAAGTGCTCCACCTCCTCCGGAGTCAAGTTGGGCTCTCCCCCACCTTCAAACTTCCGACTCAACATCTCCGCCACCGCGATCCTCTCCCGCAACTCCTTTCCCAACCTCTCCACCACTTCGGGCCTCTCCCCGACAAGATCCCTCTGCTCCCCGGGATCGACTTCCAGGTCATACAATTCGTACCCACCACGCGAAACGTTCTCGATCAGCTTCCAGCGACCGTCAAGCAACGCATTCGTATGGTGCCCCTGCTTGAGACGGATCTCGGAAACCAGCGCGGGGCTGGTGTGGTCCGCACCCTCCATGGCCCCGCGTAGATCGACGCCCGTGGTGTACTTGTTCTTTGGCTTCAATCCGAACAGCTCGAGCAGGGTCGGTCGGAGATCTACGTTGCGCACGAAGCCAGGAACCCGGCGTGGTGCCAAGCCCGGGACACGCATCATCAAGGGGATGCGAATCTCTTCTCCGTAGAGACTGTAGGAGTGTTTCTCGATGCCGGGGTGTTCGCCGAAGGCCTCCCCGTGATCGGACAGGAACACGACGACGGTATCCTCGGCATGACCTTCATCCTTGAGAGTCTGCAGGAGGCGTCCGACGTACTCGTCTGTGAAGCGGATCTCGCTCTTGTAGGCCGCAATCGCCGGGGTCGCCTGGGCCTCTTCGAGATTCGCGGCGCCGTGCGGTAGGTAGGGCACGTGCGGATCGAAGTAGTGCACCCAGAGCAGGAACGGGTTGGAGTCGAAGGATTTTGCCTGTAGCCACGACTCGGCCTTCTCGGTGACCTTGGGCGAGGTGATCTGCACCCACCCGCCCTCGGTGCGCTTCTTTGCGAGCTCGTCATCGAAGCTGTCGAAGCCCTGCTGAAGGCCGTACTCCTCGTTGAAGTACACGTGGCTTGCAACTCCGTGGGTTTCGAAGCCTGCTGCCTGAAAGACTTCCACCAACGTCTCGAAGTCCGCGGACAAGCGGCTGTTGAAGTCCCAGCAACCGTGGGTTGAGGAGTAGAGCGACGTCAGAACCGAGGCGAAAGAGGGCAGGGTCCACGAAGCGTGGGAGTGGGCGTTGTCGAAGACGATCGACTCCGCCGCGAAGGCGTCCAGGTTCGGTGAGTTGGAAGGATCCGCACCGTAGGCGCCCAGGAAGTCGCTCCGCAGGGTATCCACGCAGATGAAGACCAAATTCTTCGGGCGGTCCCCCCGATTCGCACCGGAGGAACAACCTTGGACGGAAACCAGGAGGAGAAGGGCTAGGACAGCTCGCATGATGCTAGCGCCGGGGAAGGGAGGCTCGTATCGTTGAACGTGCCCATGCCGACCGGAGTGAAGTACGCAGAGTTTGGCCAAACGTTGGAGCGACGAGAAGAGAGAACCCGCGCCAGATTATTCAGGCGCTGGACCGGGGCTTGCCTGGCCGCCGCCAGCCTGTTCCTGACAGCCAGCTGCTCGGGCAAACCGCCGATCCCCCAGCCGCGCCTGGTCGTTTTGTACGCCACGTGCACGCTGAACAAGGACTTCATCGCTCCCTACGACCCGCGCGTTCCCTACACCCCCGCGCTGGGCAAGTTCAGCGAGGACGCGGTGGTCTTTCAGCGCCACACCACCGAAGCCGGCGTCTCCGGTATCGCCTACGCCTCGATCTTCTCCGGAGCCCATGCCGACGCCCACCAGGTCTATCAGCATCCCCGCGTCCTCGACGACGAGCTGTACCTGATCAGCGAGGCCTTCGGCGATGCGGGCTACGACGTGCACTACTGGCAGGGCCACAAGATGGCCACCGCCGATCTGAATTACGTGCAGGGAGTTCCCGAGGAGAACATCCGCAAGATCGACGAGCTGAAGTCGGTGCGCGAGGGGCTCTTCGAAGGCGATGCGCACCTCCAACGCATCCTGCAGCGCCTCGAGGAAGACCCGGACTACAAGGCGCTGCTCCTGGTGGCCTTCACGGTGACGCACGCCGCGTACAACCGCCAGGTCTTCCCCGACGAGGTCGACAACTTCGCGCGCCGCCACCCGACCTTGATGGAGGCCTCGAAGTTCGATGACACCGAAGAGCTGCTCGCGATCTACGAAGAGAATCGGCTCGAGCTCCAGTGGAACTATCCCGAAGCCGTCAAACGGCTCGGGCTGACGAACCGCCAGCAACGCCGCATGGCGCGCATCCTCGAGCTTTATTACCGGACCGACATCGCTCTGCTCGATGTGCTCTTCGGGCGCTTCATGCACACCCTGCGTGAGGCGGGCGTGTACGACGACGCACTGATCGCGGTCACCGCGGACCACGGCGAGCTCTTGACGCGCCCCAATGCCCTCTTTCATTGGGGGCACGGTTTACAACTCGCACCCGAAGTGCTGAACGTACCGCTGCTCTTGCACCCGCCCAAGGGCACGATTCCGCCCGGCAAGTACGAAAGTGTCACGCGATCGATCGATCTCTATCCGACCCTGGCGGGCCTCTGCAACATCGAGCTGCCGGAGAAAACGCAGATCCAGGGTCAGGACCTGACGGACGCTCTGCTCGGGAAGAAAGAAGCGCCGGAGTTGCTCGGACTGTCCCACACGAAGGTCTTGAACCAGCCCTTGATGGAGCTCTTCGAGGGCTGGGGCCACGTCAAGCGCTACTACCCACGTTCGGATCCGCAGTTGATCTGGGTCGCGGCGCGGCGCGGCGACACCTTCCACAAGATCCGCCACGTCGGCGACGGCCACTGGGCCCGCGAGGTGTACGACCTGGCCACGGACATGGGGGAAACGAAGAATCGCTACGACCCGGCGGATCCGGATCAGGCCCAGGTCTTCGAGTACCTCGAGAGCTACAAGCTACGGCTGGTCAACAGCTACACGGAGCAGCACCTCGACCCCGAGAAGGTCGAGGAGAGCCTGCGCGGGCTCGGCTACATCCGCTGACGCGAAGACCCCACGCATCAATCGTCGTCGCCAACGTACCCGAGATCCTTCAGATTCTCGTCAAGCTTGGGAGCCACCACCCGCAGGGGCGTCTGGATTCGCGGGCGTGCGCGCTCCTTCAAGAGCCGGCGGAGATCCTCGATCCCGCCCCCCGCCGGGGCGAGGTTGGTGCGCTGCTCATAGTCGGCCCGGGCGTCGAACAGCTCCTCGCGTCCGTTTCCATGGCGGATGTACCACCCCTCATCATCGATCACGGCCGAGGAAACGGGGAGCTGACTGATCGTCTTGCCTGGCAGAGAACGACGTCCCTTCTGCCAGGCGAAGTAGTGTTCCATGGCATACACCGGACGCGACTCGTACTGGCCCTCGAGACCCAATAGCGGCGCGAACGAGCGGCCATCGATCCCCTCGTAGGGTCGCGCTCCCGCGAAATCGAACAGGGTCGGCAAGACATCGACGATCGAAACCGGTGCGCGAACGGCCCCGGTGAGCTCGGCCCCGCGCCCTTCCGGCAATCGAACCAGGAGCGGAATGTGTACCTGATCCGCGTGCAGTCTTCCTCCGTGGTGCTTGCGGTAGCGATCGGGCTCGAAGCCTTCGCCGTGATCGGTCATGAAGATCACCACAGCATCGTCCCAGACACCCGCTTCCCGCAAGGCTTCCACCAGACGCGCAAAGGCCCTGTCGAAGTCGTCGAGCTCCGCCCGGTAGAGCCGCTTCATCTGTCGCCAGGTCTGGGGTTCGCAATCCTTGCGACCCAGCGCGCAGTCGATGTATTCCTTGCGCGAGAGAAACTCGGTGTTCGGAAAGTCCTCGGCGATCTCGGGGCGTACGTCGTAGTAGTTGTGAATGGCGTAGCTGTGCAGGAACAGAAAAAGCGGGCGGGAGCTCTGACCGCGTTGCTTCAGGTATCCCTGCACCCGTTCGAAGAGCTGCGCGCCCGTCTCCGACGGTCCGGTCTTGTCGCGCACATGGCTGTCGTAGTACTCGAAGCCACGCCCCATTCCATATTCCTCGGAGAGATACCCGCCCCCGTTGAAGCCCACCGTCTCGTAGCCGCGCGCGGCGAGCCCCTGGGCCAGGGTTCCGGCCTCATCCGAAAGAGTGACGCGCCGATCCGTCGCTCCATGTCGGTCCGGGTAGAGGCCCGTGAATAGCGAGCCGTGAGCCGGCAGGGTCCACGAAGCCGCGCTGTAGGCGTGCTCGAAGCGCTGGCTCTCCGAGCAAAAGGCATCGATGGCGGGGAGCTCCTGGGCGTTCTCGTCGTAGGCCCGCAGGGCCGAGCGATTCAACGTGTCGAGCGAGATGAGAATCAGATGCGGGGGTCGTTCGGTCTCGGCACCACAGCCTGCGAGCCAGAGCGTTCCCAGGAGGCAGAGATACGGGCGCATGCGGCTCATTTGCGGTGCAAGAGAAGGTGGTCCGGCGGAAGCTCGGGAGTCGCTACGCGCTGGAATTGATGGCGCAGGTAGTCCCAGACGAAGCGGCTCGTGTTCTTGAAACGGAAGCGTTCCTGGTTCGCGATCTCCACGTCGACGAGCAGGATCCAGTCGACCTGGGCCAGGTTGCCGACGATACGGTTCTGGGTTTCCGCTGCCAGATCCGGTACGAAGAAGTAGATCCACCACGTTGGCGAGATCTTGTCGAAGATTGCGTAGAAAGCCGGTCGTGAGGGCGCGAAGAACATCCGTTCCCCCTCGGGAACGTGCTCACGCACGGTTTTCTCGAGCTTCGTGTAATAGGCGGCGAGCCCGGGGGCAATGCGTATGGTGTCCCCAGCGAGCACATGCTCGACCAGCCGCGGGCGCTCCTGGAAACGCCGGCGGGAGAGCAGCTGATGGTTCGCAGAGGTGCTGCCAAAGGTGAAGAGGGTCACGAGCCCCCACACGAGGAACCTGGCCTTGCCGAGTCTCCATGCGAAGGCCGCGGGTACACCGACAACCGCGAGCAAGAGCGGATCGATCGATTGGGCGATGTGCGCGGGATCGGAACGCACCGAGGCGTGGTGCATGTAGAGCATCCCCAGGATGCTCCCCGCGAGAAAGAGCGCGCGTCGGTGGAAAGTCTCGGGCTTCGTCAGGAGCAACGTCACGATCCCAATCGGAAAGACCACGAACGGCATCAGGAACCAAAAAGCCTGACCCACGTTCTCGATCCAACCGAGAGCATCGAGACCGGACCATTGGTATTCCCAGGGCCACGGCCAGGGGTGCGGAATGTTCGCACCCAGCTTCAAGAGGATCAGGATCGACTGCCAGAAGGCCTCGGCAAAGCCCGGCACGAAGAGCAGCATCAGGAGGATCGGCGAATACCCGATGAGAATGCCGAAGACGAGGGAATTGAAGCGTGTGAGATAGGACGGCACGTGGGCCTGGCGGATCAACGCGCGCTGACGCCACGCCATTGCGAGCGCGAGGCAGAACATCCCCAGCGCGCAATAGACCGCGTGGTTGCGACCGAACACACCGGCGATTCCAGCGAGCATCCCCGCTTCTAAATGACGGCGCGCGTTGGGCTTCTCCAGGAGACGCACGGCGAAGAAGACCGCGGTCAAGGACAGCGCCGATTCGAACAGCTTGTGACGCGGGAACATCCAGGCCAGAAAGAGCAGCGACACCGGGATCATGGCCCAGTCGCTGCGCAGCACGCGACGAGCCGCGAGCAGCCCGAAGAAGATCCCGAGCGCCTGGAAACACGCGACCGAGGCGCGCAGACCCAACAGACCTTGGCCGAGCACGTTCCCGAGCAGGGCGCACCAGTAATAACGGCCCGGATCGTAGGACTGGAAGTCGCGGATCGGCACTTCGCCGGCGGCCGTGCGCAGGCTCCCGTACCAGAGATAGCCTTCCTCGGTCGGATTGAAATTGACGTTGCCGACGAGGGCGAAGAAGAGCCCCGTCACGAACACCGCGGTACCCGCGGCGAAGAAAACACTCCTGCGCCAAAGAAGCGGCGGGGTCATGGCGGGGACGGATGTGCTCATCGGGGCTGAGAGAATACGGACTGATCCGGCGGATGTGGGCCGGCATCCCCAAACCCGGGTCGCACGAGGACCCGCGGGGAGGCCAACGGGGAGACCAGCCGGTAGAATGCCCGGCCGATGCGCGTCCCCGACCTCCAGCCCATCACCGGACGCCCGTGTCTCGTCCTCGGGGCCTCCGGATTCCTGGGACGCTGGCTCGTGCGAGCCCTGCGAGAGGCCGGCGCCCGGGTCACGGCCCAGGTGCGCGAGGCCCGTGGTTTGCCACCGGGACGCCTCGATCACGCCGGGTTGCCCGGGCCCCTGGAAACCCTGGAGCTGGATCTGACACCCTCCGGCTCGAGCACGGCCATGCTCCGCGCGGTCCGGCCCGAGCTGGTCTTCAACCTTGCCGGCTATGGCGTTTCGAAGGAGGAGCGCGCGGCCGGGGGCTATCGCCGCTTGAACAGCGAGCTGCCCGCCGAGCTAGCTCGGGGCCTGCTCGAGAGCCCCGAGACCCGGGGAGCGGTTCTGATCCACGTCGGATCGGCACTCGAGTACGGCTCCCAGGCCACCTCGCTCGACGAGCTCGCGCCACCGGCGCCATCCACCGACTACGGCATCAGCAAGCTCGCCGCCACCCTCGCCCTGGACGGCGCCCGTGGCGAGGGCCTGGCCTGCCTGACAGCGCGCGCCTTCACCGTTTTTGGCCTGGGCGAACGCCCCGGCCGGCTCGTACCCTCGCTCCTGGCAGCGCGCGAGGGCAGGGCGCGCATCCCGCTTTCCGCCGGCACCCAGAGCCGGGATTGGATCTACGCGGAGGATCTCGCCCGTGCCCTGGTCGAGCTGGCACAACAGGACCCCGAAGCGATTCGAAAGCGCACGCCGCCCTTCGACGCCCCGGCCATCAACCTGGCCTCCGGAGCGCTCACCTCGGTGCGCGAGTTCACCGAGCTTTTTGCAAGGGCCTTCGACATCGGCGCGGACAGGCTAGGCTTCGGCGACATCCCGGGCCTCGCCGAGGAGATGCATCACCCCCCCGTCCCGGTCGCACGCCTGTCGCGCGCGCTGGGCTGGACGCCCCCGACCGACCCCATGGACGCCTTCCGAGCCATGCGCGCACACCTCACGAACGGAATCGAAGCTTGAGCCGCTCGAGCGAATGCCTGAATTGCCACGGCAGAGATCGTGAACTGGTTCTCGATCTCGGCAGCACGCCGCTGGCCAACGCGAATGTCCAACCGGAACGCGTGAACGAGCCCGAGGCGAGTTTTCCGCTCGAGCTCATGTACTGCCCCGACTGCGGGCTGGTACAGCTCTCGCAGATCGTGCCGCCCGAGATCATGTTCTCGGACTACCTCTACATGAGCGGTGCCTCGACGACCATGGTCGAGCACTTCTCGCAATTGGCCGCGAGCCACGTGAAGAACCTCGGGTTGGGCGCGGACGCCCTCGCCATGGAGATCGCCAGCAACGATGGCACCCTGCTCTCCGCCTTCGCCAAGCACGGCGTACGCACCTTGGGCATCGAACCGGCGAAGAACCTGGTCGAGATCGCCAAGCAGAAGGGCGTCGAAAGCGTGGCGCGCTTCTTCGGGCGCGAGGTCGCCCAGGAGCTGCGCGACGAACGCGGGCCGGCGTCGGTCATCTGCGCGAACAACGTTTTGGCCCACGTGCCCGACCTGAGTGGCGTGCTCGAGGGCTGCCGCATCGCGACCGAACCCGCGGGGGTCGTCAGCATCGAGGTGCCGTATCTCGTGCATCTCATCGAGGGCCTCGAATACGACACGATCTATCACGAGCACCTCTCGTACTTCTCGGTACGGGCCCTCGCCGACGCCTTTCTCAGGGCGGGCCTCGCGATCTTCGACATCGTGGAGCTTTCGGTGCACGGCGGCAGCCTGCGTCTGCTGGCGCGCGCCGGCGACCGGCACGGTGGAATCGTGGCGGAGATGTGCCGGATCGAGCGCGAAAAAGGGCTCGAGGATCCAGCCACCTATCGCGCCTTCGCCGCGGCCGTGGCTCGCAACCGGGACGAGCTGCGCGGGCTCCTGGGCCAGCTGAAATCCGAGGGCAAGAGGATCGCGGCCTACGGGGCGCCGGCCAAGGGCAACACTCTCCTGAACTACTGCGGAATCGGCACGGACCTCGTGGAGTACACTGTGGATCGGAATCCGCTCAAGGTGGGAACTTTCACGCCCGGCATGCGTCTTCCGGTTCGCGAGGTCGCGCATCTCGCGAAGGACCGCCCCGACGTCACCTTGATTCTGCCCTGGAACATCGCTCCCGAGATCATCGGCCAGCAAAAGGACTACGTGGCCCACGGAGGAGCCTTTCTCGTGCCCATCCCCGAGCCCCACATCGTCGCTGCTTCAGCCTAGCCCCCACCCCATCAGACGCAACGTGAGCTCGAATACGGAGATCAAGAAAGAACAGGTCGTCATCCTGTGCGGCGGTCAAGGCACGCGCATGCGTGAGGAGACCGAGTTCCGCCCCAAGGCCCTGGTCGAGATCGGCGGCCGGCCGGTGCTCTGGCACCTGATGCGTCACTACTACCACTTCGGGTATCGACGCTTCATCCTGTGCCTCGGTTACCGCGGCAGCATGATCAAGGAGTACTTCCTCTCCTATCGCTGGATGAACGAGAACTTCACGCTGAAGTTCGGCTCCGGCGAACCACAGGTGGTTCCCCATTCACAGACCGGCGAGGACTGGGAGGTTTCGTTCGTCGACACCGGCCAAGAAACCCAGACCGGCGGTCGGCTGGCGCGCGTAAAGCACCTGATCGACGGCGACACGTTCCTGGCCAACTACTGCGACGGACTCTCGGACATCGACCTCGACGAGCTGGTAACCTATCACCGCTCGCACGGCAAGATCGGAACGATCACGGGCTTCCACCCGCACTCGAAGTACGGTCTGGTCAAGACCGACACCGAGGGCACCGTGACCTACTTCCAGGAAAAGCCCCTGATGAACGACCTGACCAGCGGCGGGTTCTTCGTCTTCCAGAAGGAACTCTTCGACTACCTGGACACCGATGCCGGCTGCATTCTCGAACACGGGCCCTTCAACAAGCTCGCCGAGAACAGCCAGATGGCGCTCTTCACGCACGGCGGCTTCTGGCAGTGCATGGACACGTTCAAGGAAGCCCAGGCCCTGAATGCCTTGTGGGCCAAGGGCGACGCGCCCTGGAAACAGTGGACCTAGCGCCACGTCACGTGAGCCCGATCGATTCATGAGCTTTAGCTGGAAGAACAGAAACGTCCTCGTTACCGGTTCGACGGGACTTCTCGGGTCCTGGTTGACCGAAGCGCTGCTCGAACGACAAGCCAACGTCACGTGCCTGATTCGTGATTCGGTACCGAAGAGCCGCTTGGTCCAGGGCGGCGCCATCGACAAGGTCAACGTCGTACGCGGCGGGCTCGAGGAGTACGACGTTTGCTTGCGCGCCGTCAACGAGTACGAGATCGACACGGTCTTCCATCTGGCGGCGCAGACGATCGTCGGTACGGCAACGCGTTCGGTACTCTCGACGTTCGAGGCCAACATCAAGGGCACGTGGAACCTGCTCGAGGCCTGCCGGGTCTGCGGCGCGCTGGTCAAACGCGTCGTCATGGCCTCCAGCGATAAGGCCTATGGCGACCACGAAAAACTCCCCTACGCCGAGGACGAGCCCCTGAACGGGCGCTATCCCTACGACGCGTCGAAGGCCTGCGCCGAAATCATCGCCTTCTCGTACGCGGAGACCTTCGGGTTGCCGGTCGCAACGACGCGTTGCGGCAACCTCTACGGCGGCGGCGATCTCAACTACAGCCGCATCGTCCCGGGTACGATCCGCTCCGCGCTCATGGGCGAACGCCCCATCGTGCGCAGCGACGGCAAGTTGATTCGCGACTACTTCTACGTCGAGGACGCTGTGAACGCCTACCTGCACCTGGCCGAGATGGTCGAAGAGCTGAACCTCGGAGGCGAGGCCTTCAACTTCGGCACATCAACCCCGAAGAACGTGCTCGAGATGGTCGACCTGATCCTCGGCGCGGCCGGTCGCAAGGACCTCGAGCCCGTGGTCCAGAACCAGGCAAACAAGGAGATCAAGGCCCAGTATCTCGATTGCACCAAGGCCGGGAACGTCCTCGGCTGGAAGCCGACCTTCACCATGGAAGCCGCGCTCGAAAAGACGGTCGCCTGGTACCGCGAGCACGAGGCCTACACGCTGTCATGAGCGAGACGGAGCCCGAGCTCTCGCTGATCCTGCCCTGCTACAACGAAGCGGAGGCGATCCCCTACACCTTTCCCCAGCTGGCCCAGGCCTTCGAGGAGGCCGGGCATCGGCTCGAGCTCGTCGGGGTCGACAACGGCTCCAGCGACGAGACCAGCGCGCGCTTGGAAGAGCTGCGCGAACAGGGCTTGCCGATCGTGACGGTCAAGGTCGAGGTCAACCAGGGCTACGGATTTGGTCTCTTGTCGGGCATCCCCCATGCCAGTGCACCATGGATTGGCTTCTTGCCCGCGGACGGCCAAGTCGATGCAGAGGATGTCGTGCGCCTCTTCGAGGCGCTCTCGCCTTGTGGCCCGAACACAATGGGCAAGGTGCGCCGGCGCTTTCGCATGGACGGTCCGGCGCGCAAGGTGATCTCGATCGTCTACAACGGACTCGTCTGGGGTCTCTTTCCCGGACTCGGTTCCATCGACGTCAACGGCACGCCCAAGATCTTGCACCGGGAAGCCCTCGCGCAGATGCACCTCGAGTCCAAGCAGTGGTTTCTCGACCCCGAGATCCTGATCAAGGCCTATTACATGAAGTTGCGTGTGCTCGAGATGAATGCCTTTGCGCGCATGCGGGGCACCGGGCTCTCCCACGTACGTGCCAGCACATGCTGGGAATTCTTCCGCCAGCTCCTCAAGTTCCGCCTCACGAGGCATCTGGCTCCCTGGCGCAAGAGCCTGCGCGGCAAGGCCTGATGGGCCCGTCGTCACCGGGCAAGATCCGCACGAAGCTCGAGGATTTCTTCGTCGACGAGGTCGTTCCCCCACGGATCGCCCAGGCAGGCGAGCACCTGCACATCCGCATCGAGAAGCGCGGCATCTCCACGGAGGAGGCCGTACGACGCTTGACGCGCGGCCTGGGTATCTCGCCCAAGGTCGTGGGCCGTTGCGGTCGCAAGGACGTACGCGCCGTCACGCGTCAATGGCTCAGCGTCACGGGAGTCTCCGAGACGAGCGTCGATGAACTGGCCCTGCAGGATGTAACCGTCATCGAACACGTCCGCCTGCCGCGCAAGCTCCGCATGGGCCGCTTTCTCGGAAACCGCTTTCGGATTCGCATTCGCGAGCTCGGAGACGGCGCACTCGCAAAGTATGCACGCCGCCTGAACGAGCTCACGCGACGCGGATTGCGCAACGCGATCGGCGAGCAGCGCTTCGGAGTCGCAGGGGTCAACGCCCGCATTGGCTCGCTACTGATCGCCACCAAACTCGAGGCCGCGCTCGAGCTCCTGGTCGAGACCGACGAGGGACGCGACATCCAGCGCATCCGCCAGCGCCTACACAAGGGACGCACGCAAGATGCCCTGCAGCTCCTCGGGCGAAGACGCGCTGGCTTCTACGTGTCCGCCCACCAATCACGGATCTTCAACGAGGTCCTAGACGCCCGAGCTGAGGCCTTCGACCAGGCCCTCGATGGCGACCTCCTCCATCACCACAAGAGCGGCCGGCTCCTCGCTCTGGAAGCGCCGGAAGCACAGGAACGCGTGGCCAGCTTCGAGTTCTCTCCCACCGGCCCCCTCCCGGGTCCCAACATGCCCGAGGTACACGGAGCGGCCCACCAGCTAGAACACCCGTTCATCGGGGAGCAGACGATGAGCGACCAGCGCCAGTGGTTCGGCTGCCTCGGAACCCGGCGCCCTCTACGCGTCCCGGTCCTGGAGGCCGAGGCCGAGGAGGGCTTCGATGAACTGGGCTCCTACCTGGAACTGCACTTTCGTCTCCCACCGGGGGCCTTTGGGACACAGGTGCTGGTGGAACTGGCTGGGGGGTAGGCCTGCCCCCGAGACAAAAAAGCCCCACGTGGTTTTTCACCACGCGGGGCCTTGGATCAACCAGCAGGTTGCCTTACGGCACGACGATCAAGTCGTACTGGTTGACGATGTCATAGCCGCCCGGGCCAGACACCACGAGGAAGATCGAGTAGGTTCCACTCGAGGAGTACGTGTGGACGGGGTTCTGTAGGGACGAGGTGGCGCCGTCTCCGAAATCCCAGTGGTAGTCGCTGATGTTGCCCGAACTCTGGTTGATGAAGGAGACGCTCAAGGGCGCGGCGCCCGTCGTCGGGGAGGCGTTGAAGGCTGCTGACGGAGCGGCGTTCAGGGTCTCCAGTCCGAGGGTTATTACGGCGGAGTTCGTGAACTGGAAGATGCCGCCGGAACCGCCGCCTTCGTACAGGAAGCCCTGGCAGTAGCCACTGACACCCAGGAAGCTCAGTACCGGGGGCACCGAGAGGGAGTGCGAGTTGCCTACCACGACGACCGAGTTGATGAAGGACGAGGAGCCCGGGTTGACCAGGAGCTGGCCGAACATCGTGTTGACCGAAGCCGGAGACTCGAAGGCCAAGGCAATGGTGAAGGTCGTCTGCGGATAGTCCGTGGTGTCGAACGTGGCCGTCCACAAACCACCAGCTACCGGAGCGGCGGCAACGAAGATCGAGGGGTTCGAACCGTTGCCATTGTTGTAGACCGAGTTCGCTTCCGGGCCGAGCAGGAAGTTATCGATGTACCCGCGCGAATTGTTGAGCGCGTTGCCACCGTTACCCAGCTGGATGCGGAGCGTCAGCACCGTTGCAGAGGTAGCCACGGGGAAGAGCGAACGCAGGTTGACCTGCGCCTGGCTCGTAGCCGTCATCGGCAAACCGTGACGCAAGGACACCGCCGGGAAGGCCGAGAACGTGTCGGCATAATACAGGTTGTGATGCGTCCCACCGTCCGAGACATCGATGCTCATAAAGTCGTTGGAAGCAGGCGACATGGCCGCTTCCCCGAGGATGAAGGACGCATCGAAGAGCAACACCGGGTTCAACGAGGAGAACGTGAAGGTCTGTGAAATGCCGACCGCGCCGCTCGGGAGAGCACCAGAGCCACCGGGATTCGAAGGCGGCGTCGCCGCATTCGAGCCTGCCGTGGAGAGGTCCGCCCACTGCGCAGCGTCGCTCGGGAAGCCACCGTCGATCACGGTGCCTGAGTCGGGCTGAATCACATGGCCGCTGCCGCCCGTCGTACTCCAGGGGCTGGTCGGAGGCGCACCTGCTGTCTGGCCTTCGAAGCTACCGTCGTCAAGGGACAGATCGACGGTGATATAGTCGACCTTCGTTATCGAATCGACGCCGCCGGGGCTCGTCACCGTCAAGGAGACCGTGAAGGTTCCGGGCGTGGTGTAGAGGCGACTCGGATGTTGTCCCGAGGACGTGCCACCGTCGCCGAAACTCCACGACCACGCGGTGACCGCGCCCGAAGAGGTGTCGCTGAAGTTGACGAGCACAGGTGCGGAGCCGAAGAGCGGCGACGCGCTGAAGTCCGCCCCGGGGGGCGGCTCGAGGACCGTGACGTAGTCGGGCTTCGTCTCGATGTCGAAACCACCCGGTCCCGTCGACGTCAGCTCGATGGTGTACGTGCCCGGAACCGTGAAGACATGAATCGGATTCGTCAAGGAGGAGGACCCCCCATCACCGAAGTTCCACGCGTAGTCCGTGGCCACGCCCGTCGTCAGGTTCGCGAAGCTGACCGCATGGGGTGCGACACCCGTAAGCGGTGAACCACTGAACTCCGCCGCCGGGGGAAGGTCCGCAACGGCGATGTAGTCGGTCAGCACATTGGTATCGCTGCCGCCGGGTCCAAAAGCCGTCAGGGAAACCGTGTAATTTCCGGCCACACCGTAGGTGTAGCTCGGGTTCTGCAAAGCCGATGAGCCACCGTCACCGAAAGTCCAGGACCAGGCCGTGATAACGCCCGTCGAGGCGTCGCTGAAGTTCACGGTCAGGGGAACCTGTCCACTCAAGGGGGTGCCCGAGAAGCTCGCTACCGGTGCCGGCTCGTTGACGACGATGTAGTCCGTCTTCGTCTCGGTGTCGGAACCACCCGGGCCTGTCGAGGTCAGGGCCACCGTGTAGGTGCCCGAATCGCTGTAGATCTTCGTCGGGTTCTGGGCGGTGGAAATCCCGCCGTCCCCGAAGGACCAGGACCAGCTCGTGGCGACACCGCTCGAGGCGTCGCTGAAGAGCACGGTCAAAGGCGATATCCCCGAGGTCGGAGTGCCGAAGAAATCGGCGGTCGGGGCCGGCGAACCGACGACGACGTAGTCCGGCTTCGTCATGGAATCGATGCCGCCCGGGCCGACGACCGTCAGGCTGACCGAGTAGCTTCCGGCGGCCGAATAGACCTTGACCGGGTTCATCGCCGTCGAGGTCGTGTTGTCGCCGAAGTTCCAGAAGTAGGAGCTGGCGGCACCCGTCGAGGCGTCGGAGAAGCTGACCGTCAGAGGCGCCGATCCACTCAAGGGCGATCCCGTGAAGTCGGCCACCGGGGCCGGCTCGGTCACGGTGATGTAGTTGACCTTGTTCTCGGTGTCCACGCCACCGGCACTTGCCACGGTCAGGGAGACGGTGTAGACGCCCGGATTCGAATACGCGTGGCCGGGGTTCTGGCCGTTCGAGATCCCGCCGTCGCCGAAGGTCCAGGACCAGCTGCTGACGTTTCCGATCGAGTGATCCGTGAAGGACACGATCAAGGGAGCCACACCCGTCAGCGGGACGGCGGCAAAACGCGCGTCCGGAACCGGTTCGGAGACGACCACGAGACCCGGCTGGGAGTCCGTGTTCGATCCGCCCGGACCGACTGCAGTCAAGGCGACCGTATAGGTCCCGGGGTCGTTGTAGGTGTGTGTCGGGTTCTGCAAGTTCGAGGTGCCGAAATCACCGAAGCTCCAGGACCAGCCCGAGGTCGCACCCGTCGTGGAATCCGAGAAGGCCACGGTCAAGGGGGCGTCACCGGTCAAAGGCCCACCGGTGAAGCTCGCCACCGGGGCCGGTGGGGTCACCGTGATGTACTCGAGCTTGCTCTCGACATCGAGGCCACCGGGGCCCGTCACCGTCAACGCGACGGTGTAGACACCGGCCGTGGCATACACGTGACTCGGGCTCGCCAAGACGGACGAACCACCGTCCCCGAAGTTCCAGGAGTAGCCGGTGGCCGGACCACCGGTGCTGAGATCCGTGAAAGCTACCGAGAGCGGCCCGACACCTGTCGTCGGGAAAGCGGAGAACTCCGCGATCGGAGCCTGCTCCGAAACCACGATGTAGCCCACTTTCGTTTCCGGGTCGCTGCCCCCCGGACCGGTCGCGGTCAGCGTGACGTTGAAGGTTCCAGGAGTGCTGTAGACGTGCACCGGGTTCTGACTCGTGGAAACGCCGGCATCACCGAAGGCCCAGGACCAGGACGTGACGACGCCCGAAGAGAGGTCGGTGTAGGCAACCGTCAAGGGCACAACACCACTCGAAGGCATGGCCGTGAAGTCCGCCGTGGGTACCGCCTCGGACACGGTGATGTAGTCGGGCTTGATTTCGGTGTCGATACCGCCGGGTCCTCCGACGGTCAGGCTGACCGAGTAGGTTCCGGAACTCGTATACGTGTGGGTCGGGTTCGCGGCAAACGACGAATCGCCGTCACCGAAGTTCCAGGAGCGCACGGTGACGGCTCCGGTGGAGAGGTCACTGAACGAAGTCGTCAGGGTTCCAGCACCGGATGTTTGCGAGGCCACGAACTCGGCCGCCGGCAGGGGCTCGGTGACGCTGATGTAGTTGACCCGCGTCTCCGTATCGACGCCGCCAGCGCTCGTTACCGTCAGCGAGACGGTGTAAACACCCGCTGAGGTGTAGGTGTGACTGGGTGTGGCCAGCGTCGAGGTAGCGCCGTCGCCGAAGTCCCACGCCTGGGTGATAACATTGCCCACGGAAAAGTCCGCGAAGTTGACGGTCAGAGGGGCCACGCCCGCCGACGGTGTTCCCGTGAAACCCGCAACGGGGGGCGGCTCGAGGACCGCGACGTAGCTGTTCTTCGTGTGCGTGTCGGTGCCACCGGGCCCGGTCACCGTCAAGCTGACGGTGTAGCTCCCGGGGTCGCTGAACACGTGGCTGGGGTTGCTGGCGTTCGAAGTTCCCAGATCGCCAAAGCTCCACGAGCGCCCCGTTACGGTGCCCAGAGAGCTGTCGGTGAACATCACGCTCAAAGGCGCGACGCCGGTCAGAGGCGTGCCAGAGAAGCCCGCAGTCGGCGACGGGAAGCCAACGACCACATAGTCGTTCTCGACTTGCAGGTCGCTACCGCTCGGGCCGCTGGCCGTCAGGCTGACCGTGTAGCTGCCAGGCGAGGAGTACGTATGCGCCGGGCTCTGAACGCTCGACGTACCCCCGTCACCGAAGGTCCAGGACCAGCTGGTGACGCTACCGCTGCTGGCGTCGATGAAGGACACGGACAGGGGCGCAACACCGGTCAGGGGTGAGCCACTGAAGGCTGCGATCGGAAGCGGGTCTTCGACGACAATGTAGTTCGTCTTCGTCTCGATATCCGAGCCACCGGGACCCGTGACATCCAGCGAAACCGTGTACGTACCGGGAATCGTGTAGGTGTAGGCAGGACTCTGCAGAAGCGAGGTTCCGCCATCGCCGAACGTCCATGTCCCGCTCGAGATCGAACCGCTCGCAAGGCTGGTGAACTGCACCGCCATCGGCGCATGTCCGTTCGTCGGAGCGGCCGAGAAGTCGCTGATCGGCGCGGGCACACTGACGACGACGTAGTCCGGCTTGGATTCCGTGTGGACGCCACCGGGACCGGTTGCTGTCAGGCTGACCGTATAGGATCCGGGGTCACTGTAGAGGTGCGAGGGGTTCTGCACACTCGACGTGCCCTTGTCACCGAAGCTCCAGAACCAACCGGTCACGGCCCCCGTCGAGGAATCGCTGAAGTTGACGCTCATCGGCGAGGCCCCCACAACGGGTGCGCCAACGAACTCCGCCACCGGCGGAGGATTCTGCACGACTATGTAGCCAGGCTTCGTCTGCGTATCGGACCCACCGGGCCCCGTTGCCGTCATGGCAACGGTGTAGGTTCCAGCAGTGGCGTAGAGATGACTCGGGTTCTGGCTAGTCGACGAATTCGTGTCACCAAAGTTCCACGAGTAGCTCGTCACGCTCCCGGTACTAAAGTCCGTAAACGAGACGGACAGGGGAGCTACCCCAATGGTCGGCGCAGCAGAGAAGTCCGCAGTTGGGGACTGCGCGCCTGCAAACGCGGCCAGACCAAGGAGGGACAAGGAAGAAAAGAGAACCGAACGCAGGCTTCGCACTGCTAGGGACATGGGCTTCCCTCCTGACAGGGAGACGAGCTTGGGGGGGGCGGTCAGAAAAACACGGGGATTCGTGACTTTCTCAAAGCTCGCGCCCGATTCTAGACTGGATCCCAACTTGGGGGGGAAAAAAGCGTCGGCTCGGAGGTCAACTCCCAGGCCTCCAAGATGCACCCTGAAAGCCTAGGGGCCGCCCGCAGGAAGCTCGAATCAAGTCCCCCACGGCTCGCCGAGTCCATAGAATCAGGATGTCGACATCCGAATGACAGCCCGAGCCCCTGGGGAAACAGCTTGAAGACCACGCAGATCGCCACCCTGTTGAGCCTGACCACCCTCGTCACCGCCCAGGAAAACGACACCTTCGAGGGGGACGACAACGATGGCGGATGGTCCTTCAACGTGACGGTTCCCGACATCCTCGAAACCACGGGGGGCAACCCGGCGGGCTATCTCCACAACCCCGGCGTCGACTCCTTCGCCCCGATTCCCACCACCGACGACGCCACCCCTTCCGCCTTCCAGGGCAACTATCGCGCCATGGGAGTCACGGACATCCGCGTCGACGCGATCACCCACTCCGCCAGCTTCGGAGCCGCCGGACGCGAGTTCTCCATCCTTCTGCGAGACACGAAGGACACCCCCGACGTGACCGACGACGACTACGCCTATTACGTCGGCCCCCTCGTTCCGCAGGTCGGAGAGGGCTGGAAGAGCTTCAGCTTCGCCATCCCGAGCCAATCCACCGACGCCGTTCCCCCGGGCTGGTCGGGGGGTGGGGCGGAGATCTCGAGAACTTCCGACCGGGTGTCGACTGGAACGACGTCATCCAGAGCGTCGACCGTGTCGAATTCTGGTGGTTGAACCCGTCCTTCTTCGCCATCTTCCAGGGCTGGGACGTCGGGCTGGACAACGCGGAGATCGTGACGGCGAGCGCCGTGCCCGCGCTCCCCACCTCGTTCCTGATGGCGATCACGATCAGCATGTTCGCGACAGGGGCCTTGCTGTTGCACCGAGCCCGGGCCTAGTCAGTCACACGCGGGCCTCTCGATCTTTGCAACTTTCTAGGATGAGGCTTCAATTCTGCGATGGCAGGAACCCGGATCGAGAAACGGGTGATCGACGCCAGCTGACAGGGCATCCACATCCTGGATATCGCCCACGGGGGACGGCTCCTCTCTTGCTCCCGAGCAAAGGAACTTTCCGCGAAACTAGGCCGCAAGATGGCCGATTTCACCCGCCCTCTGCTTCCGGTGGCACGCGCTGGCAGGGGATTTGAGGGTTGTTGTATCCCAGAGTTTCTCCTCCTCCCCCGTGCCAGCCAGCTCTCCCGGACCTCCCCATGTCGAAGAAGTTTGCAATTGTCGCCGCGCTCCTATTTCTCGTGAACGAAGCTCGTGCGGAGCTGATCTTCGGCCGGGTGGTCGACCATCTGGGAAACGGTGTTCCCGGGGTCGATATCGATGTGCTCAACGAGGGCAGCGGTGGAGACCCGGAGGTGTTCAACGATGGCACCGACCCGAACGGTTTCTTTTCCACCACCGTCTCTGACTTCGGCGTCTTCAACATCGAATTCAACGCACCGCCGCCGAGCGTGATCACCGTGCTATCGGTGAGCGTGAACGACGTGCTCGTCGTCGGCAGCGTGAATCTCGGAACCATCGTTCTGCCACCGGGGGTCGCCCTTTCAGGAAGGGTGATCGACGACTTGGGCTTCCCGGTGGCCAACATCAATCTCGATGTCATCGACCAGGCGACGGGTTCGCGCTTGATCACTCCCTTCGACCGCACCGATCTCTTCGGGAACTTCACGATCGGTGTTCCCACGGTTCCGATCGAGGTGCGTTTCGATGCAACGCCGGTGGTGATACCGATCCTGGCCTCGAAGCGCATCCTGCTCTCCCCCACCGTGGACTTGAATATCGGTGACCTGCAACTCGAGCCCGGCGTGATCGTCTCCGGCAACGTGCGCACCACCGGTGGGGCCCCGGTCGATGGCGCCGATCTCGACTTCACCGATTCGACGAGCCAGGAACGGGCATACACGCCGCACGACAACACCGATGAGTTCGGCAACTTCCTGGTCGTCGTGCCACTTGGCACGTACGACGTCCAGGTCTGCCCGGTGGCGGGGCAGCTCCTCGTTTCGGAAGAGATCGACAACGTCCCCCTGCTCGTCGACGCGAGCCTCGGCATCATCAACCTCGAGCCCGGCTTCATTCTCAGCGGCACCGTGACCCACGCCAATGGAACTCCAGCCGCGGGGATCGACATCGACGTCGAAATTTCCGCCACCGGGAGCACCATCGCTCTGTGCGTGGACAACACGAACGGGGCTGGCTTCTATTCGGTAATCGTCCCCATCGGCACCTTCAATCTCACTTTTACACAACGCTGCGCAGGGCCATCCGTCAGGCAAGAGCGGCTCTTCAATGTGCTCGTCACGGGTAACCAGACCCAGAATGCGAGCCTCCCCTCGGGTCCGTGCAGTCGCGAAGCAGGGAGCACACCCAGAATCTTCGGCCACTCGGTCGACGCTCCCCTATTCTGAAAGCAAGCATGAACTCACTCGCCCTTACCCTGCTTCCCTACGCGGCCTGCCTGGCCGGTGACATCAGCCTCTTCGAGTACACGAGCGCCCCCGAAGGGAGTGTTCGTGTCATCGACGAAACCGGCGTCGTTGCTGACTCCTTCCCGGCCAGCTTGCAAGCCATCGAGCTTCTTCCGGTCGATTTCATCGGGCGTACCGCCTGGGACCAACTGCAGCCCCATCGGCCGCGTCTGCGAGAAAGCCTCGCCGCGCCACGGATTCGCCTACCGGGTGGGCAGGGAGCGCTCTACGCGTTCCGGCGAGACGAGGGTGGCAGTCATGTCTTCGGCTACTTTCGTGTCGACGTCCAGGGCTCGCCCATGGTGCTCCTGGAGCGACCCGGCACGGGAATCGATGGCTCGCAGAGTCCCTATTGCCCCAAGCTCGCCGTCGAGGACGGTGGCGCGACGTTGCTCGTGGCAACGCTTCCCGCCGCAGGGGGTGACCTGCTCGAAGTAGACGTCGCCACGGGGAGCGTCGAAGACAGAACGGCCCTCCTATCGCCGCGCACGTTCCAGATGAACGGACTGGCCCTGCTCTCGGGCTGGGGGCTCGCATCGACGCCCACGGGGCTCTTGCGCTTCGAGCGGACACCCGGCGCCCAGGCGAGGAACGTCCCGTTCGGGGGTGGCATTGCCGCCTTCGCCTCCTTCCCTTCGGGTCAGGTCACTGCCACGCGGACATCCAAACCCGACTGGTTCGGACCCGATCTGGTGGCGAGCGCCGACGGCACGACGGCGGCCTTCTGTGCAGGAAAGGGGGCTACGGAGGCCTTCGTCTATACGGTTCGACAAGCGGGCAAGGCCATTCGCCTCACCACCCAGGCGTACCACTTGAGCGGCGCGGGATTCCTACCCGAGTCCCCCATCGGTCCCACTCTGGCCCTCTCACCGGATGGCGGATGCGTGGCCTGGCGTGCCGAGAGTCCTGTCTCGGCCGAGACCTTTGTCGAGCTCGTCGCAACGCCCCAGGCCGCTCCCTTGCAGTTGACGGCCGATGCCAACTACACCGACACCTTGAACGACTCGGGTGTCATCACCTTCGCCTCACCTGACGAGCTCGTGATGCTCGTCGGCGAAACCGACAGTCAGGATCCGCTGCAAATCGACCGGGCGGATCTCTACCGGGTAAACATCGCGAACCTGGCCTCACCGGCGTTCTCGAACCTCTCGATGACCTCCGGCGACGGGGTCGTCCCCTTCCTGCTGCCCGGCACTCTCGACACCGATGCAGGCCTGGTTCGCACACCCGATGGACTTCGAGCCCTGGCCCTGGCCAGCGATTCGGGGGGCTCGGGCTCCTTGCTCACGTTCGACCTGGCCACGACCCAGGCAACGTCGCTCTTTGGCGACGTGAAGGAATGGGACCTGATCGCGAGCACCGGGACCGACCTCGTTCTGGCCCTGCGCCGCGACTTCGTCCAAAACGATCGGGAGCTCTACCGCTGGCTCGACGGCGGCACTCCCCAGCTGGTCTTCGCCCTGTCCGGAGACGGCTTCTTCGATTGGTCCCTGAACTCCGATCGCTTCGCGGCCATCGCCACTGACGACATGGGCGCCGAGATCCTCGGTCGCGTCGAGCTCACAGGTGGTTTCGCCGAATCCATGGGCCCGGTCCAGGGCATGGGCCCAACGCTCGATCATGGGGCCGCAGGAGCCCTTGGTTTTTCCCTGGATGGAGCGACGCAGAGCTTCTACTACGTGTGGGAAACGAACAGCGCCATCACTCCGCTGCACTTCGGTGCGGGGAAGGGGTTTCTGTTGCCCCGGGATTGAGTGGCGATACGAAACCCGGTGAGACGTGGTTCCGTAGCGCCACTAAACGTCCCGGCCGCCTCGGGTGCCAGCGCCTCGGCGGGCGTCACCACCGCCGCTATTCCCATCGCGGCCGCTATTCCCATCGCGGCTACGGTCTCTACCCCAGCCCCTGCGGTCGCCTTCCGTTTCGATGTACTGGTCGTACTGCTCGGTCGAAAGGATTTGGCCCAGTTCGGTGCGGGAGGTTTCGCGCAGCTCCAGCATGCCCTCACGAATGGAATCGCGATCCATGCCGCCGCCCTCGCGCATCCTGGAGAACATCTCGTCGCGCTTCAGCTCGGAATTGACCAGCACGCGGGCCATGTCGTTCGCCTGGCGGCCGTTGAGACCCAGCTTCTCGCGTAGATCTTCCACGCGCTGGTTGACCCGATCCTGGACCTGTTGCAAGCGCTTCTGTTCGCGCTCGAGCTGCTCTCCTTTTTCCTTCGAGGCGATGACGTCGAGCACCAGGGTCTGGAGCTCACTGGAGTTCGTCGCTTCCCCCGTTTCGAGGGCTGCGGCGAGTTTCAACAACGCATCCGAGCTCTCCGCGGGAACCTCCGCGGCGACCGACTGGCGGACGGAGTTCGCGCTCGGCGGGTTCAGCTCCACAGCGCTCAAGCGGCCATCGAGGTTGCGCAGGTGATCGAGCATCTCGTCGGTGCTCTTCTGAAGACTGGCGATTTGCGTCTGCAGCTCGCCGGAACCCGTGTCCGAGAGGACCGTCGAGGCTCGTGCGGATCCATCGGAAGCCGCGAGGCTGGAGAAGGACAATAGACAGGCACCGAGTGCCAGAACGATGGAGAGAATGGTCAGGGCTTTCATGGGGATTCTGGGGTGCTGGGGTCCGGATCAACCTTCGGAAATGGTGACGCTCTGCTCAATGGTACCTGCCTGGGAGCGTTGCATGCGCATCGTGGACTCTCCACGACTGAATTCGCGGTCGGATTCGACCGAGATCTCACCTTTGATCTCGAAGTGAATCGGCCGCTGGGCCTCCCTGGAGAAGAGCAGCTTGCCGCTCATCTCGATTTCGATTTCCGTTCCTCGACGCATGACGGAGCGGCCGTTCGACGCAGGGGCTCCTAACTCGAACTCGCGGCGACGTTCGCCGCGGCCTCCACGTTCGGGCTCTTCGAGCTCGCCCGAACCCTCCGCTTCGATCTTCACGACGAGGCATTCCTCGCCCTCGTACTCTTCGGTTTGCTCGAGCAAGCTCGCGCTGATGTCCCAGTCCACGGCCTGGAAGAACGCCTCGGTGCCAGCGCCCATACCTCTGCCGGATCCACCTCCGCGACCGCCCCCGCGTCCACCACCGCCGCCACGTTCGAAGGCGGGTGGGAGAAAGAGCTTCGGCGTGAGGTCGAGCCCCAGGGCAACGAGCAGATCCGCGCCGTCCTCGGGTTCCCATTCGTCACCAATAGCGACCGAATCCGCGGGGAGCAGGAGATCGAGGGACAGGGCCATGTGGTGACCTTCGAGCATCGCATCGTCCTCGACGGTGCCTTCCTCGAGTTCGGCCTCGACCTCACCGTCGTCACGGCTCAAGAGCAGGGTCAATCCGTTCAAGGGAGCCTCGAGCGAGATGTCCTGATCGCCCATGACCGCCTCGCCTTCGATCGCTTCGAAGGTGCGCTTGATCTTGCTGGGCGTTCCCTCCGAGACCTCTTGAATTAAATCCACGTAGTCGACCCGATGAACGTTGCGAGTCGCACGGCCGCCGCCGCGACCACCGCGATCCATGGGCTCGCCGTCGATTTCGAAGCTCATGCTCGTCGTCTCCATCGAGACCTTGGTCTCGCGCGAGACGTGAAGCTTGGCTCCGGTGCTGTATTCAGTCTGCAGTGATTCCCGTATGGAACCGGCACGGAGGACACCTAGGGCTCCGAAGAGTCCGATCGAGGCGAATAGCAGTTTCATGCGGGGTCTCCTGGAAAGGTGTCAGGCCCTGCTGCGTGGCAGCGGAGCAGCTCACCGAGCGTGAGGAACGGCCGAGCGCATTATTAAACCCCTTCATCGGCGAAAAGTAGCGCTCGCTGTCCACCTGCGGCGGGAATCGTACATCCGGTGTTGGGAACGGGATGGGACGGTGCTCTTGTCAGCCCAGGAGCCTGCGCAGGACCGGAACCTTGGAGCGGCTGACGGGCACCCAATCACCACAGACCAGGAGCACTCGCCCGGTCCCACCGCCCTTGGTTTCGAGTCGCCGGACACGTGGGATGGCCACGATGGCGGAACGATGCACGCGCGCAAAGCGCCCCGGGTCCAACACCTTCTCGAGCTCGCCCATCGAAGCGCGCATCAGGTATTCCGTGTCCCCCGTGTGCAAGCGCACGTACTGGTCCGCCGACTGAATCCACTCGATGTCATCGACCTGCACGACGTCCACGCGCCCTTCGCGGTGAATGCTGAGGCGACTCGAGTAGGTCGGGGCTTTTTCTCCCAGGGCCTCGGTAGCGTCGGCGAACGAACCGATCTTGTTGCCAGCCTCGATGAGAGCGCGCGTGCGTAGACTCTCCTTCGCCCGCGCAAGAGCCTGCTGGAAACGCTCGTCACTGAAGGGTTTCAGCAGATAGTCGGTTGCGTTCTCATCGAAGGCCTTCGTGGCGAAGTGATCGAAAGCGGTCGTGAAGACCACGATCGGCCGCCGTTCGCGGGGCAAGGCCGCAAGTACTTCGAAGCCGTTCACTTCGGGCATCTCGACGTCAAGAAAGAGAACGTCAGCACTCTCCTTGGCGAGCTGCTGCAGAGCCTCGCGACCGTCGCCACACTCGGCCACGTAGCCGACGTCGCCATCGGCTTCCACCAGCGAACGGATGGTGGCGCGGGCGACGGGCTCGTCGTCGACGATGAGCACCTTCAGCTTCATGGGAGTCTCTCGATCGGAATCCACAAGCGCACGCACGCCCCTCTTGTTTCCGTTGTCGCCTCCGAACGATTGGACACCTCCATGCGCCCGCCCTCGCCGTGCAACATCTCCAGACGGCGGCGCGTATTGTTGAGCCCGATACGACGCCGCTCGCCATCGGGAACATCGCTCGCAATCCCGGAAAGGGCCTCCTCGGAAAACCCTGGGCCATCGTCGAGGACCTCGAGCAGCACACGCTCGCCGTCCCGGGAGATGTTGAGCTCGAGCTCGCCACCCTCGCCGCGTGGAGCGATGCCGTACTTGATCGCGTTCTCGACGAGAGGCAAGAGCACGAGGGCCGGAACCTTCACGGCAGCGAGCCCCCGATCCATGCGCACCGTGCTCTTCAGGCGTTCACCAAAACGCAACTTCTCGATTTCGAGGTAGTGCTCGACCCGTTCGAGTTCCTCGGCCAGCGCGACCTCCTGTCGCTCCTCCTGGTCGAGTCCAGCACGCAGAAGCCCGCCGAGATCGGCCAGTGTGTTGAGGGCGACATCGCTGCGGCCCTCGCGAATCAGGCCTCCCACCGAATGCAGGCTATTGAAGAGGAAATGGGGCTGGACTTGATGGCGCAGGTTTGTCAGCCGGGCCTGGGCGAGATCGCGCTGGAGATCGTTGGCGCGGCGTTCCTCCTGGCGCGTGCGCAGGAAGGACTGGATGCTCCAGGCACATCCCAAGAGGACCAGATAGATGAGGATGCCCCGATCGGCTCGCGAAAGCCCACCGCGCGCCCCAAAGCGACTACGAAACTCATTGCGACGTTCGCGACGCTCGTCGCGTGCTGCCCGCTCCCCCGCACTGAGCTCTGCCTCATCTTCACGCTCGCCGCCTCGTTCGAAGCGACCGCCACGCCCGCCCGCCGGATCGCCGACGAAGACCCGGGACAGAAACGGATCGACGGCTCCGACGCCATAGATCACGACACTCGCAAGAACGAGGTGGGCCAGCGGGAGCAGAAGCCTCGAGGTAACTCGCCTCGAAAAGAACCAGGAAGCCCGCGCGATCGGCTCGAACAAGAGCCCCCACTGGGCCCAATCGAGACAGCGGCGCCGAAAGAGGTAGGCCCGGTCGACGGGGCGCCCCATGGATTCGAGGGCATCCGCCAGAAGGCTCGTCGAGATGGCACTCATCAGGAGCACGCTGGCCCAGACGAGGACCTGTCGGCGCCTCCAGGACCCGAGCCAGAGCTCGAGCCCGGAGGGTCGCTCCGGTTTGTGGGTTTTCGTCACCAAGGGCCCTAGCATGCGCAATGATCCGGGATTCTGCCTCCTCGTGGACTCCCGGGCCCCCGGCCTCTGCATGGAAGTCGCCGATCGGTAGCGAATCCGTTGGCAACGGCAAACGCTCCTGCAGTCGCCAGGTTGAGATGCCTAGAATGAGAGCTCCATGTTCCAGCCGCTGATCGACAAGATCCTCGAACACCCCTCCTACGGCCCCGCCATGGCGCAGGCCGTCGAGACCAAGAGCCTCCTGGTCTTGAATTACCACAACCACGGCCCGGACACGGCCTACTGCGTTTCGATCTGCAAGAAGACGCTGCCGCTTCTGAACCTCGGGTCCATGGACCCCAAAGACATAGGTCCATCCGGTCTCGAAGAGCTCGTGCACATACGAGGCTTCGGCCAGACCGAGGATCAATGCGTGCCCCTGTCCGGCGGCTTCGGTCTGGCACTGCAGGAACACTATGCACTGAACAGTGCCCCGACGATCTACCTGAACGGACATCCGCTCGGCTCGGACGATTCCGTCGAGAGCACGTGATGCCCCCCGGAGTCCACGCTTGACCGCCATCATCAGCGTCGCGCTCGCCACCCTGGCGGCGTCCTTTCTCTGCTCTCTACTCGAAGCCACGCTCTACACGATCACACCCTCGCAGATCGAGCTCCTACGCAGCCGCGGCGTGCGCGGTGCCCAACGTCTAGCCCGCTTTCGCAAGGACGTCGAAGAGCCGATCGCGGCCATCCTGACAATCAACACCATCGCCCATACGATCGGCTCGGCCTGGTGTGGGGCCATGGTCGGACAACGCTTCGGTAGCGAAGCAGTGGGAATCTTCGCCGGGGTCTTCACCTTCCTCGTGCTGGTGATCACGGAGATCATTCCGAAGAGCCTGGGGGTGCGCTACGCGCTGTCGATCGGACCCTTGATCACGTGGCCCCTGCAGCTCTTGATCTGGATCGCGCTGCCCATCGCCCGCCCCGCAAAGGCCGCCATGCGTCTCTTGACCGGTGGCAGCGAGAGCAAGGGCCCCACGGAGGAAGAGCTCCTGCTCTTCTCGAAACTGGCGGCCCAGCATGGCGAGGTGCGCAGCGACGAGCACAACTGGGTGCAGAACGCGCTACGCCTGGATCGGGTCGAGGCCAAGGACATCCGCACCCCTCGGACCGTGGTCGAGACCTACCCTGCGGACACCCCTGTCGCATCCCTGAGGGAGCTCGCGGAGACCTGGGTGCACAGCCGCATCCCGCTCTTCGAGCCCGGCGATGGAGATAAGATCATCGGGGTCGTGTACCGGCGCGAGGCCTTCGATGCGGCCCTCGCGGGGGGGGATCCACGGGTCCTGGCGGATCTGGCCCACCCTCTGGCAATCCTCCCGGAGAGCGTGCCGGCCCACGAACTGCTCGCCTGGTTCCTGCGCGAAAAGACCCATATGGTGGCCCTGGCGGACGAATACGGGGGCTTCGAGGGGGTTTGCACCCTCGAGGACGTGCTCGAGTGCTTCCTCGGAACCGAGATCGTCGACGAGCACGATCACCACGCCGATCTCCAGCAGGTGGCCCGGGAGAAAAGCCCCCTGGGCAAGTACCCCGGAAGCTTGCCACAGGGAAAAAGCTCCGGGGAAGGGAACTCACAGAGCCAAAACCCCCTCTAGAATGGCGATCGACCCGAGGTCGCGCCCCCCCCAGGATGAGCGGCTCAGGGTTTGGCGGCAACTGAGGGCCGTCTAACTGGAGCCTTTCGCTCTATCCCCAACGAAGGAGGACTACATGTCACGCAGCTTCATGAACCGCTTTCTCGCTACAGCGGGTTTCGCACTCTTTGGCGCAATCGCAAGTGCCCAAACCCCCGATGTCATCGTCTGGGACGTCGGTTACGACGGCGGTAATTCGAACGACATTCACTACTGGGGCCAAACCGGTGGCATCGCGGCGTACAACGTCGCCACGCAGTCCTGCAACGAGGGCAACGCACAACTGGATTGGTTCGACTCCGGTGGGGATACCCGACACCCGGTCATCTCGCAGAACATGTTCCGTCTCAAGGACGGTCGCTTCGAGCACATCGGCCAAAGCTGGCTGAAGCACGGCTTCTGTGCTGTCAACGAGTTCGAGTCCGGCTGTGGCCCGTGCCAGAGCACGAGCTGTGACACGCTCGGTGTCGGTTGCGCCGACACGTACTGGGCCACACTGAACGACGGTGCCGGCGGACGCTCCAAGCGCTTCGTCAACGCCACGACCGGCACGCACCAGGACAGCACGCCCGGCCCCACCGGCCTGACGACCATCCGCGGTCGATTGCAAGTCGACGTCTCCGACATCGATCCGGCCCAGAACCCCGGCGCCGAGTGGTTCATCGAAGGTCACTACATCACCGCGGACGACGCCCAGTTTGGCAACGCACGCAATAACGCCACGTGGCGTCGCTTGAACGTCATCGCCGTCGGCAACGTCAACGGTGGTGGCCTCAGCCAACGTCGTAACCCCGCTATCTTCGCCTGGCAGGATCAGGATGCGTCCGTCGAGATCCACGAGGTGACGAACACCGAAGGCGGCATCACGACGTACTTCTTCGTCGCGTCCAGGGTCACCCTGATCGGTCCGAACACGTGGGCGTACGAGTACGCGATCCAGAACCTGAACTCGGATCAGTCCGCCGGTTCCTTCCGCGTTCCGTACGGCGCGGGCACCACCGTCTCCAACGTGGGCTTCCACGATGTCGACTACCACTCGGGTGATCCCTACAGCCTCGCCGATTGGGGCTCGCTCGACACCGGCGGGACGATCCTCTGGGAAACACAGAGCTTCGCTGCCAACGCGAACGCCAACGCCATCCGCTGGGGCACGCTCTACAACTTCCGCTTTACGGCGGATGCGCCCCCGACAACGGGCACGGCGACGCTCGGGCTCTTCAAGCCCGGCGCGAACTCCAACCTCTCGGTCCCGAACCTGCAGGTTCCCGACCTCCCCAACGCCTCATGTGCAGCGGCCGCCTCGGTCGTCACGCGCAATGGCGGCTCGAATCCCTCGACCTACACGGCCACGCCTCCGAGCCCCGGTGGCTCGGCCAACTTCGGCGTGTTCGCGCTGTACAGCTTCGGCGCGGTCTTCGGGTATAACGCCCCGGGCAACATCATTCTGGGCAACGGACAGGCACTTCTCGTCGATCCGAACAGCTCCTTCATGTTCTCGATCGCGCTCACGGGCCTGCCCGTGGGACAGGGGATGGTCAGTGTTCCGAACGATGTCGTCTGGTGTGGAGTCACTTCCCACACCCAGGCCGTCCTGGTCGGTCCGACGGGCGGTGGCCCGCAGTTCCAGCTCACGAACGCCCAGGACCTGACGGTCGGCTTCTGACGGTCTCATCTGAGGACGAACCCACAGAAGAGGGTCTCCGCGGCCCTCCTCCGATCTCCCCAAGCGGCCACTCTTGTCTCCGGACGAGGGTGGCCGTTCTCGTGGGATTCGCAGCCCCGCCAAAGGGCGAGTAAGAGCAGCGTTACCAAAACGAACCGCACGACCCTACTGAGGGCGAAACGGGCTAGGACGCGTCCCGCCCCTTTCAAGTTCCCGCATTCCCAAGACGGTTATTTTTGCCCCCGGAAGAGCAAAATCACGTCCCCAAGGGGCAGGGCCGGTTTAGGATTGAGGGTTCGATCACCCCCCTGCAGAGCACCGAAACCAGCACACAAGGAGGACCATCGGATGGCTCGTACACCGATCGCGAGGAAACTCGTGGCACTGACCGCCGGAATCGTCGTTACCGCCCTGGCCAGCACTACGCAGGCTGCGCCCCAGACCCCGGACGTCATCGTCTACGATATCGGAGTTGATGGTGGAAACACCAACGACATCCGCTACTGGGGACAATCAGGCGGCATCGCTGCCTACAACATCGCCACGCAGTCCTGCAACAGCGGTACGGCCCAGCTCGACTGGTTCGACGCTGGTCCTGACACGCGTCACCCGGTCATCTCCCAGAACATGTTCCGTCTCAAGGACGGACGCTTCGAGCACATCGGCCAAAGCTGGCTGAAGCACGGCTTCTGCGCCGTCAACGAATTCGAAGTCGATTGCGGCCCCTGCAACAACACGAGCTGCGACACCCTCGGTGTCGGCTGCGCCGACACCTACTGGGCCTCGCTCAACGATGGTGCTGGTGGACGCTCCAAGCGTTTCGTGAACGCCACGTCCGGCGAACACGTGGAAAGCACCATTGCCCCCGCTGGCCCGACGGCCATCCGCGGACGCCTGCAGGTTGCCGTTGCGGACATCGATCCCGCCCAAAACCCCGGTGCCGAGTGGTTCATCGAGGGTCACTACATCACGGCGGATGACGCCGCGGCCGGCAACGATCGCAACAACGCCTCCTGGCGTCGTCTCAACGTCATCGGAGTCAACAACCTCGACGGCGGCGGGGACACGCACCGCGAGGAAGCCGGCATCCGGGCCTGGCGCGACAACGACCCCTCGGTCGTCATCCGCACCGCGGTCAACACCGAGGGCGGTGGTGCCCGGACGTTCTACTTCGTGGCCTACAAGGTCACGCAGATCGACGGCTCCACCTGGGAGTACGAGTACGCCGTCCAGAACCTGAATTCGGATCAGAGCGCACGCTCTTTCTCGATTCCGGTTCCCGGAGCGACCTCGGTCTCGAGCATCGGCTTCCACGACGTCGACTACCACTCGGGTGATCCGTACGACGGTACCGACTGGGCCGGCGTCAACAGCGGTGGCTCCGTCACCTGGCAAACGGACGAGCACTCCGTCAACGCGAACGCCAACGCGCTTCGCTGGGGCACGCTCTACAACTTCCGCTTCCAGGCCAACGCCCCGCCGGTCCCGGTCACAGCGACCATCGGCCTCTTCAGCCCCGACGTCAACACCGAGACGACCGTGCTCGTCGACGGCCCGGACATCGGCTCCAACATGTGCCTCAGCTCCGCGTCCGTCGCCTCCCGCAACGGTGGCGCGAACGCCAACACGTACACCGCGACTCCTCCCTCGACGGGCGGCACGGTCACGATGAACGTCACGGGCGACTACAGCTTCGGCGTGATGTACGCCTACAACGGCGCCGCATCGATCCCGCTAGGCAACGGCCAAGTGGTTCTCTTCGATCCGGGCAGCTCGTTCATGTTCACCAAGGTGATGACTGGCATGCCCAACGGCAGCGCCTCTCAGGCTGTCCCGATGGATCTGTCCCTGTGTGGCGCCACCGCCTTCACGCAGGTCATCATGACCGGCCCGACAGCCGGTGGCCCGAGCTTCCAGTTCACGAACGCTCAAGACCTCACGGTCGGTTCGTAGACGCAGAAGCCAACTAGACTCGAGGCCGCCGCCTTCTCCCCCGTGGAGGAGGCGGCGGCTTTTTTCGTGGACCTGCAGACTCGATCAAAAGAGCCCCACGTCGATCTTGGCTTTCACCGTCCGGCGGTCCAACCCGAGCACCCTCGCGGCACCCTCGTACGTTCCCTCCAATCGATACACCCACGAGCAGTACCCGGAGAGCACCTGTTCGGCGCCCATCTCTCCACGCTGCATCCTCCGGGTGAAACTGTGCCAGGGGCCAGTGTCCCCCTCGCCCCCTTCCCCTCGTGCCGGGTGATACTCTCCACGCACCAGCACATTGCGCACGCACTGATCCAGCTCGCGGACGTTTCCGGGCCAATCATAGTCACCTCCGAGGCCATCCCGAATCCACTCGAGCACCTCCTTCGTGAGCGCTTCGGCCTCCTCCCCCATCAACCTCGTACCGAGGAACGCCACCAGGTGAGAGAGCTCCTGCGAGGCGACTGAAGCTGCGGCTCTCGAGGACGCGAAGGAACCGGCGAAGTCGAAACGAAACGAGCGCGTCTTGGCGTCGAACGGAACGTAGCGCGACAAACCTATGGCCCGTGCAACCAGCTCCTTGCCCGTTCCCGACGGCCCACCGACGAGGGTCGTGAAGTCCGCCATGCGCTCGAAGAGTGTCGTTCGATAGCGCCGCAGATCGTGGGTGAAGATCGAGTGCCAGACCTGGGCGCGCAACACGGCGGCCGGCTCCGAGACACCGATGATCCACTGGAAGATGTTGGCGAAGGCCCGACGGATCTGAAAGAAGATCGCGAAGATGTGGGCCAGGATCTCATCATCCCATTCGATCCCGAGCGTCTCGTTCCAACCCCTGGCATCCGCGCAGAAGGCTTCATAGAGCGGCGCAAGGGACGACAAGGTGCGCCCCCTCAGGGCCTCTTGCATCGCGCGATCGAAGCCCTCGCGGTGGTTCTGATAGAGGACGAAGAGAACCAGGTCCTCGATGCAGGAGCGATCCTCGCTCGTCGTCCCCTTGCAGCGCCTGAAGGATGTCCTCGCCCACGGAAAGGAGTCGCTGCACATTCGGAGGTGTCCCCTGCATCTCGGGACGGCGGTTCCAATCCGAGCGATCTTCGATGAAGTCGCTACCGAGCACCTTGCGCTCGAGCTCGATGCGCTCGGGTATGAAGGGGTTCAGATCCGCGATCCGAGCGATGCAATATGCACGCTCACGGTCCTGTCGTCGAAAATCCGGCCATACCCTGACTGTACACCTAGCCATACATGGCATGCACTCGTGTCGAGCATTGAAACGCCCTGGCCAACAGAAGATGCTCTCCATCGCATCATCCAACGCCCCATGAAGAAACCCCTCCTCGCCCTCATCACCCTCCTCACCTGGGCCTGCCAGACGACGCCCTCCGACGCTTCGGGCCTGCGACCTCTCTTCAACGGGAGAAACCTGGAGGGGTGGGTCGCGGTGAACACGGCTCCCTCGACCTGGAAAGTCGTCGATGGAATGCTCCACTGCTCGGGCAGGCCCACGGGCGAGCTCCGCACCGAGCGCATGTACCAGAACTTCATCCTCGAAGTGGAGTGGCGCCATATGGTCTCCGGAGGGAACGCGGGGATCTTCGTGTGGGCCGATGACCTGACCGCTCGCGGAAGGCCCTTCCACCGAAGTGTCGAGGTGCAAGTCCTGGATCACGGCTACGGAAACGGCGCGGGGCACACGACCCACGGCGACATCTTTCCCATCCACGGTGCGCGGATGACACCGATCAACGGTCGTGGCGGTAGCCGTGCCTTCCCGGAAGAGTTGCGCTCCCACCCGAGTCCCGATTGGAACCACTACCGCATCACGTGTTTCGACGGAGCGATCACCCTGGCCGTCAACGGAGAGGTCGTGACCCGCGGCTACGCCTCGTCCCCGAAGAAGGGCTACATCTGCCTCGAGTCGGAGGGCGGCACCGTCGACTACAGAAACCTGAACATCCAGGAACTCCCCGACACGCCCATCGATGCTGCGGACGTGGCCATCGCCAACCGTGGCTACCGAGCGCTATATACGGGTGTCGATCTCAGTGGTTGGGAAAGCGGCTCGCCCGCGAACACCGCCTGGCGGACAAACGACTGGGTGCTCGCCTTTAGGCCCGAGGGCACCCCCCCCACCCTGCGCACCGCCGAGTCCTTCGACAACTTCGGCTTTCTCATCGATGTCCGCGTTGTCGAGGACTGGTCCGGCGGCGAGATTCTGCTGCGCGGCTCCGAGAACGCGCTGATTCCCCTCGATCCGCGTGACCCGACTCACGCGAGCAAGTTCGAGCAGGGCTGGAATCGCATCGAAGGCACCCTCGTCGGCAACGAGCTGAGCCTCACCTTGAACGGCCACATCCTCCTGCTGCACCGGAAACTGACGAACGTGCCTTCGAGAGGCCCCCTCGTGCTGGCTCCCGAAGGTGCCGTCGACTTCGCCAACCTCTTTGTCCGTGAGCTGTAGGGAAGTTACGCGCTGGCCCGCTTGCGCTTGAAGTAGACGTAGAACGGAAACCCCGACGCCAGCAACGCGAGGGCTACGTAGGCGTGTTCGCGCTCCTGGATCAGCATGTTCACGAGGAACAAGGCCGAGATGAGAACAAAAATCAGCGGCGTGAACGGATAGCCGAAGGTTCGATAAGGTCGCGCGGCATCGGGTCGCGTGCGGCGAAACACGAAGACGAGGCAGGCCGCCGTCGTGAAGAAGATCCAATCGGTGAAAGTGACGTACTTGACCGCGTCGTGAAAGGTGCCCCAGGCGAGAACCAGGATGATGGCCCAGGCGGACTGGAGCAGAACGGCGTTCACGGGCGTATGCAGGGTCGGATGCACGCGAGCGAGCGCCGGAAAGAAGAGCCCGTCCTCGGCCATCGCAAAGTAAACGCGTGGCGCGGATAGCATGTAGATCAGCACGGTACCGAAGGTTGACACGGCGATCAGGACGGCGATGAGTGCTGCACCCGAGGGGAACACGGTCGCCAGGGCATCGGCAGCGACCGCCTGGGATTCGGACATGCCCTGCACACCCAGGAGGCGCATGAAGGCGATGTTGATCGACAGGTACGTCAGCGTGACGACCAGGGCCCCCAGGATCATCGCCCGCGGAATCGTGCGCTGGGCCTCCCTGGCCTCACCCGCGAGATAGCCCGCATGATGCCAGCCACCGTAGGAGAAAAAGACACTGACGAGGGCCAGACCAAAGGCTCCCAGGGTGTCGCGGGTTCCAACCGTTCCGGCATCGATAGGCGCTGGAACGCCCAGCCCACCCTGCCCCAGCCAGATCCCCATGAATACGACGGCGGCGATGCCGAGGAGCTTGAGCCCCGTGAAGAGCCCTGCCCAGACCTCGACGATCTTGACGCGCAGGATATTGATCAACGTCGCCGTCACGATCGCGGCACAGGCAACTCTGGTTTGCCCTCCCTGGCTGAGCGGCACGAGGTAACTGACGTAGTACGCAAAGGCGAAGGTCAATGCCGCGAGGGCGCCGGAGTTCACCAGGATGAAGTACGCCCACCCGTAGAAGAAGGCCGCCAGATCCCCGTAGCCCTCCTTCAGATAGGCATAAACCCCGCCAGCCTTCGGGAACATCCCGCCGAGCTCGGCGAAAGTGAGCGCTCCGGTCAGCGCGATCAACCCGCCGACCGCCCAAACGCCGAGGATCAACTGCGGGGTACTGAGGTTTGCCGCGACGCTGGAGGGGGTCACGAAGATCCCCGCTCCAATGCAGGAGCCGATCGCGATCATCGTCAAGCCAGGCAGCGTCAATTCGCGTTTGAGCTTGCTCACGTGAGTCCGCTCCTCAGCGAGCCTGCAGCCAGGCGTTGATGCGACCGGAGATCCGCTCCGCGAGGCGCACATTGGCGGCAGCCGTCGTGTGCACGCCGTCGCTGAAAATCTCGACCTTCGGGTTTTGCTTCTGGAAGGAGCGCAGGATGCGCACACCGTCGATCAGCCCAGGTGCGTCCTTGGCACCCTCGACGAATCGCCCGGCGAACTCGAACTGCTTCGCCTGGTAGAGCGTTCGCACCATGCGCTGGCCCTCGAGGTTCATCTTCATCGCTGGAACGAGGATCATGAGACCGACACCGCGCTTTTGTGTCGCCGCATGGATGGCTTCCAGGACCTGGCCGAACTCATCGGGGCTCAGACGGGGGCGGATGTTCGGCTTGCCGTCCTCACGTTTCTTCGGCCTGGCGAAGCGCTTCTGAGCTAGCCCCTCGAACACGATTTCGCTGGCTCGGCTCCAACCCAACCAGGCGGGAGGGCGACCGGCGCGAATGATCTCGAGTTGCTCGGCGTCTCCCACTCCGTCCCAGGGAGTCGACGCGTTCCAACCGAAGTTCACGACGACGAGATCTGGATCGAAATCGAACCCCTCGGTTTCGAGGTAGCGCCAGCCTTGAAAGAGACTGTAGCCGGGAACGCCGGCGTTGATGCACTCGATCTTCTGGCCGCGTCGCTCTTGCTTCAGGTTGGTCTCGACCAGCTCGGGAATGCTCTCGTCATAGGCCACCTGATATCCGAAGATGCACGAGTCCCCCACGAAGAGCACGCGTGTTTCTCCCGCGGGCTTTTCCAGGGGTAGGTCGCGCGCTTCGCGCAGCCCGCGATCGTTCGAGATACGACCGAACAGAGGCCAGGCGTCTTCGGGTAGAGAGACATTCGGAACCAGCCGCCAGAAGCGCTCGGGATCCCACTCGAAGACCTCCGCGAAGGTGACCTCGTGCTTGCCCTCGACCACCTTCGCGAACTGCTGCAAGCGGACATTTTCCTGCTTCGGCACCAGTAGCCGCGCACCGATTTCGATCAAGGTCACGCTGGCCAGAACGGCCCCGAGGAGCTTGAGGAGGAGCAGCTGACGGGCGCGCGGTCTGGCGTTCTTCGGATTCTCGGGCTGCGTGTCGTCGCTCATGCGGGGAGGCCTTGGGGGCGGCATCTTACCCGTACTCACGGGCTCCTCGGCCAGCACTCCTGCAGAAGGAGGCCCTCCGGGGGTAAACGAATGGTGATTTCCACGGCCGGAGGGACGCGACACGGGGTCACCACCTAGAATGGTTCTCCCGAACGAGCGTGTCGCTCGGGGGAATCGAGACGAACCATGGAGTTCTCGCCGGAGGACATCTCCCGCGAAGCCGAAGAGGCCTTTCAAGACTATCTGCGCGGGCCCCAGGAGGACGCCGCCTTCGAGGCGGTGTGCGCACGGCATACCGAAGCCGCGGACGAATTGCGTCAGCTGCGCGCCATGCACGAGGGCATCGCCACACTGCCCGACGGAACGGTCATGGAGGCTCTGCGCGCGGACTTCGCTTCGAGCAAGGGGGAACCCCACGCCGTCAACCCGGTGGTCCTCGATCGCGTCGCCGACGAAGTCCTGAAACGCCTTTCGGGCCGCGAGGGTTCGTTCGAACGCTATCGCCTCGAAGGCCAGATCTCGGCCGGCGGACAGGGTGTCATCACCCACGTCTGGGACGGTGATCTGCATCGTCACCTGGCGATGAAGGTGATGTTGCACGACTCCGTCGTTCCCGAGCAGGACGACAGCGGCCAGTCCTCCCAACGCGCCCTCGGTCGCTTCCTGGAAGAAGCGCAGGTCACTGGACAGCTCGATCACCCCGGCATCGTGCCGGTGCACGAGCTCGGCATCGACACGACCTCACGGCCCTACTTCACGATGAAGTACGTCCGTGGTCAGCACCTGGGTGTCGTCTTCGATAGCATCCACGCGGGCCATGGAGAGTGGACGACCACGCGTGTGCTGCACATCCTGCTCAAGGTGTGCGAGGCGATGTCCTACGCCCACTCGAAGGGCGTGATCCATCGCGACCTGAAGCCCAGCAACATCATGGTCGGGCGCTTCGGTGAGGTCTTCGTGATGGACTGGGGATTGGCACGCGTCGACGGGCAAAACGATTCGCGCGACGTCCGCATTCAGATGGAAGACGGCGACCTGCGCGTGCCCCTGACCACGATCGTGCGCACCGATCGCCACCAGAACCAGGACTCCAACTCGGACTCGCCCTTCTTCACGATGGACGGCGAGATCCTGGGAACGCCCGCATACATGCCTCCCGAACAAGCGCTCGGGAAGACCAAGGGAATGGGGCCTTGGTCGGATGTGTACGCGGTTGGGGCGATGCTCTATCACCTTCTGACGGGGCGCGCGCCGTACATTCCCGAGGGCGGTCGCATCCCGAAGTATGTGCTCCTGTACGAAGTGCAGACCAGCTCGCCACAGAGAGTCACGCACCTGGCCCCCCAGGTACCACCGGAACTCGTAGCCATTTGCGAGAAGGCCATGCATCGCGAGCCGAAGGAGCGCTACGAGGACATGCGCGCCCTGGCTGCTGATCTCGAAGCCTTCCTGGGAGACCGGGTCGTGTCCGCGTACGACACGAGTGCGCTCGCCGAGCTGCGCACGTGGATCCACCGCAATCGAACCCTGACGACGGTCACCGCTGCGTTGGTCCTGGCCCTGGTTGGAGGCCTCGCGGTTTCGCTCTTCCTGAAGGCCAAGTCCTATGACAACTACAAGCTGGCCCAGTCCCACCAGGAAGAGGTCTTCCACCTTTCGAGCTCGGTCCAGCTCCGCGATCTCCTCGCCAAGCAGGAGGAACTGTGGCCCGTGCAGCCAGACTTGATCGGCGAATACACGACGTGGCTCACGAACGTGACGGAGCTCCTCGGCCAACTCCCCCAGCACCGCTCTCGGCTGGAGGAACTGGCCTCCCAGGCCCTGACGCCGACCGTCGACGACAGAGAGACCCTGCTCCAATCCCATCCGGAGTACCGCCAGCTCGAGACCCTGCGCGGAACCGCTCTCGCTCTGAGGCGAGCGCTTGGTCAACGCCGTGGGGAAAAAGAAGTCGTCATCCCCGCGCCCGATTGGAGCAAGATCCCGAGTGATGCTCAGGTCCTCGATCGTTTTGCCCAGGCGCGCATTCACGAGGACCGACGCTTGTTCGGCGAAGAACCCCTCGGCGTCGCCTACGCCTTACGCACGACCGAGCTGGAGCCTTCCGACCCCTTCTTCTTCCGAACCCTGGCCTACGCATACCTCTCGATCGGGCAGGACGAGAATGCGGTCAACGCAGCCTACATGGCCCGCGAACTCTCCAGTGGCAACCAAAGGCGCGGCTTCCAGACGTGGATGAATCGCATCACCGAGGTATGGGAGGCGAAGGAGACCCCCGAGGCGCTCGAAGCCGACCAGCTCGAGGTCGAAGCACTCGAAGAGCAACTCGAAAGCCTCGAGCGCACGATGCTGGGCGCCGCCTTCGATGAAGACGACAAGAACACCAAGTGGTGGCATGAGCAACTCGCGAGCCTGATCCGCGGCATCGAAGAGCTGAACGAATCGGAGTTGGCGACGTCGGAGGGATTGTCGCGCGAATACGGCTGGAGCGTTCCGAAGAGGCGCGCCTTCGCCGAGCGCCTGCGCGAGGGATATCAAGGCGGTGGCGAGTTCTGGCTAGCCTGGGAACGCGTGCTGAAAGACATCCGCACGGACTACCCTGGGATCACCATCGAGCCAGAGATCGGGCTGATCCCCATCGGCCAGGACCCACGTTCCTTGTTGTGGGAGTTCGCCGACCTTCACACGGGCGTACCCCCCGAGCGCGAAAGGGACGGCACCCTGCTGCTGACCGCGGAGAGTGCCGCAGTGTTTGTGCTCCTGCGCGGCGGCCATTACGACATGGGGGCCCAGAACAGCCACCCGGGCGCTCCGCAATTCGATGCACAGGCCACAAATCAAGAGGGCCCCGTTCATTCCGTCTGGCTGTCGCCCTTCTTCCTATCGAAGTACGAGTTGACCCAGTCGCAATGGCGTCGATTGGCCGGCGAGGACGTGTCTCGCTTTCAGCCGAGCAGCAAATTCAACGTCACGGATCTGAATCCGGTCGAGAGCCTAAGCTGGCACGACTGCGTCAGCGTCTGCCGTCGCTTCGGTTGGATGCTGCCGTCCGAGGCCCAGTGGGAATACGCTGTGCGCAGTGGGACCCAGAGCGTCTATTACACCGGCGCTGACGAGAGATCCCTGGTTCGTTCTGGAGCGGCGAACCTGGCCGACCGGGCGATGATGCGCGGCGCAGGCTCCACACGCGTGGCACTCGCACTCGGACGCTCAGATGTCTTCGAGGTTTGGGGCGAACTCGACGACCAGGCAGCCGTGCACGCCGCTGTCAACGGGTACACACCCAATCGATGGGGCCTGCACGGCATGCTGGGCAACGTCGCCGAGTGGTGCCTCGACGTCTACGAGGGCCAGTTCTATCAGATCATGCCGGGCGTAGATCCCGTCAACCGAGCCGAGGGCACGGAAGAACGGGCGTTGCGCGGAGGGAGCTTCATCGAAGGTCCGGATGCAGCCCGTTCGGCCTATCGCTCCAGCGGACTGGCACGCCACCTGGCCCCCACCATCGGCATCCGCCCGGCGCGAGCACTGAGCTCCTATACGAGCCCCTTCGAACGCTAGAGAGGCGTCCCTATGCGAGTTGGACTGGCTCGTGCCACAATGCCGGACGCCCATGGCAGCAAACAAGCACAACGAGGAACCTCACGATCCCTGGTTGATTCTCGTCGATGACGAGGATCGCATCCTCGGACATGAACGCCGCAGCCTCTGCCACGACGGGACCGGCCTCCTGCACCGTGCCTTCTCGATCTACCTGAAGGACAGGGACGGTTGCCTGCTCCTGCAACAACGCAGTCGCGAGAAGCGGCTCTGGCCGGAGTTCTGGTCGAACTCCTGTTGCGGCCATCCCGAGCGAGGCGAAACGATCGAGGCCGCCGCCACGCGACGATTGCAGGAAGAGCTGGGCCTCAGCGTACCGCTCTCCTTTGCCTTCAAGTACTCCTACGAGGCCGAGTTCGGAGCGCTGGGCGCGGAGCGCGAACTCTGCTCGGTCTTTCTGGGGAGTCTAATTTCTGAAACGGTGCGTCCAGATCCCACAGAAGTCATGGACTGGAAACGGGTCGATCCCGAGGTCCTCGAAAAGGATCTCGAACGGCTGAAGAACTTCACGCCCTGGTTCCGCATCGCCTGGGAGACTCTGGCGGGGTCCTGGTAGTGAAAGGGGTTCGCCCAAGGGCCTACGCACCAGTGCTCAGGAACTTCTCGTGGCCTCCAGCCGACTAAGTAGGTGTCGCCCAGGGTGGCACGTTCCTTGCCCGTTCCCAATCTTCAGATCCGGCACCCAGGGCGCATGCTGCTGTAATGACCATCGATCGCCTGCTCTCTCCTCTCCTGTTGCTATCGAGCCTACTGGCACTGAGCTCCTCCGCACAGGCGGACACGCTGACGGGCCGACTGGTCGATGTCCTCGGCAACCCCATCGTCAACGGAGATGTCGATGCTTTCGACATCGTGCAGGACGACGACATCGACCTGACCGGGGATGCCACCGACTCCAACGGCGATTTCAGTATCAGCATCGCCCCAGGGCTCTATGACATCACGTTGCAGGGCCCTCCGGGCTCGACGCTTGTCTCCTCCGTCATCCAGAATCTCCTCATCGTCGGCACGACAGACGTCGGCACGATCGTCCTGGAACAGGGCTACACCCTCAGCGGGCAGGTGCTGGACACGCTCGGTTTTCCGGTGGTCAACCTGGACCTCGACGTGATCGACAAAAATACGGGGCTAGACGTGCCCCTCAGCGGAGGTCGGACCGACACCTTCGGGCTGTACAGCATCCTGGTGCCGGGCAACATCGAGCTACGTTTCGACCCGCGTACAGCCTTGGGCCCGACCTTGGCGCCGCTCGCGCTGGATCTCCTCTTGGTAGCAGACACGAACATCGGCGATGTGGTCCTTCAACCCGGTCTGTTCGTAACGGGCACGCTCCTGAATTCGCTCGGCGGCCCCGTCGTTGGGGCCGACCTCGACTTCACGCATTTCGCCACGGGCGAGCAGGCCCTGACCCTGTCCGACAACTCGGATGCATCCGGCAATTTCTCCGTCGTCGTCGCCGCGGGCACGTGGGACATCGAAGTCTGTCCAGCGGCAGGGCAAGCGTTCGTCGGACGTGAGTTCCCGGGGGTCCCGATCGCCACCGACGCCAGCGTCGGCATACATACGCTCCTGGATGGAATCGCACTCTTCGGCACGATCTTCGACGGCGGTCTCCCGGCTGCCGGCGTGGACGTCGATGTGAACGACTCGGTAACGGGCGAGCGCATCGCCCTGTGCTCGGACAACTCCGATGCAAACGGCGCCTACTCCGTCCTGGCTCCCGCCGGAGTCTTCGACGTACGCTTCTCCAACGCCACGGGACTGTCGGTTCACGCAAGCCTGAACATTCAAACCGCGTTGCAACTCGACACGGTCCTCACTCCTTGCCCCCCGGCCAGCGGCGTCGTCCGCAACGGCTCCGGCGTCAACCCGGTCACGCTCTTCTATCTGGACCCGCCGCGCATCGGGAAGAACTTCAGGGCCATCCTCGATTGCACGGGCCACGCTCCCAGTCTTGCGGCACTCCTCCTTAACAGCGCCCCGCACTCCGGGTTGAACACGATCTATGGCCAGCTGCTCGTATCCGGCGCGAGCATCTTCAGCATTGGCACCGCCCACGCAGGCGATGTCGTGACCCTGGACGCAGCGATCCCGCCCAACGTGAGCCTGTGCGGCCGGCCCGGTTTCATGCAAGCCCTGATCTTCGGATCCCCCGGACCGCAGTTCAGCAACGCGGTGGATCTGATCGTCGGTTCTTGAGACGGAGCGCTACGCGCGCAGGGCGACACCTTGTTCGAAGAGGGGCTACCGCCCCGGGGCCGCTCTGGCTAAGGTTCGGAAATGTCCCGAACCCGCGCTGCCTCCGCTTCCGCCGCTTCCGCCCTGCTGCTCGTCGAGACCCTCCAGCGTCGCTTCGTGGACAAGCTGGAGACTCTGGCACGGGACAGCCAGGACCCCACGAACTTCCGGGAAGTCGAGTGGCTACGGGACCAGGGGCTGCACGGCGGTGGCACCCGCCTGGAGGTCGGCGACACGGCCCTCTTCGATCGGGGATCGGTGAACGTCTCCCAGGTTCACTACGACGACGACCCCGCCCGCAAGCTGGGCTCGGCCACGGCGCTCTCGACGATCATCCATCCGCGCAACCCGCTGGCTCCCTCGGTTCACATCCACATCAGCTGGACGGAGATGCGCAAGGGGCCTGGGCACTGGCGATTGATGGCGGATCTCAACCCGGCCATCGAGGACCTGGAGGCAACCGAGGCCTTCGAGAAAGCCCTCGAAGCCGCCTCTCCCGAGCAGTACGAATACGCCTCGGAACAGGGCGATCGTTACTTCTACATCCCCGCCCTCGAACGCCACCGCGGAGTGACGCACTATTACCTGGAAGGGTACGCGACCGACGACCCGCAGGCGGACGAAAGTCTTGCTCGGTGCGTGGCCGAGGCTGCGCTAGATACGTATGTCGAGCTCCTGGGGCGCGCCCTCGGACGCCCCTCCGACGAAGAGCAGCGCGCAGTGCAACTGGCCTATCACACGCTGTACCTCTTTCAGGTGCTAACCCTGGACCGCGGCACCAGCTCGGGCCTCTTGGTCCACGATCAAAACGATGTGGGGATCCTAGGCTCCCTTCCGAGTCATGTCGATCGCGAGTTGCTCGCGTCCTGGATCGAGAGACTCGAAGAGCCTCAGAACGAATTGCTGCACGACATCGTGGCGGCACTGCCCGAAGAGACGCCGGCGCCGGTCACGGGGGAGGCAAAGATCAAGCTCGCGAACGTCGTTCGACAGCACTTTCGGGCCCACCCCGACGCGCTTCTTCAGCAAGCGTCGGGGGACATGCTGCCGCCCACCGTCGACAATCACCGCTGATCGAGTCGTTATGCCCGCAGGCACTGAAACGTACGGGTAAGGACCCCGTTCCGAATGCGTGCCACGCGGCTCCGTCCCTTGCCGTTGCTCGCTCGCCGCCCTTAGCTTGGACGGATGTCGACACCTCCCCTCCCTGCCCTCGTCCTCATCGCGACCCTGGCGCCCTTCGGCCTCGCTCAGCAAACGCCTTCCACTGCCGACGGCGCGTGGCGGGTCGAAACCTTCGGCACCGAGCTTCCCGGAGGGACGGGCGGGGTCGATGTCGATCGACACGGCAACGTCTACGTCGCGGACTTCGGCTCGAAGCTCGGGGCCGGGGGCAGCGGTGGCAACAAGCTGTTCAAGATGGATCCGAGCGGCAAGCACACGGTCTTTGCGGACACGCTTCGCGGCGGCTCGGGCAACGCCTTCGGCCCCAACGGTGACTTCTTCCAGTCCAGCATCGGTGGCCACTTCATCACGCGCATCACACCCGAGGGCAAGACATCGATCTTCGCCAATACTGGGCTTCGAGGACCGGTTGGCATCGCGATCGACGAAGAAGGCATGCTGTTCGTCTCCAACTGTGGATCGAACTCCATCGCCGAGATCACACCGGACGGCGAGGTCGGGGTCTATTGCAAGTCCGCGCTCCTGTCTTGCCCGAACGGGATCACGATCGATCCGGACCACAACCTATACGTCGCCAACTTCAACAACGGCGATGTGATCAAGATCGACTGGGAGAGCAAGGTCACGAAGCTGTGCACGCTGCCCGGCAACAACAACGGACACCTGATCTACCACGAGAACTTCCTGTACGTCGTCGCCCGCGGGGCGCACCAGATCTTCAAGGTCTCGCTCGACGGGAAGTTCACTGTGTTCGCCGGTTCCGGCATACGCGGGCGCGACGATGGACCCGCACTCGAGGCCACCTTCTCCTTTCCCAACGACATCGGCGTCTCTCCCGATGGCAAGTTCTTCTACGTGAACCACAACGCCTCGATCACCGAACCCCATACGGAGCTGGCTCCCATGCTCGTGCGCCGCATCAGCATTCCGGCCAAGGCCGTTCCGAAAGCGGCCTCCACGGCCAAGTAGCTGGCCCATGTTTGGGCCTGGAGGCCCATAAAAAGGGTTGTTTCGTGACCGCATGTGGCAGCGAATCGGCCGTTCCAACTAAAGTAGGCGCACGATGAGCGTTTCCAAACACCCCTGGAGCCGTAGAGAGGTCCTGCGCGTTGGCGGTGGATCGATCCTGGGGCTGGGCCTGGCCGACATCCTCAACTTGCAGGGCAGTGCCTCGGCTCTGCCGCTTGGACTCGCCCCTAGGCAACGTGGCTTCGGTGCCGCGAAGAGCGTGATCCTGATCTTTCTCCAGGGGGGCCCGAGTCACATCGATCTGTGGGATCCCAAGGAGGACGCGCCCGAAGACGTGCGCAGTCTCTTCAAGACCATTCCGGCCAAGGTCCCGGGCATGGAGGTCACCGAGCTCTTGCCAAGGTTGGCGCAAGCGACGGATCGCTTCACGTTCATTCGCTCGATGAGCTACACGCCGGTGGGGTTGTTCAACCACACGGCAGCCCACTACCAGATGCTGACCGGCTATACGGCCGACAAGGTCAGCCCCTCGGGCCAGCTGGATCCGCCGTCCCCGAAGGACTTCCCCAACGTCGGCAGCAACATCGTGCGTTTGCGTCCCCCGCAGGAGGCCACGCTGCCCTTCGTCATGCTCCCGCGGCCGCTGCAGGAGAGCAACGTAATCGGCAAGGCCGGCAATGCAGGCTTCCTTGGCCGAGCCTTCGATCCGTACACGCTGTATCCGCCGGGTGACGACACCGACCAGGAGAAGATGGACGCCGTGAAGGTCGAGGATCTCGCCCTGCGCAGCGAGCTGTCCGTGCCGCGCCTCGAGCGCCGCGCACGTCTGCGTGAAACACTCGAAGCCGGCATGCCAGCCATCGAGAAGGCCGTGGCGAAGTACGAGCTCAGCGAGTACACGAAGACCGCGCTCGAGCTGGTTCTATCGGGACGGGCGCGCAAGGCCTTCGACATCCACCAGGAAACGGAAGCGCTCCGGGACCGCTACGGACGCAACACCTTCGGGCAGAGCTGTCTCATGGCTCGCCGTTTCGTCGAAGCCGGCACGCGCTTCGTCCAGGTCAACTGGCCCAAGGTCGCAAACTCGGACTTGCATTCGTGGGACACGCACAAGGACCTGGCGAAACGCATGCGCGATCTCGCAGCTCCCATGCTGGATCCCGGCCTCGCCACACTGATCGAGGATCTCGATGAACGGGGCATGCTTGACGAGACCCTTGTCGTCGCCGTCGGTGAATTCGGTCGCAGTCCGCGCAAGGGGCTCAGTACCTCGGGCAACGACAACGACGCGGACAGCCGCGACCATTGGCCGTACTGCTTCACGGCCGTCGTGGCGGGTGGAGGTATGAAGCGCGGGCACGTGCACGGTAAGTCCGACGAAACGGGTTCCGCGCCGCTCGCGCAGCCTGTGCATCCAACCGATTTGTTGGCCACGATCTACCATGCCCTGGGCATCGACCCGCACACCATGGTGCTGAACCACCTCGCCCAACCACGCGAACTCGTCAAGGGAACGCCGGTCCTGGATCTTTTCGCATGAAGCGATCCACCTGCGCATTCATGATCGCCTCCTCACTGAGCAGCGCCGCGTCCGCCCAGGAGACGGTCAGTTTTCAACGGGATGTACTACCGCTGCTGCGTGCACGTTGTCAGGGTTGCCATCAACCGGCTCGCCCCAAGGGCGATATCGTGCTCGTCACACATGGCGATTTGCTAGAGCGACCTCTGGACGAAACGGCCCTGCTCGTTCCTGGCAAGCCGGAAGAGAGCGTGCTGATCGACGTCATCACGCCCTTCGGTGACACGCCTCCCGAGATGCCCGAGGACGCCGATCCGCTGACCGACGATCAGGTCGAGTTGCTACGCAGCTGGATTCGCGAGGGTGCGCTCGACGATACACCGAAGTCCTTCCGCTCACGCCCGACGGGACCTCCGACATACGCGCGCCCGCCGGTCATCACGTCGCTGCAGTATTCACCATCGGGCGAGCAGATCGCAGTCGCAGGCCGTGGAGAGGTGCTGCTGCACCGCAGGGATGGATCCGCCATCGTGAGGCGCTTGATCGGCCTTTCCGAACGCATCGAGTCTGTGGCCTATTCGCCGGATGGAACCCAGCTGGCCGTGGCCGGCGGCTCGCCGGCGCGTATGGGCGAATTGCAGGTCTGGGACGTCGCCACGGGCGAACTGACCCTCTCGATTCCCACGACCAACGACACCCTTCGAGGCGTCAGCTGGTCGCCGGATGGGAGCAAGCTGGCTTTCGGCTGCAAGGATTCGACGCTGCGCGCGGTCAACGTGAAGAACGGCACCGAGATCCTGTACCAGAGCGCGCACGCCGACTGGGTCCTTGGCACCGCCTTCTCCACGGATGCCACGCACGTGGTTTCGATCGGCCGTGATCGCTCGATGAAACTCATCAAGCTCGAAACCCAGCAGTTCATCGACAACATCACCAGCATCACACCCGGCGCCTTGAAGGGCGGGCTGTTGTCGGTCGTGCGCCATCCCAAAAAGGACGAGCTCCTGGTCGGGGGGTCCGATGGCACGCCCAAGATCTTCCGCATGTACCGCGAGGAGAAACGCGTCATCGGCGACGACTACAACTTGCTGCACACCTTCAACGCGCTTCCCGGCCGCGTGTTCGCCGTCGACTGGAGCCCCACGGCGGACTGGATCGTCGCGGGTAGCAGCGCAACGAGCATGGGCAACGTACGTTCTTTCAACGTGGAGGACGGCGCGGAGCGCTGGAGCCACGACTTTGATGCGGGTATCTACACACTTGATGTGCACCCCGCTGGCGATCACATCGCGGTAGCGGGCTTCCGCGGAGACATCGTCGTCCTCGATGCCTCCACCGGCGAATTCAGCTATTCCTTCGCTTCCGTGCCGCTTGCGGACCCGCCCCTGGAAACGACGGACGAGCCCGTCATCATCGAGGCTTCCCAGGCCCAAACGGAGGCGCGTTGATGTTGTCCCTGCTACTGGCCAGCGCCTTGTTCGCGTCGGATGGCGAAACGACCAAGACCAAAATCGTCGCGCTCGAAGTGCATCCCCAGCGCATCGAGCTGAACGATCGCTTTGGCTACATTCAACTACTCATCGACGCACGCGGCATCGAAGGCCATCTGCGCGATGTCACCCGTGAAGTGAAACTACAGAGCGCGGTCCCGCATCTCGAGATCGATGATCGAGGCCTGGTCCGACCTGTCAGCAACGGCGAAGGCGAACTCCGCTTCGAGCTGGACGGAGTCGACATGGCCATCTCCTATCGCGTCAGCGGCCAGGCCGAGCCCCCCGCCCAGCACTTCCTGACCGACGTCATGCCGGTCCTATCGCGCGCGGGCTGCAACACGGGCTCGTGCCACGGAAGTGCCGACGGAAAGAAGGGGTTCAAGCTCTCTCTGCGGGGCTACGACCCGGCCTTCGACTATGCCGCCCTGACCGACGAGATGGCGGCACGTCGTTTCGACCGGGTACGTCCCGAAGAGAGCCTGTTTCTCTTGAAGCCGACCGCGGCCGTTCCACACGAAGGCGGACAACGCTTGCTCGAGGAATCGCGCGACTACGACCGACTGCTCTCCTGGATCAAGGACGGAGCACGTTTCGACCCGGAAGCCCCCCGGGTGCGCTCGCTCGAGGTCTTCCCGAAGAACCCGATCCTGCAACGCGCAGAGGGACAACAGCAATTCGCGGTGCTGGCGACCTACACGAACGGTGAAATGCGTGATGTCACAGCCCACGCCTTTCTCGAAACGAGCAACATCGAGATAACCTCGATCGACGAGCGTGGGCTGGTCACGGCACTGCGCCGCGGCGAGGCGGCGATTCTTGCGCGGTACGAGGGCAGCTACGCAGCCGCGCAGCTCTTCGTCATGGGCGACCGCGACGGCTGGAGCTGGGAAGAGCCGCCTGCGACGCACAACGCCATCGACGAGCTCGTGTACGCGAAACTGAGGCGCATCCGTTCGCAGCCGAGCGGGCTCTGCACCGATGCCGAGTTCCTGCGCCGCGTATCCCTGGACCTGACCGGCGCCCCGCCCACACCGCGCCAGACACGCGCGTTCCTCATGGACCGCCGCGAGGGCCGGCTGAAGCGCGACGAGCTCATCGAACGCCTGATCGGCACACCGGACTTCATCGATTACTGGACCAACAAGTGGAGCGATCTGTTGCAGGTCAATCCGAAGTTCCTTGGGCGCGAGGGCGCCGAGCGCTTCCGACGCTGGATCCAAGCCGCCGTCGCCAGCAACGAGCCCTACGATCGTTTCGCGAAGCAGATTCTCGCGGCCTCCGGATCGACCTACGAAAACCCTGCCGCGGCCTACTACAAGATCCTGCGCGAGCCGGATCTCGTGATGGAGAACACCACCCAGCTCTTCCTCGGGATCCGCTTCAACTGCAACAAGTGTCACGACCACCCGTTCGAGCGCTGGACTCAGCGCGATCACTGGCAACTGGCCTCGTACTTCGCACGCGTGGGACGCGAGAAAGCCATGGGATCGACGCCCGACGAGGAGATCATTTCCGATCTCGACGAAGGCGAGGTGCACTTCCCGGATTCGTCCGAGATCGCACAGCCGTCCTTTCCGTATCAGCACGCCGGCTGGCCGCTGGAGAGCAGCAAAGAAGGGGAAGAGGCGACGCGCCGCGAAGCCCTGGCGCGCTGGATCACGGCCGCGGAGAACCCGTACTTCGCGAGAAGTTTCGTCAATCGCATCTGGAGCTACTTCCTTGGCATCGGCCTGATTCAGCCCGTGGACGACATCCGCGCCGGCAACCCGGCGTCGAACCCCGAGCTGCTCGAGCACCTGACCCAGAGCTTCATCGACTCGGACTTCGACGTGCGTGTGTTGATGCGCACAATCTGCCAGTCGCGCACGTACCAGCATTCCATCGAGACGAATGCCTGGAACGAAACCGATGAAGTCAACTTCTCGCACGCTCTGGCGCGCCGCTTGCCATCGGAGGTGCTCTACGACGCCGTGCACCAGGCGACGGGCGTTCGACCTCAGCTCGGTGAAGAGCGACCGGGCACACGCGCCGTGCAACTGGTCGATGCGGGCGTACAGACCCCAGACGGGTTCCTGCAACTCTTCGGCCGTCCGCCGCGTGAAAGTGCGTGTGAGTGCGAACGAGGTAACGGCATGTCGCTCGGGCAGGCCTTGAACCTCGTCAATGGGCCGACCATCGGCGATGCCATCGGAGCCAAGGACAATGCCATCACCGAACTGGTGAAGTACGAACGCGATCCGAAGCAGATCATCGAAGAGCTCTTCCTGTCCTTTCTCTGCCGCTTCCCGACGGAAGCAGAGTTGAGCCAGCTAGCGCCTACCCTGGAACCGGAGAACATCGCGAACAAGGGGGCACTCGCTCCCGCCGGAGCCGCCGATCTCGTTCGTCGCCGCACGGAATGGGAAGACGAACTCTTGCCGCTCGCCGAGTGGCAACCCCTACGCCCGCTCAGCGCGTCCTCGGATGGTGGGGCCAAGATGACCGTGCGCGAAGATCACTCGATCTTCGTCGAAGGCGGCACCCCGACTGACGCCTACCACATCGTCGTCTCCACCAGCACTCCCATCACGGGCCTACGCGTCGAGACCTTGCCCGACGAGGCGCTGCCCATGGGAGGTCCGGGACGCAACGGCAGCGGCAACTACGTGCTCAGTGAACTGACGCTGAGCGCCGTGGCCGCAGGTTCGCAGGACCCCCCACGCGTGTTGAAACTCCAGCACGCAAGCGCGGATTACTCACAAGACGGCTACCCCGTCGAGAATTCCATCGACGGCAAGGACGACACCGGCTGGGCCGTGCACATGGGCTACGGCGTTCCCCACGGAGCCGTCTACGAACTGGCCCCCGAGAAGGGCACGTTCGCGGGCGCCAACGTACTGATGCTGCGCATGGCCCAGAACTACGGCTCGGACCACACCATCGGACACTTCCGCATCTCGGTCACGACCTCTCCCCGCCCCGTGCGCCATCACGGCCTGCCCACCGATGTCGTCAAGGCCCTCAACGTCGCTCCCCATCAGCGCACCCCCGACGAAGAAGCCCGTATCCACACGCACTTCGTCACCACCCACCCCGACATCGCCGAGACGATCCGCCTTGCGGCCAGCCAAGACATCGCCTGGGCCCTGGCCAACAGCCCCGCCTTCCTCTTCAACCACTAGCGCTCGTCGGCGTCCTCCCGATGTTCCAAAGGTTGTTCTCCAGCAGACTCCCACTGACAGCCCTCACGGCCGGCCTGCTCCTCTCCTGCGCATCGGTGGATCGGATGTGGCGTATCTCGCCCATGACAAGTGAGAGTTCGTCGGAGCGGGTCAACGCCTGGCCGATTGCGTATCACGATCGGGGAGCGACGTCGTTTCTATGGCCGCTTCTCGATGTGGACGAGCGTGGTTTTGCTCTGCGGCCACTCGTGGCCAAGGACGACGCGGAATGGGGCTTTCTGTACCCGTACTCCTCGTGGGACACCGCAACGGGGTTGGGTTGGGTCTTTCCGTTCTATCGCTTCGAGGAGAACACCGGGGTCTTTCCTGTGGCGAACATCGGAGAGGATCTCTCGTACGTGGGGCCGTTCTGGTGGCAACGCAACGAAGCGGGGGTCGTGGAATCGAGCGGGGTCTTTCCCATCGCGGGATTTGGAAGCCTCAACTACATAGGGCCTGTGTGGTGGCGCTCGAAAGCCAGCGAACCGTCGGGTGGCCTCTTCCCGATCGCCAGCTTCGGCTCACTAAATTACGTCGGCCCCTTCTGGTGGCAGGACAACAGCACTTTTGGCGTCCTTCCGTTGTTTGGGGTCGGTGGCCTGAAACACGTGGGCCCGTTCTGGTGGACGAAGTCCTCGGGCGGCTTGTTTCCTATTGTGCGCTACGCTGACGGAGGCGATTCGTTCTCCGTTTTCCCGCTGTACGACCACGAGCTGAACGAGAAGAAGCGCGTTCGCACTTTCCTCCTGGGGCTGGGACGCACGCAGCGCTCCGAGAAGAAGCGCGAAAGCTGGCTGATCCCCCTGTACTACGACCGGGAAGAGGCCGATGGCAGCGACACGGTGCTCTTTCCGTTCTTCTGGAAGCATAGTCGAGGTGAGACGGACGAGGTAATCACGCTGCTAGGCAAGCACAAGACGGCCCCGAACGAGAGCTCGCTGAGCGTGCTTCCGCTTTGGTGGTCGGGATCCGAGATCAAGGAGGACATCAAGTCCTCGTGGAAGACCTTCTTCCCCTTCTTCTACTACGACAGGGAAGGCGAGGATCGTTCGATCCTGACCCCCTTGGGCGGGTACGGCTGGAACCCGACGCAGGACAAACGCTACGTCAACGTCCTGGGCCCGATCTTCCACCGCAGTCGCAATGCGGCGAAGGAAGAGGAGCGCACCTCCTTCCTCTGGCCGCTGTTCGAACGACACAAGAAAGGCGATGAACGCTCCACTCGCATTGCACCGATCTACGCGAGCACTTCCTCTCCGAAAGGCAGCGCAGCTTGGTACGCCCTGGGCCTGGGGCATTCCCATTCCGGCGAAACGGGCTCTTCGTGGCGCATCTGGCCCTTTGTTTCCACCACCAGCGAAGACGAGTCTCCGGGTCTCTTCTACGATCTAACGCTCTACGGACAGCGCAAGCACGCTGCAGAAAGCGAGCGCTGGCTCTTCCCGCTATTCAGCGATTCATCCGGACCGGAGCACCGCGAGCTGCGGGCTTTCTTTGGGTTGGGCTACTCCTCGCGCACGAGTGAGAGCTCACGCCTTGGCTTCTGGCCGCTCTTCTCGCGCAGCGAAGGCCTTTCCGATGAGTCCCTGGGCCACAGACTCACGCTCGTCGGCTCTTCCCGGTGGCAAACAGGCTCCAGCTTTCATGTGCTTGGCCCCCTGCTCTACAGGACGCGCTCGAATACTCGGGATGGCGTTCGGACGAAGAAGTCCAACTTGCTCGTCTTCTTCGAGAGCGAAAGTAAGCGCTGGGACGAGCCGCGTGTCCCCATGGGTCGCACGCTCGACGAGGACAACCTGACCATGAGCACTTCGAGTTCCTTCCTGTTCGACTCCTTCTTGGTCGAGAAGCAGACCTTCGCGGTCTGGAGGGAGGACGTGCTCGAGAACCGAGAAGCCCGGCTCTTGCGCGCCTATTCCCAGGGGTTCGACAATGGAACGGGGCTCGAGCACATGGAGAAGGAAGTGCGCGACATCCTCGTCAGGAATGTCGAGGCGGTGGATGAAGGTGATCCCGCTGCGGTCAGGGAAGCAATCGCATCGTTCGCGGGGAGGCATACGGAAACACTCGAGCGCAAGAAGAGGCGTTTCCCGCTCTTGTTCGACTATGAGCGTGTTGGGAACGAGGTGGATTGGAGCGGGCCATTGTGGAGCGTCATGTCCTCGAAGAAAGGGGACAGTTCGAGCTTCCGGCTCCTGTATTACCTCTATCACAGCGAGACCAACGGCGCCTCGACCCAGCGGGACATATTCCCCTTCGTTACGTGGGATACAGGGCCGGAGGAGACTCGTTTCTCGTTCCTGTGGCGCCTCTTTCGGTATGAGAATCGGGGGGGGCGGAGGAGCGGAAACTTCCTGTTTCTTCCGTGGGGGTCGAGCGAGTAGGGACCTCTGTCCGTCGCATAGCCTCAGCGAGTGTGCGACTCCGTATCAGAGGTCCCGCACGACCCTATGGACTTCCAGGTCAAAGAGCTGAACGGTTGCGGGTTGTTCGGAACCGATGCCCTTGCCGTTGACGACGAGCTGGACGTCGTCGGGTAGGGTCTCGAGGAGGTCGAAGAAGGCGTCGATCGAATCGACGACGCCGTGGAGCCGGGCGTGTGGCCGCAACTGGACGGCGAGGGGGCCGGAATGAATCTGTGTGCCAAAGGAATGCAGCACGAAACTCGTGGTGGTCCGGAAGCTTGCGCTGGCACGGTCGAACGTGGCGACATCGGCGCGCGCAAAGACGCCGGGATGGACCTGAACAGAACGCGCATTCAAGTCGTTTTGGTCGGTGGTGTCGTCGGGTGTGCCACAAGCCTCTGCGGCCATGCCGGTGATGAGGTCTCTGGTGTTGAGTCGTGGGCGGTTGCGGAGGAGCAGCGTGATGGGCGCGTCGCCCAGCCGAACGGCAAGGCGGGCCGCCTCGTCGTCAGCGTGGTCTGAGCGCGTCAGAAGGACGAAACCATCCGCTGCCGAGGTGTCTCCGATCACGCCGCGGTAGCACTGGGTCGTGCGCTGCAACAGGACGACATCGGCCGGGAAGGGTTGCATGACGAATTCGCGGAACTCGGTGATGACCGCGTGGCCCACGGCGGGGCGCACGGCGTCGGTTCCGTCCGGGCCCGCGAGGATGCGGGTCATGGCGTCGATCGCGACATCGATGCGGTGCGGTGTGTCGAGTCCCTCGAGCACCGGGCGAGCTGTCTCTTCGCCGCTCAAGACGCGGCGTACCGACATCTCGAATCCATGATCGTGAAGGGCCGTGACCTTGCCCGCGATTCGCACCGGCAACGTACGGCCATTGCCCAGGGCTTGGTCGATGATTTCGATCCGGCAAGCGCGGAAACGCGATCCCGCCTGCAAATCGCCTTCGAGCTCGAGCAAGCTGAACCCGGGGCGCAGCGAGCCGTAGAAGGCCTCGCGCGAGGCGAACACCTCGCCCCCATCGTCGATCAAGAGCACACTGTCCGCTAGCACGACCTCGAGCGGACCCAGCACTCGTCGCAGATCCGCGTCGGCATAGGCCTGAACCAGGATAACCCCGCCCGCGGCCACATCGCGCACGACGCCATAGAGCGCTTCGGTGGGAACCGAAGGCAGTTGGTTGGCCGCGCCTCCCACCGGTTGGAAACGCGGCGCTTCGGTGAGCTGGATCGAGGCCAGGAGATCCAGCTCGATGTAGCCTGAGCTCATGGCCTCGGGCGTGATGTGAAAGTCCTCATCGAAGGGCACGAATGCACTCTCGTCCGTCTCGAAGTTCACGACCTGACCGCTCGCGAGTTCCCCTGAGGTCGCCTGGGTATCGAAGGTCAGGAGAAAGCCGACGTACTCGCTGGACTCCAGCTCGTGGGTTCCCAGCCACATCTGGTTTTCAGTGAGACCGACCCACTCCACTGAGATCGGAGTCTCGATCAGCGGGGTCGTCGTTCCGAGCGGATGCACGAGACCGATCGATGTCAGCGTGGTGCGTAACGACACGAGCTCGGGATGGCCGTTCGAACCCAGCGACACCTGGGCCATGCCGAATTCGACGCCATCGGATCCACTGGGCCCGACACCGGAGGAGGATCCTCCGCAGGCCGAAGCGACGAGCGTCGAGAGAGCGAGTAACACGAGTTGGCGAGCGTTCTTCATGGGCCGGTCTTCTTTGGGGGAAGAAGAAAGACTACGGAGCGCCGAGCGCCCCGTCCTACCTAGAGTCCCGCAAACGCCTTCAATTCTTCCTGATGCGCCGTGACAGCCGTCTCCAGAGCCTCTAATTGGTCCGGGTGCTGCCTCCCGGAAACCAGCGCCCTCTTGAACGCCTCGTGCTGGGCCATTATCGAACGAGGCCTCCGGCCCCATTGCTCCCTATGGTCTCGATTGTGTCAATCAGCTGTGTCCACCGAACTGCGCCCCCACGGATTTCTCCCGCGGCGGGCTGCCGCGTTATCATGCAGCCATGCAGATCCTAGCTCTCCTCGCACTTCTCACCCCCCTCAGCATCGACCTCGAAGGCAGCGACGATTGGCCCACGTGGCGCGGCCCCGACGGCAACAGCGTTTCTTCCGGCACACCGCCGATCCAGTTCGGTGAAGAGGACAACCTGAAGTGGAAGGCGGCCTTGCCCGGCAAGGGTCTCTCGACTCCCATCATCGTCGGCGGCAGGGTCTTCGTGACCACCGCGGTTTCCGCAGAACCAGAAGCGGGTGGCTCCGGAAGTAGCCGGGGAAGTACTGGCGGCGGCCGGGGCCGCGGTCGCGGCCGCTCGGCACCTTTGAGCGAGACGGATTTTCTCGTCATAGCCTTCGACCGCCAGGACGGCTCCGTTGTATGGGAGCAAATCGCTCGCACACAAGTCCCCCACCAGGGTACGCACCGCGACGGATCGTTCGCCTCACCCTCGGTCGTCAGCGACGGTGAGCGCCTGTTCGCCTCGTTCGGCTCCTACGGTCTATACGCCTACGACCTCGAAGGTGAGCTGCTCTGGGAGCTCGACCTGGGCGACATGAACATCGCGAACTCGTTCGGCGAGGGCAGCTCGCCGATTCTGTGGGGTGATTCGCTGATACTCGCCTGGGATCACGACGGGGATTCGTTCCTCGTTGCGCTCGACAAGAAGACCGGCAAGGAGATCTGGCGCACGGAACGCGAACAAGGCACCAACTGGGGCAGCCCCCTCGTCGCCACGGGAGCGAAGGGCCAAGCCCAAATTATCGTCGCCTCGAGTACGACCATTGCCTACGACGCCAAGACCGGTGCAGAGATCTGGTCCTGCGGAGCGGGTGGAAGCGCCAGCGCTGGCAGCGGTGATGGCAGCCCCGAGGGTCGTGGTGGAAATCGCGCCGGGAATCGTGGCGGCGGCCGTGCGGGTGGTCGGGGCGGCGCGCGTCGGGGCGGCATCATCGCCACGCCCGTGCTCCACGACGGGCTGCTCGTCTACTCGACCGGCACGCGCAGCGGCGGTTCCTTCCATGCACTTCGCGTAGCCGACGCCGAGGGCACGAAGGTCGAGGCGAGCGACGCGATGGTCTGGAAGCGCGACCGCGACGCACCGCGCATCCCCTCTCCTATCGTGCATGACGGCATCCTCTACGCCTTGAAAGGCTCCTCCGGTTTGTTGTCCGCCCTCGACTTCGAAAGCGGCGAGCCGCTCTACACATCGAAGCGCCTCGATGCCGTGGGTGATGTATGGGCCACGCCCGTGATCGCCGGCGAGCACATCTACATCCTCGGTCGCGATGGGACGGTCGAAGTTGTCACGACCGGCACCGAGATGGAAACGGTCTCGGTCAACAAGCTGGAGGACGTCTTCGATGCGTCGCCAGCAGTGGCCGGGGACGAGCTCTTCATTCGCGGGCGTTCGAATCTGTATTGCTTCGCGAAGAGTGAATAAGAAGGCCCTTGGGCCTCACCCGGGAGTGGGAATTCGACGGGGATACGTGGACTTTCCATTACCCCTGGACCTCGAGCTTCTCGCTAGGGTAGGCGTACCCCTCCGAAATAACCAATATCGACACAGACCGATGCTGCGAAGCCACAGGACCTCTCTTGCTCTACGAAACTCTCGTCGCCGATGGCTCACCAGCCTGGGCCTTGTCGGTCTCGCCTCGTTGGGAGCAGCACAGACGACCTTCGACATTGACAGAACGATTTCCTTCTCTTCCCCGCCGGGACTCCTGACCGAGGGCTACCCCGGTCCCGCGACCTCGGCCATCCCCCATTTCGTCATGGGGCTGCAACAGGGCGATGATATCGACGCCCTGTCCTTCGGCGACGACACGGCCCTCGCTTCGACTACGCACACGATCGTCTTCTCGGTGGACTTCAACACGAACGGCATCGCCGGTAGTGGAGTGAACTTCGAGTGGTCCACGGATACCGCCCCGGGCACCGCCCCGGCCGCCGCGGGCGACATCTTCCTGCAAGGCTCCGGTGGCAACATCCTGGCGCCCACCGGGCTCGGCTACGCTACCGGAACGGGCACGGGGGATGAAGCCAACGCCGCCTGGGCCAACACGAACTGCGTGCCGGGCAATGTGTGCGACGATCTCGATGCCTTCGACTACTCCACTCCCACCAGTGCCAACGGCGTCTACTTTTCCCTGCGCGCGGGATCGCCGACCCTGCCCCTCCTCGGTGCGACGCCCGGTGACATCCTTTATTCCGATCTCAGCAGTACGCCACCGATCATCGCCATCCTCGCGGGCGCGGGCCTGGCGACCGATGTCAACCTGGGCATCGCGGGTATGGAGCTGGATGCGCTGAACCTGATCGGCACAACGGGTCCTGTCGGTTCCGGTGGTGGCGTCATCTCGGCGGGCAGTGTGGGCAAGAACATCGCCGGCATCGCCTTCTCGACGAGCCACCTCATCCAGTACAGCGTGCACACCTTCACGCCCCTCGATCCCTCCGTTCTGGTGCTCGACGTCCCGGGTACCTTCATCGTACACACGGACTTCACGTTGCTCGGCCTGACGCCCAACGAGAACCTCAACGCCCTCGAGGCCGTTCCCTGCAGCGCTTTCCCCGCGACGTACTTCACGTACAACGGAACGGGCACGAACCAGGATGTACTGACAGCGACGCCGGTCGTCGTCGGCGCTGCGTGGACGATCACGATGCAACCGCAGCTGACTCGCGGTGCGGGCGTCTGGGTCACGCTGGTACGCATGAACCCCAGTGGCGGAACCCTGCTCGATCTGGGCACCTTGTTCATCCTGCCCCCGGCCGGACTCTCCGAGCTCCTCGTGGGTGCCGGTTTCATCGCGAACATCACCCTCGCCCCACCCCACGCTGGTGGCGGAAGCACGACGTCCTACACGTTGACGATCCCAAACAACTGCAGCCTCGTCGGCAGCAATTGGTATGCACAATCGATCGTCTTCGGTGATCTCGCGGCCGGGGCTGGCATCCTGGATCCTTGGTTCTCGACAGCGACGGGCGGCGTCATCGGGACGTACTAGCCCTGCGGGCTGGTCCCCTCGGCCCGGCCGCCGCGGGCCTTGGCCAGCTCGATGACGTCCTCGACGTAGATACCCAGCCGGAGATCGGGGTACGAGATCCCGGGCACCGAGGCTAACCAGACTCGTTCGAAACGTGATTCTTGGCTGCGTCGCCCATCGGAAGTTACGCTCTCGCGACCTCCACGCAATCGACATGAAGCAAAACCACCATTCCTCCGGGCTCGCGCTCGGGCTCGCACTCGGACTCCTGGGCGCCTGTTCGACGCTGGCCCCCGTGGACTACAAGTTCAACCCGGACGTGCACTGGGCCCAGCAGAAGGCCTTTGCCTGGGCGCCGATGAAGACGCCCGAGATCGCGGATGAACGCGTGGACGCAAGGGTCCTTGATGGACGCATTCGCGCGGCCGTGGAGGCCGACTTGGCCGTCAAGGGACTGCGCAAGGTCGCGTCCGACGCGGCGGATTTCCTTGTGGGCTATAGCGTCGGACTCGAGGATCGCACCTATCACGGCGACGCCTTGCCACGCCGCTGGGGCGATGGACCCTTCGAGCTCAGCTACGAAGTCGGGACCCTGCAGATCCTGTTGATCGACCCGGACAGCAAGAACACCATGTGGTCTGGCACGTACCAATCAGAGATTGGAACCTCGACTCCCGGAAAACACGTCGCCCGGGCGGTGAGCTGGGTTCTCGAAGGCTTCCCTCCCTAGCCCACCCAGCCCACTAGCCTCTGGCTCGTATTCGCTCCTGCACCGTGCTGACATGGAGCGCCACCAACCCACCGATGAAGATGGCCACGTAGAGCTGGCCGATCACGGCTTCTACACCACAGAGGATCTGGGACACAGGCTGCGCTGGGACAATGTCGCCGTACCCGAGCGTCGTGAGCGTCGTGAAACTGAAGTAGAGAAAAACGACACGAGCTCGATGAGCCTCCTCCATGAGGTCCGGAACCTCTGCCGCGACGTACTCCGATATCGGGACCCCCTGGGTCATGTAGGACCCCGGATCGATCTTCTCCACGAGCGAGTGCAGCGTCATGAAAGCTATGGCCATCAATAGATAGACGTTGATGCCACCGAGAACCGTGTTCAGGGAGGATCCATGGCTTCGCGCGACCGAACGCAGGAGCATGATGACGAGGAAGAACAGGTAGCCGGTTGCCAGAATCGAATCGACGATCCTGTTCGACTCGCTATAGCTCCCCGTGAGGACGAGGTCGATCAGTTTCGACACCAAGATCAGCCCGACAATGGTGAGAGCCAACCTGAAGACCACGGCCGTCTCGCGGGCCACGACCAGCCCCACGACCAAGACCGCGATGAAGCCTAGCTTTGCCCCGAAGCTCCCGACAAAGGGAACGAACAGGATGTAACTGCTCAGCGCCACGAGAAGCACGCTGAACGAAACAGAAGGCCGATTGGGTGTGGGCCCCGGGTTTTCCATGGGTGTCGCCCTGTGGGTCTCGACTGTGGGCTAGCGCCCCCGACGTACCCAGCCGAAGCCCCAATCGGAGTCGGCCGTTGCGTTTTCGATCCGGGCGCGAGCGGACAGCAAACGCTGGTCGTTCGGGGCGATTGCGATAGCCTCGTTCACTGCCTTGAGCGCATTGTTGTAGGAGGTCTGCACCATGTAGGTGCTGACCAGATTGAGGGTCGTCGATACGTACAGATCGACGATCTGCCCGTCGAGGTCCTTGGCCATCGCCACAGCCTGACGATCCTCGGCGTTCTTGTCCGCGATCTTGTGCACATGCTTGCGCGCCTTGTCCAGGTTCTTGAGCGCGTTGCGATAGGAATTCAGGGAGCGCGACTGGTTCTTGTTCGTCAGTCCGCTGTGGTTGTTCTTGGCCGCCGTCTCGAGATTTTTGCGGGGCGTAGCGAAGAGCTTCGCGAGACGCTCGTCCGAGGAGGGTGCCGAACGCGTGCGCTGACTGGTCTCGTGAATGCGCCCCAGCATGGCGGCGGCTTCGACCGCGGCCGTCTCCTGGGGGAACTCGTTGAGGATCGTCGTCAAGTGCTTCTCGGCATCCTTGACCTTGTGCCTCTTCATGTCGACGTGGGCCTGGGCCAGCACGTCCTGTGACGCCTCCTCCCGCAGCTCGGCCATGGATGTCTCGAGCCGCGCTTGCAGCGTGAAATCCGCCTTCAAGGCATCGTGGTAGTGACGCTTGGCGTGGGCCCAGTAACCGGCCTTGCGCGCCAGATCGCCGAGCTTCGCCAGCCCGAGTCCATCGTTCTTGGGCGTGCGGCCTTTCTCGAGTCGATAGACCGAGCGCGGCGCCAGCTGCTCGTAGTTCAGCTGGCGATCGCCGGAGGACGTTCGCAACGAGAGCAAGGCACCGTTGTCGGCGAGCAGCATGCCCTTGACGGACTTGCCGCTCTTCAGGTGCAGGGTCTGGGGTTGTCCGATCAGACGCGAGCTCGACCCACCGCCGTCGCTGACCATCTGGCGTTCGCCTTCGCCCGCCTCCAAGCCACCGCAGACACAGGCCGCATTGTCCGGATTCCCGAGCCCCGTGATGCAGCGTCGGTGATAGCAACCGGTGATGGCCGCCTCGGCCTCACCGCAGATGCAATCGGGAGAGCCGACGGACACGGAGCCGGGGGGGGCGGACGAGCAGGCTGCGAGCGCAACCAAGAGAGCGAAGAGGGAAGCGAAACGAACGATGGACTTCATGTCGATGAGAGCCTGGGTGGGATTAGGAGGGCTGATTGCTGGAGAAAGGACCGAGCTAGAACTGGGTAACGCTGAAAACCACCTCGATGCCACTGACGTCGAGGTCGCCCAAGTTGCTGTCGAGATCCACGCGGGTCTCGACCCAACGGATCCCGAGACCGACCAGGGTGCCGGGGCGCACGCGCAACTCCATTCCGGTCCGGGCGTAGTAGCCCGTGCCGAAGCCGCTTCCGCCTCGCTGCTGCAACCCCCCGCCCTCCTTTTCGTCGTACTGAGCGAACTGGATCACGGGACCCGCTGCGCCATAGACCCGTATTTTCTCGCCTAGAAACATGCTCACGAACGGACCTCCGTAGAAGTCGATGACGAGCAAACCGACATCGACCACCACGGCTCCGCCGCCACCGCCGACCCGGAAGGCCGCGACATTGGCGCGACCGCCGAAGTTGACCATACCCTCCAGACCGAGGTCGAGGCGCTTTCCTCCGAGCACGAACTGGCCCCCACCGCCGATGACGGGCAACTCGTCGAAGTCCCCCTTCACGGGAATCGAAGTACCGCCCCGACGGGTCATGTCCTGGATGAAATTCGCTCCGATATAGCCCTGCATGTACGTCGAGGCGTGCGGCCTTCCGCCGATACCGAGCTCGGAGTATTTCTTGTCCAGCTCCGTGGGCTCTTGGGACGCGGGAGCCGGCCCCGCAATCAGCTCGCTGACAGGCAAAGCATCCGAGGTGACGAGCACTTCACTCATCGTCGGCATTCGGGACGCGGGGGTTGCACAGGAAGCGCCCAGGAGAACAAGAGTGGCGCAGGGAATTCGTTTCATGAAGGTGAAGAGCTTTTCGGGATTCGCAGATGCGTTACGCATCATCGGAGCTCTTTCCGCCGGCGACGTGCTTCCTTCTTCAAGGGAGAGTCCCCCGGCAGATGCTGCTCGGCGCGTTCGTAGGCGGCACGGGCCGCTTCGGCATCGCCCTTGGCCTCGTTTGCGCGCCCGAGTGCGAACGAAGTCATGCCGTTCAGTGGAAAGCGCGCCTCCGCCATCACCAAATACTCGATGGCGTCTTTGACCTGTCCTGCTTCGAGCGCCATGGCCCCCAGGAAGAAGGGCACCTTCCAGTGCCCTTTGCCGGGTGTACGTCGCTCGTAGATGGCATGGGCTTCGACGAAGTGCTGAAGGGCCCCTTCGTAGTCCTCGGCCGCAAGGGCTAGCTCGCCTTCGAAGAGCTGGAACAACGGCTCGTCGGGAACCAACGTGCGCGCCGCGTGCAGATCCGCCTTCGCGGCTTCGAGAGTATCTTGATCGATATCCTCGGGCTGGTCCCCCACTCGCGACAGGGCACGGTCGTAGAACGCGTAGGCCTCCTTGCGCGTGTGGAAGCCCTCGAGAATCTCGGCAAAGCGCGGCGAGCTTCGCCGAAACGATGCGTTGTCGCGTTGGGCCAGCTCTGGATAGTCGTCTTCGAGGGTTTTCTCGATGCCCTCGACCCGATTCTTGTTCAACGGGTGCGTGCGCAAAATCGAAAACTCGGAACCGCCTCCGGATTCCTGTTCCATACGCTCGAAGAGTTCGAACACGCGCATGAACTCGCGCGGGTCGTAGCCGAGCTCGGCACAAAAATAGACGCCTCGTTGATCCGCTTCGAGCTCCTGCTCGCGACTGAACTTCAGTCCGAAAAAAACCGAAGGCGCCGCGACCACACCGGCTGCAGCTCCAACGATTCGCCCCCCGATGGGAAGGCGCCGTGCCACCGCGCCCAAGGGGCGCGTGATCAACCCGGTAACGGCACCCTTGGATTGGTTCAGCATCGAGTGACGATGTTCGACGTGCCCCAGTTCGTGACCGAGCACGGCGATGAACTCGGCCTCGGTCTCGAGCTCTTGCAGGAGCCCGCGGGTGATGTACACCAGGCCGCCGGGCAGGGCGAACGCATTGGGGATCGAGGAGTTCAGCACCTCGAAGCGGAACTCGAAGTCGTCCTTGCGTGGACTCAACGCGACCAGCTGGGCCACGATCTTGCCTAGCTCTTCGTTGACCAGCGGGTCGGGATAGGCGGCGTCGAACTGGGATTCGACGTTCGGAGCACTCTCGCGACCGAGCTCGAGCTCTTCCGCGACGTCCCATTGGACGGGAGCGTATCTACGTTTACCGGTCACGGCATCGGTGACACAGGCGGCGAGGCCGAGACCGAGGCCGAGGGGCGCGAGGGTGAGCAGCAATCGGGGGGACAGCATGGGCCTCGGAATTCTAATCGGGAGCCGGCCGAAACGGGAACCCACCCCCCTCCCTGATTCCAGCCCGGCACCCGGGCCTGCCGGGCCTGTGCCGGGTTCCGCCTTGATTGCGGTCAGGACGCGTTGGCTACCCGCACCGATTCCCGTGCCCTGGACAGGCGCGAGCGGACCGTGCCGATCGGAATCGAGAGCTCTTTCCCGATCTCCTTGTAGCTGAGCTGGTCCAGGTAGCGCATCGAGGCTGCCCTGCGCAGGCGCGGGCTCAGGCGCCCGACCGCCCGGGCGATCCGTTCGCAGCTCTCGCGTTCGCAGAGCTCATCGGAAACCGACGGCTGGCGTTGATCCATGATCGCGTCGAGACCATCGATCGGATCGGAGGCGTCGTATCCTCTTCGCAGTGGGTTCACCCGTCGTCGTGAGCGCAGTAGCTCGACGCTCTTGTTGTAGGCGATGCGGAAGATCCAGGAAGAGAAGCGCGACTGGAAGCGGAAGGTCCCGAGCTTCTCGTGCACCACGAGAAAAGTGTCCTGGGCCGCGTCCTCTGCATCCTGGACACTTCCCGTCACGCGCATGCAGATCCTCTGGACCGCTGCGCGATAACGATCATACAACTTGCGAAAAGCGTCCGCGTCGGCGCCGAGCAAGCAGGCCCGGACGAGCTGCTCCTGGGAACTGGGGGGACTACCCGAGATCGAGGAAGGGGACGGAGCACGCCTCGACCCATGCGAGTCGATGCAGGCGGGCTTGAAGGAGATTCTTCGACCCACGGGCGTCAGCGGCGCACCCACGTCCATCGCGGAAGAGAGGGACAGCTCGAGGGGGGGGTTGTTCTTTTGGTTCATGAGTGGCCTCACGAACCCATTTGTGAAGCGCTGCAAAAGTCACCATCGATGTTCCCTTTTCCTGCCCGGGGTACCTGATCGTAGGGTTGCGCCCCCCCCTCTCCCCCGCCACGCTATGGCGGCCGATCAAGGCTTTCGTTGCCAAAACCTCCATGATGAACCTCTCCTCTACTCTTCTCGCCCCCGCCCTCGCCCTGCTTCCCGGATGCGCGAACCTCTCCAGCTCCGCTGGGAACGACCTCGTCGAGGTCTTCGAGAGCGTGCGTTCCTCCGTCGTGACGTTGCGCACGGTTTCGCGCACGGGTCCCATCGACCCCAGCGACGGCACTCTCGTGAGCCAAGCCGGTGTCGGCTCGGGGGTTCTCATCGATGCGGAGGGTCGCATCCTCACCGCCGCCCATGTCGTGCAGCTGGCGGAGACGATCATCGTCGAATTCGCCGACGGGGCGAGGCGAGACGCGAAGATCCTGGGAACCGACGTGCAAGCGGACCTGGGGCTGATCCAGCTGACCGAACCGCTTCCGCCGACCGCGAAGTTCGTGCCCCTGGCGAACTCCGACGAAGTGCGGGTCGGTCAAGGTGTGTTCGTCGTCGGAGCGCCGCTGGGAGTGACCCATACCTTGACGCGCGGCATCATCAGCGCGCGCCGCGAATCGCGGCTGCCCTTCGGAGCACTGCACAAGATCCAGCATTTCCAGACCGATGCCCCGATCAACCCCGGCAACTCGGGAGGCCCGATGTTCGACATGCAGGGCCGGGTCATCGGCATCGTCAGCCACATCGTCACTCGCAGCGGAGGATCTCAGGGGCTGGGCTTCGCGATCACCTCCAACGTGTGCCGCGCATCGATGCTGGAGCGCAGCCCGATCTGGAGCGGGGTCGATGGGATCCTGATCGGCGGCGACGCCGCGCGTCTCTTTCAAATCCCCGAGGAGCGGGGCGGGTACCTGATCGAGCACGTGACCAAGGGCTCGCCCGGCGAACGTGCGGGCCTGCGGGCCGGCACGGTAGCGGCGATAATTCGGGGCCAGGAGGTGCTCCTGGGAGGCGACATCGTGCTGGAGATCGAAGGGGTACGCGTCGACGATCCCAATCGTGACTCGGAGTTCCGGCGCTTCGTGGCCACCAAGAGCAAGGTCACGCTGGACGTCCTGCGGGGCGGGAATCGGATCCGCTTGCAACTGCCCCTTAAATAAATGACCCGTGATGCTACGAGTGAAGTGACGTGAATCGCTTGGGGGGAGTACCATACCCGGCATGTTGCGCCACCCTTTCCACAACACCACATCCAACAGCACAGCGCTCTCCCGTCTCCAGGGGCTTTTCCTTTGGCTCTTCCTGGGATTCTTCCTGGGGGCATGCAAGGCCCCCTCCATCCAGGTCGTGCCGCAACCGAAGCAGGCGCTGGCCCCGGGCAATACCGAAGAAGCGCGCATCTACCTGTTTCGCCGACCCCAGACGTACGGACGGTCGCGCATGCTGCGCGGCTACGAAAACACGAACCTGATCGGTCGGATCGAAGCACATCACTACCTGTACTGGAATACGAACGCCGGCCGCAAGTTGATTTCGGCGGTCTACGAACGACGTCCGGTGGATGGTGGCGACATCGAAGGGGTGTTGGACCTTCTGTGCAAACCTGGTCAGTCGTACTACATCGCCGTCGAACTCGCGTCGACCAAGATGGGCCGGCCCCAGCTCGCCCTCATTGAGAGTGCCGAGGCCCACGGCCTGCTGGCCGACCTGACTCCCGCAATCCCCCAGCAATAGCGTCGTACCCTGCGCCCAACAGCTCAACCAATGTCCAATCCGAAAACGCGACGTTATTCCCTCGTACCTATTGCGCTGCTCGCTCTTCTTGTCGGTGGCTGCTCCAGTGATGAAAAGGAAGCCGCCGCGAAGACCCGGGCCCAGGGCGCACCGCTTCCCAGCGTCGTGGTCGCCACGATCGGCACAAAAACGGTGGCCGTGCGACGCGAGTTCGTCGCACGCACAGAGCCGGTCGAGGAGATCGAAGTGCAAGCGCGCGTCGAGGCCATCCTCGCCAAGCGTGAGTTCCTCGAGGGCGAGCCCGTCGCCAAAGGGCAGGTCTTGTATCGCCTCGATTCGCGCACGTACGACGCCGAGCTCGCCACGGCCAAGGCAGGGCAGGCCAAGGCGACCGCTGATCTCAAGCTAGCGAACGAGCAGGTTTCCGTGCGCGCGGCCGAGGCGGCCCTGGCCCAATCCCAGGCGCGCCTGCGCAAGGCCCAACAGGACGTGGCGCGTCTGCGTCCGCTGGCCGAGAAGGACGCGGTACCGCGTCAGGATCTCGACACGGCGCTGGCCGCGGAAGAGGTGGCCGTGGCCGAAGTGCAGGCCCAGGAGGCCGCACTCCAGAACGCGAACATCCAGGAGGAGGTCGGCGTCATGCTGGCTCGCGCCCAGATCCAAGCAGCGCAGGCCAGTGTCGACCTGGCGCAGCTGAACCTCGACTACTGCACGATCAAGGCCCCCATCGACGGCTTGATCGGGCGGACGAAGGTCGACGTCGGCAACCTGGTCGGGCGCGGCGAAGCCACGATCCTGGCCACGATTTCCAGCATCGATCCGATCTATGTCACCTTTGCCATCAGCGAGGGCGAATACCTGCTCTCCACGAAGGCTGCCGAGAAGCGCGGCCGCAGAAAGGACGCCCTGCCGGTCGAATTGATCCTGTCCGACGACAGCTCCTACGAGCATGCGGGAAAGATCGTCACCGCCGATCGGGCCGTGGCGGAAGAAACCGGCACCCTGCAACTGGTGGCACGCTTTCCGAACCCCGGTGGTCACCTACGGCCCGGGCAGTTCGGACGCGCACGTCTGGACGTCGCGCAAATCGACAACGCGGTCCTCGTACCCCAGCGTGCGGTGCTCGAACAGCAGGGCACGAAGATCGTTTTGGTCGTGGACGGCAAGGACACGGTCAACCTACGCACGCTGCGGCTCGGCGAGCGCCACGAGGGTTTCTTCGTCGTGCTCGACGGCCTCCGCGCCGGTGAGACTGTCATCCTCGAGGGACAGCAAAAGGCTCGCCCAGGATCGAGGGTCCGACCGATGACCAAGGCCGTCTCGAGGGAGCCGGGTACCCAGAAAAAGGGCCGGTAGCCCGTGAGTACCTACTTCATCAAGAAGCCCGTCTTCGCGATGGTGATCTCGATCGTCATCCTTCTAGCCGGAGGATTGTCGCTCGGATCGCTGCCGATCTCGCTCTACCCGCAGATCACGCCTCCGACCGTGGAGGTCGAGGTCATCTATCCGGGCGCCAACGCCGAGGTCGTCGAGGAGTCGATCGCTACCGCGATCGAGACCGAGGTCAACGGCGCGGAGAACATGATCTACTTCTCCTCGAAGAGCTCGAGCGACGGACGTTACGTCCTGCAGTGCACTTTCGAGGTCGGAACGGATCTGGATCTCGCCAACGTCGACATCAACAACCGGGTCAACAAGGCGATTCCGAAACTGCCGCCTGAAGCCGTCAGCTCCGGCATCTCGATCAAGAAGAAGTCGCCGGACATGCTCATGGCGATCACGCTCTTCTCGGAGAACGGCGCCTACGATGATGTCTACCTATCGAACTACGCGACCCTGAACCTGGTCGATCCGATCACGCGCACGGCCGGCGTCGGCAGCACCATGATCATCGGCCAGCGCGATTACTCGATGCGCGTGTGGTTGCGACCGGACAAGCTGACGAAGCTCGGGCTGACGGCCGCCGACATCACCCAGGCCATTCGCGAGCAAAACGCCCTGTTGCCCACGGGCGCGGTGGGACAGCCGCCGGCCAAGGCCGGGGTCGAATTCCAGTACGCGATCAGCGCACGCAGCCGGCTTTCTTCCGTCGAGGAGTTCGAGAACATCGTGCTGCGCACGTTGCCCGATGGCTCCGTGCTACGGCTACGCGACGTCGCTCGCACCGAGCTGGCGGCCAAGAGCTACACGTCCTTCTGCCGCTACAGCGGCCAGCTCTCGACCGGCATCATCATCTACCAGCTGCCGGGGGCGAACGCACTCGAGACGGCCGACGCGATCACGGCACTGCTCGAAGATCTCGGCAAGAACATGCCCGATGGCATCAGCTACGAGGTCGCTCTCGACAACACGATCTTCATCCGCTCCTCGATCGAAGAGGTGAAGACGACCTTCTTCGAGGCCCTCGTGCTGGTGCTTCTGGTCGTTTTCATCTTCCTGGGCAGCATGCGCGCAACCCTGGTGCCGCTGCTGGCCATTCCGGTTTCGCTGGTCGGGACGTTCGCGCTCTTCGGGCCGTTGGGCTTCTCGGTCAACATGCTGACCCTCTTCGGACTGATCCTCGCCATCGGTACGGTCGTCGATGACGCCATCGTCGTCGTCGAATCGGTCGAGATGTACATCGCCCAGGGCATGGACGCGACCGCGGCGACGGAGCGCACGATGAAGGAGGTGGCGAGCGTCCTTATGGCTTCGTCACTCGTCATGTGTGCGGTCTTCGTGCCCGTAGCCTTCATGCCGGGCATCGTCGGACAGCTGTATCGGCAATTCGCCCTGACGATCTCGGTTTCGATTATGCTGTCGACGGTCGTGGCCATGACCTTGACGCCCGCCATGTGCCGCTTGCTCCTGCGCGAGAAAACGCATATGCGTGGACCCATCGGCGTCATGTTGCGCGGTTTCGAGAAGCTCATCGAGAAGACGACCGGAGCGTACACGAAGCTGGTCAAGGTGCTGGTGCGAACGGTCGCAATCGGCCTCGCCATCCTGGCGCTCTTCAGCTTCGGTTCCTGGAGTCTCTTGACCTCCCTACCCACGGGTTTCGTTCCGGACGAAGACCAGGGCTACTTCTTCTCGGCCTTCACATTGCCCGACGGAGCCTCGATGGAGCGTACGCAAACGCTCTCCGACCGCGCCGAAGAGGATTTTTTGGAGGTCCCCGGGGTCAAGGACGTTCTGGTCATGGGTGGCTTCAACATCCTGACCGGTGCCTACACCTCCAACAACACGACCTTCATCGTGCTGCTCGACGATTGGGATGCGCGAACAACCCCCGAGCTGCAGCTGAACGGCATCCTGGCGAAGGTGCGCCGCCAGTTCGCGGAGTACCCGGAAGCCATCGCCCTGGCCTTCTCACCACCGCCGATCCCGGGTTTGGGCAACGCGGGTGGCTTTCAGTTCGAGCTGCAGGACCGCTCCGGCTCCAAGAGCATGAACGAGCTGCAGGAGATGGGGCAGAAGATCGCCGCCGAGGCCAACGCACGCCCCGAACTGGGGGGCGTCTTCAGCTCCTTCCGCGCCAACGTCCCACAGGTCTCCTTCCATCTCGATCGGGAGAAGGCCAAGACCCTGGGCGTACCGATCGACTCCGTGTTCCAGGCACTGCAGATCTACCTCGGCGGCTTGCAGGTCAATGACTTGACGCTCTTCGGGCGCACGTACAAGGTCATAGCCCAGGCCGAGCCGGAGTTCCGGGTCTCGCCCGACAACCTGGGCGAGATCTACGTGCGCGGTCGGGACAATACGATGGTGCCGATTCGAACGATGTCCAGCTTTGGCTCGACCACGGGTCCGGACCTCATTCAACGCTACAACATGTTCCGCACCTCGGAGGTCAGCGGCGGCCCGGCACCTGGCTTCAGCTCGGGTCAAGCGCTCGTCGCGATGGAGGAGATTGCCGACGAAGTGCTGGCATCCGGCTTCGGGTTCGAATGGACGGGAACCGCCTACCAGGAGAAAGCCGCGGGCGGACAGCAATCGGTGATCTTCGCCCTGGGCTTCCTGCTCGTTTTCCTCTTCCTCGCCGCCAACTACGAGAGCTGGGTCATCCCGCTCGCCGTGCTGGTAGGCCTCCCCATCGCGGTCTTTGGCGCCTTCTTCGCCGCCTGGATGCGCGACTACATCAACGATGTCTACGTGCAGATCGGATTGGTGCTATTGATCGGCCTGGGCGCCAAGACGGCCATCATGGTCGTCGAATTTGCCAAGCAACGCGTCGAAGAAGGCCACTCGGTCTTCGACGCGACGGTCGAAGCCGCCAGCCAACGCTTCCGCCCCATTTTGATGACGGCTTTCTCCTTCATCCTGGGCGTCATCCCGCTGGTCATCGCCGTCGGTGCCGCCTCCTCTTCCCGCCGCTCCCTCGGCACGGCCGTCTTCGGCGGCATGATCGCCGCCACCATCATGACGCTCCTCGTGACCCCCGTCCTCTTCCGCGTCTTCCAGGGGCTCGTCATGAAATTCTCCCGCGCCAAGGCAACAGCCCCACCGAACAACGAGAACGGGCACGACCCCCTGCCCGAGCCCGCGGGAGACCCGTCATGAGCTGCACTCGCATTGGCTCCCCGATTCTCGCACTTGCACTTGCACTCGCCTTCTCGAGCTGTCGCGTCGGGCCCGAGTACTCCCGCCCCGAAGTACCCACCCCCGCCTCCTTCCGCTCCGTCCAACCCGAACCTCCCGCCTCCCCTTCCCTCGGCGAACTCGAGTGGTTCAAGGTCTTCAACGACCCCACCCTCCAGTCCCTCGTCCGCCAGGCCCTCTCCCAGAACTACGACGCGCGCATCGCCGCCGAACGAGTCATCGCCGCCCGCGAATTCGTCGGCGTCGAACAGTCCCAGCTGCTCCCGGAGCTGCAAGCTGGCGGCCAGTACACCCGCACCAAGCTCTCCGAAGGCACCGGAATCGGCAGCCTTCCCGGCATCGACAAGCGTCCATCCCAGCACAGCCTCTTCGGCGATCTCTCCTGGGAGCTCGACTTCTGGGGGCGCATTCGCTCCGCCACCGACGCCGCCCGCGCCGAGCTCCTCGCTACCGAGCTCAACCGCCGGGCCGTGCTCCAGACCCTCGTCTGCGACCTGTCCTCCGCGTACTTCGATCTGCTCGAGCTGGACGAGGAACTGCGCATCACGCGCGAGACCTACGAATCGCGCCAGAGCTCCTTCGATCTCGTCTCCCTGCGCCTGGACGAGGGCGTCGCGAACAAGGTCGAGTATCGCCAGGCCGAAAGTCTGGTTCTCGAGACCGCGGGAAACTTGCCGCTGCTCGAAAGCGCCATCGAGAGTCAGGAGAACCTGATTCGCATTCTCATGGGCACCAGCCCCGGCCCCATCCCGCGCGGAGCCGCGTTGCTCGAACAGCCGCGCGAGGTCGACGTGCCGGTCGGGCTGCCCTCGGCCCTGCTCGATCGGCGCCCCGATATAGGCGCCGCCGAGGCCCGGTTGATCTCCGCCAACGCGCGCATCGGCGAGGCCAAGGCCCTGCTCTATCCGACCATCGCCCTGACGGGCACCGGCGGTCTTGTCAGCAATGACCTCGACGAGCTCTTCCGGGGCGGCTCGAGCTTCTTCGACGTCGGCCCCTCGCTGGTCATGCCGATCTTCAACGCCGGAGAGCTGCGCAGCAACATACGCATCACCGAAGCCCAGCAACGCGAAGCGGCCCTCTCCTACCAGAAGACCCTGCAGCAGGCCTTCCGCGAGGTCGCCGATTCCTTGATCCGCCGCCAGAAGATCACCGAATCCCGAGAATGGCGCGAGCAGCTCGAGGAGACCCTCGGCGACCAGCTTTCGCTGTCTAACGACCGCTACCTGGGCGGCGTCACGTCGTATCTGGAAGTGCTCGACAGCGAACGCGACCACTTCGATTCCGAGATCAACTTGGCCCGCGCCATTCGCGACGAGCTCCTGGCCTACGTCGCCCTGTACCGCGCCCTCGGGGGCGGCTGGCAAGGCACGGACGAAGACGCCGCCACGGGGCCGCAGGTTGGTGCCAGCACGAGCGATCTCGCGAGCGGGATGTAGTTTGGGCGTATAGTGGCCGGATGAGATACTGGCCGAAGTCGACAGCGTTCGTTCTCTTCACTACCTCCCTGGCTTTCGGCTCTGGCTCGGTCCACGTCGAAAACGAAGAGACGCTCCGGGCACGCGAACTCGGGATCCCGTTCGAGGGAACACCAGGGCGCCACAACGCCATCACCGATGTCGCCGGTGTCGAGGTCGGGCATACGACGCTGATCGCGGGCCATGGCAAGCTCATTGTGGGCAAGGGGCCGGTGCGGACCGGAGTCACGGCTATCCTTCCGCGCGGAAAGAAGACAGCGGACCCGGTCTTCGCGGCCTGGTACGCCTTGAACGGCAACGGCGAGATGACCGGCACGACCTGGATCCAGGAGTCCGGCTTTCTCGAGGGCCCGGTGATGATCACGAACACCCATAGCGTGGGTGTCGTCCACGACGCCGTCATCAAGTGGCGCTACGACAACAAGCTGTACGACCCTCTGTTCGCTGACATCTTCTGGGCCCTGCCGGTCGTGGCCGAGACCTACGACGGGTTGCTCAGCGACATCAACGGCTTCCACGTCAAACCCGAGCACGCCTTCCAGGCACTCGACGCTGCCGCGAGCGGCCCGGTTGCCGAGGGTGGAGTCGGCGGCGGAACGGGCATGATCTGCCACGGGTTCAAGGGCGGCATCGGCAGCGCCTCACGCAAGCTGCCACAGAATCTCGGTGGCTACACGGTCGGCGTCCTCGTGCAGGCGAACTACGGCGGACGCGAAGATCTGACCATCGCCGGGGTTCCCGTCGGCCGCGAGCTGAAGGGCTACCGCATGGAATTGAACTTCGGTGCACGTGACGACAAGAACGGATCGATCATCGTGGTTGTCGCCACGGACGCTCCTCTGCTGCCCCATCAGCTGAAGCGGGTCGCACAACGCGTACCACTCGGCGTCGGCAAGATGGGCGGCGTCGGTGGCAACACCTCCGGCGACATCTTCGTGGCCTTCTCGACGGCCAACAGAGGTGCTGGCAATCGCCGCAAGAAGGTCACGCTCGAGATGCTACCGAACGATGCGATCACGCCGCTCTTCCAGGCCACCATCCAGGCTACGGAAGAGGCCATCCTGAACGCCCTCGTGGCCGGCAAGACCATGGTCGGCATCAATGGCAGCACGGTTCATCGATTGCCCCACGACGAAGTCATCGAGCTCCTGCACGAGCACGGACGGATCAAGTAGGCACACCTCAAACGGGGTCTGAAGTTTCGTCTCGTCAGGTTCTTACGCTCACGACGCGATGGTAATGTACGCGGCATGAACACCCCCTTGATCGCTGGCTGGACCCTCCTTTGGCTCAGCTCCTGCGGAGGCTTGCGGACCGTGAACAACGCCGAGAACACGGAGGATGTGCTGGCCCAGATCGGCACGGAATACGTCAAACTGGTTCTCGCGGTCGGTCAGCACGATGGCGACTATGTCGATGCCTACTATGGGCCACCCGAATGGCAGGTCGAAGCGGCCAAGAACAACACAGCCCTGGACGCGCTGGCGATCCGCGCCTCGAAACTCGGCGCCCGCATCTCGGCCGCGGATGCCCGCGCCAGCGGCACGGACGAGCTGTCCCGCCTCCGCCAGCGCTATCTCGAAACCCAACTGCGTTCCGTCGCGGCCCGCATCGCGTTGCTCAACGGCCAGCACATGAGCTTCGATGAAGAGGCCAAGGCGCTCTATGACGCCGAGCCTCCGGTGCACCCCGACGCCTACTTTCAGGAGCGCATCGATCGGCTCGAGACCCTGCTGCCTGGCACGGGCACGTTGCTCGAACGATACACGGCCTTCAAGCAAGCGTACGTCATACCGAAGGAGAAGCTGGACACCGTGTTCAAGGCAGCCATCGCCGAATGCCAGAAGCGCACGTCGCGTTACGTCGAGCTGCCCGCGAACGAGAGCTTCACGGTGGAGTACGTAACCGACAAGTCCTGGAGCGGCTACAACTGGTTCAAGGGCAATGCCCACAGCCTGATCCAGGTCAACACCGACCTGCCCATCTACATCGACCGCGCGATCGATCTGGCTTGCCACGAGGGCTACCCCGGACACCACGTCTACAACGCGTTGCTGGAGAAGCACCTCGTACGCGATAGGGGCTGGCTCGAATTTTCGGTCTACCCTCTCTTCAGTCCGCAATCGCTCATCGCCGAGGGCACGGCGAACTATGGCATCGCCGTCGCTTTCCCGGGGGACACTCGCATCGCCTTCGAGCGCGAAGTGCTCTTCCCCCTGGCTGGCCTGGATCCGGCCACGGCGGAGCGCTACTACAAGGTGGAGAACGAGGCTTCCGTTCTCAGCTACGCCGGCAACGAGGCCGCCCGGCGCTACCTGAACGGTGACATCGATGCCGAGGCTGCCGCCCGACATCTGATGAAGTACGCCCTGATGACGGCCGAGCGCGCCGCTCAGCGTGTGCGCTTCATCGATCAATACCGTAGCTACGTGATCAACTACAACTTCGGTCAGGATCTCGTGCGTCAGTGGGTCGAGAAGCAGGCTGGCACGGACCCCGAACGCATTTGGGCTGCCTTCCAGAGACTGCTTTCCTCGCCCCGACTGCCGGGAGATCTGCAAGCCGACACCTGAGAGCGGAGGGGCTTGCCTATGCCGTCAGCGGCCGCTCCAGGTCGGGAATCTGCGTTGACACAGACTTGACACCGTTGTGAACTTCGCCGAGATCCAGGGAATCTAGCGAGGCACGATTCGCGCTAACTTCATGGCATCGATTGGGAACCGACGACTCTAGCCGTCAGAAGCACATGACCGAGATCCGCTCCTCCCTCCTCGAACGCATCGGCAACACATCCCTGATCGAGCTCTCTTCGATCGTTCCCGAGGACTGCGCACGCATCCTCTTGAAGATCGAGGCCGAGAACCCGACCGGTAGCATGAAGGACCGCATGGCCCTGGCCATGATCGAGGCCGCGGAAAAAGACGGGCGCCTGAAGCCGGGAGGGCACGTGATCGAGTACACCGGCGGAAGCACCGGGGTCTCGCTTGCCCTCGTCTGCGCGATCAAGGGCTACCGACTCAGCATCGTCACCTCGGATGCTTTCAGTGCGGAGAAGCGCAATCACATGACGGCCCTGGGAGCGGAGCTCACGCTGATCTCCAAGAAGAGCGGGGGCATGGACGCCCAGTTGACCCACGATATGGTCGAGGCGGCACGTCGGATCACCGAGCGCACGGGCGGCTTCTGGACGAACCAGCTCGAGAATGCAGATCAGATTCCCGCCTATCATCGGATGGGCGAGGAAATCTGGGAGCAAACCGGCGGACGCGTCGACGCCTTCGTGCACAGCACGGGCACCACGGCTTCGGTGCGGGGCGTTGCGGAGTGACCTTGATGTGCGATTCGGGCGTCAAGTATCTGTCGACGCCTCTGTACGCAAAGCTCTGAGCATGCGGGGATTTGCCTACCCGCCTGGACTCCTGTAGCGTACCCGCTCGACATGCTGAGCGACACGTTGAAAGACACTATGAAAGCCCCCCAATCAAGCCTGCTGCAGATCGCCATTGCCACCCTGGTCTTCGGATTTGGGTGCCAGTCCCTGGGAACGGAACGCCCCGCTCCGCCGAGAATGAAGATGACCACCGAGGTGCCCGACGGCATTTCGACACCGGATCGCATGAAGACCCGGCTGGGAACACTGAACTCCTTCGACGGTGTGCCCGACGAGAAGACCACGCAGCTCGTCTACGACAATCTCGACTTCCAGACGGCCGTCCAGGCCTACCTCGCCAGCTTGCCGATCGCATCGATGAGCGCCATGCGTGATGGCCTTCTCCATTTCGGTCCGGCCAATACGACCGTGCTCCTGTTCGAAGAGCTGATGGACTCGAAGGCCCTGTGGTTGACGCCTAACACGGTAAGCATCTACATGGGCACCTGGCTCGAGATGACCGACGAGCCGTGGGTGATCGAGACGCCGCCCAACGTCCTCGGGCTCATCGACGACCTCTGGTTTCGATACGTTGCCGACTTCGGCAACGCCGGGCCGGACCAGGGCAAGGGGGGGAAATTCCTGATCCTGCCTCCGGGCTACCAGGGCCAGATTCCCGGTGGCTACCACGTGGCGCGCTCCAGCACGCATGGCAACTGGGTCGTCTGGCGCGGATTCCAGGTCGACGGAGACACCGGCCCTGCCCTCGCGGCCACCAAGAGCACCTTCAAGATCTATCCGCTCTCGCGGAAGAACAACCCGCCGGAGATGACATTCATCAACGTCTCGGGCAAGTTCCACAACACCATCCACCGCTTGGACTACGGCTTCTGGGAAGAGGTCAACGCGGTGATTCAGGCGGAACCCAGCACGGGCATCGATGCCGAAACGCTCGGACTCCTGAGCTCGATCGGCATTCAGAAGGGCAAACCCTTCGCTCCCGACGCGCGCATGAAGAAGATCCTCACGGAAGCCGCGAACGTCGCCGCCGTGACAGCGCGCGCGCTCACTGCCCGTCCGCGAGATCAACGCCACTACCTGTACCCGGGTGAGGGGGTCTGGACGAATCCGTTCATCGAAGGGCGCTACGACTTTCTCGAGAACGGCTCACGCATGCTCGATTCCCGTACCTACATGCACTTCTATGCCACGGGGATCACGCCGGCGATGACGAAGGCCCCGGTGGGCAAGGGTTCGCAGTACGCCATCGCGTACCTCGACAAAGGCGGCAATGCACTCGATGGCAGCAAGACGTACAGGATCCACCTGCCGCCCAACGTACCGGCCAAGGACTTCTGGTCCTTCACGCTGTACGACAACCAAACGCGCTCCATGCTCCAGACCGATCAGCGTTTTCCAGGATTGGACAACCTCGGCAAGGGGCTGCAGCAGAATGGCGACGGTTCCTGCGACATCTACTTTGCCCCGGAGCCGCCCTCCGGGATGGAGAGCAACTGGATCCAGACGGTCCCCGGAAAGGGCTGGAACACGATCCTGCGCCTGTACGGCCCGCTCCAACCCTGGTTCGACAAGACCTGGCGTCCCGGCGATCCCGAGCTCGTGAACTAGATCCCGCGCGGCCGCGCCTACCGGGACCTCCGTGACTACGGGGCCTACACCCGTCGTACAAAAAACCACAAGCGCGCATCCGGAGGGCTCCTCTATGATGATGTGGAGTCTCCTCCGCACCGAGCCAACGGTGCAAGTACGTGGTTTTCGATGCATAGCACTTTCACGCCGGGCCTGGTTCTGGGCCTCTTTCTCGTCAGCGGTTGTTCGGACGTAGGGGCCGAGCCGCAACGTGCCGCCCATGCCTCGCGGGCGGCCGCGCCGATCTCGGTGGCCGTCGCCGAGGCGACCGTCGGCGAGATGGTCTCCCTGTATTCGACGAGCGCCACGCTACGGGCCGAGAAGATCGCCAGCGTGACCTCACGCACGCGGGGCATCGTGGAAGAACTCCTGGTCGAGGAGGGCGATCGGGTCACGGCGGGGACCACGATCGCCAGGCTCGAGAACCATGAGCAGGTCCTCGCCCTGGCACGCTATGAGACGACCCGCGAGATCAAGCAACGTGAGTTCGAGCGCTCGAAAGAACTCCGCGAGAGCCAGATCATCAGCGAGAACGAACTGGAGCTCCTGCGGAGAGAGGCCGAGGAGGCCAAGCACGATCTGGAGCTGGCCCGGCTCGTGCTCTCGCGCACGGACATCCTGGCGCCCTTCGACGGGGTCGTCGTTCGGCGTCACCTCGACGTCGGGGCAACCGTCAGCGACGGGACCCCCATCTTCGATCTGGCGGATCTGGATCCGCTCTACGTCGACGTCAATGTTCCCGAGCGGCACGTGGCACGGCTCGCGGCGCAACAATCGGTCCGGCTCTTGGCCGATGCGCTTCCGAATTCCGTCGAAGCGAAGATCGAGCGCATCGCCCCCATCGTCGATGCGGCCACGGGTACGGTGAAGGTCACGGTCGCCGTCGAGCGCTCGGTCGAGCTGCGCCCCGGCGCATTCGTCGAGATCGATGTCGTCACCGACGTTCACGCAAACGCGCTGATCGTTCCGAGGGCGGCCCTGGTCGCCGAAGGGCGTCGCTGGCTCGTGTATCGCACAAAAGACAAGCAAAGCGTCGAGTCACTCGAGGTGCGCATTGGCTTCGAGGAAGGCGATCTCGTCGAAATCCTCGAGACTCTGGTCACGCTCGGCTCGCCAGAAGCACGCGAGCCCTTGAAAGCAGGGGATACGATCGTCGTGCTCGGTGCATCGGCTCTGTCCGACGGTGCCCCCATCCACATCCTTCAGAGCGATACGCCGGTCGGCAAAGAATAGCTCGACGTGAGTCTCCCCCAACTCGCGGTCCGGCGTCCGGTCACCATCCTGATGGCAACCCTCGCGGTAGCCGTGTTCGGGTACCTGTCGCTCGGAGGCTTCCCGGTCGAGCTCCTCCCCGACGTCGCGTATCCGACACTCACGGTTCAAACCGAGTATTCCGATGCCGCGCCGGAGTCCGTCGAACAGTTCATCACGAAACCGATCGAGGAAACCGTCGGTGTGATCCCGGGCGTGCGCGATCTGCGCAGCACGTCGCGCGCGGGGATCTCGGAGGTTGTCTTGGAGTTCGAATGGGGCGAGGAGATGGACTTCGCTTCGCTCGATGTGCGTGAAAAGCTCGGGCTCGTGCAGCTTCCGCAGGAAGCGGACCGCCCACGGGTTCTACGCTTCGATCCGTCCCTCGATCCGATCCTGCGCATCGCGCTCACAGGAGAACGCTCGCTCGACGACATGCGCCAGCTCGCCGAACGCTGGATCAAACCGCGCTTCGAAGCGGTGCTGGGCATCGCCGCCGCCAAGGTGCGCGGAGGGCTCGATCCCGAGATCCATGTCGATGTCGATGTCGGCCGACTGGCGGCGCTCGGACTCACCCTGGACGAAGTGGCCGCCGCGCTCGAAGCCGAGAACGTCAACCGGCCGGGCGGGACGCTGAAGGACTACGGCGCCGTCTACCTCGTGCGCACGCTGCACGAGTTCGAGGATCTGGACCAGATCCGTCGCACGATCGTGCGCGAGACACCCACCGGTCGGATTCGGGTCGAGGACATCGCGGTGGTCGAGCGCGGGCACAAGGACCGCGACGTCATCACGCGCAACGATGGAGCGGAAGGGGTCGAACTGGCCCTGCACCGCGAAGGCTCGGCCAACACGATCGGCGTGGCCAAGGCAGCGCGGGCCGAGCTCGAGCGCTTGAAGGCCGAGCTTCCCGCGGACATGCGCATGACCCTACTCACCGATCAATCGGTGTACATCGGCGAAGCGGTCTCGCAGGTTCTGTCCGCCGCGTTGCTAGGCGGCATCCTGGCCGTCTTGGTGCTTTTCTTCTTCCTGCGCGACCTCTCCGCCACATCCATCATTGCGCTCTCGATCCCGGTCTCGGTCGTCGGCACGTTCCTGCCGCTGTCCAAGGTTGGAGTCTCGTTGAACATCATGTCCCTGGGCGGCCTCGCTCTGGGGGTCGGGATGCTGGTCGACAACTCGATCGTCGTGCTCGAGGCCATCGACCGGCGCCGACGCGGAGGACTCTCGCGTCGCGCTTCCGCGACCCTGGGCGCGGGCGAGGTTGCCGGCGCCGTGACGGCCTCGACGCTGACGACCGTATCGGTTTTCCTGCCGATCGTCTTCGTGACCGGCATCGCGGGCCAGCTGTTTCGGGATCTGGCGATGACCGTGTGCTTTTCACTGGTGGCCTCGCTGGTCGTGTCGCTGACGCTGATTCCGACCCTCTCCGCCTTCGACCCGAAGAGCCTCTGGCAAGCGGGATCGGAAACGCTGTTTCCGTGGGATCAAAGGCACTCGGAGAACGACGTTCTGCCCTTCACCATGCGCGTCGCGGGCCTCAGCTTGGCGCCCGTTGGAAACGGCCAACACTGGGCCAGCAAGGCGCTCACCCTGCTCCTGTTGCCTTTGCGACTCGTGCTGACCCTGGCAATGGGCCTCGCGGTCACGGCCTGGTGGGTCATCTCCTGGCTGTTCCACGTCGTGTCGTTTCCCTTCGCGCGTGCCTTCGATGCAATCGGAGCTGTCTACCCGCGTTCACTGGCCATGGCTCTGGGGCAACGCTGGTTGGTGTTGCCGCTGACCTTCGCCTTGCTCGCGGGCTCGCTGGCTCTTGGCAATCGATTGGGCACGAATCTGGTACCGGATCTTTCCCAGGGCGAGTTCGCGTTCCAGTTGCGCTTCCCCGAGGAAGCGACCCTGGCGACATCCTCGAGCGTCACCGAGCGCATCGAGGAAAGGCTGATCCGTGACCCGCGCTTCGCGCGTATCTTTACGGTGATCGGCAGCCTGCCCTCGACCGCGTCCGGACGACAGACGCTCGGCGAGAACCTGGCGCAGATCAACTTCGTGTTGCCCAAGAACACGACTCCCGAGGCCGAGGCGCTCGCCGTCGCGCACGTGCGCGAGGTGATCGATGCCTTTCCGAACGTCAAGCCGGAGCTCGTCCATCCCTCGGTGATGTCGATGCAGCCCCCGGTCGAGGTCAAGATCTTCTCCGAAGACCTCGATCTGCTCGCGTCCGCATCGGAACAGATCGTGGCCGCCGTGCACAACATCCCCGGCGTGCGCGACGTGGCGACGACCGTGCAACCGGGAAGCCCCGAGGTGCGCATCAAGCCGGACCGCGAGCGTTCCGGCGCGCTGGGCATCCCCGCCGATCAGCTCAGTCTCGCCCTCCAAAGCCAGATTCGTGGTCGTGTGGTCGGTGACTTCCGCGAAGACGAGGAGCGCATCGACATTCGCTTGCGGGCCCCCGAGAGCGACCGCAACCGCGCCTCCGATGTCGAGGATCTCGTCGTCCGTCTCCCCGGAGGGCTGTCGATACCCGTCTCCGCTGTGGCCAGCGTCGAGATCGACCGTGGCCCGGCTGCGATCTATCGCTCCGGCGGCGCTCGAGTGGCGCGGATCACGGGCAACGCACAGGCCAGCGAGCTGGGGCGCGTCGTCACGGACGTGAAACAACTCGTTCTCGCGAGCAACCTACCGATCGGCGCCAGTGCCGAACTGGGTGGACAAAACGACGAACTGCAAGTCTCTCTGGACAGCTTGAAGTTGGCCCTCGGACTCGCGGTGTTCCTCATCTTCGTCGTCATGGCGATGCAATTCGAATCGCTCGTACACCCCTTCGTGATCCTCTGCACCGTTCCCCTCGGTGCCATCGGTGTCATCGCCGCGCTGTGGTTGACGGGGCAGGGAATCAGCGTGCTCTCGTTGATCGGAGCGGTCATGCTGGCCGGCATCGTCGTCAACAACGCGATCGTCCTCGTCGACGCGGTCAACCGCCGCCGACGCTCCGGCGAGGAGCTCGAAGCGGCCATCCTCGCCGCCGGCGCGGAACGCCTGCGCCCCATCCTGATGACAACGGCGACGACCGTGCTGGCGCTCCTGCCGATGGCCCTCGGTCTCGGTGCCGGTGACGAGTTGCGTCGCCCGATGGCGATCACCGTCATCGGTGGGCTCACGGTAGCGACGTTGCTCACGCTGTTCGTCATTCCATGCACGTACCGCATCATGAGCAAGAAGAACGCCACGCTACGCCCGATCACGGACGACGAACACAGCTCGGCCATCCCCGACCGCATGCCTGTGGAAGTATGAGGTAGAGATATGAAGAAGCTCCTCGAGATGGTCATCGAGCGTCCGGTCGCGACCTGCATGCTGCTTCTGTGTCTGATGGTGCTTGGCGTCGTTGCGGTCTTCCGCCTGCCGCTCGACTTCCTGCCGCTGCTTTCCGAGCCGGAGATCGACGTCGAGGTGCCGTTCCCGGGAAGTCATC
>CBFIHP010000018.1:0-120229 GCA_965662355.1 Planctomycetota bacterium | reverse complement strand
CGAGGCATCGGCCGCCGCTGCCGTTGTTTTTCGGGGCTGTTTTCGCGGACCGCATTTAAGCGGACTATGGACTGTAGGTGCCCCTGAGGAGGCCCGCTAGCCAGGGGGCGTGGCAGCTCGGCGTTGAGCGCTAAGGGCTCCTGCGGCAGTATCTCCACCCCTCGATGATCGAAGTCTCGAATCTCACCCGACGCTTCGGTCCGTTCACGGCCGTCGACGGCATCTCCTTCTCCCTCGAGCGTGGAGAAGTCGTCGGTTTCCTGGGTCCGAACGGTGCCGGCAAGACGACGACGATGCAGATGCTCACGGGCTTTCTTCCCGTGACCTCCGGCTCGATTCATATCGCCGGTTTCGACGTGCTGCGCGATTCCCTCGAGGTGCGCAAGCGCATCGGCTATCTCCCCGAAGCCGTGCCGCTCTATCGCGAACACCGGGTCGAGGAGATGCTGCTCTTCCAGGGGCGCCTGCACGGTTTGTCGCGCAAGGAGGCCAAGCGGCGCGGGGCGGCCGTACTCGAGCGCGTCGGCATGCTCGAGCGAAGTCGTAGCATCGTCGGTCGCCTTTCGAAGGGGCAACGCCAGCGCATCGGTCTCTCTGTTGCCTTGTTGCCCGACCCCGATGTCCTGATCCTCGACGAGCCGACCAGCGGGCTGGATCCGCTCCAACGCATCGAGGTGCGCAACCTCGTTAGCGATCTGGCCCGCGAGCGCACGGTCCTGCTCTCCTCCCACATCCTGCCCGAGATCGAGGCCGTGGCGCCGCGTGTGATCATCTTGCACAAGGGCCGCATCGCCGCGGACGGACAAAAGGACTCGCTCGTGGAACAGCAAGGGGGCGATAGTTTCGTACGCCTCGAAGCCGTGGTCGGAGCCGACGCCGAGGGGGCCGCGAAGTTGCTCGAGAGCTTGCCCGGAGTCCAGTCGGTCAAAGAGCAAGGTCGCATCGGCATCCATACCGGGTTCCATGTCCACGGCAATGGCGATCTGCGCGAGGACGTCGGCGCGCTTTGCATGCAACGCAACTGGGCCGTGCGCGAACTTTCCTTCGAACGCCCTACCCTCGAGCGGATCTTCTCGCGCATCGCCTTCGAGATCGATCCGATCGACGACGCAGCCCGGGCCCCGACCAGCGCAGCGCCGGCTCCCCTGATGGCGAACGCGGAAGGCTCCGGCCTGCTCGAGATCGGCGGTCTGAACATGCTCGACGCGCCGGTGTCGGGGAACCCAGAGGCGGCGGACAACAAGGTCCTCTACAACCTGAACCCCTTCGATGGGGGAGCCGCGCGCGATCTGTCCCGACCGAAGTCCACCGATGACTCGGCGGGTGGCTCGGCTGCCGCCGGGGACGCCTGTGCTTCGGAGGACGAGGCATGAAAGGCTGGAGCGTTATCTACCGCCGTGAGATGGCGGGCTTTTTCTTTGCGCCGCTCGTGTGGATCCTCTTCTGCTTGGCGCTCCTCTATCAGGCTTTCTTCTTCCTCCTGGCGCTGCGCGCGTTCGGGGGCGAGGTCAACCGTGCGCTCGCTTTCATGCTGGGCGGGGGGGCTCCGTTCTGGGTCTTGATGGTGATCCTGCCGCCGCTCTTGACCATGCGCATGATCAGCGAGGAGTCGCGTTCGGGAGTGCTCGAGTTCCTCTTGACCGCCCCCGTGTCCGACGCCTCGGTCATTGTTGGAAAAGCCCTCGCCGCGGCGTCGATCATGGGGGTGATCCTGGGCACGACGCTGCTCTACGGGATCGTGGTCCAGCTGCTGGGGGCACCGCCCGATTGGGGGCAGCTCGTCATGGCCTGGATCGGGGCCTTCTTCGTGTCCTTTCTCTTCACCTCGCTCGGCATCGTGGCCAGCACGTGTTCGGGAACGCCGCTGGTCGCCGCGTTCTTCGCGATGGTGTTGAACATCATCTTCGTCGCGGCACCCTTGGCGGGTGCTCCCGCCGGTCCCCTGGGGGACGTCCTCGGGTGGGGCCTCGAGAAGATCAATGTCATCGCCCACTTTCAGGGCTCTTTCTTGACGGGCGCCTTCGATACGGCCCACATGACCTTCTTCGTCGCCTGGATCGCGGCGTTGCTCTTTCTTGGGGTGCGTTTGATCGAATCCCGGAGGTGGTTGGGATGAGCGAGTCCAAGGAGAAGAGGGCGGGGGGCTGGATCGGGCGCGGAACGCGCTTCGCCATGGGCCTGCAGGTCGGCCTGGCCGGTCTTCTGGCCGTGGCCGCCACGGCGCTGGTGATCGACGTGTCGGACTGGTGGTACTGGCGCTACGACCTGACGCAATCCAAGCGCAACACGCTGGACGACGAGGTGGTCGATCTCATCGAGCGCCTGCCCGAGGACGTGACCATCGATGTCTTTTTCCGGCCCTTCGAATATCCGTACAACTTCGTCACGGCTCAGGTCCACGAGCGCATGTTGGGCTTCTTGTCGATCGTCTCGACGGCCCATCGCGATCGGCTCCATGTGAACCTGTTCGGCGCGAAGGACTTCGAGAAGGCCCAGCTCCGTCAGAACGAGCTCGGTGTTCGGGGCGACAACCAGATCGTATTCACTTGCGGCTCGCGCAGGACGACCCTGGGTTTCTTCAGCGACGTGGCATCGATCGACTGGGGCAACCCTTCCAAGCAGGCGCTCGAATATCTGCAGAGCGAGCGAATCACAGGCGTTGTCGATCCGCGTACGTGGAATCCCAACAAGTTTCGATCCGCCCGGATGAACGACTTCCGGGGCGAGGAGGCCTTCGCCCAGTCCCTTCTGAAGGTGTCGACCGGGGATGCACCGAAGGTCTACTTCAGCAAGGGGCACGGGGAAGCTTCCCTCGATGGAGCCGAGCTCGAGGACATATCCGGACTGGCACGACTTCTGGAACGCGAAGCCTTCGAGGTCGCCGAATGGGATGCGGACGAGACGGGTAACCGCATCCCCGAGGACTGCGAGGTGCTCGTCATCGCTGGCCCACGCCAACCCCTGGGCGAAGAGACCAGCAACGCCATCCAGGAATGGGTCGAGGCGGGTGGAAGACTCCTGGGCACGCCCCATCACGAGGAGCTGAACATCGGTTTCGAGCATGGGCTCGTACGGCTCTTGGGTCGCTGGGGAATGGTCTCGAAGCCGGGCATCATCTGCGAACCGATCACCGACGTGACCGGGGTCCAGCGCATGGGCCATGCCCGTTGCGCGGTCTTTCGCGTGGCCGAGAACCGCATGGACCACTCCCACGAACTGGCCCAGCTCGAGCGCCGCCACAACAGAAAGCTCACCTTCGTCAACAGCTCGGCCATCGAGGCCCAGGTCGTGCCCGGCGGACGCTTCCCCACACGCTTGATCGTCGTGCCCGCGGATGCGTGGGTCGATCTGCCCGACCCCACCAACGGTCTGTACGACTGGAACTACGATCCGCGGACCGAGGAGCGCAATGCCAACCTCGCCCTGGTCTGCACCTTGGAGCTGGGCGCCGCGGTCCAGAAGGGTCAAACCGGGGTTCACCGACCGCGTTTGATCGGCGTGGGTAGCGTCGGCTTCTTCAGCAACGCCTACCTCGGAGAGAACAACCACTTCGTGCGCAACATGTTCAACTGGCTCGCTGAACGTGAACATCGCTTGCGGGTCACCCCCCGCGATCCGGCGCTGAGTGTGCTCGATCTCGAACGCTCGAAGGCCCTGCCGATTCTGACCTACAGCCTGTGGATTGGATTTCCCGGGATGTGTATCGCGATGGGGGCGGTGCTTGGCTGGAAGAGACGTCGGGGATGACAGCTAGATGAAAAAGGGCACCCTCCTGGTTCTCCTCGTTGTCGCCGGAGCGGCTTTTCTGCTCTGGAAGAAGAAAGAGGAAGACGTGCAAAGCGGCGGGCCGCAGCTGGCCCAGTACCCGCTGTTCCCCCAACTGTTGAAAGACAAGGTGCGCAGCGTGCGCATCGACAACCTGGAGCGCAGCATCCAGGTCAAGCTGGAGCGCGACGCCTTCGGCTCCTGGTTCATGACGGACCCGCTGGCCTATCCGGCGCTCGACCCCTTGGTGAGGACACTGCTGCAGAACCTGGAACTGGCACTCGGGATCGCCGAGGTCGAGCTCAGCGAGGAACAGATCCAGCTGGACCCCCCGCGGATCGTTCTGGAGCTGGTGCAGATCGAGGAAGCCGGGGAGCGCACGCTCCGCCTCGAGATCGGCGGGCTGGATCTGGATCCCAGTCGCGTCTACGTGCGCATTCCGGATTACGGGGCTGGTGCGACAGGCGTCGTTGGGAAAGGGGAGACACGGCTCTTTCGAACCGTGCGTTCGCTCTACACCACTCTGGATCGCAACCCCGATGACTATCGCGAGCGTCGCGCGACGCACTTGATGGCCCATCAGGTTACCGCCCTCATACGCCGGGGCGAGGTCTTCCTCGAGGACAAGCAAGAGCGGGTCGACATGCGACTGGACGCGCAACTGGATCAACGCTGGGTACGGATGGCCGGCAAGCGGGCCTTTCTCAGTGCCGAGGTCCTCCAGCTACTGGCCCGCGGTGCCGCTGAATTGACCGTCGATCTCTTCCGTGACGACGCGCCCACGGACTACGCGCACTGGGGACTCGATCCTCCGGCGTTCACGATCGAGCTGCGCGACGAGGACAACGACCCCACGACCCTGGCCTTCGGGCACCTTCCCGTGGACGCGACCGACACGCCCGTCGATCAACTTGTATGGAATTGCCGGCGCGAGGGGTTCGAGCACGTTTGGGAGGTGACTCAGAAGTCCGTCGGGCTCCTGACCCGTCCCCTGGAGGACCTTCTCGAGTACCGCTTGATGGCGGCCTACCGCAGGGAGATGGTGCGCGTCGAGCTCGAGCGCGGAGGCCAACGACTCCTCCTGGAAAAGGAAGGCCGCGAGGGCGCCGAGACCTGGTTCGTTTCCGAAATTCCGATGGCCGAGACGAACACCGGGGACGAGCCGTTGCGCTACCAGGCCGATTCCGCTGCCGTCGAGGATGCCCTGGCGGTGATCGAGGGCATGGAGCTCGGCAACTATCCTGGACTCGAGGGCGTCGACTACGAGCCGGGTGACGACGAGCTCAGCTACACGGTGCACACCGTGCGCGATGAACGTTTTCACGGCCGCCTGGGCGCCCCCTACGTCGATCCCACCAGCGAAGAGCCGGGCCGCCTCTTCCTCTTCGACACGACGGAGCTTTGCGGTTTTGCTGGCGAGGAGTTGGCCGCGCTCTGCAAACGGCCGATGGAGGAGTTCCGCTCGCTGCGCATCTTCCGTTTCGGCGAGAAGAGCATGGAGGCCGAGGTGCGCCGGGTCGAGCTGTCGAGTGTTGGCGAGGGGGGCGAGCTCGCAACGCTCGTGTTCGTCAATGACGGTCAAAACCGCTGGAGCGCCGAGGGCTCCCAAGGCCAGGCGCCTGGAGCTTTCGCCGGAGCCATCGACCGTGGCCTCCTGACCCAGAAAGCCAGGTCCTGGCTCGCCCCGGATCCCATCGCAAGTCGGGCTGATTCGGCCGAGATTCGGGTCCGGATCCACACGAGCTACGACACGGAAGTTTCCTTTGCTCTCGGGGTCGATGCCGAGGGGCGGAGCTATTGCCGAACGCTCGAGGGCCAACTGGCCGAGACGAACCCGGGTGCTTTGGAAGAGCTTCGCAAGCTTTTCAGTCCGTAGGAGGGTGCCCCCGCGCTATCAGACGCTATCAATAGGGGCCTGAGTCTTGCCTACGAGCCCCGCTTCCGCACCCCATGCAGCATTCCAAGGTCATCCCCTACGAGAAGTACGTCCTCGAGAACGGACTGCAGGTCGTCCTCCACGAGGACCACTCCGACCCGGTGGTCTCGTTGTTCGTCTACTACCACGTGGGCAGCTCGCGCGAGGACAAGGGGCTCTCGGGCTTCGCTCACCTGTTCGAGCACATGCTCTTCCAGGGCTCGGCCCACGTCGACGACAACGATCACTTTCGCCTGATCCAGCAGGCCGGCGGAACCCTGAACGGAACGACGAATCAGGACCGCACGAACTACTACGAAACGCTACCGGCCAACCAGCTCGAGCTGGCCATCTGGCTGGAGGCGGATCGCATGGGCTTCCTCTTGCCAGCCATGACGCAAGAGAAGCTCGACAACCAGCGCGACGTGGTGATGAACGAGCGGCGCCAGAGCTACGAGAACCGACCCTACGGGCTCGTCTATGAAAACGTTCTCGGTGCGTTGTATCCCAAGGAGCATCCCTACAGCTGGCCGACCATCGGGTCCATGAAGGACATCGAGGCCGCAACACTCGACGACATCTCGTGCTTCTTTCGACGCTGGTACGGCCCCAACAACGCCACCCTTGCAATCGGCGGTGATTTCGATCCCAGAGAGGTGAAGCGCCTGATCGAGCGCTATTTCGGGTCGATACCCCGCGGCCCTGCGGTGCAGAAGCCCGCGCCCCAGCCGATCACGCTGGAACACATAAGGCGCCTCGTGATCGAGGATCGCATCCAGCAGCCCCAGCTGTCGATGGTGTGGCCCACGGTCGAGGCCTGGCATCCCGATGAAGCGGCGTTGAACCTCTTGACCGATGTCGTCTCCGCCAACAAGTCCTCGCTCTTCGATCGTGTGCTGATGATCGAGGAACAGCTCGCGAGTCGTGTGATGATCGCCCACGCGGCCCAGGAACGGGCCGGCAAGTTGATGCTCGAGATGCGCCCTTACGCAGGCGTTTCCCTGGATGCCCTCGAGCGGCGCGTGCACGAATTGATCGCGCAGCTCGTCCGCGAGGGCGTGGACAACGAACGGCTCGAGCGCTTGAAGAACCGCCGCGAGGGTTGGATGTTGCGCTCGCTCGAAACCGTCTCGGCTCGCACCAGTCGCCTGGCCTTCGACAACTGCTTCTTTTCGAATCCCGGGGCAATCGACGAGGACTTCCCCCGACACCGTGCGGTCACGCCCGAGGATCTCGTGGCTGTAGCGCGGAAGTATCTGCTCGATCGGCCCTACGTGGCTGTTTCCTGCGTGCCCACGGGCAAGGGCGAACTGGCCGCGACCGGTCGCTCGTCCCTGCAGGAGCGCGACGAGGTTCAACTGGATCGCAAGCTCCAGCCGATCGCTGGAGCGGAGCGTCCGTTCCAGGCCCCGGCGGTGTGGCGCACCCGCGTCCAGGGGGGGCCCGAGGTCGTGGGTACGCCCTACGCCAAGTTGCCCCTCACCCGGCTTTCGCTGACGGTGCCGGGCGGCCGGTTGCTCGAAACCCAGGACAAGCTCGGCCTGTCTTCCCTGACGGCAGACATGCTGGAGGAGGGTACGCAGGGCCTTACCAGCACCGAGCTTCAGGACGAGCTCGACGGTTTGGGGGCCGAGTTGCAAGTGCAACCGGGTGACGACGATTGTCAGCTCGAACTGGCGGTGCTGAACGAGCACCTGCCCCACGCGGTCGAGCTCTTGGCCGAGGTGCTCGGCGAGCCGCGCTTCGACGAGGCGGACTTCGAACGCATCAAGCGTCAGCGCCTGGTCGACATCCAGGGCCGCGCAGATCGCATCGGCGAGGTCGCCACGGAGGCCTTCGCGTCGCTCGTCTATGGACGCGAGACGATCAAGGGTTCACCGCACTACGGAACTGTCCAGTCGATCTCCGCCTTGACCCTCGACGATGTGCGCTCGTTCTGGCGAGAGCACATGCGCGTCGCCGCGTCAAAGCTGTGCATCGTCGGCGATCAGAGCACGGAAACGTCGCAGGCACTGTTCGCCAAGCTGGCCTCGAACCAGGTGCAGCAAGAGCCCGCCGGACCGCCGAGCTTCGAGCTGCAGGCCTTCCAGAAAGGTATCTCGCTCTACGTCGTGGACAAGCCCGGTGCACCCCAATCGGAACTGCGCATCGGACATCGTGGCATTGCCAAGACCGACCCCGAATTCTTCCCGCTGTACGTCCTGAACTACATGCTGGGAGGGTCCTTCACCTCGCGTCTGAACCTGAACCTGCGCGAGGACAAGGGCTACACGTACGGCGTGCATTCGAACTTCACGGGCGGTTTGACGCAGGGTGCCTTCGTCGTGGGCTGTGCCGTGGAAACGGCCGTCACCGGCCCCGCGGTGTCCGAGGTGTTCGCGGAGCTTTCCCGGATTCACCGCGGCCTGGGCGACGCCGAAGTGGATTTCGCGCGTCGCTCGATCTCCCAGGCCATCGGTCGCAGCCTGGAATCCGCGCACGCGCGCCTGGGCATGCTCGAGAACATCACTCGCTTCGGACTGCCCGACGACTACACCGCACAGCGCATGCGCTGGCTTGAAAGCGTGACCTCGGCCGAGCTGAATGCGCTTGCCGGGCGCTATCTCGAGCAGGAGAACATCGTCTGTCTCGTGGCCGGAGATCGCGAGACGATCGCCCCCCAGCTGGAAGAGCTGGGCATGGGCCCGGTCCAGGCCGTGGCCGACGAGCTGGAGTCTGTTTCATAGCCTACGGACGAACCTGAACGCCCAGTTCGGCCAGGTTTCGTTTGACCGTGGGTAGCGAACAGGCGCCGTCTTTCCCGAGGGCGTCGCTCTGGACTGCATCCGCGCCCGCGCCCAGGGCTTCGTAGAACTCGCTCTCTGCAAGGAGCCCCGCGGCGACCAGGGGCACGCTGATTGCTGCGCTGACCATGGCGGTCAACTCGGCCCCGGGGGCTCGGCGGGCGCCTTGCTTGTCGAAGGCCGACAACACGACTTCTCCGGCTCCACACTCTACGGCTTGTTGGGCCCAGCGCAGCGGATCGCGACCGAGGTTCCCGCCGCGCTCCAAGTCGATGCGGTAACGCATCGCACCACTGGCAGCCTCTTCCGTACGTAGCGCAACCGAGCACGCGCACTCGCCGAAGCGCTTCGCTATGTTCTCGATCAACGACGACTCATGGGCGGGGACGAGGACGCGATCGGCGCCCGCGTCCAGCGCCCGTTCCACCTCTGCGATGCGCGGCGCGCAGGCCACGGTGATGGGAACGGAGAGAGCCTCGCGGGAGGACTTCAGGTTGCTGCGTTCCATGTCGCTGTGGCAACCCCAGAACCAGAGCTCGTCGGCTCCGAGATGTTGCAGGTTGCTGGCCTCTTTCACGACCACGTCCGAGCATAGTTCGAGGCGCGGGATGATGCGGACGGTCAGCACGCGACGAGCTCCTGCTGCAACCAGTTGTGGATCAAGAGCAGCCCGGGGCCACCGGAGAGTTCGGGGTGGAACTGGCAACCCACGACGGCTCCGCATTCGAGAGCGGCCACGAATGGACCGTCGTATTCGCTCCAGCTAGCGGCCCATCGGCGTGGAGCACGTGCCATCGCGTAGGCGTTGTTGAAGTAGGCGAAGCTTTCGTCGAGGAGTGTGGCCTCGCGTTCGGGGACCGCCACGTTCCAGCCCAGCTGGGGCACCGGCAGTGAATTGCCGAAGCGCTGCAAGTCGATGTCGAGAATGCCGAGCCCCTCGACTCCGGGGCTCTCTTCGCTCGCCCGGGCGAAGAGCTGAAACGCCGAACCGATGGCGAAGGTCGGCATACCGGCCCGGATCCGTTCGCGCAGGGCGTCGAAGGTTCCGCTGTCGCGCAGAGCACGCGCGGCGGTTTCAAACGTACCCCGGCCATGCACGATCAAGGGCATCGCGTCGGCTCGTACCTCGTCAGCGGTTGCGTCAGGGAGCATCGGGACGCCGAGGCGTTGCAGGCAAGCTTGCAAAGCGCTCGAGGGCCGTGCGTCGGCCCAGAGCAGGCGGACCGTGGGGGCGGGCGAGTGAGACATGGAATCGAGCCCCCTCTTGACCGTCGCACGAGCTGTGGAGAAGGTCGCCGGGGAAGATGGTTGCTCGGCATCCGAGGAGCCGCGTCTCGAACGAAACTTCGAACCCGCCTGTATTCTCCCGGGATCCCCCCCAGCCCGGGGCCGAGGGGGGCTGCTGGCGCTACCTGGGCGCACAGGGGTAGGAGGCTTCTGGGTTGCTTCTGCGGGGAGAGCTTCCTACGCTGCTACCGAACAGAACCCGAACTCCGGAGGGCGACTTGAGCGGCAGCGAGACAGGAGAAAAGCGCTTTGCATCACCCCAGGCGGGGGGGGAGCGGCGCGCTCGACAGGCGAAGCAGGTGCGTGGCCGGCGTGGACAGGGCGATGTCGGTGCCATCGTCAGGAGCCTCAAGGGCGATGCGGAGCTGGCCGGCCGCTTCACCGCCTGGCATACCGAGAGAGCCCGCCCGGCGTCCTTCGCGACGCTGCCGGACGGACTCGCGGAGCCCATCGTGCGCGCGTGTGAACGGCGCGGCTTGACCCGGCTCTATTCGCACCAGGCCGAAGCCATCCAGCACGCGCTGGCCGGCGAGGACGTATTGCTTGCGACCCCCACGGCCTCGGGCAAGACCCTGGCCTACACCCTGCCCGTGCTGCAGACCCTGCTCGAGACCGGCGGGGCCGCGCGTGCACTGTGGATGTTCCCGACCAAGGCCCTGTCCCAGGACCAATCGCGTTCGCTCAACGGCTGGCTCGAGGAGCTCGGTTCGGACGACTGGCATTCGTTCACCTACGACGGCGACACCCCGCCCTCCGTGCGCCGCACATTGCGCGATCGCGGTCATGTAGTGCTGACCAATCCCTGGATGCTGCATCAGGGGATTCTTCCCAATCATGGCAAGTGGTCAGAGCTCTTCCGCGATCTGCGTTACATCGTGATCGACGAGGTCCACACGCTTTCGGGGGTCTTCGGCTCGAGCGTTGCCAACGTGCTACGACGGCTCGTACGCATTGCGAACCACTATGGAAGCCAACCCCAATTTCTCCTGTCCTCCGCCACCGTTCGCGATCCCAAGGGCCACGCTCGTCGCTTGCTCGGGCGGGACGTGCACGTGGTGGAGGAGGATGGCTCGCCTTCCGCAGAGCGCATCTTCGGCGTCTACGATCCTCCGCTCCTGAACCCGGTCGCGGGCTTGCGGGCCAATGCGCTGGAGGAGGTTCGACGGCTGGCACCGAGGATCTGTGGCCCCGGGCACCAGACGATCGTCTTCTGCAATCGGCGCACCGCGGTCGAGGTGTTGACGCGTTACTTGAAGGAAGCCGCGCCGTCCCTGGGGCTGAAGGCCTCGGAGATTCGTGGGTATCGCGGCGGCTACTTGCCGCTCTTGCGGCGCGAGATCGAAAGCGGTCTGAAGGAGGGCAGCGTCAAGATCGTCGTCTCGACCAATGCGCTCGAGCTGGGCATCGACATCGGCCGCCTCGATGTGGCCTGTCTCGTGGGGTACCCCGGTACGCAGGCCTCCTTCTGGCAACGCGCCGGTCGCGTCGGGCGATCCGGGCGACCCTCCTTGACGTTGATGATCGCGCGCTCCGACCCGGTCGACCAATACCTGGCCCAGCACCCCGAATGGCTCTTCGGCAAGGCGCGCGAGCATCTGGGGCTCGACCCGAACAACCTCGTGCTGCTTTCGGAGCAGATCAAGTGCGCCGCTTTCGAGCTACCCTTCCGCGGATCCTCCGGCGAGGACGGTGGCAATCCCCACGTCAGTTTCACCGGGTTCGCGGGCATTCCCCACACCGAGAACATTCTCGACTACTTGGCGGAGAGCTCCGGGATGCTCCTGCGCCGCACGGAAGCGGAGGAACCTGCGTGGTTCTGGGTCGCCGATGCCTACCCCGCGCAGGACGTCTCGCTCGCGGGGCACGAGCCCGACAACGTTCTCGTGTTCGACGAGGAAAACCACGCGATCGGCGAGATGGACCGGGCCAACTCGATCACCGAGGTGCATGAAGGCGCCATCTATCAGGTCGAGGGCGTCACGTACAAGATCGAACGCTTCGACTATGACAACCGCCGTGCGTACGGCCGCAAGGTGCAGAGCGATTACTTCACCGATGCGGAGACGGACACCGAGGTGCGTGTGTTGCGGTTGGAGGAGAAGGCCGAGCGCACCCGCTTCGTCCAGGGCGCGTGCCCCAAAAGTAGGAGTGAAAGCGAAAGTGAGAGTAGAGAAGGAGTCGAAGGGGTCGTCGACTGGGCGGTTTGGCGCGGGGAAGTTCACGTGACCACGGTCGCGACGCTCTACAAGAAGATTCGCTTCTACACGCGCGAAAACGTCGGCGCGGAGGACATCCATCTGCCCCCCGAAGAGCTCGATACAGAGGCCTTCGTGATCACTCTTTCCGAGGAAACCGCCGCGGATCTCGAGCTGGTCGCCGGCAATCGCGCGGCTGCATGGAGCGGAGTCGGGCGACTTGTCCGGCGGGTCGCGCCACTCTTCCTCCGCTGTCAGCCTCGGGATCTGGGCATCGGCTGTGAGATCCGCTCTCGACACTTCGAGTCGCCGACGATTTACCTGTATGACAAGGTGCCGGGCAGCGTCGGTCTCGCCACCGTGCTCTTCAACGAGCGCGAGGGCATCGTGGGGGCGGCCCTCGAGGTGCTCGAAAACTGCTCCTGCCAGCTCGGTTGCCCCGCTTGCGTCGGACCGCTCGAGGAGGTCGGTGCCCTTGGCAAGGAAACCGCGTTGCGCATTCTGCGTCACCTGCACGAGGGCGATCCGTTGCGCGAGGTGCAGCTCGTCGCCGTTGGTGAGGAAGAGGGCGTCGCTTGAGCCCACCCGATTCCAAAGCGGCTATCTACCGAAGACTGGCGCGTCTGCGGCGCGAGCCAGAGACCGTTGCTGGAAAACCGGAGCGACAGCCCGCACCCGCATTGCCTACCTGGTTCAGGGAACGCAAGCAGCTGAAGAGCCACGAGCTCGGTGCCACGACGCCCGAAGAGCCAAACCTGGCGGCGAAGGCCCCCGGCGAGCCGCGGGACCTCGAGACGTTTTCCAACGCGCGCGGGCAGAGCCATGCGCGCATCCTGCGCTTTCCCCTCGACTGGAAGCACGGATCGTGGCCGCTGAACTGGATCGGGGATCGCGAGCATGACCTCGCGACACTCGGCCGCGACGCAACGCTCGAGCGCCTGGAGCTTTCGCGTTCCATCTACCTCGACATCGAAACGACCGGACTCTCAGGGGGGGCGGGAACGATTCCCTTCATGGTCGGTCTGGGGACCTTTCGCGAGGATCACTTCGAGCTGTGGCAGGGCTTTCTCAGAGGCCCCGAGGACGAGGCCGCCTTGCTGGAGGAGGTCGCCCAGCGCGTCGCGGAACGTGACTCTCTGGTCAGTTTCTTCGGCAAGTCGTTCGACCGGCATCGCCTCGAGGACAAGATGCGCGTGCACGCTGTCGTTCCGAGCTTCGAGCGTCCGCACCTGGACCTCTTCCATCCCCTGAAGCGACTGTATCGAGGTGCGTATTCCGACACGCGTTTGGCGACGCTCGAACGCGCGCTGTGCAAGGTGGAGCGTATCGACGACCTTCCCGGAAGCCATGCCCCCGCGGCCTGGTTCGACTACCTTGCGGGTCGCGCCCATCGACTGGAGGCGGTTTTCGAGCACAACCGTGACGACGTCCTGTCGCTGGTGACCTTGGCCGCACACCTCTGCTGCACGAGCGCGGAGAAGCGCCCCGATGGCGCAGCTCTCGAGGGGGTCGCCTGCGCCCGGGCGCGTGGGCTCGCGCACCTTCACGCGGCCCTGCGCGACTTCGAGCAGGCCCTGGTCTGGACGTCCCGTGCGCTCGAGCGCAGGCCCGACGATGTCCACGACCTGAAACTCCTACGTGCGGATCTCTTGCGGCTCTCGGGGAAACACGAGCAAGCCCTCGCTGTCTACGAAGAGGTGCGCGGAGAAGCCCCCGAGACCGAGAGCGTCAATGCCCTGTTGCAGATCGCGAAACTCTGCGAGCATCGGCTACGTGACTACGCACGGGCCAAGGATGCGGCCCAACTCGCTGCTTCCCTGGCCGAGGACTATCTCACCGGGACCGCGCGTCGCCGCGCTCTGAACGAAAGCCAACGTCGCATCGAGCGCCTCGCAATGAAGCTCGCACGACCGAAGAAGAACTAGAGCTCCGTCGTCGTGGCCCGTTCTCGAGGAAGGTCAGGCCTCCGCAATCCACATGCGGATAGCGTCGGGAAGGGCGCGCTTTTCCTCTTCGAACACGCGCGCGCCGAGGGTCTCGGGAGTGTCGCCCGGTTCCACGGGAACCTCGCGTTGGAGCAGAATCTTGCCACGGTCGTACTGGTCGTCGACCAGGTGTACCGTGCAGCCCGTCATACTTTCGCCAGCGTCGAGCACGGCCCGGTGAACGCGCTCGCCATAGAAGCCCTTGCCTCCATACTTGGGAAGCAGCGAGGGATGGATGTTCATGACACGGCCCGTCCAATCCGGGGGTAGCTTCAGCAGCCGCAGAAAGCCGGCGAGGACCACGCGATTGCAGCCCCGGGCTTCGATCTCCTGGAAGGCACGCTTGGAGAAGGCCTGGGCGCTTCCCAGTTCGCGGTAGGGGACGACGAGCGGTTCGATACCGAGTCGTTCGGCGCGTTCGAGGGCCTGGATGCCGTCGCGGTCGGACAAGACCAATCCCAGCTCGCAGTCCAGGGCTTGCTGGCCGACGAGCTGGGCCAGGTTTTCGAGCGAGCGGCCGCTTCCGGAGACGAGGATGGCGAGCCGAAGTTTGTCCATGGAACTCAGTCGCCCTCGGACAGTGCGTTCACCGCGGAAGCGAGATCTTCGGTCAACGAGGCCAGGAGATCCTGAAGTGCCGGCTGAAACGAGCTTGCGCTGGCCACGAGCTTCTGGAGTTCGGTGGGCCCCGTGGCGGCGTCGGTCAAGGCCACGATGGACAGCATGGCGAGCCCCGCATGGGCGGCGGCCAGGAGCGGAGTCGCAAGGGACTGCACGGCAACCTCGGCCCCGGCGTTGGCATAGAGCACCCGCTCGGCGGCCGTCTCGATCGCGGGGCCGGGTGTGCAGGCTCCCACAACCTCCGCGCAATTCAATCCCAGCTTTTCGGCTCGTCCCAGGGCTGAGCGACGCAATCCGATGTGGTGCAGCTCGGAGAGATCGGGAAAGAGCGGACCCAGATGGCTGCTGCTGAGGCCGATCAGTGGATTGGTCCCGGAGAGATTGATGTGATCGCGCAGGAAACCGAAGCCTCCCACGGGAGCGAGCGGCTCTCCACTCTCCGGCGAAGCAAGAGCGCAGCCGGCCGAGGTGTGGACGAGCACGCTGGCACCGGCGGCGGCGGCCAACCAGATGGGCAAGCCCCATTGCCAGGGCGCATCGAGCTCGAGGCCACCGTCTTCGCTGCCGAGGTCGTCCAAGAGCCAAACCGAAAGCGGACCAAGGCGACCCGCCTGGAGTTCGCACGTGCGCCAGGGCTGGGGAGTCTCCTCGAACTCACCGAGTTCGATTTCCATCGGATCGCGAAGCCGTTCGCCAAAGAGGTCGACCCCGGTGCCCATCAGAAAGAGCACATCCGGAGCGGGGCAGGAGCGTTCGGCCAGCCGGGCCTGGAGCTCGTGAACCGTGTCGTCCAGGAGAATCGTCGAGGTCATTTTCAAGCGCGTCTAGCGCGCGGCTCAAGGGGGGTGTCCCAGCGAGGAATCACCGGGAGGAATTCTGATCGGAGACGTGTCCGCCGATGCTCAATCATCGTCGGAAATCGAGCCGGCCTCGTCGCCCTTATTCTTGGCGTCATCCCGATTCGCATTGCTCACCTTGGGTTCGATCGGCGTGCTGGGGGGTACGCTGCGGCCATCCGAGAGCAAGAGCACTACCAACGTGTCCTGATAATGGAAGAGGAGGTCCTCCAGGCGTGAGACCGACAGCGCGTGGGAGCGTTCCTGATCGGCGCGTATCGCTCCAACGAGCAAGGCGAGTGCGCGTTTCTCCCGGGCGAGCCGTTGGCCCTGGTCCTCGAGCCCGGTGCCGGATTGTCTGATCCAGCTTCGAAGGTCATCGAACCCCTCGAGGATCTCGTCGTTTTCCTCGTCCGACAACGTGCCGTTCCTCTCGGTTCCCAGAAAACGCACGCAGCGCCCGACGGCGGTTGCGGTCGAGGTCCAATGCAGGAGTGTTGCAACCCCGCGTTGTTCCTCGAGTGTGTACTCGCGTTTGAGACGATCGTTGAAGAGCTGCACGAACCAGGCCGGACTCGCTCCCAGCTCGCGCCAGGTGATCTCCTTTGCTGGCGCGCGCTCGAACGTGATTCCGGCGATGGAAATGCCCACGACCTTCTGGGTCGACGTGCGGCCGGTCGGGTCCTGGATCGCACGACGCCGCCATGCATCCTGTTCCAGGGCCGCGACCAGATTGCCGAGGGCGTGCGAGATACGGGCGTGGTCCGCGAGCAGCGCTCCGAGCTGGTCCGGTTCTTCGCCGAGTGCTTCTCCTACGCGTCGCAGGCGTGCGATAGCCGCAACGAGATCGAGGTCGCGCAGCTCCGTGCCAAAACCGGAACCGCGTCCGAGCTCGACGGCGAACGCCCGACGGATCTCACGCCGATGCGCGATTCCGAAACGAGCCTCGGCCGCTTCCAGGTCGGCGTTCCGCGCACGCACTTCGTCGCCGAGGGAGCGCAGGCTAGCCATCTCGGGCGGATCGTTAGCGAGGGAGTCGGGCAATGCGAAGCGCTCTTCCAGAGCCTGCATGCGCGGCACGACTTCATCGAAGTTGCCCTGTTTCTCGAGGGCGATGAGGGCCTCGAGCTCGATGCGCAGGGCCTCTTCGGAACCGGTCAGGATCTCGACCTCGAAAGCACGACGGGCTTCGCCATAGCGCGAATCGCCAATGTGATCCGCCGCCAGCGGCAACGAGCGTAGCCCGGCGAGTGAGCGCCCCGGATCGGGTAACGTGCCCTCCACGGGCGGCCACTCCGACTTCGTGCGCCAGGCGATCAAGGACGTGGCGAGAACGTCGGCCCATTGGGTCTCGAGCTGATTCCTGCGCGCTACTTGCGCGCGGAGCTTTTCAAGTTCCTCGCGCGCATCCCCCGACACCTTGGGGGCCTGGGAGTTGGCCAGGATGAACTCCTCGAGGGCCGCAATGCGCTCGGCGGGTGGCAGGTCGCGCGGAATGTCGTTCAGCGCGAACAGCGCATCGGCTTCGATGATTCGCAGGCGCTGCTCTTCATCGAACTCCGCGGGTCTCGGCTCGGGGTCGGTGAAGAAGGAATCGTCCTCGAGGCCGCTGCCCCCTTTATTAGCCGGGTCATCCGGGTCTGCGCCGTTGTCCGAGCCGTTCGAGGCGAGCGGGTCGTCCTTGGGTAGGCCAACGCCGGTCATCAGGGGGTAGGCGATGGCGACGCCCAGGGCGGCGACGGCGACCCCGGTGAACAGGAGGCCGCGGCGCGGTGAGCGTGTGGTCTGCAGGGCCCCGGAGGGAAAGGCCTCTCCGTGATCCGCAGCGAGACGCAACTTGTCGAGTTCCCCGCGCAGTGCTTCCGCGGAGGCGAAGCGCTCGTCGGGTGCCTTCGCGAGCAGCTTGGAAATCAGGGCATCGAGATCCTGGGGCAGGCCCTCGACGTACTCGCGCAGCGGAATGGGCTCCTCGGTCAAAAGCGCGCGCAGGATGTCGCGCGTGGTGTCGCCTTCGAAGGGCGTGTGTCCCGAGAGCAAGCGATAGGCCGTAGCGCCGAGGGAATACAGATCGGAGCGATGATCGACGCGGTCGGCGCGCGCCTGCTCCGGTGACATGAAGTGGGGCGTTCCGACGATCTTGCGTCCGTCACCGGCCAGCTCGGCGCCCTCGGCTTCGGTCGATGTCGCGAGACCCAGGTCCGCGATCTTGACGGTGCCCGCACCGGTCAACATGAGGTTGGCGGGCTTGATGTCGCGGTGCACGATGGCGCGCGACTCCGCATACATCAATCCGGCTGCCGCATCGGCGAGCACGTCGAGCACCTGACGCCAGGGCAGTGGCCCCGCGGCGCCGAGCCGCTGCTCGAGGCTGCCCCCGGGCATGAACTCCATGGACAGGTAGTGGCGGCCGTCCGCCTCGCCGACGTCGTGCACCACCACGACGTTCGGATGACTCAAAGCTGCCGCCGCCCGTGCCTCGGATTGGAAGCGCTCGATGAACACCTTGTCCGCCGCGTACTTGGGCGCGAGGATCTTCAAGGCGACAGGACGGTTCAGGCTCTGCTGCAGAGCGAGGTATACCTTGCCCGCGCCGCCGCGCCCGAGAAGGCGATCGATGCGATAGCCGCCGATGCGCTCGGGCATGTCCTTCGGTCGGCGCGCCTTGTCGACCACTTCGATCGGGAGCGCCTCGTTGAGGGGGATGGCCTTGTCGGGAGTCTGGGCTTGCATTGGCTCGTGTTCTTCGACGGACGAGCCTCCGGCTTCGAGGACTTCGAAGCGTCGCGAGCCGGCCAGCAGTTTGTCGCCGGGCTCGAGCCGCGCGGAGCTCACGCGCCGGCCGTTCAGGTGCGTGCCATACTGGGACCCGAGGTCCTTCACCGCCCAGCCGCCGCTCTTCGTGCGACCGATGGCGAAGTGAGCATCCTCGATGCCCTGCCCCGGGACGACGAACCCGGCGCGTGCGGCGGATTGCCCGACGACCAGCATGCCGCTCTCGGGCAGATCGCACGAAAGCTCCTCGTCACCGAGCAAGACCAACCGAAGGACGCTCATCCAGCGTTCCCCCCGGCGTTCTTGGTGGTCTCGACGACGCCCTCGAAGAGTGCGGTGCCGACCCGCACCAGGCTGGAGCCCGCGCGGATCGCCGCTTCCATATCGGCGCTCATTCCCATGGAGAGTTGCGGCTTGCCATTCTCGAAGAACTCCGCCGGAAGTTCGCTGGCAATTTCCGCTAGCCTCGAAAAAGCCTTGTGAGCTTGGGCTTCACGTTCGTCTTCGCTGCCCGGCGTGGGGGCCATACCCATCAGCCCAAGCAGCGGAAAGGGGCCTGCGGCGACGCGCCGGGCGAGGGCGGGCACCTGTTCGGGTTCCAGTCCGGTCTTGGCGGCGTCTGCGCCGAGTTTTACCTGCAGGTAAAGCCCTGGATAGCGGCCGCTCTCCTTGGCCAGGGCCTCGATCCGGGCCACGAGCTCGGGGGAGTCGATCGAATGGATCTCATCGGCTATAGCCAGCACCCGGCTGGCCTTGCGGCTTTGGATGTGCCCGAGCCAGTGCCAGCGCACCTCAAGCCCTCGGCCGTCGAAGTACGCCTTTTTGCGCTCGAGCTCGTCGATGCGATTCTCCCCGAGATCGCACTCGCCGGTCTCGAATAGCGCTGCTGCGATGTCCGGGGTGACACTCTTCGTCACGCAGACCAACCGAACCGAGCCCGCTGGCCTGCCGCACGTGCGGAGAGCCCCATCGATCCGCTCCCAGACTCCAGCGCGATTCCTCGCGAGTCTCTCCAAATTCTTACCGCTGACCCAGACTACCCACCCAGGGAAACAAAGTCACCGCCCCTTCGGGCGCAATCAATGGGGCTCTTCGGGGGGCAGCGAGGCCCCGTCTCGGAGCGTCAACCGGAGTCGCTCACGGGTGTCTTGCGTGACCCTGTGGGCTTCACAGGGGGCGTATCCACAAACCCAGACGAGCTCCTTGCCGGCGAACACCAGGGGGATGCGGGCACGCTCTTCGCGCGGAATGCCCTTGTCCGCGAGATAGCGTCGCAGGGGCTTTTTCCCCGGGCTGCCCAGGGGATGGAAACGGTCGCCGGGTTGCACACAGCGAACCTCGAGCGGACCGGGCGGCAGGTTGCGGGCATCGATCTCGATCGACCAGCCATCGCGCGGCACGGGCCGTCCGGGATCGGAGCTCAGACGCTCCGCCGTGACCCTGCGGCCGTCTCCGAGATCCGCGTGGCCGGGAAGCGCAAGAGGCCGCACGTCGGGCCTCCCCACGTCGAGCCCCATGGGGATCGACACTTGCTTGGTGCTCGCTGCGCAGGCCCGGGGGGGCAGCAGATGCAGCTCGGCCGCGCGAAACACGAGTTGCCATCCGCCGCGTAGGTTGAGCCGGGTCGTGCGGGCGCTGGCCAAGGCGTCCAGGCAGAAGGCCAGATGATCGTCGCTGGGAGCATGCCCGCTGCCCTCGAGCAAGAGTCGCCACAGGGCGCGTCGCCGCAGCGGTCGCGAGAGCGCCATCAGGGTCCCACGCTCGAGCATGCCACCGAGTTGACGCCGAGCGGGTTCCCGGGAGGCGCGTACATAGGGTGCGGGTTTCCAGGCGAGATGGGCGGTGGCCCGCGCGAACTGGTCCTCCAGGTTCTCGACGGCGTTGCCGAAAGCACGCAGGTTTTGGATGCCCTCCGCGCCACCGAGGCGTTCCAGGAGCGGCAGGAACTCGTTGCGCATGCGATTGCGCGTGAAGCGACCATCCCGATTCGAGCTGTCCTCGCGCCAGGCGAGCCCGCGTTGCTGGAGCAGGGCGCGAACCTCTTCGCGGCGCATCGCGAGCAGCGGCCGCACGACGCGCACATCGGGTTCGTCGGCGCTGGGCCGCCATTCGCGCTTCGGACCCCGAAGTCCGGCCAGCGAGCTGCCCCGGACCCAGCGCATCAGCACGGTCTCGAGGGCATCGTCGGAATGGTGCCCCGTCACGATGATTCGATGTCCCGTGCGGACGGCTTCCTCGACGAGGCAGCGATACCGCGCCTGTCGCGCGCGTGCCTCCAGGCTCGGGCCCTCGGGGGCGAGGGTGAGCTCCCGGATCGTGAGTGGCACCCCTAGCTCGGCGCAGATCTGCGCGCAGAAGTTCGCGTCCGAGCTGCTCTCGATGCCCCGCAGCCCGTGGTCCACGTGCACGGCATGGATGCGAACGTGCGGGCGCGCCGCGGCCAGGATGTGCAGCAGGAAAATGCTGTCCGCCCCGCCGGAGAGCGCGACCAGGAGGCCCTCGTCCGGTGCGATGCGTAGCGCCCGGCCGAGCCGACCCCAGTGCGTTTCCCAGCCCGGATTCTCCGCCCCGCTCTTCCTGTTTGGATGGCGACTGTCACGGACGGGGTGCATGGGCATTGAAGGGGGGGAGCTGGGGGAGGGGCGGTCGATCGAAGGGCCCTGCAGCACCTGGGCAGAGAGGTTCCTTGGCCCAGAGGGTCGACCGGGAGCATTGATGCCTTCGGTAGAAAGGCTACGCTCTTTGCTCGATTTCGGTGGAATCCTCCCTGGCTCTTCCACCGACGGACGGGTTGCGAATTGAGTCTTCCTAGCGAATGCCGTCGTTGACCTGCTCCGTCCTCGGCGGATCGTCTCAACGACTCTCCGCGGAATTCGTACGCCCTGCTTCACGCCCCCAAAGCCCGATTTCAAGCCTGACAAGAAACATGCGCATCGCGATCAACGGTTTCGGACGCATCGGTCGGATCGTCTTCCGCGTCCTGATGGAAAAACGCGGGATGGAGGTCGTCTCCATCAACGACCTGACCGACCCCGGGACCCTGGCTCACCTCCTGAAGTACGACACCGTCCACGGCCGCTTCCCCGGCAAGGTCCGCACCGGCAAGGGCTGGATTGCGGTCGACGGTCAAAAGATCCAGATCACGGCGGAGCGTGATCCAGCACTCCTGCCGCACAAGGAAAACCGCGTCGACTTCGTCGTCGAGAGCACCGGGGTGTTCGCGCGTCGGGACGATTGCGCGAAGCACCTCGAGGCCGGTGCGAAGAAGGTGCTCTTGACCGTGCCGCCCAAGGACGAAATCGACGCCATGGTGGTTCTTGGCGTCAATGAAAGCACGCTGAAGGCCTCGGATCAGATCATTTCCAACGCCTCGTGCACCACGAATTGCCTGGCGCCCCTGGCCAAGGTGCTCGATGAAAACTTCGGCATCGTCCAGGGCCTGATGACGACGGTCCACGCGTACACGAACGACCAGCGTATCCTCGACTTCCCGCACGGGGACCTGCGCCGATCCCGGGCGGCCTGCGAGAACATCATCCCGACCTCAACAGGGGCGGCGCGTGCGGTCGGCAAGGTCCTGCCCAAGCTCCAGGGACGTCTCGACGGTTGTGCCATGCGCGTTCCCGTCAAGGATGGTTCCGTCGTCGATCTCGTGGCCGAGATCAAGAAGAAGGCCACCAGGGAGCAGATCAACGCGGCCTTCCAGAAGGCGGCCAAGGGACCGATGAAAGGCATCATCGAGTACACCGAGGATCCGATCGTCTCCTCCGACGTCATCGGTGCCTCGTGCAGCTCGCTCTTCGACGCCGGCGCGACGATGGTGCTGGGCGACAAGATGGTCAAGCTGATCAGCTGGTACGACAACGAGTGGGGCTACTCCAACCGCGTGGTCGATCTGATGAAGTACGCCCATTCCCTCAAGAAGACCTCCGGCAAGGCGCGCAAGGCCCGCGCCCGGTGAATCCTGAAAAGGCTCTGAGCTTCGACATTCCGGGGCTCGACACGCTGGATGTGTCGGGCCGGCGTGTTCTCTGTCGCGTCGATTTCAACGTGCCCTTCGGTGGAGAGGGCGGGGAGAGGCGCATTACCGACGACACGCGCGTGCGCGCAGCGTTGCCGACCCTGCGCGAGATTCTCGCGCGGGGAGGGCAACCGGTTCTCATGTGCCACCTGGGCCGCCCCAAGGGCCAGGTGGTCGACAGTCTTCGCGTCGACCCGATCGCCGCGTGTCTCGAGGGCCATCTCGGACAACCCGTCGTGAAGTTGAACGACAGCTGCGGCCCCGAGATCGAGCGCGTGGTGGCGGAGACCAGGGACGTTTGTCTGCTGGAGAACGTGCGCTTCCACCCGGGCGAGACCAAGGGCGATCCGGAGCTTGCGGCGGCCTATGCCAGGCTCGGCGACGTCTTCGTCAACGACGCCTTCGGCGCCTCGCATCGGGATCATTCTTCGGTGACCGGACCTGCTCGTCACCTGCCCTCCGCCGCGGGGCTGCTCCTGCAGAAGGAAATCGATGCTTTCCGCCGCGTTCTGGAAGACCCCGCGCGTCCCCTGGTCGCGATCCTGGGCGGCGCGAAGGTCTCCGACAAACTCCCCGTGGTCGCCCGTCTGATCGAGGTGTGCGATGCGATCCTCATCGGCGGAGGCATGGCCTACACCTTCCTCGAGGCCATGGGGCGTCCGGTCGGCACGTCTCTGCTCCAGGATGATCAGCTCGAAGCGGTGCGAGCCAACCTGACGGCGGCCGCCGCGAAGGGCTGCGAGCTGGGCTTGCCCACGGACCACGTCGTGGCCGAGAGCTTCGCCGAGGATGCCACCCCTGAAGTCGTCACGGAGATCCCCGTGGGGGCCATGGGCCTGGATATCGGCCCCGAGAGCCGCCAGCGCTTCGCCGCGCTGATCGCCGCGGCCAAGACGCTCATCTGGAACGGTCCGATGGGGGTTTTTGAGTGGAGCTCATTCCGGGCGGGCACCGAGTCCGTGGGCCGGGCCGTGGCTGCTTCCTCGGCCTATACGGTTGTCGGGGGCGGGGATTCGGTCGCCGCCCTCGAGCTCCTCGGTCTCTCCAGCCAGGTGGATCACGTCTCCACGGGTGGAGGAGCCTCGCTCGAGCTGCTCGAGGGCAAGCTCTTGCCGGGGTTTGCGGCCTTGCAGGGACGGTGAAAGTCAGCCGCCGCGAGTTTTGGTCCGCATAGGCTTTGGGCTGGCGTAGGGGCCGCGACTACACTTGCCCCCGCGGCTCACGTCCGTGCCCCTGGCTGAAAGTAACGACCCAACGCCCAGGACTCCTTCATGCGATCGCAGATACTCCCCGGTTCGGCCCCCGGCACCCAGATGAGCGATCGCGCCTTCACCGTGTCGTCCCATCCGATCACGATCGCTCCCTCGCTCCTGTCATGCGACTTTGCGCGCATTGCGGAGGAGGTGCGGCGCGTTGAGGCAGCCGGTGGAGATTGGCATCACGTGGACGTGATGGACGGGCACTTCGTCCCCAACCTGACGATCGGTCCAGCGGTGATCGAGCGAATCGCCGCGTGCGCAAAGATCCCCCTCGACGTGCACCTGATGATCTCGGACCCCGCGCGCTACGCCGAGGACTACGCGAAGGCCGGAGCGAGTGTCTTGACCTTCCATGCCGAGGTCGCGCCTGGTATCGACGAGTTGCGGCGCGTCCTCGGGGTGTTTCAGGAGCAGAAGGCGAAGCACGGCGTGCACTCGGTTGGCGTGGCCCTTAACCCCGACACCCCCCTGGCGGGCATCGAACCGATCCTGGACGAGATCGACATGGTGCTCGTGATGAGCGTGTTCCCGGGCTTCGGCGGTCAGAGCTTCATCCCGGAGGTCCTGACGAAGGTCGAGGCCCTGCGCGCCGGTGGCTACACGGGCCGTGTGGAGATGGATGGGGGACTGAACCTGAAGACCCTGCCCCTGTGCGCGGCGGCCGGGGCGGACACTCTGGTGGCCGGATCGGCCATTTTTGGGGCCGAAAACATGGCGGAACGCATCTCTGGGCTCCGTCAGGGCGGCGAAAAGGCGCGCAGATCAGGGGCCCAGGATGCCGATGATGGCACGGGCGCAAACTCCTCGAACGTCCCTTCGAACCCCTAGGGTGTCGAGTAGAGTGTCGAGGGTGGAAAAGGCGAGAGTGGCGGACGACAACCAGCAGAACGACGAGCGCGTCATCGACGAATCGCTCTCGGTCGACAAGACCGCCAACGCGCGGGCGAAGTCCGGCGCGGAGGGCAGCTCCGGTTCCAGCAACGGCAAGGCGGACCCCGAAAGCGAGGCCCAGCATGCCAATGCAGCGGCCCCCGACGAGCCCTCCGACCCTGAAGTGAATCAGGAAGAGAGTCTGGACAAGCTGGATCCCAAGGAACAGGCCCGGCTGGACAAGGCCCAGGCCAAGGCAGCGAAGGCGAAGGCTGCAAAGGAAGCCAAGGCCGCCAAGAAGGCCGCGGAAGCCAGCGACAAGAGTGCAAAGGCCAAGGCCAAGTCCGACGCCGAGCCCGAGGAAACGCCTCGCCGCGAAGGTCGGCTGGCGCGTCTGCGCTTCTCCAAGAAGAAGGACATGCCGGGCGGGCTGTGGCTCAAGTGCGAGTCCTGCGCCGAGGTCATCTTCCGCAAGGAGCTCGAGGAGAAGGACCGTGTCTGTCCCGCGTGCGGTTTCCACTTCACCGTTCCCGGTGGCGAACGCATTCGCATGGTCCTGGACGAGGGCACCTGGGACGAGCGCTTTGCCGAACTCGAGTCCATGGACCGGCTCGACTTCAAGGACACGATACCCTACGAGAAGAAGCTCGCGCGCGCCGTCAAACGTACCGGACAGAAGGAAGCTCTGATCTGTGGCACCGGCGCGATCCTCAACCGCCCCGTCGTGCTGGCGATCCTCGACTTCGGTTTCCTCGGCGGCTCGATGGGCGAGGTCGTGGGCGAAAAGATCGCGCTTTCCTGCGAGCTCGCGACCAAGGAGAAGCGCCCCCTGATCATGTTCACCTCCTCTGGAGGTGCGCGCATGCACGAGGGCATTCTCTCGCTCATGCAAATGGCAAAGACCTGCGGCTCACTGGAAAGCCTGAACGAGGCCGGTGGTTACTCCATCTGCATCATGACCCACCCGACGACCGGTGGAGTCACGGCCTCTTTCGCTTCGGTCACCGATCTGGTCATCGCCGAACCCGGCGCCCTGATCGGTTTCGCCGGTCCCCGGGTCATCGCCACCACGCTCAAGCAGGAACTGCCCCCGGGCTTCCAGCGGGCCGAATTCCTGCTCGAAAAAGGCATGCTGGACATGATCGTCGCGCGCGTCAACATGCGCGAAACCCTGGCCCGCTTGATCGATTATTCGAAGGGCCCGCGCATGGAAGAGGGCGAGAGTGTCCTGGCGGCAAAGAAGCGTCCGCCCCTGACAGGCGGATAGAGGCGGCCTGCCGAGGGCATGGATAGCGCTTTTCTGCCTGGCCCGCAGGCAAACGCGCTCCCTTTAGAGCTTGTGAACCTCTCGGAAATCCCACAAGGGCCCGACCCGAGCCCAAAAAGAGCCTAGCCAGGGGCTCGATGCCTGGCCGCTCGGGCAGGTAGACTCCGTTCAGGTTCGTCCCATGACGGAGAAGAAGAACGGCCGCCCCAAAGGGCGTAAAATCACGACCCAGTCGCTCCTGCGCATGAAGTCTCGCGGCGAACGCATCACTGCGCTCACCGCCTACGACTTCCTGATGGGCGAGCTGCTCGACCATGCGGGGATCGACGTCATCCTCGTCGGCGACTCCGCCGCCATGACCGTGCAAGGCCGCCACACCACGGTCTCCGTCACGCTCGAGCAGATGATCTACCACGCCGAGACCGTGGCCTACGGTGTCGAGCGCGCCCTGGTGGTGGGGGACCTGCCCTTCATGAGCTACCAGGTCAACCCCGACGAGGCCCTGCGCAACGCGGGGCGCATGATCAAGGAAGCCCACGTCGAGGCGGTCAAACTCGAAGGCGGCGACATCATCGCCCCGACCATCCGCCGTATCGTCGACGCCGGCATTCCGGTCATGGGGCACCTGGGTTTGACGCCCCAGTCGATCCACAAGTTCGGCACCTATCAGGTGCGCGCGACCGAACCCGAAGAGGCCGATGAAGTCCGCCGCGACGTCGTGGCACTGCAGGAAGCCGGGGTCTTTGGGATCGTGCTCGAAAAGGTCCCGGCGCAACTCGGTACCGAGGTTTCGAAACTCGTGGACGTGCCCATCATCGGTATCGGAGCTGGCTCGGGTTGCGACGGGCAGATCCTCGTGACCCACGACATGCTGGGGCTGTACACGAAGTTCAACCCGCGTTTCGTGCGCCGCTATGCCCAGCTCGGGGAGGCCATGCGGGAGGCCTTCGAGCGCTACGCGCAGGATGTGAAGTCCGGGGACTTTCCCTCGCAGGACGAGAGCTACTAGGCGTTTGACCTGAGGGCCGCCCGGAGAGGCGGAAGCCAGGTAGCGACAGGGAGATACAATGCGTGGGGTACACAAACTCAGCCGAACCTTAAATCGGCTTTCTAGAGCCGGGAACCCCGCCTCCTTTCTCCGTCGCAGGCAGAAGGTCGAAGCCGAAGAAGCCCACGCATGATCTCCCGAATCGCCCTCGCCCTCTCGATCGTCCTCCTCGCCGCCGGCTGTCTGATGCCCGGAGCTCCGGAGAAGGAAGCGCTCGTCGCCGTCTCGAACTTCCTGCACCCGCCCTTCTCCTCGAAAGACGCCGACGGCCGTCCCGTCGGGGTCGAGGTCGAATTCGTCGAGGAAGCCGCGCGCCGCCTCGGTCGCCGTGTCGAGTGGCGCGAGATGGCCTTCGGCGAACTGATCGATGCCGTGTTCTGGGGCAAGGCCGACATCGCGGGCGCGACGATCGGCATCACCGACGGCCGCATGGAGCGCGTCGCCTTCTCCAACCCCTACTACCGCACGAACATCGTCGCGCTGACGCGCCCCGGCGCGGGCGAGCCACGCACGCTCGAGGCCCTGCGCGGTCGCCGCGTGGCCACCGACAAGGGAACCACCGCGGTCGCTGCGACCGCGAAGCGCATCCCCGAGGCCATCCGCGTCACGGAACGGCCTCCCGGCAAGACATGGGCCGAGCTCCTGCTCGCCGGCCAGGTCGACGCCATCGTCCTCGATCAGAGCCACGTCGAGAAGTTCTCCGCCGATGCGGGTGCCGAGCTGGTCGAGATCGCCGAGCCCCTGCGCGAAGAAGTGTTCGGCCTCGTGGTGGGCAAGAGCGCCCGCGAGCTGCGCGAGGCCCTGAACGAGGTGATCGCCGAACGGGTGCGCGGGCTCTAGCCCACTTGTTGGTAACGAGTCGTATTCACCCAGGCAGCGCGCCGACGCGAGCTACTCCGGGCGAACCTCCTGGAGCCCTTCCGAGGCCTCGCGGTCCGAATCCTCGATCAGATAGGAGTAGTAGACCCCGAAGGGTACGGAAACCCAGCCCGCTTACGGAATCGAACATGTTGTTCAGGGCTCCCGCAAACGGAACATGTGCAAGGTCGCTCGTTCGGGTTTGTGGGTTTGTTAGGGGGCAATAACCCCGATTCATCGTTCGGCTGAGTTTCAGCACCCTACGGGGATTTCACCCATGCCCATCCGCAAGCGACCCAACGGTCTCTATCACGTTCAACTACAGTTCCAGTCTGGCGCCGGATCATCGGCGACCAACAGTACCGACTGTTCCAGCGCTTCTATGCCTTCCGATGGACCATCGAGGTGCTCGTCTGATCCGTAGGCCAAAGGACCATCTCACCGACATTCACGCGCGCGGGGCGGGTGACCGCATACAACACGGCATCGGCCACATCCTCGGGGCGCAGCGGGGTCATCCCCGCATAGATATCCCGCGCCTTCTCCTCGTCTCCCCCGAAGCGCACGATGCTGAATTCCGTCTCCACCATCCCGGGGTTGATGGTGATGAAGCGTATGCCTTTTCCCCCCGCATCGATCCGCATGGCCTCATAGACCGCCCGGGCCGCATGCTTCGTGGCGCAGTACACGTTGCCTCCGGGATAGACCTGAAATCCGGCGACACTTCCCAGCACGACCTGATCCCCAGACCCCCGCTCCAGCATCTTCGGTAGCGTCGAGCGCACGATATGTAGCAGACCATTCACATTGGTCTCGATCATCTGCGCCCAGTTCGAGGGATTCCCTTCCTGAATGGACTCGAGCCCCAGTCCGATGCCCGCATTCGCGACGACGATGTCGAAGGTGCGCTCGCCGAACAGCTCATCGCAGCGAGCGTAGTCGCGCACATCCAGCTCGACGATTTCCGCACTCGGCATCTCGGCCGCGACGGCTTCCAAGCGCTCTCTTCGACGGGCTGCGAGGACGACATGGGCGCCCTCGGCACCGAGGGCCAGGGCGGTCGAGCGGCCGATGCCGGCGGAGGCGCCGGTGACGAGCACGGTCTTCTTTTGGAGGCGTTGCATCGAAGCAGGGTAAGCCAAGCAGCCCGTGCGGCAAGAATGAGGTTCATGTAGCCCGCCCATGGTGGTGCGTTCCCCCCTCCGTGCCGTACTCTCCCCGGATGCGAATTCTTGTGCTCGCGGCGCTTCTGGCCTCCCTGGGGCTCGTCGGTTGTCGCACACCCGACGGGCGGTATTACTTCCAGATCGAGCAGGCCACGCTCTTTCACAACGGCACGATCTATGTCGATCCTGCCGAACCGCCGGTCGAGGCCGTGCTCGTGCGGGGCAAGCGCATCGCGGCGGTGGGCAACGAGCGGGATCTGCGCAAGGCCCTCGGCCGTGGCTACAAGTCCGTCGATCTGCAGGGGGGCGTGGCCGTCCCGGGGTTGAGCGATGCCCATGGTCATATCGCCGGCTATGGAGCCAGCCTCGAGAGCGTGCCTTTGCGCGATACGAGGAGCTTCGCCCAGGTCGTCGCGCGCGTGAAGGCCCAGGCCGCTCGCCAGAAGCCGGGCACGTGGATCAGCGGACGCGGCTGGGATCAGTCGCTGTGGGACGTGCAGGAGTTCCCACACCACGCGGCCTTGAGCGCGGCGGTGCCGGAGCACCCGGTGCTCCTGCGACGAGTCGACGGGCATGCCGCCATCGCCAACGAGCTGGCGTTGCGCAAAGCGGAACTCCTCTTCGAGGATGCCGTGCCCGTGATCGAGGGCGGGCGTGTCGAGGTGGATGCCAAAGGTCATCCCACCGGCATGTTGATCGACACGGCCATGGGCCTCGTCAGCCGACACATTCCCGAAGCCGGTCCGGACGATACTCGACGCCAGATCCTGCGCGCGCAAGAGGCTTTGCTGGCGCAAGGGCTCGTGTGCGTACACGACATGGGCATCGACGCCGAGACCGCCGCGATCTTCGAAGAGCTGGATGGGGAGGGGAAACTCGACCTGCGCGTGATCTCGTATCTGTGGGGCAACAGCGGACTCGATGCGAAGACGATGGCGCGCTACCCGCGGCCGGAGGACGCCTCGCCTGAAGGACATCTGCGCATCATCGGTACGAAGTTGATGCTTGACGGGGCCCTGGGCTCGCGTGGGGCGGCCTTGATCGAGGCGTACTCGGACGCTCCGGACGAGCACGGCTTGATGCGCATGGATCTCGAGACCTTTCTCACGCGCGCACGGACGCTGGCGCGCGCGGGGCTTCAACCGGCGACGCACGCGATCGGCGATCGCGCGAACCGCATGCTGCTCGACGCCTACGCGACCTTGCGGGACGAGGACCCGAACTTTCCCGCGTTGCGTCCGCGCATCGAGCACGCCCAGATCGTGGCCGCTGGCGATTGGCCGCGCTTCGAGGAACTGGGCGTCGTCGCTTCCATGCAGCCCACCCACGCGACGACCGACATGCGCTGGGCCGAGGCGCGGATAGGGGACGAGCGCTTGAAAGGAGCCTACGCCTGGCGGCGGCTGGTCGAGGATCCGGGATGGCTCGCCTTCGGCAGCGACTTCCCCGTCGAGAGCCCCGATCCGATCGAAGGGCTCTACGCCGCGCGTACCCGGATGGACAAGCAGGGCCTGCCGGAAGGCGGTTGGTTATCGGATCAAGCCTTGAGCGGTGCGGAGGCCTTGCGCGCCTTCACACGCGGCGCGGCCTTCGCCGCGCACGAGGAAGAAACCCGTGGGCATCTCGCCGTCGGCTGCTTTGCCGACATGACGGTGCTGGATACCGATCCCGTGCTCTGTGAGCCGGCGAAGCTACTCGAGGCCAAGGTGCTGATGACGGTCATCGATGGCGTAGTCGTTCACACCAGCGTTCCGGCCAAGGCCGCCCGTCCCTGAGCTGTGTCGACTTCCGACACCAACATCCTCCCAATAGAACCAAAGCCAAGACATACCCGATCCATGGTCTCTGTCGACATCCTTTACGAAGGCGAGCTCCACTGCCGCGCCACCCACGGTCCCTCGCAGGACGTCATCTCCACCGACGCGCCGCTCGACAACAAAGGCAGGGGCCAGGCCTTCTCGCCGACCGATCTGGTCGGCACCGCGATGGGCACATGCGTTCTGACGATCATGGGCATCGCCGCGCAAGAACATGGCCTTGAGCTGAAGGGTGCGAGCGCTCTCGTCGAGAAGGTCATGGTCGCGGATCCAGTGCGCCGCATCGGTGCGCTGAACCTCGACATTCGCATCCCAGGTGCGTTCGATGAGGCCTCGCGGGCCCTGCTCGAGAAGGCGGGACACGGCTGTCCGGTGAAGGCCAGCCTGGCGCCTGAGGTCGAGGTCAACATCGTGTTCACGTGGGGCTGAAACCCGCTCCGCCGCGGTCTGCATCCGTGCTCGCCGGATTCGGCGCACTGGCGTTGCTCGGCCTGCTGATCGTGCTCTCACCGTGCTACGGATCGGGAGAGCCCTTTGCGCTTCGGACCTCCCTACGTGGGCTCCTGGCCGTTCTCGGCCTGGGAGATCCTCTGGCAAACGTCGAGCAGTCCGTCTACCAGTGGCGCCTCTGGCGAGCGCTGACGGCGGCCGGCGCGGGAGCGTCGCTGGCCCTCGCTGGCGCGTACTTGCAGGGGCTGTTCCGCAACGGCCTGGCCTCGCCGGCGGTCGTCGGCGTGACCGCGGGGTCCGTCTTTGGCGCCTCCCTCGCGATCGCCTTCGTCGGAGGGCTCGGACCGCGCTTGTGGCTGTCCCAGGCCGGGGCCTTCTCGCCCTTCATCGTCACGCTCTCGGCCTTTGTCGGGGCCCTCGGCGTATCGGTCCTGGTGCTCACGATCGCAACGCGTTCGGGGCGCCTGTCCGTGACAACGCTGCTCCTGGCGGGGATCGCAATCAACACCTTGATCGCGGGCTTTCTCGCAGCGCTGCAGTCGTTGACACTGCGCGACCTGGAAGTTTCGCGGGCCATGCTCGCATGGACCTTTGGGACCCTCGAGGACAGGACCGACTGGCAGGTTCTCATGGTCTGGAGCGGATTGGCGATCGCCGCTGCATGCATTCCCTTTGTTTCGAACGAGCTGGATCTCTTCGGTGGGGGCGAGGAAGACGCACAGAGTGTTGGCGTCGAGGTGCAACGCGTGAAGGTGCTCGTTCTGGTGGCCGCGGCGTTGGCGACGGCTGGGGCGGTCTCGGTCGCGGGCCAGATCGCCTTCGTCGGGCTGGTCATTCCCCATCTCGTGCGCATGGCCTTCGGTTCCTCCCACCGCCGCGTCTTGCCCTGGTCCGCCTTGCTCGGTGCCTTGTTTCTCCTCGGGTGCGATGTGGCCCAACGCATTTGGTTGCGGGATGTGGAGATCCGTCCGGGGGTCTTGATGTCGCTGATAGGCGGCCCCTTCTTCCTCTTTCTTCTGGTTCGCCAACGCCGGGTCCTTTGGATGGGATGACGGGCGCACACCGAATGCAGCTTCAGCTCGAAGGCCTCAGCTTCTCGTACGGAGAGGAGGGTGCCCCGTATGCCATCTCACAGATCGATGCCTCCTTCAGCGCGGGGGAGATCGTCTGTCTGTGTGGTCCCAACGGCTCGGGCAAGAGCACACTGCTCAAGCTGGCCGGTGGGGTTCTCGAGCCGAGTGCTGGCACCGTGCGCGTCGATGGCGTGGTCCTGTCGCAGCTCGACATGGGCGCGCGCGCGAAGCGCATCGCGTCGGTTCCACAACGTCTCGAAGCGTTGCCCGAGACGACCGTCGAGAGTTTCGTTCTCGGGGGTCGCTACGCCCACACCTCGTTTCTGGATCGAGCCCTCGGAGCGGTCTCCGCCAAGGACCACGCGCGGATCGAGGAAGCGCTGCGGGACACCGACGCGCTCCCCTGGCGCAAACGGCTCCTGGTGGAGCTTTCGGGTGGCGAACGCCAGCGCGTCCTCGTGGCCCGCGCGCTGGCCCAGAAGGCACCGCTGCTCTTGTTCGACGAGCCCACCGCCATGCTCGATCCGGCCCACCAGATCCAGGTCTTTCGGTTGATCGCGGCGGCCCGCGAGCAGGGACGCACGGCCCTGGTCGCAACCCACGACTTGAACCTGGCCGGGCGCTATGCGGACCGGCTCTTGATCCTCGAGGGGGGACGGATCGCCGCCTCGGGGCGGCCCCACGAGGTGCTTCGGCCCGAGGTTCTGCACCCGGTCTACGGGCCCGATCTCTGGATCGAGGACGCGGGAGGGCGGATTCTGGTCTATCCTTGGCCCACGGACGAGCTCCCCGGAACGCGGGCCTGATGGAGGCGAAGGGGGCCAATCGCTACCATCTCGCCCCGCGTGCTCCATGTCGCAAGTTTCCACCCCGCCCTCTGTTCAAGACTTCACGTATCTCGCCGAGCACACTTGCCCGGGGGGCTTCTTTCCAAGCGAGCTCGAGGAGGTCGAGGCGCTGCGCGCATTCATCGATCACATGGCCCAGACGGTGGGCTTGCAGGGGGTTATCGTGCCCCCGGGTGATGGCCTGTGGGTCGCCCATGCGGAGGGACCGAGTTCATGAGTTGCAGGGTCTGCGTCGTTGGTTCCATTCACCTGGATCTCGTCGTGCGCGCGGCGCGTTTTCCCGAGCCGGGAGAGACGCTCATGGGCATCAACTTCGAGAAGCACCCCGGTGGCAAGGGCGCCAATCAGGCCGTCGCGGCCGGGCGCATGGGCGCCCAGGTGCGCATGGTCGGACGTCTCGGTGACGACAGCTGGGGCGTGGAGATGCGCGCGGTGTTGACCGCCGAGGGTGTCGACATCCAGCACGTGAGAACCGACGAGAAGCATCCCACGGGAGTGGCCATGGTGACGGTCGTTCCCGGCGGCGAGCATGCGATCGTCGTGGCTCCGGGAGCCAACGCCCACTTCGTCCCCGAGGATCTCGACGGAGCGGCGGGAGCGATCGCCGAGGCCGACGTTCTGATCTGCCAGGCGGAGATTCCTGCGGAGACCAACCTGCGGGCCATGGACATCGCGAAGAACGCCAACACATCGGTCATCTTCAACGCCGCGCCCGCGGTCGGCCTGGACCCCGACCTCTTGAAGCAAGTGGATCTCCTGGTCGTGAACCGAGCCGAGGCGCGACGTTTGGTCGGCGATGCTGAAGGCGAGGTCGCTCCGACCGGTCTCGCGCGCCGGCTCGCGAGCTACGGGCCCGACCGGGTCGTGATCACGCTGGCTTCCGAGGGTGCGATCCACTTCAACGGCCAGGAAATGGAAAGCTTCGAGGCCTTCGAGGTCGAGGCCATCGACAGCACCGCCGCCGGGGACGCGTTCGTCGGAGCGCTGGCCGTGTTGCGCTCCGAGGGCGCGCGTCTGAAGGATGCGGTGCGATACGCCTGCGGCTCCGGGGCCCTGGCCACCGGGATCTGTGGAGCCATTCCTTCGCTCCCCACGCGCGAAACCGTCGAATCCCTGGTCAAAATCCAGAAGCCAGCTGCAACCTAGCCGTATAACGAGCTACCGCTTGGTACCACCTGCGATTGCGAGCGACATGAGCGACAACCCCCAAAGCGCCCCGAGCTTCGACGACAAGCTGACCCGTCTCGAGGGGCTCGTCGGCGAACTGGAACAAGGCGGGCTCGAACTCGAGCCTGCGATCGAGCGCTATCAAGAGGGCATCGAGCTGCTCAAGAACTGCCACGGCACCCTTGAGCGTTATCGCAAACGCGTCGAGGAGTTGACCGCGGATGCGGAGGACGCACTGCGACCCTTCCAGGGAGATCCCGACGTCACCGCCTGAGGGGGTAACGGACGGAGCCCGAATCGTGCGATGACCACCGAGGCGCAAATCTCGCTCGCGAGCTGGTTGAAGGAGAGCCGGGACTGGATCGATGCCGCGCTGGACGAGCTCCTGCCACGCGCGGACGAGCATCCTCAGCGCCTGCACGAGGCCATGCGCTATGCGATCTTCGGCGGGGGCAAGCGCTTGCGGCCGGCCCTGTGTCGGCTCTTTTGCAGCTCCCTGGGCGGTGAGGATTCAAAGGCCGTGCTTCCGGGCGCTGCGCTCGAGTTGATTCACACCTACAGTCTCGTCCACGACGATCTGCCCTGCATGGACGACGACGACTTGCGTCGCGGCCGGGCCACCGTGCATGTGGCCTACGACGAGGCGATTGGTGTCCTGGTGGGAGATGCGCTGCTGACCCAGGCCTTCGGGATCCTCGCGGAGCCCTCGATCGAGAATCCCGCCGAGCTCGTGGGCTGTCTGGCGCGCGCCGCCGGATCGCGCGGCATGGTGGGGGGCCAAGCACTCGATCTCTCCCTCGAGGCCTCGGCGAACGACGCGGACGCGAACGACGCGGGGGCGTTCAAGCAACGTATCGAGGCCCTGGGGGACATGCACGAGCGTAAAACCGGTGCACTCTTCGCCGCCGCCTGCGAGATGGGAGCCCTGGCTGCCCGGGCCGACGCTCGGACCTGTCGGCTCGCGGCAAGCTACGGGCTAGCGCTGGGCCGGGCCTTCCAGGCGACGGACGATCTTCTGGACGTTACGGGCGATGCAGCGACCCTCGGGAAGACTCCTGGTAAGGATCAGGCGCTCTCGCGACCGACCCTGGTGGCGGCCCTGGGACTCGAGGATGCGCGCGCGAAAGCAAGGGATTTAGCCGAAGCGGCTCACGAATCGGCCCGCGCCCTGGGCTTCGGATCCGAGCACCGGGCCGTAGTTTTTGTGGAATTCGTTCTCTCCCGCCGGGCTTGAGCCGTTGAGATTATCCTTGGGATTCAAGTCATGACAGACAGCCAAGGCACACCCCATACCAACTCCCTCGCGGGGGGACTGCTCGAGGGCATCAACTCCCCGCAGGAGCTGAAGCAGCTAGCAGAGGCCGATCTGCCGTTTCTGTGCGAGGAGATCCGCAGCTTCCTCCTGGATTCCGTGCAACGCACCGGCGGACACCTGGGTAGCAACCTGGGTGTCGTCGAGCTGGCCTGCGCCCTGCACTACGTCTTCGACTTCCGGCGCGACCGCTGCGTCTGGGACGTCAGCCACCAGGGCTACGTGCACAAGATCCTGACCGGTCGCCGATCGCGCTTTCTGTCGCTGCGCAAGACCGATGGCCTGTGCGGTTTCACGCATCCGGAGGAATCGGAGTACGACCTCTTCCACACCGGGCATGCGGGCACGTCGATCAGCCTGGGGTTGGGCCTGGCGATCGCCTCGGCCCATGAGACCACGCGTCCCAACGTCGTCAGCGTCATCGGCGACGCCAGTCTGGGCGCGGGGGTGGCCTTCGAGGCCTTGAACCATGCGGGAGCCTCGGGCGAGCGCATGCTGGTCGTCCTGAACGACAATGAATGGTCGATCTCGAAGTCGGTCGGTGCTCTCGCGCGGTATCTCACACGAATTCGTTCGGCGCGCGTCGTGCAACGCGCCCAGCAAGAGATCCACGGGCTGCTCCAATCGATCCCCGTCATCGGTCCGAAGGTCGAGAACACACTCGAGCAGATTCGCGAGGTCGTACGTCACAGCATCGTGCAGGGCCACGTCTTCGAAGAGCTTGGCGTTACGTACGTGGGACCGGTCAACGGACACGACGTGGGTTATCTGGTCGATACGCTGCGACGCGTGCGCGAGCTGGACGGTGTCGTTCTGCTGCACACGTTGACCGAGAAGGGCAAGGGCCACCCGAACGCGCCCACGCACCCCGAACGCGTGCACGCCGCCAGCCCCGCGATGAAGAAATCGCCCCCCGAAACCGGCAAGCTCGAGATCCAGGAGGATCCCAAACCCGCCGGCCCTTCCTACACCAAGGGCTTCGCCCAAGCCGTGGCGGCCATCGCCGAGCGGGACGTCCGTGTACACGCCATCACGGCGGGCATGCCCTCCGGCACCGGCTTGACCGACTTTTCCGAGCGTTTCCCGAATCGCTTCCACGACGTCGGCATTTGCGAGCAACACGCCGTCGCCATGGCGGCCGGTATGGCCAAGGGGGGGCTGCGCCCCGTGGTCGCCATCTACTCGACGTTCCTGCAGCGGGGCTACGATGAGGTCTTCCAGGATGTCGTGCTCCAGGGATTGCCCGTCGTCTTCTGCATGGACCGCGCAGGCCTCGTGGGACAGGATGGCCCGACGCACAACGGTGTCTTCGACATCGCCTATCTCCGCACGCTGCCAGACATCGTCATCGCAGCTCCGCGGGACAACAGCGATATGCAACGCATGCTGGAGCTCGGTTTGCACGGCGACGGTCCGTTCGCAGTGCGCTACCCGCGAGACAACACACCGTACGACGAGACGCTTCCGGTCGAAGAGCGCCGCGAGATGCGCGCCGGGATGGCCGAAGTACTGTACGACGGCGAAGAGGCTTGCATCTGGGCCTTCGGAGCCCTGGTCAATCAAGCCCTGGAGGCGGTTGAGAGTCTGCGTGCCAAAGGTATCGCCGTCGGTGTCGTCGATGCACGTTTCGCCAAGCCCCTCGACGAAGAGCTGCTGGCCCAGCACATGCGCAAGTACCGGACGATCTTCACGCTCGAGGAGCACCAGCGTGCTGGCGGATTCGGTTCCGCGTTGCTGGAGGCGGCCAGCCGTCTGCCCTACGATCACCAGCGGGCTCGGATCAAGATCCTGGGCATCCCCGATCGCTTCATCGAACACATGACGAGCCGCGACGAGCAGCTCGCCAAGATCGGCCTGGACGCCAAGGGGATCGTGAAGAGCGTTCTCGCCTCGCGGCGCGCGAACCTCGTCTGATGCGCACCACCTGGTCGGCCGAGGATGCCGGGGCCCTGAAGAGTGCCTTGATCCTCGCCTCCTTCGAGAAACCCGCCGTGCGCGCACTCGCGGACGAGCTGTTGCCTTGGCTGTCGCAGCGACTCGAACGGGTCGACTTGCGCTCCGACCTGCGCGACTTTTGCAAGGAGCGCGAACAAGCCAGCAGCCCTCTCGAGGATGCGCCGGATCTCGTGGTCGTGGTCGGCGGTGACGGAGCGTTGCTGGGGGCGGTGCGTTCCTTCGCCCAGGAGCCGGTTCCCACGCTCGGCATCAACATGGGCCGGGTGGGCTTCTTGGCCTCGACTCCGGCCACTCGCTGGCGCGAGACCCTGAGCGGCGTGCTGGAAGGCGACGCCACCCTCGAGCTGCGCACGCGACTCTCCGTACGCATCGAGGGCTCCACGAGCTGGCAACGCGTCGCCCTGAACGACGTCATCCTGCAACGTGGCTCCCACCAGGGCATGCTGACGGCTTCCCTGGACGTCGGCGAGGAGTGGGTGACCGACTACCGTGCCGACGGTGTCATCGTCGCCACACCGAGCGGTTCGACGGCCTATTCGCTCTCTGCGGGAGGGCCCGTTCTCGAACCCTCGGTTCCGGCCATCGTCGTGACACCGATCTGTTCCCAGGGCCTGTCGAACCGACCGATTGTGCTCTCCGATCGCGATGAGTTGAAGCTCAAGGTCCTCGCGACGGGCGGCATCACGACCCTGGCTGTGGACGGACAGATGTTCCATCCGCTGCACCAGGGTGACTGCGCCTACATCCAGCGGCACCAAAAGCCCTATCCGATCTTCGCCATGACGGATCTGAATCCCTACCGGCGTCTGCGGGAGCGCCTGGGCTGGCGGGGGAGTCTCGAGGCGCCGGAGCGTCCCGACGGGGCGACGTGAGTCCCTAGGTCGGAATGGGCACGGTCGAGTCGGATTGAATCTGGCCGTCTTCCATGATCAGGATGCGCCTGCATTGCTTGGCGAGGCGCAGGTCGTGGGTGACGAGGATCATCGACAGTTCGCGGCGGGCTTGTTCCTGAAAGAGCAACTCGAGGACGCGTTCGCCGGTGGCGCTGTCCAGGTTGCCGGTGGGCTCGTCGGCCAAGAGGATCGTCGGGTCGTGATACAGGGCCCGAGCCATGGCCACGCGCTGGCGTTCACCGCCGGATAGCTGGGACGGTCGGTGGCGCATGCGGTCGGCCAGGCCAAAGCGCTCCAGCATGCTCTCGGCGCGGGCGCGATGTTCCTTGCGTCGGCTGCCGAAGCCGAGTCGGGACTCGGCGATCATGGCCGGCAGCATGACATTCTCGAGGGCGGTCAACTCCGGTAGCAGGTGGTACATCTGGAAGACGAAGCCGATCTTCTTGTTGCGCAGCCCGGCCCGGGCCGTGCTCGGCAGACTCCAGGCATCCTGGCCGTCGATGATCAGTTGACCCTCTTCGGGACGATCCAGAAGTCCCAAAACGTGAAGCAGCGTGGACTTGCCAGCGCCCGATGCGCCTACCAGGGCGACCAGCTCGCCGCGCTGGAGCTCGAGACTGACGCCGTGCAGGATCTCGAGCGTGCGATCGCCGATGCCAAACGACTTGCGGATCCCGCGGGCTTGCAGGACCAGGCTGCCATCGAGCGGCTTGGCGGTTCGCTGTTTCACCTGGCCTTGCGGATCCCGGGCCGTGGACTCGGGGTCTTTTGTGCTTTCGCTCGAAGTGGTCATTCGTAGCGCAACGCGGTCAAGGGGTCGAGGCGTGCGGCGCGCCAGGCGGGGAAGGCCGCGAAGAGATGCGAGACCAGGAAGGCCCCGCCCACGATGGCGGCCACGGCCATGGGCTGGACGATGGTCGGAATGTGCGTGAAGAGGTAGACGTCTCGATCGAAGATCTGAATGTTGAGCTGGTAGGACAACCAACGCTCGATGCCGTCGATGTTATTGGCCGCGATCACGCCTATGAAACCGCCCAGGGCCGTGCCGATCAGCGCATCCCAGAAGGCGATCATCAAGAACATCGCCAGAATGCCACGCGGCGTGGCCCCGAGGGCGGAGAGGATGCCAATGTCCCGACGCTTCTCGGTCACCATCATGGAGAGAGTGGCGAAGATGGTGAACCCCGCGACGACCAGAACGAGACTGAGCATGATGGCCATCAGCATGCGTTCGTTCTCGATCGCTCCAAGGAGTGGGCGATTCGTGTCTTCCCAGGTGAGAACCTCGTCCGCGAACTGGGGTCCGAAGATCAGGTCCTTCTCCTTGAGCGTTCGTTCGAGGTCGGTGCGTGTGGCGTGGCCGTTCTTCGCGTAGTCATCGAGCCGCACCAGGATCTGGCTGTATGGACGCCCCGAACTGATGAAGTCCGCGAGCTCGCTGCGTGCCACGTAAATGCGCTTGCCGTCGACTTCGTTTTCGTCGGTTCGAAAGAGCCCCGACACGATGAACTCTCGGTTGTGGAACTCGGGATCCGCGTCGGGTGGGAAGACGGCTGTCGCGAGCTGGACCGTGTCGCCGGGGCGCAGCTTGAAACGCGAACCGAGTTTCTCCCCAACGATGCAGGAGGGAAGACGCAGTCCGTCTTTATCGGGGCCGTACTCGAAGGGAAAGAGCGGTATCGGTGGCGCCTGGGTCCAGCCCATTTTGCCTTCGGGTCCCACGAGACTATCCAGGAACCCCGTGACGTCCAGTTCGTCCTGGATCGGCTGATCCATCGCCGGAGCGGGAAGGGCGCCGAGCACTCCCATGGCGGCGGACAGGGCCGGTAGGACGAGCCGCAGATCGGTCTGCACGTCGATCCCGACGATCTCCTTGGCCACGACCTCTGCGGCCGCGGAGCTGTTGAAGACACGCGAGAAGTCTTTGCCCTTCTCGGTGATCATCGCCGCCCATTGCAGCTGCGCGGTGGCCGCCTCCACCCGCGGGTCCGCCCGCACGACCTCGAGCACCGGTTCGGGCCTGGGCGAGGGATCCAGCATCATCCCCGTCGGGCTCTGCAAGCGATCGGGCCGGATGATCAGGTCGGAGAGCGTTCCCCGGATGGCGCGGCGTTGCTCCTCCAGAAAGCCCGTCATGATCGACAGGATGAGGATCATGGCGCCCACGCCGAGCAGGATGCCCATGATGCCGACGAGGTTGCTGCGTCGGGAAACGAGGTAGCGCCAGCTCAGGAAGGAACGATACACGCTGAGGACCTCAGGGGGCTTGGGGCGATTCGAGCACGGAGTCTTCTTCGGATGTTCCGGCGGATTCTTTCACCTGCGGCCGCATCGTGGGAAACAACAGCACGTCGCGAATCGAGGACTGATCGGTGATGAGCATCACCAGCCGGTCGATCCCGATTCCGAGCCCTCCGGTGGGAGGCATGCCGAACTCCAGGGCCTGGACGTAATCCACGTCGAGCTCTCCGGGGGTTTCGGGGTCCTTGCTGGCGACCTGCTCCCGGAAACGCCGCTCCTGCTCCTCTGGATCGTTCAGTTCGCTGAAGGCATTGGCGAGCTCCATGCCCCCGATGAAGAGCTCGAAGCGTTCGGCGAAGCGCGGATCCTCGGGATCGGTCTTGGCCAGCGGACAGAGCGGCACGGGGTAATGGGTGACGAAGACGGGGCCCGTCAGGGTGTCCTCGACCGTGGCATCGAAAAGCTCGGCGACGAGCTTCCAGAAGCCGAGCTTCGGGTCGACCTTGAGTCCGATCTCGGCGGCCTTGGCCCGGACCTTCTCCTCGTCATCCAGCTCGAATCCGTTCATCTCGCGGAAGAGATCGTCGTAGCGCGCTCGACGGAAGGGTGCTTTCAGGTCGTAGGTCTGCTCGCGGAAGGTGATCGTCGTCGAACCGCTCAGCTCGAGACTGAGTTTCTCTAGCAGGGTTTCCGTCAGCTCCATCATGTGGCGGAAGTCCGCCTGGGCCTGATAGAGCTCGAGCATCGTGAACTCGGGATTGTGCGTCGCGTCGATCCCCTCGTTGCGGAAGTTGCGCGAAACCTCGAAAACGCGTTCGAGCCCGCCGACGATCAGGCGCTTCAGGTAGAGCTCCGGAGCGATCCGTAGATAGAGGTCCACCCCCAGGGCGTTGTGGTGGGTGATGAAGGGCTTGGCGGTGGCCCCACCGGCGATCGGATGCAGGGTCGGGGTCTCGACCTCGAGAAAGCCGCGCGCCTCGAGAAAGCGTCGCGTGATCGAGATCAGGTGCGAGCGTTTGATGAAGACGTCACTGACACCCTCGGAAGCCCAGAGATCGACGTAGCGCCGGCGCCGGCGTTGCTCGACGTCGACGAGGCCGTGCCATTTTTCGGGCGGAGCGGCGAGGGCCTTCGAGAGCAACTGGACCTCCTCGGCCCAGACCGTGAGCTCGCCCTTCTGGGTGCGACCCAGCTCGCCGGTGACGGCGACCAGATCGCCGCCGTCGAGGAACTTCCTCTTCGGCCACCATTCGCTGAGTCGGTTCTTCTGCAGTCCGACCTGGATGCGCCCGCTGCGATCGCGCATCGGGGAGAAGATCAACTTGCCGAAATCACGCAGCCCCAGGATGCGCCCGGCCACGGTCACCCGCTCGCCGATCATGGGGCCGGGCTCTTCGACGGTGCCGCCACCGGCCTTGAGGCTCTCGACCGACTCGCCCTCGACCCCTCGGGCGGGATAGGGATCGACGTTCTCGGAGCGCAGGGCGGCGACTTTCGCCAGACGATCGGGATGGGCCAGCTCGGTCATGGAAGCGAGGCGTGGGGAACTCGATGGTGGCTCGTCGGACCCGAGATCGCCCATGCCAACCGGCCCTCTGAGGGCCCCTCTGGCGGGCCCCGCGTGAACCCAGGAGGGCGTGGACCCCGGAGACGGCCCACCTGGGTGAAGGAGGGACGGTGGGGCAAGGGGAGTGGTGGAGGATAGGGGAGTCGAACCCCTGACCTCTACAATGCCATTGTAGCGCTCTACCAGCTGAGCTAATCCCCCTACGGAGAGCGGGAAGCATGCCCGCGGCGGGGTGCGAGGTCAAGCGCGGGTGCCCAGGCGGAGCGGCCTTTTTTGTCCGGGGCCGTTCGTGCCCGTGGCCGCCGGGCGGTCCGCTCCCTATCCTACGGAGCCTTTTTGGAACGGACACTGTGAGCAACCGCTACGACCCTGCGGAAATCGAACCGCGCTGGCAGAAGGTCTGGGAAGACTCCCACGCCTTTCACGCCAAGAATCCCGGAGACCCCGGGTTCGACCCCGACCAGCCGAAGTACTACGTGCTGGACATGTTTCCCTACCCCTCGGGGGCGGGACTTCACGTGGGGCACCCGATCGGCTACGTCGGCTCCGACATCGTGGCGCGTCGCAAGCGCATGGAGGGCTTCAATGTTCTGCACCCGATGGGCTACGACGCCTTCGGCTTGCCGGCGGAGCAGTATGCGATCACGAGCGGTGTGCACCCCGCGGAGAGCACCGGCAAGAACATCGAGACCTTTCGCCGCCAGCTGAAGGCTCTCGGGCTCTCCTATGACTGGGAGCGCGAGTTTGCGACCTGCGAACCCTCCTACTACAAGTGGACCCAGTGGATCTTCGCCCGTCTGTATGACCGCGGCCTGGCCTACCAGGCCGAGGTCCCTGTTTGGTGGTGCGAAGAGCTGAAGACCGTGCTCGCGAACGAAGAGGTCATTCAGGGGCGCTCGGAACGTGGCGGGTTTCCCTGCGTGCGGCGCCCGCTGTCCCAGTGGATGCTGAAGATCACCGAGTACGCGGACCGCCTGCTGGATGATCTGGAGGCTCTCGATTGGCCGGAGTCGGTCAAGACCATGCAACGCGAATGGATCGGCCGTTCCGAGGGGGCCGACGTGACCTTCTCGATCGAAGGGCTGGACGCCAGCCTGACGGTATTCACGACCCGGCCCGACACCCTGTGGGGCGCGACGTTCATGGTCGTGGCGCCCGAGCACCCGCTGCTGGAGCAGATCACGACGGAGTCGGATCGCGAAGGGGTGCAGGCTTATGTCGAGGATGCCTCCCGCAAGTCGGACCTCGAGCGCACGGATCTTGCCAAGGAAAAGACCGGCGTTTTCACCGGGCGCTACGCGATCAATCCGGTCATGGATCCGGAGCGTGAGGAATCGCGCATTCCGATCTTCGTGGCGGACTACGTGCTGGCCTCGTATGGCACCGGCGCGATCATGGCCGTGCCGGGCCACGACGAGCGCGATTTCGAGTTCGCCAAGAAATACAACCTGAACATCCACGAGGTCGTGCAGCCCCCCGAGGGGATCCCCGGGCTCTCCGACGGCCATTGCTTTGCGGGCGAGGGCAAGGCGATCCAATCCGGGCCGATCGACGGTCTGAAGACGAAGCAGGCCAAGCAGAAGACCATCGAGCTCCTGCGCGAAAAGGGTCTCGGCGATGCCAAAGTGACCTACCGCCTCCGCGACTGGTTGTTCTCTCGTCAGCGCTACTGGGGCGAGCCCTTCCCCGTGCTGCATCGTGCCGATGGCAGTCATCTGCGCGTGCAGGACGACGATCTGCCGGTCGAGCTCCCGGAGATGGACGACTTCACCCCGTCCGACGATGGCTCCGCACCCCTGGGGCGGGCCGGGGATTGGGTCGCGACCACCGACCCCGAGACCGGTGCTGCGGTTCGCCGCGACACCGACACGATGCCCGGCTGGGCCGGTTCGTGCTGGTACTACCTGCGCTTCATGGACCCGCGGAACTCCCAAGCGGCGTTCTCGCAGGAGGCCCAGGAGTACTGGGGCAACGTGGATCTCTACATCGGTGGAGTCGAGCACGCTGTGCTGCACCTCTTGTACGCCCGCTTCTGGCACAAGGTCCTCTTCGACTGCGGTCTGGTGAAGACCAAGGAGCCCTTCCAGGAGCTCTTCAATCAGGGGCTTCTTTGCGCCTTCGCCTTCAAGGACAAGTCCGGCCGGATCATCCCGGTGGACGAGGTCAAGAAGAAGGACGGTGTGCACGTGGGCCAGGACGGAGAAGCCGTCGAACAGGTCGTCGCCAAGATGTCGAAATCGCTGCGCAACGTGGTCAACCCCGACGACGTGGTGGGCGAGTACGGCGTGGACACCTTCCGTATCTACGAGATGTTCATGGGCCCCCTGGGCGAATCGAAGCCCTGGAACCCGCGCGATGTCCCGGGTTCGCGGCGCTTCCTGGACGACGTCTGGAAGTTGTTCGTCGACCCGAAGGGCAACGCACCGATCCGGGCGCACCTGGCGCAGGGGGCGGATTCCGGTGGCGAACCCACGGGGGATACGCTGGTCGTCGAACGCGCGCTGAACAAGGCTCTGAAGCGCATCCATGACTCCTTCGACACGTTCAAGTTCAACACGGCCATCGCGGCCATGATGGAGTTCAAGAACACGGCCTCGAAGCACGCCGCGAGCGTGACCCGCAGCCAGGGAGAGCGTTTCGTCTGCGCTCTGGCCCCGTTTGCTCCGCACATCGCCGAGGAGCTTTGGTCACGCCTCGGACACGAGGGTGGCATCGTGCGCGCAGCGTGGCCTGTCGCCGACGAGGCGTACCTGGTGGAGGAGCAATACGAGCTCGTCATCCAGGTCAACGGCAAGCTCCGCGCCCGTGTGAAGGCCTCCAAGGAGGCTGACAAGGCTACCCTGGAAGGCTTGGCGCGTTCCGCCGCGGAGAAGTACTTGGATGGCAAGACGGTGCAGAGGGCCGTGGTCATCCCCGGGCGCCTGGTGAACTTCGTCCTCGCCAAATAGCTGCGGCAGGGTGCGTCCGAGAGCATCTACGAAACGAGCCCAGAGGCCTGCGCCCCGGGGCTCGTTTCATTCGAGAGCGGATGCTCTCAGAAGCCGGGGACGTTCTTCGCCTTGGCGTAGATCGCGTAGGTGAAGACGAAGCCGATGCCGAGCACCACGGCGAGCGCGATGTAGGGTTGCATGCCTTCCGAGAACTTGAGCATGGAGTCCTGGTGCACGCTGACCATGAAGAGCAAGAGCGGCACCGACATGTAGGTGTTGTGCTTCGAGCGCAGGCCCGCGATGGCCGGATCCCCGGGGTTGGGAGCCTCGCCGTTCTTGATGGCCATGATGATCCGTCTCTGGGCCGGCCAGATGCGCATCCAGACGTTGGCGGCCATGGCCGTGCCGAACAGCGCCGCCACATGGATGAAGGTGGCCCGCATGGAGAAGCCGAGGGACTCGCGGCAGAAGGCGCCGAAGCCGATGGCGAGCACGCCCCAGATCACGACGGCCACGCCGTGTTGCTTGGCGAGGGCCTTGAACAGCAAGTCGTAGACGGCGAAGCCGACGATCAGGCCGCCGAAGGCCGGCAGCCAGGTCATGGCGGTGACCTGGACCTGTCCCTCCATCAGGTTCGAGCCGTCGTAGCCGTGGTAGTAGACGATGAACATCAGCAGGACGCCCGTGATCCACGTCCATAGCGCCGCCCAGCGGAACCAGTAGAGCGCCCGGGGCATCAGCTCGGGAACGACCTTCTTCTTGGTCTCCGCGTCCATGGTCGGAGCGAAAGCCGAGTTGACCCAGTTGAAGAAGTAGAGAAGTCCGATCCAGAGGACTCCCATGATGAAGTGCAACCAGCGATCGCCGAGTTCGACGAATTCCATGGGTCCGATGCCTTCCTTGAAGCGGGCCGGTCGGGTAGGTCGCCGGCCTGGAAACAGGGCTATTTGGTGAGCCGGGACCATCGCAAAGGCCCTGAGGGAAGTCAACCGTCGAGCGAGAGCGTGAATCCGCTGGCCTTGCCCGCCTCCACGGTCACCGTGCCGCGGGTTTTCCCGAGGTCTTCGTGGACGACCTCGACGATGTACTTGCCCGGCGGTACATCCGGGATGCGGAACTTCCCTGCCGCGTCCGTGATGGCGAACCAGGGATGCTCGGAAACGTGCACGCGAGCTCCCATCCAGGGGTGGATGTCGCATTTGAAGCGAATGCCGACCTCGGGCCGAGGGAAGCTGTACGCGACCGGCGCCTGCCCACGTCCCATGTTCCTGTTCCCACCCTCGTTGCGTCGCGAGATGATGTTGACGTTGTGATTGGTCGGATCGCTATTGGCGACCCGGAGCTCTTGTCCGGTGCGCAGAGCCAACACGTGGGGCGTGTACAGACAGCCCTTCTGGTCCAGGGTCACGCTGGAGCTCGGCGCCGGGGGAATCCCGTCCTTGTCGTAGCCCGACTTGATGTAGACGAACGCGTTTTGAATGCGGCCGTTCTTGACGAGCAGCACGTCGCTCAGGTGTTCGACATCCGCATGGTGCTTGCACTCGGATTTTTGACGGGCCCCGATCGGGAAGCGCTCCACATCGCCCTTCTTCGTGCGAATCTCCCCATAGAGGGCCCCTGATTGCTCGGATTCGTAGTCCTCGGTTCCGATGCGCTCTGCGTCCGGGGTCCGGCTACGGCGGCTATTCGCCTTGGATCCCGAACCGGAGGACTCCGAGTCGGCTGCATCCTCGTCCGTGGCGCCCTGCGCGTTCTGCTCGGACCCGCCACCGGAATCCCCATTGCCGCACCCGAGAATGCCGAGGGCCAGGAAGAGCGGTGCGACCGAGGGCACCTTCTGCGTGATCTGCTTCATAAGGGGCATGATAGTCCGAGAAGGCTCCGCTTCGAGGCGTTAGGATCCGCGTTGTGAGCGCATCCAAAGAATCCACTCCCAAACGAGTACTCGTCACGGGCGCCAGCCGAGGAATCGGCCGCGCCGTGGCCATCGAACTGGCCGGCGCAGGGTTTTCCGTCGCCCTGAACTTCCGCTCGAACGAGGAGGCGGCACGCAGCGTCGCGGCCGCGATCGAGAGCGCCGGTGGGCAGGCGGAACTCTTGCCCTTCGACGTCGCTGATCGGGAGGCCTCGAAGGCCGTCCTCGAGGCGGATGTCCAGCGCAACGGAGCCTTCTGGGGCATCGTTCTCAACGCCGGGATCACGGCCGATGCTCCGATGGCCTCGATGAAGGACGAGCAGTGGGATCGTGTGATCGATACCAACCTGACGAGCTTCTTCAACGTTGTGCGACCGCTCGTCATGCCCATGGTACGCCTGCGCCAGGGCGGGCGAATCGTCGGCGTGTCTTCCTTCTCTGGACTGCGCGGCAACCGTGGTCAGGCGAACTACGCGGCCTCGAAGGCGGGACTGATCGCCGCCTGTCGTTCCCTGGCGTTCGAACTTGCCAAACGAGAAATCACGGTCAACTGCGTCGCGCCGGGGTTCATCGGCACGGACATGGTGGCCGATTTGCCCGAGCAAATCGTCGAGATGGTGCCGATGAAACGCATCGGCAAGCCCGAGGAGGTGGGAGCCGTGGTCGGTTTCCTCTTCGACGAACGCGCGTCCTACATCACGGCCCAGACGGTTCCCGTAGACGGCGGACTCTCCTAGGTAGGGCCGAAGGACGAGCCTAGCGTCCGTTCGAGGCAAAGGAACGGAACCTAGGGCTGCTCCTCTCCGGACTCCTCTAGCCCCGCCTCGGTGAGCGTCGGCTCTTCGATGGCCTCTACATCCTCGGGAGCGCCAGCCGCTTGCGCCTCTGCGTCTGCCTCTGCCCGGGCCCGATTCTGGGCCGCCTGCTGCTTCATCTTTTCGAGGTTCTGGAAACGCAAGACGGAGTTCAGCGCGTGGAACATCTTCGCTTTCAGGGGATCCACGGTGCTCTTGGAGACCTCGTTCATCACCGCCAAAGCCTTGCCACCGAGTCCACTGCGGGTCAGCGCGATCGCAAGCCTGGGCGCGTAGCGCTCCGCGCTCCAGCCGAATTCCGCGCGCTGATCCCATAAATCGATGGCGTCCATGGTTTGGGACTCGGCATTCGGATCGATCGGCTTGCGTGAGGAGGCGATTCGGGCGAGTCCGTAGTGGAAACGCAGTTCGGGATCCTCCAGCTCGCCGAAGTAGTGCTCGAGCCTCTGAATGTCGAGCAGCAGCTTGGCGAAGTTCGTCGTGAATTCGAAGCGCAGGAGCACGCGCATCTTCTGGGGCTCGAGGGTGCCAGTGAACGACAGGGCGACCTTCAGGACCTCGAGGGCCTCCAGGGGGCGCCCATCGGCTTCGAGGGCCTTGGCGTAGGCGACCCACAGGTGCGGCGAGAGGGGATTCGCGCGCAGTTCGTCGTCGGCGAGCTCAAGGGCACCTGCGGGGTCGAGTGTGCCGTGCAGCTCGATCCAGGGAACGAATGCGCCGTAACGTAGATCATCGATGGGGAACTCGTTCGTACGTTTGCGGAAGCGCAACAGGCGCTCGAGGGCGCGTACCGGTCCGGTCGAATTTCCCCCATGGGTCGCCGCTCGGAGTTCCGAGGCCTCGCGATTGGCCAGAGCCAGAACCACCGCGGGCTCCTCCGGGAGCTGGGACTCGAGTGCTTCCAGCTCGGCCCACCAAACTTCCTCGGGAATCTCTCCCGCGGCGAGCGACGCATCGAGCAGCGCAATGTACTCCGGTACGAGGGCTCCGGCCTGGAAGGCGGCGCGCGCGAACATACGATCGTAGAGCTCGATCGCCTTCGAGCGCTTGTTGTTGTGGGCCAGGAGTCTCGCCCGTTCGATGAAGAGCTCGTGAGCCTCGGGGTTTTGTCGGCATGCGGCCTCTAGATTCTCGATGGCCTCGGCTGCCGCGCCTTGGCGAGCAAGTCGTCGTGCATCGACGCGCGCGCGGAGCAGCTTGGGGAGCTCGGCGCCACCACCCGCGCCCACCCGTCGCGACCGGATGTCGAGCAAGTCCTCCTCGTTGTCCCCGAGCGCCAGCCGAACCGACTCGCCGAGATAGAAAGCCGGCGGGAAGCCGAGGTCGATCTTCGACCAGGCTGCCAGTTTGCGCTGGGCCAGCACCGGATCCCCGAGGGACAGCAGGCATTGGGCACCCAAGGTGGCACTCCACGGACCGGACGCCTCGGCACCGGAGCTGTCGCTGAGGCGCAGCCGATCGAGGGCCCAGAGGGACCAGGGGGGAGTCAGAGCACTGAGCCCACAGGCTGCCAAGAAGCGCGCGTCCGTGTGGTCGAGCAGAGCACGCAGACTCTCGACGTGGGGGAAAGGGAGTTCCTCTCTGTCCCCGGGACGTGGGGTGGGGGCCAGCTGTTCTACGAGCAGGCGAGCGAGCAGTCCCATGGGATCGTCTGGAGCGGGCTGCCAGACCTCCAGGTCCTCACGGGCTTGTTCGAATTCACCGGCGAGGATGCGCAAGAAGGTGCGCCGTGCGGGATTCTTGCCGAATTCGCCCCGCAAGAGGCCGAAGGAGTAGCGCGCGACCTCCGTCCAATCCCGCGCGTCGCTGGCGACCAGGAGTTCGCCCAGCTCAACGCGAGCATCATCGAAGAAGGGGTCGGCCCGTTCGGCGGTACTCCGGAAGAGCTCGAGTTCCTGCCTTATCGCCGCGAAAACGGCCCGCCGCAACAAAACCTCGCCGGTCTCCGTGCCCGGGTTTTCCTCGAGTCGCTCGAGAATGCGCAATGCCCGGGTCTTGCGATCCGCCGCATACAGCGAATCGAAGGCTTTCAGAAGATCTCCGACACCTCGCTCCGAATCCTCCCTGTGCTCGTCCAACGAGATCTCCTCGAAGCGCTGGAAGGCCTCGCCGAACAGCTTCTCATTGCGTTCGAGAATCGAGGCGTACATACCGGCGCGCAACATCGAACCACCGAAGGCGAACAGAGCCGGATCCCCGGATTCGATGTTGCTAAAGACCGTGTTGGCTTCCGTCCAGTACCCAGCTTCGCCCAGGCGAGCTCCGAGGAGCGCCAGCACCTCGCCTTCGATGGCACTCAGCTGTGGACGACTCGCCAGAGACATTGCTTCCTCGATGCGATTCTCTTCCAAAAGCGACCGCAAGACGGCACCAGCAGCGGAGGTGGGATCGGCTCGCATCCAGCGAATCAGATCTCTTCCATCCAGATACTCTGCGGGAACATGGGACAGGGCTGTGCGTACCTGTCGTGGACGGAAGCCGTTCTCGATGAGCTTCAAGGAGGTGTCGACGACGCCGGTATAGGCGTGCGTGGATTCGTGGAGTCCGAGCAAACCCTCGAGTGCATCCGGATGCCCGGGGTAATCGGCCAGCAAGATCTCGGCGTAGCTGCGCAGAGGCACGAAGTGCCCGTTGTCCCGCAGATGGCGCACGGTCACGGCGAGCCCGAACGGGCCAATGCGCTGGCCGTGGGGGGTGATTCCTTGGCGCAGTTCCGCGCGCAGCTTTTCCAGGGTGGTCTCGCGCAAAACAAGGGCCTTGGCCCCGACCTCGGTGAGCCAGCTCCAAATCTCCTTGCGTTTGCCCGGTAGCAGCGTCAGTGCGTGCGTGGCGCTGACCTCCGCGAGAATCGAATCCCCATCGGCGTCCTCGATCTCGGAACGCCGCAACCAGGCTTCGCCCAGCTGGCGGCGGAGTGCGAGGTCGGGACCGAGATCCTCCGCCCGCACGCGGGTCGCGTGTCCGAGGTTGTAGCGCTCGAGCTTCGTGTCTTCCTCGCTCGCCGCGGCCTTGGCCCACGTGACCCAGGCTCGCAAGAGCCGTATTGGATCCCCGGGAAGAATCGAAGCGATCTCACCGATGCAAGAAGAGACCTCAAGCGCTGGGGCACCGCGCTGGTACGCGGCGATTCCGCGATATAGACGGGCGAGGATGTAGTGCCGCGAGCCTCGTTGGTGACGCCCCTCCAGCGTGCGTGCCGCGGAATAGACGAGCTCCCATTTCTTCAAGCGGTCGTTGAGCAAGCACCAGCGCAACAGCAGATCCGAATTGATGGAGGACAAAGGGATCGGTCGCCTGTGTCGCAAGTGCGACGCGATCATGTTTTCGGCAAGCTCGAAACGCTCCAGCTGTTCGAGGGCGAGACACGTGCGAACCAAGGTCGGTACGCGGTCGTCGAGCCGATTCAGTCGCAGTGCGACAACACCCAGTTCTGCGGCTGACTCGACGTAGCCTCCATCCAGGAGGATGTCTTGAATCCCGGCGATGGCTGATCCGTCCGGCTTCTGCCGCAGGGTCTTCACCAGCGCGCGTAGACCCTCGGAGGTATGCTCGCCCGCGAGATCGATGGCATCGATGGCGGCGTTGGCATCATCGGGGTCGTTGAAGATTTCGCGAACACGTTCGCGACTGGTGCCGTGGCCGCGAACGGTGGGAGGCAGAGCCGCTGCACGACGGGCCAGCTGCATGGCGATCTCGACGTCCGCCGGAGCCAACTGCCCCTCCAGCTGATCCTCGCAAGTATCGAGCGCCTGCTGCGACAGGGAAAGGTGGGCCCGGCCCATGTAGAGGTGGGAGTCGGGGTCGTCGGGTGTGGCCTTGCGCAAACGTGAAGCCGCATCGAGGGCTAGCTCGGGGCGCCCGCAACTCAAGGCCGCGGCGGCGAGGCGACCGAGCAGCTCGGGGCTGTCTCCGAAGAGCTCGATGTGTTCGAGCGTGTCGCCGAGCGCCAGCTGCGGCATGTTGCGCCGCATGAACAGATCGGCACGCTCCACGAGAGCCGCGGAGAGCACCCCGAGGTCCCCTTCGGATTCCGCGATGCGCAGGGCCGCGCCGTACTCGCGCAGGGCGGCATCCTGGGCGGGCCCGATGATGCGCATGCGAGCGTTGAAGTCCGGGGAAGGAAGTGCCGCGACCTGGGCGTCGGCCTCCTCGACCCGCGCTTTGGCCGAAGCCACGAACGATGCGGCTGTACGCGCCTCCCCCCGTGCCCACAGAAAGAGCATGAGTCCCCCCACGGTCAGGGAAAAGAGGAAGTAGGTCCAGCGAATGCGCGCCATGATTAGGGAGAGGTGAGGGTCGTACGGTGCTCGTGCCGCCTAGGTGGGCCCCTCCGGTCCCTTATCTTTGGTCGGAAAGTCCAACAAGTCGAACTTGCGCATCTTGTTGAAGAGCGTCGTGCGGTTGATTCCGAGCTTGGAGGCCGTCGATTGGCGATTTCCAGCGCAGGCTTTCAGGGCTCTTTCTATGAAGAAACGCTCGGGCACCTCGAGAATTTGTCGGAGCGGACCCAGCGGAAGTTCCGCCCAGGGATGCTCCGCGGCCGGTGCCAGGGGTCGGGTCTCGGGTATGGAGTCGGGCCAGAGATGCTCGGGTTCGACCGGGTCGCCGCGGGACAGGAGGACCGCCCGCTCGAGGGTGTTTTCGAGTTCCCGCACGTTTCCGGGCCAGTGGTGGGCCACGAGGGCCGCGGTGGTCGCCTCACCCAGTGGCGGTGTCGAGCGTCCGTAGCGGACCGAATGGAGCTCGAGGAAGCGCTCCGCGAGCAAGGCGATGTCGCCGGATCGCTGGCGCAGGGGCGGCATCTCGATGGCGACCACGTGGATCCGATAGTAGAGGTCCCGGCGGAAGCGACCCTCGGCCACCTCTTCGGCGAGATCCACGTTGGTCGCAGCCACCAGGCGTGCATCGACCGTGCGTGTGTTCGTATCGCCGACGCGTTCGAAGCGCCCCTCCTCGAGGACGCGTAGAAGCTTGACCTGCAGCTCGGACGAAGCGGTACCGATCTCGTCGAGGAAAATGGTCCCGCCATCGGCTGCTTCGAACTTGCCCTCGCGATCGCGCACCGCCCCGGTGAAGGCTCCTTTGACGTGCCCGAAGAGCTCGCTCTCCAGCAAGGCGGCCGGGATCGCGCCACAGTTGACGACGATGAAGGGAGCGTCCTTGCGCATGGAGCCTTCATGGACCGCCCGCGCCAGCATGGTCTTGCCGGTCCCGCTCTCGCCCTGGATGAGGAGGCTCGCATTGGAGTCGGCGACGGCTTCGATGGTGGAGAAGATGCGCCGCATGCGTGCATCGCGCGAAAGCAGGTTGCCCAGGGAGAAGCGATCGCCGACCTCCTCACGCAGACGGCGGTTTTCCTCGCGCAGCTCGATCTGTTGCAGCGCGCGACGCACGGTGGAGAGCACCTGCTCGTCGGAAACCGGCCGAGGCAGGGTTTCAAAGGCGACGGCCTTGGCGGCCTCGATGTCGGGACCAAAGCCGCCGAAGTCTTCGAAGAGAATCAGCGGAGTCTCTCTCGGTTCCGTGGCGAGTTGCTCGAGCAGGCTCTGGGCACCCATACGGACCTCGCTCAGGATCAGTTCCACTTCGCCGGTTCGCAGCGCCTCGAGAGCCTCTTCCGGAAACTCGGTGCTGAGCACCTCGTAGCCCTTGTCATGGAGGAGCGCTCCCACTCGCTCGGTCGAGGGAGAGGCCTGGTCGAAAACGAGGATGCGGTGGGGGTGGGAGACGGGCGAGGTCACGGAGCCACTTCGGACGCCATGTCTCGTTTTCTCGACGGAAGAGTGGTTTTTTCTGAACATCACCGGTTGCATCCAGGGGCGCCATTGCGCTCATTGCGCCGCCAACGCGAAGGAAGTTCCGAACAGCGTTCGCCCGAGGGGCTTCCGGTGGCATCTTAGGAGCCGGAAAACCCAAGGAACGCTCCGGAAGCGCTGCTCCAGCTCAAAAAACAGTGCCTCAAGTTCCGAAAGACAAGGCGAGCGCTCCCCGCCCGCCGCCCCGTAAATGTCCAACCCCATCGAACTTTCGATCATCGTGCCGATCTTCAACGAGGAGGAGAGCCTCGGCGTCTTGCACGAAGAGCTGGATCGTGCCATCGGTACCATGGGCGAGATGGGCAAGCATGCGGAGATCGTCTTCGTCGACGATTGCTCGACGGATGCCAGTCTGCGTGTGATGCGCAATCTACAACGCAACGATCCGCGCATCCGGCTCGTCAAGTTCCGAAGGAACTTCGGCCAGACGGCCGCCCTGGACGCGGGTTTCGACATGTCGCGCGGGCGCGTCGTGGTCACGCTCGACGGGGATCTGCAGAACGATCCTGCAGACATTCCGCGACTCGTCGATGAACTGGACAACGGTTTCGACGTCGTGGCCGGTTGGCGCAAGAAACGTCACGACGGTTTTTTTCTGCGGCGGTTGCCTTCGATAATCGCCAATCGTTTGATTGGCATTGTCACTGGTGTGAGCATCCACGACACGGGCTGCACGCTGAAGGCTTTCCGCCGCGAGCTGGTCAAGAACATGTCGATCTACGCCGAGCAGCACCGCTTCCTGCCGGTACTGTCGCAGGGCAGCGGCGCGAGGGTCACCGAGGTGGTCGTGAACCACCGACCGCGCCGCTTCGGCTCGAGCAAATACGGAATCGGGCGAGCAACCCGCGTCTTGATCGACCTCGTTACGGTCAACTTCATCTCGCGCTTCTCCCAGCGGCCGATCCAGTACTTCGGGCTCTTCGCCATCGCGACCCTCATGGTTGGCTTGCTCTTCGGTGGCGTCGCTCTCATGTCCATGGATCCAGGCGCCGCCCCGAGGATGGAACACGGCGTGGAGGTCTATTTCAATGAGTGGGAGATGTCTATCATCCACATCCTGGCGGTCATCTTCTCTGCCTTCATCTACTTCGCGTTCTTGGGGCTCTTGGCTGAGCTGGCGGTGAAAGCCAGCGGTATGCACCGTCGTAGCACGCTGGACCGCATTCTCAACGAGCTGCACTGATGAGCGTCGAAGAAGCCACTCCCGCTGTCGATCTCGAAAGCACCGCTTTCCGCGAGCTGGTCTCGACCGGGCCCAAGGAGGTGCTCGACGTCACCGTCGTCGTTCCCGTGCAGAGCGGCGATGCGGAGGTGCGTCAGGTTGCAGACGCGCTGAGTAGCGAACTCGAACTCCAGGGGCGCAGCTGGGAGATCTTCTTCGTCTTCGATGGCGTCAGCGGCCAGGCCTGGGAGGAGGTGCAAAAGCTGCGCCAGACCCACGGGCGCAAGATCCGACTGATCTCGTTCAAGAACCCCTTCGGGGAATCGGTCTGCCTGTCGGCCGCGGTCGAACGTGCCCTCGGCGTATACCTGGTCACCTCGCCCCAGTACGTTCAGGTCGATCCGGTCGAGCTGCGCCCGATGCTGGCCGCGCTCGATGAAGGGGCGGACTTCGTCACGCCTTGGCGCAATCCACGTGTCGATCCGTGGCTGAACCGCTTCCAGTCGATGACCTTCAACTTCATCCTGCGGCAAATCATCCGCATGACCTTCCACGACCTGAATTGCTACTTCCGAGCGATTCGCAGGGAGGTGCTCGAGGATGTCGCCGTGTACGGAGACATGTACCGCTTCCTACCCGTCATGGCCTTCCGACAGGGCTATCGAGTGGTCGAGGTGAAGGTGCGTCACCTGAAGGAATGGGGGGCGACCGGTTTCTTCGGCGTCGGTGTCTACACGCGTCGCTTCCTGGACATCCTCGCGGTGATGTTCCTCACCAAGTTCACCCTAAAACCTTTGCGGTTCTTCGGGACGATCGGCGGGTTGTTCGGCCTCTGTGGAATTGGCGTATGTCTTTACCTCACGATCCAGAAGCTCGGATTCGATAGAGGGGTTTCCGGTCGACCTCTGCTGCTCCTCGGCGTGCTGATGATCGTGCTGGGTGTGCAAATCCTGGGCTTCGGTCTGGTGGGCGAGATCATCATTTTCTCCCAGGCACGCAACCTGAAGGAGTACCGGATCGAACGGGTATACGAGACGCGTCGCGATGAAGATGATGCAGGAAGCGAGCCCGAGGGTGACGACGGATAGTCAACCCAACGAGGTAGCCCTAGAAGTTCGGGCGTCCAAGACGTCGGATGACTCCGCCCGAGACGAGTTCGTACGCGCCCACTCGCGGGGCTCGTTCTTCCACCTGCGTGGCTGGACGAGATTCGTCGGCAACGTCCATGGGCATCGCCAACGCGACCTGCTCGCATGGCGCGGCGACAAGCTGGTAGGGGTGTTGCCGTTGATGGAGGGGCGCGGTATGGACCTGCGTCGCCAACTGATCTCGGCACCCTATGCGGTATACGGTGGGGCGATCGCCGAGGACCGTGGATCCGAACTCGCCCTCCTGGACTCCGCCAAGGAGCTCGCCCGCTCGCTCGGCGTCGGGCACCTCGAGCTACGGTATCGAAAGGATCCGGAGATCGAACTACCCGGCAGCGACCTCTACGCGACCTTCATTCGGGATCTTCCGGACGAACCGGGCGACATCCTGGCGTTGATGCCGAAGAAGGCACGGGCCGAGGCACGCAAGGCCAGAAACCGCTATGGGCTCGAGCTGAGTCGCGGGGTCTGGTACGTGGATGACCTCGTGCGGCTGTTCTTTCAAAACAAGCAAGCCCTGGGATCACCCGCACTACCGCACGCCCACTTCCGCGCGATTCTCGAGGAGTTCGACGAGGAGCACATTTTCGTGCACCTCGTACGACGCCGCGGCACGCCGATCGCCGCGGTGATGTCCTTCGCTTTCGAGGACACTCTGATTGCGTACTACGCTGGCACCCAGCCGGGGGCCGATCGTGAGTTCTCGGCCAGCAACTACATGTACATGGCGCTCCAGGAATGGGGCGTCGAGCATGGCTTCAAGAAGTTTGATTTCTGCCGCAGTCGCCAGGGTTCAGGGGCGTTTCGGTTCAAGGAGCATCAGGGGTTCACGGCGCAGTCGTTGAACTACCGCTACTTCCTCGTGAAGCGCAAGAACCTGCCCACGTTCACGCCATCGAATTCGCGAACAGCGTTCCTGAGGAAGACGTGGACGAAGCTTCCGTCGTGGATTGCGCGGCGTGCGTCGAATGTGCTGTCGCACTACCTCAGTTGATTGCGTTGGGACGGGAGCGCTCGCACACCCAACTACGCCGAAGACAGGATCAACTGCGCCGCTGCTGCCAGGTTGGGAAGGATGTGGATGTGCTCCTTCTCGCTCTGGGATAGCTCGTCCTTGGTCGTGCGGCCCTTTCCCGTGAGCACGAGGATGCGCCCGGAGATCCCGGCGCGGGCGGAGGCTTCGAGATCGCGCTGGGCATCGCCGATGGACCAGCTCGTGGGCAGGTCGATGCCGAAACGGCTGGCTGCTTCGAGGAAGAGGCCCGGAGCGGGCTTGCGGCACATGCAGCGCTTCCTGAGGTCGGGGGGGCCGTGCTCGGGATGGTGGGGGCAATGCAGGATCGCGTCGAGGTGGACGTCCTCGGCTTCGAGGTTGTCGCGCAGGCGGTCGTGAACGCGAGCAAGATCGGCTTCGTCGAAGTAGCCGCGAGCGACACCGCTCTGGTTGGTCACGACGCACAAAAAGAAACCAGCCTTGGCGAGGCGACGCAGGGGGCCAGCGATGCCGTCGAGCAGGAGGAGCTTGTCCGGGTCGCTGAGGTAGCCTAGCTCGTCGAGGAGAGTTCCATCACGGTCCAGAAAGACGGCCCGGCGGGGTGCGGTCATCGCTCGTCGCCCAAGGGGTGCAACCGTACGTGGATGCGTCCTGGTACGAGGTTCTCGTCGAGTCGCAGGGGAAAGAACAGATCCTCGGTGGTGGCAAAGAGCGGGAAGTGGATCGATTCGGGGGTGACCGCGTTGTACCAGGGCACGAGCGTCACCCGGCCGCCGGGCTTGATCTTGAAGGTGCGTGGCTCGTAGCCCTGCAGCTCGAGCCGGATCTCGTATGCCTTGGCGTTGTCCAGATCGATCATCGCCGGCGTCACGAAGCCTGAATCCACCTCATCGAGAAGAATCCTGGCCCCCGGAGGCTGGGAAGCGAAGAAGACGCCGGGGGGGGTCACGTTGACACAGGCGGCACTCACAAAGAGAGCTGCCAGGGCCACGAGCGCCCCTTTGCGCGCTGCGACGAGGGGGAGTTTGGGAAGGAAAGGCATCGACGGTTGGGCTGGCTTTGCGATGTTGGAGTTTACAAGCGCTGGAGGCTTTGGAAACCTCCCGCTGGTGCCCGAGAGAGTCAATGTCATGGATCGGCTAAAACGTCGCGGGTCTGGAACCCCCAAGGATCCCCTGGCGCAAAAGATCTTTCTTTTGGCCATGGGGGTGGGGTTGGTCCGTTTCTTCCTTCTGGGGGAGTGGAGCCTGTGGCTCGACGAGGCCTTTACCCTGGCCGATGTAAACCACCGCGAAGGGATGGACAATCCCCTTGGTTATGGGTTTTTCGGTCTGTTCTATGGTTTCGCCGAGGGCCGTCCAGACGAGTTCCTGATGCGCCTGCCCTCGGCGGTCTTCGGCTGGCTCGTCATCCCGGCGAGCTTCTTCGTTCTGCGCCCGATCCTCAACGCTCGGTGCGCGGCCGGCGCGGCGCTCGTCATCGCCTGTTCGAGCTGGCACCTGTATTGGTCGCAGAACGCACGCTTCTACACCCTGGCCCAGTTCCTGGCCCTGGGGGGCGGGGGGGTGTTTCTCGCGGGGATCGAGCGCGGTCGGTCCAGGCTGGTCGGGGTCGGATTGGTCTTCATCGGGCTGTCGCCCATGGCGCACCCGAGTGCACTGTTGCTGGGTGTTCCGATCGTCATGGTTCCGTGGATGTCGCTCTGGTTCCAGCGACCGCCGATCCAGGCCATCGAGGACGTGCCCTGGAACCTTCTGTCGCTGTGTGCCTTTCTCGGAGCGGGTGCGGGTGCGGGCTGGGCACTCGAGGTCTGGTCCAAGTACCAAGACCAAAAGAGCGGTGTCAGCACCCTGCACCTGGCCATGACCGCTGGGTACTACCTGACGCCAACCGTCGGGTTGGCCTTCTTGTACGGCGCATGGATGGTCTACAAGGACCGCACGCACCGGGGCTTCATTCCACTGGCCGTTGCCGTACCCGCCCTGTGCTTTGCCGGGCTGGCTTCGCTCTTCGTGCTCGTCAGTGCGCAGTACGTCTTCGTGATCCTGCCCTGGATCGCGGCGGTCGCGGTCGTGCCGCTCTTGAAGAACATCACCCGGGTCCGATCCACCGTTCTGTTTCTACTCGTGCTCGTTGCGCCGGGGACGCTGGACTCCACCCTCTACTTCTTTCGCAACGGCGACCGACCGCGGTGGCGCGAAGCCTATGCCTTCGTCTTCGAACACCGCGGCGACAACGACCTCTTGTTCGGCATGGATGCTCCGGTCGGCGAGTTCTACCTGAATCCGTGGAAGACCGACCTCCGCGATTGGGCCGAGGTCACATGGCTGGACTCCTTTCGCGCGCGCCAGAATCAGGATTGGCAAAGATACGACCGTCGCATCTGGTACGTGGTGAACCACGAGCTGCTCGAGGCCTGGACGCAGGAACAGCGTGTCGAGTTCAAGGCGATTCTTCGCGACTGTCGCGAAGTGGCCAACTTTCCTGTGCGCTGGACTCCCCGAGATCTCGGGGTGAGTGTGTACGTGAAGGAGTGATGAAACGGAGGATACGGTGCCGCACCGTATCCTCCGTTTCATCAGTTCGCTCGGCCTTGGAACTCGCCGCTCTCTGTGGATACGCGGACTTCCTCACCCACGACAATGTGCATCGGGACTTTGATCTGCAGGCCGGTTTCGAGGACGGCTTCCTTCTTCACGGTGTTGGCCGTGTTGCCCTTCACTGCGGCTTCGGACTCGGTGACCTTCAGGGTTACGGAAGCAGGCAATTCCACCCCGATCGGGGTGGCGCCATGGAAGGTGACAGAGATGGTCGTGTTTTCGCGCACGAAGCCCATCTTGTCGCCGACGAGCTCGGCGGAGAGCTGGAACTGCTCGTAATTCTCGGCGTCCATGAAGACGAAGTTGTCGTTCGCCTCCTTGTAGAGGTACTCGGACTTGCGCCGGTCGAGGTAGGCCACCTCGAGTGTGTCGCCCGAGCCCAGGCGCATCGAGTTGGACTGGCCACTCGTCAAGGACTTGGTCTTGATGTTGATGATGGCCCGCAGGTTGCCCGGGGTCTTGTGCTCGTAGTCGGTGATCAGGAGCAGGTCGCCGTCCTTCTCGATGACCTGGCCTTTCCGCAATTCAGTGGCGCGTACGCCCATGGTTCTACCGCTCCTCTCGTTTCGGGTCCGAAATGGCACCTTACCAAAGCGCGTCCCCGTTTGTCCGTGGGGTTGTCCTTGGCTTTGTCCGCTGGTGCCGACTAGAACACGCGGCGCTGGGAGGAACCGGGGATCCCGAGCGCCTTTCGGTATTTCGTGATCGTACGGCGGGCGATGCCGATGCCGTTGCGCTCCTTGAGGAGGTCCGCGAGCCGGTCATCGGAGAGCGGCGCGGAGGAGTCCTCTGTTTCGATCAGCTCCTTGATGTGCTGCTTGATCGAGGCCTGACTTGCCATGCCTCCCGACTCCTTGGCCGTACCGCCCGAGAAGAAGTAACGCAGAGGCAGGATACCGTGGGGGGTCTGGGCGTACTTGCCGGCCACGGCGCGACTGACCGTCGAGATGTGAACGTGGGTGGCCTCGGCAACCTCGAGCATGCGCAGAGGGGTGAGCCCCTTGACACCGTGCTGGAGGAACTCGCTCTGACGATCGAAGACGACATTCGCGATACGCATCAGGGTGTTCTGGCGCTGCTCGATGGCGTCGATGAACCAGCGCGCTGACTCGAGCCGCTGCTTGACCCACTTGCGGACGCCCTCGGCCTTGCCACCCTGTCGCAGGAGCTGGCGATAGGCAGAGCTGATCGTCAGCTCGGGAACGCCTTGGCGGGTGAGCTGAACCTCGAAAGTGCCGTCGATCTCGAGGACCAACACGTCGGGGTGAATGGTCTCGGCCGGGGCCTCGCCGTATTCCCGACCCGGGCTGGGGTCCAGGTGACGGATGGCCTCGATGCCCTCCTTCACCTCTTCGATGGTATGTCCGGTCGCGCGCGCGATGCGCGGCAAACGGTTGGTCGTGATATCAGCGAGGTGGTTCTCGACGAGGGCGCGCACGAGCGGTGTGTCGAGGCCAGTCGGCCCGAGTTGCAGGAGCAGACACTCCTGCAGGTCCTTGGCGCCCAGGGCGGGGTGCGTGGCCCGACGCATGTCGGCGAGAATCTCTTCCAGTTCCTCGACGGTGACATCGGGGATGCCGCTCTGCGAAGCCACCTCTTCCAGCGGATCCGGGAGATATCCGCGGGGATCGAGTGAGTAGATGAGATACTCCGCGATCTCGCGCCGGCGTTCGTCGAGGTCGAGCAGGGCGATCTGCTCGAGGAGCGCGTCTCCCAGACTGTGGTAGGTCGCCGGGGTGTTGCGCATGGCCTCGAGTTTGCGATCGGCTTCATCGGCCGAAACGCGGCGCTGGGGCCCATCGCCGAAATCTCGTTCGTAACGCTCGAGTTCGTCGATCATGCCCTCGAGGGCTGCGGTCTCACCGTCGGGTTCGTTCTCTGCGGAGGTGCTCTCCTCTGCGTCGGAGTTCTCGGTCACCTCGAGGAAAGGATTCTCCAGCAACTCTTGAGAGATGCGATCCTCCAGATCGAGCGCCGAGAGCTGCAGGATCTGCATGGCCTGAATCATCTGCGGCGACTGGACGAGTCGCTGCTCCATTCGGGCCGTTTGTGAGAGTCCTATGCGCAAGTGCTGTTTCCTTCGGCTCCGGGGGGGGGATGCCACTCCCCTAGCTGCCGTCAGGAGGGGCGCGCCACGCGGGAGCGGGCAACGCATTGTATGCGGAATCCGGATCCAGCGCCGAACGGAGGAAATCGAAGCTGGGGGGATTTTTCGAGATCCGCCCCAGAAGGGGGGTGACCTGCGTGGATCAGGAAAGTAAAGCAGGTTCCCATGGCTGGAAGCTGGATCGATATCATTGACTCTGGAGGAACCCGCAGGCAGGTCTTGCTCGAGGGGCTGACCCGGCTCGGTGGGGGGGCCGCACCGCAGGACGTCGACGTATCCCTGCCGGTGGAGCGGGGGGAGCAGTTGCACATCTGGAATCGACCGCCCAGGGCGGTCTTTCTCGGTTCCGGATCGCCTCCGCAGAAGGGCGGGGCGCCCTTCGAGGAAATCGCCCTCCGCCCAGGGGACGTGATCCAGTGGTGCGGGATCACCCTCGGCTACGGCGTCGATGCGCCCGCCGGACACCAGGCTTCGCTCGAGGAGTTGCCGAGCGACTCCCCAGAGCCCAGCCCCACGGCGGCCCCCGTGCTCAACGTCCCGGGGAAGACTCCCGAGCAAGAACGGGTCTGGAGGCGACTCCTGGCGGGGATGATGGTCGAGCTCGATATGACCGACAAGGCCGTCATCAAGCGCTGGCAGGAACGCGTGATCGACGGTGAGTTCAAAGTCGAGGAGTGCGCCGAAGAGCTCTATTCGGCCGGGCGTGGGCGCATGGACGACCTGCGCCTGTTGGAACGCTCCGGCCGCTTGCTGCGGGATTTTCTGATGGCTCCCCTCGCCCGGGGAGCTCGTGGAGCCGGACGCAAGGCGCGCATGGCCACCAAGCGAGGTTTGGCCTTTGTCGTCGCCCAGTTCGTGGTCGTGGCCATCTACACGCTCATCCTGCTCCTGATCATGGCCTTTCTCCATCAGAGGGGCACCAGCTTCGACGCCCTGTTCGAGAGGGTCTTCTCGCGCGGCTGAGCAGCGCCAGTTCAGCGCCCTAATTCCGTTCCGGTGGCCGTGGGGCGCTTGAGAAGGCCTCCCTCCGAGCGTAAGTTTCTAGCTCTAGAGGCGCAGACAACTCCAGTCCCGAAATGGAACACCACGAACGAGACCCCGCAGCGAGCGTTTTCTCTCTGACTCAGATTCGCCACCTCATGCGGGTCGAGTTCAGCCGCGCCCAGCGCTACGGGTATCCCGTCAGCTGCCTGGTCTGCGGCATCGATCGACTCGAGAATCTGCGCGATCTGTATGGGTATGAATTCCGGGAGAGCGTCCTCGTCGATGTCGTCGATCTGCTCCAGAACGCGACCCGTACCTGTGACTACCTGGGCCGCTTGATGGATGATCGCTTGATGGCGATTCTCCCGCACACGACCCGCGAAGGTGCCGAGGTCGCCGCGCGCCGCTTGATCGCCGCCGCCCACGGGCTCGTCTTCGAGGCCGACGGCCACCGCGTTTCGGTGACCTTGTCCGCCGGCATATCCCACTTCGAAAACGACAACACCATGTTCTTCGACAGTCTCGTCGAAGCTGCAGAACTGGCGCTGGTCGAGGCGGCGGAAGAAGGCGGTGATCGCTTCATCTATCGTTCGCCTGGCCCTCTCGTCAGCGACCCGGCGACAGCGTCCCGGGGCGATTCCCACTGAGGAAACCGTGCGCGTTCTCCTTGCCGAAGACGAAGAGACGATCGCGATCACGCTGAAGGATGCCCTTCAGGACGCGGGCTACGATGTCTCACACGCTGAGGACACCGACGCAGCGCTCGAATTGTTGCAGAGTTCGAAGCCGCACGTTGTGCTGACCGACATTCGCATGCCCGGAGGCGGGGGGATGGAGGTCCTGAAGCGTGCCATCGAGCTGGACGAGACGCGCCCCGTGGTGCTCATGACCGGGTATGGAACCGTCGAGCAGGCGGTCGAGGCCATGCGCATCGGCGCGGTCAACTACATCCAAAAGCCGTTCCGCAACGAAGCCGTGGTCGGGATGGTCGAGCGCTTCGCGCGCGAACGCAAGCTGACGGATGAGAACGAGCGCCTGCGGGAGGAGATTCGCGGACTGACCGCGGAACGCCTGGGCGAGATAGTCGGGCGCTCGAAGGCCATGCTGCAGGTCTTCGAGCGAATCACCACGGTCGCACCGACGGACGCTACCGTGCTGATCGAGGGCGAGAGTGGGACCGGAAAGGAACGCGTCGCGCGCGCCTTGCACGATCGATCTCAGCGCGCGGACAAGGCCTTTGTCGCCATCTCCTGCGCAGCCCTACCCGAAAGCCTCCTGGAAGCCGAACTCTTCGGTCACGAGAAGGGGGCGTTTACCGATGCCCACCGCGATCGCAAGGGGCGCTTCCAGCTGGCGGACGGCGGGACGCTTTTCCTGGACGATATCGACGACATGCCGCTCTCGGTCCAGGTCAAGTTCCTGCGCGTTCTTCAGGAGCGCTCCTACGAACCCCTGGGGAGCGAGCAGACGAAAACCTGCGATATCCGGGTCGTCTCCGCGACGAAGAAACCCCTGCGGGAGATGGTCCGTGAGAAGGCCTTTCGCGAGGACCTCTTCTATCGGATCAACGTCGTGCCGGTGAAGCTGCCTGCTCTGCGCGAACGCGAGGGCGATGTCCCGCTCTTGATTCAGCACATGCTCGGGAAGTACGGCAAGGACCGGGAGTACAAGGTCTCGGACGCCACGATGAATTCCCTCGAGCGCTATCCCTGGCCCGGTAACGTGCGCGAACTGGAGAACGCGGTCCAGCGTGCCGTGGCCCTGGCTGGCCCCGGGGCGGAATTGAAGCGCGATGCACTCTTACCCGTGGACGGTCGCTGGCGCGGCGCAACCGAGATCCCCGAGGAAGTGCGCCCGCTGCGCGACGTGCTGCGTCATTGCGAAACGGACCACATCAAGCACGCTCTCGAGATGACCGGCGGGCACAAGACCCAGACGGCCGAGTTGCTCGGCATCTCGCGCAAGGCGCTCTGGGAGAAGCTGCGCGACCTCGGTATCGAATAGCGACGTACGACATGGCTAGCTCACCGCTTCAGCTGGAGGTTGGCAGTCTGGTGATCGCCGACCTGCATCTGGCGATCATGGAGCCCGAGGACGTGCGCTACTTCGTCGACTGGTTGGCGGGACTCGATGGCGTGCCGCAGCTCTTGATCCTGGGCGATCTCTTCGACTACTGGGTCGGCATGGCACAGGCGCGCTTCGAGGCCACGAGCCAGGCCGTCGCCGCCCTCGCGGCCCGGGTGGCGCAGGGTACGGGCATCGAGATCATCCTGGGCAACCGCGATTTCCTGCTCGATGCGCGTTTCGAACGACTCAGCGGTTGCCGCATCCACGAGGAGGGCATCCTGGCCCGTACGCCGGATGGGACCCGGGTCTACTTCCTCCACGGCGACCAGCTGTGCACGCTCGATCATCGCTACCAGAGGATGCGCCGCGTGCTGCGCTCCGGGCCCGTGCGCTGGATCGCTCCGCGCCTGCCCGGCCTGGCCGAAATGGCCGCGCGGCGGCTGCGGAAGGTGTCGAAGCGAGAACTGGCCAAGAAAGAGGACTTTGTCGTCGACCAGCAGGAAGAGGCGGCGGCGAGCTGGGTAGCCCGCATGGACGCGGATCTGCTGGTTTGTGGCCACGCCCACAGCTATCGCGAGGTGCCCCTCGGACAGGCTCGTTGGGTGGTCCTGGACGCCTTTGGGGGCCAGAAGAGTGTGCTCGAGGTGTTTCCGGGGGGCGAGCTCGGGGTCTCCAGTCGGCTTCCTGCGTCCCCGCCAAATGGCCAGCGGGGGTAGGTCCCAGGCCCGAGAATTCGAAAGCGTGCCATCTCAGCGGTTGACCCTCTTTCAGGAGCCCCTATCCTGGGTCCCCCTCTATCTCTGAGGGGACGGTTCCCCGGAACCCCATGATCATTGCCATTGACGGGCCCGCTGGTGCGGGCAAGAGCACCGTGGCGCAGCGGATCGCGCGCGCCCTCGAGCTGACCTTCCTGGACACAGGCGCCATGTACCGTGCCGTGACCTTGGCGGTCCTCGAAAGCGGCATCCATCCCTCGGACCAGGGGGAGTGCGCCACGATTGCTCGCAAGCTCGTGCTCGAATTCGATCGGGAAGGACGGATTCTCATCGACGGAGAGCCCGGTGAGCCGGACATCCGCAGCTCGACGGTGACGATGAACGTTTCCGCGGTCTCGGCCCATGCGGGCGTCCGGGAGGCCGTCGTGGAACGTCAGCGGGAGATCGGAAGCCGTGGCCCGGGCATCGTGGCCGAGGGGCGAGATACGACGACCGTCGTGTTCCCCGAGGCCGATCACAAGTTCTTTCTCAACGCAAGCGTGGACGAACGCGCCCGACGCCGCGCCCTCCAGGAGGGTGCGCTGGAGCGCCTGGATGAGGTCTGCGCCGATATCGAGCGGCGCGACCGCCTGGACACGACCCGCGCTCACTCGCCGCTCAAACGAGCCGCGGATGCGATCGCCATCGAGGCCGACGGCTTGAGCGTCGAGGCGGTGGTGGAGCGCATTCTCGAGCACGTGCGCCGAAAGGCCCTGCGGTGAGCTCCAGGAGGCGTCCGAAGCAACCTGCGGGCTCGCCCTTCTGGTACGGCGTGATTCGACACTCGCTGGGTGCTTACCTGCGGCTCTTTCACCGCCTTCGCATCCGAGGCCGGGAGAACATCCCCGAAAACCCCGATGATGGTGGGCTCCTGATCGTGGCCAACCATGCCTCGTTTCTGGATATCCCGATCATCGCCGCCGTGGTGTCGCGTCACGTCTCCTTCGTGGCCAGGGACACCCTGACCCATTCGCGTTTCATCGCCTGGGTCATAGAGGTTTGCGGTGGCATCCTGATCCGAACGGGTGAGAGCGATCGAGCAGCCCTGCGCGCGATCACCGAACGGCTCGATGCCGGCCACGCGGTGGCCATCTTTCCCGAAGGCACCCGGACCCGGGACGGCCGTCTGGCGGAGTTCCGAGGAGGCGCGCTCTTCTCGGCCAAACGCAGCGGGGTTCCCATTCTACCCGTCGGCATCCAGGGCAGTTTCCAGGCCTTCTCCCGCGAGCACAGGATTCCCCGACCGTTCGCAATCCAATGCTCCATCGGCCAGACCCTGTCCCCCGACACTCCCGATGCCAGCAAGGTCATTCGCGAGACCATCGAGGCCCTGCTGGCTCACACGCAAAGCACACCGCGCTCCTCTGGGGCGTCGGTTACGTCCTGATTTAAGCAACTTATAAAACACACCTAAAAACGTCCTTCTCACGAAACCCAAATGACCATCTCATCATCCCATCGCGTCAAAAAGTATGAGCTCGACGCCGAAGAGCTCGACCGACGTGTAGAAGCCGCCTTGGGCGGCATCGACGAGCATGCGCTCAATGACAGATTGACCGGCACCATCTCTACGGTGACCATCGGTTCTATCGTCAATGCCAAGGTCGACTCCGTCGATCAGCGCACCGGCTTTGTCGTGCTCGATATCGGCGGCAAGTCCGAAGGTTCCATCCCCATCTCCGAATTCGGAGAGACCCTACCCGTGCCTGGAGAGTCCTACGAGGTCTTCTACGACGGGTTGGGCGACGACGATACCGCTCTGCTTTCCAAGCGCCGCGCCGATCGCCTGCGCGCCTGGGAACACCTGGCAGAGAAATACAACGAGGGCGACGAAGTCCACGGTATCTGTCAACGCAAGATCAAGGGTGGCCTCTTGGTCGACGTGGAAGGCGTCAACGTCTTCCTCCCGGCATCGCAGGTCAACCTGCGCCGCACCCACGACATCTCCGACTTCATCGGCGAGCCGATTCGTGCACGGATCATAAAGATCGATCCGGAACGTATGAACGTCGTCGTTTCGCGCCGCAAGCTCCTCGAAGAGGAACGCCAGCGCCAGAAGGAAGAGCTGCTCAAGGACATCCAGGAAGGTCAGGTCCGTATGGGCACGATCAAGAACATCGCCGACTTCGGCGTGTTCGTCGACCTGGGCGGAATCGACGGCCTCCTGCACATCACTGATATGTCCTGGGGCCGCGTGCGGCACCCCTCCGAGATGGTCGAGCTCGGTCAAGAGATCGAGATCAAGGTTCTGCGCGTCGATTTCGAGCGCGAGCGCATCGCGCTCGGTCTCAAGCAGAAGTCCGCCAGTCCGTGGGACGGCATCGAAGGCCGCTACCCCGTCCAGTCGCGCCACATCGGCGAGGTCGTGAACATCATGACCTACGGTGCTTTCGTGAAGCTGGAAGACGGAGTGGAGGGTCTGGTCCACATCTCCGAGATGTCCTGGACCAAGCGCATCAACCACCCCTCCGAGCTTGTGAACCCCGGTGACAAGGTCGAGGTCATCGTGCTCGAGATCGATATGGAGAAGCAGGAGATCTCGCTCGGCATGAAGCAAGCCGAGACGAACCCCTGGGATCTCGTCGAAGATCACTATCCCCCGGGAACGATCATCGAGGGCACGGTGCGCAACCTCACGACCTACGGTGCGTTCATCGAGATCGAAGAGGGCATCGACGGCCTGTTGCACGTCTCCGACATGAGCTGGACCAAAAAGGTCTCGCACCCCTCGGAAGTCGTGCGCAAGGGCGACAAGATGCGCTGCGTCGTTCTCTCGGTCGACACGACCAAGAAACGCATTGCGTTGGGTCTCAAGCAGCTCACCAACGACCCGTGGCTCGAGCAGATCCCGGGCAACTACCACATCGGCGACCTGCTTTCGGGCTACGTCACGAAGATCACCAACTTCGGTGTCTTCGTGAAGCTCGAGGAAGACCTCGAGGGTCTGCTCCACATCTCCGAGCTGGCGGATCACAAGATCACCACGCCCGAAGAGGTGGTTGCGCCCGGCATGAAGATCGAAGTGCGCGTCATCCGTGTCGACACGGAAGAGCGCAAGATCGGTCTGTCCTTCGTCCACGCGGACTTCGAGGAGAACGAGGCCATCGCGGCCGAGGCCAAGAAGTCGCCGCCGGTGGTCGAGATCCTCGACGAGGACGGCACGCAAGTCGGTACGCAGACGGTCGAGGAGGCTGTCTCGAACGCCGAGCCGCCGCCCCCGAAGCCCGATATGTCGGCCGTTGAGGCGTCCGCGCCCGCGGCACCGGCAGCGGATGCGGCACCGGCAGCGGATGCGGCACCGGCAGCGGATGCGGCACCGGCAGCGGATGCGGCACCGGCAGCGGATGCAGCACCGGCAGCGGATGCAGCACCGGCAGCGGATGCGGCACCGGAATCGCCAGCAGCGGCTCCCGAAGCTGCCGCCGAGAAAGCGGATTCCGGTGAGGAGTCTGCGAAAGAGTAGGAAACAGAACGTGGGGCCCGCGACCTGCTTTTGGTCGCGGGCCCGCACAGGCCTGGTGTGCGGGCTTCTTTCGGGAAGCGCGTGTGTCTGGGAGGTGGAGCTCGACAGCGAGTTCAGGAGCGAATCTACCCGCATCGAGCGGTCGCAGCCCAAGGCGCTGAGTGGTGTCTCTTCCCTGCTGCAGCCACTGTTCGGCGCTCTGTCCGGTGCCGTCGAGGATGGTGACGAGGCCCTCGCCGAGACCATCCTCACCCGCTTGCGAGCGTGTTCGCTGACGACCGCGGAGGAGAGTCTGGCGAACGCGTTCGAGCGCGTGCTGACAGGACGGCGTCTCGTCGCCCAGCTCGAGCTCTCGCTCTCGAGCGAGCCTCTGACCGACGACAAGTATCGTCTGGTTCTGGCGGTCGAGAACACCGCCCATGAAGTGCTGACGCTGCGCCTTCCACCCGCGGACCTTACGCGCTTTCGGCTGGGCGTGAACGCCGAAGGCAACGAGCGCAGTGAATACGACAACCGTGTCGTACGGGTCCTCAGCGGACTCGAACTGGAAGCGGGTGCGCGCAGGGAGTTCGACCTGCTCGAGTACGGCCTTGCCGTGGGAGAACTCCTGGCGGTTCGCGAGCGCTGGCAACTGCGCGCTCGCTCTGGAGAGATTCTCTTCCGCGGCGAGGCGTACCCAGCCGCCAGCGTGCCGGTCGCTCCATGCGAGCGCGTTCGGCTGCGTGAAGACGGAGCCCAGAAACCGGTGGAGCCCGAGGAGCTCGCCAGGCTTCTGGACACCGAAGACACCCTCGAGACCGCCGTCTTGCTAGAGCACGCGGTCCGCGTGCGTCCGGAAGATCGGGACCTCGCACTGAAGAACGTCGCGCCCTACATCCAGCGCTGGTTACATACGGAACCCGATCGTATTCAGGCCGCGGCTCCCGCTCTGCGCTGGCTGAGTCACAACACCAGGCTAGGGGGTGAAGCCCAGGCCTGGAATCGCTACCTTCAGGAGCGGCTGCGCCCCAAGTACGAGCGTCCCGTGCTCGATCTTCCGAACAAGCCCCAGGTCAACCCCACGCACGACTAGACCGATTGGATTCCTTGTGAGCTCGAGTCTTCAGGAACATCTCGAGGCGTTTCGCCGCGGAGTCGTCGACTTCGTCAATGAGGAGGAGCTTGTCAAGAAGCTCGAACGCTCGAACGGAGCGGGGCTACGAATCAAGTGCGGCCTGGACCCCAGTTCGCGCGACCTGCATGTGGGGCACGCCGTGCTCCTGCGCAAACTGCGCGACCTGCAGGATCTCGGGCACACGATCATCTTCCTCGTCGGCGAGGCCACGGCCATGGTGGGGGACCCCTCGGGGCGTAACAAGCTGCGACCCCAGCTGACACGCGAGGATGTGAAGCAGAATCTCGCGACCTACACCGAGCAGGCCGCACTCGTGCTCGACATGAAGAAGACCGAGGTGCGCTACAACACCGAGTGGTTCGACAAGATGAGCTTCGTGGAGGTGTTGAACCTCACGGCGCGCATGACCGTCGCGCAGATGATCCAGCGGGACACTTTCCAGAAGCGGCTCGCAGCATCGGAACCCGTCGGCGTGCACGAGTTTCTATACCCTTTGATGCAGGGCTGGGACTCGGTCGAGCTGCAAGCCGACGTCGAGTTCGGTGGCACCGATCAGCTCTTCAACCTCCTGGTCGGCCGTCAGTTGCAGGAGCAGGTAGGTCAGGACCCCCAGGTCGTGATCACGACCCCGCTGATCAACGGCACCGACGGCCGCAAGATGAGCAAGTCCTACGGCAATGCCATCGGGCTGACGGATTCTCCCGACGAGATCTTCGGCAAGACCATGAGCATGCCCGACAGAGACATGGAGCCCTGGTTTCGCCTGCTCACGCGCCTGGAGGGTAGCGAAATCGAAACCCTGCTCGCCGGCCACCCCCGCGAGGCCAAGGCGCGCCTGGGCCAGGAAGTCGTGGCCTGGCTGCACGATGCCGAGGCGGGCAAAGGAGCCCGCGCCGAGTTCGACCGGCGTTTTGTGAATAAGGAACTCCCGAGCGACATCCCCGAGCACGTCTACGAGCTCCAGTGGCCCGCCGAGGGGGTGCCCCTGGCCATCCTGCTGCGCGAGGTCGGTCTGGCCAGTTCGAGCTCCGAGGCCCGTCGCCTCGTAGGGCAAGGGGGAGTGAGGGTGAATGGCGAGGTGGTGCGCGAGCCGATGGAAGCCATCGCCGCCCCGGATGGAAAATTGCTACTGCAGGTCGGCAAGCGGCGCTTCAAGCACGTGCGCCTACCGTAGAAGGTCTACGTGGAGCTATTCGGGTGTCACCGGAATGCCCGTGGCTTTGTCGACGACTTCGATCTCGACAGTCCCTTCAGCCGCCGGGAGTTCCTGCCCTTCTCTGGGTAGGAGCATGAATCACATAACCCACTGCGACCTCGCCATGCTGGGGGTCGTCCAGGCGCAGGCGCAATTGCCCTCGCAGCGGGTATTGCGAGAGGTCTCCAACCTCGCGCATGGTCAGGGTGAGCAACCACGAGGGGCTCTTGCCGTCCGCGTCAGCATCCTCTTCGGCGTAGGAGACCTGCAGCTTGTCCCGGTGCTCTTTGGGCACCTCGGCAGCGAGCACCGAGTAGCGATGTCCTTGCAGAAGGGTGCGCATCCGGATCGTGAAGCGCTCTTCCTTGGCAGCACGGAAAACGAAACGGCCGGGCTCGAACTGGATATCCTCGACCACCATGCAGACCACCGGGACGTGGATCTGCGGTCCCGGTTCGCCCTCTTCGGTCTCGGTTGCGACGACGAGGGTTCGCGCCTGGCGACCGAGATCCAACCCGGGTTCGAAGCGTGTGGTGACCGTCCACTTGTCGTTGCCCAGAACGTTTTCGTACGTCAGCTCGCAATGCAGGTCGTCCGGCTGCTGGACGATTTCGGTGACGCGCTTGTGGAAACCCAGGGCCGGAACGATGTCGACGTAGCCCCCACCGCCAGCGCTCTGCGGAATCCGCCCCAGGTCCAGGGTCATGGGCACGATGTTGAATGGCGCCTCGACGATGATGTGGGTCTCGAGGTTGATGTAGTACGAGTTGGGAGAGTCGGTCGAAATCGTGACCGTGTTCAACTTGTCAGCGTTCTTCGTCTTGATCGCGCTGGTGTCGATGCGAACTTCGACCTCGAGCACATGCTCCGGCGGCAAGATCAGATGTGGGCGCCCGGCGATCGTGTGCCCCAGACCCCGCACGACCTCGCCCTCGGAGGTAACGTAGCGCAGCGATGGCACGGTGCAGCCGCAGCTGGGCTTGACCTTCTTGATGGCGATCGGGTTCGGATCCGTGTTGCGCAACCGAAAGACATAGGAGGGCATGTCCCCGTCCGCGACGCTTCCGAAGTCATGGAAGTTGGGCCGCAGCTCGTAGGTCCCATCCGAGCGCATGGGGGCCTTTTCGGTGGTGTTCGCTGGATCGAGCTCGAAAACCAGGCCACCCCCGGGGGCAGAATCTCCGGCTCGCGTCCCCTGGGACGACGAGGCGCTCTCGGCCTGGGAGCCGCACGAGGCGAGCGATACCGCACTGGCGAGGAGCGCAAGCAGAATGGGAACGGAACCCCTGCGGGGCGCCACGGAGGGGGTGCTGTCGATGCTCGAATCAGGGCTCATGCTGCCTTCCATCGTAGTTCCAATTGCGGCCAAGCGTAGTTTCTAACGCCAACAGGCCTACTTTCCAGCGCGGGAGGTCGATCCACCACCTCGGAAGAGCCAGAATGGCCCGCCCCCGGAGTGACCCCACCATGGAAGAGATGCAAGAAGCGTTCCGAGACGACCCCCTTTGGCATGCCGTCGAGGCCGAGGAGCAGCGCCAGGAGAGCCATCTCGAGCTGATCGCCTCGGAGAATCACACCTCCCGCGAGGTGATGGCGGCCATGGGCAGCTGCTTGACGGACAAGTATGCCGAGGGCTATCCCGGGCGGCGCTACTACGGCGGTTGTGAGCACGTGGACACCGTGGAGAACCTGTGCCGCGATCGGGCCAAGGATCTGTTCGGTGCCGGCCATGCCAACGTGCAGCCGCACTCGGGTACGCAAGCCAACGTGGCGGCCCTCATGGCTCTGATCGAACCCGGCGATCGCGTTCTCGCCATGTCGCTCGACCACGGAGGGCATCTCTCCCACGGTCACCCGAAGAACTTCTCGGGGCTCTTCTACGACTTTCACTCCTACGGTGTGGAGCGCGATACCGAACGGATGAATCTCGAGCGCGTGCGCGAGATGGCCCTCGAGCTGCGCCCGAGACTCCTGATGGCCGGGGCATCCGCCTATTCGCGCACGATCGATTTCGAGGGGTTGGCTGCAATCGCCCAGGAGGTGGAAGCACACTTCATGGTCGACATGGCACACATTGCCGGGCTGGTCGCTGCGGGCGTGCATCCGACCCCGGTGGGCCATGCCCATGTTACGACGATGACGACCCACAAGACCCTGCGCGGGCCGCGCGGTGGATTGATTCTCTGCACGCGCGAGTGGATCAAGAAGATCAACAGCGCGGTCTTCCCCGGTGACCAAGGCGGACCGTTCATGCATGCCATCGCCGCCAAGGCGATCGCCTTGCGCGAGGCCAACTCGACCACGTATCGCGAGTACGCACGCAATGTCGTGGCCAACGCCTCTGCCCTGGCGGCCACCCTGGCGGACCGCGGGTTGCGCATCGTCTCCGGTGGCACCGACAACCACCTCATGCTCGTCGACGTGACTCCGCTCGGTTTGACAGGAGCCGATGCCGAAGAGCAACTCGGGGCGGTCAACATCACTTGCAACAAGAACCTGATCCCGTATGACGAGCAGCCGCCGATGAAAGCCTCGGGGGTACGAGTCGGCACCGCTGCGGTAACCACCCGTGGGCTCGGTACGGCCGAGATGGAACGCATGGGCGGTTTGATTGCCGAGGTGTTGTCTTCCGGGGGCGACGCAAACATCCAGGATCGCGTTCGCAAGCAAGTTGCCGAATTGACCGAGGCCTTCCCGATTCGCCCCGCTGTGGCCGGTGCCTGAGCTACCTCGCGTTCCGGTGCACGTGCTCACCGGCTTCCTGGGAGCGGGCAAGACGACACTGCTGAACCGCATCTTGACGGAGCAACAGAGCGAGCGCATCGCCGTGCTCGTCAACGAATTCGGGGACGTTCCCATCGACGGCCGTCTGATCGTGCGCGCGACCGACGAGTTGATCGAGCTCTCCAACGGCTGCGTGTGTTGCACGATTCGGGGTGACCTCACGCGCACCCTGGGGGAGCTTCTTGCCAAGCGTCGGCGCCTCTTCGGGCCCGAGAGCTTCCAGCGGATCGTGCTCGAAACCTCGGGCTTGGCCTCACCCGGGCCCGTGCTGCAAACCTTGATCCTTCAGCCCGAGCTGGCCGCGGAGGCCGAAGCCGCAGGCGTCGTAGCCCTGACCCACGCGGCCCGCACGAGCGAAGAGCTCGAAGGTCACCCCGAGGCCCGCGAGCAGCTGGGCTATGCCGATCTCATTCTGCTGAACCACACCGACCGCACGGATTCCGCTGGCCTCGACGCGGCCGAACAGAGCATCCGCAAGCACAATGCTCTGGCGCCGATCGAGCGTACCTCGCGGGCCGACATCCCAACGCAACGCATCCTCACCCTGGAGCCCCTGGTCTCGGGCAATATCGATCTCGAGAGGGCGCATGCAGCCCACACGACCGGAGCGGGAACTGTCGTCTTGCGCTCCGAGAGCCCCCTCGACCTACACACGCTCAAAATCTGGCTGCAGTTTCTCGCGACCCGGCGCACCCACGAGATCTGGCGCATGAAAGGCGTACTGAACTGCACGGACCGCACCGAAGCGGTCGTCCTCCAGGCCGTCTACCAGTGGCTGGAAATCGGCCCCGGTGAAGAAGACCCGCCGGACACATCGGTCCTTGTTCTCATCGGTCGCGACCTCGATGGCGAAGAACTTCAACGCGGCTGGGCCGCGGTCACAGGGGCCCCAAGACCCACTCCTGACTAGCTAGCTAGGCAGCACCGCGCTCGTCGCCACGTCGATATCCGAGAGCCAGCAGCAGCTCGAAGACCTCGCTCCACGTAGGAAAGAGCCGGCCCTTCTCCACGCGGTACGTATGCCGCGATGCCTCGTAGGCGGCAAGCTGCTCCTCGCTGGGCTTGCGATGCATGTCCGGACAGCCCGGCAGGCGGTATTCGAGATCATAGAGGATCTCGAGCACCTCGTTGTCGTTGAGGAACGAGCGCATGTGGCGCCGTTTGTACTCGTCGACAGCGGTGATGAACTCGAACGTCTCGCGCGTCAGCTCATCGGGGCGGGGAGTGTGAGTACGAACCCGAAGTTTCTTCTTGGGCCGTTCGTCCTGATCGGGCGTTTCTTTGGGGGAACTCATCGGTGATGAAACCTGGGTGGCTCCCTCATTCGACCCCCTGTCTCTCCCGACTGAACTCAATTCACCCGGCCCAAACCGAACGTGAACAGGCCTGTCAAAGCCTGCCGCCGCGGCGTAAAGCTTCTTCCACCCTGGCCATATTCGGGTACTCGATGACCCCGACCTCGGTCACGATGGCGCGTACGAGCTCTGCGGGGGTGACGTCGAAGGCAGGGCTGTACACCTTGACGCCCTCCGGCGCCGTGCGCTTGCCAAAGCCGCAGGTGACCTCCTCGGAGGGGCGTTCCTCGATGGGGATTTCCTTTCCACTCGAGAGTGTCGGATCGAAGCTGGAGAGGGGGGCGACGACATAGAAGGGAATGCCGTGTTGCTGGGCGAGGATGGCGACGCCGTAGGTCCCGATCTTGTTGCACACATCGCCGTTCGCGGCGATGCGATCCGATCCGACGATCACGACGTCGATCTTGCCCTGTTCCATGACGCTGGCCGCCATGCTGTCGGTGATCAAGGTCACTTCGATTCCGGCCTGGGAGAGTTCCCAGGCGGTCAGCCGCGCCCCCTGGAGCAGGGGGCGGGTCTCATCGGCGAAGACCGCGATTTTCTTACCGAGCTCGTGGGCCACGTAGATCGGGGCCAGGGCCGTGCCCATACCACCGGTAGCGAGGGCCCCGGCGTTGCAATGCGTCAATACGCTCATGCCATCCTGCAAGAGCTCGGCACCCAGCTCGCCCATCCGTCGGCATTGTTCCGCGTCTTCACCGTGGATGGCAAAGGCCTCCGCGAAGAGCCCCTCGAGCAGCGTTTCGGGCTTGGCACCGGCCGCATGGTCGCGCTTGGCGCGCTCGTGCATGCGCTCCAGGGCCCAGAACAGATTGACCGCCGTGGGGCGTGCCTTGGCCAGGGTCGCGCAAACCGCTGCGGTCTGTCCGAGAAAGTCGTCGGCGCCGCTCGTCTCGGCGGATTGCATGCCCAAGAGGACCCCGTAGGCAGCGGCCACGCCGATCGCCGGTGCACCGCGCACGGCGAGGCGGTAGATCGCATCGACCATGCCCTCGACCGTGCGAACCTCAAGGTGGGTGTGTTGCTCGGGAAGCAGGGTCTGTTCGATCATGCGAACATGCCCCTGGCCGCCGTCTCCGGCGACCCAGCTGAGGGTTTCGACGTGGCTCGTCACGGTCGTGAATCCTGGTCTTGGTGGAAGGGTTCCGGGCTTGGCGCGGACTAGGCCAGCTTCGCGCGCAGGGCTTCGTCTTTGCGGCGCACCGCGGCGCCCATGGCCGTCACGAAAGCGGAATAGCGTTCGGCGATGTCCTCGTCCGACAGAGCCAGGATACGGGCGGCGAAGAGTGCCGCGTTCTTCGGTCCACCGCCGCCGACCGCCACGGTGGCGACCGGAATGCCGCCCGGCATCTGCACCGTGGCCAGGAGCGCATCGAGCCCACCCATGGGCGGGTTGGCCATGGGAATGCCGATCACCGGCAAGTCGGTGTGCGCCGCGACGACACCCGCGAGGTGCGCCGCGCCGCCGGCCGCAGCACAGATCACGCCGACGCCACGCTCCTTGGCCGTCTCGACGTAGGCCACGAGTTCCTTTGGCGTGCGGTGCGCCGACAGCACGCGCGCTTCGAAGGGGATCTCGAGCAGGCCGAGGGTGCGCGTGCAGTCTTCGAGTTTGGGAAAGTCCGAATCGGACCCCATGAGAACGGCCACTTTCTTCATGCGCTGGCCTCCTGGTTCGTCGCGTGGTGCATGGGATTCTTGCCTGTGATGGCCTCGGCGACCTCACCGTAGCGCGTGGCGACACGTTCGATGAGCTCGGTCGGGAGTTCCGGGCCGGGGGCTTCCTTGTTCCAGTCCAGGGTCTCGAGGTAGTCGCGCAGGATCTGCTTGTCATAGCTGGGCTGGTCGCGACCGGTCGCGTACTGATCCTCGGGCCAGAAGCGCGAGCTGTCCTGGGTCAGGGCCTCGTCGATCAGAACCAGCTGGCCCGCGATCAGGCCGAACTCGAACTTCGTGTCGGCCAGCAGGATGCCGATCTTCGCGAGCTCCTCCGTACCGCGGGCAAAGAGTGCCAGCGACGCAGCGCGCGCGGGGTCGAAGACCGCGGGCCCCACGCGCTCGCGCGCTTCGTCCGGGGTCAGGGGCTCGTCGTGCAGGTCGTCCTTGGTGGTCGGCGTCAGGAGCGGTTTGGTCAGTCGCTGGCAGAAATCGAGACCGGCGGGCAACGGGATGCCACAAACCGTCTGCGTACGTTTGTACTCCTTCCACCCCGATCCGGCGATGTAGCCGCGCACGACCCACTCGACCGACGTCGGCTGGGCCTTCTTGACGAGCATGATCCGCCCGCGCATCAGCCCGCGCTCCTCGTCGGAGAGCCCCTCGATCTCGTCCACGTTCGTGGTGACGAGGTGGTTGGGAATGATGTCCGCGGTCCTGGCGAACCAGTGCTCGGCGACGGCCGTCAGGACCCGTCCCTTGCCGGGAATGCCCTGGGGCATGATTACGTCGAATGCCGAAACCCGATCGGAAGTGACGAAGAGCAGGTGCTCTGCGTCGACCTCGTAGATGTCGCGGACCTTGCCGCTCTTGAGAAGGGTAAAGGGACCGAGCTGTTCTCGCGGGCCGAGGTAGGGCGTGGAGTCTGTCATGGGAGGGAATAGGAGGCTCAGGAAAAGCCCATTGTTGGTCGAAACGGGGAGTATGGCAGGGGTTCCGCCCACCTACAATCCGTCGATGGACTCGCACGAGCCGGAATTCGATCCCGAGGACGCGGGCGAGACCGCGTATGGGGAGCTCGACCCCCCGGAGGCGGTCGATCTGGAGCCGGCAGAGGCCGTCTCCGAGGAGTGGAATCGACTGCGATCCGCGAAGGGTTTTCTGCCCGGGGATCCCCTGTCCGGCGAGCTCGTCCCGCCGGCTTCGAAGTCCGTGGCCCAGCGCTGGATCCTCGCCGCGCTGCTCGCGGAAGGTCGCACGGAGATCTCGAACCTCTCGGACGGGGCCGATGTGCAACACGCCCTGGGCGTGGTGCAACGCTGCGCACGCTCCTTCGAACGCGCCGAACCGAGGGCGTGTCGGATCGAGGGCCATCCCCCGAGCGCCCACGCCGGCCCGACCCCCTCTGGTGGGGCACCCCTCGCCGTGGGCGAATCGGGGACGTTGTCGCGTCTGGCCACGGCCGCCCTGGCACTCGCCGGGGATCCCATGACCCCGATCACCTTGCGCCCTGAGGGCACGCTGCTCATGCGCAAGAGCCTGCCGCTGTTCGACGCCCTCGAGGGAGCCGGAGTGTGTCTCGTGCGCCAGAACCTTCCGGGGACGTGGCCGGTCACGCTGGTACCGACGCGCAAGCCGGGCGAGTTGCAGCTCGACAAGCCCATCTCCAGTCAGGAGCTCAGCGGATTGCTGCTCGGGCTCGCAGCCTTCGACGAACCCGGCTGCGTGCACGTGAGCGGCAAGTTGCCGAGCGCCCCGTACGTTGCGCTGACCCTGCGCGCGCTCCTGGACTTCGGCGTCGAGGTCCATGTGGATCACCCTGAACCCGGTCAATTCCGCTATCACGTGCGCGGCCCGTTGCGCGCACCGGCAGAGCCCCTGGTCATCGAACCCGACGCCTCCGCGGCAGCGGTCGGGTTGGCGGCGGCCTGTATCAGCGGCGGGGAAGTGCGCGTGGCGCTGCGCGAGGACACCGCCCAGGGCGATGTCGGCATCATCGAACACCTGCGCGAATTCGGCTGCCGTGGGACCCATGAAGACGGATACCTGAGCGCCGGCGGATTGCCCGCGCGGGGCGTGGATCTCGATCTCGATGGCGAACCGGATCTCGCGCCGCCCCTGGCGGCCGTGGCCGCTGCGGTGGCCTTGACTCGTGGCGAATCCAGCGTTCTGCGCGGTCTCGGAACCCTGTCAGGCAAGGAGAGCGACCGTCTCCAGGGCCTGTGCGACGGCCTGAATCAATCCGGTTTCCGCGCCGAGTGCGGCAGCGATGTCCTGCACATCAAGCCCGGGCCCCACGGCGTCGACCCGGTGCTGCTCGATCCGCACTCCGATCACCGCATGGCCTTTGCCTTTGCCTTGCTCTCGCTCCTGCGCCCCGGGATCAAGGTGGTCGAGCCGCAATGCGTCGAGAAGAGCTGGCCACGATTCTGGCAGGACATGGTCGGTCTGGGCGCGCGCCTCACTACCCTTTGAGCCACCTACCCCTTCTACGAAGAGTCTTCGAGAATCGCGATGGCTGAAAAACAAGATCCGCCCGCCCCCCAAGGCCCCGTCCTCGTCTGCGGTGGCGCGGGCTACATCGGAAGCCATACCGTCCGTGCTTTGCAGCGCCTGAACGTGCCCACGGTCGTGCTCGACAACCTCTCGACCGGTCATCGTGAACTGGTCCAGGGGCCGTTCGAAGAGGTCGATCTCGGGGACGCCGCCGGGGTGGCGCAGGTTTTCGAGAAACACCGACCGCGGGCGGTCATGCATTTCGCGGCGAAGTGCTACGTCGGTGAATCCGTGGACGAACCCGCCAAGTACTGGCGCGAGAACGTCACGTACACGCTGGGCCTACTGGAAGCGATGCGTGCGGCCGAGTGCAAGGAGTTCGTGTTCTCCTCGACCTGTGCGACTTACGGCGAGCCGGTCGAGGTTCCGATGACCGAAGACCATCCCCAGAACCCGATCAATCCCTACGGGCGCACCAAGCTCGTCATCGAGCACATGTTGAGTGACTTCGCCCACGCCTACGGATTGCGGTACGCGGCCTTGCGCTACTTCAATGCCGCCGGCGCGTCTCCGGACGGTGGCATCGGCGAGGATCACGAGCCCGAGACGCACCTCATCCCGCTGGTGTTTCAGGTCGCCCAGGGCAAGCGCGAGCACATCTCGATCTTCGGGGAGGACTACGACACACCGGACGGCACCTGCATCCGCGACTACATCCACGTGGACGATCTCGCCGATGCGCACCTGAGAGCCCTGGCCAAGCTGCAATCCGGCACGCCGTCGCTCAAGTGCAACCTCGGGACGGGGTCAGGATATTCGGTGCTCCAGTTGATCGAAACCGCGCGCAAGGTGACGGGACATGCCATCCCGCACGTCATGACCCCCAGACGCCCCGGCGATCCGGGCGAGCTGGTCAGCGGTGGCAATCGCGCTTTCGAGCTCCTTGGCTGGAAACCCAGGCGCTCCGAGCTCGAGACGATTCTGCGCGACGCGTGGGACTTCCACCAGGAGCGCCCGCAGGGGTTCGAGTAGCGGCAGCGTCGCCTGTTAGGCTTTGGCGATGGGCTTTCGCATTCACGTTCTGGGAGCGGGATCGATCTTGCCGCGCGTGGGATTCGGCTGTGCTGGCTATGCACTGTGCGTCGAGGGCACGAGTGACATCACGCTTCTGGATTGTGGTCCCGGCTCCATCCGCAACCTGGCCGCGAGTGGACTGCGTGTCGAGGACGTCAAACGCGTTGTCTTCAGTCATTACCACCTCGACCACTGTCTCGATTTCTTCGCCTTGATCTTCGCCCGGCGTAACCCCGCGGCCACGTTCGCTCCGCTGGAAGCGTTCGGTCCCGTGGGCTTGCGCAAGCTGGTCGAGGAAACGCCCAAGGGCTTGGGTCCATACGCCGTGGATCCGACGCTCACGTGGCGCGAGATCGAAGTGGATGCGGAGGGCTGCGCAGGCTTCGAAAGTGGTGGCCTCTCTTTTGTCGGGATCGCCAACGGACACAACCGGGAGGCCCTTTCCTGGCGCGTGGACGGCTCCGGTGCTGGCGGCCCCTGGAGCCTCGCCTACTCCGGGGACACCGGAGAGAATCCGAGAGTTGCTGACATCGCCCACGACGCGGATGTCTTTGTCTGCGAGTGCTCGTTCGACGAAGCCCACGCCCAACCCAACCATCTGACACCGTTGCAAGCCGGCAGACTGGCCGCCATGGCCGGAGCGCGGAAACTGGTCCTCACGCATTTCTATCCGGGGCTGGATCCCAAGGATGCCATGGAGAAGGCAGCCGAGGCCTTCGACGGTCCAATCGAGAGCGCCGCGGACGGATCCTCACACGTACGGGGCTGAGGAAATTCTGCGTGCTTTCTTGGGTTCCAGCCCAGGTTCCGAGGAGGAACCTGGTGCCGCGTCGGTGGATGGGCAAAATAGGCGAATGCAGGTACCCAGGCTCATTCTTGCCGGGGCCTTTCTCTGTGCGCTCACGGCAGCTCGAGCGGCGCAGGACGAAGAGCCCTGGAAACCCGGTTTCGATTCGATCGCCGAGAAGGATATCGAAGGCCATCTGTGGCGCATCGCCGCACCGCGGAATGAAGGTCGGGATTCGCCGAGCCAGGGCATGAAGCTCGCCGGTGACTACATCATCGAGGTGTTCGAGAGGAGCGGCGTCGAGCCAGGCTGGGACAAGGGCTATCGCCACCCCTACACCGCCAAACCCCGCGGCGGCTGGAGTTTGCCGGAACCGGAGAACTGCAAGCTGACCGTCAGCGATGGCGACGAGGCCAGCGAGCTCGAGTTCGGAACGGACTTCGTTCCCTTCCCCGGTTGCAACGGACGCGGCACCGGAAGCGTCGTCTTCCTGGGCTACGGAATCGCCAGCAAGCGCTACAACGACCTCGGCAAGCGCAGCTACAAAGGTAAGGTCGCCATGATCCTGTGGGGCGAGCCGCGGCACAAACGGGTCCTCAAAGGACCCGAGGTGTCCCAGTTTGCCGATGCCTACGCCAAGTTAGAGGAACTCGAGGAGCGCGGTTGTTCCGGCGTCCTCATGGTTCGGCGAGCACCGCCGGCAACCGCGGTGCGCTCGCAAGGCAAGAAGGAGCCGCTCGCCCCACCGAAGCTCGGCTATCGCTACACGTGGGGGAGCTGGCAGGGCACGGCGACGACCGGGTGGACCCGGCCCCGGGCCCGCACGAAGATCCCGGTAGCCGAGATCACCGAAGAGCTGGCGACGCGCATCCTGGGGAAGGACATCGTCAAGCTCGCGGAGAAGATCGACAAGGCCGGCAAGTCGAAGCGCATCGAGCTGAAGAAGGTCACCGTATCGCTCTCGACCGCGACGACCTCGAACGAAGGTGTCCTGGAGGTCGACAACGTCTTCGGAGTCCTGCGCGGCACGGACGAGCGGCTGCGGGAGGAATACGTGATCATCGGATCCCACTACGACCACGTCGGGGTCGATCACTGGAGCCGCATCGGATACGGGGCCGACGACAATGGCAGCGGGACCGTGGCGAACCTCGAACTCGTGGAAGCCCTCGCCAAGAACCCGCCCCGGCGCTCGATCGTCTTTGCCTTCTTCGGATCGGAGGAGGACGGTCTGATCGGTAGCCACAAGTTCGCGGAAGACCTGCCCTTCCTCGATGAAGACGAGCGCTCGCCGGCGAGCGTGGTTGCGATGTTGAACATGGACATGCTGGGGCGCGGGGACGCGAAGGAATGCGTCGTGCTAGGTACGCGCGAGAACCCCGCCCTGGGCAAGGTCCTCAAGAAGGCCAACAAACTCGCGAAGACCGGAGTGAAAAAGGTAACGACTGGCAAGGCGGCGGAGCTCTGGGAGCGCTCGGATCACTACTCCTTCCACGAGCACGATATCCCCGTGCTGTTCTTCTTCGAGTCCGCGTCGATCTCCGACAATGCGGACTATCACACCTTCCGCGACACGATCGATGGCCTCTCCCTGCCGAAGATCGCGAACTCCGCGCGGCTCGTGTACGCGACCGCGTGGCTGTTGGCCAATGCGGACACCCGGCCTCCGGGACCGCGCTAGCTCCGTGGACAAGCTTCTTCGGCTGATCTCGGGAGGGCTGTTCGTTCTCGCCGTCGCCTGCTCGAACGAGGTCGAGGGCAAGGTGTCCCCTGGCAGGAGTCTCGGTCTGGAACCGGCGGCCATCGAGCGCGTTCCGGAGCGTGTCAAAGCGCCCGAGCCCGAGATCGACCCGCGCCACGGAGTGCTGGATGCGGTCTTCGAGAAGGTCGTGGCGGAGGCTTTCGAGAAGGCCCGACGCATCTCGAACGGCAAGGCCCACTCCGGCAACATCGACGTGGCCATATCGGTACGTGAGCTGGGCGAGGTTTCCGTGGACCTCGTCGCCCGCCACGCGGAGCGGGCCCAGCGTCCGGCTTCGAACATGAAGCTCGTGACGACGAGCGCGGCCTTGGTCTTGCTGGGCGCCAATCAGGAGTTCTTGACGCCCTTCGAGAGCGACGCCCCGCTCGTGGATGAGAGGTTGCAAGGGGATCTGGTCGCCCGAGCCTCGGGGGACCCCGTCTGGCATCCCGAGGGGCGAGCCGAGGAGAGGCTACGCGAGGTTGCGCGCGCGCTACGAGCCGCCGGCGTGCGGCGCATCGACGGGGATCTCGTGCTCGACGAGGGCGGTTTCCTCGAGCCCGGACCCGGTCCCGGTTGGCCCGACCCAAGCCAGTACTGGGCCGATTACTGTGCGCTCTGTGCTGGCTTCAGCGTTCAAGGCGGAGTCCTGTGGGCGACCGTGACCCCGCGCGCGGCCGGTACGGAGGCGCGGCTTGCCGTCCATCCCGCGCCCCACGGTTTGCGTTCGCGCTACGGCGTCGACACGACCCGCGCGGGGCCGGTCGACGTCCGCGTCGGGGCGACCACGAGTGCCGTGACCGTGAAGGGCAGCCTGCCCGCCGGCCGGGACTCCTTCGTGGCGACCTTCGCCCACCCGGACCCCGTCGCCTTTTTCGGAAGTGTTCTCGCCGGCCAGCTCGAGCGCGAGGGCATCGCACTTCAGGGCCGGATCGTGCGGCGTCGCAACGTTGTCCTGGATCCCGAGCGCACGCGTTCGCTGGCCGAGTTGCGTTCGAGCGTCGACGAGCTCTACTCGCCGATCAACTCGGAATCGGACAACAGCGTCGCGGACCAGCTCTTCCTCGCCCTGGGTCATACGATCGTCGGAAGCGGCACCCGGGAGGGGGGGCTCGAGGCGGTGAAGGTAGCCCTGGAACGCCTGGGCGTCTCGGCCAGCGGGCTCGTGCAGGTCGACGGCTCGGGGCTCTCGCGACAGAACCGCGTCCGGCCAAGGCAAGTCACGGCACTCCTGGAAGCGGTCCTCTCGAGCGCCTCGAAGGGCCTGCTCCTGGATTCCCTCGCGGTGGCCGGAGAGTCGGGAACCCTTGCGAGGCGCATGCGCGATACACCCGCAAGTGGGCGCGTCTTCGCCAAGACCGGTTGGATCTCGGGAACCAGTGCGCTCTCGGGTGTCTGCCTGAGTCTCGACGGGCGTACGATCGTCTTCTCGATCCTGATCGACTACCCCGCGGCCCTCGGCGGGCTGAACACCCATTGCTTCAAGCCCATGCAGAACCGCCTATGCGAGATCCTCGTAGCTCCGCTCGAGCCCTCCAACGGGGCGGAGGCGGTCCGCTGACGACCCACCCCATCGATTGCGCCGACGAGGCCCTGGAGGTCGCGCTTTCTGCCGCACGTGAGGCCGGCGAGCTCTTGATGGGCTACCTCGGCAAGCTCGACGCCTCTCGCATCAAGCGCAAGAGTTCGATCCGCGACCTTGTCACCGAGGCGGATCTGGCCGCGGAACGGCTGCTCGTCGCGCGCCTGCGACAGGCCTTTCCCGAGCACGCGATCGAGTCGGAGGAGGAGACCCGGGATGCCGCCGATGGTCGGCCGCGCTGGTTTCTCGATCCGCTCGACGGCACGGTCAACTTCGTCCACGGACTGCCCCCCTTCGCGGTCTCGATGGGACTCTACGTGGATGGCCAGGCGCAGGTCGGCGTGGTGCACGCGCCACGTTTGCAGGAAACTTTCCATGCCAAACGCGGTGGGGGAGCCTTCCTGGAGACCCCCTCAGGGCCCCTCCAACGGCTTCGGGTTTCCCCGGCGGAACAGCTGTCCGAGGCCATCCTGGCCACCGGGTTCCCGTATCGCCGCGGCGAGCTGGAGCACGACAATCTGGCCAACTTCAACGAGCTCTTCTACGCGGTACGGGGTTTGCGTCGCATGGGCTCGGCGGCCATCGATCTGGCCTACACGGCCGCAGGGCGGTACGACGCCTATTGGGAGCTGCATCTGGCGCCCCACGACGTCGCAGCCGGCGTCCTTCTGGTGCGCGAGGCGGGCGGTCTCGTGAGCGATTTTCTGGGGGGCGAGGACTGGCTTCGGGGGGGCAGCATCATCGCCGGCGGCGCCCCCTTGCACGCCCTGCTACGGGCCCGCCTGCGGGGCTAGGGAAAGCCCTGTTTTCGGGCGGGCGGGTCCTTCCGAGTCTCTCGGTTCCCCTGCTAGGATGAGCCGTCTATGCCCGGACCGGGAAACTTTCCAGCGGACCCCGTTGGAACTCCCGGCGGGCGTTCCCCATGACGGCCGAAACGATCCATATCCGAGGTGCGCGCCAGAACAATCTGCGCGACGTTTCGGTCACCATTCCGCGCGAGCAACTGGTCGCCGTCACCGGGGTCTCCGGCTCGGGCAAGAGCTCCCTCGCCTTCGAGACGCTCTTCCGCGAGGGACAGCGTCGCTTCCTCGAGACCCTGTCGGCCTATGCGCGCCAGTTCCTCGGCCGCATGGAGAAGCCCGACGTCGATCACATCGAGGGACTCTCCCCGGCCATCGCCGTCGACCAGAAAGCGATCCAGCGCGGGCCGCGCTCGACGGTGGGCACCATCACGGAAATCGTCGATCACCTGCGGGTGCTCTACGCTCGCGCTGGCACGGCCCATTGCCCCGAGCATGGCACCCCGCTCTCGAGCCAGAGCGCCGAGGCGATCTGCCGCCAGATCATCGAGCGCTTCGACGGCCAGCCGGTGCAGGTCCTGGCGCCCTTGATCCGCGACCGCAAAGGGCAGCACAAGGCGCTCTTCGACGACCTTCGGAAAAAGGGTTTCGTACGCGCGCGGGTAGACGGCGAGGTGCAACGGCTGGAGGAGATCGACGAGCTCGCGCGTTATCATCGCCACACGATCGAGGCAGTCGTCGACCGCCTGAAGGTCAACGAGGGAGCCCTCGCGCGTTTGCGGGAGGCCCTCGATAGCGCGCTCGAGCTCGGTAGCGGTGACGTCTGCGTCCTGGGAAAGCACGCTGAGAAGACCTTCTCGACGCAACGCACCTGTTCGAAATGCGGACGCGAAGCTCCGCCCCTCGAGCCGCGGCTCTTTTCCTTCAACTCACCCCACGGAGCCTGTCCTGGCTGTGACGGTCTCGGTGTGCTGCGTCGACCCTCCAGTCGTCTGGTCGTGGCCGACCCGACGCTTTCGATCAGTGATGGCGCCCTCGCCGTCACCCGGGCGAGTGGGGGAGCACTGCTCTTCCCACAGGTGGACTTCAAGTTCCTGAAGAACGTCGCCGATGCCTACGGCTTCGAGCTCGATACGCCCTGGAACGAGCTCACGAAGGGGGCGCGTCGGATCATCATGCACGGTTGTGGCGAGCGCAAATTCGCCAACTCCGCATCGTGGTCGGGGCAGCGCTACACGGGCTCGGTGAAGTACCAGAGTACGTACCGTGGCGTGATGCCCGCCATCGAGCGCGCCTGGCAGAAGGGCCAACGCCGCAAGATGCTGGAGCGCTTTCTCGAGGAGAAGCGCTGCAAGGAGTGTGAGGGCGCGCGTTTGCAGGACATTGCTCAGGCGGTGCTCTTTGGCGGCGTCAGTTTGCCCGAGCTGCTTCGAGCCCCTGTGGGCGAGCTCCAGGAACGCCTGGATGCCCTGAAGCTTTCGGACCGCGAGACGCGCATCGGCGAGGGGCTGCTGCTCGAGATTCGCCGCCGCACGGCCTTCCTGCGGGAAGTCGGGCTTAGCTATTTGGCCCTCGATCGTTCGGCCGACAGCCTCTCGGGTGGTGAAGCCCAGAGAATCCGGCTCGCGGCCCAGCTGGGCGCGGGTCTGCAGGGCGTTCTGTACGTGCTCGACGAGCCTTCGATCGGCTTGCATGCGCGCGACCACGGCCGACTCTTCGGTGCGCTCGAACTGCTGCGTGACGGAGGCAACACGGTCGTCGTCGTCGAGCACGACGAGGCCACGCTGCGCTCCGCGGATTGGCTGATCGACATCGGGCCGGGCCCGGGCAAGCAAGGGGGTGAGGTCGTCGCCGCCGGACCGCCGGCCGAGGTGGCCAAGGCCGATTCGCCGACGGGCAAGCTGCTGCGTGGCGAACTCGAGATGCCCATGCCCGACGAGCGCCGTCCGGGCAACGGCAAGATGCTGACGATTCGTAACGCGCAGGGATTCAACCTGAAGGGCATCGACGTTTCGGTGCCGCTGGGGACGCTCACCGTGGTCAGTGGTGTATCGGGATCCGGGAAGTCGACCCTGATCCACCACACCTTGCAACGCGGCATCGCGCGCCATCTCGGTCGCGAGGCTGCGCCGCCCCTGGCCTGTGATGGCATCGACGGGCTCAAGTATATCGAGGATCTCGTTTTCCTTTCGAGTTCACCGATCGGTCGCACGCCGCGCTCGAACCCCGCCACGTACGCCGGTGCCTTCACACCGATTCGCGATCTCTTCGCGAGCCTGCCGGAGGCCCGCATGCGCGGTTGGGCGCCCGGCCGCTTTTCGTTCAACGTCGCCGGCGGCCGCTGCGAAGCTTGCCAGGGCGCGGGTGCGCAATTCGTCGAGTTGCAGTTCCTCGCTCCGGTCACGGTTCCGTGCGGCGAGTGCGGAGGGCATCGCTTCCAGCAAGAGACCCTCGAGATTCGGTATCGCGGACACTCGATCGCCGATGTGCTCGAGTTGTCGATCGAGGAGGCTGCGGAGCTCTTCCGCGACCATCCGAAGATCTCGCGCCCCCTCGATGCGCTGGTCGAAGTCGGCCTCGGCTATCTGAGCCTCGGTCAGCCCTCCACCACCCTTTCGGGCGGCGAAGCCCAGCGCGTCAAGCTGGCGAAACACCTCCAGAAGCGATCGCGCAAGCACACCCTGTACCTGCTGGACGAACCGACCACGGGGTTGCACCACGCGGACGTCCAGCGGCTTGTCGGTGCGCTACAACGCCTCGTCGACAAGGACAACACGGTCTGTGTGATCGAGCACATGCTCGAGGTGGTCCGCTGCGCGGACCATGTCATCGACCTCGGTCCCGAGGGAGGGGATGCCGGCGGCGAGCTCGTGGGTTACGGGACGCCGGAGGAAATCCAGGAGATCGAGGTTTCGCATACCGGACGCGCCCTGACGGAAGAGGACGAGCTTCGTCAACGCTCACTGTCGGGCTCCGCGGACGGGCTGGTCTCGCGGGCACTGGCCAGCAGGCCCCGCGACATGCTCGAGATCACGGGCGCCCGCACACACAACCTGAAGAACATCGACGCCAGCCTGCCGCGCGACTCGCTGACGGTCATCACCGGACCCAGTGGTTCGGGCAAGAGCTCGCTGGCTCTAGACACGATTCATGCCACGGGTCGGCAGCGTTTCGTCGAATCGCTTTCGACCTATGCACGCCAATTCTTGGCTTCCCGCGAGCGGCCTCCGGTCGATCGTATCGATGGCCTGGGCCCGAGCGTCGCCGTCGAAGCGCGCACCTCTGCCGGACACCCGCGTTCGACCGTAGCGACCACCACCGAGATCCACGACTACCTGCGTGTTCTCTGGGCGCGGGCGGGAACGCGACGCTGCCCCGACCACAAGCAGAAGCTCGAGCAAACGGACGCTAGCGGTGTCGCTCGGCGCATGCTGCGCGATTTCAAAGGCCAGCGCGGTTGGATCGCATCGCCGATTTTCGGCCCCGGTCTCGAGGAACCGGATGACATCCGGAAAGCCTTCGCGACCGCTTCCGAGGAGTGGCGCAAGGCCGGTTTCGTGCGGGCCCTCATCGATGGGGTGGAAACCCGTCTGGATGGCAAGACCAAACCCGCCAAGGATGCCCAGCGCATCGACCTGGTGATCGATCGCTTGAAGATCGACAGCAGCGTGCGCAGCCGTATCGCCGAGGCGGTCGAACAGGCCGAGGCCCTTTCCGGAGGACGGGTGAGCCTGCTCGTCAAGAAGACCGGTGCACCCGAACGCGTCGAGTTCAGCACGCGTGGCGCCTGCACACAGTGCGGCTTCCGGCTCGAGGAAGATCTCGAATCGCGACACTTCTCATTCAACGTGCATGTCGGCGCCTGCCCGTCATGCGACGGCCTCGGACAGAGCTGGCAGTGCGACCCGGACAAACTCGTGGATAGTCCCAGCCATGCGTTGGTCGCCGCCCATCAAGGGGATGCGACCGCGATCACAGGCAAGCTTGGGCGCTACCTGACGAAGGGCAAGGGCTACTACGAGTTTCTGCTCCGCGCTGTCGCCGAGCGTCACAAGATCGACCTGGCCAAGCCCTTTGACAAGCTGCCGGGCAAGGCCAAGGAACTGCTCCTCTTCGGCAGGGGGGCGCGCAAGAACTACACGGTCCAGATCGACCGCGAGAGCTCCAGTTTCGAACTCCATGAGAGCTTCAGTGCCGAATGGCCCGGTATCTGTGGCCATGTCGACGCCTGGCACTCGCGCGCCGAGGATCCGGAGTGGCGTGAAATCCTCGAGTCCTTCATGACGCGTCGCTTCTGTAGCGGCTGCAACGGCGAACGTCTGGCACCGGGCCCGCGTTCCGTCACCGTGTCGCGCAAACGCCTGCCGGAAGTCCTGGCCTTGACCATCCAGGAGTCGGCTGCCTGGCTCGAGACTGTCAAGCTGCGCGGAGCACGCCAGGACGCCGTACAACCGGTGATCGAAGAGTTGCGTGCGCGGCTCTCGTTGCTCGAGGAGGTGGGGCTCGGCTACCTGAGCCTTGACCGGACGATGGGCACGCTCTCGGGAGGCGAAGCACGGCGCGTGCGACTGTCAGCCAGTCTTGGTTCGAATCTCGTCGGCGTGTGCTACGTCCTGGACGAACCGACCGTTGGGTTGCACCCGGCGGATGTCGATCGGCTCACGGACGCGTTGCTCGCACTTCGGGATGGAGGCAACACGGTGATCGTCGTCGAACACGACGAGGCCCTCATGCGACGCGCCGACTACATCCTCGACATGGGCCCGGGGGCGGGACGCCTCGGTGGGGAAGTGGTTGTGGGGGGGACGCCCGAGGAAGTGGCGGCTCACCCCGATTCGGTTACCGCCAAGGCACTGCGCGGTGAATTGAGGTTGCCGCGCGAGGAGAAGCCTCTGTTGGATGGCTCGGAGCCCCGCTTCTCGCTGACCGGGGCCAAAGAGCACAACCTGAAGAACGTCTCGTTCGACGCCAGCTTCGGACGTCTCAATGGGGTCTGCGGTCCTTCGGGGTCGGGCAAGAGCACCTTGATCATGGACGTGCTCGTGCCCGCTCTGCGCGGCGACACGGCGAAGGGGCGCTGGCGTACGCTCAATCACCACGGCAACCTCAGGCCGCGGGTGGTGGTCGTGGATGCCAATCCGATCGGCAAGAGCCCGAAGAGCATCCCCGCCACCGCCGTGGGCATGCTGGATCCCCTGCGCGAGCTGTTCACACGCACCCCCGAAGCGCGCATGCGGGGCTACAAGGCGTCGCATTTCTCGTTCAACTCCTCGCGCGGGCGCTGCCCGGTTTGCGAGGGGCGCGGAGCCAGCAAGATCGAGATGCAATTTCTCGCAGATCTGTGGCTCGAGTGTGAGGAGTGCGATGGCAAGCGCTATCGCCCCGAGATCCTGGACGTTCGCTATCGCGGGCGTTCGATGGCCGACGTACTTGCGATGTCCGTGGACGAGGCACTCGAGTTCTTCACGGATGTTCCGGCGCTGGCACGTCCGCTCGTCACCCTGAGCGATGTCGGACTCGGCTACCTCGGTCTGGGGCAAAGCTCGACGACCCTCTCGGCGGGGGAGGCGCAACGCATCAAGCTCGCCGGCGAACTCTCCCGCGCCGAGGGTTCCGACCGCAGCATCGTGATCCTGGACGAACCCACGACAGGCCTTTCGAAGAGCGATGTAACCTACCTGTACAAAGTGCTCCGGCGCTTGACCGAGCGTGGTGATTGCGTGATCGTCATCGAGCATCACACCGACTTGCTCGGTGCCTGCGATCATCTCGTCGAGCTGGGCCCCGCGGGGGGCGCGGCAGGCGGCCGCATCGTCGCCCGCGGCACGCCCGACGACTTGTGCGCTAGCGAGGACTCGATCACGGGGCCGTGGCTCGAGGAACAGCGCAAGAGTGGCCCCAAACGTGCGCTAGCGGGCAAATGTGGGTCCAAGAAGAGTTCCAAGACCAAACGAAAGAGCAGCTCGAGCAAGAAGACGACCAATTGCAAAGCCCGAACCCGAAAGGTCGCCTCTTGACGATGCTCCCCGACAACCCGCTGATCGTACAGAGCGATCGCACGTTGCTGCTGCACACCGTGAGGTCCGTGGTGGACGCCGATGGGCTTCCTGCGAAGGATGGAGAGGGCCGGCCGGTGACCGAGGAGCATCCGCGCTACGCCGCGGCTCGCGATGCGCTATCCAGCTTCGCCGAGCTCGAAAAGAGCCCCGAGTACCTCCACACCTACCGGATCACACCCGTCTCCGTCTGGAACGCGGCAGCCCTCGGAATGGGCTCCGCGGAGATCATGGGATGCATCGAGGAGTTCTCTTGCGTTCCGATTCCTCCCAACGTGACGAGCGAGGTCACTTCCTGGATCGCGCGCTATGGCCTACTGCGCATCGAGCGCAACGACGATCGCTTCGAGCTCGTTTCCCACGATTCCGAGGCCCTCGAGGAGGTGCTCAGCTTCAAGTCCGTGCGCCAGTGGGTCGCACAGGATGACAATGGGCGCGTCTGGGTCTTTGCTACCGATCGGGGCTCGATCAAGCAGGCGTTGATCAAGATAGGATATCCCGTCGATGATCGCGGCGGTTACCTCGATGGCGACCCGTTCCCGATCCCTCTGGCTTCGGCCACCGGTTCCGGTGCCCCGTTCGGCTTGCGGCCCTACCAGAGTGCCGCTGCCGAGAGTTTCTACCGCAACGGAAGCGTTCTCGGGGGAAATGGCGTGATCGTCTTGCCCTGCGGTGCGGGCAAGACCGTCGTGGGGCTCGGCGTCATGAACCTGGTCGGCGAGAAGACCCTGATTCTCACGACCAACACCGTTGCCGTGCGGCAATGGCGAGAGGAAATTCTCGACAAGACCGAGCTCGGCCCCGACGACGTCGGCGAATACACGGGGGAAGGCAAGAGTGTTTGCCCGGTGACGATCACCACCTACCAGATGCTCACTTGGCGGCGCTCGAAGACGTCCGAGTTCGAACATTTCGCTCTGTTCTCCAGGGAGAACTGGGGCCTCGTCATCTACGACGAAGTACACCTGCTCCCCGCGCCTATCTTCCGTGTCACCGCGGCCCTGCAGGCACGCCGGCGACTGGGTTTGACGGCCACTCTGGTGCGCGAGGACGAGAAAGAGGACGAGGTCTTTTGCCTGATCGGCCCCAAGCGCTACGAGGTGCCCTGGAAGGTCCTCGAGGGTCAGGGCTTTATCGCCACGGCGGAATGCGTCGAGGTGCGCGTTCCCCTCGAGGCTTCCCTGCGTTCGCGCTACCTCAGCGCGGATGCACGCCGCAAGTTCCGCGTCGCCTCGGAGAACCCCGCCAAGATCGGCGTGGTGGAACGGCTCATTCAACGCCACCCGGGGGGGCGCATCCTCATCATCGGACAGTACATCGACCAGCTACGCAGGCTTGCAAAACACCTGGACGTCCCATTGATAACTGGAAAGACACCGACACTGGAGCGCACGCGTCTGTACGACGCCTTTCGCGAAGGAAAAGAACGGATCCTCATCGTCTCCAAGGTCGGCAACTTCGCGATCGATCTGCCGGACGCCAACGTCGCCATACAGATCTCGGGGACCTTCGGATCGCGGCAAGAGGAGGCGCAACGCCTGGGCCGCATTCTGCGTCCCAAATCGGACGGCGGGCAGGCCTCGTTCTACGCGGTAGTGACCCTCGGCTCGCGCGACCAGGAGTTCGCCCAGAAGCGACAGCTGTTCCTGACCGAGCAGGGGTACTCCTACGAGATTCTGGAGGCGGCCTCGTTGGGCAACACGCCCCCGTCCGACGGGCAGGCAGACTCCAGCACGGACGTGGGCAAGGGCCCCGGGCGTGCGGGTGACGGATCGCGGAGGGTGCACGCATGAAGCGCGGTCGTACACGCTCGATTTCGTTCAAAGGCTCGGGCAGCTCCGAGAAGCACTTGCGGGGTGCGGCGCCCGACAAGCGCAAGATAGGACGAGACTCCAAGGGCAATGGATTCGGTATCGAGGAACTTCTCGAGCCGCTGCGCAAGAGCCAGCTGGAAGAGCTCGTGCACTTCTGGGGCGGCGAGGGCAACGGCGATGATTTGCCGACGAACGAGGGCGACCTGCGCGACCGGGCTCGCATCTGGATGGAAAACCCCATCCTGGTGGAAGAGCGCGTGGCGGATCTCGGTCGACGCCTCGGAGCCGTGTTGGAGAGTTTGATTGCCTCGCCAGGCTACGTTCGCAGTCGCGAAGAGCTGACCGAAATCAAGGCGCTGCGGGCGTTCTCCGAGTTCGAACTGGAGTCAACGCTCACAGGGTTGATGCAACGCGGGCTCGTGATGGAGGGCGAGGACCGTCGCTTCGAGCGCTATGGAAAGCGGGTGCTTGGCATACCGCTCGAACTAGGCGACGGCCTGGTCAAACGCCGGCGCGAGAAGATGCGCGGCATCTTCTCGGCCTTGACCCTGCGCGGACACCTCGACCAGTTATACGCCGACAAGCAGCCACGTTTGACTCCGCAGCGTGTCCGCGAGCTGTACAAGATGTATGCCCAGGAAACCGCGGCGACGGCCCGCATGGAGCGCTTGCCTGATGGATTGCGCGGCCTGGTCGAGAAGGCAATCCTCGAATTCGGAGGCATCCTTCCGCGCCACCTCTTCGAACGAACGGAGACCCGGCTTCCGCACTGGAATGGCCGGCGCTGGAAGAACATCCTCGAGCAGTCGCTGATCGGTACCGTGCAAGAGCTGAACCTCTCGCGCTACGGTATTCAGCTGCAGGACGAGACCCTGATCGTCTTCAACGAGATCACGCTCGCATGGCTGCGACGGGTCGCTGTCCCCAGCGATCCCGATCGCCCCCATGAAGAGCTCTCCCTCGGTATCGATCTTGTTTCGAACATCTCGCGTTTTCTCGCCTACATCGACGAGCATGGCGTGCGCTTCACGGTGCGCGGGGATATTTTCAAGACGACCGAGAAGAAGATCCTTCAGCACCTTATTCCAAACCCTGGGCGTGAGTTGACACGCGAGGAGATCCTGCGCTTCATCTTCCGCTTTGCGAAGCGACGGGGGCTGATCGACCGCACCGGCAAACGCACCTTCCAGGTCACGGCCGGTGGCCGTGGGTGGGACAGCCAAAGCCTGGTCGAGAAACAGGATATGCTGCTCGACTTCGCTCTGTCCGAGCGTCGCGGCACGGCGGAGCACCTGCACCAGGTCCGCATGCGCGAGATCTTCTTGCGGCTCCTGAAACGCATCGAGCCCGGTACCTGGTACGACCTCATGTACCTGCCCTTCCTGGCCCGCAACACCTACCTGGCCACTCTCGGCGATTTCGACGTGGAAGAGCGTTTTGCGGAGCGCTCCAAGTGCGGTCGCATGCCGGCCATGGAAGATCCGCAACGATTGGCCTGGAACCTGATCCGCTGGGCGCGCAAGCGGCTCTACCTGCTGGGTATGATCGACATGGGTTACGACAAGAGCGGGCGGCCCGTGGCCCTGCGCGCGTCGCGGCACGGGGCGCGCGTCCTGGGGCTCAAGATCGGCGAGGTGGAAGCTGCCGTGAGCGTGGGCTCGCTCGTCGTCACGCCCGACTTCGAAGTCGTCCTGTTCCCGACAGGCGACGACGACGAATTGATCCACGACCTGGATCGTTTCGCCGAACGCGAGACGCAGGAGTCCGTCCTGCGCTTCCGGATCGTGCAAGAGGGCGTCACGCGCGCTCTGAGACGCGGCATGTCGATGGACAGCATCCTCGAGTGCTTGAATGGACATGCGCGAACACCGGTGCCCCAAAACGTCTCCTTCTCCATCCGAGATTGGGCCCTCGGCGCCGGGCTCATGCGCCTGTCGGACAAGTTGTGTCTCGTCTGCGAAGAGCTCGAGACCATGAAGAGCTTCCTGCAGGACGCGGGCACGCGGCGCTATGTCGGATCCGTACTCGACGAACGCCGGGTTCAGCTCCAAGGGCGAATCACGCCACGCCGCATGCAAGCGCTGCTCCGCGATCTCGGTTACATCGTCGAACTCGGCGAGCCGATCCACCCCTGAGGCGTGCCCTCCGTGTCGTCCCCAAGTGTCGTCCCCGGGGTCGTACCTCGCTCGAGTTCCCGCGAACTCCCGCGCCTGATCGCACTTTCGTCGGGCGCATTGAACCCGGGCGCGTTCATGGAATTCCTCGCGCGCCTTCGGCACGCGCTCGATGCCGGGTTACCGGGCTTGCTGCTGCGCGAGCCCGGACTCTGCGATGCAGCCTACTGCGAGCTGCTCGAACGTGTTCTTCAGCTGCGCGAGATGGCGAACCCTGGCATGTGGATCGGCGTACACGATCGCCTCCACATGGGACTCGCCCACGAGGTGGACGGACTCCATCTGGGGTTCACTTCGATGAAACCCGCGCTCGCGCGGGCCTGCTGGGCGACGCGTCGCGATCCTGATGAGATCCGGATCGGATTCTCGGCCCATGCTCACGATGACCCCGAGGAGCTCGTGTCCAGCGACTATCTCTTCCTCGCCCCGGTGCGCGAGACGCGCTCCAAGCCCGGCGCCAGACCCCTCGGTTGGCCCGCTTTCGAGGGCTTCGTCGCGCGCACCGACGTGCCGACCCTCGCCCTGGGTGGGATTCGTCCCGAGGACACCGCCGAGGCCCTCTCTCGGGGTGCCCATGGAGTCGCGGTGCTCTCCGGTATCCTGGGAGCGGGCGATGTCGAGGCGGCCACGCGCAGCTACGTGGCCGCCGGCCAAATCAACGCTGCATCCTCGAAGGGGGAGTCTCGAACATGAGTTCCGGATTCACCAGCTCCTCGTGGTCGGAAGCGCGCTTGCACCGCTGGCTGGCCAAGCGTTTCGGTCGCCAGGCCATCCTGTCCGGTTCGCCGATGCACGATGCGGCGTGTCTCCGGCCGTTCGCGGGCCGTCCCACCTTGTGCACGGATCAGACCATCGAGGGCGTGCACTTCGAGTCCGGAGTCTCCGGCCGCAGGGTAGGACAGAAGGCGGCCGCGCGCGTACTCTCGGATCTGGCGGCGACCGGTGCCCGGCCCTACGCGATCACGCTATGTGTCAGCGCGGGCCGCTCGGTTTCGGAGACCTATCTCCGCTCCGTTATCGAGGGCAGCGCGGAGATGGCAGAGCGGTTTCGAGCGCATCTGGTTTGCGGTGACCTCTCGTGCACGGAAAACGGCCCGCTGCAGGTCTCGGTTTGCGGGCTCGGTTCGGTTCGGGGCCGCACGAAGCCGGTCGGTCGGGATCGGGCGAAGCCAGGTCAGCTCGTCCTGTTGAGTGGGCCGGTCGGAGGCAGTTCCCTCGGAAGACACCTGCGTATCGAACCGCGTGTCTCCCTGGGCGAGGCGCTCGCAGGCAACGGCGCCACCTGCATGATGGACGTTTCCGATGGGCTTGCCCTCGACCTGTCCCGGATCGCCGCGGCCTCTCGGGTTCGGATCGATCTGGAACTTGGCCATCTGCCGATCCATGCGGACGCGCACAAACTCGCGAGACGTTCGGGGGCCACCCCGCTCGAGCACGCCCTCTACGACGGCGAGGATCATGAGTTGATCGCGACCATGACCCAGAGCTCTTGGTCGAACAACGGAGCCGCGCTCGCGCGACGCTTCCCGGGTTTGCAAGTCATCGGGCATGTGCGCCGCGCCAAGAGCCCGGGCCTGTGGCTCCTGGATGCTGATTCCGCTGTAGCCCCGCGGCCTTGCTCCGGTAATGGTGGGTGGCTGCATGGCAAGTAGATTCAAGAGCGGGTCGGTCGAGATCACCGAAGGGGTGGGCGAGGTCCTCGGCCACGAGCTTGGAGCCGGTTGTCTCGTTTGTCTCTCCGGCGAACTGGGCTCGGGCAAGACCGCCCTCGTTCGCGGGCTGGCGCGCGGCCTCGGGGTCGAGGATGTTCCCGGCTCGCCGAGTTTCGCCCTGATGAACGAGTACGCAGGTCGGGTACCGCTCTATCACTTCGACGCCTGGATGCGGGGACGCGAAGCCGCGCTTCTCAGCGAAGGAGCCGGGGAGTACCTGGACGGTCCGGGCGTGGCGGTGATCGAGTGGGCCGAACGGGTGGGCGAACTCCTGCCGCGGCCTCACCTGCTCGTGCGCCTCGGCCACCTGGGGCCAGAGGAGCGCAGCATCGAGCTGGTCCTCGTCGAGGGCGAGACGCCCGGGCAAGGGGCGAGGAGCGCCAGGGAGTGCCTTCTGCGGGCCAAGACGGCCGCCGAGGGTGCTTCCGGCCTCGTCGAACTTGGTTCGGAGGCTCCCCGCTGATGAAAGCCCAGGGGCCGAAGAGAAACTGGAATTGGGCTGAACCGGCCCCGGCGGGTTGCGTTGGAGCGCTCAGCTGATGGCGGACTGGGATCTCGAGAAAGACCCGCTCATGGCCCTTCGCGAGGGGGATCCGGAGCCCTTCGAGAACTTTGTCCGCACCCATACCCGCCGCCTCTTCCATTTCTTTCTCCGCCTCGGAGCCGGGTCTCACCGGGCCGAGGACCTGACCCAGGAGACCTTTCTGAAGCTGCACGAGAAAGCCGACCGCTACACCCCCCAGGAACGCTTCGGGGCGTTCTGCCATCGGGTGGCGCGGAACGTGTGGATCGATGACTGTCGCCGGCGGGGCGTGCGCCCGCGGGGGCTGTCGATCGACGGCGAGGGACGTCCCGAGGGCAGCCGACCGGGTGGTCGCAGCCTCGGTGTGCTCGAGGAATCCGGCCATGGCCCGAAGCCCTTCACCGACCCGCTCGAGCGCGCCTCGCTGCGGGAAGAGGACGTTCGTCTGCGGGCAGCCATCGCCCAGCTCGGCGAGGTCCATCGAAACGTCTTCGAGATGGCCGTGATCGACGAGCTCGCCTATCCCGAAATCGCCTCCTTGCTCGAGATTCCCGTGGGCACGGTGAAGTCCCGCATGTTCCACGCGGTGCGGAAGCTGCGCGCCGCTCTCGATTCCAGCCCTGTCGATAATGGCCCTCTCGATGAAGGCAAGAAGCTCGGATGACGTTCGATCCCGAACAATCCGGGCGCGAAGAGCGACTCGTGGAATTGCTTCTCGGCCTTGGACGCAACGACGTGGGGAACGCCGCGGAAGAGCTCGCAGCTCTGCGCAGCGATCCGCGCCTCGAGGAGAGTGCACGCGAGACCGAGGCCATCGTGCGCGCGACACAGCACCTGGCCGATCAGGACTCGACCGAGCTGACGCCCCTGCGCGAGAGCCGGTTGGTTGGACGTATTCTGTCCCGCACGACCCGCGAGGATCTCTCCTGGCGCGGCGACTGGAACCTGTGGCGGCGTTTCCTGCTCGAGCGCTTCCATAATTCGAACGCCTTGCGCGTGGTCGCGGCCAGCCTGCTGGTGCACCTCTTGGCCTTGCCCTTCTTTGGAACCCAGATCTTCAAGAGCCCCGAGAAACCCGTGGTTCTGAAGTTCGAGCCCGCGGACAGCGCTTCCCTCGAGCCCCCCGCTCAGGAGCCGTTCGAACCGCTAACCGAGACGGGCTCGTCGGTTGCCTCGATCGATAACGCCCTGCGCCGCGGTCGCTATCTGCTTTCGCGCACGAGCCCCCTTCAAGTTCCTGCCCGGGAAGCCCTGGAAGGGGCCCCTCTGGAAATCCGCCTCCTCGGCGAGCGTAGCCATGGTCTGGGTACGAACGGCGCGGAAGGGGAGGTATCGCATTGGGTCAAGGAAGCGGAAGAACTCGAATCAGCGGATGCACTGCAGACGGCGCTCTGGGCGGAGGTCCTGCTAGACGGCTACTGCCTGCGGAACGAGCAACCGGCAGGGCTGGCCTTCGTGCTGAGCCGCCTGGCGAGCTTCGCCGATCAGGCCAACGGCTCGAGCCCGGCCCTGGAATCTCTGGTCGATCTAGCTCTTTCTCGGGCCTCTTCCTACGGCCTCTGGGAGGGGTCGGAGGACTTCGATCCGGAGCAGGCCGCGATGCCGTTCCAGGCCAGCTGGAGCGCGCCTCTGGGCGAGATTCTGGAGCTGCGGACGGGCGTTCGCTGGGCCTGGACGGCCCCCTGGCGCCGCTGAGATCTTGCCCTGGGACGGGAACTTACCGCATCCTTCCGCGGACCACGGTTCCCTCGTTTCCGAGGCTCCACTATCCTCTCGCGGCCATGCTGGGACTTCTTACATGCCGTCGCTGGCGCCGGAACGCGGCGTTACCGCTCCTCTCCCTCGCGCTAGCCCTCCCCGTGAGCGCATCCCCCTTCCCGATCGGGATGCCCCTCGCCCAGGACAGCGGGGCGGGCGGGCAAGCCGCGCAAAGCCCACCATCGCCGGGAACGCCCCAGGCTGACGCCGAGCGTTTGCTCGAGCTGACCCTGGGGGATGTTCTGCGGATTGCCCTGAAGAACAACCTGACGCTGCAGATCGAAGCGATCTCCACGGAGGTTTCGGAGTACGACGCCCTGGGAAGCTGGGGCTCGTTCGATCCGTTCTTCAGTTTCACGGGCTCCTACGATTCGTCCGACTCCCAGGGCACCGGCAGTCTGTCCGGTGGTTCGGTCATCGAGAACGACTCGCTCGGCTATGACACCAGCTTGAACGTGCCCTTCACGACCGGCGGTACTCTCGATCTGACGCTTTCGCATTCGAACAACGAAACGAACAACGCCTTCGCGGCCTTCGACGTTTCGACCACCGACGTCTTTACCCTGGCCGTGACCCAGCCTCTGCTGAAGGGAGCCTGGAGTCGTTACGCCACGACCAACCAGCGCCTGGCCGAACTGGATTACGAGAGCCAGACCCAGCGCCAACGCCAGATCCGCCAGCAAGTACTGCGCGATACCTCGATCGCCTACTGGGATCTGGTCAACACCATCGAGGAGTTGAAGGTGCGCGAGGTCTCCGTCGATCTCGGTGAACAACAGCTCCAGCAGGATGAGAAACGGCTCGAGGTCGGAGTGGGTACAGAGGTCGATGTGCTCCAGTCCGAGACGAACGTCGCCCAGCAGGAAGAGCTGCGTCTTCTCGCGGAGTTCAATGTCCGCACGGCGGAAGACAACCTGCGGCGGCTCGTCAGCCCCGCGGTGGAAGGCGAACTGGACGAGTTCCTCGACGCCTGGGACTGGCCGATCCGGCCCTTGACCCAGCTTCCGCCCGACATCTCGAACATGCTCCCCGATTGGCGCAGGTCGTTGAATCGGGCGCTCGCCAATCGTCCGGAACTGGCCCAGCGCCGCCTGGCGATCGACGTCGCGGAGATCGGGCTTCTGAACGCACACACCGAATGGCTGCCGACGCTGGACTTCAGCGCCAGTGTCACCGGCGTGGGCTTTGATTCCGACCCGGCGGAAGCCTTCGAGACCGCTGCCAGTTTCGAGTTTCCGCGGGAGAGCGCCTCCCTGACCTTCAGCATGCCCATCCTCCGTCGCAGCGGGAAGAACCGCGTGCGGGCCGCCCGCGCCAACGTGCGCTCGTCCCGACTCAATTATGAATCGAACGAGCTCGACATCCTGGCCGAAGTTCGTGCCGCGGTCCGTCAGATGAGCTACAGCGGCGAATCGGTGGCGGCGGCGGTGAAGTCGCGCACCCTCGCGGAACGCCAGCTGAAAGCCGAGGAGGCCCGCCAGTCGGTCGGTTCATCGACCACCTTCCAGGTGCTGCAGTTCCAGGAGGATCTCGCCACGGCCCTCTCGACGGAGGTGGCCGCACGCTCGGCCTACGCCAAGGCCCAGGTCAACCTGGACTTCGCCGAGGGCGCGCTCGACGTCGAGGGAGAGCCCACCACAGCGATTCCGCGGTCTCCCGCGGACGACAAGGAAGAACAGGAAGAACAGGAAGAACAGAAGTGAACCGGAGCTCGCTCTTCGTGGGGCAACTCCTCTGCCTCTTCGGTGTCTTTCTGGTCACGGGTTGCGACTCGGGTCCGGAGGCCGGGGAGAATCCCCGGGCGATCCTGCTCGGCGATCATCGGGTCGCGGATCTCCTGCGCAGGTGCACGCAGTCGGGCTTCTACAGTCGGGATGTTTCGGACATGATTCCGATCCTGATCGACAAACTCGAGCACGGCAAAACCGAACCGCTGAAGCGGGCCAAGGAAGAGCTCGGCAGCCTCGGAGCCGAGGCGGCGGTCGCCCTCGATCGCCTTGTCGACCGCCATGCGACCAACCCGATGCTGTCGCCGTTGGTGGAGAACGCGATCGACGCGGCCGGCTTCAACCTGAGTGACGAGGGGCACCAGGTGTTGCTCAAGGGATTGCAGTTTCCCCAGGAGAGCATCCGTCGCCAGGCTCTGATCGGATTCTCGGCGCGCCACGCGCGGCCCGAGGACTTCGAGATTCTCCTGGAGCGTGTCGAGGGCTTTGAGACAGCCGAGTTGCGACGGATTGCGGTACGGGCCTTGTTTCGCGCGAGCCGCAAGCAAGCCGAGCAGCGCGTGCTCGGGTGGCTGGAGACGGACACTCAAAAGGAACTGTGGCAAAATTCTTTGCCCCTGCTCGCCGAGTCCACGGATCCAGGCGTCCAGGCCCGTTGCGCCGGGCTGTTCGCCAAGCTGCCCGTGATTCTGGCGATGCACGTCGCGGCACCCGCTGCCCGCGGGGGCGACGAAGCTGCCCTGGCCTTCCTGCGCGAGAAGCTCCAGCCCGAGACGCCCCAGAACCTGCGTACACTCGCGGTTCAGGCCTTCGGGAAGGCAGCCATGTACGACGAGCTTGCGCGTCCCTCGAAGGAGGATCCCGCCGAACCCGTGCGCGTGATTGCCCTCGACATGATCGCCCAGGCGGACGACCTGGTCGATGCCGAAACGCGCATCGCTCACGGCCTGGACGATCCCTCGCCCCAGGTACGGGGCCTGGTGCTCAAGCATCTGGTGGCCATGGGCAACGCCGACGCGCGGGCCCGCGTTCTCGCCATGCTGGGGCAAGAACCTGCCCAGTTGCAAACGGCTTTGCATGCCATCACCCAGCCCGTGAAGGAGGACGAGGCCTTCGCGCGTCAGGTGTGGGAACGTCTGCTCGAACGGCTCGCCCTCGAGGAACACCGCCCGCTGCAGAAGCGGACGGCGACCTTCAAGGCCATGGGCATCGTCCCCCTGGCGGAGTCCGCGCTGTTCCTGCACGAGACCGGGTTGGCCAACGAAGGTGAGATGATCGAGAGCCTCGAAATCCATGATTGGCTCATGATCCAGGTCAGCAACACGGGCGAACCAGGGAGACGCGCTTTGCTCTCCAAGCTCGAAGCCGAGACGGACCCCCTGGTTCGCATCGGCATCATCCAGGCCATCGGTTCGACCCGCGAGGACTTCGCGCGCGAGGCCTTGCTCGGGATCCTGGAACGCGGGGGCCAAGAACCGCTCGAGGTCTTGTACACCGCCAGCCGTTTGATACGGGTGGGGCCGTCGTGGGCCGCGGCCCCGGTGTTGAAGCGGGCTTCCTACGAAATGGAAGGCGACATCGAAGCCCGTCGCGCCTTGCAGTGCCTGTTGTGGCACTGGTATTGAGCGTACGGCGTCAGGTTCAATACACGCGTTTCCAGCGCTCGAGCGGAGGCAGGACCAGCGGGTCGAGGTCCGGTCCACTCCAGGCCGAATTCTTTCGAAGCGGCGCGTAAAGCTTGCCATCGATGGTGCCGAGAACGAGCTGGCTGTTCTCCGGACTCCAGGGCCACGCGAGGATGATGTGATCCTGATCGGGGCGCTGCACATTGGCCTCGATCATGCTCACCGAGTTCTCGTCGGCGTTCCCCGGGGTGTTGCGTTCGATGGCGCTGCGCGGGACGAAGGCGAACAGGTAGCCGTGTCGGCGGATCAGACGACCCTCCGCCAGGACCTCGGTATCGGACAGGGCGTGGCGCAATTTGCGGCTCTTCGCGAGCAGATCGCCGACCTGCGGATCCGGGTGCTCCTGTCCCAGGAGGGCAAACTCCGAGGCCAGATAGCGCACCGTGGAGCGCGCGTCCGCGGCGTTCTCGAGCAGAATGAAGGCCCGCAGGCGGGGCAACGAGACCAGCACCAGGACGCAGATGACGGAGATCAACGAGATCGCACCGCTCATGGAAAGGCCGCCGAAGCGGCGTGGTCGTGCGTGAGCGTCGTTCTGGGTTAGGGAGGATCGCATGTATTGGCCGAGACCGCAGAATCGAGCCGAGCGGAGCTCTCGCAGCCCCGCATCCGGGCGGCTACGATCCACTCATACGAGCCATGCGACGCCCTTCGATCAAGCACCTTCCCGAGCCCTGGTTTTCCGCGGTTCGTCAGGCAGCGCAAAAGCTGCACGCACGAGGCTTTCGGGCCTGGATCGTGGGGGGGGCGGTACGCGACCTGGCCCTGGACAGAAAACCGAAGGATGCGGATCTCGCGTCCGCCGCGACGCCGCAAATCGTCGAGGATATCTTCGAGCACACGATCACCGTGGGCAAGGCCTTCGGAACCGTGCGCGTGCATCTCGGTGGCATCGAACTCGAGGTCACGACGTTTCGCTCCGACGGGGCGTACGACGACGGGCGCCACCCCGATGGCGTGGCCTTCAGCGAGAGCATCGAGGAGGATGCGAGGCGACGCGACTTCACGGCCAACGCCCTGTTTCTCGATCCCCTCGAGGACGAGCTCTGCGATCCGACCGGCGGGTTGGCCGACATCGAAGCCGGCCGCCTGCGCTGCGTAGGGGAGCCGCGGGAACGCTTCGGCGAGGACGGGTTGCGCATTCTGCGGCTGGCGCGCTTCGCGGCGCGCTACGGTTGGGAGGTCGAACCCGACACTCTCGCCGGCGCCAGCGAGAGTCTGGACGCACTGCGGGGCGTCAGTGCCGAGCGCGTGTTGCAGGAGCTCGAGTCCATCGGCGGCGGCGAAGGCCCTCAGCTCGCCGTGGAGATTCTGTGGCGCGCGGGCGCCCTGGCGCGCTTGTTTCCGGCGCTGGCGGATGTGCTCCCCGACGTACACGCGAGTCTGGTGCGCGCGTGCGAGGAAGCACTCCTCGATCCGTCGCTGTTTCTCGCCCTGCTCTTCGCACCGCTCCACGCGAAGGATGCACGTCTGGGCCTGGATGTTCTCGAGGGGTTGCGCGCTTCCCGTGCCCGCACGAAGGAGGTCCTTGGGACCTGGGACATCGCGACTCGCATCGGGGAGTGTCTCGCCCGTGACAGCATGGCACGGTCGCAGCGGATCAGGCTCGTGCGCGACCCCGCCTTCGGCCGGGCGCTGCGCCTACGGCGTGCCACAACGGAAGCGAGCTCCCACGCAGCATTGGACGAGCTCGTGGCCTTCGAGCGTTCGCTCTCTCAACAGGACAAGTTCCCACAAGCCTGGCTATGCGCTGACGACCTCGGCGACGCCGGAGTCGCTCCCGGCCCCGACTACGGGCGGATCCTCGAAGAGGCAGACGATCTTCGACTCGAGGGACGACACCCCGATCGACAGACGGCTCTCGATTGGCTTCTCGAGCGACTTGGCAAGCAGGCTCCCTGACGGGAGCACGGCTCACGAGGGCGGAAAGAGCTTGCGCAGTGCGAAGCTGGCGGGATAGCCGGCGAGGATCACGAGTGCCACCAGCAGGCCTTCGTAGCGCCCTTGCGTGACGGCGAACGAGCCGGTGGCGATCAAGAGCCGACGCAGCCCCATGCCCATGGACCCGAGGATGGCGCCCGGATTCCAATCCACCACGCTGTGCACCCTCTGGAAGAGGCCGAAGGCTCCGGCGAGAGCCACCCCCGCAGCGGCGACGACCCAGGCCAGCGAGGCATCCGGATCGAGGGTTCGCAGCCACGGGGCGAGGGCCAGGACGACGGCCGCATACAGGAGCAGCGAACGCGGATGGCGCACGGATCCCGTGGGCGGCAACGGTCCGGCTTCGGTGTCCTCGTATCGCGCGAGGCAGGAGAGCAGGAAGACGTAGAGCCCATACGCCAGAGCGAGGGCTAGCGGCCAGGCCTCGATCACGGTGTCCTGTGCCACGTCGTGTACCACCGAGGCGCGCCCACACAGAAAGGCCGCGATCAGGTTGCCGGCTCGACACGCTCCGAGCAAGAGCGGCCCGATCCGCGGCCCGCGCACTCCAAGGTTGTAGGAGACGGATAGGAAGGCGACCACGGCCAGCGCCCATCCCGCCGCAGGAGCGGCCACGTAGGAGAGCAACGGCCCGACGAGTGAGAGGGTGAGGCCGAGGCCCAGGGCGAATCCCGCGGAGATACGTCCAGAAGGGATGGGGCGCTCCGGCCTCGTCGCCGCATCGTGGCGCCGATCGGCCCAGTCGTTCAAGGCCATGCCGCCGTGATAGACGCACAGCGCGGCAAGAATCTGCAACCATGCCGTTCCCCCGGCTGGCCACAGATTGGCACCGAGAAGCACCCCACAGGCCGCATCCGCCGCCGCCGATGGAGAAAGCGAAAGCCGAAGCAGGCGCCCGAGCGCCAACATCAGATCTTGTCGAAAACCCAGCGCATCAGGTCGTTGTACGTGACGTAGACCATCAGCGTCAAAAGCAAAACGACGCCGATCATCTGACTGTACTCGAGGGTCTTTCTGGACACCGGCGTGCCCTTGATCTTCTCGACGATCAGGAAGGCGAGGTGCCCGCCGTCGAGAACCGGAATCGGCAGGAGGTTGATGACGGCCAGGTTGATACTCAGCAAGCACAGAAAGAAAATGTGCTTGATCCAGCCCAGGCTGGCCATGTGGTAGGAAACCGCCCCGATGGTGAGGATGCCGCCTACGTTCTTCGGCGAAACGTCGTTGAACAACATGCGCTGGAGGGTCAGGTAGGTCTGATCAATCATGCGCCAGCAAGAGCGCAATCCGACGCGCACGGCCTCCATGGCGCCGGCCGCCTTGTAGGTGTAGATGTCGCTGCGCTCTCTGACACCGAAGCCGTACGGCGTTCTTGGTTTGACGCTGAAGCTGGCGCTGACGACACCATCGGCCCCTTGACGCTCCACCTCGACCTGGGCGGGTCGATCCTCCTTGCCCGCCTTGCGCACGAGCTTTTGGATGTCCTCCCAGTTCAGCGTCGGGCTGCCGTCGATCCTCAGAATGCGGTCGCCATCCAGCATTCCGGCCAGGGCGGCGGGCGCGCCGGGCTGGGGCGCGATGTGGTCCCAGTCGTACTTCAGCCCGATGTCGCGGGCAAGTGCGATGCGCCGCTCGAGCGGCAGCGGCGATAGGGTTGTCTCTTCCAGGTGACCGGCACGGCGATACTCGAAGCGAATTTCGCCTTCCGCTGCGAGGAGGGCTTCGAGTAGGTCGTTCGTACGGAAGATCGCGCGCTCGGATACGCGAACCAATTGATCTTCGCCCTCGATGCCGAGCTGACGCGTGTCCTCCGAGGCGCGAACGTACTCGACGATGTTGCGGCTGGGGGCGATGCCGATCAGGAGCGCTTCTGTCTCGATGGGCTCGGGAGTCACGGTGACGGTCCGCTCGCCATTTTCGTCGAGGATCCGCAGCTGCGCCGGCTCGCTCAGGGTGCTGCGAATCGCCAGTTGTTCCCTGGGACTCTGATGAGACGCTGCGCCGACGACCCCGAGCAGGCGGGCGCCGTTCCCGATGCCTGCTTTTGCCGCAGGAGAGTCTTCCTCGACGTGCAAAACCGGATGGCCCGATTCGTCGCGCTCGCAGTCGGCTCTGACGCCGAGATGGCGAAATCCACCGCTTTCTTCGCGTTCCGGGAGAACGTCGATCTGGCGTGGCTCCGATTGGCCGCGCTCACGAATCGTCAACGTGACCGGTCCACGGGGGCTCAACGCAATCTCGGTGAGGATGGCCTCGAACTCGTGGATCTCGTTGCCGTTGATCGCCAGGACTTCCGCCTGGCTGGGCACGTTGGCCTTCCAGGCCGGCCCACCTTCGATGACGCGAATGGTCGGGCGCGTGAACGGCACGCCGATCCAGAAGATGATCGGAAACATGACCAGCGCGAAAACGACATTCATCAGAACGCCGCCGGAGTAGATGAAGAAGCGCTGCCCGACCGGTTTCGCAGGCAGCTCGTCCGGAGCCGGCTCTCGTCCGCTCTCACGAAACTCCTCGCCCGCCATACGGCAGTACCCACCGAGCGGCACCGCCGCGATCTGGTACATCGTCTCGCCCCTCTTCCAGCCGAAGAGCCGTGGGCCGAACCCCAGGCTGAAGGTCTCCACCCGCACACCGCACATGCGCGCGGCGATGTAATGCCCCAGCTCGTGTACGAAAATGATGAGGCCAATCCCGAAGACGGTCTTCATCGCGGTCAGGGCAAAAAGGAGTAGTTCCATGGGGGAGTCGGGGCGTTGGATCGACCTGGGCGACGTTCGGCCGGAGGGTCTCTTAGGGCTGGGCTTCCCGAATGCGAGTCCGGGCCTCCTGCAGGCATCGGATTTGCTCGCGCGTCTCGTTGCGCGTCCTTTGATCAACCGCGAGCACCGATTCAATCGAGTCAATCGGGTCAGGAGACGCGGGGAGTTCGGCCGGGGAGCTTTTTTCCAGTACGGTTCGGTTCAGGGAGGTCATTTCCTGAAACCCGATACGGCCTTCGAGGAAGGCTTCCACGGCAACTTCGTCGGCGGCGTTCAAAACCGCCCCTGCAGCCCCTCCCTGGCGCACCGCCTCGTAGCCGAGCTCGAGGGAGGGAAAGCGCTCCCGGTCCACTTCCTCGAAGCTCAGGTTGCGGAAAGCCTTGACGTCGAATCCCGTCAGGGGAACGGGAACGCGCTCGGGCCAGTGCAGAGCGAAGTGAATGGGGCCGCGCATATCGGGCGGGCCGAGCTGGGAGAGGACCGAGCCATCACAGAACTCCACCATCGAATGGCAGATCGATTCGCGGTGCAGGACCACCTCGATGCGCTCCGGTTCGAGACCGAACAGGTGGTGGGTCTCGATGACCTCGAAGGCCTTGTTCATGAGCGTCGCCGAACCGACGGTGATCCGCGGGCCCATGTCCCAGTTGGGATGGCGCAGCGCCATCTCCGGCGTGGCGTTTTCCAGCTGGTCCAGGGGGAGATCGCGGAAGGCACCGCCGCTGGCCGTCAACAAAACGCGCCGGACCCGGGAGAGATCCTCGTCACGCAGGCATTGAAAGAGCGCACAATGCTCCGAATCGACCGGGAGAATCGAGGCCTGCGTTCGGCGCGCGAGCTCCATCAGGGCCTCGCCGGCGACGACGAGAGATTCCTTGTTGGCCAGAGCCAGGACGCGGCCGCGCTCGAGAACGGCGCGGGAAGGCAGGACGCCGGCCGCGCCGACGATGCCGTGCAGGGCCACGTCGTACTCCGCTTCCGCAGCGATCTCCATGGCCGCCTCGGGGCCGGCGACGAGGGCGATCTCCGCGGGAAGCGCATCCCGCAGCCGGTCGGCGGCCTGGGGGTCCGCCAGGCCCACCACCCGGGGCCGAAACTCGAGCGCCTGCTCGAGCAAGAGCTCCCACGAACGGCCCGCGCAGAGGGCGCTGATGCGCAGCGCACCGCCGTCGCGCGCAGACGCTCGACTCAGGCGGCTCTGGCGCACGAGGTCGAGCGTCTGGGTTCCGATGGAACCCGTGCTTCCCAGGAGGGCGATCTCTCTCATCGTGGGTGGGGCATGGCATGGGGCGGTCTTCCCTCGGATTGCCCTCGGGAACGCCATTGCCTAGTTTAGGTCAAGCGGACACGCCAAGCGAAAGACTTGGGGCCCCATTCCTCGTCCGCCTGCACTGTGCTCAAAAAGGCCCGATATTGCCCCCTCTGCGGATCGTCGCTGACCGCTGCCCTGGTCGGCGGGCGTACCCGGGGGAGATGCGTCGATTGTGGCTTTGTCCTGTTTCTGAACCCGGCCAGCGCCGCCCTGGGCGTCGTGCGCAACCAGCGCAGCGAAGTCCTGCTCGTGCGCCGGGCGATCGAGCCCTACCGGGGTTTCTGGTCCCTTCCAGCGGGCTATCAGGAAATCGACGAGACCCCGGAGGAGGCTGTCCGTCGGGAGGTCTACGAGGAGGGCGGCATCGATTGCGAGGTCGAGGGCCTCCTGGATCTGCTCTTCGTTCCGGACGACCCGCGCAAGCCGGGCAACGTCGCGGTCTTTCTCTGCCGGGCACTCGACGGAGAACCTCGCCCCGGAGACGAGGAAACCGAGGCTCGGTTCTTTCCTCTCGCGGGCCTTCCCGACAACATCGGCTTCGACAACGGAGAGCGCATCCTGAGCCAGCTGAGCGACGCCTCCGGTTACCCTCTCCGCCTGTCCCGCTTGTTGCGCAACTTGGACGAGCACCACTGAGTTTTCCATGAGCCCTGAAGAATCCCTCTCCTACAAGGACGCCGGCGTCGACATCGATGCCCAGGACCAAGCCCTCGCCGGGGCCCGGGCAGCGATCAAAAAGAGCTTCACCCCTGGGGTGCTCGGAGACGTCGGCCTGTTCGGTGGGCTCTTCGACCCGAAGAAGATGGGCTTCGGCGAAGACGCCGTGCTGGTCTCGACGGCCGACGGCGTGGGCACGAAGCTGGAGGTGGCGCGCATGTCGAAACGCTTCGACACGGTAGGGCGCGATCTGGTCCAGCACTGCATCAACGACGTACTCGTGCAGGGCGCCCAACCACTGTTCTTTCTCGACTATGTCGCCATGGGCAAGCTCGAGCCGGACAAGGTCGCCGAGGTCATCTCGGGTTGCGCCACGGCGTGCAGCGAGAATGGTCTGGCCCTGCTCGGCGGTGAAACCGCGGAGATGCCAGGTGTCTATCGCGATGGCGACGTCGAGCTCGTGGGTTTTCTCGTCGGCGCGGTACAGCGCGACCAGCTCCTCGACGGCTCGCGGGTGAAACCGGGTCAAACCCTGATCGGATTGGGCTCGTCCGGGCTTCACACGAACGGCTATTCGTTGGCCCGCAAGATCATCTTCGAACGCATGGGCCATGGTTTGGGGGATCGCCCCGAGGCACTTGGCGGAGTCACGGTCGGAGACGCCCTGCTCGAGGTGCACCGCTCCTACCTGCACCCCCTGCGACCGTTGATTCAAGCGAAGCGTATCGCTGCTCTCGCCCACATCACCGGTGGGGGGCTGCACGACAACACCAAACGCTGTCTACCGGACACGGTGGATGCCGTCTTCGAGCGAGGCTCGTGGGAGATCCCGGGTCTCTTCCAGTGGCTGGTCGAAGGTGGTGGACTCCCCGACTCCGAGAGCTATCGGGCTTTCAACATGGGCATCGGCATGGTCATCTTCACCGATCCCGAAGAGACCGAAGGAGTGATCGAAGCCCTGGCCGCGGCAGGGGAGAAGCCGGTGGTGATCGGCGAGACCTCGGCCGGCTCGGGGGTTTCCCTGTGGAGGGATGAACGGTGATCGCGACCCTCATGCTCGGCGCCCTCCTGTCCGCAACTTCTCCGGGTCTCTTCCAGGAGGATGCGCAGGAGTTCTGGACGCCCTTCCTGCAACGCGCCCAGACACTCTCGTTGGCCCAGGAGCCACTGGCCCCCGAAGTCCGGGACGAGCTGTGCGCGGATCTGCGTGCTGCGCTGGCCGAGCGCTCCGAGGACACGCCCTGGAGTCGGCTGGCCTCCGCCCACCTGGCCCTGCTCAGCGGCATGGACGTCAGCGTCGTCGCCGCGCGCCTGGGCGAGCTGGATCCCTGGCCCTATCCGCCCCAGGCCTCCTGGCACGCTGCGGTTTGCCTGCCGACCGGGCCGCTGCGGGTACGGGCGGTCGAGGCGGGCTTGCAGAAGACGGCGGCCCTGGAGCGCTGGGAGCAGCTCCTGGCCTGGAACACCGCTGTTGAGGAGGCCCGCTCGATTCGCTTTCGCGAGGGGGCACTGAATATCCAGCGCGAGCTCCATCGGCGCTACGTGGCCGAATGGAGCGCCCTGGACCTCTCCCTGACCTTACGTCAGTTGAACGAGCAGAAGGAATCCGACGAGGTCCTTGCCGGAGCCATCGAACGGGCCCAGAAAGAAGGGCGCGCGAGCGTGGGGTTGTGGTCCCAGCGAGGCATCAATTCCCTGGGATTCGGTGACGAAGCCCGGGGACGTGACTATCTGGGGCGTGCCCTGGCCATGGGCTCTGACGACGCATCCATCGTCCTCGGCCGTCTGGATCTTGTTTCCGGTCGTACGGAAGCAGCGCGCGGTGCTTTCCGTGCCTCTATACTGAGCAGCGAGTCGGCGGGGGCCTGGGCGCTGCGCGGCTGGGGACTCAGTCTCCTGCCGCGCCCGAAGAGCGGCCCCGCCAGCATTCGTGCCATCCCTACCGAAGATCATTGACCATGCAGATTACAACTCTCCGATCCTTGATCGCCCTCGGTGCGCTGGCAGCTTTTGCCGTCGCTCCGCTCAGGTTCTCGGAAGAAAAACTGCGTGACTCTGATCACAAGAAGTTCGGGAAGGCGATCGCGGCCTACTACGACGCCAAGGATCGCAAGAAGGGGATCGAGAATGCTTTCCTCAAGGTCTCGAAGGACATGGACAAGGCGCAGAAGAAGCTCAGGGCCGTACCGCTCCTCTCGGCGGTTCAGGATTGGGAGCGCGCCCTCTGGTACGCTCAACGAGCTACGCTCAAGGGCCGTCCGAAGGGGGGCCGGGTCATCAGCGGATCGCTGGAAAAATATGGCGAAATAGTCCCCACGGCCTACCACCTCCCGCCCAAGTACACGAGCAAGAAGAATCCCTATCCCTTGGTCCTCTGCGTCCCCGACGCTGGACAGAAGCCGGGGGCCCACATCGAGGATCACTGGAACGACGTGGCCCTTCGTGGAGGTGCCATCTTCGTGGCGGTCGACATGCCTACGGAGACCGCTGGCTGGGACAAGTTCACTACCGATCCCGGGAGTGGCGTCTGGGCGGTCATGAATACCTACGCCGTGGCCAAGGTGAACTTCGCGATCGACATGAACCGCGTGTTCCTGGCGGGCACCGGCAAGGGCTTCCTGGCTGCAGCGGCGACCGCTTCTTCGTTCCCGCATCTGTTCGCGGGTGTGATCGGCAAGGGCGAGATCCCGATGATGTCGGCGACCAACTTCCGCAACATCCCGAGCCTCTTGATGAGCGAATCGGAAGGCGCCCAGGCCTTCGAGAGCGCCGTCGGGGAAATGGGCTTTGAAAACTGCGTGCGCAAGGCAGACGGTGGGCCTGCCGACGTCCTGTCCTTCGTCGGCGAGAAGCTTCGCGTCAACTACCCGGCGGAGATCACCTTCGCTCCGTATTGCGATTTAAGTCGCAATACGCAGTGGGTCACCGTCGAGGGCTTCCAGGTCGATCAGGAGAAGGCAACGGACGAGCAACCGTGGATCAACGCCAAGGCGGATAGGGCCTCGAACACCGTCACGATCGAGGCCAAGGAGATCCTCAAGATCACGGTGCTCTTGAACGACAGCCTGGTGGACCTGGAGAAGCCGGTGACGTTCCTCATCAATGGCAAGGAGTCGCAAGAAATGGTCCCGCGCAACAAGCGCTTCATGCTCGACTATGCCTTCAGCTCCGGAGATTGGGGCCGCGTCTTCACCTCCAAGCTGGAGCGCGAGACGGAGTAGACAGGCGCAATCGTCACGTGCCATTCTCCTCGTCGCCGCTATCGGCGGTGCGGGAACCATGATCGTCGAACTTGCGGCGGTGCGCTTGCTCGCGCCATGGTTCGGGACGAGCCTGGTCGTATGGACCAACGTGATTGCGGTGGTCTTGCTGGCCCTGGCTTCGGGCTACTGGATCGGGGCACGCCTGGCGTCGGGTGAGACCCCGCTGAAGCGACTCGGGTGGACCCTCGTCTGTGCGGGGCCACTGACCGCCTGGATCCCGGCCCTGATCGCGCCCCTGGCGAGGCTCTTTCTGCCCGAGACCGTGGCCCTGCACGAGGCCGGTGCCCTGGTCCTCTGGGGTAGCTTGGCCGTCTCGCTGCTTCTGTTCCTTCCGGCGGCCATGTTGCTTGGCGCCGTCTCGCCGCTGGCGGTGGAATCGATCGCGCGCTCCGAAAAGAAGAGCGCGGGCGAGGCGGGCGGTCGCGTGCTCTGCTTCGGAACCATCGGCAGCCTTCTCGGTGTCTTCGCAACCAGCCACGTCCTGGTTCCCGGGCTCGGCCTCGTCGGGACGTTTCTCACGGCGGCTGCACTCCTCACGGGTGCGGGGGTGCTGGCTCTCTATCTCGCCGGGAAACCACCTCCGGCGAAGCTGGCCGGCGCCCAGGCGCTCCTGTTCTTGGGCTTCGCGCTCGGGATTCCCGAGCTTGGCCCGTACGCCCAGGCCAAGGGACCGGATGCACGCGCGGGCTGGCGCGTGCTCGCCCAGGGCGAATCGCCTTACCAATCCGTGCGGGTGGTGGAAGCCCCGCAGGAGTCGAATGACGCCCAGTCGGGGTTTCGCTACCTCCAGGTCAACGAGGGCTTCGATTCCTATCAATCGGTCTGGCAACCCGAGGCCGGACTCCTGCCCCAGGGTTTCTACTACAACGACTTCGCACTTCCCGTTCACTGGGCCCGCGAAAGTGCAGCCACGCTGGAGTCCTGGAACGTGCTCGTGCTCGGGCTCGGTGCCGGGACGACCGTGCGCGTGATCGAGGGTGCCGCGCCTCCGGAAATCGCCCTGCGCTTCACAGGTGTCGAGCTCGATCCCATGGTCGTCGCCTTTGCAAAGGCACACCTGGGACTGATCGAGGATTTGGAACATCGCCTCTTCGTCGGCATGGACGCGCGCGTCGCCTTGCGAGGCCTGGCGAGCGAACGCTTCGAGCAGATCGTGCTCGATTGCTACGCCAACCAGGTCGAGATCCCGGCCCATCTGTGCACTCTCGAGTTCTTCCAGGAACTCCACGACAGCCTGCAGGTGGGAGGCTACCTGTGCGCCAACCTGGGCGGCTTCGGATTCGACGACCCGCTGGTTCGCACCGTCGCTCGCACCGCGGCCCGCGCCTTCGATCGCCCGGTGCTCCTGGCCGCGGTCCCCGCCTCGCGCAACTTCACGCTCTTCGTGAGACGGGATGCCGAACTTCCGCTGCGTGGCGCCGCCCTGTCTCCCGGTGGAGATGCGGTGGCAAGCGTGCTGCAACCGCGAGAGCTACCCGGTCTGCTCGTGCAAGTGGCACCACAGGAAGCGGGCCGGATCCTGAGCGACAACTGCGCGCCGGTGGAGCTCCTGCAAGAGCGTTCGATCACAGAAGGCCAGCGTCGAAGACGTGGAGAGAGTCAACCGTGATCGTCACCAGCCTGGCCGTTTCCCTTGGGCTGCTTTTGTCCCAGGACCTCCGTGCCGCGGAGCTGGCCTGGCGGACGGGCGACTACAAAAGCACCGTGCTCGAGCTGCAGCGCCTCGATCCGAGTGCCGAGGTCGAGTACTTCTGGGCCAACCTCTATTACGAGTGTGGCCTGCCAGCCCTGGCCCTCGAACACGTCGATGCGGGGCTCCTCCACGAGCCCGCACACCTGGGCTTGCTGCACCGTGCCACCTCGACCAACCTGTGGCTGGGTGAACCGGAAGCGACGCTTCGCTGCGCCGAGGAGCTGGCCGCGGCGATCGCGGCCTCGAGCCTCTCCGCCAATGACCGTCCAGGTTGGGAGTCCGCGGTCGAGGACTTCCGCCAGCGCGCCACCGAGCTCGGGATCAGCCAGGAGGATCGAGACGCTGCCGTACTACGATCGCAATTCGTCGCCGCCGGGATCGTCATCCTGGGGCTCGGCCTGCTGATTCGCGTGGGGACCTGAGTTCGCGACCGCCCCTGGAAAGTAGGGGCGAAACATGGAGAGCCGCTTCGTCATCACGTCGATGGCTTCCCGGTTGTCGTCGATCAAGGTGCACGCGCGACCCATGGCGAGTGCAGCCTGGCCGGTCGTTCCACTACCGGCGAAGAAGTCCAGCACGCGATCCCCGGGGCGCGTGTGTACCTTGAGGATGCGGTTCAGAATGCCCAGCGGCTTTTGCGTCGGATAGCCGGTGCGCTCCTTGCCATGGGTCGGAACGATCGTGTGCCACCACACATCGGTCGGGGTCTTGCCACGTGCCGCCTTTGCCTCGCCCACCAGACCGGGGGCCATGTAGGGGATGCGGTCCATCTCCTCGAAATTGAAGGTGTAGGAGCTGGGGTCGTTGACGTACCAGAGGATGTTGTCGTGCTTGGCCGACCACTTGCCCTTGGAGCGCCCGCCGTAGTCGTAGGCCCAGATGATCTCGTTGATAAAGGCCTCGCGCCCGAAGATCTGGTCGAGGAGGACCTTGCAGTAGTGAACCTCGCGGTAGTCGATGTGAAAGAAGAACGAACCGTCTGGCTTCAGCAGGCGCCGTGCTTCTCGTAGCCGCGGCTCGATGAACGCCAGGAAGTCATCGAACGTATCGGCGAAGCTCGCCGTCCCGAGCTTCACGCTGCGATAGCGTTTGCCCTGAAAGCCCGTGTGGTCTCCATCCGCGTCCTGGACGCTGCGTACACGGGTTCGTGCCTGGCGCTTGCCCGTGTTGAAGGGGGGATCGACATAGATCAGATCGTAGCTGGCGGAGGGGAGCGAGCGCAGGATCGGGAGGTTGTCGCCGAAGTGGATCTCCAGGGTGGGATTCTCGACGTGGTTGGAAGACTCCGCGCTCATGCGCCCGTTTGTAGCGAATCCTGCCGCTGCAGTGGCGACAGAAACAAGAACGGCCCGCTGCACAATGACAGCGGGCCGGGTTCGATGGGTTCCTGGGGGGCGGCTGTCCGCCCTGGATCTCGCCTACGGCAGATCCAGGAGTCCGCTCTGATACGTCGGCTCGATCAGCGTCGGCAGGAAGACGTCATAGAGGACGTCCACCGAGAGACGACCGACCCAGGGCCAGTCGTCGGTGTCGCAGATCCGACCGATGCAGACGGCGGTCCAGGCGCGAGCGGTGTCGTTGCGCCGCGAATCGGAGATGAGCTGGGTAAGCTCGAGAAGCGGGCGGGGATCCTTGATCCAGCCCATCGCCGAAGCGACCGAGGCCTGGATCCTCGGGTTGGCAGACTTCTTCAGGATGCTGAAGAGGATCGAACCCGTTTCCTGATCCCCGAGCAAGGACAGGGCAATTGCCGCATTCTCGACGATACGGGGCTGGTTGGTAGAAACGGTCAGCACGTTGCGAATGGGCCCGATGGCTCCGGGGAAGCCGATCATGCCCAGGGCGAGAGCGCTGTAGGAACGCGTGCCTGCATTCCCCGTGGTCTGCATATGCTCGAGCAAGATGTCGCCAGCTTCCTGATCGCGCATCATGCCGAGTGCGATGGCAATGGCACTCGTGGCCTCGGCGGAGCGGCTGCGGGCAAAATGCTGGCGCAGGCTCTTGCCGGAGGCCGGATCCGCAACGCCGCCGCGCAGCGCTGCGTCTTCCTCGAGCACCCCGACCGCGAGGGCGGTCCAGGCCAGGGTCTCGCCACGGCTACGATCCAGGCTGCGCAGGAGCGTGCGACGTGTCGGCGCGAGTCCGGCGAGGGGCTCCTCGCCGGCACCGGGACGAGACGCGGCTTCCGCGAGCGCGATGGTCGCGAGATAGCGAATGGAGCGATCGCCGCCGCTCTTGGAGAAGAGCTTCTCGAGGTGCGAACGAATCTCCTGGTCGATCGGCTCCGGGCCGGAACGTCCGACCTTGCCGAGGGCGATGACGGCTGCGTTCTGCACCTCGCGTCGCTCTTTCGAGTGTATGCCCGAGGCGGTCAAGAGCGCATAGGCGACACGTGAACGCAAGGACTCGGGAACTCCCTCGACGAGGCGCGCAAGGGCATTGGGCACCTGCGAACGGGCGAGGAAAGAAGCCTCGTCGTTCTCGAAGAAATTCAGGAGGTGCATGACCTGGTCGACCCGGGTCAATCCAGCGAGAACACCGTCCGGTGCGTCGGAGGGCAGGGACAGCGGAGTCAGGCCCAGGGCGAAGATGCAAGCAGCCTGCACCTCGTCGCGCTCGACGGCGAGCGACTCGCTGAGGGCGGCCATTATCTTGAGCTTGACCTCTGGGTCTTGTGTCCGATCGCCGAGCAGGCCGAGGCCGTAGGCTGCGAAAGCGCGTAGGCGATGTCCGATCTTGGAGCGCCCGGTCAGTTCGCGACCCGCTTGCGTGTCGGCGAGGATGGAGGTTAGCCAGGGAACGAAGCGATCCTCACCACGGATGCCGAGGGCCAGCACGGCTTTCTCGGCGGTGAGCTGACTGCCGTTGCGGATGATGCTGCGTGCGACTTCGTCGAACTTGGCCAGTCCCTCGGGGGCTTCGATGCCGCGAAGCTTGGCGAGTGCGTGGAGCGAGTACACGGCGAAGTCGTGGCTGCCGCCGCGTACGAGTCCGGAGGTCAGAGCCGGGACGACGATGTTGCGCATCTGGTTGCGGCTGACCCGCAGGAGCGGCGAAGTCTGGGGCTTCTCGCCGTGGCCGAGATAGAAGCCATCACCGCCCGAGGTTGCGACGCCGTTCGCTTGCAGGTGCGCCCAGCGGTTGTAGTGCCACCAGGTTTGCCACGAGTTCGGGTTGTCCACGGTCGGCGGACTGGAAGGCGTGACCGGCGGAGGCGTCGAGTTCGGCGAGCCGGGATAGTCGAGACCCGGGGGAGGTATGCGCGGGGCCAGGGGGCTGGCCCCGGGCCCGTAGCCGGGGGGCGCCGGGGCAACCGGAGCGCCCGCGACAGGCGGTCTCACACCCCCCGAGGCCGGGTTTCCGCCGCGTGTTCCACCAGGGACCGTATCGCCGGGGCCGGTGTTGGACCCGCCTGCACCACCTCCGGTGCCGCCGGCCGATCCACCCGGGCCTCCCGGATTGCCCTGATCCAACTGGGGGAGCGCGTACGCCGCAGATGGGGCTCCACCCAGGGCCGTCACCAAAACGAGGGAGCTCAGTGCGAAGCAGGCGTTCGAGAGGATCTTCATGGTTGGTTCCAGAACTACGAAATCGTCGGTTTGGGTGGGGCAGGCCCACCCCAAAACATACAAATCCCATGCCAGGCCGCGAACTCCCTCCCAGGGGCCTAGGTCGGCTATGTGCGATTTTCGCACATCCGCCACGGGCACAGAGGGTTACCCAGAGGGAACAGCGCAAACGGGGTCCGCGAGGGTCGAGGAAGCCGCTCACCCCGCCCATTATAGGCGCTGCGATGGCCAGCGGTAGCCCTCTGGAGATGTCCGAGAACCCCTTTCGGGGTGACAGATCAACGAATTCGCCCAAGCCCACGAGCGTTACCGCCCGCTGTGCGATTTCGAAACCGGGTTCCGAGAGCCGCTGAGGGGCGCGGCGGACGCCCCTTTGGCCCGGACAAATACGAAAAGAGGCCGGCCGGGTTTGTACTCGGCCGGCCTCCGCAATACGAGCGCTTCGTTTCCTAGAGGATGTCCAGGATGCCCGTACCCGACGACTGGTTCGTCAGGGTCTGGGTCGAAGCGCGGTAGTTCAGGTCGAGGGCGATCTTGGAGTTCCAGGGCAGCGGCTCTTTGTCCGCAACGATGCCCAGGGCCACCGCGGCGAAACCGCGAGCGGTGGGGGTGATGTCCTCGTTGGCGAGCATCTCGACGAGCGGGTCGATCGAGCGTTGGTCACCGATGAAGCCGAGTGCCGTCGAGACGGCGGCTTGCGTGGCGAGACTCTTGGCTTCGCCGAGCATGTTGATGAGGTGAGGAACCAGTTCCTTGTCGCCAAGGAGGCCGAGCGAAATGGCGGCCTGCTTGAGGAGGTCGGGACGATACTTGGATTCCCTGACGACCTTCTGAATGTCCTGGATCGCTTCCCGGGCGTTCATGAGGCCGAGGGCAACCGCGACGTAACCGCGAGCTTCGTCGGCGCGCAGGCGACCGAACTTCTCGAGCAGCGATTCCGTAGCTTCGACGTCGCCCATGATGCCGGAGGCGATGGCGTAGGCGCCGATCTTGGAGTTGTCCTTCTCACCCGAGAGGACATCGCGAACGGCGGACTGTAGTTCCGAGATGCGCGGGTCACCCGAGCTGGTGTCGGCGAGGCCGCGGCCGAGGACGCCACAGGAGAGGCCGGCCCACGGGCGGGCGAGCTGCTTGCCTTTGGCGAGCTGGCCGGTCAGGTACGACGCGGCTTCCTTGATGCCGTCTTCCGTGGACTCTTCCCCGTTCGCGGCGCCGATCTTGGCCATCGCGATGAGGGAGAAGTAGCGCGACTGCAGGTCCTTGACGTTCTTCGGGATGGCCGCAAGCGTCTTGCGAATTTCCTTGTCCGTCTTGTTCTTGCCGTCGTTGGAACCGACCAGGCCGAGGGCCAGGATCGCGCTCTGCTGAATTTCGCGGGGCTCCTTGGAGCTCTTCGCGACGCTGTCCATGAGAGCTTCCGCAATCATGTCCTTGTACTTGCCGTGCTGCTCGGCCGGCAAGCCCTGAAGCAGGCGAGCCATGGCGGTCGGGCAGTGGGCGCGGACGAGGTAGTTTTGCTTGTCGTCGCCAAAGTAGTTGATCAGGTAGTCGAGCTGAGCGGTGCGCGAGCCTTGCGGCGGAGCGACCTCGCCCTTCTTGAGACCTTCGGGAGCTGCCGACGAAATCGTGTCGAGCGGCACGAGGCCCATGGCGATGATGCAGGACACGCGCACGTCGCGGGTCGAGGCACTGTCGCTGACGATGGCCTGGTGGAGCGTCTCGACGATCGTGCGACGATCGTCCTCGCTGCCCGTGCGGGCGCCGATGAGGCCGAGGCCGTAGGCGGCGAACGCGCGGGTGCGGTAGTGAACTTCGCTTTGACCGACGAGCTTGCGCGCGGCGGGCGTATCGAAGAGCAGCTCTTTCAGGGTTTCGATCGACTTCGGGTTCGCGAGGATGCCCAGGGAGACGGCGGCCGTCTCGCTGATTTCCTGGTTCGAATCCGCCAGCCACTCGGCGATGTGCCCTTCGAATTCGGACTCGCCGGTCTCATTGTCCGCGTCGCCGATCTTGGCGAGTGCGATCAAGCAGCCGGTGACGATGTCGTTGTTCGTCTCGCTCTCGAGGGCGCCCAGGAGGGCCGGAACGACCGTCTGGCGAATCTGCTCGGGCGTCGGGCGGAGGCTGTCCCTCGCCTGGTCCTTTTGACCACGACCGAGAAAGAAGCCGTCGGATCCGGTGGTCTCACCGGCATTGTGGATGTGCGACTTGAGTTTCAGGAAGGGCTCTTTGTTGAACTCCCACCAGAAGCTCCACACGGTCAGGTCGGGA
>CBFIHP010000017.1:0-126674 GCA_965662355.1 Planctomycetota bacterium | reverse complement strand
GTCCCCGTACCGTGTCCGACACGGTATGTCGCGCGTGACGTGGCAGGGCCTCTTGGTGGGTTTTCGTGCCCATGTGCCGGGGTGGGCTAGGGAGTGATGAGGGTGTCGACGAGTTGGGTTGCGGTGGATAGGGCGATGCTGGAGGGGGCTTTGGAGTTCTGGGTGACTCCGATGGGGCAGGTGACTCGGAGGATTGTTTCGGGGGGGAGGCCGCGTTGGACGAGGCGTTTTTGGAAGCGGGCCCATTTGCGGTCGGAGCCGATGAGGCCGAGGAAGGAGAAGGCGTTGCGGCGCAGGGCGCGTTCGATGATTTCCAGGTCGAGGGCGTGGCTGTGTGTCATGACCACGATGGCGGCGCCGGCGGGGAGGGTGTCGATCTCCGCTTCGGGGTTGTCGATGCAGAGCAGTTCGTACGGGCGCTCGGTGGGAAGGGGCGGGCGGATTTCGTCTTCGGTGCGACTGTCGATCAAACGTACGTCCGCGCCGATCCAGGGGGCGAGCGCGCCAAGGGCTTGGCCGACATGACCGGCGCCGAAGATGACGACCTGTTTCTTGCGCCATCGAAACGGTTCGAAGAAGAGGGTTACGGCTCCGCCGCAACATTGACCGGTCTTTTCGGCCAGGGGGAACTCGACGCTTTCCGATAGTGCCTCGGGGTTCGCCAGCAGAGCCTTGGCGTGCTCGAGTGCTTGCAGTTCGAGCTGGCCACCGCCGATCGTGCCGTGGGCCAGTTCGCCGCTTGGATCCACGAGCATGCGCGTTCCCGCTTCACGCGGTGCGCTACCACGTACGTCGGTAACGACAACCACGACGCAGGCTTGGCCGCGTGTTCGGAAGTCGCCCAGGGCGTCGATCCAGTCCTGACCGCGTTCACTCATCGGATAGAGGGTACGGTGTGCCGGGGTGGATACAACGCGAGGTCGTCGCCGGGGAGGGCGCCGATGCGGGCCTCCTGTTCGGCATAGCCGAGTCCCGACAGAGCCGACAGGACATCGGCGGTCACGTCGACTCGGCCGGGCGTTACGCGTTGTTCGAGGAGTTGTTGATAGGTCTCGCGGAAGTGAACGAGCGCCCGGCCTTCCCGCTCATTTTCGAATTCCGTCCAGGGCCCCTTTTCCTCCGGCTTCACATCGAGAAGCAACCACGTCAGGACCTCGTTGGCCTGCATGTCCAGGCGCAATGCGTTTGCGATGGCCATGAGACGTTCGGGCACGGATTCGGTCGGTTGGATCCAGGCGACCTCGCGAAAGAGCTTGACCGAGCCCAGCCTGTAGGTCTCGCGCACCATGGTCTGGGCTGCCTGATAACTCGTGCCCGCCAACTCGAGCGTCGTCTCTTCTGTCGAGACGACGCGACCTAGAACCGGACCGGGTTCCGCGCCTTCGATCACGGATTGCAGTCCTGAACCCAGACTCGCTCCGGGGTGCAGCCCAACGGCTCTGAGAATCGTGGGCGCGATTTCGATCAGGGAGAGGGGCATTTCCAATCGGCTCCCAGGCGCAAAGTCCCTCGCCCAACGCACGATCAAGGGGACGTGCACGAGCTCATCGTGCAACGTACTGCGATGTCCAATGGAACCGTGCTCGAAGAACTCGTCGCCGTGGTCCGCCGTGACGATGACCAAGGTGTTCTCCACCAAGCCCAGCTCGTCCAACCGATCGAGCACGCGTCCGATCTGTGAATCTGTCCAGGCCACCTCGGCTTCGTACATTGCCCACAGGTGCTGCAAACCGCGTTCGTCGATGACGCGCGTGCGTCCTCCTTCATGGAAGGTCGCGATGGCGGGATTGCGAATGAAGTCGCGTTCGATGCCCTCGCCAGCGTAGTCGGGATCGAAGGCTTTGCGGAACTCTTCCGGCGGCGCGTAATCGTAGTGCGGATCGAAGAAGTGCCCGAAGAGGAAGAAGGGGCGGGCGCTTTTTGCGTGCTTGTCCAGCTGGTCGATCAGGGCGTCTGCGACGTGTTTCGAGCTGCGATCGCGGTGTGAGGCCAGCTCGACCCTCTGCTGCGCCGCGGCGTAGCTGGTCAATGCGTCGAGCCGCTGACCCTTCGAACCTTGGGTCGGCTCGAGCTGTGCCTGGGCCCGTCGTAGATCCTCCATTGCCCAACGCAGGTCGTCGCCATAGCACGCCTCGTACGTGTCGAAGCCGCGCGCGAAGCCAAAGGCTTTGTCCAGGTACGGTCCCGAATAGAACCCCGCCGTTCGATAGCCCGCGCGTTGCAACGTCTCGCTCAAGAGCGGAAGTGACGGATGGATCTCGTGCCCATCCTGTTCCACCGCATGCACGAGGTCGGGTTGGCCCGTGAAGATGGAAACGTGCGAGGGCAGCGTCCACGACGAGCTCGAGTAGGCCTGCTCGACCAGGAGCCCCTCGGCCGCGAGTCGATCGAGTCGCGGGCTCGACGAGCGCTCCGTGAAGCGTGGATCGTCACCATAGGCTCCCAGGACATCGGCTCGCACACTGTCCAGCGTGATCAAGACCACGTTCGGTCCCTGCACCGGTTCCTTCGCGGAGCAGGCAGCTACGCCACACAGAAGGAGAACACTGTATTCGACGTTGCGCAATCGAGAGAGCATACACCCCATTGCGGGCTACTTCGATTCGGCGTAGGGCTTCAGACAGTCGCCGAGGAGTTGCTTCCAGCCGACTTCGAGGGAATTGCGCGTCTTCTCGCTGATGCGTCCGAAGTTCGAGTTTTCGAAGCGTACGCGCGTTTGTTCGCCATCCGCTTCCAGCCGGATGGTCATGATGCCGCGCGAAGGCCCGCCCCAGTCCTTGTCTGTGTCGCCCGCGAGCTGGATGTACTCCGGCGCCTTCAGCCCCGAGACCTTGGCCCAGATCTGGCCCTCGCCGCTGCCCCAGTCCTCGTACATCATCCCGCCCAACTTGCGCTCGATATGAAAGGAGCCCAGGCCGGGACGGGTGTAGTAGTCGGCGTGCCACCAGCCGGCCGTCTCGTCGACCAGGGCTTCGAAGACCCGCTCGCGGGGAGCTTCGACCGTGACCTCGACCAGGATGTTGGCCACGCTGACGTCGGTTTGGATCATCTCACTCATCTTCTGTGCCTCGTTTCTCGGCCAGAGCCTTCAAACGCAGGGCGCGGTCCGCGAGGGGTTCCTCGAAGGGCCGGATCCAGCGGTGGTAGATCTCCCGGATCGGGGAGGGGTTCAGGTGGTTCCAGCGCTCCCGGCCCCGGGATTCGATCAGGATCAGACCAGCTTCGTGGAGCACCCGGAGGTGCTTCATGACCCCGAAACGGCTCATTTCGAAGCCAGAGGCCAGATTTCCGGTCGTTCTGGGGCCTTCGCGGAGCCCGTCGAGGAGCCGCCGACGCGTCGGGTCGGCGAGGGCCTTCCAGACGCGATCGTCGCTCTTCGCTAGCTTCGGCTCGGGTGCTGAATTCATGTGACTATTTGGTCACATATGGCTTCGGAACGCAACCCCGAAGAACTCGGACTTTGGTTTCTCGCTGCATTACCCGAAATCTCCCTGGGCCTCGACCCACTAGTCACGCCATTCTGCGGGGCCCGCTTCTGCCACCCTGATGTCCGCAACCCCCTTGAACGTGCCCCCGCGTGGGCCCCACTTCCAGTCCACCACGCGCGTGCGAGGTGAGAGCTACTTCCGCGAAGGCCGTGTCCAGCTCGATGAAATGGGCGAGGACACGGCCACCTTCGTCGTGCAAGGGGACGAGGACTACGCGGTCGAATTGAAGTGGGGGCTCGAAGGTTGGGACGGCACCTGCGGCTGCCCCGCCTTCGCCCGCTTCGGTCCGTGCAAGCACATGCTGGCCTCGGCGCTCTATCTCGCCGAGGAAGGCACCGCCTCGGAGATCGTCGCCGAGACCCGGGCCCGCTGGCGCCATACCCTCGGACTTATCACCGAAGAGGTGCGTCACGTCGTCCCGGATCCCTCCGGTCCGCGTGATGAGGTGCGCCTCGTCGTATGCCTGGTGCGTGACTTCGGAAATCCCGATCATCTCGAGATCGAGCTGCGTCGCCAGGATCGACGCAAGGACGGCAACCTCGGCATTCCCAAGCGCATTCCCAGTTGGTCCAACGGGCTCGTCGACAAGCTCGGCCAGGAGGACGCCGAGTTGCTCGAACGCCTCGAGGGCGCACGCGAGCCCTACACGCTTTCGCTGCTCGAAGGAGGTACCGCACGCCGTGTGCTGTCGCGCGCTCTCGCGTTGGAGATTCTCCCCCGGGCGGCCGGGACCGGTCGCTTGATGCGCGAGAGCATCGCCGGCGGTTCCGCGAACCCCATGGAATGGGACGACGGCGTACCCTGGCAGCGCGTCTTCGCCATCCGCGAGATCGGAACCGGCGAAGCGCATCTCGTACCGCTGCTGGCTCGTGGTGATCAAAGCCGCGAGGTTCGCGAAGAGGACTCCTTTTACGAGGCCCAGGGCCTGGCGATCATCGCCGGTGTTCTCGGACGCTACATCGTCGAGCCCGCCGCGGAAAAGCTCGGCATGGCGGCCCTCGGTCGCGAGTTGCGTGCCGACCCCGAGGATGCCCCCGAATTCGTCAAGTCAGTCGCGGCGCTCGTCGGGGATGCCCTACGCGAGGCTCCCAAGCTCGAGTGGATCGAAGACGTCGATCCCCGTCCGCTCTTGCATGTCACCGGATGGGCGCAATCGCGCGGGGTCCAGGGCGAAGTAGGCCAACGTCTACCCTGCGAGGTCGCCTGCGTGTACGGCGAGGGGGAGGTCAGTGCGCTGCAAGTGCCTCCCCTGGGTGTGCGCTTTTCGGAAACGATGTTCGCGCGCCGCGACATTGCACGTGAACGGGCACTGCAAAACGAATTCATCGAGCTCGGCGGCGAGGTCGACGAGCACGGCGCGTGTTCGGCCCGCGTCGGCGGCTTCGTTGCGCTAGCGCGACGTCTGATGGAAGCGGGTTGGGTGATCGTCGCCGATGGCGCGGTCGTCCGTTCCCCCACGAAGTGGAGCGTCTCGGTCAAGAGCGGCCAGGACTGGTTCGACCTCGAGGGCGGTGTCACCTTCCACGACGAGATCGTGTCCATTCCCGAGTTGCTCGAAGCCGCGCGCAAACGCGGTGGGCTGGTGCGCCTCGGCAATGGCAAGGTCGGTCTCTTGCCCGAACGTTGGCTGGATCAATGGGGACTGCTCGAAATAGCGCAGAAGCGTGGCGAGGATGCCGTTCGCTTCCAGCGCAGCCAGGGGATCCTGCTGGATGCCTTCCTGGCCGAGCGCGATCTCGAACTGGTTGCCGACGCTGGCTTCCTCGCGTTGCGCCAGAACATCGAGAGCTTCTCTGCGGTCCAGCCGATTCACGAATCGAAGTCGTTCCATGGCGAGCTACGGCCTTACCAGCGCGTCGGCCTGGGGTGGTTGAACGCACTGCGCAACCTCGCTCTCGGCGGCTGTCTCGCGGACGAGATGGGCTTGGGCAAGACGGTGCAGATCCTGGCCCACATCCTGCGCATTCGCGAGGAGGGAACGGCCCGAGGGCCGTTCCTCGTCGTGGCGCCGCGCTCTCTGGCCTTCCAGTGGATGGCCGAAGCGGAACGTTTCGCGCCCATGCTGAGCGTGCTGGATCACCGCGGCAGCGATCGCAAGGTCTGCGAGGAGAACTTCGGTCAGTACGACATCGTCATCACGACCTACGGCACGTTGCGTCGGGACATCGAGGACCTGAAAGACGTGGCCTTCGACACGGTGGTCCTGGACGAGGCGACCGCGATCAAGAACGCCCGCAGTCAGACGGCGAAGGCCGCGCGGCTCTTACGAGCCTCCAATCGAGTCGCCTTGACGGGTACGCCGGTCGAAAATCACCTGGGCGAGTTGTGGTCGCTTTTCGAATTCCTGAATCCGGGCATGTTGGGCCGAGCCACGCGTTTCCGCGAGCTCTTGAAGCGGGAAGCAAAGGGGTTCGCCGATCTGGCCGAGGGCGAGATCGAAGAGGACCAGGCCCCGCGTTTCCTCGAAGACGTGAATCGCGCGATTCGACCGTTCCTCCTTCGACGCCTGAAGCAGGACGTTCTCGCGGATCTTCCGCCGCGTACCGTCGAAACGCTATACGTTGAACTCGGTCCGCGTCAGCGCGCCGAGTACGATCGCATCCGCGCCCACTTCAAGGCGGCGCTTCTGCAGCGCGACGACTTCCGCTTGGATCGCATGAAGGTCCAGGTGCTCGAAGCGCTCCTGCGCTTGCGCCAGGCTTCCTGTCACGTCGGCCTCCTGGACGATGCGCGCAAGAAGGAAAGCTCGGCCAAGTTCGACGCGCTCTTCGAACGCATCGAACTCCTGCAGGAGGAGGAGAGCAAGGCGCTGATCTTCTCGCAGTTTACCAGTCTCCTGGACCTCGTGAGAACGCGCCTCGAGGACCGCAAGATCGACTACGAGCTCTTGACGGGGCGCACGCGCAACCGTTCCAAACGCATCCAGCGCTTCCAGGAAGACCCCGATTGTCGGATCTTCCTGATCAGCCTCAAAGCCGGTGGCCACGGTCTGAACCTGACGGCCGCTGACACCGTCTATCTACTCGATCCATGGTGGAACCCCGCCGTCGAGGATCAGGCCATCGACCGCGTGCATCGACCGGGCCAGACGCGTCCGGTGTTCGCCTACCGCCTGATCGCACGGGACACGGTCGAAGAGAAGGTCCTGGCGTTGCAATCGAAGAAGGAAGCTCTCACCAAGGCCATCCTCGGTTCCGCGGATTCCCTGATCGGCAAGCTGACGCGCACCGAGCTCGAACACCTCCTGTCCTGAGCCTACTTGCGGACGCGCGATCGCTGCGCCGGAACTCGGACCGGAGGCGTGCGGCTGTTGGAGTCTTGGGTTGCTTTGGGTCAGAATGCGCCACCGTGTCCTGCATCTTCTTCGTAGTCCTGGCTGGTGTGGTGGCCGTTGTGATCTTCGCGATCATCCGGGCGCGCAACGTCGACGAGCAATGGAGCTCTGCGGCCACGGAACTCGGGCTGCATAACGCGGCCGGAGGGCTCGGTTCTGTGCGTGGCATGAGTGGTGTGGTCGATGGGTATCGCGTCAAAGTGGACAGCGTGCGGCGCGGGGCGGGTAACAGCCGAGTCTTCTACACGCGCTACCGCATCAGGTACAGCTCGCTTGGGCTGGGGCTGAAATTGAGACGGCAGGGCATGTTCGGACGCATGGCGACGATACTCGGGTCCCAGGACATAGAGGTTGGCGATCGGGAGTTCGATCCCTATGTCATCGTCCAGGCCAAGAATCAGGTGGGCCTGCATGCTTTCTTGACTCCGTCGCGTCGCTTCAAGATCCGCAAGACGATGAGTGCCTACCCTGGCCTGGTGATTCATGACGATGGACTCGTATACGAGCGCAGGGGCCTTGAAACGCGGCACGCGGATCTTGCGGCTACCGTGCGTGCTTTCGTGCGCTTGGCCGATGCCCTGACCAAGCCGGAGGATCCCGAGTCGCCTCTGGTGCGTGCCGCGGAAGCACAGGAGCACGGCAACCTGGATGAGGTGCTCGAGCAAGCCAAGGCGGCCAAGAGTGCCGAGGGAGCGGGGGACACGCCCTTTGATCCGTACATCCGCGAGGTCGCGGGCAATGTGCTCGTGACGCTCGGGCGTATCGAGGAGGCGAGCGAGCTGTATCGAGAGGTGGCCGAGGAACGACCGGACGATGTGGAAGTGCAGGAGCTTCTGGAAGCGACGGCCCGCGTCGAAGAGGAGCACGCCGTACCGGAAGAGGCCCCGGATCCAGAGCCCCCCGAGGCAGAAGCGGAGCTCCTAGGCGATGCTTCGCCGGTAGCGAGCGCACTCTTCGCCACCCGCCGTATGAGCACCGAAGTCGTACGCCAGTTCGAAGACGAATACCAGGGCCGCCGCGTTCGCTGGCAGGGCAAGCTCGAACGTGCCTCGAGCTACTACTCGGACATGGTCTTCGGCTCCGAGAAGGGAACCAAGGCCACGTTCCTCGTGGCCGAAATCCAGGAGAGCAGCTACGGCAAGCGCGAGGTGCGCGCGATCGTTCAGCTGCCGCCCGCCGCCGAGAAAGAGCTACGCGAGCGCCGTGGCGAAGAGCTCACCTTCGAGGGCGAGCTCGTTCGCTGCGACGCTTTTGTCCGCAACCTCTTCGTAGCCCACGGACGCGTGCTCTAGCCAGTGCGTCAGGCGACGGCAGCGGGTTGGGGCTTCTCCGCCGGAACGATGTCCAGCAGGTATCCCTCGTCCCCGAAATCGAAACGCGCGGTGTCGCCGGCATTCAAGGCGCCCGACAGAATCGCATCCGCCAGTCGGTTCTGAATACGACGCTGGATGACGCGCTTCAACGGTCGAGCGCCGTACTCCGGATCGAATCCCTCGTCGCCGAGGGCGAGCTTGGCCGCCTCGGTCATCTCGATCGAGATGTCCTTTTCGGCCAGGTGCTGGCCCAGGCGGGCGATTTGCACGTCGACGATGGAGCGGATCTGCTCTCGATCGAGCGAGTTGTATTCCAGGGTCTCGTCGAGGCGGTTCAGGAACTCGGGCCGCAAGTGTGCCCGGAGTTCGTCGTCACCCCTCAGGTTGCTGGTCAACAGCACGAGCGTGTGTGTGAAGTCGATCTCGTGTCCTTGGCCGTCGGTCAGACGGCCATCGTCGAGGATCTGCAGCAGCACGTTTAATACGTCGGGATGGGCCTTCTCGATCTCGTCCAGAAGGATGACCGAATGCGGCTTGCGCCGCACGGCTTCGGAGAGCGCTCCACCCTCTTCATAGCCGACGTACCCCGGAGGCGCGCCGATCATGCGCGAGACGGAGTGCTTCTCCATGTACTCGCTCATGTCGAGCCGCACCATCGCGGTCTCGTCATCGAAGAGGAACTCCGCGACCGCACGCGCGGTTTCGGTCTTGCCGACCCCCGTCGGACCCAGCAGAAGAAAGGAGCCCTGCGGGCGCGTGCTCTCCTGGATTCCGGCGCGCGCACGGCGCACGGCTTCCGAAATGCGCGCGAGAGCTTCGTCTTGGCCGACGACGCGCTCGGAGAGTCGTTCTTCCATGTGGAGCAACTTCTCGCGCTCTGTTTCGAGCAGACGCTGGGCGGGGATGCCGGTCCAGCGCGCGACGATGAAGGCGATGCCCTCGGAGTCGACCTCTTCGGGCAGCAAGGCCCCCGAAGCCTGCGCCTCGTGGAGCTTCTCCTGGGCTTCGCGCACGTCGAGCTCGGAATCGGGTACCTCGCCGTAGCGAATCTGGCTGACCCGTTCGAGGTCGCCTTCGCGTTCGCAGCGATCGGCTTCCGCACGCAGGCTCTCGATCAGGGCCTTGCCGGCGCGGATACGCGTGATCAGGTCCTTCTCGGTTTGCCAGCGGGCTTGCAGCGCACTGCGCGACTCGTTCAGGTCGGCCAGTTCGGCCGCGATCGCACCGAGGCGGCCTTGGCCCGCGCCGTCCTTCTCGATGGCCTTTTTTTCGATCTCCAGTTGCCGGATGCGGCGCTCGAGTCCGTCGATCTCGGGCGGCATCGAGTCAATCGAGATCTTCAGCTGGGCTGCGGCCTCGTCGACGAGATCGATGGCCTTGTCGGGCAGGAAGCGCTGGGCGATGTGGCGATCCGAGAGGCGCGCGGCGGCCACGAGGGCTTCGTCCGTGATGTGTACGCCGTAGTGCGTTTCGTAGCGCTCCTTCAGGCCGCGCAGGATCGCGATCGTGTCGGCCACGTCCGGCTCGTCGACGAGAATCGGCATGAAGCGTCGTTCCAGAGCCTTGTCCTTCTCAACGTACTTCCGGTACTCGTCGAGGGTCGTCGCGCCGATGCAGTGCAACTCACCGCGGGCGAGCGCGGGCTTCAGCAGGTTGGCTGCGTCGATGGCTCCCTCGGCACCGCCGGCGCCGACGAGGGTGTGCAGCTCGTCGATGAAGAGGATCACGTCTCCTTCACCCTCCGCGATCTCCTGCAGGATGGACTTCAGGCGCTCTTCGAACTCGCCGCGATACTTCGCACCGGCGAGCAGCGAACCCAGGTCCAGGGCCATGATGCGTTTGTTCTTCAGGCCCTCGGGAACGTCGCCCGCCACGATGCGGTTGGCGAGTCCTTCAGCGATGGCGGTCTTGCCGACGCCGGGATCGCCCATGAGTACAGGGTTGTTCTTGCGGCGCCGGGAGAGCACCTGCATGACCCGTCGAATCTCATCGTCGCGGCCGATGACGGGATCGAGCTTGCCGTCGCGCGCATCCTTGGTCAGATCGCGTGCAAAGCGCTCGAGGGCCTCGAAGGTAGCTTCAGGATTCTGGGTGGTGACACGACGTTGGCCGCGGGCCTCCGTCAATGCGGCCTCCACTCGCTCGAGCGAGAGCTGTCGCGAGGCGAAGAGCTCGGCAACGCCGCTGCCTCCCTTCTCGACCAGGGCCAGCAGCAGGTGTTCGGTGGAGACGAACTGGTCTCCGAGTCGTTTCGAATGGGCGCGGGCAGCGGCGAGAACCTGGATCAGCTCGCCCGCGAGGGGGGGCTGCGCCCCGCTGCCGCTAGCGCGCGGCAGCTTGTGTTCGAGTCGCTCCAGCTCCGCCAGAAGGATCGCCGGCTGGGCGTCGAGCCCCTGCAGCAGTGCGGCTAGCAGCCCTTCGGGGTCGTCGAACAGACCGAGGGCGATATGGATCGAGGTCAACTCCGGATGGCTGTGCTCGAGAGCTCGGGCCACGGCTCCTTGGAGGACTTCCTGGGTTCTCTGCGTGTAGGCGTCTTGCATGGTTGATCGCTCCTTTGCCCCTACAAGAGCAAGGGGGGTGCCAGGCGCTAATCCCCCTTTTCGGGCCCAGGAGGGGGGTGCCTACGTATCGATGGCGCCAAAATGGCGCTCATAGTGCCAAAATGGCTCCACGCTTTCTCGACCGTGCAGGTGTCCCCGGTTTGGGCAGAGAGGCGGCTGCGGGTACAGGCTCGCTCTTCCTGGCCGGCTCGTGGGGCCGATAGGAACGAGTGTGAAGCACGAAATTCAACCCGAAGAAGAATTGTGGCGGCAGGTGATCGAGAACAAGGCGCTCGATCCTTTCCTGGTTGCCGAGTTTCGCGCAACCAGCGAGTCGAAGCCGTGGAAGCCAATTGGGCAGATCCTGCTCGAGCTGAAGCTCCTCGGGGCGAAGCAGCTCATGAACTTGCTGGCCATCCAGGCCCTGGAACCGGAGCTGCGGCTCGGCGACCTCGCGGTGCGCGAGAAGTACTGCACGGAAGCGGACATCGAGAGGGCGCTCGAGCTCCAAAGAGGATCTGCGACGGGGGCGATCGAGATGATGTTGCGCGATGATCGCATCGAGAACGAGCTCCTGATCAACGCCCTCGTCGGGTACGTTCATCACCTGGAAGGAGCTATCTACAACTTGCGCCATGAGATAGCGAAGGGACGGGCGAGCGCCGCTTAGAGGCTGCCGTCCGTTTCCGCTCAGAGCAGGCCGCAGGCCTGGAGGGCGGACCGGGCCCTTGCGAGGTTAGCGTCTTCGAGTTCGACGAGTGGCAAGCGCAGCTCGGCCGGGCCGTAGCCCAGGATCGCCAGCATGGCCTTCAGAGGAACCGGGTTCGTCTCGAGCGATAGAGCCGTGATCAACGGACGTAGCGTTTCCAGCAAGTCCGCGGCGTCACGCGGAGTGGAGGAGATGCAATCGAGCAGGCGCACCATGCGTTTCGGGACGAGGTTGCCAACGACCGAGATCGCACCGACCGCACCCGCTTGTATGCCTTCGACGATCCAGCTGTCTTCTCCACAGAGTACGTCGATGCCGGTGGCCTTCATCGCCAGCACCTCGTCGACCCCCGCGGATTCCTTGATCGCACAGACGTTGGGGCAGCGTTCACGAACTCGAGTGACGGTGTCGGGGTGAATCGCTACGCCGGTGCGCCGGGGGATGTCGTAGAGAATGACCGGCAGCGGTGTGGCCCGGGCCACCGCGCAGAAGTGCTCGACGATGCCGCGCTGTTGCGGACGCACGTAGATCGGGGACGTCACCAGCAGGCCCGCGGCACCGATGTGGTGGGCGTCCTCCGCCAGCTGGACGGCGGTGCGCGTCGAAGAGGCCCCGACTCCGGCGATAACGGGGATACGGCGTGCCGCGGCGCCGACGCAGAAGGCGACGACAGACGTGCGCTCCGTCGTCGAGAGCGATGCTCCCTCACCTGTCGAACCCGCTGCGATGATCCCGCGGGTTCCGCCCTGGGCCTGCAGTTCGACCAGTTGGCGCAGGCTATCGAACTCGATGTGCTGATCGCGGAACGGTGTGGGCAAAGCGACCAGGCTGCCGCGGAAGGGGTTGTCGAGGGATTGGCTCATGTCGTGTGTCTGCCCATGGCCACGAGCATGTCGCGTACAGCGCTCTCGACCCCGGTGAAGATCGCCCGTGAGACGATCGAATGTCCGATGTTCAGTTCTTCGAGGTGTGGGAGCTCGAGAATCGGGCCCACGTTCTCGTAGTTCAAGCCGTGTCCGGCGTTGACGCGCAGGCCCAGCTCGTGGGCGCGTTGCGCAGCGCTTCCAAGGCGTTCGAGCTCGGCACCCGGTTCAGCGTTGGCGTAGGTGCCCGTATGAAGTTCGACGAACTCGGCACCCAGCCGCGCCGAGGCTTCGAGCTGTTCGGGATCGGGATCGACGAACAGGCTGACCAGCATGCCGCGCTCCTGAAAGCGTGGGAGCGCCTCGCTGAGTCGGGCGCGCTCCCCGATGGCGTCGAGACCGCCCTCGGTCGTGATCTCCTGGCGATTCTCCGGGACGATGCAGATTTCGTCGGCTCCGCTCTCGAGGGCCAGGGCGACCATCTCCTCGTCCAGCGACACCTCGAGGTTCAAGAGCGTCGTCACGTGCTTGCGCAACTGCACGACATCCCCGTCCTGGATATGGCGGCGATCCTTGCGCAGGTGGCAGGTGATGCCATCGCCTCCGGCGCGCTCGACGGCGAGGGCCCAGGCGATGGGGTCGGGCTCGATGCCACGCCGCGCCTGGCGCAGCGTGGCGACATGGTCGACGTTGACGTGTAGCTTCATCAGCGGTGCACGGACTCCTCAACCGGAAAGGATGCGAAAGTGACGCGTCGGCTTCCAGGTCGGTTTCGTTCCCCCCCGAGCTGGGCTCGCCCGGTCCACATGGTACCTTTCCGGGCCGCGCCGGATAGCCAGCCATGCGCACCTCGGGTATCCTTCCGCATCCGGTCGCACTGCGGCTCGGGACGACGAGCCGATGGGCAGCAAGAAGAAGAAGAAGGAACGCCGCGAGTCCATGGCGAGCTCGAAGGGCGCAACCCCTCCTGGGGCCGGCGAAGAGTCCGGAAGCCCTGCGTCCAGAGGGAGCGACTTCATGGCCGCCAAGGGGCCGGCCCTGCGCTTCCTCCTGATCGCCGGGGGCTTCATGCTCTTCTTCTACGGGTTCTTCTACACCTCGCCGGAAGACAACCCGGGGCTGAACAACGCCATCAATGCCTACCTTGGTGCCTACGCATCGGTAGCGGGGTTCCTGCTCGATGTGATGGGTTTCGACATCGCCGTCGAGGGGCAGAACATCTTCATGGAGAGCAAACCCGTGAAGGTCGTGCGGGGCTGCGATGCCATGGAGCCCATCGCGATGTTCATCGCCGCTATCCTGGCCGTGAATGTCGGCAGCTGGCGTTCCAAGCTGATCGGGCTGGGCGCCGGGATCGGGATCCTGGTCTTCGCCAATCTGCTGCGCATCATGGCCCTGACCTATATCAGCGTGCGCTTCCCCTCGTTCTTCGACACGGCACACCTGTCGGTGGGGCAGACGCTCTTCATCCTCTTGACCCTCTCGGTGTGGTTCGCTTGGGCCATCTGGGCCTCCAAGCAGGAGGCGAAGGAAGAGGCCCAGGAGACCCCCAAGGAGCCCCCGGATGCCCTCGCCGCTGACTGATCGCATCCCGACCAAGCGCATCGCGATCTTCGCCCTGCGCATCGCGTCCGTGTGGTTGGCCTTTGCCTTGGCCTGGCCGCTCCTCGCCCCGATGTACCGACCCTTCTATTGCGCGGTCGGTAACCTCGTTTTCGACAACGGCAAGGCTTCTGCCGAATTCTCGGTGGCAGAGGACGTCAAGGGCGATCACGACATCGACATACGGCTCGAAAAGCGCGGGAGCGGTGTCTGGGGTGAGGCTGGACACTCGAGTCGTCTCTCGGGCTACCTGCCGACGATCACGCTGATCACGTTCATTCTGGCCACACCGATCTCGTGGGAGCGCAAGCGGCGTGCGCTTCTGTGGGGTCTCTTGTTCGTGACGCTCTACGTACTCTTGCGTATGTGGATCCCGATCCGGCGGGACTTCAGCAATCCGGATGCGTTGCAGGTTTACGCGCCCGGCGCCCTGGGGCGCCAGCTGATCGGCATCTCGGAGCGATCCCTGGTGAACGCGCCCGCCAGCTGGTTCATCGTGCCCATCTTCATCTGGGTTGGGGTGGCCTTTCGGCGTACGGACTGGGAGCTCTTGCAGGATGGCGAGGGCGATCCTCGGGGCTAGGAGTGGGGTGCTGCCGTCGCGCATCGCACAGCACCTCGTTGCAGCCTGCAACTAATATCTAAGTTGATGTTTTGCAATGACTTGCGTCGGTTCATGTGCCATTCGTCTGCCGCCGCGATGGATTTTGCATCACTCAGCCCTGGATTGCCACGGCCGAAGAACCGGCGCGAAGGGACCTAAGTCATTGCCTTTCCTTTCACTTATGTGAACTCCAAAGGCCTTGGCACAGCACTTGCCACTTGCTGACCGTCCAGCACACCGGCACGGCCGGTGTTGTTCCGGCCGTCGGTTTGTGGGGCCTCGTTACCCTCACAACCCTCCTGTTCGCGGGCGTTTTTGTCCGCAGTCTTGGCTCCTGCAAGAGCTGAGCGGATTCCCCCTAGCTGATAGGGGAATCGCGATCATGGAACGGGCGTTCTGACTTCGATCAGGATGCCCGCTTTCTTGCGCATCAGTCTGCTACTCTCCACGCCATGAGGCGTTCGCAGTCATCTCTCTCACGTCACCAGGTGCCGTGTGTGGGCGACGCGACCTCCCCGCGGCGCTTCCCCGAGATCATGGGCGGTGGTGTGGTCCTTTCTGCCTTCGACGCTGACGGAGACCTTGATCTCTTCGAAGCCAATGGACGTGTGGCGATGTTCCCGAACTTGCGGAGGCGTGGTTCGGTGAGGTCAGCGCCCTGACCTTCGCGCAGCGCAAGAGCGCGTCACGGAACTCCGCGACGCGATAGCGGAGCTGCCCTGAACGGCCGTTGAAACTCGCCATGCTCTCGAAACTTGCACGAACAAAGTCCCTTCCGATCCTGGTGGGGCTCATCATCTGCGTTGCATGTGGGGACTCGAGCAAGCGCGGAGGATCCGGCACCGCCGCTGGCCGATCGCCATGGTTTCGAGACATCGCGGAACAGTCGGGCGTCGACTTCGTCCATCATTCGGGACACGGCGAGGAGTTCTACACGCCTGAGGTGGTCGCCGGAGGTGTGGCGCTTTTGGATGCGGATGAGGACGGAAACCTCGACATCTACTTCGTCCAGGCCGGGGGGCTCGAGCAGCTGCCTGGCGATCGTCCAGGCAACCAGTTGTTTCGCAACCGGGGCGACGCCACTTTCGAGACCATCACCGAAAAGAGTGGGGCCGACAACCGTGGGTATGGCATTGGCGTCGCCACGGGAGACGCCAACAACGATGGACACGTCGATCTCTACGTGACGAATGTCGGCGCCAATGCGCTCTTGTGTGGTTCGGGGAAGGCTACCTTCGACGACACCACGAGCGCTTCGGGCGTCGGCGATACGGGCTTTGGCACCAGCGCCGCCTTTCTTGACTACGACCAGGACGGAGACCTGGATCTCTATGTCGCGAACTACTTGATCTGGTCCGTTGAGGCCGAGAAGGACTGTTTCAATACCCTCGGGCAAAGGGACTACTGTGCTCCAGCGCTCTACAACGCCCCTGCAATCGATGTCCTGTATCGCAACGAGGGCAAGGGAAGCTTCGCGGACGTTACCGTCGAGGCCGGGCTCGAGACGACCTTTGGAACAGGCCTCGGAATCGTTGCCAGTGATTTCAACGCCGATGGTCTTGTCGATGTCTTCGTCGCCAACGATGGGCGTCCCGATCAGCTGTGGATCAACCTCGATGGGGTCCGCTTCGAGGATCAGGCCATGCTCCTCGGTTGTGCGATGGATCAGGACGGCAAGGCCAAAGCCGGGATGGGGGTTGCATGCGCGGACTTCGACGACGACGCCGACATCGACGTCATCGTCTGCAACCTGCGCGGAGAATCCGATTCCCTGTTCATCAACGAGCATGGGAGCTTCAGCGATGCGACCGCATCTTCCGGCCTGGGTACGACCAGCCGGGGGTTCACGCGCTTCGGAATGGGCTGGCTGGATTTCGACAATGACGGGTGGCTCGATCTCTACCAGGCCAACGGCCGTGTCGCCATGGACGTCGACGGCCACGGCTCCGACGATCTCTTGGCCGAGCCGAACTTGCTCTTCCGCGGTCGACAAGGCCGCAAGTTTGAAGAGGTCGCACCCCGCGGCGGAACCGAATTGCCACTGATCCACACGTCGCGGGGGGCCGCCTTTGGCGATCTCGACAACGACGGCGGAATGGACATCGTCGTTTCCAATCGCGACGCGGCTCCGTACATATTGCTGAACAACGCAGGGGACTCCGGGAACTGGCTTCTGGTGCGAGTTCTCGATGGGAAAGGCCGAGACGACCTCGGAGCGACCGTCGAAGTGCGCGTCGGCGAACGCACCATCCGCCGCGAAGTCCGCACCGCGTACAGCTATTGCGTGGCAAACGACCCGCGGGTTCACTTCGGGCTGGGGTCCACGACGAAGATCGATGGGCTCAAGGTGATCTGGACCAACGGGCAGCAGAGGTCGATCGAAATCAAAGGGTTGAACCAGGTCTACGTGATACGCCCGTAGAAAGCGGACGGCTAGGCCGGCTTCAGTCCTTCTTCTTGCCCTCGTCGTCCTTATCGAGCAACCCCATCGCCGAGAGCTTGCGCCACAAGGTCGAGCGATCGATGCCCAGGGCCTGGGCAGCTTTGGCCTTGTTTCCGCCGGCGGCTTCGAGGGCGCCCATGATGGCGGATTGTTCGATTTCCTTCAGGGTCATACCCGCGGTTGCGAGCGTCTCCCCGGTCGCCGGTTTCGGGGCACTGGCGCCCGCGCGTAGATTCAGGTGTTGGGCCTCGATCTTGGCCTCGCCGGCGAAGACCAATGCGCTCTGCACGACGTTCTTCAACTCGCGTACGTTGCCGGGCCAGTTGTGGGCAGCTAGCACATCGAGGGCTTCGTGTGTGAAGCCGGCCGCATCATCGGGTAGGAAGTGCTGGGCCAACTCGGTGATGTCCTCGCGGCGATCGCGGAGCGGGGGGAGGTGGAACTCGATCCCGCGGAGCCTGTAGTACAGATCTTCGCGCAGCTTGCCGGCTTGGATCATCTCGTCAGGCGGTTGATTCAGGGCGGCGAAGAAGCGCACGGTCACGCGTTTGCTCTCCTGCATACCGACCCGACGAACTTCGCCATCGTCGATCACGCGCAGGAGCTTGGCCTGGTGCTCAGGAGCCATCGAGTTCAGCTCGTCGAGAAAGAGCACGCCTCCATCGGCGGTTTCGATCAGTCCGACGTGGTCCTGAATAGCTCCCGTGAACGAGCCCTTCTTGTGTCCAAAGAAGTGGCTCTCGAAGAGCTCGTGCGGCGTCGCCGCGCAGTTGTGCGCGATGAAGGGCTTGTCGGCGAACTTGCCGCTCATGTGCACGGCGCGGCTGACGACCTCCTTGCCCGTTCCGGTTTCGCCCGTGATCAAGAGGTTGACGTCACACCGCGCAGCGAGCGCGACCAGGTGACGGACTTCGACCAGTTCTGGGCTCTTTCCGCGGATCTGGGATGCGGCGGTCTCGGGTTCCACTTCGTTGGTGGGGTGGGCGACGAGCGCTTTCGTGACCGCCGAGGCGATGGCCTCCGGGCTGAAGGGTTTAAGCACGTAGTTCTGGGCGCCATGACGAATGGCGTCGACCACGAGAGCCACGTCCTCCTGGACGGACACGACGATCACGGGCAGGTGACTCCAGCGTTGTCGCACGCGACTCAGCAAGCCCATGCCATCCAGCTTGGGCATCTGCAGATCGGTCACGATCAACTCGGGCAGCTCGTCCTCGATCGCCAGGAGCGCCTCCACGCCGTCTTTCGCCGTGCGCACTTCGTGGCCTTCCGACTCGAGCGTCAGTCGGGCGTACTCGAGGCTGGAGGGGTTGTCGTCGACGGCCAGGATCCGCGCCATGTTGTCAGCCCACTCGCGTATTGGGCAGGGCGATGCGGAAGGAGGTGCCGACATCGCTCGTGCAAAGAGAGAGGCTGCCGCCCAGGGATTCGACCAAACTGCGCGAGAGGTAGAGCCCCATGCCGTGTCCGTTCGACTTGGTGGAATGTCCGGGGCGGAAGATCTTATCCCGGATTTCTGGAGGGACGCCCGGGCCGTTGTCGCTCACGCGGATTTCGTGGCCAACCGTGACTTTCAGAACCTCCACCGAGACCTGGCCCGTGCGGTTCATCGATTCGGCGGCGTTCAAGAGCAAGTTGGACAGCACCTCGCGCAACACTCTACCCGCAACGCGCACGTCTTCGTCCTTCTCCCAATGGATCCTGCAGTGAACGAAGGGATAGACCTGGGCCATCTCGGCGACCTCGGCCTCGAGGATCTCACGAAGGTCACTGTCCGCCTCGGGAACGGCTGTTCCGTTTTGTTTTTCCGGAGGCTCGGGCCCCCTGGGACGAAGCGTGTCCAGCGCCAGCTCTTCGAGTTGGTCGATGGAATTCTTCAGTCCAGCGAGAGCTGCCTTGCCGTTGGTGGATTCACCGTTTTCGCGTTGAATGCCCCGTTCGACGAGCGTGCTGAAACCGCGCAGGCTGTGAACCGCGTTCTTCAGCCCGTGCCCGATGCGCGCGGTTTGTGCCCCGAAGTCGGCCAGGGTCTGGGCATCCGCCAGTTTCTCCTCGATGGCTTCGAGTCGTTGTTGCTGGGCGTTCAACTCCTTGGAAAAACGCTCCTGACGCAGCACCCAACTGCGCCGCACCCAGCTCGCTCCTCCACCGACGATGGCCAGTGAGGTCAGCTTGAGGATCATCGTGTCCAGGGCGTCCGAGAAGCCCAGGAAGTATTGCTGGGCGACGTACGCGATGGCGCTCGCGAGGGTGATACTGACAATGCCGAAGACCGAGTGGCTGACGGTCGAGAGCAGGATCTCGAACCAGAACCCGGCGAGAAAGAGCGATACGTCACTTCCTCCGCCCAGGTAGTTGAGCCCCGCCCAGAGAGCCACGCCGACCAGCGGTGCGCCGCGGTGGGTGAGGGGCAAGAGCGAATCGGGCCCGAAGCGCACCAAGGCATACATCGCGAGGTTGATCCCCGCGGCGACGCCCAAGAGCTGCGCCGATCCATCGCCTGCTTGCAACCAGCCCACGAGCACATAGCCCAGGAGACAAACCTGGAACAGGAAGCTCGTCAGGCAGCGGACACGCAGGCCCTTTTCTTTTTCGGTTCGGGACGCGCTCAAGAGAAACACCCTTCAGGGTCCATCCCACCACGAATCAACGAATCCATCCAACGAATCCTTCCATGTGGCTAGCGCCGGCCGAGGAGTTCGAGATCGAAACTGAGATCCGGTGTGTCTGGAGCATCCTGGTGAATCTCCACCGCCAGCACGTTCAGGCCCGTGCGCAGCTTGCGATGGTCGATCCGCGTCTCGAAGAATGCCGACTCCGCGTTTCCGAGGACGTCGATCGCGGCCGGAGTCGAGCCATCGACGGCGCCGAAGGGCAGGTTGTAGCGATAGACTTCGCGTCCGTTGAGATGGACGATGGCTCCATCATCCCGCAGAAGCCGCAGGATCAATTCGTTCCAGTCGCCGGCGTCCGAGAGCGTGAACTCGTGGCGGAAGTAGGTCGTCGTGTACTTGCTAGCGGGGTCGGGCCCGAAGCTGACCACGGTCGCTTCGCCGCCGTCGCCGTAACCCAGCTCGGCCGCTCCGAACAACCAGAGCGCGTCGTCGAAGCCAAGCTGCGTCCAGGCCGCTCCGGGGTCGCTGCCGTCGTCGAGGTAGGACCAATTCGAACCCGGCGCGACAAGCATCTGCGAGCCGCGGTAGCCGAATAGGCTGGCAGCGAAGCTGATATCGCTGCTCGTTGCGGAAACCTGGTGAATCTCGACTGCGAGCACGTTCATGCCGGCTGCGAGCAGACTCGGATCGACGTCGTGATCGTAGAGCGAATCTTCCTGGTCGCCCGATACGGCCACCAGGGCGGTCGTGGTGATGTCGATGGGGCCGGCGGGCAGGTTCGTGCGTCCGATCGAGACACCGTTCAGGTAAGCCACGGCGCCGTCGTCGCGCAGAAGGTCGAGCCGCAGCTCGGTGAACTCGGAGGGGTTCGCTACGAAGAACGTGCGCCGAAAGTGCGTTGTGATGTACTTGTTGTTGCTGTCGGGGCCGAAGTCGACCGTCGTGTCCTCGTCGTTGTCCCCGTAGCCGAAGTGGCCGGAACCGACGCCCCACGTGCTGTCGTCGAAAGCGATCATCGTCCAGAGGGATCCGGGGTCCGTGCCCTCATCGAGGAAGCGCCACTCGTCGTCGGCTCCCGCGAAGAATTCGGGTCCCAGGCGAGCGTCGTCCGCGAAAACCGTGAACTGATCGAAGACCGAGCCGCCGTTCGAGACCAAGTGAATCAGCGCTCGACGCCGGTTGACGTCGATGATCTGTGCTCCGTGGGAGCGGCGATAGCGGGTGCGGCTTCCGGCCGTGATCTCGGCTGCGAAGGGGTATAGAGTCGGGTTCCCGCCGATTCCATTCACGTAATAGGAAAGACCGTCGATATCGAGCCGCTCGTACAGATGGTCGTGCCCGGCGAAGACTGCGTCCGCGCCCCATTGAGCATAGGGCCACTGCAGATCGAGGTCTGGACCGTGAGTGTCCGACGACGAATACGGCGAATGGTGCATGAAGACGAACTTGTAGGGCGCCGTCGAGGCGGCCAGTCGAGCTTGCAACCATTGTCCCTGGAGCGAATCCTCGACGATGCCGTCCGGTTCGTTGTCGTCGCTATCGACGATGAAGGCATGCACGTGTCCGTGACGCACATCGTAGTAGCGCTCGTTACCAGGCAAGGTGAAGTAGATCCGGTACGGCAGCGCATCCGGAGTTCTCCAGTCGTGGTTTCCTAACGCAGGCCAAAAGCGGTTGACGTCGCTGCCAGGACCGAAGACTCCAAGATACGGTGAGATGTACTCGCGGAAGTACTGACCGACGTTCACGTCCAGGGTCGCCAGCTCGCCATCGGGGTAGTTGTTGTCGCCCAGCGTGAAAATGTGGTCAGGCTCCATCGACGTGAGCATGTCAGCGACCGATGCGAGGGCGGGCCCGGCGATGCCGTAGTCGCCGATGACCGCGAGGCGCATGTTCCCATCGTGGTCGATGGTCCGGGAGGGACCGCCGATGGGAGGGGTGGGGGGGCGATCGAGCGCCTGAGGCGCCGCCAAGGAGAGGAGAAGGGCGGTTGAAAGCGTGGAGAAGAGCACAATGGCCCATTGTAGAAGGACCACGCTTTTTGCGTACCGGCAGAGGCGACGCCTCTTATTGCCAGATGCAGAGTCCCGGACCGATGTCCCGGGGCCACTACGCACTCACGCGTATTCTGAGCGGGGTTTTGGGCTTTTTGGGCAAGCCGACAGGGAAAGAATTTCCAGCCTTATCTGGGGTGTGTACCGAGTTCTGAAAGGGGAAGGAACTTCACGGGAAAGAGAGAACCACAAGGAAAGTGCTTCTGCGAGTAATGGAGACACTTCGAACCGAAGCCTGCCAGGGCTTCACTCCTCCTCTGCCTCTCTCTCCTCAAGGAGAACTCACCATGTCGACGGGTAACCTCGGCCGCTCTGCACCCCGGATCATCGCTGGATTGCTCACGGGCTTTCTCGCGTTGCAAGTTGCCTCACCAGTTCAAGCCCAGAAGGCTCCGACCCCGACAGGCGGATCCGGTGGAGGTGGGTCGCTCACGGCCCGTTTCCGTTCCCGTCCTGCCTTGCCGGCAGAGGGCGAGGAAAGCCTCTCCATCGCCTTCCGCAATCGCTCCTTCGGAACGGTGCGGAGCGTCTTATGGGACTTCGGTGACGGCGCGACGTCTACCGAGAACAACCCCACACACATTTTCGGTGTGGGTGTCTTCGACGTGTCGTTCACGGTCTTCGGTCCAAACGGGACTTCCGACACCTCGCTGGTCGTCGAAGGTGTCAGTGTCGAGTCCGCGACGGCTCCCCCCGACGGCGGCGGAGATGGTGACGGAGATGGCGGCGGAGATGGTGGCGGAGATGGCGGCGGAGATGGTGACGGAGATGGTGGCACGATCCCGTTGGAGATCCCCGGGCCGCTCTCGGAGATGCTCGTTCCGTTGCCCGAAAACCTCAGCGAGTTCATCAAGGACGAGCCATCCGCCATTCTTCTCGGCAAAGCGCTCTTCTGGGATATCCAGATGGGTAGTGACGGATTGACCGCATGCGCGTCGTGTCACTACCACGCTGGAGCTGATCACCGATTCCGGAACACCCTGAACCCGGGCTCGAACGGCGAGTTCGACATGCTCACCAGCGGCGAGAACGCCGGGCCGAACTACACGCTGAGCGCGGCGGATTTTCCGTTCCACAAGTTCTTGGATGCCGATCAAGGCGACCTCCTCCTGGCGACGACCGACGATGTTCATGGTTCGCAAGGCGTTACCACCAAGAACTTCGTCGCCGTCGATGGAAGCAATCCCGTCGATGCGGCCGAGGAAGTTGCCGATACCACCTTCACGCTGGACGGCCTTAACACGCTGCGTGTGACCGGGCGTGACGCTCCGACCAACATCGGCGCGGTTTTCTTCGATCGCCTCTTCCAGGATGGCCGTGCGAACAACACGTTCAACGGTCAGACGATCTGGGGCGAGCAGGACGACACGGACCCCTTCGTGCTCGAGATGATCATGGACAACACGCTCGATGGGACGTTGACCGAGACGTCGATCTCGATCGAGAACGCCGCCCTCGCGTCGCAGGCCGTGGGGCCGCCCCTGTCCGGGACCGAAATGTCCTGGGAGGGTCGTTCCTGGATCGACATCGGCACGAAGATGGTCGGTCGGGCTCCGCTGGCGAGCCAGTTCGTCGACCCCACCGATAGCGTGCTGGGTAGCCTGGCCAACCTCTCGGGCACCGGCCTCTCCGGAGGCCTCACGTACCTGGACCTGATCGCTCCCGCCATTCAAGATCGCTGGTGGGCCTCCGACGAGATGACCCTCGAGGGCCTCTCCCAGGCCGAGCACAACTTCGCTCTGATCTTTGGCCTCGCGGTCATGATGTACGAGACGACACTCATTCCGAGCGAAACCCCTTTCGACGCTTTCGCCGGCGGCGACATGATGGCGCTGACCGACGAGGAACGCCGTGGTCTGGATATCTTCATCGGCAAGGGCAAGTGCAGCAACTGCCACGGAACCTCGTTCTTTGCCGGTGCGGTTTCCGAGGACATCTCGAGCGGCGAAGGCTCGCTGGAACGCATGTCCATGGCCCACGCCGTGACCCGCATCTCCGCGCGCGCCTCGAGCCATCCGGTTCCCGGTGAGTTCCTCTTCAACATCAACCCTTTAGGCAGGCAGGTCACCATCTTCGATGCGACCATGCGCCGCGTGCTCGAGGCTACGGTTCCTCCGGGACCGTATTGCCAAGGCACGACGCACGAAGTGATCGTGCCCTGGATCGCCAACCCGATGCTGTTCTCGGATGAAACCGACGTGCAGGGCGGTTTGCAGATTGCCGTGGACGGCTGCCAGGTCTCGATCCTCCTCGAGGCTCGCTGGGACGAAAGCGGACCGGTCCTGCCTTCGGGCAACTTGACCGTCCGCTGGGGCACCGCCAACTTCCAGTTGCCTTCACCGCAATTGTCCGCAACTGCGGTCTACGACAACGGCTTCTACAACATCGGTGTCTCCGAGAGCTCCCAGGACCTCGGTGCCGGCGACAGCGGCCCCTTCGGCCCGCTGTCCCTCACCCTGCGTTCGCAGCTTCTCGGCGAAGACCACGGCTTCAGTGGTGCGGAACCGGCCGGATCCGTCAGCGCACTCGAGCGTGTCGCGGTCAATGGCTCCTTCAAGGTTCCGACCTTGCGCAACGTCGAGTTGACCGGCCCCTACTTTCACAACGGAAGCGTCGCGACGCTCGATCAGATCGTCGAGTTCTATGCCCGTGGCACCAACAAGTTCCACGAGAACGAAGTCGATCTCGCCCCGGACGTTGGAGGCTTCGAGCTTCTGGGTGCCGACAAGACCGACCTCATCGCTTTCCTGAAGTCGCTGACGGACCACCGCGTCCGCTCCCAGTCGGCTCCGTTCGATCACCCCGAGCTTCCCTTGAAGCACGGTCACCCCGGAAGCGGAGCCCTGATCAACGACGGTACGGGCAATGCGACGGTCACTCTTGAAACCATCTCCGCAACCGGTGCCGGCGGTGGCGTCGACCTCCAGGACTTCGAGTCTCTCCTGGCGGCCTCGGCCACGGCCTTGCAAATCGGAGTTGCGGACGACGATGACGACGACGGTCTCATTAGCGCCCAGGTAGCACTGTTCCTGGACCTCCGTCCGGTGGATGTCGTTTCGTTCCAGCTCTCGTCCCCTGACGCCGGCACCATCGTGCACCCGATGACTGTCGCGTTTACCCCCGACAACTACCGCACCCCCATGATCGTCACGGTCATGGCCCCCGACGGGACCCTGTCGACCTTGCTCGAAACGACCACCGCCTCCAGCGGTGACTTGCGTTTCGATGGCATCGATGTCCCTGATGTCGAAGTGATCTTCTAGAGCACGAAGCCCGGTTGCCGGCCCGTTGGTCTCAGGATCACCGGGCCGTTTTTCTTTGGGGGTGCTCTATTTGTGGCCCTGGTTCGCCGCCTCGAGCTCCTCGAGGGCTTTCCTAATCGAAGGATCGCTCGGTGCGAGTGCCTTGGCCCGTTGCAGTGGCTCGAGCGCCTCTTGGGGGCGTCCGGAATGGGACAGGGCCATCGAGAGCAGGAGCAGGATGTTGGGAGTGCTCGGACGGAGCAAGTCGAGTCGCTCGAGAACGGGAACGGCGTCCGCCCAACGGTTGGATTGGCACAGGGATCGTGCCGCCTTGTCGTGCCACATGAACGACGTGCGGTCCAGGTCCGCGGCCCTTGCGTATGCGTCGGCCGCTTCCTTGAAGCGCTGCATGTCCATGAGGATGTCACCACGCATTCCTTGACCGTTCGCGAACGTCGGACTGAGTTCACAGGCCTTCACCGCACTCTCGAGGGCCACCCCCAGAATGCTCATTTCGGGGGCGTTTCCGTTCGCACGGGCCTGATCCCGATACGCGCCCGCGAGGTGGAGGTGCACCATGTCTTGCAACGGGTCGAGCCTGCGGGCAGCGATCATCAATTCGATCGCGCGTTCGAGCTGGCCGTCCATGCGATAGGCGCGATGGAGGCTGAGATGGATCAACGTGTCTTCGGGCTGGCGTTCATTGAGGGCTTCAAGACGCCGTATGGCCTCCTGCAGATTCCCCTGGCCCAGTAGCTCGAGCGCTTCGAGGAAATCGTGCCGATAGCCGCGTCGCAGGGAGAACACCTCGCCCAGCCAGGGGTCCTCTTGTACTGCGTCGCCTCCGGATCCGGAGGCTAGGACGCGCGCCGCGTCCTCCATGCGTCCGGCCTTGCGATATGCGGTTCCCAGGAGAAAGCGCGCATTGTTATCGGAGGGCAAGCGTGTGAGGTGGCCTTCGAGCAACGTGACCGCGTCGTCGCTCTGCTCTTGCTGAAGACGCACACGCGCCAGTCCAACCACGGCGGCAGCGTCGAACGGAGCCAGAGCAAGGGCCGCTTGCATTGCAGCCTCGGCGCGGAGGACATCGCCGAGGGCAAGTCGAAAGAGCCCCAATCTCCAGTGCGCGGGCGCGTAGCCGGGATCGATCTCGATGCAGCGCTCGAGCTGTTCGGCCGCCATCTCCGTCTGGCCCAGTTGATGTTCTATCTGGGCCAGCAAGTGCCAGGTCTTGGCGTCGTTCGCTTCACGCAGATTGCGCTGCTGGTAGCAAGTACGAGCCAGCTCGAAGTGCCGGTAGGCGTGATACACCATGCCCAGTTGGGTCCAGTAGCGCGGTTGGTCGAGAGCACCCTCCAGAGCCGCCACCGATTTTTCGATCTGGGCGACAGCAGCCTCGTCCAGATCCGCAAGGGCAGCGGCGCGCGGCGCGCTCGAGAGCAACGTCTCCGTGGAGGGCGAACATGCGCCTGCACCTACGCTGACGAGCAGCGCGAGCGAGCACGAGAGGGCATGGGGGTGGTAGGAGGGCACGCACTAGAGTCTACACCGGTCTCCTGCCCGCGGAGCGCTGCCGCGGCCAGGTTGCGAGCCGTGTCTTTGCGCTCGAGCGGATAAGATTCGCCCCATGCTGATCGAACACCTGGAGAAGTCACCGACGATCGATCCCGAGGCCTACGTGGCGCCGACCGCGACCGTTTGCGGTGACGTGACGATCGCCGCCGGGGCTCGCATCCTCCACGGTGCCTCCATCGTGGCCGAGGGCGGATCAATCACGATCGGTTCCATGTGCATCGTTCTACAGAATGCCGTAGTGCGCAGTACGGGACGCTGCTCCACCGTCATCGAGCGGCAGTGCCTGATCGGGCCCAACGCCCACGTCGTCGGATGCCGGTTGGCCGAGCAGGTCTTCGTCGCCACGGGAGCCGCGGTTTTTCACGGCTCTACCCTCGAGGCCCGATCGGAAGTCCGTATCCACGGTGTGGTCCACGTGAACTCGCGTCTCCCCGCGGATGCGACCGTCCCTATCGGTTGGATCGCGGTCGGGGATCCGGCCGAGATCCTGCCTCCGGATCAGCACGATGAAATCTGGGCGATCCAAAAGGGACTGAACTTCCCCGAAACGGTCTACGGCGTGGAGCGGACAATGCTGGAGGGGAAATCGAAGATGCCCGAGGTCACGCGTAGGCTCTCCGAGCTGTACGGGAGCTTCCGTTCCGATCGAATGCTCTAGCCCTCGGCCAACATCCAGAGCCCGTCGACGCCGTCGAGCAGCATGTGGATCACCAGGCCAAGCCCGATCAAGCGCGTCTTTTTCCACAGCGCCAGGCCGACGTAGACGGGTTGGATGGGCCAGCTGTGCAAGGGGTGAAAACCGAGGCTCGAGCGATCGGGATCGTAGATCGGATCCGCCAGCAGATGATCGGCATCGACAGCCATCGTCGCGACCATGATCAGCCAGGCGCGCCAGCGGCCTTCACGAATCCCGTAGCGTGCTACCAGCGCTGGAACGAGAAAGTGGGCTGCGATGTGGAGGAGGGGGCGAAGCATGCGCTGTGGGGTGGCCCCTTGGATAGACAGGCCTGGAGGGCCAATCAAGCGAGATGACGGGGAAACCAGCTCCAGCGGCTCGAAACGAGGCAAGAAGGCCTAAGGCCGCTTCGGGTATCCATTCGAAGAGCACGGGGTGCCGCCGCTCTTCCCTATCACCCGTGTAGCTCCTGGAGCCCGTCCGATGCGCGCCTTCGCCTCCTCACTTCTTGCTGTTTTCGCTCTTCTGCCTTGGGCTTGCTCCCTGGGAACGAATTCTTCTCCCTCCGCGGTGGCCGATCAGTTCCTGCAGGCGATCCAGTCCGGCGACCAGGGGCTGCTCTCGAAGAGCATGACGCCTGCCGCCCTGGCTACCGTGCAGGGCGGTGAAGGCTTCAACATGAACGGCGACCAGATGGACTCTTTCACCATCGGTGAGGAGAGCATCACGGGCGATGCGGCCAAGGTCTCGGTGCAGGTCATCTCGGACGGCCAACCCCAGGATCTGCGCCTGATGGTCAAGCGCGTTGGCGGTGACTGGCGCGTTCACGGGGTGCTGGTGGATTTCGGTTCCACGGAGATGGCCTTCGATTTCGAGAGCACCGAGGGGCCGTTGCAGGAGGTGGGGGAGGAGATGGGACGCCAGCTGGGCGATGAGATCGCTCAGAAAATGCAGGAAGCATTTCAGGAAGCTCAGACGACCTGGGAACAGGGCGGAACGCCGCAGGAGATCGCGGCCGACCGTGCACGCTTCGAGTCGATCGTCGCTGTCTCCGAGGTGCAACACGAGCGCGTCTGGCAGATCGACGTCGACGGTCGCGGTCGTACCGGACTCGAGATCGTGCGCGCCCTGGTCGAGCCTTCGGGATTGCGTGTCCATGCCGGCGAGCATGCGGACGTGTTGAACGCACCCTGCAAGTTTGTCGCCAAGCAGGTCTCCCGGATCGAGGCCGTTGAGAGGTTGTGCGAGGAGCTTGGCCTCTATCCCCAATGGCCCGCCGCGGAGGCTCAGGTCGTCGATTGGAGTGGTACGGCCCCCGCTCCCGATCCGCTTCGCTTCCATGCCGGCCTGCGCCCACTGCCCGCGGTCTTCGTCGGGCCGTTCCTCGTCGAGGTGAGCGATGTCATCGAGAACACACCCCAACCGACAGGCGAGTTGCAGGTTTCGGTGCGCTCCTTGGGATTGGCTAGCGGTGTGCTCGGGTTCCAGAATGAGTCCCGCGAAGTGCTGCGTCTCGAAAAGGTCCGAGACAGCCTGGGCAATCCGCTGGCGGACGAGTCCGTCTTTCACATGAGCGAGCCCCAGGTTCGCGATCGCTACTACGTCTACACGCTATCGAAGGATCTGAAGCACCTTCTGCGTCCGGTAGAGGCCATTACGACGATCGCGGGACAGGTGCGAATGTACCTTCCCACACGCGTTCATGACGTCACGCTCGAGGTTGGCGAGACGTCGAAGAAGATCCCTGGCGGCGAGATCACGGTCACCAGCTGGGGCGTTTCCCCGCGCCTGAGCTTGGTCGGTTTTCCTGCCGAGAACACACGCGTGCTCATGTCACCGCGGCGTGCGAACGGCGACCCGCTCGGTGTCCGCTTCCAGTACTCCGACGGATGGAACAAGAAGCTCGATGCTGGCCTGGATTGTCCCTCGGAGCCGGCCTACATCGACGTGAAGATCTGCACGCGCGAGGAGATCGTCCACGACTTCGTACTGCCCCCCGTTCCCTTGCGCGAATTCGCCCAACGCCCCCTCGAACTCGAAGAGTTGGCCTTCGAAGGCCCGGCTCCGTTGATCTTCGAGCAGGAAGGCGTGCTCGAACACGAGAATGGAATGGCCCAGTTGAAGGTGCACATTCACAACGTGTCGAACAAGGATGTCGTCACGGCCATGGTGCGCTTTGAGTACATGGATGGTGAAGGCGCGGTGTTGAAGGACTTCCCGCATACGTTGACGGGTGAGTACGACTTCGAGATCCAGGAGACGGGTCCGTTGGCGCGGGCGGGGGAGACGGCGACGCAGGAGACCCACGCGGCGTTCGCTCCGGAGGCAGCGATGGTGGTGAGTTTTGAGTTGTTGGAGGCGGAGTTTGCGGATGGGAGTCGGTGGAAGCTCTGACGGGGGAGAGTTACCATGGGGGGATGTTGACCACGACAATTCTCGCGCTCGCTCCGTTGCTTTTCTCTGGCCAGGAGGAGAAGGCTCCTTTTCGTCGCATCGAGTTTGCATCGAGCGATGGGCTGATGATTACTGCGGATCTCTATGCGCCGCACGAGGATCCGAAGACGCCGTTTCTTCTCTTGTGTCATCAGGCTCGGTGGAGTCGCGGTGAGTATCGTCAGACGGCCCCGCGTCTGAATGCCATGGGTTTCAATTGCATGGCCATCGATCAGCGTTCGGGGGAGGCGGCCAACAACATCAAGAACGAGACGGCGAAGGCGGCCAAGGCCAAGGGGCTCGGGATGAGTTACCTGGATGCACGGCCCGACATCGTCGCGGCCCTTCGGCACTCTCGAAAGGAGTATGCGAAGGGGCCCTTGATCGTTGTGGGTAGCTCCTACTCCTCGGCTCTGGTGCTGGAGATCGTCGGCAATGAGAAGAAGATCGCTGACGGGGTCATTTCTTTTGCCCCGGGGGAGTACTTCGGGAAGCTCGGGGCCTCGGGCAGTTTCGTGCGCGATGGCGCGAAGAACCTGAAGTGTCCGGTCTTTATTACCTCGGCCAAGAAAGAGGAGTCCTCGTGGCGGCCGATCTACAAGGTGATTCCGAGTAAGACGAAGACCTTCTATCTTCCTGAGACAAAGGGTAACCACGGTGCTCGGGCGCTGTGGAAGCGCTTCGACGACAGCCCTGGATATTGGGAAGCGCTAACGGCATTTCTCGACGAGCACTTCCCGCGCAAGGTTGCGACGTCAGCTTCCCACGAGAAGCAGGCCGGGAAGTAGGTCGCTCGTCCGCCAAGCGAGCGCTGTCTACCAATCCGCCGACCCGCCCTCCACGGCACCCAGTCTGCTGGAAATCGGCATCTCCGGGCCTGGGGGCGGTACACGGTCGCGACCGGGAAGCTTCTTCCCGATGCCTGTGGCTTCCGGCAAGGGACCCGAAGGGGGCTGGTGATCCGGCTGGATTGTCGTTTCTGACCGTCCGGATTCGCGCTACGCTGCCAGATCCCCCCTTGTACCCATGCAGACCAAGAAGGAAGTCTCAGACCCCCGCCCGTTTCTCTGGGGATCGGGGCTCTTGGCTGTCGGCATCGTGATTGGGCTCGTCGCCAAACCCGGCGATTGGCTTTCGACGACGGTCGCAGCCCCCGAGCCGTCCGCTGATTCCCGGCAGACAGAAGAGCCCGTGGCGCTGGCGCTGCCGTTGGCGCGCGGTGTAGGAACGAGGGAGTTTCCCGAGGCCGCCGCACTCGAGACGCTGCGCATCGATGTGACTCCCGAACATGCGGAATCCTTGCAGCGCGTCTACGACCGTTCGATGAAGAGCGGGATGATCATCAAGAGCGAGGTCGATCTGGTTCCAGCGACGATCCATCACGGCGACAAGGCGATCACCGGCAAGGTGCGCATCAAGGGGGACTATCTCGATCACCTCAACTCCGACAAGTGGTCCCTGCGCATCGAGCTCGACGACGACAAGCTCTTCGGCATGCGTCGTTTCTCGATTCAACACCCAAAGACTCGCGGCTACCTCTGGGAATGGCTGATCATGAAAGCCGCCCAGCGTTTCGAGCTACTGGCGCCACGCGTCGATTTCGTGAACGTGGTCATCAACGACAACCCCGTCGGGATCTACTACCTCGAGGAGCACTTCACGAAGGAGCTCCTGGAGTCCCAGGGACGACGCGAGGGGCCGATCGTTCGTTTCGACGAACGCGTGTTGATGGACGTCTTCGACGAGCACTACACGAGGCAGTATTTGACCCCGGAGACACTCTTGCCCGGTACGCTGCCCCAGGTTGCCGAGGTCGGTGCCTTCGGGGAGAAGCGGTTGGCCCAAAACGAGAACCTGAATCGCGCGCTACAGCGAGCGATTCAGAAGATGCATACGATGCAGGCGGCCATTCTTCAGTTGCCGTACATGGGTGGGACCCCAGGGGCGATCGAAGACGCGCGCGAACGTGCGGGTAACGAGACGATCGAAACGGCCTTTGACCTGGGCAAGGCTTCGCGCATGCATGCCTTGTTGGCGCTCTTTCGTTGCAAGCACGGAATGGGTTGGAAGGACCGCAACTTCTACTTCAATCAGATCACGGATCGTCTCGAGCCCATCCTGTGTGACACCCTCGCCGGAACACCGATTCCCGAGCGCGATCCGCTGGCGATGTACACGTACACGACGAAAGTGTTCACGATGAGCCCGAGCTACTACAGGCAGCTCTTCATCTATTTGAGCAAGGTGTCCAACGTCGAGTTCTTGCAGGGGTTGTTCGAGGCACATGAGGCTGACCTGCGACGCTTCAGTGCGATCATGGCGGCCGAAGGCATCGCGAATGAACAGACGGACGTCGATGCAATCCAGGAAATGCTCTGGGACCAGCAGAACTACCTGCGCCTGTTGCTGACGCCGAAGAACGGCATCAACTTCGACAGTCGACTTCTCAGCGGAGAAGGTCCCGGCGGTGAGTTGAACATCGACGTCTGGGGAACATCGCGTGTTCCCCTGGTCTTTCGCGGCTTCCACTTTCACGACGGGCGTTTCCTTCCGGCCCGCAGCGCACTTGCGCCCGGTCAGCCGGTCTCACGCGTCTTTGGCGAACCGGGTGCGGTGCTCCTACCCTGGGATGGCCAGCACGTCAGCTTCCGCTTTCCGGCTGACATCCGCCTGGCGACACTACGCGACGTAGAGGCCATCAAGGCCTCGTTGATCACCGCTTCGGCAAAAGACAAGAGCGTCAAACTGAGCATCTCCGCCGAATACCGTTTTCTGCCGGACGACGTGAGCCAGACCGAGAAGCTCGTGGTGCGCCGCTTCGGTGAGGACTGGGGTCAAGAAGGTGGCCGACCGACAGCGCCTACTCTCGAGGAGGCGCTACTCGCCCACGAGTTCCTGACGCTGGACGTCTCTGCCAACGAGCTGGTGTGTCGTCCCGGCGCATGGAACGTCGAAGGTGACTTGCTGGTTCCGAATGGCTATCCGCTGCGCATGGGGCCAGGGACGGAACTTGTCTTTCGCAGCGGCAAAGCACTCATCAGCAACGAACCCCTGCGCTTTGAAGGCTCGCAGGAAGCGCCGATCGTCTTGCGTCCCCGTTCCAGCGATTCGAGCTGGGCTGGAGTGTCGGTTCTCGAGGCGCCCGGCGACAGCGTTTGGCGCCACGTCCAGGTCAAGGGTACCGATGTGATTCGTCGCGGGGGCTGGGTGATGACCGGTGGGATCACCTTTTATCGATCGCGCATCGAGATGTACGGGTGCCGCTTTGAAGACGCCCACGGTGAGGATGCGCTCAACATCTACGGCACGCGTTTCCTTCTTGATGGCGTCGTCATCGATGGAGTCGCCTCGGATGCCTTTGATGGTGACTTTGTAACGGGTGCCGTAAGGAACTGCACGATACTGAATTCCGTCGAAGACGCCGTAGATGTCAGTGGCAGCGACATCGATGTCGAGAACTGCCGTTTCATCGCCATCGGTGACAAGGCGATTTCCGCCGGCGAGAACAGCATCGTGCGCGCCAGGGACTGCGTGATCGAGAGCTCGTCCATCGGGCTCGCCTCGAAAGACAAGTCTCGGATGATTGCGACGGGTATCGAAATCAAGCAGGCGACGAATTACGGGCTCGCAGTTTTTATCAAGAAACCCGAGTTCGGATCTAGTTCGATCATCGCCGACGACATCCAGCTGGGCAACATAGGACGCGGGCCGCACATCGTGCAGCTCACCTGCGAGCTCGTTCTCGAAGGGCAACGTGTGCGTGGGGTCGAAGTGGACGTCAAGGAGATGTACCGCTTGAAGATCCTAGGCCAGTAGGGGGAGTGATGCGCGCTGCACTATCCTTCTCGTGCTTGTTGCTGCTCTTGGCGCTGGCGTTGAACCTGTCGGGTGGCAGCTACGATTCCTGGATCCTCGCACGAGATAACGAGGACATTCTTGCCAGCGGCACATCGATCCGGCTCTTCTCCTGCGGCAACGGTTTGCCGCCGGCGTACTTCGAGATCCGCCCTCGAGAAGAAGGCATCGCGATCGATTCTCAGCACTTTTCCAGGCCCTATTCCGAAGATGGCCTGCGCCTTGTCGCGATCGATCCCGAAGGCGAGATCGATTTCACCAACTTCGCTTTTCGAACCTCGGACGCGGACGCGGAGGCGTTTGATCGTTTCGTTCGAACCGCTCCGCTCGATACCGTCATGGTGGCCGGACTCTTGCGCACCATCGCGCCGGAGGGGAGCGGAAGCCAGGCGCGCAGAGCGAAGCTCCAGCAGGCATTCGCCCTGCTTGGAGCCGAAGCGCCTCCCCTGGACAATCCGCGAGTCAGCTGGGGGTTCATCGCCATTCGGCGTACGTCCGGGTGGCGGCGGATCATCGAGAAACGTTCAGCAACCAAGGGCATCGCCCTCGAATGGAGTCTTCCCGAGGACCGTTCACGCCTCGAGCTGGAACCCTTGCGCGATTTGCGGTTGGACGAGAGTCTCGATCTCGACCTGATCGGAGTTCTGAGCGCGGCCGAGTGCCATGGGCCGGCGGCCTATGTCGTGGAATACCTAGTGCGCTCGACGCCACAGCGTTCGATCGAGGCGCCGCCGCCCCTCGAAGGTTCTGGCGACGGTTTAGCCCTTGTGCCCAACAAGATCGTCTGGCCCTTCGTCGAGCTGCCCGAAGGAGCATTGCTACGCACGAACCTGGGGATCCGCCAACACGACCACATGCCGCGTTCCTGTGTGCGCTTCGAAGTGTGGGTCGCAGGGGAACGCGTGGCACATCGGGTCGTCACACCGCTGCCGATGGGGTGGCACCCCTGGGAAGTCGCGTTGACCGATTCCCCGGCGTTGGAACACGGCGGTTGGACTTCGCTCGAGCTGCGCATCGTGCCGTTGTACCCCCAGCCCGCGGACCAGATGCCCGAGCCAGTGGCCTGGGGCAGCCCACGCATCGTCACGGCTGCCGCGGTAGAAGTGCAGGAGCCCAGCGTCATGAATCGTTTCGATCGCAACCGCGATCGCTTCGTCAGCAAGGACGAGCTCAGGCAATCACTCCTGCTGTTCGACCGCAACGAAGATGGCGTGGTCGAAGCCAGGGAGGTCCCCGAGAACCTGCATACGGATCTGGCCGGGATCGACGCGAATCGAGATCTGCGGGCGTCTTCCGAAGAGATCACCCGTTGGGTCGACGTGGTTTGGAGCACCGGCCGGTTGCCGTAGGGGTTATCTGCGCTCGGAAGGCTGAGATCCCGTCAGAGGGCCTCGCCTTTCTTCTTGCGTAGAGCCTTCTCGAGGTTGGCCTGGTAGAGCTCCAGGTTTTGGTGCCCATCCTTCTGGGCCAACGCGACGGCCCTCTGATAGCTGGCGAAGGCCTGCGCGAAGTCTTCCGCTTCCATGTAGGCATCACCCAGGCTGTCGTAGACGTTGGGGGAGTTCGGGAAGTGCTCCACGTTGAACTTGAAGATCGCGATGGCCTCATCGAGCTTTTTGGCTCCGATGGCTTCGTATCCCAAGCGGTTGACGAGTTCTTCCGGCAACGGCATGGAGTACCCCAGCTGCTTCGAGAGCTTGGCGTAGTGTCGTCGTACGCCTTCGAAACCACCCAGGACCGCGCCCTCTTTGTCGCGGGGAACGCGCCAGCTCTGGAAGATGTGCAGGAGGCCGTGATAGTGGCTGCGCAAGACGATAGAGCCATGGTCCTCGTCGAGCATGTGCTTGGCGCCCCAGGTGAACCCTGGGATGTCTCCCTGCTCTTCAAGGATCTCGTTGAAGCGCTCGAAGGCAACGAGCATCGTGCCGCCCTCGCTTCCGAGGGTCACATACAGAGCGCAGTTCAGTTCGGCCCCGTCGCGCTTGGCGAAGAACGCCTCGGCCCGCCTTGGCAGGAGGCCCTTGTCCCACCACAGGGAAGGGCTGACCGCGAGGTAGGCATTGAAGAGACTCGTTCGCTCCAGAAACGAGTGCACTGCCAGGAGCCCGCCGAAGGAATGGCCGGCGAACACACGGTAGGGTTGTGTCCTGTAGTTGCTATCGACCCAGGGAATGAGCTCTTTCTCGAAGAAGTCCAGGAAAGCGTCGGCTCCTCCGCTGGTGGGAAAGGGAGTGAGCTGTCCATCGGGCCGCAGCATCGAAGCGCGGGTCGGCGTCATGTCGCGCGTGCGATCGGTATTGCCGATGGCGACCAGGATCATGCGCGGCATGCGATTGTTCCTGGCGAGGAAATCCAATGTACCGGCGGTGTGCAACAGGTGTCCCGGTCCATCGGTCACGTACAAGACGGGATAGCGCGTGTCGCCCTCCTCGTATCCCTTCGGCGTATGAACCGCGAAGGAGCGCGCCTCACCGAGGACCTCGGAGTTCAGCCGATGAGCCGTCGCCAGGGGCGCGAGAGCCGGCTCTTGCGTGTCCTGGATGGTGGAGGCCCTGGGGAGCACGAAGAGCAGAGATAGGAACGTGGCAGAGATCATGTGGCTGGAAGATAACATCGCGGGTGATGGCTACCTGAGCTGTGGCTTTCCCACAGGATGACGGTTCGGTTTTCGAGAATCGATGCGTCCGCAGGGCTGGCAAACCCGCGAGGTCGTTGTCCAGCGCTTCGTCGTCATCGCGCGTTAGGCCAGCCGTTCCTGCGGCTGCTTGGCCTTGCCCCGAGGCCCAGGGCGCACGACCAGAACGAGTCCGACCAAGAGCCCGACCGCGGCGGGAATCAGCTCGGGCTGGAGCCGTTCTTTCAGGATGAACCAGGCTGCGACGGCGGTGATGAAGGGCTGGGCGAAGATGTAGAAGGCCGTCGTCGAGGCGGGCAAGCGCGACAGGGCGATCATGTTTAACAGGTACGCCAAGACGGTGGGGAAGACCATCACGTAGGCGAAGGCCGCCCAGACCTCCGCCGAGGGCAGCGCCGGACCGAGGGGCCCACGGGCGATGAAGAGTGGCAGCCACGGAAGTGAGAGGACATACACCCACGCGATCACGACCAACGGAGGATATTTGATGGTCAGCGGCCGCGAGAAAACGAGATAGAACGCGTAGCACAGCCCGTTGGCCGCCATCAACAGGTTGCCAGAGGCGTGCTCGGCGGCGAGATCGGCACCGCGGGTGAGAAACAGGGGCAGGGCGGACAAGAGCGCGATCGCCACACCGACTCCACGCCGTAGCGAAAAAGCCTCGAGGCGAAAGAGGGCCGCGACCAGAAACGTGAAGACGGGAATCAGACAGATCAAGAGCCCGGCGTTGATCGCCGTCGAGCGTGCCAGCCCGCTCAGAAACAGCCCCTGATTCAAGCTGATGCCCAGCACCGCAAGCAGAGCGAGCTTCGCCAGGTCCGCCAGGCTGGGCCGTGCTTCGCGCCGATGACGGATGAAGGCCAGGAGCCCCAAGGCGACCGCACCCGTCACGATGCGCCATGTCGCCAGGGCCCAGGGACTGAAACCCTCGTCCCGCACCATGGCCGCCAAACCGAGAACCGGAAAGAGGCCGAAGAAGAGTTGCACTGCGCCCAAGGCGACGTGACCACCCATCCGACGACGAGCTTCCGCATCCTCCGAGTCTCGGGAGCTATCGAGGGGGGCCGACATCGGCGCAGGATAAGCGCCGGCTCACCGACAAGGACGGTCAATCGAGAAGAGAATCGCTGCGGTGTAGAAACGGAAAGTTGTAGGGTAGGTCAAGTGCCTACAAGCGGATTCCGAGAACTGATCCTGCGGGGTTACCCATTGAAGCACGCTACTCTCACTCTCCCTCAGTGCATCCTCCTTCTCGTTTCGAGTGCGCAGGCGCAAGAGGCGACACGACCCGAGTCCCCCGAGTTTCAGGTCCTTCGGCAGAACGAAGACTGGTCCGCCTTCAAGGACCTCGACCCGAGCTTGGTCTCCGACTGGGCGGATCCCTACAAGGCCATTTCGCTTTCGGACGATGGCTCGATCTGGGTCAGCATCGGCGGCCACGCGCGAGCTCGTCTCGAGGGTTGGAACGACTTCAACTTCGGTCGTCACCCCGCTGGCGTCGGTCGGGATGACATCTTCCTCTTGACCCGTCTCCTGTTGCATACCGATTTTCACCTGGGGCAAGACGACCGGGTCTTCATCGAAGGCAAGACCGCGCAAGCGACAGAGCGCGATCTGGATCCGGGCGGCCGGCGAACGATCGACGTTGATTCGCTGGATCTCCAGCAAGCCTTCTGGGATCACGACTTCGAGCTCGGAGCGGAGGGCAAACTGACGTTGCGTCTCGGTCGACAGGGCTTGCAGTTCGGCAACCAGAGGCTCGTCAGCCCCTTGCCCTGGACCAACACGATGCGCTCCTGGGACGGTGCTACCGCGATATGGAAGGACGGGCCGTGCACGGTTACGGCTTTCTACACACAGTTCGCTCCCGTCGACATCAGCGACTTCAACGAACCGGACGAGAACGACAAGTTCTTCGGCGTGTACGGCACGCATAAGGGCGAGGATGGCACGACCTACGACACCTACCTGCTGGGCACGGACCGCGGTGCCGCGATGTTCAATGGCACCTCGGGTGAAGAGGATCGATATACGCTCGGGGGGCGCATCAACGGCAAGGTCTCATCGCAGCCCATCGATTACGACGTCGAGGCAGCCTACCAGTTCGGGAAAGTGGGCACGGGCGATGTTTCCGCGTACATGCTGGCCAGCGATGTGGGCTACAAGTTCGCGGATGTACCGATGCAACCGCGTGTTCGGGTGGGGCTCGACATCGCCTCGGGAGACGGCTCGGCAGGCGGATCCGTCGGTACATTCAACCAGCTGTTTCCCCTGGGCCACGCCTATCTGGGTTACATCGATGCGATCGGAAGGCAGAACATCTTCGATCTCAGTACCGGCGCTGCGCTGGATCTTGCGCCGAAGCTGACGGGCCGGTTCGACCTGCACTATTTCCGACTGCTCGAAAAGGCGGATGCTCTGTACGACGCGGGCGGCGGCGTTTCGGTTCCCGGCGGGACCAGCATGACGAGTTCGGTGGGCACGGAAGTCGATTTCTTGGTCAAGTACAAGGTCGATCGCCACTTCGCCACCGCCTTTGGCTACAGCCACTTCTTCGCGGGCTCGGTGCTGAATGACGGAGGCGGGTTCGATGACGTCGACTTCGTTTATGCCAGCGTTACCTACGCCTTCTAGGAATGCACATCTCGAGAGGCCACTCGTTGCCGAACGCCCGGGAATGCGTCTGTAATCAGCAGGCTCCTGACGCGCGAGGGCTCGCGCCGGTTCTGGGCACGATCCTTCTCGTTGCTGGCTGTGCGACTTCCGCCCAGCGGCTTAGGGACAGTCAACTAGCCCCCTTTCTCGCCGCACCGCGTCTGGAAATTCAACAGCTGTACGAAGACGAGCGCTTTCCCAATATCGTGGTCACGCGCGCGGGCACACTGCTCGCGACGTGGGGGCAGACGAGCGTACGCGTGCGCAGAAGCACCGACGGTGGAGCGACCTGGGGTGCGGACGTGACGGTCGCGGATCCAGGTTTTCACGGTGGGGGCACGACGGTCGATCAGCGAAGCGGAGACATCTTTGCTTTCGCGGAAGGCGGACATCCACCGGCGCTCGTAACGCAGTACCGCAGTACGGACGACGGGCTTACCTGGCAGGCAGAAGCCGCGCTGATCCAGCCGGACAGGCTTGGACACAGCCCTTCGATGCACATGAACGAACATGGCATCACCCTGTTGCGGGGCCCGCATGCGGGCAGGCTCGTACGCCCGACGCGATGGTATGCCGGCAAGAACGAACGTGCACGCTGGCCCCTGCACTACACCAACGCGATCTACAGCGACGATGGTGGAGCGAGCTGGCGCACCAGCGACCCCTTCCCCGAGAACGGCACCGGCGAGGCGGCGCTGGTCCAGTTATGGGACGGTCGGATCTACTACAACTCACGGGTCCATTGGGATGCGCGGCCGAACAACACGCGCCGGCGAGCGGCGTGGAGCGAGGATGGTGGCGCGACCTGGGTCGACTGGCGCATCGTCGAAGCCCTGCCGGATGGCCACCAGCAGCGTTCCTACGGATGCATGGGTGGGCTTACGCGGTTGCCTGTCGATGGTGCGGACATCCTCGTCTTCAGCAACCTCGATACCGAGGCACCGAAACGCGAACGCATCAGCGTATGGGCCAGCTTTGATGGGGGACGAACGTGGCCCGTGAAGCGTCTGATCTTCGCGGGAGCCAGTGCGTATTCGTCGTTGGCCGCCGGTCGTGCGGGTACGCCGAGCGAAGGATGGATCTACCTGCACTTCGAGGGTGGCCAGCCCGAAGGTGGGGGCTCGTCCGTGGCCCGTTTCAACCTGGCCTGGCTGCTCGAAGGCGAACGGACTGGGGACGGCGAACTTCCCGAATTCGGCTCGTAACCGAACGGGCTACTTCCAGCTGGCCCGCTCCCGGCGGAAGACCCCATAGGTGCTGCCGTCCATGCGCACGTCGGTGCCGGCCTTGCTCAGTCCGTTCTTTTGAGCGACTCTCAACGAGGGCGCGTTGCCCGGCGCGATGACCGAGTGCACTATCTGTTCGTGGCGTTCCTCGAAAGCGAAAGCAAGCCAGGCGCGCGATGCTTCCGTGGCGAAGCCCTCGCCCCAGGCGGAGGGGTGAACCACGTAGCCCAGTTCGAGCAAGGAGACCACCGGGACGCCTGGGTCTGCGCTCTCGATTCCCCAGGTGGCGATCGGAATACCATCTGCGCTCGACGGAGTCTTCTCGATCTCGAAGATCGATAGCCCAGAGCGGCCGACGAGCGAATCGTCAGAGCGGCGCACCAACGCGTACGGCCCCAGTGCATCGTCGGAATACCAGCGGATCATCTTCGCCAACCAGGCTTCGGTGGCTTCCGGTGTGCGTGGTTCGCCAGTGCCGCCGAGGAAGCGTATGACTTCACGATCCCCGTGAAGTCCGATGAAGAAATCGAGGTCGTCTTCGCGAAGCGGGCGAAGGAGCAGATGCTCGGTCTCGAGGTGGGAGGGGAGATGCTTGGACGCGGACATGGGCTGAACACACGAAGGATATTGCGTTTGTCGGATCCCATCGAGTCACAGGAAAGAAAGGGGGCCCTACCCGGTGCCCCGGTGGGATTGAAATTCCTGTGTCACGGGAATTGAATTCTAACGTAGGGCCCGGGCTGCTTCAGGAAGGTGATTTCTCTCTCTGCGACTCCCTGCAAATAAGGAAGAGGTCCGGCCATGAAGTTCGGTTATCGGAACGCGCTCAGTAGTCTCGTCGGTGGTTCGGCGATGACGATGATTGATCCTCTCGGACTCTAGTCCAATACGATGCAAGCCGTGGTGGTTCAGGCCGAACGTACCCAGGTGCCTCCAGAGAACTCCCATGCCTCGGGATGCGGCCGGCCCTTGCTAGCTGCGGGCGAACGGCGCATGCTCGACGGGCGCCATGAAGCTCGATATCCACTACCTCGGCCTCTCCATCGTTTTCTGCTCCTTCGGACTCGGTTGTGCCTCGACGTCGAGTCGGGCCAAGACGGAGGTCTGTGTGCTCGGCATGATTCACGGGGATCACGTCGAGTCGAAGCGCTGGGGAATTCCCCAGGTCACGGCGACACTGCGCGCGCTGGCACCGGACGCCGTGCTGGCCGAAATTCCGCCGGATCGTTACCCAAGAGCGGCGAAGGAGTTCGCGCGTAGCGGCAAGATCGAAGAGCCGCGCGTCTTGCGTTTCCCCGAATACACGGCGTCGCTCTTTCCGCTGCAGAAGCAAATGAAGTTCGAGATCGTGCCCTGCGCCGCATGGACCGAACCCATGGCCAAGGATCGCGGCGCGAAGCTAGCGCGGTGGCAGACCGTGCGGCCGGGCGACACCGCGGCCATGAATGCCGGTATGGATTCGATCGATCCTCTCCTGGAGGAGTTCGGGTTCCTGGATGACCCACGGCTGATTCACTGTGCAACGTATGACGAGATCGTCAAGGAAGGGCTGGAACCTTACGACCGGATCTTCAACGACGATCTGGGCTTGGGCGGTTGGGCGAACATCAATGCCGCGCACTGGGCCTTGCTCGAGCAAGCGATCGACGCACGACCGGGGCAACGACTCGTGATTACCTTCGGCGGATGGCACAAGTACTGGTTTCTCGAACGCCTACGTGAACGTGACGATGTCGTGTTGCTCGATGCACGCCGGTTCTTGCCGTAGGACGAATGCCCGAGCCTACGAGTCGTTGTCGACCGTGACTTGCATCTGCTGCACGGCGCTGTTGCCGGCCGCGTCCCATGCCGTAACCTCGATGATGTAGTTCCCATCGGGGATCGAGGACGTGTCCCAGGCCTGGCCGAGGTCCCCAGCGTCGAAGTCGTCGTCGCCGTTGGAATTGGTGATGACGTGGTAGAAGTCGCGGGAGATGTAGTCCCCATTCGTATTGCAGACCGAGTCTTCCTTGTAGAGCAAGTCGACGAGAAAGGGATCCATCGGGCCGCCTTGGTAGGTGTCGAGGGGCATGTCAAAGCGCACGGCTAGTTTGTTCTCGACGACGAAGGCCTCCGGGGCGGCTGCGGGGAATATCGAATAGCGAATCTCCTCTACCGAACAGACCCACGGTGATGCGATCTGGTCGCTGACCTTGACGATGACGTCGATGATGCCGTTCAGGTCGGCCGGGTCGAGATAGTTGGACGTCTCGTCATGGCAAAAGGCGAAGGCGTCGGAGCCCAGGGCGTTTTCGAAGACCGGCGGCGCGTTTTCGGTCAAGTCGCGCAGGCGTGTGTGCGGGTTGCGAGTGCACAACCAGTTTCCACTCCATTGCACGCCCTGGTCCTCGATGCGGGCGAAGTGACAGTGGGTGAAATTGGCAACCGGCCAGGGCACGAGATCGCCCAGGTACTGACCGCGCGTGACGAAGTCACCGACGTTGACGGCGATGGTCGGTTCATCGAGGTGGGCGTAGAGATAGCCACCGCCCGTGCCCGATCCCGCCGAATCCCCGATGGCCACGCGCCAGTGGTACTGGGCGCTGGTGGTCAAGATGGCTTTCACGTACCCCGAGCTGACGGCGTAGACCGGTTCGAAATCGGCACCCAGTACGTCGATGCCGGGGTGTAGGTAGGGCGAGCCACCGTAGTTCTGATACTCGGCGTAGGTGTTGCCCACCGCACGCTGGGTGTTCGTGCCCAGGGGCCAAGGAAGGGCGAGCCGCGGCTGGGACGGGTGCGAGCCACCCATGGCGGGAGGCGCGGGTGCTCCGGTGATGGTGCCGCTCGTCGAGAAGCCGACGCTCGTGCCGTTGTCCAGATCGACGGCGCGCCCCCCACCTTCGAAGAACAGCATGGCCGTGCGCGAGGCTTCCGTGACTATGAGCTCTCGCAGGGGTCCATCCAGCTGGATGCGGTACTCTCCGCTCGCCGAAACGAGTCGTACTGCGTGCTGCTCCTCGCAGAGCGCGCCGATCAAAGAACCGTCGCTCAGCAAGGCGTATCGATCGAAGAAAACGTGTTCCGTTTTCGCGAACGTTGTTAAGTCGAGCACCACGGTCGAGCTCGGCGTGCGATAGGCGAAGAAATCCCCTGCCGAAGACACCTTTGGAGCGGTGAGTCGAGAAACGGAGTTCTCGCGAAGCGTGTGCCCAGCGAAGTCCATCACGCGCAACCGTGTGGGTACGCTGAACGACTCGCATGCATCCAGCACAACGATCCGATCCACGTCCGTGATGTAGAACCCGTTCCCGACGACCCCGGGGATCCGGTGTCGCGCTCCATCGCTTTCGCGGACCTCCAGATCGAAGACCAGGCGATGCAGGTCCCCCGCGCTGGGAGTCATACGAAGAACGGCGCTGCCGAGCGGCGAGGTGCGTTGCGAGAGCTGGGCGTGTCCCTGCAGAGCGGAGAGGAGTACCAAGGCGAGCGTGAGCATGCCCATAGGCTACGCGGAAACGGCTGGCCCTGTATTGCTGCTAGGGCTGCGCCACCGTCAACTCATCGGAATCCAGCTTCACAGGGTGCTGCGGAACCTCTTGATCGCCCTTCATGAGCACGTGATCCAGTCGATCCCGCAGCCGCGCGAGCCCACGCTTGATGCGATCGTGCCCGGTCGAGATCGGTACACCATCCTCGCGCCTCGCGCGAGATCGTCGGCCACCTCCGGATCGCGAGCCATGCGTTTGGCGATCCGTCGCATTCACGCATCGGTCGCCAGCAGCTCTTCCAGGTCTTGGGATTGGGTCAACGGGTACGTTCACCCAGCCCGTGGTCGCCGAGCCCCTGGTTTCCGGTGGAAAGTGCCAAGAAAAACTCCAACATCATCCCTGGAGACAAGCTCCCATGCAGAAGCAAGAAGCGGAACACAGCAAAGAACTCGGCTTTGGCACCCACGTCCTCAAGGGCAAGGGCGAGCGGCTCCTGAATCGCGATGGGACCTTCACCGTCCGTCGCCGCGGCATGCCCTGGCGCGCCGTGATCAGCCTCTCGCACACGCTCCTGACGATGCCCTGGTCGCATTTCGTGCTTCTCGTCGGAGTTTCGTTCATCGTCTTCAACGCGCTCTTCGCCCTGAGCTTTCTGGCCATGGGGCCCGAAGCGATCGCCGGGCCGGGGCGCGGATTCGAGCGTGCCTTCTTCTTCAGCGTTCATACGGCCTCGACCATCGGATATGGCCATCTTGTTCCGGTCTCGACCGCGGCCAACGCCCTGGCGACCCTGGAGTCCCTGGTCGCACTCTTCGCCTTCGCCCTGGTGACGGGCCTCATCTACGCTCGCTTCGCGCGCCCCATCGCCGACTTTCTCTTCAGCAAGTCCGCGGTCGTCGCTCCTTACCGCGGTATCCAGGGGGTGATGTTTCGCCTCGCGAACCGTCGGCGCAATCAGATCATCGAGCTCGAAGCGCGAGTGTTCCTTTCCCGGCTGGTGCACAAGGACGGACGGACCAGCAGGACGATCCACGCGCTCGAGCTCGAACGCGCCAAGCTGGCCTTCTTTCCCCTCAGCTGGACGATCGTCCATCCCATCGACGAGACGAGCCCGCTCTTCGGTCTCACGGAGAAGGAGTTCCGCGAGTCCAACGGAGAGATCCTCGTCATGATGACCGGCATCGACGACACCTTCTCCCATACGGTTCACGCTCGCGCGTCCTACCTCTGCGATGAAATCGTATGGAATGCAAGGTTCGCCAACATCTACGAGGGCGAGGCAGAGGGCTCACCGGCGGCGATCAATCTGTCACGGATTCATGAGATCGAGCCAGCAAGCGCCGTCGGAAGATGACAACGGAAAGTCGTCGTCGCCAACGCCTCAGCGACTCACCTTCGCGTAGAGGAGATAGGCGAAGAACCCATGGCCCTCGGCGCTCGGGTGGTTGTCCTTCTTGGTCATGCACGGCTCGGACGGACGCTTCAGCCCACCGCGCTCCTGAACGAGGCGTGGCTGAGGCTCGAAATGGGCAATCAGTAGGAGAATCGCTTCCTTTTCGAGCGCTGCGCTTGGGGCGACCGCTCCCAGGGGCGAAACTGGCGTGGGCGATAATTCAGGGGATCAGGTAGGAGAGGAATCTATTTGAAGGCGAGCAACGAAGTGGCCCTCCAGCGGCACGGCGACAATCTCTATCCGCTGCAGATGCATTACGAGTTCGAAGAGCATGCTCTCGAGCTCGACGTGCCTGCGGGGGTTTGGAATCCGACGCCGCACGGGATCCATCTCGGCAACATGATCTGCACGATGGACTTCTCTGGCGAGAAGCTCCTCGAGCTGGGCACCGGCTGCGGCTTGCACGCGATTCTCCTGGCGCGTCGCGGAGCGAGCGTGATGACCGTCACGGAGATTGACCAGGGTTCACTGGACCACGCCAAGCACAACCTCGAGAAACACGGCATCGAGATCCCGGTCGACTATCAGATCGCGGACTGGACCCAGGTCGAGGACAAGGGCTTCGACACCCTGATAACGAACCCACCCTTTGCCAAGTCGGGCAAAACCTATCGACGGTACTTCATCGACACCTTGATCCTGGATGCCCACAAGGTGCTCAAACCCGAGGGTAGGCTGGTTTTCGTTCAGTCCAGCATGGCGGACGTTCCGCGCAGCATTCGCATGATGCAGGAGTGCGGCATGACCGTGCGGATCGTTGGCGAGACCGAGGGGCCGTTCCGCGACTACTACTTCGAGGATGGGGAGTATCTGGTGGACATGGCTTCGATTCCTGGGGCCTATTCGATACGTGACGGCGTGCACTATGAGCGGCTGATCGTATTCGAGGCGCGACTCCCTAAATAGGCTCACGATACTCCTGTGAGAATCATCGCTGGAGAGTTGCGGGGGCGATCGATCGAAGCCCCCAATGGACGCGAGACCCGTCCGATGCTGGATCGCGTACGCGAAGCGATCTCATCGACGCTTGCTCCTTGGTTGCCGGATGCCTTCGTGCTGGATCTCTTCGCAGGTAGCGGCAGTTTGGGACTCGAGGCGCTGTCTCGTGGTGCTCGTGTGGCGCGCATGATCGAGCGCGACCGCGAGGCCTACGCACTCTTGAAGCGCAACGTTGCGAGCCTCGGGATGGACGAGCGCACCGAAGCCGTGTGCGGCGACGCGTTGGATCCCGCAGCCTGGGGAGGCACGCCAGCGGATATCGTCTTCCTGGATCCGCCGTACCCCTGGTTGAAGGAACGCAAAGGGCGTGCGTCTATCTTCGCGGGTATCCAGGGGCTCCTGGATAGAGTCCTGGCGAGTGACGGCGTGCTCGTCTTCCATGCTCCGCGCAACGCCGTCGTCGCGTCCGAGTTCGGCCAAGGTGTCGAGCTGGCCGGTCGAACATACGGTTCCAACGCTATCTGGTATGTTGGGCACGCGAGCGCCGAGGAGGACGATGAGGTGAAGGATGACTGACCCGCTGGAGAACCCGATCGAGCTCTCCGGGAGACTCCTGCTCGGGGGACGCTTCGTGCCGGGCCGCCTGACGATCGTCGGCGAGCGGATCGAGAGTGTCACTCCCCAGCCCATCGAAGCAGCGGGCGGTGACCTTCCATTGATTGCCCCGGGGCTGGTCGATCTGCACATCCACGGATACGCAGGTCAGAGTCCCCTGGAGGATCTGCAAGCGCTCTGCGACGGGTTGGCCCGCGCCGGCACCACGGCTTTCCAACCGACCTTGTTTCCGGACGAGCCTACGTCTCTCGGGGAACACGCCCAACGCGTCATGCGCAAGGCAGAAGGCCTGAGCGGAGGCGCCCGGATCGTGGGACTCCATCTCGAAGGCCCTTTCGTCAATCCGAAGAAGGCCGGTGCGCTCCCCCCCGAATGCCTCGCGGAGCCTTCGCTCCAGGCCCTGCAAGCCATCCTCGGATCATCGACAGGCGACGGTCGAGGCATTCGTACCATGACGATCGCCCCCGAGCTGTCCGGAGCAGACGAACTGATCGCCGAGCTGGTCCGGAGCGGCGTCCGCGCCTCCCTTGGACACAGCCTATCCACATGGAGCGAGGCCTCCGCAGCGGCGCGGGCCGGAGCGGACGGAGCCACGCACCTCTTCAACGCGATGGGCCCCGTACATCACCGCGAGGCAGGCCTCGCCAACTTCGCCCTTTCCGATGATGCTCTCTACGCGGAGATCATCGGCGACCTCGCCCACGTTTCTGCCGAGTCCTTTCAGTTGGCTCTGCGCGCACGGGGGGTGAACGGCTTGGCGTTGGTGTCCGATGCATTGTGGGCGGCCGGAACCGGTTGCGATGTCTTCCACTCCCACGGCCGGCGTTGCTTCGTGCGGGATGGGGCGATCTGGACGCATCCGTTCAAGACGGATGCACCTGGAGAGCAAGATACGGAGTCCGTCCCGATTCTGACCGGGGCCTCGGCCTCACAGTTCGAGGCGTGCGGGCGCCTGGTGGCGGGCGGTGTGTGCACGGCGGCGGAGGCGTTGACCATGGCGGGGGAGACGCCGGCTCGGGCGTTGGGGTTGGAGGGGGAGATCGGCGGTTTGCGGGTGGGGGCGCGGGCTGATCTGATCGTTGTGGATGAGGGGCAGTGGGGGTTGTCTTGCGTTTATGTGGGAGGAAAATCGGTCGTCTAGGGGCTCCCCGATGTACGGCGTCTGACACTTTTCGACGAGCGCCCCCTTCCCAACACGACAAGTCCCATTTCCCACCCTTTCTTCCCCTCGGACCCCAGAAATCCTTGGCCAAAACACCCTGACCCGATTTCATGCACCCTGCCCAGCCAACAACGGACCTGCATGTCACGTACATGGCTCGGAACCATCGAAGACCCATGAAAATCACCCCCGTCGTCGGCCTCCTTGGACTGCTTACTCTCACCGCCTGCGGAAAGGGTTTACCCGAGGGGCCGAACATCATCCTGATCACGCTCGACACGACGCGAGCCGACCACCTGGGCTGCTACGGCTACGAACGAGCGACTTCGCCCCAGCTGGACAAGCTGGCCAAGGAATCGGTTGTTTTTGAGCGCGCTTATGCGGTGTCCAGCTGGACGATGCCGACTCATGCCTCTCTGTTCACGGGCAAGTACCCCTCGGCGCACGGAGCGAAGTACAACCCCGAGGGCGTGCTGAAGCTGACACATGGGATCTCTCAGAATCCCGCGTGGGACAAGTATCGCGCGAATCCCATCGCGGACAACGAGGTCACGTTGGCGGCGATCCTCAGCGGCCATGGTTATGCGACCGGTGGCGTGGCGGGGGGGCCCTGGATGAAGAAGCCCTTCCGTTTGAACAAGGGCTTTCAGTTCTACGACGACGACAACATCACCGAGCTGAATGGACGTGATGCCAAGGACCTGACCGAGGTGGCCAAGGGCTTCATCGACCGCAATAGCGAGCGACCGTTCTTTCTCTTCATGAACTACTACGACGCCCACGGCCCTTTCGTGCCGCGTGGCGAGTACCTGAAGAAGTTCCGCAACCTCGGCCCTGCGTTCGAAAGCGCCAAGAGCAAGGTGCGCAAGTCCGAGGAGCTGAACCCCGAAGAGCATCGCGTCATTTTGAATGCCTTCTACGACAGCGAGATAGCGTACGTTGATGCGTATCTAGGACAGCTGTTCGATCACCTGCGGGCGAAGGGGATCTGGGAGGACACCTGGATCATCATCACCGCCGACCACGGCGAGCTGATGGGCGACCCTTTGCTGGGGGAGTCGGCACTCTACGGCCACGGAAACTCGTTGAGCGAAGCCGAGATCCGCATCCCCATGATCGTCAAGTTCCCCGGGAAGAACGCCCGGACCGGGCGCGACAATACGCCGGTGCAGCAGACCGACGTCATGCCCTCGATCCTGAAGGAGCTCGGAATCGAGTTGCCCGCCGTGTTGATGGACAGCATGCAAGGCGTTCCCTTCGACCGTCAGAGCCGCCGCGCGATCTTCTCGGAGGTCTATCCCCTGCCGATGATGAACGCAGGCAATCAGGACTGGCGTCACAAGGGCAATTGGCGCGTGCTCCTGGACGGAAACAAGAAATTCACCTGGGGCTCGAACGGCCGGAACTACCTGATCGACCTCGCGACCGATCCGGAGGAGAAGCACAACCTGCTGCAGCCCGGAAGCGAGGAAGAGAAGAGGATGACGCGTCTCCTCAACAAGCTCTTGAAAGGCTTGCCCAAGCCGGGTGGTGTCGGAGACGTGGATGATCTCCCCGATGATGTCATCAACCAGCTGAAGGGACTGGGGTATCTGGGCGACGACAACTAAGAGAAGCCATGCAGACCGCCGCCGCACTCTGGAATCACGTTCGCGAGCACGACCTGTGCCCAGGAGCACAGAGTCTGGACGAGTGGCGCCAGGTCAGCTGGATCAAGGTACGCATCAAGGGCAAGGCCGTCCCCTTGTTTCCGGTCGTCGGCTACCGAGAAGCCTTGCACTTGCACGACGTGCATCACCTGGTGACCGGCTATTCGACGCGGTTTTCTGGCGAATTGGACCTGGCGGTCTGGGAAGTCTTCAGCGGCGGGTGCCAACGCCATCTCTTCATGTGGATAGACCGCCTGTTCGTGACGCTCTTCGGCTTCGTGTTTCAGCCGCGGCGCAGCTGGCGCGCCGCAACGCGGGGGTTGCGTTCGCGCAATGCCTACGGGATGCGGATCGACGACGTTCTCGCGCTGGACGTCGACGAGCTCTCCCGGCGTCTACTCCCGAGGCCTTAGCGCCCGCGCAAGCAGCTTTCCCAGGTTGGTCAACGCCGAGGCCTTGTCCTCGGTGAGTTGCGATAGCTCTTCAGGGGCCAGGGCTTCCTCCGCTTGGACCGGTGATCCATCCCGGTGGAGCAGCGAGAGGCTCATGCGTTCCTCGTCGGGATCGAAATCGACGACGCGGCACACGATGGTTTCCCCCTTCTTCATCACGTCTCGCAAGCGCCGATCCCGGCCCACGTTCGATTCCGAGTTGTGTAGCAGACCCTCGATGCCCTCCGCGACCGACACGAAGATGCCGAAGTCCGCGGTCTTCGTCACGCGGCCCTCGAGGATCCGATCGGGGTAGCTCACGCGCGCGAAGGCCTTCCACGGGCTCTCGACCATTTGCTTCAACCCGAGTCCGACCCGTTTGCCGCCCCTGCGAATGGTGAGGATCTTGGCCTCGATGCTCTGGCCCTTGGTGACGACATCCGAGGGATGGTCGATGCGATCGAGGGAGAGGTTCGAGATGTGGATCATGCCCTCGAGCCCCTGGCCGAAGCGCACGAAGGCGCCGTAGGGCTCGATGCGACTCACGCGACCGTGAATGACTTGCCCGACCTTCAGCGCGCCGGTCTGGTGCAGGTCGCGGCTTTCCTTGCGCTTCTTCAGCACGCTCTTCTGCGAAACGAGCACGCGCTGGCGCGTGTTGTCGATCTCGATCACCTCGGCCGTGATCTCGGTGCCCACGAGAATGCTGGGATCCTGCTCTTTCGAGAGACCGCTCTCGGATTTAGGCATGAAAGCGTGCAGTGGCCCGATTTTCAATTCCAACCCGCCGGGGTTGCGCCCGGTCACCCGTGCGTTGACCCAGCTGCCGACCTCCATGTCACGCCAGGAATTCAAGAGCCCCTCCTCGACACGAGCCAGCGCCCACAGCCCGTCCTCCTGGCCGAGCACCGTGAACTCGTACTCCTCGCCCGGGCGGGGGGGCTCGTCGAATTGCCGGGCGGACAGGAAGCCCTGCATGCGCGGACCCAGTTCGACGAAGACGTCGTCGCCGTTCAGACCGACGATGGTTCCGTCCCAGATTTTCAGCGTGTGCTCGCCGTGCCCTTCGGGGGGCTCGGGATTGTGTCTGTGTCGCGCCACCGGACTCAGGCCTTGCTACCGGCGGTTTCCTCGCTCTTCTTCACCGGTTTCGCATTCCAGATCCGTAGGCACAGGAAGAAGCCGATGATCGCGGCAGGCATGATCGTGTACATCCATATCCGCCAGTTTTCAGGGTCCGCCTGGGCCTCCCCTGTGGGTAGCCAGTAGCCCAAAAGGACCGACTGCAATCCAAACCCCAGATAAACCATCCCATCGATCAAGCCGACGGCCAGGCCGGCGTTCTTACGGCCTCCAAAGTCCATGCTGGCCGTGCCCGCCAGCATGCCGTGCACGCCGATGACCGCCAGAATGGCCAACACGACCAGGTATCCGGCGAAGGGCGTCGTGATGAACGCGAGCGTTGCGATTGCGGCGGCGATGATGCCCCCATACAGAATGCCGGCCGTGGGCCCTCTGCGAGAATGGAAGACCTTGTCGCTGACTACTCCGGCAAAGACACCGCCCAGCACCCCGGCACAGAACAGGAACGCTCCCCAGTGCTGGGTGATGAAGGGTTTGGTGCCTTCGACCGCCGTTTCGTTCACGAAGAAGTAACCCCACTTCATCACGGCACCGCGAATGAACCCGCTGCACATTTCGATAAAGGCGATGGTCAGGATCACGGGGTTCGTGAACATCTTACGAGCGACCTCGAAGACCGGCAGCCGCGGCCCATCGTCCCCGGAGGAAGCATCCTCTGGATCGAAATCCACCTGCCCCGCCTGCGCGGGCGTGTCGTAGACCATGAGGTGGTCGATCACGAAGAAGATGGCCAGGAAGATGGCCGGGATCATGAAGGCGTAGTGCACCGGCAGGAATCCGACGATGATCGCGCCCCAGTCGTAGGCCAGATAGATCCCGAGTGAAATCAATACGCCGAACATGGCCCCGAAGGTGCCGCGCTCACGGATGTGGAACCACGATGAGTTGACCTTGACGATCGACACGGCCCCGAAGGACTGGAAGTACATGTTCACTCCGTAGAGTGCTCCAAACGGACCGACCAGGCTGCCTTCGTAGTCACTCATCAGGACAAAGGCCATTCCCAGGTTGGCGGCGGCGGATCCGATCGCCGCCAGCTTAATCGTCAAGCGGCCGCCGTACTTGTCCGTCAGCGGTCCGTTGATCAGAAAGGACAGGGCGTAGACCGTCGTACCGATGACGGTGATCTCGCCGAGTTCGGCCTTGGTCATGATCCCCGTCGTCTTGGCGACGTTGATGTTGTAGCGCCCCATGTAGAGGAACGCGTACGTCAACCCGAGGGGCAGCCAGTTCAAAATCCGACGGCGACGAAACGCCATCGAGTGATTGATGTCCTTGGGCTTCGGGATTCGCCAGAAGAGCAGGACCACCGCTACCAAGAGCAACCCGAGCGCGGGGATCTCTTGCAGCATCCGTTCGAGAATCAGCTGGGACTTGTCCATGTTTCGTTCGGAGCAACGGGCGGGGGGGTGGCAAAGCCCCGAGAGCCGCGCAGAGTATGGGGGCGTCGGCCCCTCCTGCCAAACCCTTGCCGGAAGTCAGCGGCGCCAGTATGAAGTAGGGGCCCAGAGCCTGAGTCGCGCCACACTAACCGTCAACGGAGGAGCCCGATGGGTCTCATCAACTGGATCTTCGACATCTATCAACACCACAAGATCGACCAGGCCCGCGAGGAGGCTCAGCAGGCTCGCCGGGAGGTCGCGTCGATTCGTGGGAGTGGCGGGAGCCTGGATGCCGAGCGCTTGGAACGCGCGATCGGAGAGCTGGCGCTGGCCACGAAGACGTTGCAGCGGATGATGGTGGAGAAGCAAGTTTGCAGCGTGCAGGAGTTCGGGGAGAAGCTTCAGGAGGTCGATCGGGAGGATGGAAGAGAGGATGGGCGCTCGCCGATCTGAGTGCGCGGCGAATGAGTTGCTCTCCGTGAAAGACTTCCGCTAGACCGCTCGGCTGGGGCTGGTATTCTCGGAGCGTGCAAGGCCGCGACTCCCGAACCGTAGGCCACGTTCAGCTCTTGGCTGCCGTCCTGCTCTCGGGGGCGGCGGGGTTGACGTGGGAAGTGATGTATCAGCATCATTCTTCGTTGGCCCTCGGGTTCTCCGCGTACGGAACCGCTGTCACGCTTTCGGCTGTGATGGGGGGCATGGGGCTCGGTGGTTTGCTTGCGGCCTGGCTTGCGCGGCGCGGAAGGTTGACGCGGCCCCTGTTCGTTTACGGCGTGGCCGAAATCGTGATCGGGGTTTCGAGCCTCTTGATCGCACCCGGCTTGGAGCTCGTGGCCTGGGCGGATGCCAGTGTTTGGGCACAATCGCCGGGACTGGCGCCCTACGTGCGACTTCTGGGCACGGGGCTCCTCTTGTTGATCCCCTCGATCGCGATGGGCGTGACCATTCCGGTCCTGGCGCCGGCGGCGCGGCGGGCCGGCAGCAACGTGGCGACCGCGTATGCCTTGAACACGGCTGGCGCGGTGCTGGGAGTGCTCCTGGTCACGTTCCTGGTGCTGCCCGGTGTGGGCGTCTTCATGACGAGCCTGATCGCCGCCCTCGTGAACATCGCCGTCGGCATTTGGGGTCTGCGAGTCGGCGGAGAGGGCGATCCGGTCGAGACGGAGCGCTCGCACGGCTGGCCCGAACCCAGTGCACTGGCCCTGGCCTTCCTCAGCGGCTTCGTGATCTTCGCCCTGGAGGTCTCGTGGTTTCGCTCGATTCGAGCGGCCCTGCAGTCGACGACCGAGGCCTTCGCGATCATTCTGGCCGCGTTCCTGATCTCGCTGTCCATCGGTGCGGCCATCGCCAGCTGGATGCGACGGCGTTCCATCGACGGCTTGAAGTACGTCTTGCCTTTGGCGGCCTTGGCGGTATTCGGATTCACGCCGCTGATCGACATGCTCGACCTCTTCGTGACGCCCAAGGTCGCGAACTCGATCGCACCTTCGCTCTTCTCGCCCGAGCTGGGCTTCATCCGCTTCGGATGGGTCATCGCCCTGTGCGGCGTTCCGGCGACGCTTCTGGGCATCGTCTTTCCCAGCCTCTTGGCGCGTTACGATTCCACGGTCGGCTCCGGTCGCCTGTACGCCGCCAACACGATCGGCGCGGTGGCCGGCTCCTGTCTGACGGGCTTTATTTTGCTACCGACGATCGGTGCCACGCACGCCAGCTGGATGGCGGCTGTCTGCGTGCTGTTCGCCGCCGTCGTCAACGATCGACGCTGGCGCTTTCTCGTAGCGACCCTGGCCGCCGGTGCGCTGGGGCTCTTTCTGGCCCGACTCGGCGAGCCCAACTCACCCAGGAACCGTGTTCAGGGCCACGGTTGGCCCCGCGGGAACGATGTCGAGGTCGAATTCGTGCGCGAGAACGCCGACAGTACGACCTGGGTCTTGAAGCTGAACGTGCTCGTGCGCTTTCTGATAATCGACGGCTTCGTGGCCTCCGCCGAGCACGACGCCAGCAGCTACATGCACTGGATGGGGCACCTGCCGGCCCTGGCCGCGCGCAAGCTGGAGCACACGATGGTGATCTGCATGGGTACCGGCCAGACCGCGAACGCCGTGCGCATGCACAAGCCGAAGACGCTCGAGATCGTCGACCTGAACGAAGCCGTCTTCGAGGCCGCGCCACTGTTCCACAGCAACGACAAGGTCCTCGAGGATCCCAGCGTGACACAGGTCGTCATGGACGGCCGCGCCTTTCTCCGTCGCACGACACGCGAGTATGACGTCATCACGCTCGAGCCGATGCCGCCCAACTTCGCCGGCAGCAATCATCTCTACTCACGTGAGTTCTACCAGCTGGCCCGCGATCGCCTCGCCCCCGGAGGTATCGTCGCCCAATGGCTGCCCATCCACCTCGTCTCGACGCCCCACATGTACGCGATCACCGCGAGCTTTCGGGACGTTTACCCCTACACGCGCATCTGGCAGAGCCCGGTCGATCAAACCTGCGTCCTCATCGGCGGCCTCGAGCCCTGGGAGATTCGCAAGAGCGATGTGCGCCTCAAATACGGCCGCAAGGCGATCCAGAAGCAGCTGATCCTCGACTACGAGGACGTCACGACCTTCGTCGAAAACAGTCTGCGCGTGACCGACGACAACCAGTTGCTCTCGTACGGCTCAGGTCGCTTCGCGAGAAACCCCAGACCCGGCGTCGCCTGGTCGGCACGTTTGCTACGCAAGAACACGCGCATTCTCCGCGAACACGCGGCGGGGCAGTAGACCGGGGCAAGGCCCGGTACAACTACATCCGGAATCGAGGTAAAGCATAGCGTGCGGGGTGGCTCTCGAACCGAGCCCGGCTCGAGCCTGACGAGAAGTAGTAGAGAGCTCCCTCGTGGGCCAATGCCTGCTTGCCCGCGCCAGGGTGAAAGCGTTGTTTCGTCACGGGGTCGGTGACCAGACCACACCAGTGGCCGGGGTCTTGGCGGAAGCGCTCCAGGCCCTCTGTGTCGGCGAAGAAGTAGTTCTCGTAGTTCACTCGCAGCTTGTGTGGTTGCACGAGCGGAGCCTTGCGGGCCGGATCGAAGTAGTCGGTTACTTCGATGCCCTGCTTTGTCAGGAACAGCTCGGCGTCTTGCACGAAGACGTCAGGGCAGGGCGTTCAGCAAAAACCGATCGGCGCGCCGTTGACATACAGGGGGCGGACCTTTGTGTTCAAGCCATTCTCGATACGCACGCCGCAGCGTGTGTTGAGCGAGACCTGACCATCCAGGTAGCGCAGTCGGTATTCCTCTGCGTTGTCGTTGACCTTGATGACGCCGCGGGCCGTGGGGGCCTTGCAGGCGCCGAGGAAGAGGAGAAGTAGAGAGAGTCCAAGGGGGATTCGCATAGCCATCACCCACCGGATGTCATCGCGGGCGCTGGGCCTTGCACGTTTTCAGGTGACTCGGTGAAGAATGCGTTCGTTGCTCGCCTTGGGTTGCCTTCACGGTTGGGGTGAGCGGCGCTCGCCGATCTGAGTGCGAGGCGACCGAGAGTAGTGCTGCGAGAGTCGTGGGCCCCGGGGCTCCTCACAGGAGCGCCATGACGATCGTCACGACGCCAAGGATTCCGACCGTTCCGGCTGCGATTCCTCTCACGATTGGCGATCGAAGATAAGGCTCGAGCAGGGCACCGAAGAGAATCGAGGGGATTCCGATCACCATCATTGCCGCCACCGTGCAGGGGAGTATCGCGGCATCCGGAAAGGCGGCTCCTAGAGAGGCGGCGACGACCTGTGTCTTGTCGAACAGCTCGGCCAGTGAAACGAGAACAAAGGATGTCAGGAACGGCGAGTTGACCCAAAGCCCTCGTTTATCAGCGTGAGACCCGGACCACCTGACGAGCAGCAGCAGGCTACAAAGGACCATGGAGATCCCGGCAGTGAGCTCGCCCCATCCCTGCAGGTACTGCGAGACTCCTCTTCCGAAGGCGATCGTCACCGTGTGGTTGAGGACGATGGCAACGACGTACCCCAGCACCACCCTGAGAAGCGGACACTTCAGCTCCCGCGCCTGACCGAAATAGGCAGCCACCGAGACCGAGACCAGCATGGACTTGTCCGCCAGCTCCGCGCCTAGGACTGCCAGAAAGGCTGTTGCTTCGGGTGACAATGTGGCCGGGTTTTTGGGGCTCGCGATCGCAGGGGCTCAACGGACACCTGATTCTAACGACTGGATCGCTAACCTCGTCTCCCGCTGCCCGGCGTTGGTGCATGAACCGGGACGGGGCACTTCTGATGTCCCTCTCAGTAGCTCAGGGCCCGATCGAGACCAAAATAGGCCGGCCCATCTCTATTCATGCACCAACGCCGCGTTGCTCGCGACTGGCCACGAATCGTCGATGAGGCGAAAACCATGATGGAGTTGTCCTGACTCCGTACCATTAGTCCGATGAACAAGCGCACCTTCCTCAAGCAGATGTCGCTCCTCGGAATCGGTGCAACGCCGCTTCTCGAGTACCTCGATCGTCTCGTCCACGAAGTGGAGCAGAGACCTGACGTCGACGTCGCCCAGGACGAGGCCTTCTGGGGGAAGATTCGTGCCGGCTACCGTCTCAAGCCTGACTACATCAATCTCGAGAACGGCTACTACTGCATGATGCCCGAGGAGATCCTCGAGCGGTATCTCGAGCATGTACGGGAGGTGAATCACCAGGCGTCCTACTACATGCGGACCGTCCAGAAGGACAACCGGCGCCTGATGGTCGAGATGCTTTCGCAAGTCGCCGATTGCTCCCCTGACAACCTGGTGATCACCCGCAACACCACGGAGTCGCTGGACCTTGTCATCGGCGGGTTGCACTGGAAGGCGGGAGACGAAGCGGTCATGGCCGAGCAGGACTACGGAGCGATGCTCGACATGTTCAGGCTGCAGGCTCAGCGCCATGGCATCGTCAACCGCCTCGTGTCGCTGCCCAATGACCCGGCGGACGACGAGGAGATCGTCGCTCTGTACGCCGCCGCCATCACGAACAAGACGCGCCTGTTGATGATTTGCCACATGGTGAACATCACCGGACAGATTCTGCCGGTAAAGAAGATCTGCAAGATGGCCCACGCCCGGGGTGTGGAGGTCATGATCGACGGCGCCCACGCCTTCGCGCACATCGACTCCAACATCCCGGCGCTAGGCGCCGACTACTACGGAGCCAGCCTGCACAAGTGGCTGGGCGCCCCCCTGGGTTGCGGCATACTGTGGGTGAAATCGAACAAGATCGCGACGCTCTGGCCGCTGTTCGCCGAGTCCAAGCACCCCACGGACGACATCGCGCGCCTGAATCACACCGGCACCAAGCCGGTGCACGTCGAACTGGCCATCGCCGACGCCCTTGCGTACCACGCACGTCTGGGCCCGACCCGCAAGGAATCCCGGTTGCGCTACTTGCAGACCTACTGGACCACTCGGGTGCGGGACCTGCCCCGCATCCTGGTGAACACGCCCCGGGACCCGGCGCGCTCCTGCGCCATTGCCAACGTCGGGATCGAAGGAATGGAGCCCTCGGACCTGGCGCGCAAGCTCCTGCAAGACCACAGGGTCTGGACCGTGGCCATCAACCGCCCCGGCGTCCGCGGTTGCCGGATCACGCCGAACATCTACACCACGCCCGCTGAGCTGGACGTGCTCGTCGGCGCGTTGCAAGAGATTGCCGGCGCGTAAGGGCGGTGGTGCATGAACCGGGACGGGGCACCTCTGATGCCCCTCTCTGTAGCTCAGGGCCCGATCGAGACCAAATAGGCCGGCCCACCTCTATTCATGCACCAACGCCGCGATCTAGGGACAATCGCTCACAGCGCTCCCGATGCGCACCTGCCAGCCGCTCGAGAACTCGAACATGCTCTGGAAGGGTCCGCCGCTGGGTCGCACCGAGATGGCCTGGACGTTGGCGTCCAGGCCCTCTAGCGCGACGTTGTTGGGAATCGCTAGCGGGTGGTTCGCGACGCCCGACCCATCGGCGAGGACTGCGTTCAGGGTGATTACCGGTGGCATCCCGGGCAGCGCCATGTAGACCGAGCAACCTCCGCCGACTTGGACGGTGCCGGCCTGGAAGCCCCCGAAGAGGACGCTGACCGAGCCGGGATTGACGCCGGCGTTCGTGTAGCCGTAGCTGGCGTTGCCCAGGGTCGGCTGGGCGGGACTGCCGAAGGCTCCGAGTACCGGCGGAGACGTGAACGAGCAGCCGTCTCCCAGGTAGACGTTGTAGAGTCCTCCAGGGGTCGATGTGGAGATGTTGAAGCTCGCGGCTCCCGGCCCGGCATCGAAGGCGTCCAGGGCCATCATCGAGGGCACCGGCGCTGCATCCGAGTCGAACCAGAAGTTGTAGATCGAGTTCCAGCGCAGCGGATTGTCCGGAGTCGTGAACACAACCTCGGTGGCACCCACGGCCACGCTCCACTGGTTGGCCGCGAGGTCGTCGATGTCGTGGAAGCCGGCGTTCAATACGCGCGCCAGCGGACAGATCGGGATCCGCAGCTCGCCCACCCCCCGATTGTTGTCCCGGTTGTGAAGCGCGTACTCATAGTGGTACAGCCCGTCGGTCGGCCCGGTGACCTTCACGGCCACGTAGACCCGGCCGTCGTCCGGGCCGTTCGTTCCCGAGGTGAGCGTCGCACCGCCCCAGCGATTGAGCACCGTGCCGTTCGCCGAAACTCCAAAGGGCGGGGACAGGTTCCATGAAGACCCGTTCCAAGCGGGAGTCATCACGCGCGTCGCCATGTTGTTTTCCCGATTGGCCTCTGGTTCGCCTTTCACCACGTACATCCCCTGATACCAGAAGGTCGCGGACGGATCGTTCAGCTCGGTATCACTGATCACGATGCGGTGGGCGACCGGCCCCAGGGCATTGCCCATGGAGAATGTGAAGCTGCGGACTCCGTCGGTGTCGTTCGGCGGCGCCACGGGCGGTTCACCGCGGTCGAAGAGCGATCCGATTCCGTTCCAGAGCCCCAGCCAGGGATTGATCTCCTCAGGCGGAGCCAGCCAGAAGCGGTTGCCGTTGATCCCCACCGTGTACGTATCGGAACAACCTGGATCGAGACGTTCGCAGATACCACACGAGGTGCAAGGCGTACAGACACTCTGCGCGAAGACACCGAAGCCTGCCTTGATGTAGCTGCGGTCGCTGATCTGCACGAAGCGCTCGTCCGTCTCCTTGGCCGCGATGAACGCTATCCACGGGTGATCGTCGTTCATGGGTACAGTCGAGTCGCCATCGAACCAGTCGACGATGATCGAGCCGACGTTGCAGGCGGTGGTCTCCCCTGCAGCGCCGTTCGTCCCGTTGGGAAACGTGCCCGATCGCCCCAGTGCGTTGATAGGCCCCAGATCACCCAGCGACACGTCCATGCCAGGCACGGCGTTCGATTGGGCGTCGAGAAGCATCGAAGAGGTCAAAACCAGAGCAACGATCCAACGCGGCTTTCTCATGTTCTTCTCCGGGGGTCTTTGTTTCGGTTCGTTGGATTCTGAATCGTCGTGAGCTCAGAATAGCCGCAGGAGACCAAAATAGGCCGGCCCATCTCTATTCATGCACCAACGCCTATCGTTACAGGTGTGGTGACGAGAACTCGTCACGAAAAGTGCAGGATGTCGTGACTGACAGCACGGTCCGTGTTCAGGGTGCGCGCAAGGTCCACTACACCGGCTATGGGGTTTTCCTACTAGAAGGTTTGCGTCGCTACTCTGGAGACGCGGCAGGTGCCAGCATCGACGACCTGGGAACGAATCGTCATACCACTGAGGGACGCCGGTAGTACGACGGGTATGGAGGCTCGGCCGTCGCTATCGATGAGGGCGGATCCTGCCAATTGCGGGCTCGCGATGTCGATGCCGAGAGAGGGGCAGCCCGGAACGTCCGTCGTACCGGCGGCGGTACCAAAGTACAGATGCACGGTCGAACCCGGTTGTCCACCGGCGACGTGGGCATTGGCGCTCGTGCCGGCGACGCCGGGGACCGCTCCCGAATAGAGCAGATCCTCTCGAATCGGAGTCAACAGGTAGGCGTGGCGTACGCCCTGGAACCGGCCCGTGCCGAGGATCTGGCCAAGCTCGTTGATGGCTCCCGCGCCGGTCAGCATCCAGCCGAACGAGGGGTGCACCAGCTCGTTCAGGTCGCGCATCCGGCCGCGGAAGAGATGGAAGGCTCGTTGGTTCCCCAGCGCATCCTCTGCCTGCCCGACGATCTCGCCTCGGTTGTTGATGTCGCGAGCCTCACTCTCGGCTCCTCCTAGTGTGCCCAGATCCTGCGGGCTGGCTCCGTCATGGCGAAACGCTCGGTAGAGCCCACCGGGGATTCGAGCCCGGCCTACGATGCTAGCTTTGTCGTTGATGGCCAGGGGCCAGCAATACGTGTCTCCCAGATCCCCGATGTCGTTCATGACTCCTGTGTCATGGAGGAAACCCCGGATCTGGCCGTTTGCATTGCGTGCCATGCCGGTGATCTGGCCATGGTCATTGATGTCTTCCGCGCGGCTTTCGGTTCCACCGAAGGTGTCCAGCACGGTGGGTAGGCCTCCGGTCGTCACGTACCCGCGCAGCGTGGTTTGGAAGCCACCAAAGAACCCATTGAGGATGCCGACCGTGTCGCCCAGGTGGTTGATGGCATTGGCCCGACTGAAGTTGTAGCCACCGGGGTCCATCAGTTGCATGGAACCGTTCGACCACTCGAAGGCATGGATCACGAGCGAGGAGACCATCGAGTAGCCCACCACGGTCGTGTCGTCATTGATGCCCAACCCCCAGCTATAGGTGGAGCCGAGCGTGCCCAGATCGGTGAGCGTCCCGTTGCTGTAGATCCAGCCGTGCTCGCTCATGCCATTGGGCGCGAGTCCCGTTCCGGTGGCCTCGCCAAGGTTGTTCAGATCACCTGCATAGCCGTAGCCATTCGGATGGAGAAGGCCGAGCCTCTGGATCTCGTACTCCTTGATGAAGCGGGCGGTCTGCGCCTCGATCCGAGGTGACAACAGGCAAAGGAGAGTGGCGGAGATTAGGCTGAGATTTCGCATGGGGGGCGAGGGAGAACTCCATGCTAGGGCCTGTCGCGATTGAGCGCTGCGCACGAATCAAGAAAAGGGACTCCAGAGGCGGAGCCCATGGAGGGCTGGGTGCCCATGGGCTACGTATGTGCGGACTGGCGTTCGTCTTCCCGCGTCAGTGGCAAGTCGCGGGGCTCCGGCGGTCTTGGGCTAGTGGAGCCTTGCAGTAACAGATAGAGTGCGTGGAGCTGATGAAGCGACCAAGACCATGTCCAAGCCTGTATCCGCGTTTCTCGTTGTCGGCTTTCTTCCCGTGTCCATGTGGATGGCAGGAGGCCATTCTGTTGCTCAAGTGGAGGGGAGCTTCACAACGTCGGGTTGTGGCTGCCCCGAAGTGACGAGTGACTCGGGTCCTGTGCTCTTCGGGACGATGCCGGGTGGAGCCTGGCATCTCGATGGGGCGAGCCTCACCTTCGTGTCCAATGGTTCGAGCTGGGGCTTGCAAGCCGGTGGGAGCTATCTCGAACCGACGGGCGCTGCCACTGCGCTGCCGGCGGGGGACGACGAAGTGCTCGGCCCTCTCGCCTTGCCTTTTGCCTTTCCCTACCCCGGCGGGGCCGGGACGACTTCCTCCATCGATGTCAATTCGAATGGCAGGGTCTATCTGGAGTCGGGCACGAACACGTACGAACAAGGTTGGAACGCGGGCATGATCTTGCCGAACTTCCTGAGTGCAACACCCAGTGTCTGTGCATTGGGTGTCGACTTGAACCCTGGCGCTGGCGGCATCATCTCGTTCGAAACACGCATGCTCGGAGCGGATCGTGTGGCTCTGATCACATGGGAGCTCGTGCCCGAGTATCCGGACCAGGGCGCCAACACCTTTCAGTGCCAGCTCTGGAGTACAGGCAACGTGGTTCTCAGCTACGTCGAGACCAACGGTACCAACGGAGCGCAGGAAGCGCTCGTCGGTGTGTCCGCCGGTGGGGGATCACCCAACCCCGGATCCAGTAGCCTGGACGTTCCGCTCTTCCTTACGTTCTCGGGGTCGCCGGTCATCGGCGGTTCCTTCACGATCGGTGTCGGTGGAATTCCGCAAACGGCCACCACGGGAGTGATGAGCCTCGGTCTGTCGGCAACGGGCACGCCGCTTCCCATCGCGGGCGCTCCGCTGGGGTGCGAGCTATTGATCCATCAGATCTTCATCGACGAGCCACTCGTCCTCATCCCTCCCAGCGGGGAGGTGGATCTGGATTGGCCCTTCAACCCAGGTGCGGTCGGCCTGACCGTGGAATGCCAGGCGTTCGTCATGGACCCAGCCCAGGGCACGCCGCTTCCTCTACTCGTGTCCAACCGAGGTAGTTTGACCCTCGGTGCGCCGGCCGACCTCGCCTTCGTCATCGAGGGCGCCAATAGTTACTACGGATCCCCGCAACACGGCGGCTTCTTTCGACTGGAGAGCAGTCCTGGAGCCAGTCATCCGGACATCGTCAGTGTCGAAGTTTCGCTCGTCGGTATGCAGCACTACTTCGACGTCGAGGGCAATGCCGCTGTGGACGGCCAGGGCTTCTTCACGGATGGAAACGGGGTCAGCGGCATGAGCGGCACGTGCACGAACGCTTTCAATGGAACCGATGTGCAGACCGGTTTGATCTACGATGCGGGCCTTCAGCCACCCAGCTGCGATGGAACTGGCGCCAGCGGTTGGATCGGCAGCGCCCCCGTCGGTGGCTCCAGCACTCGCTTCCAGCGCTTGACGTTCGAGTTCGCGGACTTCGGTGCCGGCGAGCTCTTCGGGTTCGACTGTGACACCGACGGCGGTGACTTCAATGCTGGCGCTCATCCGGTCTCGGTCACCGTCACCTTTGCCGACGATTCGTCCATCTCCCAACAAGTTCAGTTCGTCTCCGACGAGCGCGCGGTAGGAGTGTTGATTCCTTGAAGCCCTCACGCAGCCTGGCGATCACCGTGCTCCTGGCGACGACGCCGTTCGCGCAAGTCGACTACAACGGAAACGTGCCCTGGTCTTTTACTGCGCCTTCTGGCCCCGACGCCGTCGTCGGTGGGTGGTGGTACAACCTGGGCATCACAGGCATGCGCGTGGAACTGATTCCGAGTGCGCCCAAGCACCTCCTGGTTCAGTACGTGTTCCCATCATCCCCTGCGAGCGGCATCGTGCAGCCGGGGGACATCCTGACCGGCGCCGGTGGTGCGGCTTTCGTCGAGGATCATCAAGACGGGTATGGCCCTGCCGTGTTTGGTGCTCAGGGGCCGATCGGTGAATTCGCCGTTGCCCTAGAGGCTGCCCAGGATACGGCCAGCTCTGGCGACCTGGCGGTCACCTACGACCGCGGTGGGACGCTTCACAACGTCACCATCCCGGTGGGAACCACGTACGGCAGCTTCTCTTCGACGTTCCCGAGGGACTGCCCGAAGAGTGCCATGATCCTGGACGAGCTGCTCGACTATCTCGTGGCCACGCAAGGCGCCAACGGATCCTGGGGCAGTCCGCCACAGGACACCTTTGCGCCACTCGCGCTTCTGGCCAGCGACGATCCCGTGCACAGAGCGGCGGCCCAGGCGAACGTTCAATTCCACGCCGACACGACCCTGGGCACGCTCGAGGGTGCGGGCGGTCTGTCCAACTGGCGTCACATGGCGGCGGGTATCGTGCTAGCCGAGTACTACCTGTTGACCCAGGACCCGCTGATCCTGGCAGAGCTCCAGGAAGTTCACGAGTTTCTCGTTCGCAGTCAGTACCGAGATATCTCGCAGGTCTCCCCAGAGGTGCAGTTTTCCCATCCCGACGATGTCCCCACGACTCCGGAAGAGCAGCACGGCGGGTGGGGTCACAACCCCGGCTTCGAAGGCTATGGACCGATTGCCATGACTACGGGACAGGGTGCCTTGGCCTTCGCTCTCATGCACCGCTGTGGAATCACCATACGGCGACAGCGTCACGACGAAGCCTACGCGTTCCTTCGACGCGGCACGGGAACCAACGGTTACCTGTGGTACTCGGACGAGGTCGCCAACAACGACGGTTGGGCCGATCTGGGCCGCACCGGAGCGTCCGCCGTGGCCAACTTCTTGTCCCCATACCGGGATACCCGATATCGGAGCGATGCGAACAAGCACGCGGTCGCGATTGGCATCTTCGGTAAGAGCTTTCCCGACACCCATGGTTCGCCCCCGATGGGTATGGGCTACGCCGCCGCCGCAGCCTCTTTCTCTCCGCCCAACCTGCGCCAGCTCATGGACGCGAACCGCTGGTGGTTCGCCCTCGCTCACTGTTTCGATGGAAGCTACTACTACCAGCCCAATCGAGACAACGCCGGTTTCGGCTCGGACTCACGCATCGTTGCCAGTGCGATCACCGCCTTCATTTTTTCGATGCCGAAGAGAAACCTGATCGTCACCGGTCGTGGTTTCCCTCATAAGGCAAGTCCGCTACGCAAGTAGAGGCACCGCGACGTTTCAGAGGAACCGAGAGCCCGATCGGGGGCCCCAAGAGCTGAGCTTGGAACACCTATACCCAAGAACTGATAGCCTGTATGCGGTGAAGAACACACGCCGAGACTTCTTGAAGACCGCCGCTGCGGGCGTCTGCGTCCTCAGCTTCCGCCCTCCTGCCAGCGCCGCTGAGAACTTGAAGGAGCTGCGCTTCGGCATGTGCGCAGATGTACACAAGGACGTCATGCACGACGCCGATGAGCGGCTCGGCGTCTACCTCGAGTGCATGGCGAAGAAGCGCGCGCACTTCGTCGCGCAGATGGGGGACTTCTGCCAGCCCAAGGCGGCCAACGGCTCCTTCCGCAAGGTCTGGCAGAGTTGGAAGGGAGACCAGTACAACGTTGTCGGCAACCACGACATGGACGGGGGCTTCAGCCGTGAGGAGTTTCGCGAGTACCTCGGCATGGCGGAGGGCTACTACACCTACCTCCAACAGGGCTATCGCTTCATCGTTCTCGACGGCAACGACCGCCACAAGAACGCGCCCGCCGGCTATCCCCGACACATCGGAGAAGAGCAGCGCGCCTGGCTCACCGAGACCCTCGCTTCCACGACCGAACCCGTGGTCGTCCTGGTTCACCAGAGCCTGCAGAACGCATTAGGCGTCGACAACGGCGCCGAGGTGCGCGCCATCCTCGAGGCCGCCAACGAAGCCGCCGGTTGGGGCCGCGTTCTCGCCTGCTTCAGCGGACACCACCACCTCGACGATCTGGTCGAGGTCAACGGCATCCCCTACATCCAGGTGAACTCGATGTCCTACTACTGGGTGGGTGGCTCGAACAAGCACGAGAGCTACCCGGCAGAGGTCCACGCCGACCACCCGTGGATCCAGTACACCTCGCCCTACGCGGACCCGCTCTGGGCCTTCGTCACGATCGACCCCAAGGGTGAGCTTCGTATCGAGGGTGTTCGCTCGGAGTGGGTTGGGCCTTCTCCGGAGGAGCTTGGCTACGAGGAAAGCAAGGACGAGAAGGGCATCACACCGAACGTCTCGGCGCGTGAGGTCGGCTTGCAGGTGAAGAAGTAGGTCCTTTCCGCGTTCCGCACGCCCAATCAGGCCGACGAGGGTCTCGGTCATGGCTTCAAGCACTGCCAGTTCGTACGCTTTCGCAAGGAGTCTCACATGATCCGCAACATCCTGGCCGTCATTGCCGGCCTCGCCGTGGGAATGGCCGTGAACATGGCGCTCGTCATGCTCAATTACTCCGTGCTCTTTCCCATGCCCGACGGCATCGACATGTTCGATCCGGAGCAGATGAAGGCATACATCGCCACGCTACCGACGTCCGCCTTCTTGGTGGTACTGGCCGCCCATCTCGGTCAGTCCTTCTGTGGCGGCTGGGTGGCCGCTCGGCTCGGAGCTTCTCAGCCAATGTTGCTCGCGATGGCGGTGGCCGTGTTGTCGCTGGGGGGTGGCATCATGAACATGATGACCATTGATGGGCCGGCCTGGATGTTCATCGAGCTGCCGCTCTACTTGGCGGTCGGCTGGCTGGCGGGTCGGATGGAAGTCAACCGGCGAGCTGCAGTGGGCAGCTGACGAGGCGCGCCACGACATGAACCTCACCGGCGCGGCCATCTTCATCGGCGCGATCGTCGCTATCGTCGCGGTGTTCTGGGGTCTTGTCTCCCACAGGCGATCGGTGGCCATCGGCGTTTCCGCTGCTGCCGTCGCGCTTCTCGCGCTGCTCGGAGCGTATTACGCCTGGGTCGAATCGGAGTCGACGGCCTGGACCGTCGGCTACGGCGTGGTCGCCGTGGCCTGCGCCGCTTCGGCGGTTCGTCACTGTGCCGGTGGCCGGGCCGGAAGTCGGAAGGACTGACGGGCGCGAAGGGTGCGGAAGCGCATGGGGCATCAACGGACCAGGTTGCCGACTCCATCGGGCGCGCCGTCCGTCGTACCGCTGCCATTGACGATCTGCCAGTTGACTCCCGTGAGCCGGATGGTCTTGACCGTGCCACCCAGACCGTCGTCCAGGAAGACGATGCTCATGTGACTCAGGATCTCGCGCTGTTCCGGAGTCAAGATTACGATCTGCGTCGCAGGGCCGGGGATCTGCTTGCCCCAGGCGCTCGGCACGAGCGCGAAGGAGAAGAGCGTAAGCGCGAGGGAAATTCGGATGTAGTGCTTCATGTGGATGCGAATCCTGCGTTGTAGCCGGAGCTAGGCTCCACGGGGGCGTTGTTGCACGACTCCAAGTAGGGCTAGAACTGGCGTTGGTGCGTGAATCCGAATGAAGCGCCAGATCCATCGCTTGAAGGGGTGATGTCCGCTGGGCTTAGCCCCCGGTTCGCGGGGAATCGGTTGTTCAGGGGCCTCTTCAGGCATGAGGAAGAGATAAGAAAAAGCGGGGTTTTCTGACATGCCACGGGCGGCGCTGGAACCGGTTGGCCAGAAAGAGATTCTCAAGCCATCTACCCCAGGGGTCGAGATCGACCCGCCACCCTCTATGAAGCGAGTTCTTGTTCTTCCCCTGTTTTCGGCCATGCTCCTGAGCGCCACGGCCGGCTCCCATGCCCAATCCGAGCGAGTCAGTACTCGCATCTACGGCGAGGTCTTTGGATCCTCGCACCGCCCCAGCGACGAGGTCTTTTTCCAGGCCAACATGGAGGACCCCGACCAACGGGAGTTCTTCCGCATCCCCGTCGATGGCAGCGCGACCCCCGTAGAGTTCGACTTGCCGATGACCGCGACGGATCGCTGGCAGGTCACGCCGGATGGAAGTGTCGTTTTACACCTTGACGGCATGGGCCTGCACGTGACGACCATCGATGGCGTCATCCTCACGCTCGATCTAACCAGCATATCTCCCTCTTCCGAAGCTCCGCTCTTGCTCACGCCAGATGGGACGCAAGCAATCTACCAGGGCCAAATCGGTCCGGACGTGCGCTTTCTCAGCGTGCTGACCAACGGAACCGGTATGGCGGTCCAATTGGACGACGCGGCCACGCAGCTCGCGACGGGCTGTGGATTGGTCGACGCCCAGGTTTCGAACGAGCGTCTCGTTTACTACTCGTGTGGATGTTGCGGTTCGGCAGCGCAGGGACTCTGGTCGGTGCCTCTGGATGGCAGCGCCAGCCCGGTGCGGATATCTACCACCGCGGTCGAACCCACGACCAACTCGACGGGATGGTCGATAACCCCCGACGGTATGCTGGTAATCTACAAGTCCGTCGGCGCCCTGCACCGCGCACCGATCGACGGCAGCGCCTCTGCCTTTCAGCTCTCCGCATGCTGCGAGGTCGTATCCGACTTCGTCCTGAGCCCCGACAGCTTGGCCGTCGCATACGTAGAAGCCGATGGGGATCTTTGGACGACGGCAGCGGATGGCAGCGGTACGCCCGCGCAACTCGCAACTGCGGTCGTGGACTTCGCCTATCGTTCCGCCGGCGATCTCATTCTCTACACGGGTGAGACGGAAACACCCGGGCTGCAAGAGCTCTTCAATGTCCCCGCCGACGCAAGTGCCGCGGCCGCGAAGTTGAGCGGCGCATATGTCGCCGACGTCGATGGGTTTGCGCTCACGCCCTCGGGCAGCGAAGCGCTCTTCCGCCGCGCCGCGACACTGTTCACGGTTCCGGCCGACGGGTCGGGCTCGGCGACGATGGTCACGGCTCTTGATCCCCTGCCCACGATCGAATTCCTGTCCTTCAGCTCGAGCGAAGAACGCGTCGTCTTCACGCTCGCGGAACCGAACCCGGAATTGCCGCTACAGGTGAGGCTCTATTCGACACCCCTGGACGGAAGCCAAGCGCCGACGCTTCTGAACCGCCCGCTGGATGTGCAGTTCTACCGCATCCCGCCCGTACCAGGCCGCATGGTCTACAAGAGCTTCGAGTTGATCTGGTCCACGTCTGCTCGCGGTGATACGCCAGTGCTGCTGACGCCCCACGACTTCGCCTTGTCGTTCTCCTTGCAGCCGCATCGCCCGTCCTTCTATCCGGACGGCGAGGACATCGCCTACATCGAATCGACGGAAGTGCCCCTGATCGGCAACCTCCTGGTCACCGCCGTGGACGGCAGCGAGACGGCCCAGATGGTCTCGAGCCAGGCGTACATTGGATACAGGACCAGCTCCGACAGCAACTATCTCGTGTTCCGTGCTTTCCGCTTCGGCGGAGTCGGACTGTCCAGCGCTTCCACGACCAGCTTGATAGAAGTCGACATCGGTGGCCCGGTCCCGGTCGGCTCCGATGTAACGAGGTTCGAGGTGGCGCAAGATTCGCAGAACGTCGTCTTCATGGGCGACCTCGATACGCCCGGGCAGTTCGAGCTCTTTTCGACTCCCATCGGCGGAGCTCCCCTGCGCACGAAACTGAACTCGCCGTTGGACCCGGGGCACGATGTCTTCGACTTCGTCATCGACAACACGAACCAACGCGTCCTCTACACGGCCCAACAGGGCTCCTCCGCGATCCTTTTGTACTCCGTACCGATCGACGCATCAGCGGCACCCACGACCATCAGCACGATGGGTACCGGGCCCGTGTTCAGCATGCAAGTCAGCCCGGATGACAGCCACGTCGTGTATCACCGTGGAGGCCTGTACGCGGCTCCGCTTCCGTCCGGAACGCCGCTCGAACTGAATTCTCCGCTCGTCGCGGGCGGCCAGATCGAGAGCTACCAGGTCACTGGGAATAGTCAAGTGGTGCTTTACACGGCCGATCAGGACACCGACGGTACGGTCGAGCTATACGCCGCGAGCATCTCGGTTTCCCAGCTGTCGCAGAAGATCAGCGGCTCGATGACTGCCGGTGGCAACGTCATCAGTTTTACTCCCCATCCCGTCTTGGATCGCATCGTCTATCGTGCGGATCAGGACAGTGACGGGACCATCGAGCTCTACCGCACCACGTCCACGGGCGCAGGAATCCGCAAGTTGAGCCCGCCCCTCGTGCCCGCCGGTAACGTGACATTGGCCAAACTGGATCCACAGAGCGACTCGGCGATCTTCATGGCCGATGCCTACGAAGACGAAGTGTTCGAGCTGTTCGCCGCGCCGTTGCTCGGCCCACGTCCTGCACGACCCCTGAACGGACGACTAAGCCCCGGTGGCGACGTCGTGCAGTTCGATTTCCAGCCCGGCGGTGAGAACGTCTACTATCGCGCGGATCAGGATCTCGACGAGGCCATCGAGCTCTATATCGCGCCCCTCTTCCAGCGTGCCGACCGCGCGAGTGGCCCTCAAGGCAACCCGACCATCCTACTTCCCCAGCGCTAGAACCTTTCTCTTCGCGGCGTTGGTGCAGGAATACCTGGGCTGACAATGCTTGGAAGGCCTCTCAGAGCCATTTTCTGTCCGGGGCTGGTCCGGTGAGCAGACTACCGGGATGAACTCACGAGTCCATCCGAATTACAAGACTCAGTACCGGGTCACGAACTGGCCTTCCTACGACCGTGCGCTCGTCCAGCGTGGCGACATCACGATGTGGATCTCGGAGGACGCGATCGATGCATGGGCGCCCCGGCCTTCCCGTAAACGGGGTGGACAGAGCAAGTACTCGGACACGGCGATCGAGACCGCGCTCACCTTGCGCGCTGGTGTGGACCTCATCAAGCAGGTCCATGGCAAGCTCACGAGTAAAACCGGGGGTCGTGGGGGAGTTCTGGCTCAAGAGAATCCGTGCGCTGCCTATTATGGGGATGCATAGGCGGCGGAATGAAGAGCAAAAGGAAAAGCAGCTCGACAACCCAGTCCATCCTACCTTGGCTGTGGGTCCTTGCCGTTCTCGCGGTTGCATTCGGGTTCTTGGCGTGGATGGGGAAGCTCATTGGAGTTCGTTCCTTTGCCTTCGCCTTCCAGCTTCACTTCGTCCTGATGGCGGTGGCCAGTACGAGTGATCAAGCCCTGGCCCCCCAGCTTTGCTCTGAACGGTTCCGAATCCGGCCGGGTGAACTCACCCTCTATCGCCGGATCGGGGTGAACGGTTTCATGCGCCTCTTGCAGAGAATTGGTTGGACCCGAGCGGTCATGGATAAAAACGTCTTCGACGGGACACGGGCCACTTTGCCCTCCTACGAGAAGGCCACCAGGCACGGAGAGAACTGCCACACCTGGCTGTTCATCGCCGTACTGTTTCCAATTGCCTGGGTCGCATTCCAGGGATGGTGGGATGCTGTTCTATGGATGGGCTCGATGAACATCGTCTTTCACGCTTATCCGATTTGTTTGCAACGGACGCAGCGAGCACGGCTGCAACGGTTGTTGGAAATGAAGCCGAACCGGTCTCGATAGATCGGTTCGGCCCTGGCCACACGGGCTTATGCGAACCCGCCGGGAGGTGTGCCCCAAGCTGCACTCTCGACTCCGGCTTCTCCTACCGCCACCGTCGAAACGTCGGACTAGCCTTTGTCTTGGATAGCGCGTTACCTGATGCTGTAAACGCGCCTCTCGCGCTGCTCGGAGCGTATTACGCCTGGGTCGAATCGGAGTCGACGGCCTGGGCCGTCGGCTACGGCGTGGTCGCCGTGGCCTGCGCCGCTTCGGCGGTTCGTCACTGTGCCGGTGGCCGGGCCGGAAGTCGGCAGGACTGACGGGCGCGAAGGGTGCGGAAGCGCATGGGGCATCAACGGACCATTTTCTGTGCTGGGGGAGGGTTGGAAAAGAACCCCTTGGAGCACCTATGCTCCAGTAGAATGTCGCGATGAGTGAGGGACCTACGCGGACACGTGTCCTTCTTTCGTGCCTCGGTGCGGCGTCGCTCTCGGCCCTGACCGTCGCACTCGTGGAGGTCCTCCTCGCCGCCTGGACCCCAAACGCATTGTTGAGCGCCGTCCCGACGGCCGAGCGCGTCCGCTATCTGGCCCTCGTGCTTGCGGCGTTTCCCGTCGTTGTGCTTCCGGCGACCCTCGTCGGTTTCGCTGCCGCCTCGATCCGCCCCCAGCTTGGAATCCCATTCTCCCTCGCCCTTCCCCCTCTCTTACTGGCCGTGGAGTCCTTCCGCCATGCCGGCCAGTTCCAGGGATTCACGCTGGTGCTCGGATGGACGGCAGTCGTCCTTGCCCTCGTGCTGGTCGTGCTCTTCCGGCACGGCTCGGTCACCGTTCCCACCCGCGCCACGCTGACGGCTCTGGCCGCCGCGTTCGTCTTGTCCCTGGGTCTCTGGCCGATGCCGCGCGGCATGGGCGACGCCTCACTGGCCGGTGCCCTGGGGCCTTCTGTCCCCCTTCCCGAGAATGCGGGACCTCAGGCCAAGAATCTTCTCGTGCTGTTGGTCGACACTCTCCGCGCGGACCACCTCGGCTGCTACGGCTACGCGCGCGAGACTAGCCCGCGGATCGACGCCTTCGCTCGCGAGGGCACTCTCTTCGAGAACGCAGCCACGCCCAAGCCGAAGACATCTCCGGCGGTAGCCTCTCTATTCACCGGCACCTGGCCCCAAACCCATCGGGTGCATGCCGCTCGGACCGAGCTCCTTGAAGAGAACGTTACGCTGGCCGAGACCTTGAAGCAGGGCGGCTTCACGACCTTCGGGATAAGCGCCAATACGAACATCAACAAGACGCTCGGCTACGGCCAGGGATTCGATGAGTTGCGCTGGATGGTCCGGGTGGAGCTCAAGAACGGTACGACGATCGACAATCACGCGGGACAGCTTGCCTCCCAGGTCATCTTGTGGCTCCAACAACATCGGGACGAGCGCTTCTTCGCGTACGTACACCTCATCGACCCCCACTCTCCGTACCGGCCTCCCCCCGCGTATGCCGAGATGTTCCAGGGCGACGAACTGGACGGACGGCTCGGATCCTCCGACCAGGAGGCTCCGAGTAAGAGCTACATCGATCGCATCGAGAACTCTGTGTATCTGCCGGAAGCCGGCTTCGACCTGGATGAATACGTCGCACGCTACGATGGCGAGATCCGCTTCACGGATGACGCGATCGGCGAGATCCTGGATGCGCTCGACCGACTGGGCCTGTCGGATTCCACGGCCGTGGTCTTCCTCTCCGACCATGGAGAGTCGGTCATCGAGCACCATGCCTACTTCAACCACGGCTTGTTTCCTTATGAGGAGCAGGTCCACGTTCCCCTCGTACTGAGAGGGCCCGGAATCGCGGCTGGGCAGCGGCGAACGGAACAGGTCTCGCTCGTGGGTCTCATGCCGACCCTTTTGGACCTGGTGGGTGTGTCTCCTCCGCAACAGGTCGAAGCCGATTCGTTCGCGGGCCTCTTGAGAGCCGACGTACCAGCGCAGGAAGGCCCCCCCACCCTGCTCTCCGCCCGAGAACAGATAGCGACCATGACGTGGGGCTTGCGGACCAATCGCTGGAAGTATCTGTTCAACCCGGGCAAGCGCTCGTTGGCCAAGGCAACACGGTTTCTCAACCTGGCCTGGCCCGGCAAGCGTCTGGCCTACACGGTCGCCGACATCCGTAACTATCAGCTCGAGGAAGAGCTGTACGACCTGCACGCCGATCCCCTGGAAGTCGAGAACCTCGCCTACCGGCAACCCGCCCTCAGCGAGCAGTTGCGGGATCGGATGCAAGCCCTGCGCTCAGCTTCCGAACCCGTGAATGGAGCCCCCCGGCTCTTCAGCTCGAGAGAGTTCTCCGAGGAGGCCCAGAAGGACCTCATGCGGCTGGGATACCTGGGGAAATGAGTCGCTAGCGGAGGGTCGCCCCAGAGGGTCAGACGGTGGATCGCATCCCGTGTGGTACGGAAACTCGGCCGAACTTCAAGGCATTGAGAATTCAGGAGTTGCGAGGGGATGACAATGGGCCAGATGGCCGAGATCTACCCTCTGCAAGTGCTCCTCGCGACGTGTTCCGGCTGGATGAACAGGCGCCAAGGTGATCGAATAGCTGGACCGCGATCGCGATCAGTTTATGAGTCTGGCCACGTAGACCAGCGGCTTGCCCAGCTCGACGAGCTCGGGTCTCTTCTTCGGAAAGACCAGGGTCGCGTCGTCTTCGAGAACGACCTCCGCCCCATCCGCGTAGCTTCCCAGTTTCGTCCCGGCCGGGAGTGCCTGCAGATTGAGCCCGACGCCTGCGAGCCACTGGAAGCCCTCCCCGGAGCAGGTCAGCGCTCCCTCCAGCTGAAGGAGCCTCTTTTGGAGATAGCGTGAGGGCTCACCGGCGAGCAGGCCGGTCCCTACCAGGACGTTCTTCATCTCGCCTAGAACAAATTCTTGCGTGTTCGCGGGATCCTGGATCCAGCCGGTCTCGTAGCAAATACCGACGCGTTCGCGGGTTGACATCCACTCGTCGAGTGAGACGTTGCCGAAGTTGAGGTGGGGATCGGACAAGAGAACCTCGGCTTGCAGAAGATCGAAAACGGCCCGATGGGCCGCGTTGCCCACCGGCGGGTGCTGCAAGAGAAAGCGCGGCCCGGGCTCCACCGTGCAGTGAAAGTCCACGAGGGTTCGCGTCTCGTGCTCCTCGAGAGCGGCGACGATCTCGGCCGCGCGGGATTCCTCGAAGCGCTCCGGTTTGCGGCCTAGCACGTTGCGGTGAAAGCAGCGGTTCAGATCGACTCCGCCCTGCGAACAGCGTTCGTCCTGGGCGAAAGCTCGCGGATTGCCGTGGATCAAAAGGAGCTTGCCGACTTGCAAGGCGAGCTCGCCGGATTCGACCGCGCGGACGAGGGCTAGACCAGCATCGATCGGGGGACGTTCGTTTCCATGCAGCCCGAAAGCAATACCGACCGACGGGCCATCTGTCCCCGTGTCGAAGATCCAGATGCCCTCCGCGATCGTTCTCAACATGCGCTCTTGTTCTCCTGGCTGTCTTGGATTCTAGCAGTCCCCTACCCGCGGAATTCTACCGCGCTGTACCCAGCTAGAGATCGTGGATGACGAAGTTCACCTGAGCATTCTCCGAGCTAGCTGTATCGACTCGAAGATAAGCCATCCTTGGATGTCTATCAAAGGGAGCCTGGGACGGCTGGGCAGTTCCAAGCCCACCTGATGGACTCATGAATAGAGCATTTCCCTACCTGACGGGATCGAGATCCTCGGGGCCAGCAGCGACCACCTGATCGCGGACTCAGGTCCGGAGCCCCTCTCGGTCGGCGTCGAGATCACGTTCCAGCTCGACTACAGCGCGCTGGTCCGTGCCATGACTTCGCCCTTCGTCACGAAGGTCATGAAGACCGAGAGCAACCACGTTCCCGAGTACGCCAGCCACACCGATCCTTGAACAACAAGACTCTGGGATACGCAGATGTACGACCCCAACGCGATGTGCGCGAGCTCAAGGGGTGTTGGTCGTGGGGTCCATAAACTCGGCCGCCACAAAGGAACGGCGTTCTTGGCGGCGTTGGTGCATGAATCGGGGCGGGGCACTTCTGATGCCCCCTCTCAGTAGCTCAGGGCCCGATCGAGACCGAAATAGGCCGGCCCATCTCAATTCATGCACCAACGCTCAAATATGGCGTCTTCCCTCCCAAAAAACGGAAAAGACCCATAACCTCGTCCTTATCCCTCGAGCCGCGGCGATGAGGCCAGGGTATCCATGCGCTCCCTCTTTCGTTCCCCGATCGGGAGGGGCGAGAGCTGCCCCCCCCCCCCGCCCACCCCGAGACTTCATAGACGAGAACAAGAATGAAAAACAAAGTATTCGTGGGGCTAGCTGTCCTGGCCGTCGCCTTCTGTGCGGTTGCGCCTGCCCAGATCCGTAGCTTGAACCTCCAGGAAATGGTGGAACTGGCCGACGGAGCGGTCCTCGGCACCATCGTGGACACCGAAGTCTTTCGGATGGATGACCCGGTCGATGGGCCCGAGCTCTACTTCACCACCCTGACGATCGAGGGCCGTTCCCTGGTGGACGACACTCCCTTGACGGTCCAGGTGACCTTCCACGGCGGTTTCATCAACGACACCGAGGGCGTGTACAACTCCGAGGCACCGGCCAAGGACGACATCCTCTTGGGCAACACCGTCACCGCGTTCTACCAGTGGCAGGACAACATGGGTGGCGGCGTCTCGGCTAACGCCCTTACGGCCGCCCACGGCGGCCTGTATCGCGTTATCGGCGGTACATTCGTTCTGGGGCGTGGCGAGGGCTACGCGATCGTCAACAACACCACGTCCGAAGACCTTGGAGCGAGCCTGGCGCGACTCTATAACGCCAAGCTCGGAAGGTAGGAGAATCCCATGAACAAGAATCAACTCCTTCTTTCTTCCGTCGCTCTGGGGTGTGCAGCGATGCTGCTCGCTCCGGCCGAAGCCTTCAGCAAGATCGGAGGCGAACTCGGCGTCGGCCAGCGCGACATCCGTGTCTCCAATAATTTTTCCGACGCGGGCAGCAACAACAACGTCCGGGGTTTCCCTGATTTTCCGGGCTACCTGGGAGCCGAGCAGGCGATCTGGAAAGGTGCGGCCGAGTGGAGCAGCGCTGCCCGGGCCCCCTCGGGTGATATCTCTCAGTCCGAGATCGGCAACGGTGGCGGCAACTTCGACGTTCTATGGCTCGGGAATGCCAGCGGTGTCGGTGGCACGAACGACAACATCATCTCGGCCATCAATACCTGTGGCGGCGGGATCATCGCGTTCACGGAGACACCGATCTCCAACGGCTGGAGGATTCGCTACTGCGACAACAACTTCGCTTTTGCCGACGGTCCGGCCAACATCAGTTCGCTCTTCTTCGACCTCCAGGGCGTCATGACCCACGAGTACGGACACGCGCTGGGGCTCGGGCACTCTACTGTCGGTGGAGCCACAATGTTCCCGTCCGGATCACCCGGTTCGGAGGCCGAACGCTCGATCGCGTCCGATGACATCGCCGGCCTGCATTGCATCTACGGCGCGATGTCCGGCGCCAAGCCGGTCATCTCAGGCGTTTCGATCGCCGGTGGAAACATCACGATCACGGGGTCAGGTTACGATGCCGGAACGACGAACGAGGTGTGGTTCACCAACGGCAGCGTGACCGGCACGGGTGTGGATGCGCGCGTGCGGATATTCAACGTCGCCTCGACCGGTGGTGGAACCTCGATCGTGGTTGCCATTCCCGCCAACGCGGGCATGGGGGACGTGATGGTGAAGAATGCCGGCGGCATGCACACCGACCTCTCGAACGCCTTCCCGACGACCCTCGGCGAGCCGCTGTTCGGCGCGTCGGTGTTCACCAACGGCAGCGGTACGAACCCGACGTGCTTCATGAGCACGAGTCTTCCGCAGCTGGGCCAGCCGTTCAACATGCAGGTCGACGCCTCGGGTCACCCCGGCGGTGCCGGCTTCAGCGGTGTCCTGGTCTACGCAGGTAGCGCGTTGATTCCGATCGCCTCCGGCGAGTTGCTGGTGAACCTCGGTTCTCCGCAGTTCGGCTTCCTGATCGGTGCTTCCGGCGGAGGAATCGATTCCTACAGCGTCACACCCGTGGCCAACCCGAGTTTCCTCGGTGCCCAGGCGACGGCCCAGGGGTTCACCTTCAGCCTGACTTCAACGGTGCTTTGCAACGCGGAGAGCATCACGCTGGGCGCAGCTCCCTAAACGCTCCCCCAAGCGCCGGATCGCCCCTTCGATCCGGCGAACTTCACCGGCGCTCCCGATCCGATCGGGAGCGCCGGTCTCTTTTGGTGCTCCTTCATGCCTGCCCCTGCGCACACTCGCCTCGCTTTGCCGAGCCACCACCACCTCCAGGACCTAGTACAGTGGCTACATGAGCGTGATTAACATTCAGGAGAAGTTCGACCTCTTTTCAGAGCAATGGTCTCCCAAGAGGATTGGAGAACTGAACGGGCAGCAGATCTTACTGGCAAAGATCCAAGGAGAATTCGTCTTTCACAAGCATGACGATGAAGATGAGTTGTTCATGGTGATGAAGGGTCAGCTAACGCTTGAGTTGAGGGACCGATCTGTGGTCGTCAATCCTGGAGAGTTCTTCACTGTTCCAAGAGGTGTAGAGCACAAGCCCACTGCTCAAGAAGAGACTCATCTACTCTTGTTTGAACCCCTAAACACCAAACACACCGGCGATGTGGTGGCAGACATCACGCTCGGAACCTACGAAGAAATCTAGCCGGCCTGAACTCTCCGTCATCGGCTCCGTTGCGTCACTGAGCACTCAAGCCAGGGTGGTCATTCACTGGGCGGATCGTCGGGAGGTTGAGGCGTAGAGGACGTGCGCAGGGAGGGTTGTTGTGCGGTTTGTCGGGCTGTTTTCTGAGCCACTGCGGTGGGGGAGGGTCAAAAAGAGACCTTTGAAACGCCTATCCTCGTTGGCGTGGGCACTCTATGGCGGAAGGTACGGTACGCTGGCTCTTTCACTTCGGAGAAGAGCGGTAGGAGGAGCGATGATGTCGAGCACGGTTACGGGTCTTGTCGTTGGAGCAGCCCTCTTCGGTCAAGACTTCCAAGCGGAACCGATTCCCTATCCTCAGCCCAGAGTGCTCGTGATCGGTGTCGACGGCCTTCGCCCCGACGCACTCGAAGCCGCGAACACGCCCCATATCGACGGCTTGATCGCGACGGGCAGCTACAGCGCGAATGCCCAGTGCGAGGACCTGACTTTCAGCGGTCCCAACTGGGCCTCGATTTTGCATGGCGTTCACCGTGACAAGCACAATGTCACGACCAACGGCTACGGGGGCAACAACCTGGCCTTCTACCCCGACTTTCTCGCTTTGCTCGAAGCGCATGACCCGGGTTGGAACACGGCGCGCCTTTCGACCTGGAGTGCCATCTTCCAACACCAACCGACCGACGCGGACATCGACCTGTTTCGCGACTACGCCAACAATGGAGACAACGTCGTAACAGGGTGGGCGGCCGATCTCCTGCGGGGCGAACACGCGAGCTATCCGGGCGTTCGCACCGATGCGCTCTTTCTGTACCTGGCGGATGTCGACGTCGTCGGTCACACCTATGGTTTTCATCCCGCCGTCCCCGAATACGTCGCTGAGATCGAGGCCGTCGACGGCCAAATCGGCTTGGTATTGAGCGCCGTGCGCGATCGAATGCGTGCGCTGCGGGAAGATTGGATCTGCGTCCTGACCAGCGACCACGGCGGGTCGATCGACGGCGGCCACAGCGGCAACTCGCTAGAGCGCCGCACGATCCCTTTCCTGGTGAGCACGGTGAGACCCGAACAGGCGGGCAAGTTAGCCTTCCGTCCAAGGCCGCAGGTCGAAAGCGGTATGCCCTTTCCCGAACCCAAGAACGTGGACGTGACGAAGACGGTGTTGCGCCATATGGGGGCTTCCATCCCCGCCTGGCTCGACGGCCATGCCGTGGGGTTGAGGCCGACCTCGCCGCCGCCCGTCGTCTATGCGCAGAACCTCATCTTCAATGGCGACGCGGAGTTCGATCGTGGCTTCGACAACTTTCTGCCGGATCAAGCCGTCTCGGGTTGGATCGACCTCGGGCCAGACCAGATGTCGCTCGTTCGTTGGGGGGCGCCGGGCGGCTTCCCCACACATTCCGATCCCGGGCCGCCGCAACGGGGTGCAAACTTCTTTTGCGGCAATCGTCCGAGCGGAAGTTGGATGGGACAGGAGATCGACGTGTCGACTTTGACGACGGACATCGATGCCGCCGGCGTTCGCTACGTGCTTTCTGCCTTCTTGGGTGGCTTCGCGGCGCAGAACGATCGAGCTCTGGTCACCGTCCTCTTCCTAGGCGCTGACGGCGCGCTTCTCGGAGCGGACACCATCGGGCCCGTGACGGCCGCCGACCGGGGCAATGCGACCGGACTGCACCCGCGCACCTCCGCTGGTTTCGGCCTGCCCGTGGGGACGCGCAGGGTCTGGGTTGCGATCGAAACGATCTATGCGGAGGGGGCGGGCACCGACGGCTACGCGGATGACGTCTCTTTCGTGCTCCAACCCGGAAACCTGCCGCCTCCTCCGTTGCCGAGCACCCAAACGCCCACGCCGCAGACCAGCGAGTGGCGCTTTAGCGGTGACAGTAACGAAGTGATCAACAAGGTCTTTGGCCCCGGAACCATGGAATACGCGGATGGTGATGGCGGAGCGACCGACATGGACGATGTCTTCGGGATCTCCGACGGCCTGTTAGTTCCGCACATCGACGGGAGTCCGGTCAGCTACCTCCGTTTTCAGGCGCGTTCGGCCGCGACGGAGGGCTATCACGTTCGCGCGAACACCGCGACGGGCGGAAGCCTCGCTCAGTTCACGATGATCTTCGACCTCTACGTCGAGGCGAGCAACGACGACCCATGGCTGGGGCTCTGGAATGGTAGCCCGACGAACACCGACGACGACGAGCTCTTCCTGCGGCCGATCAGCACCGGCTACTGGGCCACCGATTTCGGAACCCTCGGAGGTACGTGGGAGAAGGGACGGTGGAACCGCTTCGTCTTCGTGAACGACTTCGCCGCGGGGAGCGCGCGCCTATACGTCAATGGAAACGTCGTGCCGGAGTTCATCGTGGCCGCCACCGACGACGTTTCGGACGGCACGACGGATCCCTTTTGGTTCCTCACCGACAACACTCCGAGCGAGACGAGCGGAGGGTGCATCGCCAATTTCGCTCTCGTCGACGCGCTCCTGGATCCGGCGACGATCGTCGCACTCGGAGGAGCGGATGCGAATGGCATCTTTCCCTAACCTGGTTCGGTAACGCCTCCCGCCGATTCAGGAACCCGCGGCCCCCCGTCTCGGAGCGCCTCCCTGAAGCCCCGGGACGACTCCGGCGGCATCGTTCACCGAAAATCGGTGGTGAGAAGAAGTGCAACATTCGGGGAAGAAACAGCGGTCTGGGCAGACCAACGGGCCTCGTCCTAAACCCCGGTTCCCAGGAGAAGAATCATGTTGCTACGCAGTCTTGCACTATCTCTTGTCCCTTTCTCCGTCGCCTGTGCCGTCACCGCACCCTCGTCCGAGGGCACGAACGGCGGGCCGGTCTCCCCGGCATCGTCGCCCCGGCCGCGCGGTCTACCCCCCGTGCAGGCTCCCCTGTACATTCAGGGCTCAGCCGAGGGAGCTTCCATGGCCGAGGTGATGGACCGCTTCGCCAAGCTCAGCGGCCAGCACCTGAGCGTGAATGACTTCACTCGCCAGCGACTGGAAGCCCACCGTATCCGGCTTCGGGAAGACGTAACCGTGCCCGAGGACGAGGTCTACTCCTTCATCGAAGCCGCGCTCATCGAAGCCGGCCTCTACATCGCTCCCGTGAAGGGCGGCGAGGTTCCGATCCTCGGGATTTACTCGCTCCAGAGAGAAAGCATCGGGACAGCGGAACCACTGCATGTCGAACAAGGCGATGTGGCAGCGTACGCCGAACACCCGGCGCTCCTCATCTCCACGATGATTCAACTCCCCCATAGCGACACGCGCACTCTACAGACCCAGCTGCGTGCCAAGATCACCGACACTCAAGTGCAATCGATGATCTGCGCGGGGCGCCACAACCTCATACTCACGGGCGCCGGTTCTTTCGTGGCCGGGTTGGTCGAGTCTCTGCTCGAGATCGACGAAGCCAACGCCCTGGGGAATTGAGCCGATCCCGTGGGTCACCTGGCCAAGGCCCATGGGCGGCTTCTCGTCCATCTCGCGAGCGCGTCGGTGAGCTGAGGCTCCCGGTCATAGCACATAGCAGTGGGGCGATGGGGAAGTCGTGTCCGTTGCGCTTGTGGCGAAGGTCGAGGTTGGCTGCGTTCGGTTCGGTAGGGCTCTCTCTACCTGTATACCCCACGTCCGGAAGGCGGGTCTGGTAGGGGAGTCGAGTCCCGACCCGTGGGCGGAACGCTGCGGCCCCAATCGATGAGGGCCCGGTACTTGGGTGCGTCCGTCAGGGTCTGAAGCTGGTCCTCGAGTACGCCCCAGGAGCCCCACTTGGTCCAGTTACCGATATAGCTGAAGTTGCCGAACATCGACATTCCCGCGCCGTGGAGTAGGTCGAGGTACTCGATGTAGCGCAGATACATGCGCGGGTCGCGGTTCGCCGCTTGCAGGATGTCGGTCAGCGTCAGGTCGTTCTCGGCGCCTTGGGCTCCAACGAAGTGCTGTCCTCCTTCGTAGCAGACAAGCCGGGCACCCTGGTTGTTAGCGATGGTCTTCTGTGCGAGAACAAGAGCTCCTGCGTCTGCGATCAGCATCGGCGAGATCACGTCGAGGATTTCGTCCACCGTGGGATAGAAAGGCACGGCCGGCGGGATGTCGGCCGGCGTGTAGACCTGACCGAAGTAGGGCGCGACCGCGAGCGCGTCCGGCATCGTGTAGGCGGGATTGATCGCAGGATCGTTAAGGGCGCCGAAACGCGTGGTCGTGATGGAGAGGTTCGACGACTGTGTCGCCAACACCTTGACCAGGCGGCTGTCGTCGAAGAACTCCTCTTCGAAGATATCCCAGATCTGCGCCGAGCGCAGAGCGCAGAAGATCTGCCCCGCCGTCCATGGGTTCGGATCGAGCTCCAGGCTCGATCCCACGGCCTGAACATACGAGGTCTGCTCGAAGATGCCGTTCCAGGTCTCGTTCGAGTACTCGACGTGGATCTTCAGCGACGGTTCCACGCTGTCGCGTAGCAGCACGGCCGCCTGCCGGATGTAGTCGTCGTCGGCCTGGTGAGGAATGCAGATCCACGGATCCTGATCGAGGGTGTTTGCAAGCTCGATCATGTACTCCAGGGCCACCCCTTCGTCGCGTGTTTGCGTGTAGGTGTCCGAGGTCGTCCGTTCGCTCCAGGATATCAGCGGCGATGCGTTGGTCTCGCCCCAGTCCATGAAGCGTAGGCAAGCAAACCCCCCGAGCCGCTGCAGGAAGAGAGGGTGAAAGGGGTTGCTCTGATAGGCCGCAGCGAAGCTCGGCCGGATCAGGCGCAGGTTGCGGATGTAGTCGACGCTCGCCGAGGATTCATGCACCTCCAAGTAGAGGTAGCCCTCCCCGCCCGGGGGCACCGTGAAGGAGTAGGTCGAGGTTCCCCCTCCAGAAGGGACGAACTCCTGGGTTGCGGTCCCCTCAGCCTTGAGCCGGATCCGTCCGGCGCCTTCGAGTATCAGGGTGTAGTCCCCAGCTTCGGGCGCGGGCAGCAGCGTGTGTGCATAGTGCATGGCGCCGTCGCTTGCGGCGAAGGGCAATCCCGTTGGCCAGCCGTTCACATCGGTCGGCATCTCGGCACTCATCCCGCTGTCCCACTCGGTTCCTCCAGCGCTGCGGGTGAGCCAGGTCCGGCTCATCTTGAACACGTCCACGAAGTCCCACGAGGTAGCCCAGTCCACGACACTGCCCAGGTTCATCCCCAGCGTCATGTTCGGTGCCGGGTTGGCGTTGAAGACGCCGGTGATCGTGGTGTCGGCTGTCATCGTGATGCTGCGGGGGTTCCCCAGTCCCGAGACGTCGCCCGTCCAGCCGCCGAAGGAGTGATCGGTCGCCGGCGCCGCCTGCAGCTTGACCACCGTCCCCTCCTCGAACACAGCCCCGTCCGGGGTAGAAGACACGGAGCCTCCTCGTCCGGCAGCAAGGCTCAGGGTGTAGAGGGGCCCGGGCTCCACGATCTCGAAGGCGGTCATGCTCGTCTGGTGGTTGTACTTCCCCTCGTGCGGGTACAGGCGCACCTCCACCGGCCCGACAAGTCCGCCGTGGCCGCTCATTGGCATGATGAAACTGAAGTCGTGGACACCGTAGTCGCCGTTGGCGATGGTGCTCGTGGTGAATAGCGCGTCTTCGGCCTGGAAGCCGCCGACGCTGGTGAACACCGAGTACTCCCTCGGTGCGTGCCAGGTGAAGCGTTGGATGCTGAAGTTGACCTTCTTTGCATTCAGATCGAGGGTCTCCACCGAGGCTTCGAGCGTGAGCCCGAGGTACTCGTCCTCGGCGATCGCCTCGTCCAGGGTGCTGGCCGTGGCGGTGGCATTCACGTAGAAGCCGAACGCGTCGTCCACGCCTGCGGCGGGGTATGAGCCGGTGCCGCGGTCCCAGCCCGAGAAATTCAGGTTTGGCGCCAGGAAGGAGGTCGGCGTCCAGGGCGTGTTCGAGGCGGGTTCCGTTCCCGCGAAATCGCAGACGATTACATCCTGCGCAGCAGCCGGGTAGAGCGCGGCGGCAGCGGGAAGAGCCGCCATGAATGCGAGGGTTGTCTTCACGGGGTCGCCCATCTGGATTCTCAGGGTTCCGGCGTCAGCTGTAGCGATCCATTTCACCCTAACAGCGCGAGAAGCGCTGTTGTACGAAACCCCTGGTTCAAGGGGCGTTGTTGCATGGCGGGACTCATCCGCCCAGAAAAAGAGCCCTCAGGCACCTGAGAAGCCGTTCTTCAGCCGCCGCGCGATTTCTTTGTTCGCTGCCGGGCCGGGCGCTCCTCACAGGGTCGAGCCACTCCCCTCCGAAGTGTGCCAGCCCAAAAGGACCCCGATGAAGAACGCCACGCAAAACGCCCTCCTCGCCACCAGCCTTGCCCTTTCCAGCCTCCTCACCGCCGGGACGACCTCCGCCCAGGAAGTCGGCCTCGCGTTCCCCTTTGAGGTTCAGCCCGATCCCATCGAGCTGGTTCTCGGAGAAATGCCGCAAGGGGATCTCGGCGCTGCTCTGCGGGCGGCCCTGGCGACGCCGGGGGATTCGATCGAGCTCAAGATCGAGGGTGATATCTCCGGTGCCATCGGTGCAAAGATCGGCCTCGGGCTCGGCGTGACGGTGGCGATCAAGCACAACGATGACGGCAAGTTCGAGCTAATCCCGCAATCGGAAGTCGGCCTGAACACCGGGATTGAATACGACCTCGTCAAGCAGAAAGAACTCAGCAAGGACGACAAAGACGTCGGCGCCAAGCTCAACGTCAAGGGTGCCCTTTCCGCCGGTATCCAGCAGACCTTTGAGTTCGACACGCCCGAAGAAGCCGCCCAGGGGATCCTGTTCCTCGGGTTGCTCTGCGTCCCGGTGGACCTGAGCCAACTAGAGCTCGACAAGTTTGCCGACGCTCTCTACGTGCTGGAAAACCAAGTCGGTTCGATCACCGACTTGCAGCAGCTCTTGGACACGATGCCTCCGCCGATCAAGCAGGCACCTGTGTGGCAGGCGGTCAGTCAGCAGTCCGGATCGTTCGACATGCTCGTTCTCCAGGTGCGGGACATGCTCACGCAACGCCTCGCCGAGCTGCGCGGAATGCTCGAGCTGCTCCCTGCGGCGCAACAGAAGATGCTCAACGCCTACACCGGCTTCGAAGTCAGCTTCAAGCGCTCCGCTGAAGCCGAGGTGGAGATCTCCCTAAAGGATCTCATCAAAGAGAAGTTCGGCGTTGAACTGTTGGACCTCGATGGCTTCCAGCTTGGCGCAAAAGCGGGTGTTGAAGAGCCTTACGCAGTGCAGTTCAAGCTCGAAAACGGCGAGTTCAAAGAGATCGAGATCAGCTACACCCGCAAGACCTCAGCCTCGGTTTCCGTCAGCATGCTGATCGGCTCCGAGATGGGCGGCGTACAAACCTTCAGGACGTATTCGATGGGCGCGGTGACGGAGTTGCCCCACCGCGGGTTCGAAAGCGGGGGGTCGTCCAAAACCCTTTGCCCACCTGCTCCGCCACAAGCCTCAACTTTCCCACAGTTCTCCGCCCCGGCCTTCCACCCTGCAGTCTCCGCCGGCATCCGCGGAGCCAAGGCGGAGCGCCGTACTCAGGAATCACCAGAGCCGTGACAGCCGACAAGAAAGACCAACGCTGAGGCAAGGTTGGACAGGATCTTCTCGCCGGCTTTCATTCTTCCCCTACGGTGTAACGGAATCGAGGAGCGCCGCGGTCCAGCGGTTCTGGAAGACGCCGTCCGGGTCGAGGGTCCTGCAGATGGCGCGGAAGTCATCCAGGCGGGGGTAGAGGGACGTCAGTTCCTCGGGGTCCAGTGGGCAGACCTTGCCCCAGTGGGGACGCGCGTGGAACAGGCGTGACATGCTGCGGGCCATGAAGCCGGCGAACAGGAAGAAACCGGCCCGCTGTTGCGGCCTCTCGTAACAGATGAAGCTCAGGGCGTACCAGTCCTCTCCCGCGCCGCTGGCCATGGAGATCAGGGTGTCGTCGGAAAGCACGCGCCGCACGCAGATGGGGTAGTGGTGGCAGTACCGGTCGTGGAGCCCGGCCAGCTCCTGCCCCATGCCGAGCTCCTCGATGCGCCGTTGGTTGTCCTCCGACAAGGTCGCCTCTCCCCCGCCAGCGACCCCGATGACCTCCCGGGCGTACTCGAGCGCATGGGCCAGCCGCTCCCGGCGCACGAACAACTCGATCTCGATGTGGCGGAACGCCTCGTGCCTCATCACCAGCATGGACGAGGAGCGGTCGACGACCTTCCAGTTGCGCACCACGAAGGCCGGCACGAGACGGCGGAAGGCGAGCCGGATCAGGCGGCGACTGCGCACCAGGCGCCCCAGGAGCACGACCAGGAAGTGCAGGCCGTAGTCCATCACAAACAGCCAGTAGAGGCGGTACAGGCCTGCGAGGCGTGAGCGTGGCCCTTGCTCTTCTCGCCGCTGCTGGTTGAAAAAGGTCCAGCGCCAGGGAATGAGATAGAACTGCTGCAGCGGGAAAGAGGCTTCGGCCTCCAGCACGTCCGACAGCCGCTGATACTCGCAGAAGTGCTCGCACACGTTGTACTGGGCGCGGCAACGGATCCTCACGGCCAGGATGATGCCCAGGGATCCCAGTGAACAGCGCGCCGCCTGGAGATGATCGCCGTCGCTCAGCTCCTCGATCAGCGCCCTGCCGCTGGAGGCGTCATAGCGGGCCAGCCGGACCCCTACCACATAGTGCGACATGCTGTGGCGTCCCGAACCGTGGGTGCCGGTCGAGATCGCACCGGCGATTGTCTGCACCGTGATCAGGCCCAGGGATGGCAGGCTGGCGCCGTGGCCATCGAGCTCCTCCAGAACGCGCTTGATCTGACAGCCGGCCCCGACCGTGGCCACGGGCGGGTCGCTGCCCGGCTGGAACTCGACGCCGTCCAACCGTCGCAGGTCCAGCAGCACGCCGTCGGCCAGCACGGCCTCGCTCCAGCTATGCAACCTGCCGACGGCGCGCACCCGCTGGCCGCGGTGTCGGTCGAGGATGCGCAGCACTTCGCTCTCGTCGGCCGGGGTGTAGGAGGCCGACGGCTGCAGCAACTGGTTGTGGCCGAAGTTCTTGCGTTGCACGCGAAGCACCCGTTCTGTGGTGATCATCGGCGTTGGTGCACAGACCCTACGCTCCGGACGGGCTTACGTCGACCACATGGGGCGTTGGTGCATAGACCGTATCGAGCAGGAGGTCCACACCGAACGTACGCTTCATGAGCTCTGCCCAGCGGAGTCGGCGATCCAGACTGGGCGGTCCGGAGCCGAGGATGGGGATCGATACTTGGTGCCAGAACGTCCAAGGGGCCATGTTAGGGATTTCGGTTTCGGGGAGAACGAATATGGTAGGGGTAGCTCGTACGCATCCTATTGCCCTCGCTCCCCAGAGATATCTGCATGTTCCGGACTCCCCTGCTCCCCCTCTTTCTGTTCGCCGGTGCCCTCGCCGGACAGCAAGCCTCCTACGTCCAACAAGGCGGCGCCTGGTTCCGCCAGGAGAATGGACGCACATTCCGAGTCCATCCGAAGGTCATCACGGTTCGCACCGACGTCACGCGCAACGTTCAAGCGATTCTCGGTGCTCTGCAGGGAGAACTGGCGGGAGCGCAGGTGATTCGGGCCAACCGACTCGGCTTCCGCGACATCGAGATCCCCCGAGGCCAAGACGTGCTGGACTACGTCGCCAGGTTGAAGGCCACCGGAGAGTTCACGATCGTGGAGGAGAACACGATCGGCTCCTATGGCGGCGGACTGCCCAGCGATCCGATGTTCGCCTCCCAGTGGAATATGCACAACACCGGTCAGACCGGTGGGAGCAACGACGCCGACGTGGATGCGTTCGAGGCCTGGGACTTCGAGGACGGCGATCCGTCCATCGTCGTCGCCGTGGCGGACAGCGGCACGAACTGGAACCACGAGGACCTCGTCGGCAACATCTGGGCGAACCCGGGTGAGGTACTCGACGGGACCGATAGCGACAGCAACGGCTACGTCGATGACATCCGCGGCTGGAACTTCGACTTCGACACCAACGATCCGAGCGGCACTTTCTGGCACGGCACATCGGTGGCGAGCGTCGTCGCTTCGCGCGGAAACAGCGTCGGCCTGGTCGGCCTGGCGGGCGGCGCCAACGACGGCCAGGGTGTCAGCATCATGCCAATGAACGTCGGTTCCTCCTTTCCGGACGGGTCGATTCTCGACGATGCCATTCTCTATGCGGCGGACAATGGCGCGCACGTCATCACGATGAGCCTCTCGGTCGGCACGTCGGCTGCCATCGATGCCGCCATCGATGACGCCCACGACAACAACAACGTCTTCATCGACTGCGCGGCAGGCAACAACGGCGGGTCGGTCAGCTACCCCGCCAACCTACCGAACGTGATGGCGATCGCCTCCACCAACCACAACGACCTCGTCAGCAGCTTTTCCAACCCCGGCTCCGAGGTCGAGGTTGCGGCTCCCGGCGAGGACATACCGATGTGTGACCTGGGAAACACCAGCTATCACACGAACAGCGGTACGTCGTTCTCCGCTCCGCACGTCGCGGGCCTGGCGGCGTTGCTTTTCTCGCTCGACGACACGCTCACCAACGAGGAAGTTCGTCAGCTGATCATCGACAGCGCGGACGACATCGGCGCTCCTGGCAACGACAACAACTCCGGCGCCGGTCGCATCAATGCGCGGAGTGCCCTCACCGAGCTGGCTGCCGGCTTCGCCAAGATCTATGGAATAGGCACGCCGGGCGCTTCCGGCATCCCCACGATCGACACCAGTGCCGTACCGGCGATCGGGACGACGTTCGATATCACGACCACCGGAGCCGCCTTTGGCGCCAGCGCCGTCCTGGGTCTCGGCACGCAACTAGTCGCCATTCCTGCCCTAGGTGGCATCATCAATGTGCACCCCGTGGGCATGCTTCTGTTCCCGGCGACGATCTCGGGAACCGGAACGGGCGCGCGCAGCTTCAGCATCCCGAACAACACGGCTTTCCTCGGCGCCGAGCGCTTCGCCCAGTGGTTCATCCTCGACATGGGTGCGCCGGCCGGGCTGGCGATGAGCCCGGGACTCGAGCTGCGCGTCGGGTTGCCGTAAAGGAGCCTACTTCAGCCACGCTGCGAGCGCCGTTGCCACCTGCCCTCCGTAGCGCTATTCGCGTGGGCAAGGCCCATCGCTTTCCCCCCAAAGACCAAACAAAAAGGCACGCCCTGGCCGCCAGGACCAGGACGTGCATGAGTGAGCGCGTTTTCTCACCAAGCGGGGGAAATTAGACGAGCCTGGTTTAGCTCGTCTTGCGGCTGACGCTGCGCATGACTACGCCCGCGAAGAGCAGGACGGTCAGGCTGATCAGACCCCATTGGCCCACAGTCGGAACGCCACCGCCGCCGTCGCCGGTGTGAACGATCGTCAAAGTGCTGCCTGCGGTCCAATCCGCATCGACGGCGTCGGCAGCGTCGTCGAAGCTCTCGAAGCACTCGATGTACAGGTTGCCGTCAGCGAGGACGGGGATGTTAGGGATCCCGGCGCCGGCCAGGTCGATGACCCCGCCACTCGAGTAGCTGCTGGTGCCGGCGAAGTCATCGCCAGCGCCGGGCGTCAGGAACAGACCCATCAGGTCTTGATCCGAGCCATCGAAGTAAAAGGCCGCCTCGGACAACCAGCTGCCGCCGACGGTCGTGAGGTTGACGTCCCAGCCGATGCCGGTCATTTCGTCGCCGTTTGCGAGGGGCACGGAGAGGACCGTGTTGCTGGGGTCGCCCTGCAGGTCCCAGCTCTGTGCTCCGGCGATGTCAAAGACCAGCGTCGTCGTACCGTTGAAGGTGTCGGTACTGATGATCGTCGGAGCCGTGAGGTTCGAGGTCTGGCTCGGCCCTACGGCGTGGGGGGAGGTGTTGCTCAGGGGGCTTTCGCCGGCAGAACTGCTCTTCTGGGCACCGGGAATCGCGGCCAAGCTGAGGGCGGCGACGATAATCAGGGATCTCTTCATTGGAGTTGGTTGCTCTCGTTGTTCTCGTTGTTGTGTTCTCAAGAGCTTCACCCAACCCTGGGCAGCTCGCCATGCAGGGATGCAAGTTCTGGGCCAACCCTGTCGATAAAGACCTAAGCTATTTACTCATAATGGTTTATGTCCACGGCTAAGGCGCTGGGATGGAGCTTGGGTCGACCCCAGATGATGCAGAATACAGCGCCTGGGCTTGTGGAAGGCCTCGTCGCGGCTCTAAGCAGCTGTCAATCAATGACTTGTGTACATGTTGCATCCTGCAACGCAGATCCGGCTCTCTGTTGCGCGTGCGCATCAATCCCCCCAGGACGCGCCGCGCTTACGATGGACGATTCTCGAGGCGGATCCAAAAGAGGAAGGTCCTGGTGAGCAATGAGGTATCGGTGTCCAGGGGAATGAAAGCCACGACACCGGCTGTCGTGGCTCTGGTGCTCATCCTCGGAACGCTGGCGGTCTATTTCCCCGTCTTGGGTTTCAGCTACGTCACCCTGGACGATCCGGGCTACGTGTACCGCAATCCCCACCTGCGTGAGGGCTTGACCTGGGAGAGTCTGCGCTGGGCGTTCACCTCGTTTGACTACCAGTACAACTGGCATCCACTCACGTGGCTGTCGCACATGCTGGATGTCGAGCTCTATCAGTTCATCGCGAAGAAGCACCACACGACGAGCGTTCTGCTGCATCTCCTGAACGGGTTTCTGCTCCTGGGAGCCCTGCGGAAACTGGGCATCGGCTACTGGGCCGCGATCTTTGTAGCAGCGATCTTCTTGTGGCATCCGCTGCGCGTGGAGTCGGTCGCCTGGATCGCCGAGCGCAAGGATGTCCTCGCCGGCACCTTCTGGATCCTGGGACTCTCGAGCTACGCGAGCTATTGCCAGCGACCCGACCTCCCGCGCTATGCCCTCGTTTGCCTGATGCTCCTCCTCGGACTCATGTCCAAGTCGATGGTCGTCACGCTGCCGTTCGTCTTTCTTCTGCTGGATGTCTGGCCCTTGCGTCGCCCGGGTCCGCCCCGGCTTCTGGAGAAGGCCCCGATGCTGGCCATCGTCGCCCTGGTCTCATGGGTGACCGTGTTCACACAAAGGGGAGGCGGCGCCATTTCAGATGCGGTCGGGTTCTCCCAGCGCCTGGCCAATATCCCGCTCGCCTACCTCGAATACGTCACCAGCTTCCTGTGGCCGACGGGCCTGGGGGTTCTCTATCCGCATCCCGCCCTGAGCAATCCCGAGGGCATCGGCCCGATCCTGCCTCTCTTTCTGGGCCTCCTCATGGTGACCGCTAGCATCGTGCTCTGGCGACGCAGAGCATCCCAGCCCGAACTCTACCTGGGCTGGTTCTGGTTCCTGGGAACCCTCGTTCCGGTCATCGGTCTGATCCAGGTCGGCAACCAGGGGCACGCGGACCGCTACATGTATCTCCCCGCCATCGGGCTGAGTCTAGCCCTGCTTGCGATCCCGCGCACCTTTGGGCTGCTCCGCAAGCCGGGCTTGCTCGTCCTTGCGGCCAGTGCACTTGCATTGGCGTTCAGTGCACGCGCTCGCCATCAGGTCCAATTCTGGCGTACATCCGAAGCCCTCTGGGAGCGTGCCATTGACGTGACGGAAGGCAACTACATCGCCCACTTGAACCTCGGGCAGATCCTTGGCGGCTCCGGAAGGGTGGACGAGGCCACCGAGCACTTCGAGGAGGCGTTGCGTATCCGACCTGGCATGTTCCTCGCAAGCCTGAACCTGGGATACGCTTGGCTGTCCAGGAAAGAGTATGGAGAAGCCCGTGCCACTCTCGAGAGCAGCATCGAGTCTCACCCAGAGGAACCGCTGGCTCACCTGTACCTGAGCGTGGCTCTTCTGGGGTTGGACTTGAAGGAACAAGCGCTTCTCCAGCTGGACATCGTCGAGGAACTGGATTCCGAGATGGTCGAGCACCGTTTGTTCAAGGGCACGAAGAAGGCCTGCGAAGAAGAGAATTGACCCGGCTGCGATGCAGATTTCGTCATCATCGAGAAGACACGCGGCAGTGGTCGTGGCCGCGGGAATGGTGCTCGTGGGGCTCGTCTGGCTGTGCTGGGCGTTCGTTCGAGGTGCGGGGCCGGGCCCTGCCACGGAGATTGGCTCGCTTTCGCACAGGGACTCTCTGCCTGTCGAGGCCGGTCACCTGAGCGACTGCAACCTGTTGCTGGTCACACTGGATACGACGCGCGCGGACCGGCTCGGCGTGTATGGCAATTCGGCGATCAAAACGCCTACGCTCGATCATCTGGCAGCTACCGGGGTGGTTTTTTCCACCGTGACGGCCGTTGCGCCGCTGACGCTGCCCGCCCACGCCTCGCTCATGACCGGCCGGTATCCCACAAGCCACGGGGTTCGTGCCAACGGCCTGTTCAGGTTGGGAGATGAGTTCGAGACGCTCGCCGAGCGTCTGCTAGCTGCGGGTTATCGCACCGGGGCGGTCGTGTCTTCGTTTGTTCTCGACGAGCAGTTCGGGTTGTCCCAGGGATTCGAAGTCTACGACGACAATCTCGGTGAAGGCCAACTCGAGGACTCGCGGCACTATCGGGAGCAAAGCGCTGCAGTGACCACGGAAAGGGCCCTGCGCTGGCTGAAGGAGGTACGCACGGAGCGCTTCTTTCTCTGGGTTCACTACTTCGATCCGCACCACGAGTACGCGCCGCCCAGCCCGTTCGCGGAACGCTACGCGGACAACGCCTACGACGGGGAGATCGCCTACGTCGACGACGCGCTCGGGAGGCTGCTCGACGGGCTCGCAGGTTCGAGGTCTCGAACCCTGGTGGCCGTCGTGGGTGACCACGGTGAAGGTCTCGGGCAGCATTCCGAGATGACCCACAGCTACCTGAGCTACGATGCCACGCTGCGGGTGCCGCTCATTCTCCAGGCCGGAGAGCGCCTCGGGGGCGGAGTGCACATCGCGCGCCCTGTGTCGCAGGTGGATGTCGCTCCCATGCTCGCGTCGCTGCTCGGTGTCCCGTTCGCGGGGGGCGGCGTCACACAGGACCTGTTCGCGCCCGCGAAGGAAGAACACCCCGTTTTCTTCGAAACGCTTGCCGGTAGGCTCGACTACGGGTGGGAGCCGCTCTTCGGTGTCGCGGTCGGGCACATGAAGTACATCCACAGCTCCGTGCCCGAACTCTACGACCGCGAGCGCGACCCTGACGAACTCGTGAACCTGGCACCCGGCGATCCCGCGACGACCGAACGGCTCGGGCGGTTGGTACGCGACATGTTCTCCGACGACCTGGCTGCCGTACCCACGCCCTCCGTGGACCTGGGCCTGGAGGACCTTGAGCGTCTCCAGGGGCTGGGCTACATGGGGGGTGGCAACGCGGACCCCGCGCCGGTCGCGGCAGGGCTTACTCCACAGTCGATGATGCGTTATCTGACCCGCGTCGAGCTTGCCCAGGACAAATCCAAGCCGATCGCCGAAAGCATCGCGGAACTGGAGGCCGTCCTGGCCGAGCAACCGGACTTCTACCCGGCATGGAAGGGTCTGGGCAACGCTCACCGTCGGGTGCCGGATCTAGAAGCGGCGGCCCGTGTCCTCCAGCGCTGCATCGAGCTGCGGCCCGGGATTCCCCAGACCGTCTTCGAGCTCGCTTTGGTGCGCGCACACCGGAGGCAAACCGACGAGGTCCTCGAGCTCCTGGAACCGATTGCTCGGAGCTATCCCAACTTCGTTCCCGCGCGCTACCTGCTAGGTTCGACCCTCGCCGGCGTGCGCCGTTTCGACGAAGCGCTCGTCCACCTGCGTGCGGTGTTCGATCTGGATCCCGATCACGAACGGTGCTTGGAGCACCTCGTCATGGCGTACATCTTCGCCAGCCGCCGAGAGGAGCTCCTGACCGTCCTCGGGAAACACCTCGAGGCCCATCCGGAAGCCTCCAAGGTCCGCGCGGCACTCACCGATCTGAAGGCTTCAGCGAGCAAGCCCGGTGTTTTTCGGTAACGAGGCGCCAGGCCCTTGGCTAGCGAGGCATCTGGACCGAGGCAATGCGTAGGAAGCTGGCGCCATTCTGAACAGTAAAATAGGGGTGTGGATCTCATCGGGCAGGTTGAAGTCGTCGTTCCGCCGAGCAAGTCAGCGAGTTCAAAGCGACGCCGACGATCGGCCGCTCGCGACCGAGCGATTTGAAAGGTTGAAGAAGCTCGGGGAAAGGGAGTGGAAGGAGGAGTCCGGGGAGCCGTGCACCAACGCCCCTGCGGGGGCCGTTTTTCTCAAACCCCATGGGTCTATATCCCAAAGGCTCCTATGACCACTTATGCTAGAGCACCGATGATCAGGCACCGGGTAATCGCGTGGATCAAGTGCTGCGTCGGGATAGACAATCCTCCGCAACGCAATCCGATTGGGGCGCGGGTCGGGGTTCGTCCGATGCGATTCAAGATGGCGTTTCGAGCGCTTGCGAGAGGCGTTCCCTCTCGTCGTTCTCGACGCCCGTATGATCTTCGCTGGTGGGCGATTCTCTTCGGGGTTGGTGCCGCTCTCGTTTCACCGACGCTTGCCCAGCGCTGGCACATCCGTGGATATACGGCCGCGGACGGTCTCCCGGGGCACCAGATCGAAGGCGTAGCGCAGATGGAAGTGGGGACTCTGGTCTTCCTCACTCACCGGGGTATTGCCTTGTACGACGGCAAGAACTGGGTTGTCGAGAAGCCGACGCCGATCGAGCCGTTGCGAAGCTCGCATCTGGTCACGGGGCGAGGAGACCATCTCTGGATCCATGTGGGGCGTGAGTGCTGGCGGCGGTCGGACGAAACATGGGTGCAGGTCACCGATACGCCGGTCCCGTCCCACGAATCCAGCCGGTTTCTCCGTACGCAGAAGGACGGAGCGGATCGACTCGTCATCGTGGAGAGGGCGGGCCGAGTGCACGTCTTCGATGGGAGCGACTGGAAGACGATCGCACCATCACCCGCATTGTCCCTCGGTTCTTTCACAACGGCCGACATGGTGAACGGACGATGCCTCGTCGGATCGGAGGGAGGCGTGCTCGAGTTCGATCTCCTGAAGGGCACATCGAAGGTCTGGGACCTCGATCTACCGGCCGGCGGAATTCACGGCATGGACTACGACGCGATCGCGGACGCGTTGTGGCTCGTTGGCTCGAGCTGGATCGTTCGCGTCGACAATGTGCGTCGCGGTGAGCACGAGGTCGCCCTGTCCTATTCCGGAGTACCCTTTGTGAGAGGGCGTGACGAGACGAGACTGGACGGGGCGACGCTCGACACTCGCTGGTCTGCGACAGGAGAGGCTGCGTGCGCGGCCGACCTCAGCGGCGGACTCTACGTCGGCGACGCCTTCGCGGTCTTCTACTTCAATCCGGAAACCGGCGTCGAGCAAATGGGTGTCAGGAATGGGCTGATGGGGGGGGGCATCACCTCTGCCATGCGGGACCGGGAGGGCAACATGTGGCTCTGCGGCCTACGCGGGGCCAACAAGGTCGTCAGCCGTCAGTTCATGTCGTACGACCGCGACCAGGGGTTGTTCGACGACGAGGTGACCGCGGCCCTCCAGCTCTCAGATGGATCCATGGTGTTGGGCCACGGCTCGGGACTCACGTTCATGGGGCCTGCCGAGCCGGAGACCATCACCTTGTCCCCGGATGTGTTGGCGGACCGCGTCATGGATCTGACCGAGGACGCCTCCGGCCGACTCTGGCTCGCGGCCGGGCGCCTCGGGTTGGGGCACCTGGAACCCGACGGCTCCGTGCAATTCGTGCAGCAAGAGCCGCCCACATCCGTCGTTGGCGTGGAGTCCTCGGATGACGGCGGCGGCGTGTGGGTCGCGACCGATCTCGGTTTGTACCGGTACCAGGTGGAGTCCTGGCGGAAGGTACCGCTGGTGAGAGGAGTGGACAGAATCCAGCTACGGAAGATCACGTCCGACCCTGCGGGCGGACTGCTCATCGCTACGGGGAGCCACGGCGTGCTGTCTCACTCGGACGGGGTGTCTCTCCAGTGGACGAGCCCACACTACCAGATCAGCTCGACATACACGGTCTTGCGCGACTCCCAGGGCACCGTCTGGGCCGGGACGCGGGCCGGGCTCGCGCAGGTCGACGACCACGGTCAGCTCGTGCTTGCCCTGCAGCCGCCCGTGGACCGCCCGATCTACGCGCTGACCGAGGACCAGCAGGGAAGACTCTGGATCGGCACCGACCTCGGGGTGCTTTGCTGGGATGGGCGCACATGTCGAGCGTTCAGCGCGGCGGAAGGGCTGCTCGGCCAGGAGACCAACCGCTCCGCCTTGATCGTTGCCGACGACGGTCGGGTCTGGATCGGAACGGACAGGGGTATCTCGGTCTACGATGAGCGCTTCGACGTTCCCCGCATGCATGGCCCCACGGTCGAGCTAGGGAGCGTGGAGGCTGGTGGTCAGTCCTACGACCTCTCCATCCCCGCGACGATCAGTCACGACAGTCGCACGCTCTCGTTCGGATTCAAGGTTTTCTCGTTCGTCGACGAGGATCACGTGCGTATCCAGACGCGGTTGGACGGGTGGGACTCTGGCTGGTCCACTCCCAGCCACGAGCCGTCCCGCCGGATCCGCTACACCAACCTGCCTTCGGGCGATTACCGCCTGAACATCCGCGCCATCGACGTGGAAGATAGGATGAGTCCAGAGGTCGTCTCGGCGCCCTTGCGCATCCAAGACCCGCTCTGGTTGCGCGGATGGTTTCTGGCGGGCGCAGGAACCCTCTTGCTTCTGCTGACGAGTGGGTCCGTGGGTCTGCTGGTGCAGCGCCGGTTCACGCGCCGGTTGCAACGAGAGGTGCGGGCTCGGACGGTAAGGCTTCGGGAGATGGAGCGCGAGCAGGAGAAGTTGTTGCGTCTCGAGTCCCTGGGCCTCCTGGCGGGCGGTATCGCCCACGACTTCAACAACCTCCTCACGACGATCGTCGGCAGCGTCTCGCTGCTCGAGAACGAGACGGGAATCTCCCCCGAGGGCCAGGCCCGGCTCGGGGACATGGACGCCGCCTCCTGGAAGGCACACTCCCTTGCCGCCCAGCTCTTGACGTTTTCCCGTGGGGGCGCGCCGATCAAGGAGGCAGGGGCCATTGGCGAGGTCATCAAGGAGTGCGCGGGTTTCACCCTCCGGGGTTCTTCCGTCCGTGCCGAGTACGACATTCCCGACGACCTCTGCGTGGTTGAGATAGACACGGGCCAGATCAGCCAGGTGGTCAACAACATCATGATCAACGCCCGGCAGTCGATGTCCGAGGGCGGCACAATCCACATTCGGGCCCGAAACGTGATGCGCTCTGGCGCCTCACAGGAGGTCGTTGTCGAGTTCACCGACGAGGGGCCCGGCATTCCAGCGGACATGATCGGTCGGGTCTTCGACCCGTATTTCTCCACGAAGAAGGAGGGCCGCGGTCTCGGCCTGGCAACGGCCTACGTAATCATCCAGCGTCACGGTGGCGAGCTGTCGGTGAGCTCCGTTCCCGGACAGGGAGCGACCTTCCAGATCACGTTGCCAGGCAGTGAAGCGGCCATCCTCAAGCCTTTGCCCAAGCCCGCTCGCCACGCCATGCCGTGCACCAAGGTGCTCGTGATGGACGATCTGAAGTCCGTGCGCACGGTCACGCGCAGGGCTCTCGAGAGGGCTGGTTGTGTCGTAATCGAAGCGACCGAAGGCGTTGAGGCGATCCGGCTCTACGAGGAAGCCCATCGGGCGGGAAGCCCGGTCGACGTCGTGATCATGGACCTGACCGTTCCGGGAGGGATGGGCGGCCTGCAGGCAACCTCCTCCATTCTCGCCTTCGACCCGGACGCCCGGATCATCGTCACTAGCGGGTACACCGAGAACGATGCCCTTGCGGAGCATGGGCGCTACGGCTTCGCCGCGCGGCTGGTCAAGCCCTACAGGTTGGACGACCTCCTGAGCGTCGTCGCCAAGGTCCTCCGCGCCAAAGAGGGGCGCTTGAGCGGAAACCCATAGGCTGAGTGGGCTGGGAGGGCCGGAACCGCGATTCCCCGTTTGAGGCTGGGTCGATGTCCGCAGGATCGGTGATCCACGACCGCGACGACCACCCGCTTATGCTTTTGATTGTCGGCTCCGAAACAAGTCACCGATCATATAGGGCAGATAGAGTATCAAGAAGAAAACCACTGCGAAGACTTCCAGTACGAGAAGGTACCACGGCCAGGGAGCGAAAAAGAACGGTGACTCACCAATGGGAGCTTTGCACAGGAACATGTAGTTGGAGCCCAATAGCAGATTGACGCAGATCACAACCAACCCGTAAAGATTTGCAATCACAAAGGCCCGTATCAGTGACCGGAATGTGGGGCGCATTTTGAAACCCCAGCAGCCGACCAGCACAGAAACGACAATCCCGCCGTGCGCAACGAAATAGAAAGTGAATGCGAGTGACGGAAATCCGACGGACAGATCCGGTGTCAGTAACGCATTTCCGGTGCCCGCCAAACCCCAGAAATAGATGATCTCCAGGATTCGGATGCTGGGGCGAAACATGAAGAAGATCACCAGGATCTGAGCGATATCACACAAGTGCAAGGGCAATGCGGTTTCGAGGAATGACCAAAGATCATGCGTGCGATAGTAATGGACCTCGTAGACGGCTTCATTGATCAACATCACCATGGCGAGTGGCCAGCACATGGCCTTGCGAACCGACTCCCTTTTGGATCGGCGAATCACGACCGACATCAAGACCGGTAGCCCGAGAATGATCAGAAGACCGGCGATGTGTGCAGCTCCGAAGAAAACGAACGGCGGTGCCGCATCAGCGATCGAATCGGCATTCGCCGGCAAAACGCAAGGAAAAGGCATCGGCTATCCGTAGCAAAGTGTGCGCCAACCAAGCCTGCGCTGATCACGCCATGCCTGATTTCGGCGCAATAAGAACGCAAATCGTCATCCGCGCCCGCATCTCAGTGTATTGCACGCAGCCGTGATGTGGCGCCTCATCAGGAGTTCCATCAACGCGAGTTTTCCGCGAGGGAGTGAGGTAGGTAGGATGGATGACATCAATGTGACTACCCCGAACCAACTCGCACTACCCTCACGCACTGCACACCTACGGAAAGCTTGAACACGTGAGCATTTCCCACGACATGAACAAGACGGCGGTCATCCTGATCGGTTATCAGAACGATTACTTCGCACCTGATGGTGCGCTCGTTGGCGCCCTCGAGGACGCGGAGTGGCGCACGAGGATGTTGGACAACACCGTCCTGCTCCTCGATCAGCTGGCGCCCACAGAGACCTTGCTGATCTCCACGCCCATCGTCTTCACTCCCGACTATCGGGAGCTGGTTGAGCCTACGGGCATCCTTGAAGCAATCGTTAACGTCGGAGCCTTCAAGGATGGCGAGGTCGGCTCGGAGACCGTCCCAGAGCTCACGAGCTTCGGTGATCGAATCCGGGAGATCCCGGGCAAACGAGGGCTGAACGCCTTCTCGAACACGGGGTTGGACGAAGCACTCAAAGAGCACGGCGTAACAGACGTCGTGATCGCAGGCGTGGTGACCTCCATCTGCATCGATAGCACAGGTCGGGCGGCGCACGAACGCGGATACCGCGTGTCCATCCTCAAGGACTGCACAGCGGGCCGCACCAGCTTCGAGCAGGACTTCTACTGCGAGAACATCTTTCCTCTGTACGCAAGCGTGATCGAGTCGCAAGAGCTCCTACAGAACGCATGATCGACCCGCATCCGCCCTCACCGGAGGAGCTGCACGCACAGGTCCAGCACCGCCTCATAGAAGAGCTCAGCGCGAAGGAGCTTGAGTTGCGCAGGCTCCTTGCAAGCCTGCCTGAGACGGTGGTGCAGTGCGATGATGACGGCGTCATCACCTACCTCAACAAGGCATGGCAGACGCTCCTGGGCTATCCCGTCGAGGAATGCATCGGCAATGAGCTGGCCACATATATCGTCCAGGAGGATCGTGATTCATGGCCCGGCTTCCCTGAGCCGGCAGAAGCTGACCGAAGAGTCGAGTTGAGATTCCAGGCGAGCACCGGTGAAGCGCGCTGGTTTCAGGCAACCCTTCGAACCACTTCCGAAGGAGAGCACACCGGCCTCCTTCACGATGTCACGGACAGGATCGATCTCGAGCACCAGCTCAGGCAATCACAGAAGATGGAAGCGGTCGGACGCCTCGCAGGCGGTGTCGCCCACGACTTCAACAACCTCCTCACGGTGATCATCGGCACCAGCGAAGGACTGCTCTCTTCGCTCTCGGATGAAGAGGCTGCTCGCCGAAGTGAGGTAGAGACTGTAATTGAGGCGGGCGCGAGAGCCGCCGAGCTGACCACGCAACTCCTCACGTTCGGACGTCGACAAGTGATGTGTTTCCAGGCCCTCCAACTGGGTGGCGTGATAGAGGGGATGAAGTTGATGCTGGAGCGTCTGATCGGCTCAGGCGTCCAGATCGAGTTTGAAGACAACTCTGAGAGCGGCTCCGTTCGGGTTGACCCTACCCACATGCAGCAGGTCATCATGAACCTTGCGGTAAATGCCCGCGACGCCATGCCCCAAGGTGGCCGGCTGCACTTTGAGTTGTCTGATACCTCTATCCAAGAGAACAAGGGGGCGTCTAGATTACCTGTCGGCCAGTACGTCTTGTTGACAGTAAGAGACACTGGAACAGGGATCGCAGAAGAGCACCTGGACCGGATCTTCGAACCATTTTTCACCACGAAGGCGCTCGGCCAGGGCACCGGCCTGGGCCTGGCAACCACCTACGGGATCATCACCCAGAGCGGTGGAGCCATTGAGGTGGAGAGTCGCCCAGGAAAAGGGACCGCGTTTCGAATTTTCCTGCCCAGCGTGGAGGAGGGGGCAGAGTCCAGAACGACAGCGGAGACCTCGCCCACCCGAGATGGAGAGGAGTCGATCCTCGTCATCGACGACGACAAGCTTGTCCGACGCTTGGCGGTACACATGTTGACCGACCAGGGTTACGCAGTCTTGGAGGCCCAAGGAGTGGCGGAGGCATTGAGACTGATAAATGATCAAGAGAACGAGATCGACCTTGTCATGACCGACATGGTGATGCCTGAAGGCAGCGGCAAGGAGCTGATTGATCGCCTCACTGCAGAACGACCAGACCTCAAGATCCTCGTGGTATCCGGTTATGGAGGAGGCCCCCAGGGTGGTTGGGGCCAGGGATCCGCCTTTCTACAGAAGCCCTTCAAGCGAATGACCCTCTTGAACAAGGTACGGGAAGTGCTGGACGGTTGAATCCGGGTACGTCCTGTCCGCCGCGACAATCTTGCGCGCCTGGCCACCCCGGTGCAGACTCTGCCTACGACGATGAAACATCTACTCCTGCTCGGCCTGTGCGCTCTCGTTTTGATCGGGTGTGCAGCGCCGGCTGCAAAGGGGAGTGTCCGCTTGGAGCAAGATGAGCAAGCCGTTCGCCAGTGGTTCGAGAGCTGGATCAAGGCGACCACCGAAGGCGACCTGGAACTGGCGAATAGCCTGATCGCAGACGAAGCGGTCTTCCTGGTCCCTGGTGCCGGTCGGATGGATAAGGAGAGTTTCGCCAGCGCTGCGACCGCTGACGATCCAAACACCGAGTTCCAGCTCGACTGCTCGATCCAAGAAATCGAGATTCTCGGCGACCGTGCCTGGCTCTGGACGGAGATTTCGCTTTCGATGACGGACAAGCGCTCGAAGGAGCGTTCCCTGATGGCGGGCCATTCGCTATCCATCCTGCAGCGAAGGGGCGATGGTTGGGTCGTCATCCGGGACGCCAACACCATGGTCCCGGTGAATCAGGACTGAGATCGGAGGGCGATCTGTAGGCTGCATCGCGATTCGCGCAGCAACGCCACGCCAGGCTCCATGCGCGGGGTCAGCCGGCCGATTCCTCCAGCAACTGCGAGGCGTACCACTGCATGCGGGGCACGTGGAACGGGCCCTTCCAGTGGCTTCCCTTGAGTTGCAGCGCGGGGCTACCATCGCGATGCAGGTATCCGAACCACTCGCCGTGGTCCGGGTCTGCAAAGTGCTCCTGTGTCCAACTGTGCAACTGCTGGAAGCGTTCGGCATGGCGCTTGTCTGCCGTCAGCCGATACGCCAAAAGCGTCGCGAGGATGGCCTCGGTGTGGGGCCACCAGTACTTCATGTCATGCACCGGCTCCTGTACCGGTCGGTCAAACAGATCACGGAACGAATACAGCCCGCCGTATTCATTATCCCAACCACGCTGCCACATCCAGTCGAGCATCCGTGTTCCCAAGGTCACCAGGTGTGAATCGCCATCCCGGTGGCGAGCCTCGTGCAGGATGAACCATGCCGCCTCGATAGCGTGTCCTGGATTCAACAAGCGACCGTCGAAGCTGTCGATGATCTCGCCTGAATCAGACACCGTCTCCATCACCACACCCTGATCGGGTTTGCAAAAGTCGCTCTCGATCTCTTCGATGCAGCGATCGATCCACGCTTCGAAGGAGAGATCTCCGAGGTTCTCCCGCAGGGTCTGGGCCAGGTGGATGCAGATCATGCGCGGTCCGAGACCCTTGCTGGGCCGTGTCGCTGGATCGACCTTGGCCTCCATCGCACCGGGCTGAAAGGAAACGCGGGTGTAGACCTCGAACAATTCCCTGGCGCGCTCAGCCCACTCCTGATTGGCGGTGGCCCTGGCACAGGCGGAATAGGCCATCGATGCGAAGGCCTCGGAAAAGGCGTAGCGGCGCTTTCGCAGCGGCTGCCCATCCTCGGTCAAGAGGAAGTACATGCGGCCGTCTTCGTCGAAACCGTGCCGCTCCAAAAACTCCAGGGCGGAAAGCGCCACCTCGAGCCACTGGGGGTTCTGCTCCAGGCTGTTGTAGACGGTGGCGAACAGCCACGCACCGCGTCCCTGGAACCAGACCGGCTTGTCACGGTCTAGCAGCGTGCCGTCCCGACCCAGTGACGTGAACAGGCCACCCTTCTCACGATCCCAGCCGTGTTCGAGCCAGAAGGGGAGCGTGTCCCCGACCAGATCGGATCGATAGCGTTCCAGTTGCGGTTTCAGTTCATCCTTCGACATCGCCGGATCCCCGCACCGTCGCCAGAGTCAACCCGGATAGGTCACGATCCTGCCCGCCGGCAATCAGGCTGACCAGATAGCCGACCACGAAGCAGCTCAGCGAACCCACGGCAGCATACAAAAGGAAGTTGACGTCGGTCAGGAACGCCACGGCGATGGTCAGCGCCGCGCCCGAAACCAGACCCGCCAGCGCCCCGGTGGCGTTGCAACGGCGTGTGAACACCGCCAGCAGGAACACCCCGGCGAGTCCGCCGCCGAATAGCCCCAGCACCTTCTGGAAGAAGTCGAACAGGTACTTGATCTCGTAGGTCGCCAGCACCATGGCGGTAGCGGTGCCGATGACACCGAGGGCCAGGGTCAGGCGGCGTGCCAGCGACAGGGGATCCAGCCGCCGACCCTTCGCCGGGAATCGATAGACAAAGTCGTTCACCAGCGCGGCGCTGATGCTGTTCATGGAACTGTCCAGCGAACTCATCGCCGCGGCAAAGATCCCCGCCACCACCATTCCCGAAACCCCCGACGGCAGGTGCGTGACCACGAACCACGGCACCAGCTGATCGGCCGCCGCAGGGACATGGGCGTGCTCGAGCGGATGCGCCGTGTAATAGACGTACAACGCCGTGCCGAGTCCGTAGAAGAGCAAACCCGTGGGGATGGTGATGATCAGATTGAGCCACAGGCCCTTGGCGGCCTGCTTCTCATCGGGGGTGGTCAGGTAGCGCTGGATGACGGTCTGGTCACTGGTGTAGGGCACCAGGTTGGTGAACAGGAAACCGACCATCAGCACCCAGGCGGTCATGTCGGAAACGCTCCAGCGCCAGTCGAAGATGTGGAGCTTGTCGGCGGCCCGGGCGGATTCGATCATCGCTGCGAGCCCTCCGACGTCCTGGATGGTCACGACCAGGCACAGAAACGCACCACCGATCAGCACGAACACCTGCACCACGTCGGTCCAGATCACCGCCGAGATGCCTCCCATGACGGTGTAGATGGTCGCCAACCCGCCCATCAGGGCGATGCAGAGATAGGGATCCATCCCCGTCACCGCCGACAACGCGATGGCCGGCAACAGCAACACGATACCCATCCGTCCCAGTTGAAACAGGATGAAGACGGCGCTCGCGAGCACGCGCACCGCCACCGAAAAACGGGCTTCGAGATACTCGTAGGCGGTCGTGACATCGAGGCGCCGAAACAGCGGCAGGAAGCAGTAGATGACCAGCACCATCACCGGCAGCAACATCACCGAGCCGACAAAACGGCGCCAGTCGGAGCCGTACGCGGTGGCCGGGATCGCCATGAACGTGATGGCGGACAGCTGGGTACCGAAGACCGACAGCCCGGCGGCCCACCAGGGGATCTTTCGGCCGGCCAGGAAGAAATCATCGCTGGTGGCGCCACGGCGTGCGAAGTGGATGCCCACCGCCAGCATCAGCGCCAGGTAGAGTGCGAGCACCGCGTAGTCGAGGGCGGCGAAATGCGCCCCGGTGGAGGTCGAGGCCAGCGACAGCGCCTGCACCCGGGGTGTGCGGATGCCCGGTTTGATCTCGCCGGAGGGGATCACGATCTGTTGCTGCCACAGCACCGCTTCGGTGGTCACGACGCCGATCGGCATCGATCCCGCCTCGCTCCAGCGATCGGTCACGGTGTCGTAGGAAAGCACCCGGGGAAGAAACGACGGTCGCAGCGCAGCAAGCCGCACGGCACCTTCCTCATCGAGGATGTAGCGGTCGGTGGATCCGCTGAAGGTCAAGATCGTGCGAGTTCCGAGGGCCTGCGCACAACCGGCGGAGATGGGCCAACGCTCGCCCGCGAATCTCTCCTTACCGGGGATCCAGCGGGGGTCATCGAGCACCGGAAGCGGGGCCAAGGCGGTCCATTGACGTGTGTCGGGGCAATAACGATAGCCATCGGTGTAGGCGGTGAAGCGAGGGGCGCCATCTTCCGTCTCGGTTGTGCGCGCACCGGAGAAGAGAAACAGGCAAGCTTCGCCGCCCGGTCCCTTCTGGAGCGCCGTCACCATCTTGTAGCGCACCGGACCCGGATGAGGCGGCAGCGCCTGCCAGCCCCTGTCCACATCTCCCAGGTCCAGTTGCCAGAAGCCACCGCTCAACTCGAGGTCACTCTTGTGACCCTTGCCGCCCCACACATAGACCGTCTCGGCGATGGACTCGGAGGCACCGAAGGCGCTGGCGGATGGCAGATCCGGTAGAGGATCGAACAACACCCGTTTCGATGCCCCATCCCGGCGCATCAGGAACACCTCGGCGTACACCTGATCGGCATCGGATCCGCCCGCCACCACCACTCCCCGGGGCGTCGAGGTACAGGCGGCGTAGGCGAGCGGCCGCGGCAACTTCTGGCCAACGGACCAACGCCGTTGCCCAGGAAGCAACACGAACACCTCGTCATGCCAGACCTTCTTGCCACCCTCGCTCAGCGGTGTCGGAAAGTTGGCGCCACCGGCAACGATCAACGCGCCCTCGTGGGTTCCCACCACCGGCCCCCCGAAGCCGACCTCGTCGGGCAGAACCGGCAGCAGCGAGAAGTCGAGACCGGCAGGTTGGGGAGCCTGCGCCGCCGGCGAGAGGGCGGTCAAGAAAAGCAGCGAGGCGCCGAGTGCCACTCGCCGGCTAGCGAACACGACCCAGCCTCTGCTCCAGCAACGCCCGTGCTTCGTCCGAGAGCGGCTTCCACGGCAGACGCGATGGGCCGCAATCGATGCCGAGCAAATTCATCGCCGCCTTGATGGCATTGTGTCCCCCATGCCGAAGAATCTCCTCCACCATCGCGCTGGCGACCTGTTGATGCTGCCGGGCCGATTCCAGTTCTCCGCCCTGGTAGGCGTCGATGACGCGGCGGTAGTGAGGGGCCATGAAGTTATAGGTACTGCCGACCGCGCCATCGACTCCCGTCGACAACCCCGACAAGAGCATCTCGTCGCAGCCGAACAAGATGTTGTAACGCCGTCGGCCGTACTCAACGCATGCCTGCAGGTCGTCCAGCTCAGATGAGCTGTACTTGATCCCGGCCAGGCTCGGCAATGCCGATTCCGAACGCTCCAGCAGTTCGACCATCGACAGGCTGACTCCGGTGATGCGCGGGATGTGGTAGTAGTACAGGGGAGTCTCCGGTGCTGCTTCCGCGATGTGCTGCAAGCACTCGACGAGCACGTCCACCGATTTCAGCTCGTAGTACGAAGGGGGCGCCACGGCGATGGCATCGGCGGCCAGCTGCCGGGCGTGAGCAGCCAGCGTGCGCGCATCGCCGAGGCTGTTGTGTCCCACATGGACCACCACGGGAACTCGCCCGGCCGCGGCCTCGACGTAGGCCTCGGCCACCTCCATCCGTTCCGCTATCGTGAGGGAGGGGGATTCGCCGGTACTGCCGCACACGAACAATCCATCGACACCCTGTCCCTGCACGAAATCACACACGGCAGGGATGCGCTTGAGATCGAGGGCGCCGTCGCTCTTCATCGGCGTGAAGGTCGCCGCGACCAGACCGCTCAGGAGGGGTTGACTGGCTTCACTCATGCCAAGCGCCACCCCCTTCTACCGCATACCCATCGACGCAGCGCCTTCTCACCCCTGCTTTTTGGGGTATGGGTGTTCCAAAGGGGTGAGAAAGCGCGGAACCATGGCGCCGCTCGTGGGTTTTCTTTCCCGGAGCTCCACAGCCGGCACGGCGACAGCCACCCCCCCCGGTCCTGTACGCGATGACGAAGATACGATTCTGCCTGCTCGCCCCGATCGTCTGCTCCCTGCTGCTCTCGACGCTCTCGCCCCAGGGGCTACCTCCGGTCCCCGTTCCCGTCGAGAACCCGATCACCGAGGAGAAGCGCGTGTTGGGGAAGATCCTGTTCTGGGAGGAGCAGCTCTCGAGCGACGACACGGTGGCCTGCGGAACCTGTCACATCATGAGTGCCGCCGGCTCCGATCCGCGCCTGGGGGCGCATCCGGGGCCCGATGGGGTCCTCGGCAATGCGGACGACGTCGTCGGGTCGCCGGGGATCCTGCGTTCCGATTCCAACAACGACTACGTACCGTCGGACCTGTTCGGCTTCGCGCCACAGGTCACAGGGCGCAACTCGCCTCCCGTCGTCGGCTCCCAGTGGGCGCCCGAGCTCTTCTGGGACGGGCGTGCGGGAGGGACGTTTCTGAATCCGGACGACGGGACGGTGAGCATCGCGAGCGGCGGTGCGTTAGAAAACCAGATCGTCGGACCGCCGGTTAGCGTCGTCGAGATGGCGCACGAAGCGCGCTCCTGGAGCGAGATCACGACCAAGCTCGCGGTCGTCACGCCCTTGCGCCTCGCGACCGACATTCCGCCGGACATGGCGAACGCACTCCTGGGCCCTAGGACCTACCCCGACCTCTTCGAGGATGCGTTTGGGACTGCGGACATCACCGCCGAGCGTATCGCCTTCGCCATCGCGACCTACGAGCGCACGCTCGTTCCCGACCAAAGCCCCTACGATCTCTTTCTCGCAGGAGATCCGAACGCGATGACCGCCCAGCAGCAGTCGGGACTGACGCTCCTCGCCGACCACACGGTCTGCTTCAACTGTCACGTTCCCCCGCTCTTCACCGACAACGAGTTCCACAACATCGGTCTACGCCCGGCCGGGGAGGACATCGGGCGCCAAGGTGTCAGCGGAGATCCTAACGACTTCGGACGCTTCAAGACGCCGACGCTACGGAACGTGAAGCTGCGTTCGTCACAGATGCACGTCGGCTGGATCACAGACACGCAGGACGCGATCGACTTCTATAACGCGAATAACCTCGCGACGGGGCACACTCAGTTCCCGGAGAACCAGTCGGGGATCCCGACCGGGATGCCAGGCGTGTTCGCCGACTACGGGAACATCCTCATGCCGGAGTTCTTCCACCCGGCGGTCATCGAGTTTCTCGAGAACGGCCTCCTGGATCCGAGGCTGGAAAACGAAGTGTTCCCCTTCGATCGGCCGACGCTGCGGAGCGAGCTCTCTCCCCCGAACCCTGAGCTCTACGGACGGTCGTCCGGTGCGATCCGACCGGCGGCCATCGCGCGTAGCCCGCTTCACGACCTGGCCCCCGACTTCAAGGTCGGGATTACCGGGGCGGAGAGCCCTGCCGTCGCCCTCCTCGCGATCTCGCTCAGCCCCGCACCGGGCTTGACTTTCCTCCCGATCGATCTCCACGTCGACGTTACCGCTCCCGAACTTCAGAGCATGATGGCGGTATCGATCTCCGGGAGTGGCGTGGACGGCTATGCAACCCTGCACATCCCGATCGACACCGGCGTCCAGGGGATGCACTTCTACGGGCAGTGGTTCGTTTTCAACGGCGTGCCGGGTGAACTGGCCGCGTCTGAGGGCATTCACTGGACAGGACTCTGAGCACTTCCTCCAAATAAACCGCGATGCGCATCCCTATTCTCAGGCTGTTCTGCCTCCTCTCCTTGCCTCTCGAAGCCCAGGTGTGCGGACCGGGTGCATCTCTCGAGTTCGACGGCACGGACGACCACGTGCTCGTGCCTTACGATCTCTCGTTCCCGACCGAGACGTTCACCGCTGCGGCCTGGATTCGCACGGATCCCCCGGGATTCCCTCCCCGGCGGCGTGCGATCATCGCGCGCGGGGAAGACGACAACAGTTGGGACGGACCCTGGTTCTTCCAACTCGGTCCGAATGGGACGCTCGAGGTGCAGATCGAGAACATCCAGATGACGAACGGGTTCTACGACTCGGGCTTCGTCGTCGCGGACAGTGCGTGGCATCACGTGGCGGTCACGCGCTCGCTCTCGGGTGAGCTCAACTTCTACTCCGACGGGGTGCTGGTCGCGACGACCCCGAACACGCTCGTTCCCTCGGCAGACAATCAGCAGTTCCTTTCCATCGGATGCACACACGGCTACATCGGGCCGCCTCCGAACGGTGTCGAGCCACCGTTGTGGTTCTTCCTCGGCCGCATCGGGGAGCCGGCGGTGTGGGACCGAGCGCTCAATGCCGCGGAGATTGCGACCGTGCGTGAGGTCGGTGTGCAGCCGGACTCACCCGGCCTGATCGGGTCTTGGCGCCTGGACGAGGGGGCTGGCCAGGTGGTCGAGGATCTCTCTCCCGAGGGGAACGACGGCTTCCTCGGCACGCTGAACGGTGTCGACAGTGCCGACCCTGCCTGGGTCGCAGAGCCCTTCTTCACGGGCTACGGCTGTGGCGTCAATCCCGTGGGAAGCCTCGTCAGCCTGGGAGGAGCGCCCGACCTGGGAGGAACCTGGAGGCTCGGCGTGGACAATCCGCTGGGGACCCAGGCGCCGGGCTCCTTCGCGGTCCTGATCGTCAGCCGGGCCGCAGCGCCGGGGTTCCCCTGCGGACCGAACCTCCCCGGCTTCGGAATGGCGGGTCCGGGGGCGTTGGGCGAGCTCCTGATCGGGCTGAATCAGATCGCTTTACAAGTCGGACCGAGCGTCTGGGATGGCCCGGGTGTTCCCGCACCCATCGACCTGGTCGTTCCGAGCAACCCGAGCCTCGTTGGCATCTGTGCCTATGTTCAGGGGCTCCTCTTCGACCCGAACCCGGCGTCCAACGTGAGCTTCGGGCTGACGGAAGCCGCGAGCTTCTGTCTCCGCTCCTGTCCGTAGTCGGCGGATCCGCCGAGCGCAGGCGCTTGCCGATGATCTGGGTAATCATGCTACTCGCCGGACGCGCTCGCTTCGATGATCATCGTGTAGTGGCGGACGGAGGCTTGGTCGAGAACCAGTACGGTGGCCGTGCCAGAATCGTCCACCGATCGGGCACGTACGGAGCCAGGCACCCAGCTGACGGTTGGTGGGGCGTTGTTGCAGCCGACGGTTCAGACAGACAGCTGGATCCGGGGCCACCTCGGAGGACCTTGGCGTCTTGGCCGACTACTCCCCGAGCACGACGTCGACGGCGTTGCTGAGCTCAGCGCCCGGTCCGCCGAAGATCAGCCCCTGGCTGAACCCCTGTGTTCCGCACAGGGAAGGATTCGGGGGGATCGGGATGCTGAAGGTCACGATTCCGCCGGCGTGGAGGATCGTCTCCTTCAGCAACAGGTTGCCCGTGATAAGGATCTCGCCCAAGGGTAGGGTCAGCCCACTGGAGGGTTGGTTGGTGATGTAGAGAATCGCCATGTCGGCCATGTGCCCGGTGCAGTCGAGGTCGACGCTCCAGGTCGAACCCAGGGCCGGGGTCGACGGGTTCGTGAGGTCCAGATCGTTGATCCCGAGCCCGTTGCGGAGGGTCGCACTGGCCGGTGTGCAGACGGTGAAGACGTAGGCCGAACCCGAGTCCACCCCGGGGTCGTCGTCGAGCTGCGCGCCGACCAGGACCTTATCCCCGCTGACCGAGGCGCGGCCGAACCGGTCCGAGGCGGCCCTGTCGTCGGCCAGCAGCTTGTGCTGCTGGTTCCACATCACCCCGTCGAAATAGTAGAGGTACGCCGCCCCCACGTCGGTGAAGAGCGCGTCGCTGAATACCGATGACGCCACGATCACGTTCCCGCTCACCGAGACCGTTTCACCGAGCTCATCGGTCGTCTCACCGTCGGTTGCCAGCAGCTTCTGCTCTTCGTTCCACGCCAAACCGTGGGTCAGCGCGCATACGGCGTCAGACACCCTTCGACGAGCCCACGGGCAAGAAACGCCCCGCAGGACACTCTCCGGTAGGATTTCGGATCTCGCCAGCGCTAAGTCCAGCGGTCAAAGCCACATATCGGCCCAATCAAACTCCCGAATAGGCGGCGTCGAATTGGCGGATTGGGTGAGGTCGGGGGGGCGACGATTAGTGTCTGACGCGGTATGTGGGGGCTTGGGGTTGCGCGTTCTTTGTCGAGGCACGAGGATCGCTGGGACGATCTCGCCCTGGTTTGGTCGGCTTGGGCCGGCTGGGAGGACAACACTTATGAGTTTGCGACAGCCCTGTCCTGTTCATTTCGCTTTGGCGACGCTGGTTTTATCCGTTCCGATCGCGGGGTCGGACTTGAGCGTGGACGGGGGGGTTGTCACGGAGGTGATCCTCGGTGAATCGGTGCATATCGAGATCACGGGCACGCCGGGCAAGCTGCCGGTGTTGTTGGCGGATCTCGATTCGGGGCCAACGTTTCTCTTCGGGCAGTTGTTGCCGCTTGGGTTCTCCGCCGCGTTGCAGGTGAGGCCGCAGGCGGTACTTCCGGCTTCGGGGGTCACATCGTTCGACTTCACAGTGCCCGTGCTTGCTGCCCTTGCCAACCGGGACATCTACATGCTCGCGGTCGTGCTCGACGATGGGGCTCCGTTTGGGCTCGACTTCAGCAATGGAGCGCTGGTCCACACCATCGGCCCCCCGGATGCGGGTCCACCGCAGGGCACGCTGACAGGGCGCACCGTTCTCCTCGATGGGGCAGCCACCGCAGAGGGCAATGGGTCCGTCAAGCCTGGCTATAGCGTGCTCTGGACTCTCGACGCGAAGCCCGCGCAGAGCCAGGCACAGATCGACAACCCTTTGCAAGCGTTCGCGACGCTGACGCCGGATGTGCCCGGCGACTACATGGCCCACCTGCAGGTCTTCACACCCGAGGGAGGTCCTTATGAGTCGGACACGATCGTGCATGCTTGGCACGTGACCACAACCCCCGGGGACGGTGGGATCTCCCTTCCGCAATCCTTCGATCTCGAGGGGGATATCGATGGACCGACTCTTCAATCCGTAACGCTCGACGGTTTGCCGCTGGCAGTTGACGGTAACGGCTCCTTCGGACCACTCCCCCAGCACATCACGGCAAGCGAAATCGGACAGGGCTTGCGCTTCCGCATGACGCATCCCGATGGAGCGACAGCGAACCATCACATGACGCTCTTCCAGGGGCGTGCACTGGATTTCGACAGCCCCTCGAACGTCTCGCTGTCCGCCCGGCTCGATCAAAGCGGCCTGGCGAAGGTAGCCGTTCTCGGAGAGGCCGAACTCGAGGCCTTCGATTTCGGTTCCGTCGTCCAGAATCTTCCGGATCAACAGGTCGCCAACGAGCTTGGTCCCTTCGGCTTCGTCATCTTCTCGGCCACCATCGATTTCACCGACCTCACGTACAACCCGGACATGAACATGGCTCTCACCGCGCAAGTGGCCGGCATCCATGCTGACGTTTCGATGTACGACGTGCGGGCCGATTTCGACGTGTACGGCAAAATACTCGAAATCCCCTACAACCTCACTGGCTACATCACCACCAGCCCGACGACGATCTCGACCGATATGGTCGCGACACCCCAGAGCGGTGAAATCAGCGTGGCCTTGAACAACATCGTGGTCGACCGCGCCAACTTCGACTTCGAGTTGATCGGCTTCATCGGCACCGTGGCCGAAGCGTTCGTCATCGAGAGCGCCGTCAAAGAGCAGATTGAAGACACGATCGCCGGCGAGATCGAAAACCAGCTCGGCCCGGCGATGGAAGAGATCCTGAACTCGTTCGTGCTCGCTGGAAATCTGTACGAACTGATCGGAGTCGACACGAACATTGACGCTCCGATCACAGCCGTCGTAACGGACACCTCCGGCGTCACGCTCCGCCTCGCGGCCAGCGCCAACGTCGGCAGCGCAGAACCCGGAGCACCGCCCCTGACCCAGTACCGCGGCACGCCCTCGCCAGCCCCCGGCTTCTCTTCGACGACGCCGAGTGGGCTGCCCTACGAAGCAGCCCTCTCGATCACGGACGATTTCATGAACCAGGTGTTGGCTGCCTGCACGGCGGCCGGGCTACTCGACGGGAACATGGGCTCTCTCTTTCCGGACGATGGCGGTGGCGGCCAACCGCTCTTCCTGACGACCGAAGACCTCGACGTGCTCTTCCCCGACGCCGGCTTTGACATCTTCAGCGAGGGAACACCCGTACGACTCCAGGCCCATGGGAACGTTCCCCCGATCCTGTCCCTCGACGCGCCGACCAGCGCTATGGGTTCGGTACGTCTCGACAACCTCGAGATCGAATTCGAAGTCGACACGAGCTACGGTGTGCTGCCCTTGCTAGCGGTCTCCCTGTCCGGCGTGGCCGATGTCAACATCGACCTTGCCCTCGACGCGACACTCGAGCTCGCCATCACCGATAGCAGTCTCGATCTACGCATCCTGCGCACATACCCCGGCACCGACCCGGCTGCCATGGACCTGCAGGCCCAGTACCTAAACGACCTTTTTGTCTTCGCGCTCCCAGGCTTGCTTGGAGCCATCGGGGCCATCCCCCTCCCCTCCCTCGAAACCGCGGGCCTCGGCATCCAACCCACCGAAGCCAACCTGATCGGCGTTGGTGGCTATCAACTCGGCCTCTTTGGCACGCTGCAATTCGTTCCGAAGGGTGAGTAGAGCCGCTACTCGATCATGCTGACCAGCGTGCCCGAGATGGCGACACGTCGGCATCGCCGGAGGTGTCGGCGCCTCATCGCGATGGCCAGGTTTAACCAACGACATTGATCGAGCAAGCCCCCAACTTCTCCAGGAGGATCACAGCATTTGCCCTGGACTATCTCCTGATCGCTGGATACTTGGTCATCCTCGCCACAGTCGCTTCCATCCTCGCATTCGGTCCTCTGGCAGATCGCTGGCAAGTGCTCATGTCCAATCCCTGGCACATGGAGGTCGTTGCATTCGTCACATCCATCTTGCCAGTCATGCTCTACTTCACTTTATCGGAGAGTTCCGAAAGTGGAGCGACGTGGGGCAAGCACCGCATGGGCCTTCGAGTGGTGCATCTGAGCGGGGAACGCCTCGTCCCAGGAAGGGCACTGGTGCGTTCCGTGGTCAAGCTCCTGCCCTGGCAACTGGCACACACATGCCTGTTTCACATTCCTGGATGGCCCATGGAGACTCAGGAACCACCGGCATGGGTGATGGGAGGGCTGGTCCTCGTGTGGGTCGTGATCGGTCTCTACGTAGCGACGCTAGCACTCGGTCCAACCCGCCGTACGCCATATGACTGGGTTGCAGGATCCCGTGTTGTGTGGAGCCGAATAGTGGACGCTGGCTAGCAACAGACCCGACCTTCGATCCCCTCGAGGCTGGGAGGTGGCACCACAACCGCGGGAACCGCGGGCCTCGATCGGGCCCTGAGCGTTGCGCAAAGGGGAGCAGTGCCCTTCCCCGGTACAGCGCAGAGAGCTGCTAAAAAATTGGGGGTTCTCCCGTGCGCACTTGGCCGTATCATCGCTATTAGGTCAGCGGCCCCTCGACTCGCGTGCCCCCCCCCTCTCAGGCAGATGACCGACCCCCCCGCAGCTGAATTCGACCGTGCCCAGTCTCACCCGGCCCGGGACGAGCCCTCCCCCCACGCTCGGACTCCTTTGGCGCCCCGGGGCTCCAAGAGCCCCTCGGCTCGCAGCTTCGTGGGGTCCCTGGAGGAAGCTGCACTGCGACACCGCGCCGTGAATCACCCCCTGCTGGACACGCTCTCAGAGGGGACGCGGGAAGCCTCCCACGCGATCTTGCGCGAGTTCGCCCTGAGCTACCCGGACTACGCCCACAGGTTCCCGCGCTACCTATCGGCGGTGATCTCTCGCTTCGAAGACCAGCGCCACCGGACCTGGCTACTTGAGAACCTGCAGGAAGAATCCGGAAACTACGGGCAAGAGGAAATCGACGCGCTCAAGGCGCACGGCCTGCGGCGAGAGTGGTTCGATGGAATCCCCCACCCCAAGTTGTTCGATCGATTCACCTCGGCCGTGGGTGTTGAACCCGAGGAACGGGCACCGGTCAAAGAGGTCGTGAGATGGAGCGAACTGTTCCTTCAGATCCTCTTGGAGGGCCCCCCCGCCCAGGCGGTAGGCGCATTGGGATTGGGAACGGAGCTGATCGTTCAGGCGATCTACGCTCCCTTCACGGCTGCTGTAGAACGTCACCCCGATATCAGCTCACGGGACGGAGTCTTCTTCGCCCTGCACAGCCTGGTTGACGAGAAACACCAGGCCGCGCTGCGCTCCATCGCGGTCGACATGGCCTCGTCCCCGCAGGGACGCATCGACCTTGATCGAGGAATGATCAAGAGCTTGAATCTGCGCGCGAGCTACTGGGACTGGTTGCGGAATCGGGCCCTGGGACCCACGATGGAGGGGGAACACCCTCGAACTTGGAATCACGACGAAGCACCGAATCGATCTACGACGAGCAAGCTGAGATCTGGGCACGCCGCACCAGATCTCTGTTGAGTGATTACACGGCCAGGCCACGAGTCCTGGAAGTCCTCGCTCCCTTGCAGGACGCCCACCTGTTGGACCTTGGCTGTGGTGAGGGATATGTCGCCAGGCTCGCCGCTGAGGCCGGCGCCGCCTCGGTGTTTGGGATCGACGTTTCGAGCGAGATGATCGCCCGCGCCAACTCGGCATCCGCCGAATCGGCTGAATGCCCGCTCGAATTCGTCACCGGCGACGCTTCTGGGCCCCTGAAGCTGCCACGCGAGAAGTACGAACGCATCTCGGCCGTGTTCCTGTTCAATTACCTCACCCGCGGCGAGATGGCCCGGACCATGGCCTCTGCCCGTGAGCACATCGCCCCTGGAGGTCGGTTCGTGTTCAGCGTCCCTCACCCCTGCTTCCCCTACATGAAAAAGCCCGGGGAACCTTTCTTCTTCGAGACCGGCGGCAAGGACTACTACGCCGCGGTCGACCACACCCTGGAAGGCAAGATCTGGACCGTCGAGGGGGAAGCCGCCGACGTGCGCTGCGTACACAAGACATTCGCCGACTACTTCGAAGCCATACGCACGGCAGGCTGGACCGCCCTGCCGAGGGTTGAGGAGTTGGGGGTGACCGAGGAACACATCGACCTGGCGCCGAAGTTCTTCGAGCCTCTGGCCGGCTTGCCCCTGCACCTGTTGTTCGTCCTCGAGGAGCCCGCGTGAGCCTACCTCTCCCACACCCGACGTCGACGCGCTATGTGCAGGCTTTCGAGCGAGCCCGAGACGGTCGAGCCTCAACGTGGTGCATCGACGCACCGGCGCAGATAACCAAGGACCTTCGACGACTGGAGGATTGGGCCAAACAGATCGAAGACCCCGTAGCCGAGCTGGAGAGCGGATGTGTGGACCTGCCTCGTCTGGTGGCCATGGGCCAGCAGGTAGCCGAGCAGATCGATCGAGGTCCGGGATTCGCCTGGGTGCGCGGCCTCCCCGAGACCCCTCGCGAGGTGATCTCGCTGGCGTTCCTTGCGATCGGCCTCGAGCTGGGTGAGACCGTGGATGTCTACGGCCGGCTCTACGACGTGCTCGACCAGGGAGAGTCCTACCGGGACAAGGCCATCCCCGTGTCCCAGACCCGTGAATCAACCGGAATGCACACCGACAGCTCCAACCGAGCGGTCTGGCCACGGGTCGTCGCCCTGGTGTGCTTGCAGCCGTCCTCCAACGGAGGCGGCTCCCGACTGGCCTCGGCAGTGCGGGCCCATGAGGCCCTGCGTGACCAATCCCCAGAGCTTCTCGAAGCGCTCTACGGCGAGTTCTTCAGAGACGTGGTTACCCCCGGCAGCGAGAAGGACGCCGAGGCTGTCCGTCGAAACGCCTTCCCCATCTTCCGCGATCGCCAGGGTGTCTGCCTGCGCTACATGCGGTACTGGATCGAGAAGGGACACGAGCGCGTGGGAGTCCCGCTCACTGCGGTCCAGCGTGCCGGCCTCGACACACTCGACGCCGCGCTCGAGGACCCCGAGAATCAGATCTGCTTCGAGATGACCTCGGGAGACATGTTCTTCCTCGACAACACCAAGCTGGTTCACGACCGCTCGGCCTATGTCGACGAGGGTGGTCCGCAGCGGCACCTGCAGCGCATGTGGATCGATCGGCCCACGCCGGCCCAGACCTGAGGCTGTTCAACGGACGGGTAGGTAGACGCGGGCACCGGACACGAGTGCCACATCGTCGAGGTGACCGGAGATGCCCCTTCCTGGAAGGAGGGCGTGCGTGTGGGTCTCCTGCCCATGGTGAGTCAAGCGGCCCGCGGAGTCCTCGGCGTAGAAACCCACCAGCACGGTGGTCTCGTCCTTTCCGAAGAACCTCCAGGGTTGCGGTCCGTCCGGTTCGGCGATGGGGCAGGAGTGGTTGAGCACATGCAGGCGCAAAGTGCTCGCCACGCCCTCGACGCGGAAGGGGAAGGGCCTGGTCACGTCGATGTCATTGGCCGCGGCGATCGCGCGCACGGACGCTTCGAGTGATGCGAGGTCGGGCAGCGCGGTGAGGGGGTGTTCGCTCCATTCCGCCACCTGGGCGAGAACGAGGAGCGTGGCCTGTTCCCCGGCAACGGGCGCTCGCACGCGCAGGCCCTGGACGGAGCCCGGATCCACGACCTCGGCGAGGTGAGCTTTCCCGGCGAAGACGGTGATCTCGGCGGCAAGAGCCGCAGAGGCACCGACGGCGACCGTATCCGGACCCAGAACCTCGGCCAGGTCGACGCGTCCCTCGGTGTGCCCGTCACGAAGAACCTCGCGCATGGCGCCCCAGTGCTCCACGACCGGCACTGCCCGATCCCGGTGGTGTGCAGTCGGTGCAAGCGGACTCGTCGCCGCGCCGGGGGGCGATTCCGTCGCGCACGAGGGCAGGAGGACAAGGAGGGGGAGGAGAAGCGATGACCGCATCGAAGAGATTCGCGTGGAAGGAGTCGGGGGGGGAGCCATCCTACGGGCGTTGTTGCACGAGCACGATCGATACCGAGGTGAAGCTTCCGCCTCTCCGGAACTCGTGGCCCAGGCTACATCCGAAATCGGGGTAGGGCATAGCGTGCGGGGTCGTTCTCGAAGCGTGCCCTGCTCGAGCCTGAAGCGAAGTAGTAGAGAGCTCCCTCGTGTGCCAGCGCCCGCTTGCCCGTGCCGGGGTGAAAGCGTTCCTTGGTCACGGGGTCGGTTACCAGGCCACACCAGGGCGTTCAGCAAAAACCGATCGGGGCGCCGTTCACATACAGCGGGCGGATCTTTGTGTTCAGGCGATTCTCGATGCGTACGCCACAGCGGGTGTTGAGCGAAACCTGACCATCCAGGTAGCGCAGTCGGTAGTCCTCTGCCTTGCTGGGCGGATGGAGCGGCCGGGTCTTCTGATAGACTCGCCCATGTGAGCGATTCGATTGGGTACAAGGCTGCGAGTCGCCTTCTGGGGTGTCTCGTCCTCTCCTTCTGGGGGAGCTCCTGCGGAGGTGCAGTGCCGGCGGAAACCGAGCCCCGGCTGGTGCTCTTGTATGTCAATTGCACGCTGAATCGATCGTTTCTTGGGCCCTACGATTCCGGTGTCACCTTTACTCCGAACATCGATGGTTTCGCGCGCGAGGGCACGGTCTTCAAGAACCACCACTCCGAGTCGGGCGTGTCGGGGCCGTGCTTTGCCTCGAACATCTCGGGAACGCAGGCGCCCAAGCACCGGGTGTACTACCATCCGCGCAAGCTTCCCGACGAGCTTCACTTGCTGGCGGAGTCTTATCGCGATGCGGGTTACGACACCCACTTCTGGAGCGGACATCCGATGGCCGCGGCTCGTTTGGGGTACGGGCAAGGGGTGCCCGCGCGAAATGTCGTTCTGTCCGATAGCAAGCAACATCGGGCGGTCCTGGACCGCAACGCACAACCGGACCGCACGCAGCTGACGGCCAACGACGCGCGCTTCGAGGCGATCTTGAAGCGCCTGGAAGCCGACCCCAGCTACAAGGCGTACGTACAGGTCTTCTTCACCATTACCCATGCGCCGTACCACAACCTCTTCAGCGATGCAGAGTTCGCGAGCTTTCGCGAGGAGTATCCGGAGGTCGTGGGCGATCTGACCCAGGCGGACCTGGATCGATTCTTTCCGTTGTATTCGGAGCATCGTTTCGGGCTCGAATGGAACTTCCCCGAGACGATCGAGAAGCTCGGATTGAGCAAGACGGATGTGGCCCGTTTGGTCCGGTTGCTCGAGATGTGCTATCGCATCGGCGTGCACAAGCTGGACGGCTGGTTCGGCAGAGTGCTGGCGAAGATCCATGATCATGGCTTGGATTCAGAGAGCCTCGTCGCCTTGACCACCGACCATGGAGAGATCCTCTATCGCGAGAACGCGCTCTTCCATTGGGTGCACGGCAAGCAACTCGCGCCCGAGGTCATTCGGATTCCCTGGATCATCCGTGGCCCCGGAGTTCCCCGGCGGACCTACGAGGCGCTAACGCGTTCGATCGACCTGCACCCGACGTTGCTCGGACTATCGGGTCTCCAGGCGCTGGACAGCGTCGATGGCGTCGATTTGTCGGCGTCCATCCGCGGACTGGAATCTCCCCCCGAGTTGCGTGCTCTCAGCCACACGACGGTCATCAGCGACGTTCGCTATCGCAAGATCCCCGGCCTGAATCTGCGCAACAGCTATTTTCCCGCGAGTGATCCGCGCACGATTTGGGTCCTGATTCGCGACGGCGCGCTGGCTTTCCGCTGGCGGAGCACCAAGGGCACCGCCTGGAAGTTCGAGGCCTTCGATTGGGATCTGGACCCCGGCGAGACAAGGGACATCTTCGATCCTCGCGATCCACGACACGCCCGGGTTCAGGAGGAGCTCGTGCGGTACAAGGAGCTCCTCATTTCACGCTATCCCGGTGCTCCGACCGAGGGCGACCTGTCCGAGGATGAGATGCTCGAAGCCCTGCGGGCCTTGGGATACGTGCGTTGATGGGCTAGCGGAGGAGCCGTCCTTCCCAATTTTGGGGGGTTGGGAGAGTGGCCCCGGCGGCCCTGGGGCAATTCCCTCCGGTCGGATACCCTGATTCCATGGATGCAGCCAAGACCATGACTCAGCTCCTCGAGGCCAGTGTCAGCGGAGATCCCAAGGCGGCGGAGGATCTCATCCCGCTCGTGTACAACGATCTTCGAGCCCTGGCTCAGAAGCACTTTCGCCACGAGAACAAGGGACATACGCTCCAGGCCACCGCACTGGTGAACGAGGCGTTCATTCGCCTGGTTCAGGGTGAAGAGGTGGACTGGAAGGGTCGGAGCCACTTCTTCGCCGTGGCAGCCAAGACCCTGAGGCGGTTGCTCGTGGATCACGCTCGGACCAAGAAAGCCGAGAAGCGGGGGGGCAAGGCGAACCAGATATCACTGGTGGATCCCGGAGGCCGCGAAGGTGTCGACATGCTCGATGTGATCGCCCTGGACGAAGCCCTGGCGAAGCTCACACAAGAGAAGCCTCGGCATGCCAAGCTCGTCGAACTGCGCTACTTCGCTGGTTTGACCGTCGACGAGACGGCGCAGGCCCTGGATATCAGCAAGGATACGGCCAAGCTCGATTGGCGTTTCGCGCGGGCCTGGTTGAACCGCGAGTTGACCCGAGGCGAGGTTCCCGAGTCCGAGGAGGACTAGGGGAAAGTCAAGTAGCGCGCAAGCGCCCTTGTAGATCGCGGCCGGTTGGCCGGGCCGGCATCGCAGAGAAGCGTGTGAGGGCGCCTACAGGTTGCTACCGTAGTCCGCAATGCTCGGCCTCGGCTTGTTGCTCCTCCTGACAATCGGTTTCTCCGAAGACTCTCTGATCCGCAACGTCACGCTGATCGATCGAGAAGGCGAGAAGGAAGACATCGTCGTCAATCTGTTGCTCCGCGACGGAAGGCTCGAGCTCGTGACACAGGACGAGATCCCAGCAGACAGCGTGGAGCTGGCCGTCGACGCTGGTGGAGGTGTTCTCTTGGGCCACTTGAATGTGGGCGAGCCGGCTACCTTTGTGATCCTCGACGCCGATCCGCGGGAGGACTTCGAGGTCTTGCTGGACACGCAAACCCACGCACGCTTTGCGATCCGGCGGGGGGAAGTCGTGCGAAACACTCTGCCCATGATCACGGATCCCTCGACCGATGGCGATGCCAAGCGCTCTGGCTGGCTCGCCTACACGCCGCCGCCGATGTCCTTGCCGTCCGAGTATCGCAATACAAGCAAGTGGAACAGATATGAGACCAAGTATATCTCGGGCATCTTCCTGGGGGCCTTGGCGTTGGATCGCCAGGACTGGCTGTCGCAAGATAGCGCCAGCAACGCGCAGGTAGGAGACCTGGACAGCTTCGCTGGCGGCGAGATTCGCGCCATGCGCCTCGGTGCCATCGGAACGCTGAATTTTCCGAAGCCCTGGGTCTACACCGTTTTCGCCGCGACGAATGCCTTCGACAAGGGCTTTAACACCGAGACCACGGACAATTTCTCTCTCTACGACTGGCGCCTGGACATTCCGACGCCCCAATTGACCACGCTCAGCATCGGCAAGCAGAAGGAGCCCATCTCAATGGAGCGCAACATGAGCCTGGTCCAACTGCCGTTACAGGAACGCGCCGCCGTCCTCGATGCCTTTCTGCCTGCGCGCAATGTGGGTCTCGTGCTCAGTGGCGGCGGCTTCGAGAAACGCATGACGTGGGCGGGAGGCATCTTCAACGACTGGATCGACACGGGCAGCTCCTACGACAACTCGGCGATACAGTACATTGGCCGCTTCACATGCCTGCCGTTCGTCACCGAGGATGAGGGCAACCTCGTGCACGTCGGCTTCGGTCTGCGCTACAGCGACGCGGAAGAAGGCCAGCGTTTCGCTACCGAACCGGAGTTCAACCAGTCGCCTCTGTTCGTGGACACGGGGCTCTTCGACGCCAACAACAGCCTGACGTACAACTTCGAGGCTTCGTGGCGTAGGGGGCCCTTCTGGCTCGCGAGCGAATACCTGATTGCCGACATCGACGCGCCTAGCGTCGGCAGTCCTCGCTTCAGCGGCTTTTCGGTAACTGGTTCCTGGGCGTTGACCGGCGAGATGCGTGGATACGACAGACAGGGCGGCGTCTTCACCCCCTTGCCCGTGGCCAAACACGTCGACCAGAACGGGTGGGGCGCCTGGGAAATCGCGACTCGCTGGTCCGAACTCGACGCAACCGATGGCCTCGTGAGCGGAGGTGACATGCGGAACCTCTCCCTGGGGTTGAACTGGTGGCTTACTCCGTTGATGAGCCTGAGCTTCAACTATCGCTGGACCAGCTTCGATCAATCGGGGCTCGATGGTGAAAGCACCGGCTTGTTGACCAGGCTCACGCTCTTTCTCGAGTAGTGCCGCACCCTGGGGCGATATCAGACCTGAACGCTAGCGCAGGCGCAGCGGCGACGTGTCACGGCGTGGCCGCTCTACGTGGACCCAGGAAGCCACACTGGGGATTCCGCCTTCGCTGACGAGGAACATCATGTAGTAACCCACAGGAGCTTCCGCAGCGTTGGTCGGAGGCTGGAAGGTTATGTTCGTGTCGGTAGCCTCAACGACTTCGAGCTCGATAAAGCGCATGCTCTGATCGAAGTGATGGGTCGTGGAGCCAGGCGCGATCAAGACGACGCGGGTCACGCTATCACCGGCGGGAAGGGCATCGAACTCGGCCGTGTAGGTCCTGGGCTGGGAGGTCCGATACAGCAAGACTTCGGGGGCCGCCGTGATGTTCGGGCGAGGGAGGCCAGTGAAGAGGTATGGCGGGTGGAAGATCTGGTAATCCTCGGTCGACGTATTGCCTGCCGCGGAAAGCACGCGCCCATCGGGGAGAAGCAGAGCGGTCGAGTGGTACGTACGAGCCGAAGCCCCGGGAGCCATGTCGCGCCACGTATCACTCGCGGGGCGGTAGAGCTCCGGAACGAGCGCGAATTCCTCTGGCCACATAGTAGTGGGGTTCGTGCGGCCGCCCACGACTAGCACGTCGCCCGTCGGCAATAGCACGGCACACGGGTGCATTCTGGGGCGCTTCATCGAGGCCGCGGGCTGCCAATCCCAACTCGGCGAGCTGTCGGCGGCGGCGTGGACGAGCTCGGCAGAAGCGACCACGCCTATCGGCCCTTTGTCCCACGCATAGCCCCCGAGCCGAAGCACGACGTCTTCCTGTAGGCCGGGGATGTTCGGCAGGAGAACGGAGGTGCCGTAGTTGCGGAAGGTGTATGCGCTGTTCGCTGTCGTGGTCCACTCACCGGGCGCCGCAGCGTGGTTCAAGCGCGCCGTCGCGGTGCCCATCCCCGATGCATACTGGTGTCCGGAAAACAACAGGTGAATGCGCGGGTAGATCGTGAATGCGGCGTACCCGCCCGGGCCGGAGAAGAGCGTATCGATCTGGTTGATCTCCCACTGACCGATGCCGCCAGAGGGTCCGGGCTCGAAGACCTGGTAGTTGTCGTGAGGGGTGTAGTCCTCGGTGTTCGGAACGCCACCTGTTACGAGCAGGCTCGAATCCGGCAGCAACGTGACCGTGGGGTACCAGCGATCGAGTTTCATGTCGGGCTGGCGATGCCAGGTTCCGGCCGGACCGACCCGAGGATCCCACACGTAGGCCAGTCGCCCGCCGAGGAACTGTCCGGGGTGCAACCCCGGACCCGCGCCCGGATACTCGGTGGTTCCTCCAGCGATGAAGAGACATCCATCCGACATCCACGCATGGCCTGCACAGAACAGGTCGCCCCCGTTCGTGGGCATGGGCAGCTCGGCGTTCTCGAACGTCGGCGCACCGGGGCCAGAGACATCGATCACCGCATAGCGTTGGAGCCAATCTGTGCCGGTCTGGTCCTCGTTCAGATCGAAGGCGAAGATCTGTCCCCGCAACGGGCCGACAGGAATCAGCGAGAGATGCAGAGCGTTGAAAAACGCCGGAGGGGCGGTGAAATCCCCTAGAGGGTGCTGAAACGGCGGATCCCAGTGACCCTGCAGGGTCTTGTCATGGGGTGCAGTCCGTTGCGCAACGCTCGGGAGCGCCAGCACGATGAACAGGAGGAGCGGGCGTATGATTCGGCTTGAGCAGGGGGGATACCGGAACACCAGAAGAGTCTAGCACGAAGTCATGTTCCCTACCTGTCCTCGAGCGTGAGCTGAGTCAGCGAGAAGGAGGCGCAGTGCTGGAGGTCATGGCCGATGTAGGCGTAGTCGCTGGAGACGAACTGGACGGCGATGAACGTCGGTTGCGTGAGGTCGTCCGGGATGGGGAAGCGGACGTCGATGGGTTGGCCTGCCTGGACTTCGAAGGTGCCGACCCGCTGACCCTCGACGAGCACCTGGACCTGGGCACCGTCGATTTCGGGACGCTCGAGGTGATTGCCTTCGATATGGAGAACGTTGCCGGTGGCCTTGGCACGCATGAGTACCGCAGCGTAGGGAGCAACATGGCCATCCTTGTCGATGCCGCCCAGGATGTGGCGTCCCAGTTCATCGTCAAGCTGCGTGAAGTCGAGGCGGCCAGTGAGCGGCCGTGACTCCAGCCAGGCCTTGACTCGCGGTTGCTTCTTCGCGTCCGCCAATCCGACATCATGGATGTCCGCCACGATCTGATCGGCTTCGGGCCAGGCTTCCAGCTGGAGCATGGGCAGCCAGGCACGCTGTCGGGCCAGGGCATAGAACATCTTGGCCAGCCGCTCCATGCCGGAGCGATTCCAATGCGAATCGTCGAGCGCCACCCAGTAGAGCGACTCTTTCGAGAACTCCAGAGACAGAAACACGAACTGGTCCTCGTCGAGGAAGCGCTGGAGGTCGCGCATGACGAGGCCGTTGTAGATCCCCCAGTGCATCACCATGGCATAGCGTCCTCCTTGCGACTCGACCGCACTCCGCAAGCGTCCGATCGCCTCGGCGGCTTCCCGGTGGCGTTCGCGACTCTCCCATCCGAGTCCGGAGAGTAGGTGGTTCGTTTCTCCCAGGCCCATGTACCACGTCGGATGGGTCAAGAGGATGCGACCATCCGCGCGTTCCCTGCGTTGCGGGGAGAAGCGAGCCTTCGCACCGAATCCCCGCACGCCATCCATGTCGTCGAGGTCGTTGGCCGTCGTGAAATGCAACACCAGATCGGGCTGAATCAGCGAAAGCTGACGGCGGAGATACGCGCACTCTGCGAGCACGTTCCAGCTGCCGATGCCGATGTGCAGGACCTCGATTTGCGTTGGGGACCCCTGCCCCTTCTCCTTCAGGTAGCGCTCAAGAAAGACACCGATGCGATCCTCCCTCGTCACGCCCTCCCCGAAGACGAACGAATCCCCCAGCAGCACCACGCGCAACATTCCCGGGGGTTTGGGAGTCTGATATTCCTTCTCACGCAAACCAAAACGGTTTGAGGAGAGCGGCTTGTTCCGAAACTCACGGCCCTCGAGGCCCGCTTGCAGAACCCTCCCCACGTCAGCATCGACGTGCGAGTCCCAGATTCCACCGCCACGCTTCACCAGCCGCGCAATGGCCTGCTCCTTGACCTCGGGATCGTTCATCAACGCACGGAGATCGCCAGCCCCAGCGCTGCCTCGAAGCACGATATACGCCAGAATGACCACCGCGATGAGCAGGGCGATCACGGTTGCCGTGAGCGCGACGAACCACTTCTGCACGGAACCAGGAGGGAGGCGCTTGGCTTTCATTGCGTCCGGATTCCGGGATACCCTAGGGCAGGAGCGAAACGGTCTCCAGTTGAAAGGAGACGCAGTGACGCAGGTTCTCGCCGGCGTAGACGTAGTCGTCGCAAACGAAACGAACGGTCACAAAGGAAAGCTCCAGAAGCGCCGTGGGAAGGGGTGCTTCGAACGTGAGCGTCTCCGCGGCTCGGATCGAGAAGGCGCCCAGGGGATGTTCCTCGACGAAGACCTCGACACGGGCTCCGTCGATCTCCGGCCGGTCGAAGGCGCGGCCTCGAAAGCGTAGGTGCGTGTTGGGTGCGTTGGGCAGCAGGATCGAGACGTAGGGCCCCGCGCGTCCCTCGGCATCGACGCCGGCAGCGACCTGGCGGAAGAGCTCGGGAGCCGGGTCGATGAAATCCAGCGAGGAGGAGTATTCGTGGGGCGGTCGCCAGAAGGAACTGGGTTGTTTCTTGGTTGCTTTGCGCATCCCGCGACGAAGCATGCCCTGTGCTTTGGCCTCGATGTCCGGCCACTCCTCAAGCTCGAGCTGAGGCAAGAGCTGACGTTCACGAATCAGGCCGTAGAGCAACTGGGCGAAGAGCTCGTTGCCCGCGCGGTTCCAGTGGGAATCGGTGGCGGAAATCCTCAGCTTCGCATCGCGTTGAAACTCCATGGGCAGATACTGCACCTGGTCGTCGCGCAGGCGATGCTCGAGACGCCGGTGCAAGCGCGGGTTGAAGGAACCCCAGTGTCCCAGCATCACGTAGTGCGCACCGATCCCTTCGGTCGCGGCTGCCAGGCGCACGACCGCGTCGACCAATTCCTCGTAGCGGCTGGTGCTTTCCCAGCCCAGATCAAGAAGCAAATGGCTGGCATTGGGCTCGCCCGACATGCTGCGCGTGTAGGCGACATAGACGATCGAATCGGTTCGTTCGCGTGCACGATCGGAGAAGGTCGATCGACCGCCGAAGCCGCGTACCCCATTCACGTCGTCCAGGTCGTTCGGCACCAGAACGTGCAGCACCAGGTCGGGCCGTAGATCGCTCAGCTGGCGACGCAGGAAGGCGGCCTCGGCCACGGCACCCCAGCTGCCGATGCCGAGGTGCAGCACTTCGATCTCGAGCATGTCGCTGCCCGTGCGCTCCCTTAGATAGCGTTCGAGGAAGACCCCTGCGCGGTTTTCTGCCCGCTCGCCGAGCCCGAAGACGTAGGAATCGCCGAGGAGGACGATCCGACAGACACCTGGGGGCTTTGGCAGCGCATAGTTGCGCTCGCGCATGCCGTACTTGTTCGACGTGATCGGGATCCCCGATAGATCCGCGTTGTTCAGGCCACCGAGAAGCAATCTGCCGACGTCGGGATCGGGATGGGAATCGAAGACGCCGGCGTTCTTCGAAGACAGCTGCTGGACCACATCGGCGCGCACGCGTGGGTCGTCCAGCGCCGCCTGAAGGTCGATGCCTCCGTCCAGCGAGCTTCGCCCGGGACCCCAGATCAAGAAGGCACAGGCCCCCGTCAACGCAGCACAACTTGCCGCCAGGCCCACGATCCATTTTTGCTGGGTATTAGACACGGAAGAGTCCAGGCCCGAAGGCATGCGAGGAGCCTCGGAGCTCGGTTCGACGTGGAGACAGTCTACTGGGACTACGAGACGCGTCTTATCGCCCGTACGACATTTCGCGACAAGAAAGCAGTCCGAGGAGTCGCTCCCAACGGGGTGACGGTGCACGAGGGCCGTCATCGCCAACTTCCGCTCGGTGGCCCACGCTGGTCTTGGCCCTGCGTCTACCT
>CBFIHP010000016.1:0-127160 GCA_965662355.1 Planctomycetota bacterium | reverse complement strand
TTCACGGCGGATCCCGCAGGCGGCCCGGTGCCCCTGACCGTCAACTTCACGGATGTCTCGACAGGCAACCTCACCAGCTGGGCCTGGCGCTTCGGCGACGGAACCATGTCCGCACTGCAGCACCCGATCCACACTTACATTCAGCAAGGCACCTACAGCGTCGTCTTGACCGTGGATGGCCCGGATGGAAGCAACGCCTTGTCCCAGGCAGGGCTGATCGTCGTCGATCCACCGGCGACGCTTGCCGCTTTCGATGCCCTACCCACGCGCGGCGAGGTTCCGCTGACCGTGACCTTCCAGGATCGCTCGCTCGGCTCACCTACCTCGTGGAGCTGGGATTTCGGCGACGGGCAAACCTCGACTCTTCAAGATCCGACGCACACGTTTGCCGGCACGGGAACCTACACCATCGCACTGACGACCGCCGGCCCCAGCGGCGGTGACACGCGAACCCGTACGGACCTGATCGTTGTGAACCCGGTCGGACCGACCTCGGACTTCACCGGTTTCCCGGCGAACGGCCCGGCCCCCTTGCTGGTGTCCTTCACCGACCTCTCCACGGGCAACATCACGAGCTGGAACTGGCGCTTCGGCGATGGGGTCGGCTCGGGCATGCAAAGTCCGAACCACGCTTACACGGCCGCCGGAACGTACAACGTCACGCTCACGGTCGATGGCCCGGATGGCAGCGACATGAAGGTTGTGAATTCGCTGATCGTCGTCGATCCGCCGGTCACGACCGCGCTCTTTGGAGCGACGCCGCGCTCGGGCGAGGCACCGCTGGTAGTGAACTTCGTCGACCAGTCCACAGAAGCCCCCAACAGCTGGAGTTGGGACTTCGGCGACGGCCAGGCCTCGACGCAACAAAATCCGCTTCACACGTACCTGACTCCCGGCACCTTCACGGTCACGCTCGTGGCCACGGGCTCGCAGGGAACAGACACGCTGATCCAGACCGACTTCATCATCGTCAACCCCTCGGGGCCGAACGCGGCCTTCTCGGGTACACCGGTCAATGGTGAGCCGCCCCTGGTCGTCGCCTTCACGGACCTATCCACGGGCAATATCACTACCTGGGACTGGCGTTTCGGTGATGCCACCACGTCGAGCATCCAGCATCCCAACCACGCGTACACCGCCGCGGGGACGTTCAGCGTCGTCTTGACCGTCGGCGGCCCGGATGGAACCAACGCCCTGACGCAGACCAACATGATCGTGGTCGACCCCCCGGTCACGCGTACGGAATTCGACGCGGTTCCCACGGATGGCGAAGCGCCTCTGAGTGTGATCTTCACGGATCAATCCCGTGGCGCCCCCACCGCCTGGAGCTGGGACTTCGGTGACGGCACGAACGCGACGACGCGCAATGTGTCGCACACGTACGCCACACCGGGTACGTACTCCGTGACGCTCACGGCCACCGGGCCGCACGGCACCGATACGCTGGTGAAGAGCAACCTGATCGAGGTCCGCGCCATCATGACGCGTGCCGCCTTCGCTGGACAGCCATTGAGCGGCAACGCGCCGCACGCCGTGAATTTCGTGGATCAGTCGGTGGGCACCCCCACCTCGTGGAATTGGAGCTTCGGCGATGGTCAGAGCTCGACCGAGCAGAGCCCCTCGCACACCTATGCTGCGCAGGGGAGCTACACGGTCTCCTTGACCGCCAGTGGCCCCAACGGCACCGACACGGCTACCGTGATCGACATGGTGGTGGTCGGTCCGATCGTGACGCGCGCCAACTTCACCGCGACACCGCGGATCGGAAACGTCCCGGTGCGCGTGCACTTCCGCAACTTCAGTAGCGGCGACCCGACCGGCTACGCATGGGACTTCGGTGATGGCTCGATTTCGACCCTGTTCGAACCGACGCACATCTATCGCGACCCCGGCTCGTACTCGATCACGCTCACGGCGACCGGACCGAACGGTTCGGACACGTTGGCGAAGCCGAACCTGATCACGCTGACAGAGCTTCCGATCATCGCCGACTTCACGGCCACGCCCCTGTCGGGCTTCACGCCATTGAACGTCGTCTTCACGGATCTCACCAGTGGCGGCGCCACCTCGTGGAGTTGGGACTTTGGCGATGGGGTCACCTCGACGCTTCAGCATCCCACCCACACGTACTTCGCCCAAGGCCTGTACACGGTGGTGTTGACAGCGAACCGCGCGGGACGACTGGACACCTTCACCCAGATCGATCTCGTCGACGTCAAGGTCGGCAACGTTCCGCCCAGCGCTTCCTTCACAGGAGCACCGGCAACCGGGCCTTCGCCCTTGACGGTGGTCTTCGCGGATCTCTCGACCGGCGACATCTCCGGCTGGACGTGGGACTTCGGTGACGGCGCAGGTGCGACGGCTCAGAACCCGACGCACACCTACACCGATCCCGGGAGCTACACGGTGTCCTTGACCGCCCATGGCCCCGTGGGTACGGATACGGTCACACTGAATGGTTTCGTCACCGTCGAGCTGACACCCGAGATTCTCGACGGCAGCTTCGAGAACCAGATCCCAGGCCAGCTTCCCGGAGCCCCCTGGATCGTGTCGAACGGCACGAGCCACGTGATTCACCCCGCCGGGCTGACCGACACCGACAACGGCATGCCGAGTCGCGGCGAGCAATGGGCCGGTCTTTCCAGCGATGGCTCCGCGGCTGCCGTTCCGTCCTCCAACCCTGGAGGTCCCGGAAGCGCACCGCAGAATGTCTCCGGTATCCGTCAGGACTTCGCCATGAACCTGACGCTCCCCTACTTCGTCTTCACCGCCGCCTTCGTCTCGAGCGAGCCGGCAAACCAGACGACGACAAACGACTTCATGAGCGTCGAGATCACCGACGGGATCACGACCCACAACCTGTACTACGCCGACTCGTTCTCGACGTTCACGCAGGTATCGACGATCCACGGTCTGCCGATGACGGATGTGACCCCGGTGACGTCGGATCTGCGGGCGCTCTTCCCGACGCTTTCGGAAGGATCGATGCTGACGTTGACGATCTCGATGGGCAACGGCGGCGATGGAGCCAACCCATCGTACGGCCTCGTCGATGAGTTCTTCCTCGGTCCGGTGGCCAAGGCCACGGTTCGCAACGGCACGGGCGTCAACACGCTGTGCTACTCTTCGGGCGCTCCGATCCTCGACACGACCTGGACCGGAACGATCGACACGGCGCATCACGCAGGTGCCACGATCGCTCTGATCTACGGCTTCCAGCGTGGCCTGACCGGCCCGGTGCTTACCAGCGGTGAGCTCTTGATGGACGTCACCAGTCCGCCGCTCTTCAGCGCCGGCGCACCGGTCGTGGCCGACCTGGCGGTGATCAACATCTACATCGTGCCGAACCTGTCCTTCATCGGGCTCGGCGGGACGACCCAGGCCGTTATCGTCGGCGGCGGCTACATCGAGCTGTGCAACGCGGTCGACGTGCTGGTCGGCTTCTAGCCGCGAGCAAGAGTGATAGGGGAGGAGCCTGGTGCTCCTCCCCTCTCGAAGACCGTCTGTTCCTCAAGACGTTCTCATGGTCGTCGATGCGACGAAACCAGGAAATCGCCTCTCGGAAATCGAGGGAGTGTTCGCCTGGTTTTCCAACGCGTCTCAGTTTTCCTCGCCGCCGTAGCCCAGGGCGTCGAGTTCCTGGGCCCAATCGTCGGGAATGTCCACCTCGGTGACCCCACGGCCCAGGGCTCGGGCCTGCCGCAGGCGCTCCTCGAGGACGCGTAGCATGCTATCGCGGGTCGTCGATGGCGCTCCGACCAGATTCTCGAGCTCCAGGGGGTCTTGCGCGAGGTCGAAGAACTCGTCGGCCCCAGGCTCGTGCAGGATGTACTTGTGGGTCGGGGTCTGGAGCGAGGAAATGGCCTCGGCATTCGGATCGATGTCGGTCATGGGCCGGCGCTGGGAAAAGGCCGGGCGTTCGACCCAGGTTCCGCCGTTGATACCGGGGCCGTTGATGAGAGGCCACAAGGACGCGCCGCTCATGGGGCGATCCAGCCCCTCGAGCCGCGCCCCGAGGACCTCGGCCAGGGTCGGGAAGAGATCGATGTGCTGCACGAGGTTGTCGACCCGCTTGCCCTCCATCGAACCGTCCGAGGCGTGGAACACGAGGGGCACGTGAAGTTGTTCCTGATAAATGCGTCCGCCGTGCCCGGCCACCCCGTGGCTGGCGAGCCCCTCGCCGTGATCGGAGGTCACGATCCAGAGCGTGCGACCCGCCAGGTCGAGCTCCTCGATCGTTTTGTACAGACGCTTCAGCTGGTTGTCCGTGTAGCGAATGTGCGCGTCGTAGGCGTCGATGAAGTCGAGGTAAGCGCCCTTGTCCTTCGTTGGAATCGTGTGACTGTCCTTGATCTCGACGGTCCAGCCCAGATCGAACGGCTCGCCCGCGCGCTGCGGCTTCAGTGCGTGCAACTTCTCGAAGTAGCGGTAGAGGTCAGGACGCTCCATCACGTCGCTTTGGCGCAGCTGGCCCAGTTCGGCCTCGGGCGTGCGTTCCGCATGCTTCCAGTGATGGGGATCGTAGAGGTGGACCCACATGAAGAAGCGTGAGCTCTTGCGGTGCTCCTTCAACCAAGTGTGCGCGAGGTTCACGACACGCTCGCCCTGAATGACGGCGGATGCCGAGCCATGGAAGTTCTTCGAGACGCCGGAGAGAAACTTCACGTTCAAGAACGCTGCGGTCTCGTAGCCGGCCTCTCGAAACATGGAAGCCGCGTCGCGCGCATCGTCGGGCAGGGACAGGCCGTTGGTCACAACTCCGTGTTCGACCGGCGCGAGCCCCGTCAACATCGTCGCATGACTTGGAGCCGTGTGCGAGACCGAAGCCACGGCGCGATCGAAAGCGACCCCCTTGCGGGTCAGCGAATCGAGAAAGGGCGTCGTGTCGCGAAGATAGCCGTAGCTCGAGACATGGTCGGCGCGCAGGGTATCGATCGTGACCAGGACGACGCGCTCGTAGAGCGGGTCGAGCTTCGGAGGCAGTTGAAAATCGATGGGCCAGGCGCTGGCATCGCTCTTGCTGGACGCTGGGCGATTCGGACCACTGGTCCCCGTGTCGAAATTCGAATAGAGCCAAAGGGCGCCCACCATTATGGCTGCTACGAACGCTACGAGGAGCAGGGTCGGGAGTGTTTTGGCACGGGTCATGCGCGTATCGGCCGGAGCGGGAACGGCGGGCTGGAATTGTAGCCAGGGGTACGGACGGAGTACCGAACCGTGGGCGTCTACAGCACAACTTCTGCGCCGTCGGGCAGCTCCACTGGCCGGCCAGGAGACTTCCGCGTAGTCTCTCGGGCATGCACGGCAAACTGCTCCTGCTCTCCTTGGTCGCCCTCACGAATGCGCCCCGCTCACAGGAGCGCCCGAGCCACGAGGACTCTCCCGCCCTGTTCGTCGAGCATTGCGCAGCATGTCATGGCGAAACCGGCGACGGAAAGGGCTGGACGACCCTGGATCGCCCGGCGCGCAGCTTTCGCGATGGTGGTTTCTCCTACGGCAACACCCAGGGGGCCATCTTTCGAACCCTGACGACTGGCATCCCGGGCACGCCGATGCCGAGCTTCGATGGCTCGTTGAACGAAGCGCGACGACGTCAACTGGCGGACTACGTGATCACCCTCGGCCCGCCGGCCACCGAGGTCGAACGCTCCGACACGCTGATGGAGCTGGGCGAACGCCCCGTGATCGTGCGTGGCATGCTCCCCCCCATCGCCGCGGGCTCTCGAGCACACACTCGCGGACTCCTGATCGGCATGCCCAGCGGCATGAGCTTCGAGTACCGCACCGACGACGTGCGTCTTCTGGGTCTGCGACAGGGAGAGTTCTGCGAGCGCACGGATTGGGTCGGTCGGGGCGGCACTGAGTTGAAGCCTCTTGGCCAGGTCGTGCACCTGATGGACGCGGGCAACCCTCGCCCCACGTTCTGGCATGCAGACACAGCGCTCCGCGCGCAGATGCTGGGAAGCTGGATCGAAAGCCTCGACGCGGGCTATCTCGCCGGGCTCCGGTACCGCCTGAGCACAACGGAGGGCCCGCTGGTCGACGTCGAAGAGGCGGTCGACGCGCTCAGTACGAAACTGGCCTCGGGCTTTCGGCGAACCTTCTTTTTCGAATGGACGCACAAAGGGAATGTGCGGCTGCGTCTGCGCCATCCGGGGGAAGGCAAACTGATCGGCCTCTTTCCCACCGACGACGTGGGGTGGATCGTGCTCAAACGACCGGATGGATTCTACGAATGCCGGGGCTACTCAGGTGGCCACATCGAAGGCACTTCGCTCGAACGGATCGAATTGAGCTTCGACGGTGAACCAGACACGACGAGGGAGATCGAACTGATCACATTGATCGCCCCCGAGTGGTCGCTTGCTGTGCGCAAGGAACTGGTGGAGGTGTTGCAGTGATGCTCCTCACGCTTCTCGCCCTCGCTTCGCTTCCTGTTCAAACGCTTGCGGTCCAAACGCTTGCGGCCGAAGCCGCCAGTGAAGAGGACTACTACACGCTCGATCACTTGACACCTCCCTCCGGTGAGGTCCTGGAGATCGGTGGACTGGACTTCTTCTCCGATGGAACACTCGTTTGCTCGACGCGCCGTGGGCAGGTGTGGATCGTCGAGAACCCGCGCGCCGAGAATCCCGCCGATGCACGCTTCCGCCTCTTCGCAGAGGGACTCTGGGAGGGGCTCGGATTGAAGGTCATCGACGACATCGTGTACGTCGTGCAACGCGGCGAGCTTTCGCGACTCCTCAACACGGGCGGCGACGGTGTCTGCGATCGCGTCGACACGATCTCCGATGGCTGGGGCATCTCGGGCAACTACCACGAGTTCGTCTACGGCCTACCAATCGACAGCGCCGGTAACTTCTATATCTCGCTCAACGTCGGCTTCCTCAGTCCCAAGTGGTGGCTTGGAGCCTCCAACGTGCCCTACCGAGGCTGGACGCTGCGCATCTCGCCTGAGGGCGAGGTCTATCCCTTCGCCTGCGGCTTCCGGAGTCCCTGCGGCATTTCGTTGAGCCCCGATGGCGAGCTCTTCGTGACGGACAACCAGGGGGACTGGATGGCCGCCTCGCCGATCTTCCACGTCGAGGAAGGCGGCTTCTACGGCCATCCGGTATCACTGAACTGGACCCCCGAGTACCTCGAGAGCAAGACCACTGCGAGCCAGACCGTCCCCTCCGCCAGGGCCCAGACGGATCGCAAGCCCGCAGCCATATGGCTTCCTTATAAATGGTCGCGTTCACCGGGGAACATGGCCTGGGAAACCACCGAGAGTGAAGCCTTTCCGTTCGCCGGACAGTTCTACCTGGCCGAGCTGACAAACGGCATGCTTCTACGCGGCGATTTCGAACGCGTGGAGACCAGCGCGGGACCGGGTCCGCTTCAGGGCTGGGTCGTTCCTTTCCGCCAACGCATCGGATCCGCTGTACGACTGGCCTTTCCGCCCGAAAGCGAGCGACCGAACGACATGCTCTTCTGCGGCCTGACCAACCGCGGCTGGGGCGGATTGCCACCCGCGGACGGAATTGCGCGCGTGCGCTGGAACGGGCGCATGCCCATGGAGATCGAAGACATTCATCTGCAGGGTGGAGTGGGGGGGCACGCCTTCGACGTGCGCTTCACTCACGCCCTGGGTGATCTCACCAAAGCAGCCGTGCGCGTAGCCCAGTACGACTACGACTACTGGTGGGAGTATGGTTCTCCCGAACGCGAGACCAAGACGCTCACCGCCAGGCTCGAAGCCGTGGACGGCGCACGCGAACGCGCGCACATCGCCATCGATGGTCTGGAAGCCGGTCGTGTCGCGCGCGTGCTGCTGACGGGGATCCGTGCAGCCGACGGCACACCGCTCTTGCATTCGGAGTTCTCCTACACCGTGAATCAGCTTCCCGGAGTCGAACCCACGACGAAGCACGTCTCGAAAGTGGTTCCACCCCCGCCCGCACGTGAGAGCAACGAAGAGGGGTGGTTGCGGTTGACCTACGGCGATGCAACCGACCGCTGGGTTCAGGAGGGTTGGGAGCTCGTCGACGCCGCGCTGGATCCGGATGATCCCACACGCCTGATGACGAAACCGGGCGTGAATGCACTGACCAACACCGCCACGGAGAGGCCCACGAACTTCGTCAGCAAGCCGCACTTCGGCGACGCGAAGATCCACGTCGAGTTCATGCTCCCGAAGAATGGACGTACCGGCGTGCTGCTCCAGGGACGCTACGAAATCACTCTATCCGACAAGGAAGCGACCGGCGACCTGACCCCCGCGAGTTGTGGCGCCATCGCCGCATCTAGCAAGCGTTCGGGCCTGGCCCCCGCGACCGATGCGTATCGCGGGCCCGGCCTCCTGCACAAGCTCGACCTCGAGTTTCGCGCACCGCGTTTCGATGCGGCCGGTGACAAGATCGAGGACGCGGTGCTTTTGCGCGCGCTTCTGGACGACACGCTTCTCCATGAGAACGTACGCCTGTTCGGCCCCAGCGCAGGCGCCGCAACGGAAGAGGTCGCCGAGGGTCCCCTGGTCCTGCGCGGCGATTCTGGACCCGTCAGTTTCGGCAACATCCGAGTTCGACCACTTCAAACCGAGGAACCCCATGCGGACGAAGGTTGGGTCTCGCTCTTCGATGGTGAAAGCCTCTCCGGATGGACGGTCAACGAGCACGCGGACGAGGAGTTGTGGAGCGTCGACAACGGCATCCTGATCGGCGAAGGCCCGCGCAGTCATATCTTCAGCGAGCGCGACGACCTCGAGCACTTCGAAGTTCGCGCCCGCATCAAGATCTCCGACGGCGGCAACTCCGGGCTCTACGTACGGGCTCAGTTCATCGAGAGTGGATGGCCCAAAGGGTACGAGGCACAGATCAACAGCTCCTTCGCCGATCTCCAGAAAACGGGGAGCATCTACGACTTGAGCCCGATCCTCGTGCACCTGATCCCCCCCGACACATGGTTTGAATACCACGTTCGCTGCGAGCCGCACGGGGACGGAACAAGGATCCAGGTCCGCGTCAACGGCGTACTGATCAATGAGATCGTCGATGCAGAAAAGCGCTACGGTCCCGGACGTATCGCCTTCCAGCAACACCACGACGGCTCGGTAATCGAAATCGAGAGAGTCGAAGTCCGCGAGCTCACGCCCGCAGCGGGTAAGATCCGCGACCGATGAAGAACCTCCTGCGCCTCCTCCGCTTCCTCCCGGGCCTCCTCCTGCCCCTCGCCACCTCGTGCAGCACGCCCACGCCCGCTTCCGATGAAGACTGGGTGTCTCTCTTCGACGGCAAGACGACCGCCGGTTGGCGCGGTTTTCGGGGAGATGCCGTGCCCGCAGGCTGGCAAGTCGTCGACGGTTGCCTTACCCGCGTGGGTCCAGGCGGAGACATCATCACCGAGGAGCAATACGAGAACTTCATCCTCCAGCTCGAATGGAAGATCTCCCCCAAGGGCAACAGCGGGATCTTCTTCCACGTCAGCGAGGACATGGATGCCGTCTGGCGCACGGGTCCGGAGTTCCAGGTCCTCGACAACACGGGCCATGGTGATGGTAAGAGCCACCTGACCTCGGCCGGCGCCAACTACGCCCTCCACGCTCCCCTCGAAGATGTCACCCGCCCCCCAGGTCAGTTCAACCAGGCCATGATCGAAGTGCGCGGGGGGCACGTTCGCCACACGTTGAACGGCGTCGACATCGTCACCTACGAGATGTGGACTCCCGAGTGGGAAGCCCTGGTCAAGGCCAGTAAGTTCGGCGCCATGCCCCAGTACGGACGCAAGAAGAAGGGGCACATCGCGCTACAGGATCACGGTGATACGGTGTGGTATCGCAACATTCGCGTTCTGCCTCTGCCCTGAACCTGGAACCTAGCTTTGCTCGAGGCCGCCGGGTCGCAGTTCCGCAAGCAAACGTAACGTCGCCTTGCGTAGCGGAGCCAGCAAGGGATTCCGGGCCAACCCCACCAAACGAGCCACGATCTCGCCCGTGCGCTCGGCCATGGCGTAGCTGCGTTTGCGCTCCGGACTGGAGTCGTGAATCCAAAAGAGCACGACGGACATGAGGTGCAACCAGAGCAGGTTCGGAAGCTCGGCGGCGAGGTCCTTCGGCAGCTTTAGCTTCGATCCGTCGATCACGCGTTGCATCAGCTCGATAGCCACCTTGCGCGTCGGCTCGGAGTCAGCGCTGAAAGGGCTCAAGGGACTCTTGGGATCCGCCGCAGTCGCGAAGAGCTTGCCGGAAAACTCATGATAGGCGTCGATCGTGTCGAGCTTCGTGCGCAAGACGATCAGCACGCGTTCCTTGAAGTCCGTGACTCCCTCGAGCTGGGGTGCGCAAACGGCAAGGTGCTCGTCATGACTGCGCTCGTAGTAGCCCTGGACCAAGTGCTCCTTCGAGGCGAAGTAGTAGTAGGCATTGCCCACCGACACTTCCGCCCGTTCGGCCACGGCGCGCATGGTGGTACCCTCATACCCGCGCTCGTTGAAGAGCGTGAGGGCAGCCTCGAGGATGCGCGCCCGGGTGCGGGCCGCCTTCGGGGTCAGGGTCGCTTCGGTATCGGGTTCAGACTGGGACACGGGAACCGAGCCTAGCGAACCCGAGCCCTGGGCGCTGCTAGACATCACAGCTTCCATCGTCACAACCCGATCCCACGGGAGTCACGGGCCTCACGTTCCGGAGCGGCGCTTCCCATCCGAGAAGCCTGGAGAGCGCATAGCGGTTGCGCGAAACCCCCTGCACGAAGCGCTGGGCCAGGGCGATGCGCGCCGGTGTGCGCAGCGACATGGCCAAGGCCCGCGTCCGCCGCACGGCCCACAGGCAAACAAGCCAGGCTCGTGCCCCGACCCACACCCGCCCATCGTCCGCCACGACGTGCAAGAGTTGCCGAGTCTCCTTGTCATCGAGGGACGGGTAGAGCTCCTGCGCCCGCGCCGACCCGGCGGCAACAAACTCGAGCTCGACATACGTGGCCTGGTTGCTCATCCAGCGCCGAGCACGCCAGCACAGTGCACAGTCTGCATCAAAAAGAACGGTCAGCTTCATGATCGACCTCCTAGACAGGCGAGGCTTCGCCCACCGAGATCACTGCATCGGGCTCGACCGGGATCGGCGCATCCCCGAGCAACGCCCGACGGCGGATGGTCGAGAAGATGAAGAGGTTGAGAAAGTGCATTGCCCCCAAGACCACGAGAACCGTGCCTACCTTGTGGGAAAGGGCCTCGATCGACTCGCGCGTGTCCTGCACATCGTATCCGAGCTTCAGGGCCAGGCTGATGTAGCCCAAATTCACGAGATAGAACCCGACGAGCAGGAGGTGGTTCACGGAGTCGGCCAGCTCGGTGTTCCCGCGGAAGACGTCCACGATGAACAGGCGACCGTTCTTGTGGAGAGTGCGGGCGACCCAGACGGTCAGGGCGAGGGAGAGGACGAGGTAGACGATGTAGGTGCTGACGATGGTGGTAGGCATGGAAAGGTGTTCCCTGGGGTGGCGGTGGGGTGAATTGAACACGTTCAATATCGCCCACCCACCGGGGCAACGCGAGGCTTTTTTCGAACATGTTCAAAAAAGAGCTCCAATAGGGGGTCTTGCTGCTTGTGAGGGGGGGGTCGTCATCTCGACCTCCGATGCACTCCCCGGAGCCATCGCCCTCCTGGGCTTGGCCATGAGCCAGGGAAGGAATTGAAGCTCGCCCTTCCTTGAGCCGGGTTCGCGGCTAGAACCGGAAGGGCACGCGCAGGAAGTCCATTTCGATCCCCTGGGTGTCCGGATCGAAGAGCGGTCCGTTGCGCGGCATCAGGAATTCAACCTGGAAGCGGAAGAAGCCCAGGAGGCCCGGATCGAGCTCGTTGAAGCGCGAGATGTCACCGGTCCAGTTGACGAGCGGATTGTCCACGTCGGGTCCCCCCCCATCGGCAGCGGCCGCTCCCTGGAAGAGAATCCTCACCTGAGCTCCCTCGGGCAGTCGATCCTGGCCAAGGGGTGTGCGCAAGCGGAAGTAGCGCGGAATCAACGCGTAGTGCACGGGACCGTCCGCAAGCTCGACGAAGTCGCTCAGCGTCGTGCCGGTGAATTCGATACGCACGGAAAGAACGAAGTTCTCGTCGTCGAAACTCGCCTGGGACACGACGAACTCCTGACGGAGATTCGAATTCGTGAAGAGCCTCAAGCCGAAGTTCTCCAGCAGGGCCGGGGTGCGCAGGTACGCATCCACGAAGAGCATGTCGGGGCTTCCGAAGGCCAGCGCATCACCTCGCAGGACGAGGGTGACATCATCCGGACCGATCGTCGCATTGGTGTCGTCGACCACGCCACCGCCGAAGAAGTCCTCGAGTTCGACTACTTCGGTACCCTTCGTACGGACCGTGCCTTCGTCCGGGCCCGGGTTTTGATTCGTCCCCAGAAACAGGAACGTGACCAGATCGGGATGGCCGTCTCGCCCCTGGTCCGCGGCGCCAAGTGAGATCCACCTGGAACGCGCCAGCGAGCGCGAACCAAGGCTCGGATAGAGGAGCTTCGCTCGGGGCGTGGTTACGGCGTCCAAGGGATCGCCCTCACCGAGCGCCTGCGGCGACAACACGACCCCGGCTTCGTCGGGTGAAGCACCGACGCCGCGCTCGGGTTCCGGTACGTGGATCTGGATCACGCCAGGTCCGCCCGCGCCGCCGTGGCTGATCCCCAGCGGAATATCAGCCGCCGGTCCGATCACCAGCGGGCCCCCGACGGCGTTGATTCCACCGAAGAAGGATGTGGCAGGCTGCAGATCGACGTAGGAGGCGGACTCCAGGATCACATGGCCTCCGGAGGCGGAGCCTCCCGAGCCACCGATGTGATCGAGAAAGAGGGTGTTCTCCCCCACGCCACCGCGACCACCATTGGACCGTATCTCGCCGGACGGACCGAGGACGATCGGACCGAGCGCGCGAACGTGCAGCAGGCCGCCGGCTCCGCCGCCGGGCCCCCCCTTCTCGTCGCTGCCTGGATGCCAGTTCGGGGCCGGGAACACGCTGGAGGGGATAGCGTCTCCACCGGCGCCACCGCCATGACCTGCGGAGGGGTGCTCGAGCTCACCTCGAATCGTCCCGATCAAGCGACCGTCTCCATCGAGCTTGGGAGCGATTCCGTAGAAGTCGTTTTCGCGTCGCCCATCCTCGAAGGGGCTCGCATTGGGAACGCCGCCCATGGCCGGGCTCATTCCGCTTTCGGCACCCTTTCCCGAGGGATGGCCCTGCACGCCCGAGGTCGCGGAAAGATCGCCCTCGTCGAGGGCGAAGCGACCACCGCCGCCACCACCAGGGCGGCGCGCATCCTTGCCGAGCCTCCTGGGGGCAAAGCTACTCTCACCGCCGGTCGCACCCGTGGATGAGGGGGCAAAGGGGTCAACAGGAAAGCTCCCTCTGGCGAAGGGACCTTCGCCCGCTCCGCCACGGGCGGTCGATGTCGTCGTTTCCTGACTCGCGGTTCCACCCGCCCCACCACCACCGGCACCGGCGGCTCCGGGCTCGGGTTGGTGGCCGGTGTTGAAGGCGATGACGTCCCGTCCATTGAAGCCGGAGAGATCCAGAAGGCCATCGATCTCGACACTACCGGTGGCCTCGATCGAAAAGGGGTTCGGCCCGACGACGCGCACGGTAGCACCATCCTCGATCACCACGTTGCGTAGCGACAGCTTGCCTCCGACCACGAAGAGCCGCGACTGTGGAATGCCATCGGCACCTCCGACAATCAGGGTCTGCGTCGTATCGAAGAAGACCAGCTCTCCCGTACGCACGTGCCAATCGAATTCCCCCGCCGGACCGCCGGTCCCTTCGAAGCCGTTGGAAGAACGCAACACGCCCTGGCCCCACTCGGCCTCGGCAGCATCCAGCACCGGTTCAGGGTCCTGCAGCGAGAACCTCGAGGGAGTTCCGTGATCGAAGGATGCGAAGGCCTCATCACCGAGAGCGTCCGGCGGAATCAAGTTCGCGAAATCGACCGCAACGGTTTGCAACTGTGCAAATCCATTGAACTGATTCAGCCAGGGGTTTCCGACGATGTCCCGAAAGCCGCCAGCAATGTTCAGGCGCACCTGACCACTGGCCGGAAAGACCCCGGAAGGTACGACCCGCACGAGTGCACCGGCGACGTCGGAGCAATTCGAAAGCAGCTCGACACGGACATCCATGTCGTGAAAGCGCTCATCGCTGCCGAGGTACTGCACTCCGATGCGAGCGATGTTCGAGAGCGAAGGGTCGATGGGCTGATCGAACCAGATGGAAAACTCGACACGCTGGTTCGGGTCCGAGTACAGATTCAACGGAGCCAGGAAATCAGCGGGTTGCGTTATGACCGTCCCCGTGGACGAATCGAATTCGAAATACACCCTCCGCCCGCTATCGCCTCCTATCTCGGCGTGAGTATTGATCGGGTCAGCCGATCCAACGGCGCGAATCAAAGGCAACGGTGGACCGATCTTCGTATCGACAAACAGGTCAGCCGGATCGTCCCCGTCCGCTGCATCGAAACTGGCGGCGAACGTCTGGAACAGAGCTTGTCCGGTCTCCGCGAGCAGGAGAGCGGGCAACGTGACGCCACCGCCGGGGATCTCCAGCTGGTAGCTGGCGCCAGCCTCGAATCCGGCGTCGGAGCCGTCCGCCCGAGTCGGGCAACTGGGCCGGAAGACGATGCTGCGTGTATCGACCTCGGGAATCCCGTCGCCGTCCATGTCGCGCCGCGCGAAGCTGTACGTTCCGGTGGCCGGCACACCAGCACTCGACTGAATACGAATCGTATTCGGTCCAACGGTCGAAAAGTCGACCGGTAGCGAGAACTCGAAGGTGATCGGTTGGTTCAGCTTGAGCGTCGGGGTGAGGTCCGAGCTCTGCACGAAGAAATCAAACTGGGCCGGGGGCACGACCCCCCCATTCGATTCGCTGCATGAGGCGAACAGGCACGCCGAGAGAAAGGGGCAAAGAAAGAACGTACGTCGCATTCACTCTCTCCTGGAGTTGGGGCGTGCCGGCAGGGGATAGGGGCAACGAAACCCCAGGCACCTATGTCCATTGTAGGGCGCGGTAACATCCCTTTTGTGAAGAGCCGTTTTGGCCTCCCACAGGGCTGAAAGCAAGGAAAGCAGCCCTCTCCTCGCGGCTGTTCTCCGAGGCACCTTGAAGCGGGAACTGGAGCGGCTCGAGCGGGACCCGCGATCGAAGGGGGAGAAGTTCGATGAAACGATCATCCTGTCCCTCGTGCACTCGATCCCGTGCAAGAGGAAATGACCGCCCTCGAGCGACTTCTAGGCCGCTCCGAGTCGATGGGGCGGCTTTTTTGTATTCGTGGAGCGCGTCCTGGAGACCCCTGTGCGGGGTGCTCAGCAAAAAAAGCCCGAATCACGGCGTTTTGCTAGACCCGTCCTTACCCTAAAGCGCCTTCCAACCTCGGGTCGAAAACAAGGAACGAGCACAATATGTGGAAGTCCCTATCCGGAACCCCAATACCTGACATTCGCGACGCCGTCGTCGAGCTTCTTTCCGGAACGGAGCAGGTTGTCCACGTTGGGACGGATTCACAGCACTATGGGTACCACACGAACTACGTGACGGTGGTGGCCATCATCCATCCGGGGAAGGGTGGGCGTGTTTTCTACGAGAAGAGTCGCGTTCCGCGCGTGCCTTCGCTCGCGCACAAGCTCTTTCACGAGGCCGAGTTGTCGCTGAACACGGCCCTCGAGCTGAACGAGGTCATCGCCCATGACATCATCATTCACGTGGATGTGAACGAGGACCTGCGGCACCGCTCGTCCAAGTATGTGCGCGCCCTGTCGGGCATGGTCGTCGGACACGGGTTCCAGGTACGGGTCAAGCCCGACTCCTGGTGCGCGACGCACGTCGCCGACTACCTGGTCAAGGGCAAGCACCACAAGGCCGCCTAGGTCGGCGGCAAGTTTCGGGCTCGAACGCCCCTAGGGCCGTGTCGAGCTTGCTCCGCCCCTCCCGGAGCGGTATTCCTTGGGTGCCCGGGGCTCAGCCCCGAAGCCCCCAATGAGCTGGAACATCCATAAGTTCGGCGGGACCTCCCTGCTCGATGCGCAGCGCATCGCCAATGCAGGTCGGCTCCTGATCGAGGCCCGGGAGCGCCAGGGAACGCACACGGCCTGCGTGGTCTCGGCCATGGGCGGTATCACGAACGAGCTGATCCGCCTGTCCGAAATCGCGACCGAGCGCGACAGCAGCTATCGCGAGGCTCTGGAAGAACTCCAGGAACACGTCGTTTCGACGTGTGAAGAGCTCCTGGCGGAACCCGACGGAGTGGCGGAGTTCGTCCGACACCAGATTTCCAATCTGCGCGACATCCTGCGCGGGGTCGAGCTGGCGGGAACGTGCCCGGCATCGACACTCGATCTCGTCAGCGGCTTCGGCGAGGTCTGGTCGTCGGCCATGTTGCAAACCTGGCTAACCGAGGCAGGCCTGGACGCCGCCTGGTTGGACGCCCGGGACGTCCTGGTCGTGCGTCAAGAAGTGACGGGCCCCGCGGTCTGTTGGGCGGAGACGGAACGCAACTTCGCGACCTGGCTGGCAAACTACCCGAGCGAGTTTCTCGTGATCACAGGCTTCGTCGCGCGCGATCCCGAGGGCACAGTCACAACGCTACGCCGCAACGGCAGCGACTATTCCGTCTCGATCTTCGGCAAGCTGCTCAAGGCGCAATCGATCACGATCTGGACCGATGTCGATGGTGTCTTGAGCGCTGATCCGCGTCAGGTTCCAGAAGCCGTCATCATCGACGAGTTGTCCTACTCGGAAGCGATCGAACTCGCCTTCTTCGGTGCCAAGGTCCTGCATCCGCAAACCATGGGGCCGGCGGTCGAACTTGGCATACCGATCAACATTCGAAACTCACTGAACGTCGAAGCGCCGGGCACGTGGATTCGCCGCCGTCAAAAGGACGCGGCACCCCGGAATGACGCTTCACCGGTGCGCGGTATCTCGTCGGTGGGCAACGTGGCCCTGCTCGACCTCGAGGGAACCGGCATGATCGGCGTCCCGGGCATCGCCTCGCGGCTCTTCACCGCGCTGCACGAGGTCAGCATCTCGGTCACGATGATCTCCCAGGCCAGTTCGGAGCACTCGATCTGTGTCGCCATCCCCTACGATCAACGCGAAGACGCGAGAAAGGCCGTGGAGGTCGCATTCACGCTCGAGCTCTCCCACGGCCAGGTGCAGAGCGTCGAGGTCTCCGGGCCCTTCAGCATCCTGGCAGCGGTCGGCGACGACATGGTCGAGACCTCTGGCGTGGCGGCCAAGCTCTTCAGTGCCCTGGGCCGAGCCGGCATCAACGTTCGCGCCATCGCCCAGGGCTCGTCGGAGCGCAATATCTCGGCCGTCGTCGACGAAGAGCAGGCGGCGCGTGCGCTGCGCAGCACGCATGCCGGCTTCTACCTGTCGGATCGAACGGTTTCGATCGGCTTGATCGGCCCGGGCCTGGTCGGCGGGGAGCTCTTGAACCAGTTTCGAGCACAGGAAGCCTGGTTGCACGAGACCCAGCACATCGACTTGCGCTTGCGCGGCATCGCGAATTCGCGGCGCATGGTTCTGCACGACGGCGGAATCAAGGTTTCAGGCTGGAAGGAGACCTTTGAACGCCAGAGCTGGGATGCGGACCTCGAGCTGTTTGCGGATCACATCCAGGCCCCCCACTTGCCCCACGCGGTGATTCTCGACTGCACGGCGAGTCCCTTCGTCGCACAGCATTACGCCCAATGGCTCGAGCGCGGCATCCATGTCATCACACCCAACAAGCTCGCCAATACGGGCCCCATCGCGAACTACAAACGACTCCGCGATCTGGGAGATCGGGTATCGGTGCGCTATCTGTACGAGGCGACGGTCGGCGCAGGCCTGCCGGTGATCTCGACGCTACGCGAGTTGATCCGAACCGGCGACCGGGTGCACAGGATCGAAGGCGTGTTGTCGGGCACGCTGTCGTTCCTGCTCGGCAGTTATACGGACGAGCGTCGCTTCTCGGAGATCGTCTCGGAAGCTGCCGAGCGTGGTTTCATGGAGCCGGATCCCCGTGACGACCTCTCGGGCCTGGATGTGGCTCGCAAGGCGGTCATCCTGGGCCGCGAGTTCGGGCTGGACCTCGACCTGGCGAACATCTCGGTCGACAGCCTCGTACCTTCGGCATTGGCGGATTGTGATGACGCGCAACGCTTCCTTTCGGAGCTTTCAAAGTACGACGATGAGAAAGAGCTCCTGCGCCGGCGAGCCGAGGACGCAGGCGAGGTCCTGCGCTACGGTGCCGTGATCGAGGCCGGAGGACGTGTGGAGGTCGGGCTGCAACAGGTCGCGCGGGACCATCCCTTCGCCACCATTCGCCCGGGGGACAACATCATCGCCTTCACGACCGATCGCTATGCGGAACGCCCACTGATCGTACAGGGCCCCGGCGCCGGGCCGGCGGTCACGGCGGCGGGGGTGTTCGGTGACTTGCTACGCCTCGTGACTTCCCTCGGGGAAACACTCTAGCCCGAACGATCATGAAGTACCGGAGCACACGTGGTAAAGCACCGGAGCTTTCCTTCGGAGCGGCCCTGCTTCAGGGGTTGGCCCCCGATGGCGGGCTGTACGTGCCCGAGCGCTTTCCCACGATCGAATGGCGACACTCCCTGGCCGCTCCGCTCGGTGACATCGCATGTTCGCTCTTGTCGCCCTTCTTCGAGGGCGACCCCCTGGCGCCCGAGCTGCCCGGAATCGTGGAACGCGCCTTCGACTTCCCGATCCCGCTGACGCGCTTCGGCGATGCTCCAGAGACCTATGTGCTCGAGCTATTCCACGGCCCGACTGCAGCCTTCAAGGACGTCGGCGCGCGCTTCATGGCCGAATGCCTGGGCAAGCAAGAGCGAGCGAAGCGCACGGTGCTCGTGGCCACTTCGGGCGATACAGGTTCGGCCGTCGCGGCCGCCCTGGATGGCAAGGAGAACCTCGAGGTGATAGTGCTCTACCCGAAGGGCGGTGTCTCCGAGGAACAGGAGAGACTCCTGACGTGCTGGAGTGACAACGTTCACGCCTTCGCGGTCGAGGGCGCCTTCGACGATTGCCAGCGCATGCTGAAGGAAGCGCTGGGAACGGAAGGAGCGTTGGGCGAGCGTACGTTGACGACAGCCAACAGCATCAATATCGCCCGACTGCTACCGCAAATGGTGTACTACGCCTCGGGCTCGCTGGAGTACTTCGGTCGCCACGAGAGTCCCGCCGTCTTCGTGATCCCGACCGGCAATGTCGGCAACGCGACGGCGGCGCTCTGGGCGAAAAAAATCGGCTATCCCATCGCGAGCGTCGTCATGGCCGCCAACGCCAACAGGCCGGTGCCGGACTATCTGGAGAGCGGTAACTGGAATCCCCGAGCGTCGATCCCGACACTCGCGAATGCGATGGATGTCGGCAGCCCCAGCAACATCGAACGCATCTTCGATCTGTATGGCACGGTCGAGGCGCTGCGGGCGGATGTACGTTCGTGCTCGTGCGACGACGAGTCCATCCGCGAGCGGATCGCCCATAGCAGGGCCCGCCATGGTCGTGTGATCGACCCCCATACGGCCACGGCCGTCCACGCCTACGAGAAAGCTGACCTGCAGTCCGCGGTGCTCGTATCGACAGCCCACCCGGCGAAGTTTCAGAGCACGGTCGAGCCGATTCTGGGCGCCCCTCTGGAGGTTCCCGAAGCTCTCGAACGCTTGCGTGACCTGCCCGTCCGGGTCACCGAGATCCCGGCCTCTGTGGACGCACTACGCACAGCACTTGGGTAATGGCGTGCGTTGCCATCGGGACAACGCACGCCACCTGGACGGACACGCCGACTACAACACGCCCTTCATGGCGGCCTCGATCTCTGACCGTTCGAATTGGTGGCCCGGCAGCTTTGCTTCGACCTTGCCGTCAGGACCGAAGACCACGAGACCGTGACGTAGGGCGGTGAAGCCAAACTTGTCGATCTCATCTTGACGCTTCTCGGTTTCGTCCGCGGAGATGACGTTGAAGACCACCTTATCTCCATATTCTTTTTCGAGCTCGCCCACGGCGGCTACGATTTTTTTGCAGAAGGGTCAGCCATCCGCAACAACGTAGTATCGCACCTCCGGTAACGACGCGAGGGCGAAAGAGGACTCCGGCTGGGCGGCAGGGGTCGCTGCCTCGGGGGCGGGCTCGGGCGATGCGCAGCCGAGGGCGAGACCGCCTACCAGGAAGAAAAGGACGGGGTAGAGACGTTTCATGCGCACATCCTAGCTCGCACCGGGAACGATCGGGAATCGAATGGAGCGGGTTCCTGGGGTAGGCTTTGCTAGAGATGTGTTTCCAGGCCTGCTTCCCAGCGACTCCGCGGCGATGACCCAACCCGAGACCCCCATTCCCGTCTGTGTTCTTGGTGCGACCGGCAGTGTCGGGCAGCGCTTCGTGACGCTTCTCGAACGCCATCCATGGTTCGAGCTGGTAGCCCTCGCCGCATCGCCACGCTCGGCCGGCAAGACATACGGAAACGTCGTGCGCTGGTCCCTGGCCGAACCGATCCCAGAGCGCGTGCGAGAGATGACCGTTTACTCCGTCTCGGACGTCCAGCGCATCGAAGGACGGCTCGCCTTTTCCGCCCTCGGTTCCGACGTCGCAGGACCGATCGAGGAGGCCTTCGCCAGCGACGGCCGCTGCGTCGTGACCAACGCGAAGAACCACCGCATGGACCGCGACGTGCCGCTGATTGTGCCCGAGGCCAACGCCGATCACCTGACCCTGCTCGAGTCGCAGAACTACGGCAAGGGCTGGATCCTGGCCAATCCCAATTGCTCGACCATCGGGTTGGTTCTGGCCCTGAAGCCCTTGCACGACTCCTTTGGAGTCAAGCGCGTCGCCGTCACGACGATGCAAGCCCTTTCGGGCGCCGGGCTCGGTGGACCGACCGGCTTCGAGATGACCGACAACTTGATTCCCTACATCAGCGATGAAGAGGAAAAACTCGAAAGCGAATCGCAGAAGATCCTCGACGACCACCGTCTCGTCCTCAGCGCCCAGTGCAATCGCGTCAGCGTCATCGACGGTCACACGATGTGCGTCTCCGTCGAGCTCGACAACGAGGCCAGTTCCCTCGAGCTGATTCAAACCTGGCGCGAGTTCCAGAGCACACCCCAGGAACTCGAACTCCCATCCGCACCGGCACAACCGACCCAATACCTGGATCGGATCGACGCCCCGCAACCGCGACTCCACCGTGATCTGGGCGATGGGATGGTCACGGCGATCGGACGTTTGCGTGAGTGCCCGATCCTCGACTGGAAGTTCGTGGCACTCAGCCACAACACCGTACGCGGAGCCGCGGGCGGAGCGATCCTCGGGGCGGAAATGGCCATCGCGAAGGGCTATCTGCCCGACTAGCGCTTTTTCCTACGGACTCTTTCGCTCCGGGAATTGGGCCCCGATCTGCTCCAGATACCGCAGCAGCAAGGCTTCCAGCCTGGCAACCTCCGTCGGACGCTCAGCGGCTATGTCGTGCGCTTCGCCGATGTCCGCTTCGAGGTCATAGAGCTCGGCCGCCTCACCCTGCTGATGGTGGATCAGCTTCAGATTGCCCACACGCACGGCGCTGGTGAACGAGCGGTGCGGAAAATGGAAGTACAGCGTATCGCGCACCGGCCATTCGCCCCCCAGGAGTCCAGGCGCCAGATCGGCCCCATCACCGGCACGGATCTCCCCCACCCCGGCCAGGGACAGAAAACTAGAGTACAGATCCATGCTGCTGACCAGGCCTTGATTCGTGCTCCCAGCTTCGATGGTGCCTGGCCAGCTCATGAGCAAGGGAACCCGGATGCCTCCCTCGTAGAGATCCAGCTTGCCGCCCTTTAGCGGGGCTGTGCTGGTCAACTGCCTTTGCCCCTTGTTCAGGGTCGGCCCATTGTCGGAGAGAAACACGAGCAGCGTGTTGTCGATAACGCCAAGCTCTTCCAGTTTGGCGACGATACGCCCCACACTGATGTCCAGGCCCTCGAGCATGGACGCATAGGTCGCGTTGCCCTGTGGAGAATCCGGATCCAGTGTCTTCTGCAGACGCGCCTCGTCATCGGGATGAGCTTGCCACGGGCCGTGAACAGCGAAGTGCGAAAGGAGGAGAAAGAAGGGCGTCTCTCGCTCCTTGTCGAGAAAGTCGATGGCCTCCTCCGTAAGACGCATCGTCAGCGACTCGCCCCAGGGAGCTTCGGGAACATCGAGCATCGACTTGTACGGAGCGAAGTAAGGACAGGCCGAGTGGTAACCCACCGCGCTCGCGTGACCAAAACCGAAGCGCTCCGGCGTATGCGGCGGAAGCCCCAGGTGCCACTTGCCAACGAACCCGGTTTCATAGCCCGCAGCCGCCAGGCGCGTCGCCAGCGACTCTGCATCGTTCGGCAGATGGCTCAGCGAATCCGGCGCGATCCACTTTCGTTCGCGGACCGGAGCTCCCTCAGCGTTGACATCGCTGAGGCGAATGGCACGCGTGAGCTGCAAACGCGCTGGGTGAAGGCCGCTCAATACACTCGCCCGCGTCGGCGAGCAGCACGGCGACACCGCATAGGCCTGTGTGAAGTGCATCCCCGTTCGAGCCAACGCATCGATGTTTGGCGTCGCATACGCCGAACCGTTGTAGCCCACGTCCTTCCAACCCAGGTCATCCGCCAGGATCAGCACGATGTTAGGTCGCTGTCCCACCACCGGTTCGGCATCCGAGGCGCAGCCCAATAGCCCGCTGGCCCAGACCAGGACGACAGAAACCGTCAAGCGGGGAAGTCGCATGACGTGATCCTACCGAAGACGGTAACCTGGAGTAAGCTGAGGCGTTCTTTCGAGGCTGCAAGACTCCCCATGTTCGTGAATCGCATCCCGCTCGTTCTCTGTGGTCTCCCGCTCCTCGCCTTCGCCTGTGGTGGCGGAGGCGGTAGTACGACGTCCGATGGTGGCCCGGGGCCGGGTCAGCTCCTCGTGGTTGGAGTCGTGCGCTCGCCGGGGGGGCAGGGCATCGATCTACTGGTGGCGAGGCCGAGGATCGCACGGGGTGACAACCAGGGGATCGAGTTGCCCGGGTATCTGCCGGTTCCGGATTTCACCGACGTCGAGCTCGTACGCGTCGCTCCGAACGGCAACCTACTCTCGATCATCGCCCGTGGTTCGACGGTCAACGGTCGCTATAGCTTCGACCTCGACGGCTTGAACCAGGAGTACTCGACGCAATTGATGGTCCGCGCCGGAAGCGGTGCTTCCCAGATGCGAGCTCTGGCAACCCTCGATGCGATCGACGTGGACCCTCTGAGCGAAGCCGTCACGGCCCTTCTGCTGCAACAGGCAGGGCAGCTCGATCGCTTGACTTTCCAGGAAGTCAAGGACACCCGGCTGGCCGTCGAATTCCTGGCCATCACCCAGAACCTGCAAGCACAGGCGGACGTCGCCTCGACCGTCGCATCGCTCAACCAGGTCATCTTCGCCGAGCCGGGGCTGATCGAGTACGTCAACCTTGCCTCTGCGCCCGGTCAGACGAACGCGGGGCCGGGCGACCTCGGGAACTTCTTCCCGAATGCCCTCGGCAATACGTGGGTCATGCAAGGGGTACGCACGATAGATGATGGAGTTCCCGAGCCCTTCGATACTGCGCGCCGCATCCTGGTGCAGGACGAAGGAGAGTATTCGGTTGCAACGTCGAGCCCACCGGACTCGCGCAACCCACACTTCTCCTTCCTGGAAAAGACCACGGCCGCCGTCGTGGACCACGGCACGAGCGAACCCGGTGATCCCCTGCAGGACGTCTTTCCGTACGATTCCGTGCACTTCCCGATCGACTTTCGCTCTGGGCGATTGCTCTATGAAGTTCTCGACGTACCAGCGGGTCGTGATTTCGACGATGACGGCACCGAGGATCTCATGGACGCCTTCGCCCATGACGCCGAGATCCGGATCGAGGATGTCGCCACGACAATTGGCCTCTTTCCCGGGTGCTTAGGTCTTCAGCAACTGTATACGAGCATCCTGAAGCTCTCCGGTGGTGGTGGTGGCTCGTCCACCCGAGAGATCACGCGTTGGTATGCCCCCGGACTGGGACTCGTACGCGAGCGAGGGACCTCTCAGCTGGTTCTGAACGGCCAGGTGGTCACAAACGAGTCCTACAATCAGACACTTCGCGACTACGTCTCCGGCGAAACCGGACTGGGCGTCCTGCCACCCTTGACCCTGGCCCAGGGCGTGGCGAACGATCCCGATTCCGAGCGCCCGGGGCGCCCCTCGATAGGCTTCGATGGCACCAACTATCTGGTCGTCACGTGTCGCGAACAGAGCGGCGTTTCACAGCTGGTCGGCACGATCGTCGGCCCCCAGGGATTGCCGGAACTGGAGATCCCCATCATCGGCCTACCCGCGCCCGAGTGCAGGCCCGCGGTTGCCGTGGCCTTTGGGGGCACCTATCTCGTGACCTACGTCGAGCGCAACGGAGAGACATCGAGGATACGCGGCGTGCGAATCACTCGCTCGGGCCAGGTGCTCGACCCCGAGGGCTTCGACATCTCGTCCGGCCCTGAGGACTCCCAACCGACGATCGCTTTCGACGATTCGAAGTACGCTGTCGTTTGGCGCCGAGCTTCGGATACGAACGCTGGCGAGCTCTTCGCGACCTTCGTCACGACACTGGGTGGCGTGCTTCCGGAGTTCGCTCTCGAAGAGGCGATCGGAGGTCAACGCGAACCCCATGTCTCGTTCGGAAGCGGAGCCTACCTGTGCGTTTGGTCCGATGATCGAAGCGGCATGTCGGAAATCCGTGGGTCTCGCTTCGACACGCTGGGGACCGTTCTGGGCGACCCTGCAGTGTTGCTAGCTGACGCAACGGTCGCAGAGGGTGACGGAGCTCCGCAGGTGGCTTTCGACGGAACCGCCTTCTTCATCGCCTGGCTCCGTACGAGCTCGGCGAAAATGGGATTACGACATATCGCCGGCATGCGCATGAGCGTCAAGGGGGCCCTACCCGACGCCGAACCGATCTTTATTCGCACCGCCGACATGCGCAACGAGTCGCTATCGCTCGACTACGACGGCGAGGATTTCGTGTGCGTCTGGGAGACACTCTCCGACGGCGACGCCGCGGGGATCCACATGGCCCGCGTTTCGGTGGAGGGGCTCCTTCTGGACGGCTCCCCCAGCGGGCCGGCGCGCAAGCTGGCGCGACAACCCATGGCGGGATTCATCTCCCATCCCATCGTGAAAATGGCCGGACTCAGCGGTGAGCGCGGAGGGCTCGTCGCCTGGTTCCTGACGTCGAAGGCGGAGCGCAAGCTCGAGGGCCTGCGCGTGCTTTCGTTCTAGCGACTCGCCACTCTCCGAACCGGCGCTACTCGCCCCGCTTCTTACGGAACTGGGTGAAGGGATCCTGGTACCCCGGCGCTCCAGCTGCGGGCGCCTCGGGCTGGGGCTTCGGGGCCGGCGACGGCGCGGCGGTCGTGGGCATCGGCGCTGCCGGCCGGGGTTGCGGGGCAGTCCCTGCTCCGGCCACCTGAGCCGCGGCCCCGGTATCTCCATGACTTCCCTCTCCGATGGAATCCAGATCCACGCTGACGCCAATGTGCTGGAGCTTGGTCATCAGGCTGTCCTTGTCGACTGCCTTGATGTAGGCCTCCAGGGGGTCGACCAGACCCTCCTGCACGAGGTCGACAAGACTGTCGTTCAAGAGCTTCATCCCGACGCGCGCGCCGGTCTGCATGGCGGAAATCAACTGGTGTGTCTTGCCTTCTCGAATCAGGGCGGACACGGCCTTCGTGCCTATCAACACCTCCAGCGCCGCGACGCGTCCCTTCGGCTTCTTCTTGCACAGCGTCTGCGCCACGACCCCCTTCATCGAGGAAGCGAGCATCGTGCGAATCTGGGCCTGACGGCCACTGGGGAACTGGTCGATGATGCGGTCGACCGTCGTGGCGGCGGTCGTCGTGTGCAGGGTTCCAAAGACGAGGTGACCGGTTTCGGCCGTCTCGATGGCGATCTCGATGGTCTCGAGGTCACGCATCTCGCCGACGAGCACGATGTCGGGGTCTTCACGCAGAGCAGCGCGTAGAGCGCGTTTGAAGCTCTCGGTGTGCTTGCCGACTTCACGCTGGTGAACCAGGCTGCGCTGGCTCTTGTGCACGAATTCGATCGGATCCTCGATCGTGATGATGTGGTCGGCGCGCGTCTTGTTGATGTGGTCGATCATCGCCGCGAGCGTGGTCGACTTACCCGATCCCGTAGGACCCGTCACCAGGACGAGGCCTTTCGACAGGTAGCACAACTCGCGCACCGCCTTGGGCAAGCCCAGCTGCTCCGCGGTAAGGATTTCCGCGGGGATCTGTCGGAAGACGGCGCCGGGACCGTTGCGCTCCATGAAGAAGTTGCAGCGGAAGCGCGCCAACCCCTCGATCTCGTAGGCAAAATCTGTATCGCACTCCTCGTGGAACTGCTTCTTGTTCTCCTCCGGCGCAATTTCGAAGAGAAGATCGCGCATCTCTTCGGCGTTCTTCGGGGCCGCTCCATCGATCCCAACCATGTCGCCATGAAGACGAAAGAAGGGCTGTAAGCCGGTCGTCATGTGCAGGTCGGACGCGCCGACCTGGATCATCTTCTCGAAGAACTTGTCGAGCTGTGCCATGGTCCTCGTCTATCGGATGGGCCGTTTACGATAGTCCTCCAACGAGGACCCAACGGTTCATCGGAAAGAGCAGGGGCGGGTCTAAACCAGTTCTTCGAGATGACCCTCCCCGGGCGGAGAGGGTCCCACCGACCCACGCATGGCCCGGACTAGGGGATGCGCACGGTTCGGGCGCGATCCTGGGCTTTTTCGGCCTCGAAGCGGATGGTCGCCGCGCCCTGGCCACGCACGATCCAGCGCACCTGGACCTCCCCCCGGCCACTGATTCCCTCCTCGCGCAAGAGCCGCTCCGGCTCGTGTTCGGCGAGCTCGATACGCTCGGGACGGAAACGGTCCGTGCGGATACCACCGGCGAGGATCTCGAGACCCTCGCCCGCGAGACTCAAGCGATCGGGAACGCCCATCTTCTTGTTGTTCGCCAGGGCCGAACGCGTCGGGATCAGCGAGTGGTTTCGGAACCTCACATCGATGGCGACGACTCCACCACCGAGATCGGTGATCTCCGGCTCTTCGATCTCGACTTCCGGCATCGTCTCCGCGTGACGGATACAGAACATGGCGTTGCGATGCAGCATCTCTTCGATCAAGAAGGAGGGCGGCACGCGGCCCACGTCCTTCTTGAAGCCACCGATCTCGATCGGACCATAGAACGGGTGCTCGTAGGGCTTCCAGTCGATGAAGCCGGCACCCATCATCAGGTGGTCATCGAACCAGTGACGCGACTCGCCGTTGAGACGCTTGTCCGGACTGTTGCGCACCCTGGCCCAGAGCTCGTTCGTGAAACTGATGATGCCGAGTCCCTCGTACGTCCAGGTGACGAAGCCTCCGAAGACGCTGTAGAGATCTTTCCAGATGATCATGTAGCGATAGAACGGCAGCATCTTCTCGCCGTCCTTGCCAAGCTCGTCGTACACGCGAAGATCACTGCGCGGATAACTCCCATACACCTCGGCCCCCGGACCACGCAGAATCATGCCACCGGCGTTGTGGTAGGACTGCACGGCGGCCACGTTGGTGTGCTCCGTGAGGAAGCGGGCGATGCAGCGGGTTTCGGGCCAATACAAGGGGTATGGGCCGGCACCATACTGAATGTGATCGGGCATCCAGAAGGATGGCCAGGCGCGGTTCATGTCGTATCCGCCCAGGCTGTCCTCGTTGATCCTCCCGTCACCGTCGTTGTCTATCCCCTCTTGGCCAAGGTAGATCCAATCACCACGGATGCCCCTGTCGTTCGTGGGCACGCGCTCCATGACACGCGGATCTTCGAGGTTCAGGCGATGCGTGCCGCGACCGGGCATGTGCTTGCGCATCTGTACGATGTGCCCGTCCCCGTCGAGGTCGTCGGGGCCATCCTCGTCCAGAAGACCGTCACGATCGCGATCGATGGGTTTGACGCCGGAACGTGAGGAGCTCGCCGAATGCGCTGCGTTGAACCACGACGCACGCCCATCCGGGTTCACCATCGGCATCAGATAGAACGACGTGCGCTTCAAGAGCTCGGTCACACGCTCGTTCGCGCCATGGTTCTCGAGCAGATACCAGGCGAGATAAATCACGCCCTCGCTGCCCTGAACTTCGTTGCCATGAACGTTCGCATCGACCCACATCGTGGGTTTGTCTTTCGCCGGCCCGGTCGAGGGATCGTTCAGCGTGTACACACGCATCTCGCGCCCCTCGATACTGTTGCCGATGACCTCGTACGAGAACATGTCGGGCCATTGAGCCACCAGACGATCGAGGTGTTGGTGGATCTCGGGATAGTCGTACAACCGATTCCAGGGGATCTCGACGCGCGGCGAACGCCCCGCAGGCAAGCCCGGGAAACCCTCGGCGGTTTGCTGGGGAACGGAGAGAAGCAAGGTAGTTGCGAGGGTGAGAATCACGGTTTCACCTCCGGGGTTGCCTCGGCCAGGCCGGCGTGGTCGGAATCGAAGTGAACGCGAATGCGTTCGGCCAGAGCGTCCGGGGAAAGCACGAGCCAGGTCACTTCCTCCCGGCCCCCGCTGCCCTCGATCTCGGTAACGAGCGTTTGCAGGCTACCGCCGAGCAGCGTCGCCCCCTCGGGCAATTCGAGACGCAGCTTGCCCGGGCGTGTCGTGCGCGTGAGTCGCATCGAGCGCGACTGGAAGGGGAGAAGTCCGTCGTTCTCGAGGATGGTCGTGACACGCCAGACACCATCGCCGAGCTCTTCACGGGTGCATTCCGCGATGCCCACGCGGGGTAGGGTCGCTCCCAGGGACACCAGGTAGTCGAGGTGGGATTGTGCCATGTCGGCCCAATCGTCGTCGGGTGGTTCGAGACGCGCAAAGGGCGCGAATCCACCAATTTCGACCGTGCCCAGCTCAGGGTGCTCGTAGCTCTTCCAGGGGTGGAAGCGCTCGGGGGCAACCGCATCGACCCAGAGGAGCTTCTTTGCATCGGCGGAGGGTTTGGGCTCGTCCTTCTTCTTGCCCTTGCCTTTCACCTTGCCCTCTCTGTCCTTGTCCTTGTCTCCCCCATCCGCTTCCTTCTCTTCGGACGACTCCTCGGCCGAGTCTTCGGGGTCTTCCTCTTCGCCTTCCCCGGCCTCTTCAGGCGCGGGATCCTCTTCTTCGGAGGGCGCCTCGTCGGGCATCTCCCACAGGGCAGCCGATAGCGTCCAAAGCCCCCGATGTTCGTAGCACCAACGCGTGAAGCGCCCCTCGCCCGAGGCTTTCCCCTTGGCCTTGCTTGTCGTCGTTTCGCGATAGCGCTCGCCGAGCTCCTTCAGGTACTTCACGTCCGACTCACGCATGCCCGAAGGCGGTACGCGTTTCACCGAACGCGCGTCGTCCTTGATGCCTTTCGGCGTCTCGACGAGGTTGTCTTCCCCGCCATACGTGAGCACCATCACGATCTCGGGGTGTGCGAGCAAGAACTCCATGAGCCCCTGCACCTCCGGTTCGTCGCTGGGGAAGAGCCCGCTCTCGGGGTCGTGGGCCTGCCATCCGGCGGGGAAGTTACGATCGACCTGGGCGTTGTTTGTCGCATCCTCGGCCACACGTTCATCACCATCGAGGTCACGCCCCTCGGTGTAGAGCTTCCACTTGCCACGCTCTCCCTTGGCGCGATCCGCCTTGATCAGCACGCGCGGATCCGTCGGATCGCCCATCCACTCCCCCTCGGGATCCAACACGCGGATCTGCGTGATGAACCCGTCTCCGTTGACGTCGCTGGGAGGATCCTCGCCTTGGCGTCCGTCGCGATCGTCGTCAACGCCTTGGCCACTGGCGGTGCGCTCGAACAACGGCTGCATGAAGCGCGCGTCCGCGGCATCCGGGTTCACGCGCGGAACGATGTAGACGACGGTCGAATCCAGGAAGGCCCGAATACCATCGCTACTCTCATCGGCCGCGTAGCCTTCCGCCAGCTTCCAGGCGTGGTCCAGGGCCATGGCGCTGGAAAAGACCCGCGGTCCCTCCAGGTTGGCGACCAACAGGATCGCGGGACGGTCCTCTCCGCCCCCGGCCCCGGCCCCGGCCAGGCGAATGGCCATGATCTCGCGATTGGAACGCGACGTGGCAATCCGCTCCACGGAGGCCAGCCCTCTGTGGGTGCGAGCAAGGCTCGCGAGGGAGGCCTGAAGATCGGTGTGATCCCGAAGCCGAAGGCCCGTGTCCTGGACGGAAGCGCGAGTCTGCGCACAGCAGAAGAACAAGAAAAAGAGCGGAAGAAGACGCATCGGTGGCTCGTAGCGGGGAGGGGTGAGCGCACAGCTAAGCGAGATATCGCATGCGGCGCAAGCCGCTCCAGGTTCGAAGACTCCTCGGTCCTCGCGCTTTTTGGCCGTCGAAGCCATGACCCTGGGGATCCGTCCCGTAGAGTGATCGCCCCCATGCAGATCCCTTCCACCGAGAACTCGGCCAAAAAACGCTATCTGACGGTGCTGCTCATCGTCTTCACCGTCGTGATCCTCGACTACTTCACGAAACGCTACGCCGAAGCCAGTCTCGTCCCCGGTGTGGCGAAGGACTATCTCAATGGCTTCTTCCGCATTGTTTACGCGGAGAATACGGGCGCCTTCCTCGGAATGGGCGGCCAGTTGGGCAAGGTCCCGCGCTTTCTCATCTTCACGGCCGCGACCTCGCTCTTTCTTGTCTTCGTCGCCTTCACGACCCTCCGTCAGAAGGACATCGACTCCTACGAGCTCGTCGCCGTCTCGCTGATCATCGGAGGTGGCATCGGCAACCTGATCGATCGCGTAGTACGGGTCGACGGAGCCGTCATCGACTTCATGAACATGGGGATCGGTTCCTTGCGAACGGGAATCTTCAACGTCGCCGATGTCGCGCTGACGGCAGGTGTCCTTCTGTGGCTGCTGCCTCTCAGGCGGTCTGCTCGAGCAATGGAAGTGCCGGAAGTAACGAGCTGAATCCGCTTGCGGATCTCTAGCCCTCTTCTCGCTCCCTGACTCCCTGGTCCTGCACTTCTCCCCGGGGCAGTGCTGCCGCCGGCTCGTCCGGCAGCAACATGTGGCAAATCCGCAGGAGCTTGTCCCGATCCGCGGGCTTGGTCGCGTACTCATCGCATCCGGCGTCGAGGCACTTCTCACGGTCGCCGGACATCGCGTGGGCGGTCAGGGCCAAGATGGGCCGGTCGAAGCCGGCCTTGCGTAGCTCGCGTGTCGCTTCGTAGCCGTCCATCACGGGCATCTGCATGTCCATGACGATCAGATCGTGAGGGCGGCCCGCGCGATGCGCCCCGAGGGCCTGATCCAGGCCGTCCTTGCCATTCTCGGCTTCCTCGACATCGGCACCGGCCTTGCGCAGGATCGCCGTCATCAGGCGCCGGTTCAACACCACGTCCTCCACCAGGAGAATACGCGCCTCTAGCCTCAGGCTCTCGATGGGCTTCAACTGGGCGCCCTGAAATTCAATGCAATCGCCGGGTGTGTACTTGCGCAGCCCCCCCTGGATCAACTCACCGGCGTATAGACGCAGGGTGAATTTCGAGCCTTGGCCGGGTTGGCTTTCTACGACGATGTCTCCGCCGAGCAGGAGCGCCAGGCGCTTTGAAATAGTCAGTCCGAGCCCGGTGCCGCCGAAGCGACGCGTGCTGGAGGTGTCTTCCTGGCCGAAGGCGTCGAAGATCTGCGCCTGCTTGTCCTCCGGAATCCCAATGCCCGTGTCGATGACGTCGAAGCACAGGTAGCGGTGATCGGCCTCGTCGAGTTCATCCAGACGCATGGCGATCTTGACCTGGCCGTGATTCGTGAACTTGATGGCATTGCCCACGAGGTTCAGGAGGATCTGGCGCACACGGACGAGGTCGCTTTCGATGACCTCGGGAATCGGGCGAGGCACCTCGATCGACAGCTGCAAGTCTTTTGCGTTGGCTTGCCCGACCATCAGGGCCGCGACTTCGCACACGAGGTCGAAGGGAGTGAAGTCAGCAGCGTTGACGACGAGCCGCGAGGCCTCGATGCGCGAGATGTCGAGAATGTCGTTCAGGATTGTGAGCAAGTGATCGCTGCTAGAGCGAATCGTCTTGGCGTACTTGTTGCGCTCATCGGGGTCGGCGCCGGAATCGCACAACAGATCGACGTACCCGAGAATCGCATTCATCGGCGTGCGAATTTCATGGCTCATGTTGGCCAGGAAGTCGGACTTGGCGTGGTTCGCGGCCTCGGCCCGGATGCGCGCGGCTTTCAGATCGTCCATTTGCTCATGCAATTGATCGATCATGGAGCGCTTCTCGGTCAGCGCGGAAGCCAGCTGACGAACTTCGACGGGATCGAAGGGCTTCTTCAGGATCAAAAGCCGATCGGTCTGTCCCAGCTTCTCGATGATCTGCTCGAACGAGTAGTCGGAAAAAGCCGTACAGATGACGACTTGCAGATCGGGATCGATCCGCCAGAGTTTGGCGATGGTCTGAATACCATCCTTGCCGGGAGGCATACGAACATCCACGAAGGCCATGGCGTAGGGCTCGCCTGTTTCCTTCGCGCGCTCGCACATCTCGATGCCCAGCTGGCCTTGTTGCGCGAAGGCCAGATCGAACGAGGAACCCGAGGCCTTCGTGTCGCTCTCGGTTTCTCCGAAGAAGGCCGAACGTGCGTTGGCCAGCTCCTCGCTGGCCGGGGGACCGTCTCCGAGGATCTTGCGGAAGTCCTCGTGGATCGATCCCTGATCGTCCACGATAAGAATGCGCTTGGCTTTGGGGCGCCGCTCGTTGTTGTTTGCTTCAGGCGGCATGTGCCAGTTCCTTTTCGTTTTCCATTTCCGAGGGCTCCAAAGGCAACTCGAGGATGAAGGTGGCACCGTGGCCGACTCCATCGCTTTCGACCCTCAGGGATCCGCCCATCTCGACAGCAGCGTTCGCAGATGCGTGCAAGCCGAATCCGTGGCCGGCTTCCTTGGTCGTGAATCCGTGCTGGAAGACGCGAGCCAGGTTTGTCTCTGCGATTCCCGTTCCGTTGTCCACAACCTCGACCCGGGCATTCACGCCCGCGCGCTTCAGCCGCAGAGTGATCCGTTTGTCCTCGATATCCGCCTCATCCAGAGCCTGACGGGCGTTCTGAATCAGGTTGACGAGGATCTCCATCAGCTTGTGCCGATCCACCGGCAGGCTGGGCAGGCTCTCGAATTCTCGATGGATGTCGACCCGTGAGGTACCCAGGACCTGCTCGAGAATACGAACGGTGCCCTCGATTTCAGCCTCCAGTGAGGCCATCTCGAAGACGCCCTTCGACACCGCAAAGTTCTGTTGGGAGCGCACCAGTTCGGCGATGTGTTCGATCCCCTGCCCGAGCTGAACGACCTCGTTCAAGAGATCGCGCTTGGTCCTTACGAGAGACTCCGTGACCTCGAACAGGAACGGCAGGAAGTGCTTACCCCGTGGATCTTCGACGACGAACCTCTCGAAGTCGTCCGCATACGGACGCAGGACATTGACCATCCTCTCGAGATCCTCGGCCGAGAGCTTCTCCGCCTTGCTTGTCACGAGGCTAGCCGAGACGTTGACGCTGTTCAGAACGTTGCCGACGTTGTGCAGCACCCCGGTCGCGATCTCGGACATTCCCGCGAGACGAGCTGATTTTACGACCTGTGCCCGGGATAGAGCCAGCTTTTCCAGCATGCGGTCGAACTCGCCTGCCAGCTGGCCAATTTCGTCGTCGCGCTGCATGTCGACACGAATCGTGGTGTCGTCCCGGCGTCCGATCTCGACCGCCTTGTGGGTCAACGCCATCAGGGGATTGATAACGATGCCACGCAGCAGCCGCAGCAAGACGAACAGGATCAAACAGGCCCCCGCAAGAGTCGAGACCAGGAGGTAGTTCATGCTCTCCAGATAGAGCCGGTGAAACTCCCGATCGAGCGACACTTCGAGAACCAGGGGCGCCCCCGTACGCAGGTCCGGAACGGCACTGTACATCTGCAGCTTGCCGTCGCTCCCGATGCGAGAGACGCTCTGCTCGAAGCCTCCCGTCAACTCATCGATGATCTCGGGGCCCTCCAGCTGGGACCGGGCCTGCTCGAGATCGAAGACCTTCAGGTGGGCGACCGCATCGCCCAGGACGCGCTTTCGTCGCTGGTCATTCAGGAAGCGGCCAAGGACGACCGCACCCTCACTCGCTGGGCGAAAGCGGCGATCGGGCTTCGGATCAATGCCGCCGATGGCGACGGATCCGATCAAGAGCGGTCCCCTGCTCGTAGCCATCAAGCCCGTGATGAACGTCTCACCCGACTTGAAGTTCAAAACCGGGTGTGTCTCGCGCAGGCCCTCCCCGGGCATCTCCTTCAGGAGAATGAACTCACCCGTCTCCGGATCGATGATCTTGCCCCAATGGACCTTACCGTCACGACCACAGAAAAAGGCGACATCCAGGTCCGCGTCCAGCATGGAACCGCTGCCGAGGTTCGCAGCGCTAAAGCCAGGGTCTTCGCCTCGCACTAAGGCGCGAACATCATCGAGCCCGGCATACAGCTGTGCCTTGCCACGCAGATCGTTGAGCTCGTCTGCGATCTGATCCTCGACAAGAGCGAGGTCTTTTTCTGCACGCTCCGCTTCCAACCCCTCGTAGAAAGGGCCCGCGAAGAGACGCGAAGACACATTGTCCACGCCGGCATAGAGCACGACGACGGCCACAAGAATGAGAACGATCTTGGAGCGCAGGGACATGGAGGGCCTCATGTGGGGCAAGCGAGACTGACGGTTGGAAACGGAAGAGCTCATCCAGCGGGGCGGAGCTCGTTACCATCCTGATCGCTGTCCTCCGGGTGTTCAGTAACGGGTTCGACCTCCGTGGCCGGATCCGTGGACGGTTCCACTTTCCGTACGTGCCTCTGCCGAATCGATGCGGTCGCCTCGTTGATAAGCTCGCACAGCTCGGTGAACTCGTCGCCGTTTCGAATGTGGCATGGCCCGAGCTCTTCACCAGCGATGACAGAGCGCAGATACTTCTCGAAGCGGTACACAGGCCCTGCGATGCGGAAGGTAACCAGGATCCCGATCGCAATGGTGAATGGCAGCAGCATCCCGAAAGAGACCATGAGGATCTCCAGGGGCAATTCGGGCATCACCGCCATGAGGTGAGTACCCCCCTCGGGCAAACTGACCGAAAGCTCGGACAAGCGCAGGCCCACGTGCAGGGCTTGAAGCATGAAACCGAGCGCAGACAGCCCCACGAAGACTCCGATTAGCCTCAACTGGAACCTGGGTTTTATGAGCTTGATCCGACGACGGCTACGGTGCTTCTGTTGCATTGCAATCTCAGAGAGTGCTGGGGATGGATAAACGGGTCCCGGAGAGTCTTTCGAACTCCGTTTCAAGGACTCTTGAGCCCGCCTGAAACTCTTTGAAGAGTACGCCTGGAAGAGTCTTCAGGTGTGGACTCCTCGGACCGACAAGGCCCCTCGACGATTCGTCTTTCCAAGTGCGCCGCATGCACCGGGACCTGGACAGAGACCGAACTCTGACGATCACTAGCGCTTCAGGGCTTCAGCCCACTTCTCCCGCTGCGGCACGATGTCCCACCCGGTGATCGCCCCCAGCGCCATGTGCGCCGTCTCACGTACCCGAGCATCCTCATGCTCGAGACAAGCGATCAAGTCACTGAGCGCGAATTTCGCGCGCAGCTGGGCCAACGCCGCGCAGCTGAGACGCACGCAATCCGGATCCGCATCACGCAGGCGCATGACGAGCGAAGCGGCCACTCGATCGCGAAACAACCTGCGCTTCAGGGACGTAACTATGGCGCGGGTAAATTCAACGCCGTCGGACGTCTCGAGGGCCAACAACACGGCCGGAGAATCGTCCTGCCACCAGGCTATCTCCGCCTGGTACCAGATTTGCCAGCGCTCGGCATTGCCGAATCCCAGCCCGGTGATGCGTTTCAATGCATCGCCCGCGTTGCGGCGCACCATGTCTCCTCCGTATGCCACGAGATCGACCAGCTCTTCGACGGCTTTCTCGTCTTCCAGGATCCCACTGGCCCGGGCTGCCGAGGCCAGCACGTTGGCGTCGGAGGAATTCAAGAGAGAGCGCACGGCCATGCGAAGGTCCTCGTCTTCGAGAGGGTTCGACGAGCGTCCCCTGGAGGCGATCTTGCTCAGAATCAGGGGATCCAGCTTCGGTTGCCGGCCGAGCAGTGCTGCCAGGGAGCGCACGGACTCCGCCCCCGGCACCGAGCTCATGACCTCGACGACGGTCGAGAGGAGCCCGGGAACCACATCGGTGAAGAGGTCACGGAGGTGCACGACCTTGACGACGTCGCGCTCCATCGCTCGAAGCAATGCGTCGCCGAACGCCATGCGCAGCGTTCTGTTGATAGCTGTCCGCTCGGCATCGACAGGCGTCGCCAACGAGGCCAACAAACGCAGCGTCGTGGGATCACCAATCTCGCCAAGGAGCTTGATGGCCTTGATCCGGACGTGCCGCTCCGTCTCCGTGCGTCCGAGTTCGGCCAGGAAACCATAGACCGCTTCCTCGGGCAGAGCATTGAAGACGGAGACGACGACCCTCTTCTGAGACTCGTTCAATACGAGAACGTAGTCCGCGTCCGGTCGCCATTCCGCGGGCACCTCTTCCGCGAGCCACACCTCAAAGAGCGGCTCGATGGCCTCCTTGCCCATGAAGACAAGTGAGCGTCTGAGCTCGATGGGATCGCGTGTCTTTGCCAGAACGCGAGCGACCTTTTCACGAGCCGCATTGTCCAGAGCCTGAACAGGAGCTTGCAGACACACAAAGAGCAAAAGAGCCGTGGGAAGGACACGCTTCATCGGTTCGGATTTTTGAGAGGAGCGAGGCCTCCGGAGCCCCTCCTCTTGGAGATCTTGTTGTTGACTCTGTAGTACCTGTCTTGCTCCGGTATCACGACGGGATCCCTGTCACGTGTAGCGGAGATCAGGACATCCGACGTACTCCAGTCGAAACTGCTCTCGGGTCCGGTATACGTCTGGGTACTTCCTCTGGCATCCAGGTACGTGATGTCGAGCAATTGATCCTCCCGCGCAAGGGCTGGAGAACTGAGAGTGCTGCTGTCCAGCCCCAGCATCGCAAAGGGATCCGATGTCAAGGACTGGGGGATCGACAGCTCGTCGATCTTCCACGAATCCAGAGTGGGCCGTCGCAACTTCTCGGCCAGTGAGACCAGCATGTGATCGAAGTGCAACTTGACGGGCCCCTCGAAGAGCAGGCTATGAGCTCCCACAGCACCGAAGATCTCGAAGGTATCGGCGATGTTGATCACGGACTTCGGAGCGAAAACGATGCCGTGAAACACTGAATTCGAGCGCAGGTTTGCCACACCGCGGGTCTCCTGATTGAGAAAGACAAGGCTTCTCGTCGGGTCTTTCACCGTGGTCGTGACGTTGGACCCACTTTGCAGATCCATGCTATTCGTCACGTAGAGGTAGATGGTGCCGCCGCTGCCATCGAAGTTGAGCGTGGCACCGGGTTCGACCAAAAGGTCGTCGATGACGAGGGTCGAGGGTCCCTGCAGGGTGACTTCCGAATCCGCGGCGATCGTGAGCCCCTTGATTCCCATTACCATCGGCGGAGCGACGTAGGGGTAGGGCGAATCGATCGTCATCGCATCGATGAACTTCACTCGGGGCGTCTGGAAGGACGGGATGATCACCGAATCGGGAGACACGAGTTTCTGGCCGGTTACGGTAACTTCACCGGTCACCTCCACGATAGAGCTTGGCCCTGAGATGACATCGCCGTTGATGAACGTCGGGGACTCGGGCGAACCGGAGATGGCGATCCCCTTGTTCGAGATCAGTCGCGCGCGGTCGGCGTTGTTGACGTCATAGTCCCCTTTCGAGGAATCGTAGCTATCGATCTGGACGCCGGGCTCGACGGTCATGTCGTCGTCCGAGAAGAAGCCCATGTCGAGAAGCGTGTGGACGCCTTTCTGGACGACGATCGATAACTGGGCTCGAGCACGCCCGGACATGCCGATGCTCGTCAGCTGGACCTTGCCATCGACCAGGTCTTCGATTTCGACCCAGAACAGCCCATCGCCCAGGATCGCGGGTGAGCCTTCGCTGCCCACCACGCCTGAGCGCCCACAGAAGACGCTCGAGAAGCCCTCAGCCAGCCCTGCTTCCGCCAGATAGAAGGCCTTCTTGCGGTCGACGCTCGCCGCCTGGCGATTCGAGACCATCGAAACATATTGGATGAAAGTCGCTGCCAGGAGTGATACGACGCTGACCGAGATCAGCGCCATGATCAGAACGGCCCCACTTTGCTTGCGCTTCCCCGCGCACGGGACTCTTCTAACGATCGTCTCTTTCATTCCCCTTCTCAATTCCGGCACGTGATCATCGTTTGTTCTGTGACCTCGGTGCGTACACCTTCGTCATCCGTCCTTACCAGCGTCATGCGAATCATGATGCTCTTACCGTCCTTGTTGAAGCTGAGGCCCAGCTCGTCATCCAGAGCATTGGCGTTGTCATCGAGGCCGTTCAACAGCTCACCCTCCAGCATCTCGCTGACCGTGTTGCACCAAACCACGATGCGCTCCTCGACCGCACCCACGTTCTGACCCCAATAGAGCTGGGACCCGTCCCCGCGCAAACCGATCTGCTCCGGGTCTCCCCAGACGATCGCCCCATCCTCGACGCCCAAGCTGATCTGAAAGCTGAGCACATCGGTAGAGAAAGGGGCTCCGACTCCGGGATCGATGGTGTCGGCATCGGAACCGATGATGGCGAAGGCGATCCGGTCCAGCACCTGAGCAGCCTGCTCCTCCAGTGCCATGGAAATGCTCTCGTCGCGGTGCACCCTGCGGGCCTCGGTCATGACCATCGTCAGCTTGGTCAATATCAAGCCCACGAGGGCCATGGTAATCATGGCCTCGACGATGGTGAAGCCGCTGCGTTTCCTTGTACGTTGCCCCATCACCTGGAAAGATCGAAGTCCGTCAACATCGTCACCACACGCATCGAGCGCGCGCCGAAGACGCCTTGCCAGCGCACCACGATGCAGACCGGCAAGATGATGTAGTCGTTCGCGTGGTCAAGCTCGTCCACGACGTTGTCACCGTTCAGATCGCGTGGCATGCCCAGCTCGGCATCCACGGTGTCCTCGCGCAGCCAGAGCTCCTGGACGACGACCGGACCGGACTCGCCTCCGAGTTTCACGGCGCCGGCTTCCTCCTCCACTTCTACCAGCTGGATCGGGAGAATCACCTCCCCCACCAGACCGTTCGGACTCGCTGGGAGCGGGCGCAGGTCCGCGACAGAGAATCCGTTTCCCGGAGCCGTCCCCGCCCCGCTGGGATCGTCGGAGGCGTCGTCGTTGTACAGTGCAAAGACCTCGGAGAAGGCCACGCTGCGCATCTGTTCTAGCAGGACCCGAGCGGCGTCGGCGGCGATCGCGTTCTCCCGATTCACCTCGCGCAATTTCGATGTGCTCGCGACCATGCGACAGAAGATGCTCGCAGCAACGAGCATGATGCTCAGTGCAATGATCATCTCGACCAAAGTGAAACCACGCCGCCCCGCGCGCTGCATCTCTAGCCCGGAAAAATTGGGAGTGTCTTTTCTACGGGATTCCATGGACGGCGCGATCTGCGACCCAGTGCCCCCCAAGGTCGAGTATCTCTCCGGTCCTTTCGTCTTTAGCTACACTCGGACTGATGGCGAGCTGTCCCAAATGCGACACCAAGAACGGGTTCCAGGGGTTTCGAGGGAAAGCCCTTCCGAGCCAGGCAGGGAATGACGCAGTACGATTTGGAAGCGGCGGCTCCAGCTTCGGTTAGGATTCGTTCCTATGTCCGTCCCGCCTAGCAGCTTTCGGGCCCGATGCCTGCTCCTCTGGGCACTGATGGCGTCCATTACATCAGAGGTATCAGGAGCATCGAGCAGCTGGACCGCGGAGGAATCGCCGACCGAAAGCGCTCCCAGCTTTTCGCGGGAGATTCGACCGATCCTCTCCAACAATTGCTTCTTCTGTCACGGTCCGGACGAGAAGGTGCGAGAGGCCGATGTCCGCATCGACCAGCGGAGAGACGCCTTCCGAGATCGGGGTGATTACGCCCTGATCGTTCCGGGCAAGCCCGAGGAGAGCGAACTGTACCTGCGCATCTCGGACCCGGACGACCCGATGCCCCCGGAGAATTCGGGCAAGGCACTCACGGCCGAGCAGATCGCCTCGATCAAGTCCTGGATCGAAGCGGGAGCCGTGTGGGACGAGCACTGGGCGTATCAGGTCCCGCGACGCCAGCCTGTACCGGAGAGCGACTCGGACTGGGCACGCAACGACATCGATCGTTTCATTATCGGTCGCCTCGCGAGTGAGGGGCTCGCTCCCGAGCCCGAGGCGGATCCCGAGACGCTTCTGCGCCGACTGACCCTGGACCTGACCGGATTGCCTCCGACCCTGGAAGAACTCGATGCCTTTCTCGGCGACGAGTCAGGCGAGGCGTACGAGCGCCAGGTCGATCGGCTACTGGGGTCCCCGCGCTTCGGCGAGCATGTTGCGCGAGCGTGGCTAGATGCCGCTCGCTATGGCGACACACACGGCTTTCACCTCGACAACGAACGTCAGATCTGGCCCTACCGCGATTGGGTCATCGACTCCCTCAACGACAACAAGCCCTTCGACCGCTTCACGATCGAGCAACTGGCCGGGGATCTCTTTCCCGATGCCACAATTGATCAGCACGTCGCTACCGGCTTCCAGCGTCTGAACCCCACTACCGCAGAAGGCGGCTTCATCGAGGAAGAGTATCTCGTCAAGTACGCGGTCGATCGCGTCGAGACGATGTCCACGGTCTTCATGGGTACGACAGTGGTCTGTGCGCAATGCCACGACCACAAGTACGACCCGGTGTCCCAGAAGGAGTTCTACGAGCTCTTTGCCTTCTTCAACAACACCGCGGAAGCCGCCTCGGACGGCAACCAGCCCTCGCCGGCTCCAATCGTCAAGGTACCCTCGCTCGAACAGGTGGAGCTTCTGGCCCAGTTCGAGGAACGCACAACCCAGGCCGAGACCAGGCTCGACGAACCTCTGCCCGAAGTCGACGCGCGTCAGACCGATTGGGAACACGAGTGGCGCGAGCGTCTGGCACAGCGCTGGGAACCGCTCGAGGTGCGCGCCTGCGCCACGCGCGAGGGGACGACGCTGCGCTGCCTCGAGGATGGCTCGATCGTCGCGGAAGGGGAGAACCCGGACCGTGAGATGTACGAGATCCTCGCCCATACCGACTTGGCCGGTGTCACGGCCCTCCGCCTCGAAGTGTTGACCGAGGCCTCGGCTCCCCTCGAGCAAAGCGTGGGGCGCGCGGTGAACGGCAACTTCGTCCTGGGCGACGTCCAGCTGCAAGCTGCTCCTGGAGGGCGACCGAGTGCCTTCGTCGATGTCCCCCTGGTAGGCGCCGCCGCGGATCACTCTCAGGACAACTGGCCCATCACCGCCACCATCGACCAGGATCCGGGGACAGGCTGGGCGATCCTTCCGGCGGAACGAGCCGACCACACGGCGCTCTTCGTTCCGGGAGCACCCCTGGGTGAGCAGGGCGGCAGCCTGTTGCGGCTGCGACTGGGCTTCGATTCGGTGCATGCCAAACACTCACTGGCGCGCTTTCGATTGTGGGCCAGCTCCGACGTGGCCCTGACTCCGGCCCGCTTCGACAACTGGTACACCCTGGGCCCCTTCCCGAACGAAGAGAAGGGCGACATCGCCTTCGACCGGGACTACGGCGTCGAAACCACTCCCATCGATCCTGGTGAGCCATCCGAGGCGGAGCTGCGCTGGAGCGAGCGGCCAGAATGGCGCGATGGTGAGATCCACACGCTCGAGGGCGAGATCTGCGCGACGTATCTCTTCCGGGAGCTGCACGTCTCCGAGGACCAGCAACTCACTCTCGCCCTCGGGAGCGACGATGCGATCAAGGTCTGGTGCAACACCGAGCTCGTTCTGTCCGAACGGGTCGCGCGCCCCGCGGCCAGGGATCAGAACCGCGTGACCCTGTCCTTGAAGGCGGGCGTGAACCGGCTCTTGATGAAGATCGTGAACTTCGGCGGCGGATACGGGTTCGTCACCGAGGTCGTCGACGAGGCCTACGGTGGCCTACCCCTCGACATCGCCCACGTGCTCGAGCGGAACACTGCGCCGACCCCCGAGCAAGAGCACGACTTGCGCCGCTTTTTCCGGCAGCAGCACTCACCGGAATACGAGGAACTGCTGGGCGAATTGGAAGGCGTTCAGGTGGAAGCCGCAGCGCTGGAAGCGGAGATTCCCTCGACCCTCGTCGCCGAGGAGCGCATGGAAATTCGCCCGGCTCACGTCTTGATTCGCGGGAACTACACACGCAAGGGGGAGGAAGTCACTCCCGATACACCTTCGTTCCTTCCACCCCTCGGCACAGGTGATACCACCGGCGACACCGAAAAAGGACGCAGGACCCGCATGGATCTGGCCCGGTGGTTGGTCGATGGAAAGCACCCGTTGACCGCACGTGTCACGGTCAACCGCCTCTGGCAGGAGCTCTTCGGAATCGGCCTGGTCAAGACGTCGGAGGACTTCGGTTCCCAGGGGGAATTCCCTGCACACCCGGAACTGCTGGACTACCTGGCCCTCGAGTTCTCCGAGGGTGGTTGGGACATCAAAGCCTGGCTGAAGCAAGTCGTCATGTCGGCCACGTACCGCCAGGTGAGCAGTGCTTCCGAGGCCAAACGCACGCGGGATCCGGAGAACCGGTTGCTCGCGCGCGGGCCGCGCTTCCGAATGGAGGCGGAACGCATCCGCGATTCCGTGCTCGCCATCAGCGGCCTCCTGGTGGAGAAGATTGGTGGGCCAAGCGTGCGCCCGTATCAACCCGATGGTATCTGGGAGGCCGTCGGCTATACCTCCAGCAACACCGCTCGCTACATGCGCGAATCCGGCGAGGCCCTCTATCGCCGCAGCCTGTACACGTTCTGGAAGCGAACAGCTCCACCGGCCGGCATGCAGATCTTCGACGCGCCGTCGCGCGAGGGTTGCGTCGTGGCCCGGACGCGAACGAACACGCCGCTGCAAGCTCTGGCGCTCTTGAACGACACGCAGTATGTCGAAGCGGCTCGGGCCTTCGCGGAGCGGATTCTGACCCTGGACGGGCTCGGGGATCGTGAACGGATGACATGGGCGTTTCGATGTGTGACCTCCCGTCGGCCAACCGAAAGCGAGTTGGAGGTCCTGGGAGGCTTGCTCGAGAGCGAGCGCGCCGCATTCGGAGCCGATGCCGAAAGCGCCGCCTCCCTGGTGCAAGTAGGCGAAAGCGCCAAGGCGACCATGGACCTGGGATCCGACGGGCAGGCGCCAAGCACCGGCGATTGGGCGGCCTGGACCGTTGTCTGTAACTTGCTCTTCAACCTGGACGAGTTCGTGACCAAGGAGTGATGTACCTCTGATGGACCACCTACCCGAGCTCCCCCAAGCGCTTCTTGATCACCGCAACGGGCTAACGCGTCGCCAGCTCTTCGGGCGTTCGTTTCATGCCGTCGGCAAGGCTGCCCTGGCCTCGCTCTTCTCGGGCTCGATCAGCAATGCGCTGGGCAGTGGGACCGCCAACGGCGACGTACGCGGTCCGCATCACCGCCCCAAGGCCAAGCGTGTCATCTCGCTCTTCATGTCCGGCGCGCCCTCCCAGATCGACATGTGGGACTACAAGCCGAAGATGGGCGAGTTCTTCGACAAGGACCTGCCGGATTCGATCGTGAACGGCCAGCGCTTCACGACGATGACTTCGGGACAGGAGCGCTTCCCGGTCGCGCCTTCGATCTTCAAGTTCGCCCAGCACGGAGAAAACGGCGCGTGGGTCAGCGAGTTGTTGCCTCACACGGCATCGATGGTCGATGACCTTTGCGTCGTGCGCTCGGTGCATACCGACGCCATCAACCACGACCCGGCCATCACCTTTCTCCTGACGGGACACGAGCAACCAGGGCGGCCGAGCATCGGTGCGTGGACCTCCTACGGGCTCGGCAGTCCGAACGAAGACCTACCTGCGTTCGTGGTGTTGACCAGCACTTGGAGCGCACAACGCGATGCCCAGGCGCTCTACTCACGCCTGTGGGGCACGGGCTTTCTGCCCTCCCAGCACCAGGGCGTGGCCCTGCGCTCCAGCGCCGACCCGGTGCTGTACCTCAACGACCCGCCGGGGCTGTCCCGCGCCACACGGCGGCGCATGCTCGATGCCCTGGCGCGCTTGAACGAGGAGCGCTTTGCGCAGCATGGCGACCCCGAGATCCAGACACGCATCTCCCAGTACGAGACAGCCTACCGGATGCAGACCTCCGTGCCGGAACTCTTCGACCTCTCCGACGAATCGGAAAGCACACGCGCGATGTACGGGCCAGACGTCGAGAAGCCCGGCACCTTCGCAGCGAACTGTCTACTGGCCCGACGCCTGGCCGAACGAGATGTGCCCTTCGTGCAAATCTTCCATCGCGGATGGGATCAACATGGCAGCCTGCCGGCGGATCTACCGCGCCAATGCGGAGACGTCGATCAGGCCTGCCACGGCCTGGTTCAGGACCTGAAACAGCGTGGCCTACTCGAGGACACGTTGGTTATCTGGGGTGGCGAGTTCGGTCGCACGATTTATTGCCAGGGCGAACTCAGCGCCGAGGACTATGGACGCGACCACCACCCGCGTTGTTTCACCATCTGGATGGCCGGAGGTGGCGTGAAGCCGGGCACGGTGTACGGCGAGACCGACGACTTCAGCTACAACATCGTCAAGGACCCCGTACCGGTCCACGACCTTAACGCGACGATCCTTCACTGCCTCGGATTCGATCACGAAAAGCTGACCTATCGTTTCCAGGGCCGTGACTACCGCTTGACGGACGTGCATGGACACGTCGTGCGGGCTCTCCTGACCTAACCCAGAAGCCTCGACGTAGGCGACGGCGAAGGATGGGCTCAATTCGACGCTATCGCCAAGGAGCAACTCATAACGCGAGCTTCGCGATCGCGCCGCTATCCGCCGAGCTTTCGCAACCAGCTTTGCACTCGGGCATCGGTCCCGCCGAGCTGTTGGTAGCGCTGGAAGTTGAACATCGCCTCGTCGCCACCGAGGTAGTTCATGTGCAAGATCCCGAGATTCTTGTAGGCCTCGACGATGTAGTCCTCGACCTCGGTGATCGGCTGTGAAGAGTGGCGCAATCCCGAAACCGTGCCGGCGTCGACGCAACGCTTGAAGGCATCCCGGGCCTCGTCGTACATCTCGCTCTGGAAGTAGGCGACCCCCAGCTCGAAATTAACCTCGGGGTGGTTTTCGCCCAGGAGATCGCGCACCTCGTTGTACGTGTCGATCGCGGGCTGGATCATGCCCTGGGCGTGGTAGAGCGTCGCCAATAGAAGCGTCGCGCTGGGATTGTCGGGATCGCGTTCCAGTCCACGTTCGAGTTCGTCGATGGCCTGGGCACCGCGGTCCAGGGAAGCCAAAACCGTGCCGTGCAACAAGGCCAGACGAGAATCATCGGGGTAGGGCTGGAGGCCCTCGACGATCAGCAATCGCGCCTGCTCGTAGCGGTCATCGCGCAGATACAGGGTGGCGAGGTCGTGATAGAACTCCACGTCACCGAACCGCTCCACGGCATCGATGAGCTCGCGTTCGGCTTCCTCGAAACTCTTTTCGGTGAGGTAGGCCGAAACGAGAGCACCGGTGATCTCCTTCGAATCAGGATCGGACACTTTCGCGCGCACGAGTGCTTCCGTGGCCTTGACTACGAGTTGTTTCCTCTGATCCTTCTTGATCTCGATGCGTGAGACCTCGAGCAACAACTTGCCGTAGTACATTTGAGCCACGGCGTCATCGGGGGCCTTTTCGCACGCCGCTTCGAGAAACGATTTGGCGTTCCCATAGTCGTGTAGCCGAAACGACGTCGCCCCTAGGCCAATGAGAACCGGCGGATCATCGGAAGCCATGCTTTCCGCGGTCCGGAACTTGTCGAGTGCGCCTTCGTAGTCACCGCGCGCGTAGTCGACCCACCCGAGTCCGACGTAAGCATGGTGGTACGTGGGCTCCTCTTGAAGCGCTCGGCGATAACTCACGCCCGCGGCGTTCCAGTCCCCGCGCGCCTTGAAAAGATCCCCCCGAACGAGGTGGACTTCCGCGTCCGCGCATTCACGCTGCATGGCGCGTTCGACTTCGCCCCTCGCCGCTTCGAAGTTTCCGTCGCGCAGATGAGATCGTGCGTCGGCGAGGTTGTCGAGATAGAGCACATGATCGACCGAGAGCTGGCCCTCGGGTCGCATCGAAACCAGCTTCGCCGGAATGGGTACGGAGCCGAGGAACGAAGCTCCAAAGAACACACCTATCGCAATCGCCACGATCACGCCGACGCCAAGGCCCAGGTAAAGCGGCCAGCGGCGGCGCAGCGCCCCCCTCTTGTTCTCCTTCGCTTTGCGGGCCATCCGTTCGGCACGGTGGCGTTGCAGCGTCTCGGTCGAGGTCATGATCGTGCTGCCCGCCCCCCACGTCGAGGGATCGATGCGGATCGCATTCAGGGCCGACATCATCTCGTCCCCCGACTGGTAGCGATCGTCGCGACGCCGCTCCATGGCCTTCGTAATCACGAGGTCCAGCTCGGTCGGGATCTCGAGCTCGGGGAACTCGTCCAGGATCGAGGGGGCTTCCTTGGTCGCCCGCGTGAAGAGCAACTCGGTCGTGCTCTCCTCGGGGAACGGACGCAGTCCGGTGACCATCTCGTACAGAATCAGGCCCATGGCGTAGAGGTCGCTGCGGGAATCGGCCTCTTCACCGGAGCACTGTTCGGGCGCCATGTAGAGCGGCGTCCCGAGGATTCTCCCCTGCTGGGTGACGAGACTGGCATCTCCCCGTCGGTCGACGAGCTTCGAGAGACCGAAGTCGAGGACCTTGACGATGACGGCTTCGCCCGGTCCCGGGGCGATCATGATGTTGTCGGGCTTGAGATCGCGGTGCACGATGCCGTGCCGGTGGGCCTCGGCCAGGCAGCTCAGGATCTGGCGCGCGATGCGCATGGCCTGATCCGGATGCAGGCGCCCTTTACGTCGCAAGTACACCTTCAGGTTCGAACCCTCGACGTACTCCATCGCCAGGTAGAAGAGCCGCCCAGCACCCTTGTCGAAGTCGAAGATCTGGATCAGGTTCGGGTGGTTGAACTTGCCCGCCGCGATCCCCTCGCGCTGAAAGCGCCGCAGGCTCTCGTCGGAGACCTGGAGATCGGGATGAAGGACCTTCAACGCGACCTTCTTCTTCAATCCGACGTGCTCAGCCAGGTAGACCGTGCCCATAGCGCCCGCGCCGATCTCGGTATCGATGCGGTACTTGTCGTTAAGGGTTCGTCCGAGCAGCGTGTCCCCGGAGTCGTCCACCCCCTCCACCGCTCGGGTACCGCAGCGCGGGCAGAAGAGGAATACCTCCTCGTCGGTGTGTTCGCACTGGTGGCAACTGGTCATGGGCTGGATTCTAGGGAACGACGAGTCGAGAGGGTGCTCGGGTCCACGGCGCTGGCTCGGATTCGGCTCATCCATAGAAAGCCGGTGCTCGGGGACTACGGGGAGTTCCCCCTCCCGTTGGGCCCCAGCCTCCTCCTGGTCTCCCGTATTCTTGGTTCGCACGCGGGTGTATTCCGATTTGGAAAGGCTAGATTTCCTCCCCGAAAGGGGAGAGTTGTGCCGGCTTCCCGCCCGGGGGATACTGCAGGGGTCCCCTCCGCCACCATGAGCAATACCCCCAAGCCCCCCGAAAAGGGCAAAAGACCGCGCCAGACCGAGATTACGCAGAGCGCTTCGGTCCGCCGCTTCCTGATCACCTTCGGGCTGGTTTTCGCCGGACTCATGTTCCTGACCTACCAGGTTTTGTATCTGGACCCGATTTTCGTGCCCTGGGCGACCCTCAACGGGAAGCTCTGTGCCCTGATACTGGGGCCCTTCCTGGACAACGTGACGTCGAATGGGGACATCCTCGGAGCCGAGGGGTTCTCGGTGCGGATTCTCCGCGGCTGCGATTCCTTCCAGGCCTCGGCGGTGCTGATGGCCGGCATCGTGGCTTTCCCGGCCACTCGCAACGAGCGCCTGATGGGCGCCGGGATCGGGCTCACTTTCCTGTTCCTGCTGAACATCGTGCGGCTGTGCATCATGCTGATCGTCGGAATTCACCATCGCACGCTGTTCGACACTTTCCACACACAGATCATGCCGGTCGTGTTCGTCGTCGCAGCACTTGGAGCGTGGATGCTCTGGGCTCTCAAGGTCGGCAAGCCCGAGGCCCCCAGCGCCGAAACCGCCTAGGACATGTCCGCCGTCGACCAGAAGAAGGCCCTGCAGTTCACGCCGGAGCGGGCCAAGCGGAGTTTGAAACGGACGCTTCTGGCACTGCTCGTGCTGATCGTGATCTGGCCGGCCCTACGTTACGCATACCGACCGACCTATGCCTGGCTGGGCGCCGCCGCCGTGAATCTCGTGGGGTCGAACATCATCGTTGTGCCGGAGGCAGAATCCGGTGGTGCCATCGCTCACGATACGCCGCTCATGGACACCGTGTTTCACTTCGATCACAAGGTCTACGGGCGCGGCGGTGGAGCCATCCCCGCAAGCTCCTTCTATCACGCCTACTTTCCGACTGCGATCCTCCTGGCTCTCATTTGGGGAGCGCGCGATGGCGATTTGCGCAGTAAGAAGAAGGTACTGATCGCGACGCTTCTCGCACTGCACATTTTTCTGGTGCTGCGACTCTCCACCGCTGTGGCCATGCAACTCAACGCCTCGGTCGTCGATGACGAGGCGGTGCTCGAGCTGAGTGCATGGAGCGCAAAGGCCCTGCGGTACACCAAGGACCTGTTCTGGGACAACGCCATCAGCACGATCCTGTTTCCAATTGCGATCTGGGCCTTTTTTGCCTTCAACGAAGCAAAGGACAACCAGCCGGCTAGCCGCTGACGAGCACGCCGTACAGGAGCCATTTCCACCTAAAGAATCGTCGTTTGGCCGTCCGAGGTGAGACCTCTCAAAAGGGGTTTATCCACAATGAAGCGGGAATACGTGAACTGGGTCATCGGGACGGCATTGGCCATCGGCACCATCGGGACCGTCGCTTGCAAGGCGACCACGCCCAACCTCTCCGTCAGCCTCACGGAGTCACGCAACTCCGCTCCATCCTCCCTGACGGAGCGGGTCCAGGGCATCCACGAGGAACAAACCCACGCCCACGAAAACCTCCTCTCTGTCCACGAGGTCTTTCAACAGCTCACGGCACCCCAGGCGACCGACATAGGGAGGCTATCCCGCGATCTCAAACGCCACGTCAAGGTGTGCAACCGCGACGCGGACCAGATCGCACGCCAGATCCGCACCTTCGAAGCGGAGTCCGTGGAACTCATTGAGGGTTGGAAGGCGCAGCTGGAAAGCCTCGGAGACGCAGAGCGCAAGGAGAGCAAGAACGCGCTTGAAAGAACCGAAGACCACGTCGACAAGGTGCTCGGATCCCTGCGCTCGGTACAAAAGAAGCTGCAACCGATGTTGGCCTCCCTCGAGGACTACATGCTCTTCTTCGAACACAACCTCAACGCCCGCGCGATCGCGGCGTTGGACGATACGTATAGAGCGTTCGACGAAGATGTCGAGGAGCTCACCGAGTTCCTCGTGCACGCACAGAACGAAGTTTCGACGGTCCTGACCGAACTCGATCCCGCCTCGCGCCCGGCGCGCCTGACGACCATCGTGCCGGACAACGATCCCCCTGTGGATCCGGATCCGATCGATCCGGACCCAGTGGTTCCGGATCCCGTCGTTCCGGATCCAGTTGATCCGGATCCCGTCGCTCCGAGTGCCGACCCGCCCGTCGGACCGGATCCCGTCGTGCCCGATCCTGTGCTGCCGAGCGCGGATCCGCCTGTTGGGCCGGATCCGGTGCTTCCGGATCCCGTGGTGCCGGATCCGGGGAACAATCCGGGGTAGGGGCGCTGGGCGGCCTGCATGTCCGGATCACCCCGACGACGTCCCCGGCCGACAGGTCGTCTAGGGCTGAGCTGGGGTGCAAACCGCCTGCCAGGAACTGGGAAGTGCCAGTGAAGCGATGGGCCAACAACCTATATCGCCTTGATCGCCGCCAAGATCGACCGCGTGGCATGACTCTTGTTCAACGTATAGAAATGGATCCCCGGCGCTCCCCCCTCCAGCAACAACCGGCACTGCCGAATCGCATGCTCGATCCCAATCGCCATCACCACCGAAGGATCATCCTGATACCGCGCCAAGCGCCTGTGTAGCTCGTCCGGAATTCGCGCCCCACACATCTTCGTGAAACGCTCGATCTGCGCCACATTCGTAATCGGCATGATCCCCGGGACGATAGGAACCTGAACCCCGGCTGCCCGGGCCCGTTCCAGATAGCCGAAGTAATCCGCGTAGTCGAAGAAGAGCTGGCTGACGAGGAACTTGGCACCGCAAGAGACCTTGTGGAGAGTCCAGCGTAGATCCTCTTCAGCCGAGGGCGATTCCGGGTGCGCTTCCGGATAGCACGCTCCACCGATGGAAAAGCCACCGTGCTCGTGTACGAACTCCGCCAACTCGCTTCCGTATCGAAAGCCACCGTCGACTTGCTGGAAGGTCGTTTCGCCCTTGGGGGGATCGCCGCGGAGTGCCAGGACGTTGCGGATGCCGCTTTCGTGTAGGCGTTTGAGGACCGATCGTAGCTCGTCCTTGACGTGGCCGACGCAGGTCAGGTGCGCCATGGCCGTCAGGTGGAGCTCGGATTGGATGCGGGAGACCAGCTCGATCGTGCGACCGCGGGTCGAACCGCCGGCGCCGTAGGTGACGGAGACGAAGTCGGGCTCGAACATGCTGCCCAGCTCGTCGGCGGTTTGCATGAGCCGGTGGGCGGCATCGTCGCTCTTGGGGGGGAAGAACTCGAAGCTGAAGACCGGCTTGTCACGGCCGAAGAGCTCGTCGATACGGGCGGCTTGCATGGTTTCCGGTCGTTGCGTCTATTGGCTCTCTGCAGCGAAGAGCTCGGGCCAGGCGTCACGGACCGACTCCACGACCATCTTGGCCAGGCAATCGATCAGCTGGGAACCTTCCTCGGCGCTTGCCGCGGCGGGATCGCCACAATAGGCCTCTCCGGCTCCAGCTTCGAGGAAGGTCTTGGCACCGCTCTGCATTTTCTCGACCAGGTGGATCGTGTGGGAAGACAAACCGCGTCGCGTGTCGTCGCGGACGGAGTCGGGATCGCTGGCCATGACGATACTGGTTTCGTAGCGGCCGGCGTGACAGTCGCCGCTCTTGAACTCGTCGCCGAGGGTGCCGGCCCAGCGGCGGCGGGTGTTGTCGGGAAAGACGACGTGGGCGTGGGTCTTGGTGATCGCTGGATAGTCGAGGGCGACCCCGCGCAGGACCTTGATGTGGGCCGGCTCCAGGTGGGCGTTGGCGAAGACGACGCGCTTGACGCCCTGATCCTCGAGGGATTCGACCACGTCCTCGAGGATGGCCCAGAGCGTTCCCGGGCGCAGGGAGATGCGCCCCTCGAAGCCGTCGGTAAAATGGGTCAGGCCGTAGGCCAGGGGCGGCAGCACGACGCTGCGCACGCCCTCGGATTCGAGCGCCTTCGCAGCCGCCAGAGCCTGCTGACGAGCGATGGTGACGTCGGTGTCCAGGGGCAGGTGCGGCCCGTGGGGTTCGGTGGCTCCGATCGGGAGGATGGCGATCAGCTTGTCGTCGAAGAGCTCGCGCGCCTCGGGCCAGGTCATCTTCATCAGTTCACTCATCGAAACGCCTTCCCCGCCCGTGCTTGCGTGGTTCGAGCAGCGCTTTCCTCTTTGAGGATCTTGCGTGCGACCTTGCCTCGATCGTTCTTGGGTAGTTCATCGCGCCATTCGAACCAGCGCGGATACTTGTGAGGTGCCAGGCGACCCTTCAGCCAGATCTTGAGCTCGGCCGCCAGATCCTCGCTGCCCGCGTGGCCTTCGTTCAACGAGCAGAAGGCCAGCGGCTTGACGAGCTCGTCCTGGTCCGCACACCCAACGACACAGACCTCGCGGATGGCTTCGTGCTCCAGAAGAGCGTTTTCGATCTCGAGCGGCGACGTCCAGATGCCACTGACCTTCAGGAGGTCGTCACAGCGCCCTTCGTAGTAGTAGTAGCCCTCTGCATCGATCCGAAAGAGATCCTGCGAGGTGCACCACTCGCCCTGAAAGGTCTCGCGCGACTTCTCCTTGTCGGCCCAGTAGCAGAGCGCCGTCGACCCCCCGCGAACGCGCAGGCGACCCGGTTCCCCCCGCGAAACGGGGGCGCCGGCCTCGTCGATGATCTGCGCCTCGTAGCCGGGCACGATCTTGCCCAGGCTGCCGAGCTTCACGTCGCCCGGGTAGTTGGAGATATAGATGTGGAACATCTCGGCCGAGCCGATGCCGTCGAGAATCTCGACCGAAGTGCGCTTTTTCCACTCCTCGTAGAGCTTGGCCGGCAGCGCCTCTCCAGCCGAAAGACAGACGCGCAGGGAAGAGAGGTCGGCGCTCTCACAGCGGGGCGAACGGAGCATATTGTTGATCATGGTCGGCACGCTCGTGAGGAGCGTGGGCCGGTGCGCGGCAATCTGATCGTAGAGCTCGTCCGCGGTGGAGCGCGCCGGGAAGAGGATGGCGCTGGCTCCGACACGGAACGGAAACATGAGATTCGTGCCAGTCGCGTAGCCGAAGAAAAGCTTCGGCACCGATAGGCAACGATCGGACTCTTCGTAGCCGACGACACGGAGCGCGTAGGTCTCGGTGCTCCAGGCGAAGTCCGCGTGCGTGTGGACGCAAGCCTTCGGATGGCCGGTCGATCCGGAGGTGAAGAGCCAACCCGCGAGATCATCCGGCCCCGTGGACTCGAGAAACGCCTGAGCGTCATCCGGCGCATGAGCGCCCATGGCATCTTCCCATGCGGTGAAGCCATTCGAATCGCCACCACACACGAGAACGGTCTCACAGAAGCGCGAGGCCCGAGCCGCTTCGGTGAGCTCGGGCAGGACACTCGCGTGGGCCAAGACGACGCGGGCCTTGGTGTACTCGAGGTAGTACTCGAGGGAATTCGCTTTCAATAGCGGATTGACCATGCAGAAGACCCCACCGACACGCAGGCAGGCGAAGAAGGCCTCGGCAAACTCGAAACCGTCGGGGAGGACGAGAAGTACGCGGTCCTCGGGACGGACGCCCACCGAGCGCAGGAAGGCGCTCAGCCGACGCACACGATCCACGATCTCCGCGAAGGTGCGCGTCTCCTGGCCCTGGATCAAGGCGACTCTGTCCGCGCGCCCCTCCTCGATATTGCGATCGAGATAGTAGGTGCTGAGGTTGAAGCGCTCGGGAAAGGGTTCGACGGCTTGATAGAGCGAATCCGAAGGCATGGGACGGATAGACTAGCAGCGGGATGGGGAAGCGGTGAAGGGCGGGTCGCCCCTCCGTTTACGCAGAGTCCCCTCCCCAGCCTGGTACGAGGGGCCGAATCACCTAGGATTCCTCTTCGATGTTTCGAAAAGGACGTAGGGCCTCCACCCCTCCCCGCCGCTCGAATCGCGATCACGCTCCCCGCTCGGGGCTCGGCGTGCTGGCGATGATCGCCCTCGCCTGCGCACCCCAGGGGGATGTACGACCTGCTGACCAGCCACAGGAGAGCGCGCCGGCCGCGGCCGGTGCGCGTCCCAACATCCTCTTCATCCTCGCCGACGACCTCGGCTACGGGGACCTCGCCTGCTTCGGGAACCCCGTCATCCAAACGCCCGTCCTCGATCGCCTCGCGACCGAAGGCATGAAGCTGACCCAGGCCTACGCCGCATCGCCCAACTGCTCGCCCGCCCGCGCGGCTCTGCTCACCGGGCGCATGCCTTACCGGGTCGGGATCTACGACTTCGTGCGCGAGAGCTACCCGCTGCACATCAGAAAGAGCGAGACGACCGTGGCCCAGCTTCTGGGTCGCGCGGGTTACGACACGTTCCTTGCAGGCAAGTGGCACCTCACCGGCGGCGAACTCGATGACGAACGCAAGAAGTTCACGACACCGGGCGACCTGGGCTTCGACTACTGGCTTTGCGATCGAAATGGCTTCGATTACGGCGCCGACACGCTCGTGCGCAACGGCAAGCCGGCGGGCGAGCTGAAGGGCTTCCAATCCCAGATCGTGACGCGCGAAACGATCGACTGGCTCGAGAACCACTGGGATCGAAAGAAACCCTTCATGGCCTTCGTGTGGATGCACGAGCCCCATGTACCGGTGCGCGCCGAGGGACGCTTCCAGGAACTCTACGCCGACGCCGACGAGAAGGCCGACACGATCCAGCACGGTGGCGCGGGCGTTCCGCGGGTGACAGCCGACAAGAGCCTGCGGAGGAGATACTTCGGGGCAGTCTCGCAAATGGATCACGAGATCGGCCGCTTGCTCGAGAAGCTCGATGCCATGGGGCTGCGCGACGACACGCTTGTCTACTTCACCTCCGACAACGGGCCCGAACATCGCTTCGACACCAGCTGGGGATCCCCCGGCCCGTATCGCGGTGCGAAGGGCTTCATCTACGAGGGTGGCTTGCGCGTCCCCGGCATCGTGCGCTGGCCCGGGCGCATCCCGGCGGGCTCGACCTCTGACGAACCGATCAACGGCACGGATCTCCTCCCGACCCTGTGCGCCGCTGCGGGCGTCGAGGTGCAACTCGACGTCCCCATCGACGGCGTCGATCTCCTGCCGAACTGGACCGCAAACAAACCGATCGAACGCGCCAAACCACTCTTCTGGTGGCTCTTCCACGCGCGTGGGGGCAAGCAGGTAGCGATGCGCATCGGCGACTACAAGATCCTCGCCCGCATGCAGCACCCCGATCAGCCGACGGATCTGGATCTGTTCCCCGCACCGGAGACGGGTTTGATGAACTTCATCAAAAACACGCCGATCGAGGACTTCCAGCTATACGACGTGATGAGTGATCCGGGCGAGACTCGCGAACTCTCCGAGGAACAACCGGATCTCATGCAAAGCATGCAGGCCCGTATGCAGGCGCTGTACGGCGAGATCCGCGTCGAGGGTCCGTGGTGGGGCGGCGAGGGTGAGATTCCCGCACCCCCGCTCGACAGGAAGACGCCTCAGGAAAGCGCGGACAGGAACTCGGAAGCCGAGGAATAACGCTTGCGTCGATCGGCGAGACAGCCGCGAGCGATGGCCTGCTCGAGCTTCGGATCCACTTCGACGTCCGGAGCACGAACGGAAAGAGGCGGCGGGTCCTGCAACTTGGCCTGGAACACGTCGAGGAAGGACGTCCCGCTCCAGGGAAGCTTGCCCGCGATCGCTTCGTAGAGCACCGTCGCGAGGTTGTAGATATCGGAGCGCACATCCGGCGCGTCGCCACCGAACTGTTCGACCGGCGCGTAGTACGGAGTTCCGATCAACGCGGTCTTGTCCCCGAGACTCTTCGCTGTCCACAACCCGGGCGTCACCCCTCCGTCGACCAGGAGGGCTGTCAACGGCTCGCCGTCCGAGCCGCCACTGATGTGCACCGAGTAGGGTTTGATATCGCCGTGGTGCAAACCGCCCGAGTGAATCGCATCCAGGCCAGCGAGCAGCTGGCACCCGAGGTCGACGACCTGCTTGGGAGAGAGCTGCTTCTCACGGTTGAGGCGTTCGCGCAACGACTCGCCTTCGGGAAAATCGGTCACCAGTGCCAGGCCGTCGGGCTCGAGCGGGAGCAGCTCGCGCACCTTCAATACCGTGGGGCATCCGATCTCGGTCCAGGGCTGCAGGCGCTCTTGGAAATCGCCCACCTGGTTGGTGTCTTCGAACAGCCCGGCGGGGAAGAACTGGATCTCGCAACGCGAACCGTCCGAGCCCTTGGCTTCGTAAGCCGTCGAAAAACCGCCCTGGCGATTCGGACCCACGATCGTGAAGCGTCCGGCGATGACTTTGCCCGGGGCGATGTCGTAGATCGTCAGGTATTGAGAGTCCATGTTTTGGAGCGTACCACAGAAAGGCTAGAGATCCTCTTCGATGAACTTCAACGTGCGCTCCCAGGCGTCTCCCGCCGCCCGGGCATCGAAGTTCGGGCGCAGATTGTTGAAGAAGCCGTGCTTGGCTTCGGGATAGCAAACCACCTCGAAGTTCTTGGCGCCGGCGGCCAGGGTCGTGCGCAGACGCTCGACATCCTCGAGGGAAATGCCCTCATCTTTTTCGCCGAAGAAGGCGAGTAGCGGACGGTCGAGATTCAACGCCAGCTCGAGCGGCTGGATCGGCTTGGCCGCCGACAACTCGGGGTAGAGCACGCGCCCGTAGAAACTGACGCAGCCCGCGAAACGACGCGAGGTGCAAGCGCTGAGAAAGGCCAACGTCCCCCCCATACAGAAACCGATGGCCGCGATACGATCGCCATCGACCTCGGGCCGTTCGGAGAGGACCCTGGCGGCCGCGTCGATGTCCGCCAAGGCCCGACGATCCGGCAACTCGCGCACGGCCTCGCGAATCGTCTCGAGCTCCCAGATCGGCGCGGGGTCGGCCTCGGTACTGGCGACACCGGGGACACCGGCGCGGCTGTAGAGATCCGGAATCAACACGTGACATCCGGCCTCCGCGAAGCGTCGCGCGACCGAGCGCATGTGCGCGTCGAGCCCGAAGACCTCGTGGATCAGAACGATGCCGGGGGCTTCTTCGGTTGCCGATGCGTCGAGGACGAGATGACCCTCGATCTCACCTTCTCCGTCACCTTTCGACGCGCTGGAGAAGCGAATGGTTTCGGAGCGGATACCCAACGTAGCTAGTAGGCGCCCACGCTGCCGAGATGACGCTCCCAGCTGCGTTTCTCGCGCAGCTCGCTCATCACTGCGGCGAATTCCTCGAGCTCTTCCGCACGCGTGTAGAAGTGCGGGCTAACGCGCAGGCCGGCGCCGGGCCGGTGGTCGACCAGGATGTGGTTCGCGTTGAGGGCTTCGACGAAGGCCGGTCCGACCTCGTCGTCGTTCAGGCCGATCGTCAACGTGCCGCCGCGGCGCTCGGGATCCTCGGGGCTCGGAATGCGGAAGCCACGCTCGAGCATGTTCTGGCGCAGGCGTTCGGTCAACTGCACGGAGTGGTCACGGATCTTCTGTACGCCGACTTCCTTGATGATCTCGTGACCCGCAGTGGCCGCGATCAATGCCGGCACCGCGGGTGAGCCGTTCAACAGGCGCCACTGACCCTGTTCGTTGTAGCGCTGTGCACCGGTTTCGAACTTGAAGGGCTCGGCGTGGGCTGCCCAACCGGTGATGCACGGGGAGAAGTTCTCGATCAAACCCGGTCGCACGTACAAGTACGCCGCCCCGGGACCGCCGCACAGCCACTTGACCGAACCGCCGCAGACCATGTCGACACCAAGGGCCTGCACATCGATCGGCACGGTTCCGAGGGATTGATAGGCGTCGAGCAATACGAGCGCCCCGACCTCGCGGGCGCGCTTGCAGATGGCCTCGGCATCCTGTTGATAGGAGCTCTTGAACAACACGTGGCTGATCGGAACGATGAGCGTCTCCTCGTCGATGGCCTCCAGCATCGCCTCGGTCGGAATGCTGATCCCATCGGCACTCTCGACGGTGTGAATCCGAGCACCGTGGCGCCGCATGCCTTCCCACACGTACATGACCGTCGGAAAGTTCAGTTCGGAGTAGACGATCTTGTTGCGCTTGCCGGAGAAGTCCATGGCCGAGGCGACGATCGATTCGATCATCGAGACGTTCTGATGCATCGCCACCGTTCCCTCGGGAGCGTTCATCAAGCTGCCTACCTGGTTGCCGACGGTCAGCGGGGCTTCCCACCAGCCCTCTTCGGCCCAGGCACGTACACCGGACTCGCCCCAGCGCGTTGCATAGTGCTGCAACTTGTCGTGCACGGTGGCCGGCATCGCGCCGAGGCTGTGGTTTACGAGATACGAGCAGCGCTCGAGGATCGGAAACCGATCGCGCCAGAGGCTCGGATCGTGGGCTTGGGGGTTCATTGGGTAGTGCGTCGGACTCTCGCTTCTTCGCTTCTGTTTTCGGGCCCGAGATGATAGCTACCGGGAAGCGGTCCGGGGCCGCAGGAGAATCGTTTCCTTGCGCACGCCCAGTTCGAGCCCCGATTGCCCGTCGGCGCCCTCGGCCCCGGCGACGACCCAGGGCTCCCCACGCGGCTCGAGGTGTTCGATCATGCGCGCCCTCCACAGGGCAAGTTCGCCGAAATAGCGTAAATCACGGGCGAGGTCCCGTGTTTCCCCGGGATCCGCGTCGATGTCGAAGAGCGACTCGCGCCCTTCGTAGGCGTGATAGATGTATTTCATCTTGGCCCCAGCCAGCGCTGTCCACGCGTTGCCAGGCCAGTAGCAGGTCGCGTGCTCGAGGTCGATCCACTGGCGCCAGGATTCTACCCCGCGCAGGAGCGAGAGCATGCTGGCCCCCTCCACACTCGCCGGAATCGCGAGGTTTGCCACTTCCAGGAAGGTGGGGAGCACGTCGCGCAACTCGACCGGTTCGTCCCGAACCTGACCCCGCGGGAGCTCGACGACGTCGCTCCCCCACCAGAGGACCATCGGGATTCGCGCCGATCCCTCGTAGGCGTACGTCTTGCGCCACAGGTGATGGTCCCCCAGCATGTCTCCGTGGTCGGAGGTGAACAGGATCACGGTGTTGTCGAGCTCGCCCGAACGCTCGAGGGCATCGAGAATGCGCCCGATCGCCTCGTCCACGAAGGCCAGGCTGGCGAGATAGTGACGCCGCGATCGCAGTGCGACCTCTTCGGGTAGGGCGTTGCGCGCCGCGGTGTATGCCTTCGGATCCACGATCGAGCCAAATTGCGCGTCGGACCACTCGCCCTCGAAGGGCGCGGGCACGAGTTCCGGATCGATGCGATCAAGGAAACGCGCCGGCGGATCGTAGGGACTGTGGGGCCGCGCGAAACTGACCTTCATGAAGAAAGGCCGATCGTCTTCGCGTTGGTCCAGGAACGTCACGGCGCGATCCGCGGTCCAGTGCGTTGGATGAAGCTCTTCCGGCAACACATACACGCCGGCACGATAGTCGTTCCACCCGATCCCCGTCGCATCCGGATTGACACCCGGCGCCACCTGAGCGAACCACTGCCGGTAGTCCGACGTGAAGCCCTCGTCGCGCACACGACCCGACTCGTCCAGCTCGATCTGTTCGTAGCCGTGTGGATTGCGCTGGGGATGGAAGTGGTTCTTGCCTACCTGATGCGTCTGCCAACCCGCCTCGCGAAAGAGCACCGGCAACTCGAACTCGTACTGCTCGCGCACCCGGTGGTAGCCCAACATGCCATGCCCCCAGGGCGAAAGGCCGGTGAGCACCGCCGCCCGGGCCGGAGTGCAGGACGGCGTCGACGAATACGCGCGAATGAAATTCGCCCCGTCGCGCGCCAGGCGATCGATGTTGGGTGTCGAGGCCGCCGGGTTCCCCGAACAGCCGAGGAAGTCACCCCTCAGCTGATCGGCCATCAGGAAGAGCACGTTCGGACGCTTGCCCGCGCGCGATGCTCCGTGCGGGGCTGCACAGCCAGAGAACGGAACGAGAATGAGGCCTACGGCGAGAGCAAAAAGAGAAAAGAGGGCACGCATGGCCCGAAATGATGCCATCTCGGCATCAACGTTCGCCGAAATAGATCGTCAGCTCTTCGCTGCCGAAGAGGCCGTCGTCCACAAAGTCCTTCCGGCCGTCACCGTCGTAGTCGACATAGATGCCACGCGCACTGCCCAATCCGCCGGGCGGAAGGAAGGCCCGGAACAAGCGCGGGGATGCCTGCAGTAAGAGCTCCGGACCGAGTCCGTGGGCCAGCACGTCGGGCAACCCGTTGCGGTCGACGTCGTCAAGCTCGAGAGGCGTACCGGGAATCGAGGCCGACGCGACCACCTTCACTGGCGTGAAACCACGGTCGGGTTCCTGGAACCAAACGTCGATTCCCGCTCCGGCCAGGGTTGCATCGACACGGCCATCGACATCCACATCGAAGAGCCCGCGGGGTGGGTCGCTGATGCCGGCGAGCAGCGTACGCGTCACGAAGGTGAAGGGCTCGGTCTGTTCATGTAGCAGTAGACCCGCGGCATCGGCTTCGATCACGTCGAGATCCCCGTCGGCGTCGATGTCCCCCAGTTCGCGATCGGCTCCACGCCCGAAGCGTGCGACCTCGACGTACCCATTGACCCGACGCTGGAAGAGCTGGTGTACGTCCGCTCCGACCAGGAGTTCCGGCGTGCCGTCCCCGTCGATGTCGAAGATCCCGAGCTCGTGTGCTTCACCGGAGATGAAAGCATCTCGAATCGCGATATCTTCGCTCAACCCCGCCGCGCTCTGGAGCACGGTGACCACGGCATTGCCGTTCCCGACGGCCCCCAAGGCGGCCACATCGATGTCTCCGTCCCCATCCAGATCTCCCGACCGCAGGGTCTTGAGTGGAGACGTCGCGAAGGTGCGTCGATTCGAGGAGTCGCCATAGCGGCTCTGGGGATACAGACGCAGCTCGTCGGCTGAGGAGCCGGCGACCCAGAGGATGTCCGCGTCGCCATCTCTATCGAAGTCGGCCACGCAGCGGCTCATGTTGCCGAGTGGATCGACCAACCCTCCACCAGCCACGAAAACGCGTAACGACTCGCGGAAGCGCACGGGCGAGCCGGTTCGATCGATGCGACCGTCGCCGTCAACATCCAGGAAGGCCTCGCTCTTCAGGTCGAAGAACACGTTGAAATCGCTGAGGCGCCGCGGCGTGGAGTCGAAACTTCCCGGTGATGTCTGGTCGTAGGCGACGGTATTGTCTTGACCGACATTGTTCGTTCCGCCCGCGAGATTGGTGACGATCAGGTCGCGGTGCCCATCCTGGTCGAGGTCGGCCAGCTGAAGCGCTATGGAATCGAGAGCGTCGAATGCAGGTGACGCGACGAAGCTCGGCTGGAAGCCTCCTGCCTGGCCCTGGGCATGCAGATCGAGATAGATGCGCACCTCGCCGGGATCGGTTCCCGAGTCCTCCTTGGCCAACGCCAGGTCGAGGGTGCCGTTACCGTCGATGTCGTCCAGTTCGAAATCGCGCACGAAATCGCCCACGATGAAGCGGTAGTCCGAAACGGATTCGAAGAGGTTCGTTTCACGCTGCAAGTGCACTTCGACGCGGTCCCCGTACGACAGGGAATCCGGCGGAGCAAAAGACCCCGGTCCCAGCATGACGAGATCCAGAAGTCCATCGAGGTCCAAGTCCCCCACAGCCACTCCGGTACGCCGGTCCAGATCGACGGGGAGCTCCTGGAAGCTACCGTCCCCCTGCCCCATGTACACCGTCGTGCATTCCGTAGCGAGTACGAGCGCATCCAGGTTCCCGTCGCGATCGAGGTCGCCAACGGCGGAGACACGCTGGCCGAGACTCACACCCGAGAGGAACGTGAAGGGGGCGCCGGAATCCTGCAGACGGATGCTGCCTGCATGCGCGAGGTCGGCGTAGCCGTCGCCATTGAAATCGGCTGCGAGATCGAAAGCCGCGTTTCCCGGCAGACTGCCTGCGAACTGAAACGTGCGCGGTCGAGCCTGCTCGTAGAGCTCCAGGCCGACGGGCGAGTTACGAAGCAGGACGACATCCCGATCGCCATCTCCGTCGAGATCGACCCAACGCGGGGAACTCCCCGGAGTGACGTTGAAGGGCACGTTGCGCAGGATCTCGGAGGGTGCCAACTCCCGTGGCACGGAGCTGCTGATGGGGCCGGCATCCTGATCGAAGGCGATCGCGCGCAGGAGCACGAGACTCTCACCGGAAACATCGCTCGTGTCCCACGTAAACGTCACGCGCGTTCCGTCAGGCTCGGCCACCAGACCGTCGACGCGGTCGTGGATACGCCATCGTCGTCCAGGTGCAACAGGGTCGAGCGCACGATCCAGCGACACGCTCGACTCACTCGGGTCGAAGTCCGTTATCGTCCGCACCTGTTCCACTCCACCACCGGCGAAGCTCGTGCCGGCCTCCGCAAGTACGAGAGTCCTGGTTTCGCCTGCTAGCCCCAGACGCGGTGTGCCCTGGGGAAGGCCGCGTTCGAGGACGTCCAAGGCCAATTCGCCATGTCCATCGTCGTCTCGATCCAGCTCCGGCTCGAGGAGCAAGCTGGCTAGCTCGAGTTCACCATCCGCGTTGTCTTCATCGGTAATGACGAAGAGCTGCTCGTGCCCGTCCAGGATCAGGGCGGTCGGCCGGGCGACCCGAACGGCACCAAGAGGCAACGGAGATTCCTCCCCCGTATCGACATCGATGGTCACGATCCGGTCGTGGTCGGGATGCGCACAAAACAGGCCGCGCGGCACGCGCGGATCCACCGCGAGGCCCCATGGCGTGGTGGGCACCGCCGATCGAGCGTAGTCGCGAAAGACGGCCGAGCTGACGCTGACGCCATAGTTGATACGCACGATGGATTTCTCGACGCTGAGATAGCATTCACCGGGCGCGAGACTTGCGAGCCCGCGCGGCGTTCCCGCAACGACCGTATCGTTGGCCAAGATCAGGACGCGCAGATCACCGCCCTCGATCGAATAACGCGAGATCTCCCAGCCCCCTGATGCGCCCAGTGGGCTCGAAACGATCAACAGGGCCTCGCCCCCCTGTTCCCATGTCATGAGCCGGGGTTCGCCCAGGCCTTCGGCCAAGAGCTCGAGCTCGCTGCCGGAAACGAGCGAACAGCGAACCAGCCGGAAGCCATCGGCACCGTCCGACTCGAGTGAGATGCCCTCGCCACCGGTCGAGACTGGACCTCCCGCGAGCGGCTGGACTTGAACACGTTCCGCGGGATGGGGCAACGCGCGCAGACGGTTGCCTGGAGCGAGCACCTCGAGCGTTCGCCCCACGAGGGCCAGACGTGCATTCCCGTTGCGCGAGACCAGCGGAGCTGCCGTGGTCGCCAGCTCGGGTAAGCGCACGGACTCGGCGTCGCGTCCGCTGACGAGGATTCCGGTATAGGTGCTAGGCCATTCACTGGCAATGCGCAGCAGACGACGCATCGCCGGATCCTCACGCAGCGCCACGAGCTCTTCGGCCGTCGTGGGCAAAGGCGGGAAGGCCTCTCCAACCGGGGTCCACTGCAAGAGCACGCCCACGGGCTCGCGGTCGGGATCGGTCACCGTGAGGGGCAGTGCGACACCGCCGACACCATCGGGGCTCAAGACGAGATCGACCGCGGAGAGCTCGATGCCCGGTGGGATATTGTTGTCCACGGACAAAGTGGAAGACAGCACGTCCGGACTCCCAAGATTCGGAGCCACCACCTCGCGCAAGCGCACCCGCAAGTGGGTCTCACGTTCCGCTCCAGCTATGTCGGCGCTCGAATCCCAGGCGAAGGTCACCTGGGTTCCTGAATCGAGGGCGGTGACAGCGCCGATCGAAACGGTGGGTGTCGGCTCCTCGTCCGGGAAACCCGCGGGCCGCGCGGGTTGGTAGCTGCCATCCGCTGCGAAGAACTCCACGAACACGTCGACCTCGTCGTTGGAGCTGTCGCGCAGGATCAGGTTCAAGGCGATGATACCGGACAGCTCGGGTATGTCCGGGGCTCCCGCCGAAACACCCGCGACCTCGAGCTCGACCTCGGGCGGGGCATCGCCCAGGTCGACGCGCACGAAGTTGACACCCTCCGCTGCCGTCTGGAGGATCTGCGCCTCCTCTTGGGAACGCGGCGCTACGAAGACCTCGACGTCTTCCCAAAGCCGACCGGGGGAAAAGACATCGGTGAAGTCCCAATCGATGGTGTGCAGAGCGCCGGGTGCAGGCGCTGCCACGAGACCCGAGGCCCCGGCGATGTTCTCGAGCCCGTCGACACCGGCGAAGTAGGCGCTCACGTCCAGACTCTCCGACGATGCTTCCGCGACGATCCGCAGATGGAGCTGGGCGGGGCCGACACGCGAGTTCTGCAGGCTCAGGCTGGCCACGACCGGTGTCGTCCCCGTGGGGCCGGGATCCGATTCGGAGGCGATGGCGAAAATCCCTGAGCCGCAGCCTGTCAGCGGAAGGAGGGTAACCGACAGCGCGACCCAGGGAATTCGCAGGAGGTCTATGCGTTGGGACATCGTTTTGGTGCACCCCAATTATACGAGCCCACCGGAGAATGGCCCGGCGACCAGGCCGGCCTCCTCCTTGTCATTCGCAAACCGCGCCCGCACCACGCGAAAACTGGTAGCAATTCACCTTTCTTGACCCACACCTGGGCTGACGGGCCGACGCCGGTCCCGATAATGCGCTGCCGCGACAAATTCTCCTCGATTCGCACCAAGGGCCAGGCAAAGCGATGCCACGAGGCGAATCGAGGAGAATTTGTCGCGGCAGCGTATTATCGGAGCCACGTATTATCGCACTCCTAGGATCCAGAGCCAGCGATGACAGGCCCCGTAGACGAGCCCCAAGGCGACAGGAGAAGTCCCGAAGAGCTACCGCCGCTTTCGGACCTACCCGAGCTCTCCTACTCGGTAGGACTCCTGCACAGGGTTCAGGCCGGGGATACGCAGGCGTTGAACGAGCTCTTCGAGCGCTACCGACCGCGCCTGCAACGGATCATCAGCATTCGCATGGGCGCCCAGCTCGGTGCCCAGCTGGAGGCCGAAGACCTCATGCAGGAGGTCTACATCGTGGCGATGCAGAGAATCCACGAGCTCGAGCCGCGCAGCCAGGGCAGCATTCTCTCCTGGCTGGCGAAGATCGCCGAGAACAAGATCAAGAGCAAGCTCAGCTATCACTACGCGCAGAAGCGCACCCCCCAGCGCATCGTGTCGCTCCCGGCCGAGGACGACACACCCCAGGAACACCTGAACCTTCCGGCCGACGAGCTGTCGCCTTCGCAGCGTGCCGTGCGCAACGAGTTTCGCGATCTCGTCGATGCCCACGTGGAGGACTTACAGCCGACGGACTATCGCGACGTCATCCTGCAGCGCGACTACTATGCCGAGGATTGGGAGAACGTGCGCGTACACATGAAACGGGACACCGTGGAAGCGGCCAAGGAGCTCTATCGACGCGCCCACAAGAGACTCCTCGAGCGCCTGCGACCTCACCTCGACGACGGTAGCGGCCCCAATTCGAAGGTATAGCGCCGCACACGTCCGGCCCCATCCTCGATCGCCACGCGTAGATAGCGCGCATCCGCGGGGGCAGCGAGGTCGGCCTCGATCATCCACTCCCCGGGAGCGGACGAGTTTGCCTGCTGGGCATCGAATTCACCCGTAGCCCGAGCCGTTCCCGCCAGAAGCGTCCACCCGCGTGCGACAAACGCAGGGTCGAACACGGGCAGAGCAACGCTCAGCGTCCCATCGGCCTGGCGCACGGTGCGAACACGCTGCGCGTCGACGCTGGGGCGCGTCGTGTTCTGGCCGGTCTCGATCTCGCCACTCCGGGAGTGCAACTCGCGCACCAGCCCGTGCGCCAGCTCCTCCAGCACGGCCTCGCGAACCTTGGACGCGATATGATCCGAGCTGCGGGCCAGAAGCCCCACGGGGACGAGCAAGGACAGCGCATAGGATCCCAGACGACCCCCCGAGCGCCGCAGAAAGCTGAGATCCGTTCCTGCGAAAGTGACCTGAATAGGAATCCGCAGGAGCTCCCATTCGACGACCTCCCGTCGACGCTGCGATACGTCGTAGAGCTCGGCCAGGAGACTGGCCTCGACCTCGTACGTGTTGTCGCCAACCAGGTAACAGAGAGGCCCGAACAGAAACAGCGGTAGATTCAACCAGAACTTCTCGTTGATCCGACCGCGTACGACAGGCTCGTAGACGAGCAAGGTCGAGACCAGGACATCGGCCCCTGCCTCCAGGGCCAGGTCTTGCCACCCCTGGGCGGGAGCAGCGCTCTGGATTTCACCTGCGGCATCGAATCGTGGGCGAGTCCTGGCAACACCCGCTTCGGGTGCCTTGGACGGAAGCTGGGCCGGAGCGAGCTGGGTCACGCGGGCAAAGCCGTACTGCTCGAGTCGCTCCGCAAGGATCGAGGAAACCTCGTCGGCCTCGAAAGCGATGCGCATGCCGTCCTCTCCAGACGTGTCATTCTCCTCCACCACGGTCGGAGCCAGGGCAGCGTGGAACGGCAGCCGCGGCCCCTTGGGCTTCCAGCGCTCGCTCGTTCGACACGCACCAGCGAGAAGCACGACTAGCAGCCAAAGCCTCATCGGACGCCCTCGTAGTCACCACGCTCCACGCGCCGGCGTACCTTGTCGGCGTCGAGCGCACAACGGAAGCCAACGTCCGCGTGGAACGCACTGACACCGCTACGTTCCCAGGTGCGATCTGCCCGCGCACCTGGCGTGCGCGCTCCTGAGACCATGCGGCGCTCGCGCCAGGCGCCAAAGGAATCCGGATCCGCGATCGTTCGATTCTCGAGCCGGTCCCCTCGCACGAACGCTGCTTCGAAGCCACCGGAGACATTCTGCAGCGCTGTCCGGATGAGCCCATCGACGCCGAGCAGAACGAGATCGATGCGACCGTCGTGATTCACATCGCGCGCTTCGAGATCCTCAGGGGCGGGCACGAAGCTCAGACGACGATGGCTTCCGGCTCCTTCCGTCCCGAAGAGATGCAGTTGGTGCTCGGGGGCCCGGCCGAGGGCCAGGAGATCGGCCTGTCTATCGCCGTCGACATCCCCTGGATGAAAGATGCGACTGGGCGTATCGAGGAGCAACGGGCTGAAGAGGCCGTAGTGCAGCTCGGGATCGTCCTGCGTCGGAAAGAAGAACTGTGGAGTCTCGCTCCACTCACGTACCCCCTCGAGCAATCCCTCGTGTCCCGTGGAGGCGCGACGCGCGGCATACTCCCATTCGACCAGGCTCGGCAGACGCTTCTCCCGCCAGGCCGCGTAAGCGCTCGCCTCGGGCCAGGAGACCCCGGTCACGGATCGGCTCGCGCTCTCGATCGCTCCGAGGCTTGTCGACAGCTCTTCGCGTCGCTCTACCGTCGGCGCGCTCCCTCGCGGCCACCATGCCTCCTTGACGTAACCGTTCGAGGCTTCGACGAAGCTCCTGAACTCGTGCGCTGTCACCTCGCGCGTATCGAGATAGTAGTCCGGCACGCCCCCGGCCTCGATACGGACGCTCCAAGGACCTCCTGAGAAACCGGCCCGCCGACCGAAGACGTACTCGAAGCCCCGGTTGCCGGCCACGAAGAGCATCTCTTCACCCGTTCCCGTGCGGACGAGTACGTCGTCGTAGCGCACCACGTCAGGCATGTCGGCGGTTTCACTCAGCAACGTCGTGTTGCCATGGCCGTCGACCGCCTCGATGCGCAACGTGAGCGCTCGGCGCGACCAGGTGCGCTCGGAGCGCAAGCGAGCGTTCGGCGCGGGAACGTACATGGTATCGGACCCGCTGGGCACCAGCGGAATACGCCGCACGAGCGTGCCGTTGAGTTGCAGACTCGCCACAACCTCGTCCACGCGGTTGACGTCCTCGACCTGCACGCGCAGGTCCCAACGCCCAAGCGCAAGCTCCCACTGCCCGCTCGTGCGCCGCGGGGCGTCCAGGCGAAGCCGTGGGCCGCGACACGCGACCTCCCATTCGAGCGTGCTCGCCTGCGCAACGTTGCCGGCCGCATCACGGGCGCGGACCTCGAAGACGTAGTGCCCATCGGCGAGACTCGCCTTCAGTGGCCAGGCGACGTTGTGGGTTTGGGAGGGATCCAGGAGCGCCTGTGCTCCAAAGCTCTGGGCAAGATCCCCGGACTCGAGCTCGAGACCCTCATGTTGCAACGACCAGGGCAATGCCGTGACACCCAGCGCATCCCGCGCGGTGATGACCAGCCCGGTCATCGCCGGATCCTCCAGCACGCTGACGGGTTGGCGGGGATCGAAGCCCGTCGCGCTCAGCACGAGCGAGGGCGGCTGGGGATCGAAGACCAGGGCATAACTTTGCGGTGCGCCGATTTCACGGCCGCGCCGCCCCCCGTCCACATCGAAGGTACGTACGAGAAGCCGGTACGAACCGGGAGCATCGATGGGAAAACGCCAGATGCTGCCATCCCCACCCCCCTCGAAGGCAAAGTGTTCCACATCGGCGAGGCGCATCCCGCGCGCATCGACGCGCAGGAGCTGGGGCTCGGCCGAAAGCGCGCTGAGAAACCGTTCACGGGCGTGGATGCGTACTTCGAGGGTCCGTGCTTGCCCGAAGAGCTCGGGTCGCAGCGCGTCGAGCGTGACGCTTGAAGCCCCTTCGTCCGTCGTATCGTTGAGAGCCACCGAGGCGCGCACGATCAACTCCGGGTTCGCGGGTAAGTAGCGGAACCGGAGCGGCATCGGGTCGGCGAAATTCGGTCGCAAGGCATCGTCCACCGCCTCGAGCCAAAGCGTACCGACGCGCTCGCTTGCCCCGGTCAGCCCCAATTCGCGCAACGAGAAACGCCGCGTGGGCTCGGCCGCGGAGAAACCGACACGCGTCAAGAGCCGTTTGTCGTCGCGCTCGCCGGCGCTAACGGCATCGGAGGAGAGTAGGACACTCAGCGTGCCTGCTCCCGAGAGCGTCACCGACAACCACCCCGAACCCACGACGACCGCGCGCCCTGGATCCGACGGAACGACCTCGCCTGGCTGCAGCGCGGGCGTGAAACTTCCGAAGCCAGCCTCGGTCACCTGCACGGCTGGATTCGCGAGCACCAAGGCGATGTCGCGTTCGCTCATCTGCCCCGCCGCGTCCACCGCGCGTACCCACAGCTGTTCGCGTCCAAAGCGACCGCCAAGTCGATCCAGAGGTAGGTCCGTGATGGAAATGGCACCGTTCGCATCGGGCCCGGAGAAGCGTTCGCGGCGAGTGAGCACGAGGTCTCCACAGCCGAGCTCCAGGGAACGAAGAGCGTTCAGTGCATCCCTCGCCCCTTCGATACGTACGCGAACCGTGGCGCCTCGCGGCTCGACCGCACGTTGTTCGCTGTCCCGCCCCTCGATGGCCAGCTCGCTGATGCTCCAGGGCCCGAGGTGCTCGAGCGTCACGGGGCCGAGAACCCACACGGCCTGGGCTGTCTCGACGAGCACGGCGGCCTGGGCGTCCGCGGGCTGGGCTCCAGGTTCCACGAAAAGCTCGAACCGCCCGGCCTCGACGTCGATCCAGCGCGCCCCCCATCCGGCGAGAGCGGCATCCCCGCGCGCCGCGACGACGCGCGGCTGTCGCCTCATGCCACGCCTGTCGGCTCGGGTCCACTCGTCCGGAAGCGTGAGCTCTCGTTGCGCCCGTCCCGGTCCCAGGTGGATGCGGGTGAGCGGTTCGTCACCGTCCCAGAGTGCATGATGAATGCGCTCGGTCGGCTGCAGGCTCCACGCTACCGTGGCCACGAGAGCCATGGAGGCCACGCCGACGAGCGCCATGCTGCGGGCGGAAAGCCGCGGGCGGACGATACGTTGCAGGGCCTCGTAGGCCTCGTTCGTATCGCGCCAGCGATCGTCCGGATCCTTGGCGAGGCAGCGCTCGACGAAACGGACCAGAGCCCGGGGTGTGCGCGGAGCCAGCGTGCGAACCCGTCGCGGAGGACGCTCGAGATGATTGCGCAGCACCTGTAACGCGGTGCGGCAGTCCGACCAGGGGAACTCGCCGGTCAACATGCGAAAGGCCATCACGCCGAGCGAATACAGGTCCGAACGACCATCGAGAGGTCGAATGGAGCGGTCCCCGGCGAGGTGTGCCGCTTGCTCGGGCGAGGCGTACAGCAAGGTCCCGCCCCGCGCCCGCTGTGGAGGGGCGCTACGCTTGGATCCAGCAGCTTGGACGGAGTCGGATGCATCCTCTTCTGGCAGTGCCGCGGTGATCGATTTTGCGAGCACGCTGGGCGGTAGATCGAGTACCGAGCGCAAGACGCCCTCGGCCGCGCGCGCCTCGGCACCGACGTGCTGTGCAATCCCGAAGTCGATCACCTTCACGTGCTCCTCTCCGCCGGGTTCCGTGGGCGGCATGAGGAAGACGTTCTCGGGTTTGAGGTCCAGATGCAGAAGTCCGCCAGGGCTGCCGGCGACGCCACCTTCCTCTTCACCCTCCTGTTCGCGCGGCCTTCCCGGTTCTCGCGGATCGTGCGCGCGACGCAACGCCGCGAGTATCTGCAGCAGGATCGGAGCAACACGTCGCGCGGGAAGAGCACCTTCGCGACGCAGCACGGCCTCGAGCTCGGCTCCGTCGAGATACTCCATGACGAAGTAGTGCAGCCCGTCTTCGGTGCGATCGAAGGAGATCCAGCGCACGATGTTCTCGTGGTCGAGACTCGTAAGCAACTTGGCCTCGCGCAGGAAGTTCTCGAGCGCACTCTTCGAGCCAGCGGCTCGCGGGTTGAGCACCTTGACCGCTACCCTGGCGCCGAGGATCTCGTCCACGGCGCGATAAACCGTGCCGAAGCCACCGCGCCCCACGCAGGCGATGAGACGGTACTTGCCTCCGAGCAACGTGCCCACGAGATCAGGCTCGAACGGCTCGACGCCTTGCCCCCCGGCCTGGGCAAGCAGCAGATCGAGCTCCACCAGCTCGCGATCGAGGCGCACTCGTTCCTCCGGCGCCGTGGTCGCTGCAAGGGCCAGCCTCTGCCCACTCGATTCCAGGAGCACTTGCGAACTGTTCGGCGCGCGCGCTCCGAAGCCCGAAAGAACGCGCTGGTCCGCCTGGATCAGGTTCTCGACAAGAGCATTCAGCGAGACCCCAGGTTCCAGCTCGGCCACGTCGTCTTGATCGCCCGGAGGGGCATCCTGTCCCGTGCCGACATCGCCCGTCGTGGCCTCGATGCGCACGCTCGGAGTCGCGGGGGGTGGGCTGCCAACGCGATCCGAGACCACCAGCAACGCCTCGGCCAGGGAACGTTCCAGGCGCGCGCTCAGGAGTCGGTGGCCCTCGGTCTCCGTTCCCACGTTCTCCGCTGGAGCGAGCTCCTCCTGCCACAGAACCGTGTCCAGCAAGCTCGTCAGCGTTGCCCGGGGCGGCACGGCCATCCCGCTCTCGACCAAGAGCGCCCCCACGTACCCGGAGAGGGCTTCGGCCAGGGCAGAGGGCTCGGGGGAGACAGTCACGGAAAATCCGGCGGAGGGAAAGCCACTCCTACCAATATAGGCAGCTTCTCCGGCGCGGGGTTCCTGGGGGCGTGCAAGGCCTGCGGATCCCCGTCGGAATCCTCTCGCACCCGAAATACGAGGGCGCTTGTTTCCACATTTGGGAGCGCACCGGCCAGGCGAGGCCGAATCGCCCTCCTCTTCCGGGAAGCCAGAGCCCCGCGCTAGTGACACTCGCAAAAAAGGGAACCCGCCGTCTTTCCGTCCAGCGCGTGTTCGCAGCCAGGATCGCAGGATGGGTTCCGGGCGCGTTAAAAACACCCTGCGCCCCGGCCTGGGAAGCTGCGGCCAGGGGCGCGAAGGTGAACAGTCGGCGAGTTCGCATCAGCTAGTCTCGAACAGGCTCTTTGGGCCTCTATGACAGGCCGCTGCCCGTATGTCTGCATCCCCCGCACTCCACCACGCACGAAATGGATTTTTTTGCCGCCCGCCCTCGGTGCCGATCTTGGTGAAGGTCCATTCAGCGGTCGCCGCATTCACGCAGCGCACGCGCAAAGCGAGGGATGGGTTGCCGACGTTCAACCGCTAGAGATCGAGCAAGCTCGGCCCCCCGTCGTGTCGATAGAGGCCTGGTGAAGCCCCGCCCGAGCCTCCCGTCCGCCCTTCTCGCCGCCTTCCTCACCCTCTCCCCGGCCTTCGAAGCGGCCTCTCACTCAGCGCTTTCCGGCTCCCAACAGAGGCGGACACAGGAACGCGCCCCCGAGGAGGGCTCCGTTGCCCTGGCAGGGACCTGGTCGACCCAGGGAGGTCCCCCGGCGCGCACGGGCGTCTCGTTCTCGGAACCCGTGATCGATGACCCCGTGGAAGCCTGGAGCCACGGTCCGGCCAACTACGAAGGCGAGCCGGTTCTATGGGGTCGCCTGGTCGTCGCCGCGGCCCGTGATTCGAAGACCCGTCGAACCGTGTTGGCTTTCGACCTGGAATCAGGCTCGCTGCTCTTTCATCAGCGCTTGAAGGCCACGGTGCCCCTGGAACTCTCCCTCTGGGAGGATCTCCTGGCCGCGCGAGCTACCGAGACGCGCGCCGAGTTGTATCGCATTCGTGGTTCGCGCATGAGCTCCGTACGTTCGTTCCAGAACGACAAGGGCGTCTCGGCTCCGCTGTTGTTCGAGGATGAGATCTACGTGCGCGAAGGGGAGGACCTCGTAGCCTACACGGCTCGCCAACGCGAGCCGCGCTGGCGCGCACGGGTCGAGGGAACCTTCCGCGGCACGCCGGCCTTGCGCGGTGGACACGTCTACGCCGGGTGGTACGACATCGCAGGCAACCTGCATGTTGCCGTCTACGAGCGCCGCTCCGGAAAGCGCGTGGCCGATACCCGCGCGGGTCATCACGGGCGCAAGCACATTCCCCACGAAGCCCAACTCGGCTTTTCCGTCCATGCCGCGGACGTCTTCGTCAAGTACCCCTACCCGGCTCAATCTACCGATCGCCAGAGCTTCGCCTTCGGGCGAGTGGCGCGTCGCGGAGGTGGATCGGCAGCTCTGCATCCTTTCGGAACGACGCCGACGGCTTTTGGCCCCGGTTGGATCGTGAAGGAAATGCTCGGCAAGCGTGGAGCGCGCTGGATCACCGCGCTGAAGGAACCCGAAGGGCTCAGCGCGCGCGTTCTGTCCGACGCGCAGAACCAACCCTGGCTAACCGCCTATGACCAGCCCTCGAGCCGGGTCGGTGATATCGCCTACCTGGGTGGCGCGGCCGTCTCGCTAAGCGACTATTCCGTCAAATGGCGCCGGGGTACGAAGTTGACGGAGAGGCCGGTGCCTGCGAACGGTCTCGTGCTCTGGGTCGAAGGCAAGAACCTACGTGCCATGCGCTCTGGATCTGCGGAGCCGAGCAGCACTCAGATGGAAGCTGCACGGATGCTCGCGGATATCGATGCGCGACTCGGCGCCGATCTGGCTGCGCTGGCCGCCAAGTCGGTGCGCGTGGGAGATCTCGAACGTACCGAGCGTTTGCTCCTCGAGGCCCGCCGGCTGGGAGCCTCCGAGCGCAAGCTAGAGAAGAGCCAAAAGCAACTGGAGACCCTCGCCAGGGCCTCGCGTCCTCCGAAGACCAGCCGCAGCAAGGTGCGCGCGCTCGACAAGCAAGAGCGCAAGCTACGCGAACGGCCCACGGCCAAGCTGCTAGATATGGCGCGCACCACCTACGATCGAAACGCAGCGCTCTCCCGCGAGCTGATGCGGCGGCTCCTGGAGCGCGACCCGAAGAGCACCGAAGCTCAACGCACCATCCGCGCCTGGGTTCCCGACGACTTCCCCCGTTCGCGCCACCCCGATCCACTGTCCTGGCTGGACTTTCTCGATGTCCACGATCGCAACTCGGTCGGCTTCATCGACGCACCGACGTCAAAGAAGAACCTACCCGCGGACCAGGAAGCGCTGCGCCTCGAGTTGGGTCGTTGGCGCCGAGACATCGGGGGGTATCGCTCCGAACGCCTGTTGGTCATCACACCTCCCGGACGTCCCGGGGCGGTCGCGCGTTCACTCGAGGTGGGCGAGCTGGTATGCGATCTGCTCGAGGGACTCTTCGGAGCTTCCGGCTCGAGGAGCAATGCGGCTCCTCTGACGATGTTGCTCTACGAAACGCGCGCTGAGTACATTCGCCAAAGCCGGCGCGAGAAGAGCGGCCCCGAGATTGGCCTGGGTTGGACCGCGGGCCACTACAGCACCGGCGAGAACCTGTCGCGGATGTTCGTACCCGAGGAAGACAGCCAATATGGCGAGCTGCTCGGCGTCTATGCCCATGAGTTGACCCACCACTGGCTGGAAGCCCGATCTCCGATGGCGTTCGACGTGAACACTGGAGGTCGCTCCCTGGAACAGCCGGGCTATTGGATCGGCGAGGGCTTCGCGACCCTCATCGAGGAGTTCCTCCTCGACCCCAAACGGGGCACCTGGAAGGCCGAGAATGCACGCGCCTCGAGCCTCGACACCCTGGCCAATGCCACGGACGGTCAGCTCCTTTCCTGGGACTTCGTGCTGAAGGCCTCCTACACCGAATTCACGAGCTTGCGCGCGGAGAATGACCGCACGATCCCGGTGACCTGGAAGCTGGGCGTCCGCTCCAAACGAAGCCAGATCCAGATGTTCTACGCCCAGTCCGGCGCGGTGTGCCACTACCTCTTCAACGCCGACGGTGGACGATACAGAAGCGCGTTGATCAACTACGTGGGAGGGTGGTATCGCGGCGATCGCAGTCAACTGGATCCTCAACGCGCCTTCGGCCTGTCCGCCAAGAAGCTGGGCAAACGCGCACGAACGTATGCCAAGGCGACGATCGAGCGCGCAATCTCCGACTGAACTCAGTCCAGCATGGCCGCGAGAGACTTGTTCGCCAGGTCCTCGATGTCCGTGCCCTCGGTGTTGCACATGACGGCAACCCCCAGACCGATCTCCGGCACGAAACGCAGATAGGTGCGCGTCTTGCGCTGAGACCCTCCGTGGCCGACGGTGTCGTAGCCTTTGACCCGGCGCGGCTGAACACCCCATCCGTAGTTGGTCTTGGCGCCCGAGCTGGTCGGCCTGGCAAGGAACATCGCCGCGCGAGTTTCCGGCCGCAGGAGTCCGTCCTCCATCAGGCCCAGACCGAAGAGCGCCAGATCCTCCACGTTCGATATGAAGCCTCCACCCGCGAGCTTCCAGGCCACGTTGCTGTCACCGGAATCGATCGTGCGGCCGGTCTTGATCGAAACGTACCCCGTGGTCTGGTTGGGAATACTCTCCGATTGATGATAGTCGGGCTGCAGGGTCTTCAAGCCCAACCGCTCGACGATACGCAGGCGCACCTGCTCGCGGAAAGAGCGTTTTCCGGCACGCTCGACAACCGCACCGAGGAGGGAGTAGCCGTGGGTCGAATAGGAATACTTCGAACCGGGCTCGTGCAGCAAGGGCGACTCGCGAAACATGTCCAGGGCCAGGATCGAGTCGCGGAAGGGATTGGGATCGCCGTACTCGCGTTCGGTACGGATCGGGCCGTGCTGGTAATGCACGATGCCGCCTTGATGAGAGAGCAGGTTCTCGGCCGTGACCACCCACTTCTTCTCGGGAAACTCGGGCACGAACTTGCGGATGTCGCGCCCCAGGTCCAGCGCGCCGGTTTCGTGCAACTGCAAGGCAGCCACGGCCGCGACCGACTTGGAAATGGAGGCCCAGCGATAACGCGTGTTCTGGGTCGCGGGTTTCCTGCGCGCGTAGTTCTCCCAACCGACGCTATGGATCCCCCTGACCTCGAAGTCGTCGATGTAAGCCGCGGAGACACCCACTACGCGTTCGCGTCGAACCCAATCTGCGAGGATCTTCTGGAGCTCGCTGGTGAGGAGCTCCGGCAGGTCATCGCGATCGACCGTGAGCGGTCGTTCGACGCTGAGATCCGCCTCGATGACGAGGTCCTTGGCGACGCTCTCGCGAACCCGTTTGGCCGTGAAGGGCAGACACAGGGTTTCGCTGTAAAGGAGCTGGCCCTTCCAGGTCTCTCTGTCATCGGTGGGGGCCAAGATCGCGCTGTAGGAGCCGTCGGCATGAATCAACTCGAAGACCAGCTCGCCCGCCTTGGTGTCGAAAAAGGCGTCGATGTACGAGGTGTCTTCGCCTGAGCGCAACCCGCCTTCGAAAGCCCCCGACTCCCCCCCGACTTCCCACAGGGCGAAACGCAGTTCACTGGCTTCCCCGTTCTCGGGATCGAAAACCTCCCCCTCCCAGGTACCGACCAGTATGGACGGATCGAACTTGGTGAGCTGAGCCGAGGCTTCGATCGCCTGAAACAGAACGGGAGCGGAAACGAGGAACGCTAGAAGCATGCGGAGGGCCCTTTTGCAAAGCAGGGTGCGGGCGGCTTGCGTGATGTCGGCAGCTACGAGCCGCAGGCGAACGTATTTCTTTATCGAACGCCAAGCCGTGTCGAGCCCTACGAGTCAGGAGCCAGAGCGCGGCCCGTGAGCTCGTCATCGGGGATGATCAAGCGCTCGACGGGCTGGCCACCGATCAGGTGCTTCTCGATGATCTCATCGACATCGTCGAGCGTCACACCGCCATACCAGACGCCTTCGGGGTAGACGACACAGGTAGCACCCTTGGCACATTGATCGAGACAGCCGGCCTTGTTGACCCGCACGATGCGCTTCAGTCCACGCTCGTACGCACCTTTCTTCAGGGCACTGGCGAGCTCCTTCCCACCGCGCTGGCAGCAAGCCCCACGTGGGTCGTCGGGCGTGCGCTCGTTGGTGCAGACGAAGAGGTGGTGGCGAAACTGAGCCATCGTTGCTCCTCAGGCCTGTCCCTCGAGAACTTCCCGGGCCAGGATGAGCTTCTGGATCTCGCTGGTTCCTTCGTAGATGCGCAAAGCACGCACATCCCGATAGAGGCGTTCGACGACCACGCCACGTTTCACGCCAAGCCCGCCGAAGTGCTGAACCGCACGATCGCAGATCCAGCCCGCTGTTTCCGTCGCGAAGAGCTTTGCCCGCGCCACCTCCGCCGTGGCCGTTTCGCCGGCATCGACCGCGGTGGCCGCTTCATCGACCAGGAGCTGTGCGGCGCGCAGGCGCGTGTCCATCTCGGCCACTTCGAAACGCAGAGCCTGATTCTTCGCCAGCGGTCTGCCGAACTGCTTGCGTTGCATCAGGTGGCGCCGCGACTCGTCCAGGGCACGCCGTGCAAAGCCGTTGGCCGCGGCGGCGACCGACGTGCGGAAACGTCCGAGCGTCCCCAGGGCCAGTTCGAGCCCCTGACCTTCCTCGCCGAGAAGAAAGGCAGCCGGGATCTCGCAGTCCACGAGGATCACGTCCCCGATCGGATGCGGCGCCAGGACTTCGAACCTCTCCGTGTCGATACCCCAGGCGTCGGCGGGAACGAAGAACATCGAAAGACCCTTCGTATCACCGGGCTCGCCGGCCGTGCGCGCCAGCACGGTGTAAAAGCGAGCCAGACCGCAGTTCGAGATGAAGGTCTTGCGGCCGTTCAACACCCAGCTATTTTCTTTCCTCTCCGCGCGCGTCGTGACATCCCCGAGGGACGAACCCGCCTCGGGTTCGGTCAAGGCCAGGGCAGCGATGTCGTCGCCGCGCGCGACGCCGGGCAGGACGTCGGCACGCAGCTCGTCACTGCCTCCCAGGACGACGGCACACGAACCGAGACCCTGCATGACCAGCATGAGATCCAGCATGCCGTGGTGGTAGGCCAACTCGTCCCGCAAGCACGACAGGGCGCGCACGGACACGACGTCGTCGGGACACAGCTCGCCGGTCGGCGCGCCACCGAACCTCTCGGGAACGGCAAAGCCGACAAGCTCGGCAGAGGCGAGGGCGGACAGAGCGTGGCGCGCCGAGGTCTCCTCGTCCATTCCGTCCAGGGCCTGGCCATGGCTTTCGCCGACGGTGCGGGCGCGGGCTTGCAGCGAGTCGATCACGACTTCGTTCCGACCGGTTCAGACGTTTCGCTCGTGCGAGTGAAGTCGGGTTTGCGCTTCTCGACGAAGGCATCGTAGGCCTCGCGATAGTCAGGGTGCTTCATGCACAGCCCCTGAATCCAGCCCTCGGCCTGCATGGCCTCGCCGAGGCTCATCGAGGCCTCTGCATTCAACATGCGCTTGGTCACCGCCAACCCCATGCGCGGCCCGTCGGCCAGCTTCTTCGCCATGTCCCATCCGGCCTGGGCTAGCTGGTCTTCCGCGACGACGCGGTTGTACAGGCCGATCCGCTCCGCGCGGTCCGCGCCGATGAAATCGCCCGCCATCAAGAGCTCCGAAGCGTGGCCCAAACCGACGATGCGCGGCAAAAGCCATGCGGCGCCCATGTCCGCGCCACACAATCCGACCTTCGTGAAAAGGAAGGCGATCTTCGCGGATTCAGCGGCGATACGCACATCCGCGGCCGCGGCCATGACGGCTCCGGCCCCACAGGTCGTGCCATTGAGCGCCGCAACGATCGGCTTCTCGAGCCGGCGCATGTTCTCGATCAGATCGCAGGTCATGCGCGTGAAGCGATAGAGCTCGGCGTCGGAAACGTCGAAGAGTCGACCGATGATGTCCTTTACGTCTCCGCCGGAACAAAAAGCACGTCCCGTACCGGTCAAGAGCACGCTGCGCACCGAATCGCGCTGGCCCAGCGCCTCGAATGTGTCGCGCAGCTCCGCATAGGAGTCGAAGGTCAACGCGTTGAGACGTTCCGGACGATTCAAGCGAATCGTGCCGACGCCTTCGGATTCCTCGTAGTGAAAATGCTCGGGGTTCATTCCGGGTTCTTGGGCCGTGGCTCTATGGCCGTGATCGTTGGCGCAAAGGAGTCTATCAACCGGACAGCGCTGCCACGGCCTGGATCTCGACGAGAGCACCTTCCTCGAGGAGATCGGCGACCTCGACCAGCGCCATGGCGGGGAAGTGCTTGCCAAGGATCTCGCGATAGGAGGCACCCACGGCGGGAAGGGCATCCAGGTACTGCGACTTGTTCGTGACGAAGATCGTCAGACTGCAGATGTCCTCCGCGGCTCCGCCGGCAGCCTTGACGACGGCAAGCACGTTACCGAGTGCCTGACGGAATTGCGCGACGAAGGCCGGGCCGACCAGGGTTTGATCCTCATCCCAGCCGACCTGGCCGGCGACGTGAAGCATGCGCGCCCCAGCGGGGGCAAGTACGCCGTTGCTGTAGCCACGCGGGCGCTCCCAGCCTTCCGGTTCGATGAACTCGAGCGTCATGGTTCAATTCCTCAGGCTTCGTTCGGTCTGCGGATACGGGGCCTTTCGGAGCCATCCAGCTCCAGGGCGAGGCCGTTTTCGTCGCCAAGCAGAAGCCCGACGACGCAGGCCGCAACCTCTTCCGGAGTGACGACGCGGCCTCCGGGGTTCTGCTCGTCGAAGAACGCCCGTGCCTCGGCTTCGGTGCGGCCTGTTTTCTCGATCAGGCGCGCCACCGAGGCCTCCAGCATCGGCGACTCGACGTAGTGTGGACACACGGCGTTGAAGGTGACACCGCTCTTTGCCAGCTCGATGGCGGCACACATCGTGTAGCCCAGGAGCGCGAACTTCGAAGCACCGTACGCGGCGATGTAGGCCTGTCCATACAACGCGGCCGACGAGGCGATATTAACCACGCGTCCGTAGCCGTTGGACATCATCCCCGGAGCCAGCGCCTGGATGAGTCGACGCGGACCGTGGAAGTTCACCTCGAGGTGCCTTCGGAACAGCTCTTCATGGCTGTGTTCGTTTCCATCGCGAGCGAGAAGCGGTGCACTCTCCGCGATACCGGCATTGTTCACCAGCCAATCGACACCGCCATCACCCAGCTCGGTAACCAGGGACGCCACCGAAGCAGCGTCGGTCACATCCAGGGCGATCGCGCGCGCGTCGAGCCCCTGGGATCGGAGGCTGGCAGCGACCTCCTCACAGCCTTCACGCGAGCGAGCCGCGAGGATCGTGTGTACGCCGGAAGCAGCGCTGGCGCGCGCAATTTCGGCGCCGATGCCCCGGCTGGCACCGGTGACGAGGGCAGTGCGTTCTTGGTTCGAGGAGGGTTTCACGCCCCTATTGATAGACGAGGTTGCCGTGCGGGTTCCAGACCTGAATCGCCTGGTTGTAGAGCGCGTTGTCGCAATTCGTCGCTCCAGCGGCTCCAGGAGGGGCAGAACCGAGCAAGATGTAATTGCCGGATACGTGCTGCAAAACCAGGTCGACCGCCCCCGGAGTGTGCCCCTCGCGCCGCGAGAAGAAGGCCGTGCCCACGGTCGTGGCGAAGGAGATCGTGTCCGGATCGCTGGCCTGGGTTTCGCAGCTCGAGGCGAGGCTCCCGAAAGCGCAGATCCGGTTCTGCTCGTCCGCATCCCAGGCCTCGGGTTCCGCGGGCATGTCGCGCACCTCGCTCTCGTCACCCACGTGGACCCAAAGCTCGTCGAAGGTATGGCCCCGTGTTTCCAGAGCGTGCACGAACTCCGGATTCACGTGATCGACGTGGCCATGTGGCACGGCGAAGACCAGCTTTGCATCGCCAAGACGCAAGCAGCCGCGCAGAATTTCATCGACGAGGTCCGCATCGACGTCGGAACCATAGCGCGCCCCGAAGCACAGCGTCTCGTGCGTACGATCGCCATACCCCGAACCAAAGATCAAGGCACGACCATCCATCAGCTCGAAGACGGCGATCAAGACGTTGTTGCCCGTGATGTCGGGTTCGCAGTTGGGACCGTTGCGCGCGCTGTAGGCGATGTGAAAGTGATCGTTGCCCATTCCCAGCGTGACGTACTCGCTGTGCTGTTCCTCGAATGGAGGGCCGGGGATCGTGTTCAAGCGCGCGTCCTCGCCCAAGCAGCGCGTCGGGCGCGGTGCCGGCCGAGCGGCGATGAGAATGCCCAGGATCTGGAACAATAGAACGGTCCTGCGCAGAAGGTCCTGCAGTTCGATAATGTGGTCTCCTCGAGGCTCCAGCGGCGCGGATTCGCGAAGTTGAAGCTCCCGAGCTAGGTTAGGTGCGAGCCCCGAAACTGTGAAGGTCCCTATTCTCGATACCTCCTGGCCGACGGCCGCAGCGGCCCGTACGAGCCGACTCTTCTCCCCGCTCGCGATCGGTCCGGTCTCGACGCGGACGCGGACGTGGGTTCCGGCGATGGTCCCCTGGCGGGCCACCGGCGATGGTTTCGCCACCGAGGAGAACGAGCGCTGGTACGGACGCTTCGCCGACGGAAGACCCGGCGTCCTGGTCGTCGAGGCCACCGGCGTGCGTGACATCCCCTCGGGCCCGCTCCTGCGCATCGGCGACGATCGTTTCGTGCCCGGAATGCGACGCCTGGTCGAGACCGTCCGCGAACGCTCCCAGGGCGACACGCGCTTTTTCATCCAGCTCATCGATTTCCTCGCCATCCGCCGACGCCCGCCGAAGGACAAGTTCCTGCAGCGTTTCCTCGAGCTGAAGACCCACCACCGAGAAGGGCTCGAAGAACTGGGCTTCGAGGATGCCGCACGGGGCAGCGAGGAGGAAGTCAGGGACAGCCTGCTGGCACTCCCCCACGGGGAGCTCCTGGGCGTGCTCCGCGCGCGCGAGGTCGAGGATCTCGAGTTCGGGTATCGCGAACGGGTGACCGACACGCATTTGAGCCACATCGCCGAGCTTCCCAAGGTGCTACCAGGGCTCTTTGCTGCGGCCACGCGTCGCGCCAGGGATGCAGGCTTCGATGGAGTCGAATTACACTTCGCCCACGCATACACGATGTCGTCGTTCCTGTCGCGAACCAACCGACGCACCGACGGCTATGGCGGAGCCGTGGAAAACCGCGTGCGCTTGCCCTTGGAGATCATCGCCGCCGTACGCAACGAGGTCGGAGACGACTACGCGGTGGGTTGTCGCTATCTCAGCGACGAGATCATCGAGGGCGGCAGTCGCCTCGAGGAGGCCCAGTACTTCGGCGAACAATTCGCCCGCGCGGGGCTCGACTTTCTATCGCTCTCACGCGGGGGCAAGTTCGACGACGCCAAGCAACCCAAGGTGGGGGCTGCCGTGTATCCGTACACGGGGCCGAGTGGGCACGAGTGCATGCCAACCGTGCATATCGACGAGCGCGGTCCGTTCGGTCGCAACCTACCGGAGGTGCGCAAGATTCGGGAACGGGTACGGGCGGCGGGTTTCGAGACGCCGATCGTGGGGTGCGGAGGGATCAACTCGTTCGAAGCCGCGGAAGGGGCGCTGCTACGTGGCGACTGCGACCTGGTGGGTGCGGCGCGACAAACCCTGGCGGATCCGGATTGGTTCTCGAAGATGGAGAGCGGTCGCGGGGAGGAGATCCGGCGTTGCATCTTCACCAACTACTGCGAGGCTCTGGATCAAAAGCACGTGGAGGTCACGTGTCAGCTGTGGGACCGTGACTTCAACCATCCGGATGCGGGGGAAACAGAGACTGCGACGATAGAAGGGATTCGCCGCTGCAAGGATGGAAAACGTCGGCTCGAACCGCCGGCGTGGGAGTAGCGGGTGCGCGAGCGAATCAGGATGCGTGACTCGACAGCGTGATGGCGCGGGTCGAGAAGACCGGTCCCTCTACGCAGCACTTGGCGTTCGGCCAGGCCCCCAGGGGTCCTTCGGGGAGGGTCGCAACGGGGCAGCCGTTGCAGATGCCGACTCCGCACCCCATGAGGGTTTCCAGGGAGAGATAGGCTTCGAGATCGTGCTCGCCCGCGAAGCGCTCGACGGCATGCAACATCGGATCGGGGCCGCAGGCCAGGATGCGAATGCGTTCGGGGATGGCGCCTTCGCCTTGAAGTTTCTCCAGCAGGCCCAGCACGTTGCCCTCGAAGCCGCGCGAGCCGTCGTCGGTGGCCGCGTGCAACGGGATGCCGAATCTGGAGAGCGCCTCGAAGTCGTACAGGAAGCCTTCGCTGGCGGCTCCGAACAGATAGAAGACGCCACCGTCTCGGGAAACGCAGGGCTTGCCATCCATGCCTCCGAGCGCCTGCTCGATGGCCATGTCGAAGGGCGCGGCCCCCACGCCACCGGCCAGAAAGACCCAAGGGGCCCCCTCGCCGTCCAACGTCGGCCATCCATTGCCCAGCGGACCGACCACGCGCACCTCGGTGCCTTCGGGAGCACTCGCGAGGACGCGCGTTCCGCGGCCCATGACCTTCAGCAGAAAATCGAGCTCGCGACCGCGCTGGCGGTAGATCGAGAACGGGCGCGGGATCAACGGTGAGAGTCCGTCCGTGCGAGCGAGCATGAAGAAGCGGCTCGCCCGGATGGGAGGGAGCTCGTGCTCGGTTTCGATGGTGACGATCGCGCCATCGGCGCCGCAGGGCTCGGAATGGAGGACGCGGCCGAGGAGGGATCGGGCGTCCGGCGGAGGAGAGGGCATACGCACATCCTAGTCAAACGGAAGCTGTTTTTTGTCGGATAGGTACGGCTGCGATAGATTGAATCGTTCATGGGCAATGGCATCCGGAGAAACGGCGGGCCAGGAAGCACTCGCCCGCGAGGATGCTGAGGCGATTCAGAAGCAGGCTGCGGCACCCGACGCTCGGCAGCTCGCGAAGGACGAGGTGCTATCCGTACAGCCAGCCTTTGGCACGCTCGTCGTGACGGTCGAGGAACCCACCCGAAAGCGGAGCCCCGCGGACACGAAGGCCGTCCATCCCTTCGTCGAGCTCGGACGGACCTGGGCGGTCGCGGCATGGCTCGAGGGTTCGGGCATCCGCTCGAGCACCGAGGCGTTCTTGATGAACCTCCACTGAGACGGTGCGAGCAGTCCCCACCCCAGCAATCCGGGAAGCCCCCGTCTCCAGTCGATGCTCTCGACGGACACCATCTTCCGCGGTCGGCAGTACACGGTGTTGGGGGCGACCGGGCAGGATCCCCTCTTCGTCGTCGTACACATCGTTCCGGCGCAACTCGATTGAGTCCGGAGCCCTCGCCCGGCCGGGTTCCCGGCCGGGTTCATTGAATCTGGCTGCGGCGAGTGGCTGCTCGCCCGGGTAGGATGCGCGGCTTAAACGTCGCGATGACCATCCTCCACATCACCAATCTCCAGAAGATCCTCGGCTCGCAGGAGATCCTGCGCGGCGGCAGTCTCCGCGTCGACAACAGCGAGAAAGTCGGGATCGTCGGGCGCAACGGCGAGGGCAAGACGACGCTTCTACGCCTGATCGAGGGCGAGGAGCACCTCGACGGAGGCTCGATCCAGATCTCGAGGAGCGCCCGCATGGGCTACGTCGTCCAGCGGCCCGAGTTCGCCCCGGGCACGAGCGTGCGCGCGTACGTCGAGGAAGGGCTGCGCGAGGTCCGTGAACTCGAACAAGAACTGGAAGCGCTGTCCATCAAGATGGGCGAGGTCGAGGGCGACGAGCTGGACGCGATCATCAAGCGCCACGGCGAGAAGACGGCGCGCATGGAGTTCCTGGGTGGTTGGGAAGCCGAACGACAGGTCGAGACGGTTCTGTCTGGCATCGGTTTGGCCGAGTCCTTGTGGGAACGAGACCCGAACACGCTTTCGGGCGGTGAGAAATCGCGTACGGCCATGGCGCGCGAGCTGATCTCGGCCCCCGATCTCCTGCTTCTGGACGAGCCCACGAACCACCTGGATCTCGCCGGCATCGAATGGATCGAGAGCTGGCTGTCCGAGATGAAGAGTGCCGTACTCCTGGTCAGCCACGACCGTCGCCTGCTGGATCAAGTCACCGACGTCATCGTCGAGGTCGAACAGGGGTTGCTGCAGCGCTACCCGGGCAACTACTCGCGCTACGTCGAATTGAAGGAGGAACGTTTCCGCGACGCAAACCGCCAGTGGGAACAGCAGCAGGAATATCTGCGCAAGGAAGAGGCCTTCATCAAGAAGCACATGGGCAGCCAGCGCACGGGCGAGGCGAAGGGCAAACGCAAGCGCTTGTCCAACGTCCAACGCCTGGAACGCCCGTACAACGACGTGCGCAAACCCACGATCCGCATGGCGAAGGTCGAACGGGGCGGCGAACAGGTCCTCGAGGTCGACGGATTGGAACTGGGCTATGGAGACAACGTGCTGGTGCGCGATGCTTCGTTCCGTCTCGGCCGCGGCGAACGCATCGGAATCATCGGGCCGAACGGCTCGGGAAAATCCACGCTACTGAAGACGATCGCCGGGGTCATGGCACCGCGCAAAGGCGAGATTCGCAAGGGCTACAAGGCGATCTGCAGTTACTACGACCAGGAGACGAAGAACCTCGACGACACGGGCACACCGTACGAGGAGATTCGCCGCGATCACCCGCAGATGACGGACATGGAGATTCGCTCGCACCTGGCGAGGTTTCTTTTCCGCGGCGCCGAGATCGACCTGGACATCAAGAGCCTCTCGGGCGGCGAACGCGCACGGTTGTCGATCGCGAAACTGGTCTTGACCGGCCCATCGTGGCTGGCCATGGACGAGCCTACCAACCACCTGGATCTTGCTGGGCGAACTGCACTCGAGGAGTGGATGTCGGAATTTCCTGGAGCGCTGGTCATCATCAGCCACGACCGGACGTTCCTGGACGACCTCGTGCATCGCATCGTCGAGGTTCGGGACGGCACACTGCGCAGCTTCCGCGGCAACTACTCCGAGTACAAACGAGCGCTCGAGGCGGAAGCCCAGAGCGCGGATGCAGCGAAGGTCGCCAAGCTCGCGAAGGAGAAGGAAAGGCGCCGGGCCGAAGAGGAGAAGATCCGCAAGCAAAAGAGCTCCCAAGGCAAAAAGAAAGAGGGCCAAAAGAGGGACGGGAAGAAAAAGGGCCCGAGGGAGAAGGACGACAAGAAGCGCAATCCCTGGGCCCTGAAGAAGCTCGAGGACACGATCATCAGGCTCGAGGGCAAACGCGAGAAACTCCTCGCCGCCATGACCTCCGAGGAGATCTACAAGAACCCCGACGAGCTGCGCGAAACACAATTCCAGCTGGCCGAAGTGGAACGCGATCTCGAGGACAAGAATCGCGAGTGGGAGCAGTACGGGTGAGCGCCTGGACCGGCGGGCACTACAGCCTGTGTCGGGGTCTACTGGCGAGCTACCTCGCCGTTCGGATCGTCAGTGCCGTACAGCCCGGTTCGGCAGCACTCGTAATCACAGGCTTCGAATTGCTCGCAGCGCTCCTCTTTGGCGTCGGCATCTTTCCGCGTATCGCGGCCATCGCTCTGGCCTCGAGCTGGGGGCTCTCGACGCCCGCTCTGCAGGATTTCCTGCTGGAGGCGCTGCTCGTCACCCAGGCCTTCGTGCCCGAGAAGCCCTACGGCTCGTGGGGCGCTCGCGGGCGGCCCGATCCGGGCGGGGGTTGGCGGCTCTCCAACTGGATCCCGAGGCTGTGGCAAGGGCTCTTCCTGGGTGTCATCGGAATCGAAACGGCCGTATGGCTGCGAGCTCTGGATGGATCCGGTGCTGCTGAGCCGGGCCTCGGCTTTCGCTTCGGCTGGCTCGTGTTCCTGGCCTTCGCCTTCGATCCGCGCTGGTTGGCTCCGCGACGCGCCGCGGAACCGGAGATCGCCTACTACGACGGAAACTGCGGCCTTTGCCATCGCTTCGTACGCCTGTGCCTGTCGGAAGACCGGGACGGGACTTCGTTCCGCTTCGCGCCGTTGCAAGGCCCCACCTTCGAGGAGCGCGTGCCGACCGAGGTCCGGGCCAGCATGCCGGATAGTTTCGTACTGCAGCGAGCCGATGGTGTTTGTCTCGTGCAGTCCAGCGCCACGGGCTGGATTCTCTGTGGGCTCGGTGGGTACTGGCGCATGCTCGGGCAGCTGGTGCTCTGCATTCCGCGCCCGCTGCGGGATTTCGGCTACGCAACGATCGCACGCTGGCGCAAGGCCCTGTTCGCGAAGCCCGAAGGACTCTGCCCGCTGGTTCCGCCGCATCTTGGAAGCCGCTTCCTTCCCTGATCATGGATAGACGAAACCGGCGCACCAGGGTGGTATTGGGGATCGCGATCTCCGCCGGATTCCTCTTGGGCTGCTCGAGCGAAGAGGCAACGGAACTACCGAACATCGTGCTGATCTCGGTCGACACGTTGCGCGCGGATCACCTGGGCTGCTATGGCTACGCCCATGACACGTCGCCCTTCCTCGATTCGCTGGCCACCGAGGGCATCGTTTTCGAGAACGCCTTCGCCCAATCTTCCTGGACGCTGGCCTCGCACATGAGTCTCTTCACGGGGCGCTATCCACACAATCACGGCGTCGAAACGCCCGAACTGTCATTGTCGGCCTCGATACCGACTCTCACGGAAGAACTGAAAGCGGCCGGGTATCACACCTATGGCTTCGTGACGTGGGCCTTTCTCGACGAGAAGTACGGCTTCGGCCGCGGTTTCGATCTGTATCGCCAGTTCATTCCCCCTCCGGACAAGCGCGATGTCCAGCACGCCGAACACGTCACGCGCGCGGATGTGGCGGTGGATTCGATCCTCGAGGGGTTCGGCCAGGGGCTCGCATCTCCGTACTTCCTCTTCGTGCACCTGTTCGATCCGCACCTGGACTACGCTCCTCCGATCGAAGACGCGCGGCGTTTCGATCCCACGGCCGCCGAGGATCTCACCGTGGGCAAGCACACCACGCTGCAGCCGTACATCCTGGCCGTTCAAAACGAGCCCCAGCGTATTCCCACGTCGATGCTGAAGCAGGTAACGGCACTCTACGACGGAGAAATACGATTCACCGACCGCCAGCTGAAACGCCTCTTCGACGGCCTGGAGTCGCGCGGAATGATGGACGATACGCTGGTCGTCTTCACCAGCGACCACGGGGAAGAGCTCGACGACCACGGATCGATGGAGGGACACGGGTGGACGCTGTATGACGAGATCCTGCACGTGCCTTTGATCGTCAAGCTCCCGGACTCGAAGGCCGCTTCCCATACGAACCAACGAATCGCGCCCCTGGCGGAGTCGATCGACATCGCCCCCACGATCCTGCAACTGGCAGGCCTGGCGATTCCCGAGTCCTTCGACGGCAAGAGCCTGCTCCCCTACCTCGACCCGACGAGCTCACCCGACGAAACACGCAGCTTCAGCTCCAGCCAGCGCTTTCTATCGCGTTGGTCATTGCGCACGGACACGCACAAGTTGATCCACTCGCGCCGCAAGACCGCGCGCTTGCCGTACGTGCCACCGTTGTACGAGTTCTACGACCTCGAGGCGGATCCGGGGGAGACGACCAATCTGTTCGAGAACCAACCACCGGAGGCGCGCAGGTTGAGGGCTTATCTCGATGCCTGGATGCAAACCCAGCGGAAAAATGTCGATCCGGTCCCACTGCAGCTCGATCAGGAACAACGGGCGCGGTTGCGGGCTCTTGGCTACGCGGACGATTCCGATTCTTCGGAACGCTGATACGGGTTCCTCGATCACGCCTCAACGACGGCGGCGTTCCTGCGGGCCCGTAACGGGCAGCTCGGACTCCCAGTCGAGCCCCTTGCGCTTGCCCTCGCGCACATGCCGGCGGTCGTTCTTCGTGACGGGTTCGTAGCGCCCCAGGGCCTCGCGGAGACCCGCAGCAAGTTCCTTCTTCGAGCTCAGATATTCGAGAACCCGGCCTTCCAGGCCGTAAGCATCGGGGACGACCACATAGACACCCAGCTTGCCTTCGAATTCCGCGACCTCGCTGACACCAACCTGTCCCTCCGTTTCATGTGCAATGACGTAGTGGGCGCGGCCGACGATGCCGGTATCCCAGGCGGCCTGCGCCAGCTTGGCTCGTAGTGCTGGGAGACCCTTGGCGTTCTTCGCCCAAGCGACGACCAATGGCACGTTGTCGCACGCGGCGACGTTGAGTCCGAGACGCACATCAGCGATCGTCGGCAGATCACGCGCAACCTTCTTTGGTTTAAAGTCCTTTGCGATCCGCAGCATCTCCGTGGCCATGTCGGCCGCGTCAGCGAACACAAAAGAAGGACTGCGCCCGCCGCGCGTGATGCGCTTGCCGTTGGGATCCAGGAGTGCGAAGACCGTGTTCTCCAGCTCGCCGGAACGCGTACGGAAGAGGCGTTTCAAGATCGCAGCCTCGATCTCACTCTCGTAGGTAGCCGGGCGAATGCAAACCCAATCGCGCGACGCGGTGACCACCGCTTCTTGGGAGAGGAAACTCCTCTCCGCTTTGCGATACCCCGGTCACCACATTCCAGGAACGCCGCTGCATTGCGGTGCCGCGGAATGAAGCATGATCGGGCGATTCGTGCGCTTGGCCTCCGCCAGTCCTTCTTGCCAGGTCGTGTACCAGGCGATTCGAGCCCCCTCCGTCGTCTCGGTTCGCTCGACTTCGGCAAAGAGCTGAGAATGGAACGAGGTCCCGAGCAAGGCGAGGGCGAGCAGAGAGTGCATTCGTGACATTTTGTGCGCAGGGCTGGGGCTCGGTGTCTATCGGCAGATCATCAACCGGACTCTCGAGTTCAGGTTCCGGGAATTCGCCTCGAGAAATGAATGCAGGGCTGGCCCTGAAAAGGATGGCTGCCACGACGGTTTCCCGCAGCCATCGCCGGCCGTGTAGACTGCCCGGCCATGGCTATCTCCGAGCTCCTCTCTCTCCCCGCCTTGTTCGTGGCATCCTCTGGCCTGCCGGGCCCTTCTCCACATGGAGATGGCCAGGCCAAAGGCGAAGAGAAGAGAGAGAATGTCCCCACCTGGGCTCTCGCGGAAGCCTATTCGTGCGCAGCCTGCCACGAGCTGGCGGACGAACGAGGACTCGGGTTGATTCCCCACGCACCGTCACTGACGCAGGGTTGGTATCGCTCGGGCTTCGTCACGGAGTACATCGCGCGGGCCCACGCGACCGAGCGCACGCCCGCCCCTCCCTTACCACAAGACGCGGACCAGTCCGAATCCGCACGCGCCGGATTGGCCGCTTACTTCCGCTCGACGGCCCTCGAGGGCTCATCGATCGAACTGGACCTGACCGCGCTCGAGGCCGGGCGACAGCTTTATCACGCTGCGGGCTGCATCGCCTGCCATGCACCCTTCGAGGACTTCGAGACCCTCGAGCAGAAGCTGTGGGAGTTCGAGGAGCTGTTCAGCTCCGATTCCGAGCGCTCGCCCTTCCCCGACCTCGGTGACAAGTTCGTTTCCAATGGACTCGCTCCCTACCTGGCTTCATCCGTCGGCCACGCACCTGCGTTGCCCCTCGAAGACGGAGAGGCCCAGCTGCTCGCCAACTACATCTGGTTCGAGGAGATGGGTCGCTCCGGAGCGGAGATCGAGTCCGGCGAGGGCCTTCTCTACGAGTACTACGAAGGCCGCTTTACCTCGTACGACCTGCAAGCCGAGGGCAACGCGATCGTGCGCCGCGGGGTCACACCGACGCCGATTCTCATCGATCAACGCGAGGACAACTACGCCTTTCGCTTCCGTGGTTTCGTCGAGGTTCCGACAACGGGCTTCTACACGTTCACGACCGTCTCGGACGATGGGTCCTGGCTCTGGATCAACAACGAGGTCGTGGTCAACAACGCCGGCCTGCACGGCCCCCAGGAAAAGCAAGAACGCCTGCGCCTCGAGACCGGCAAGCACGCCATCGAGATCGGCTTCTTCGAACACACCGGTGGTGCCGAGTTGGCAGTCTATTGGGAAGGCCCTGGGGTCGCGCGCGAGCTGCTTCCCGCAAGCGCTCTCTCGCACAAGCGCATCTCCGTCAACGAACCCGAAGCGACGACGAACGCAGGCGGCAAAGGCGACCCTCGCTTTCTCTCCGCCCTCGGCTGCGCGGCCTGTCACGACGCCGAAGGCACACACCGCCCGGCCAAGCCCTTGCGAGCCTTGCGAGCAAACGCGGGAGGCTGCCTCGCCCCCACACCGCGCGCGGGGTTGCCCCGGTACGAGATGAACGCGACAACGCGCGATCTCTTCGTTCAGCTTCTGGAGGGCAAGCGCGCGACGCCTGCGCCGAAAGAACACCTGGCCGCGCTGATGGAGCACAAGGGTTGCATTCAGTGCCACCTGCGCGATGGAACCGGCGGCCCGACGCGCGAACGCATGGCCTATTTCCAGGTCGACTCCCACGCCGAGCTCGGTGACGAAGGGCGAATACCGCCGCACCTCGATGGAGCCGGCTCGAAGCTGCACACGGAATGGATGCATGAGGTCATCCGCGACGGCGCGCGTTCACGCCCCTACATGCGCACGCGCATGCCCGCCTTTCCCGAGGACGCCGAGCGTTTCACACGGCTCTTCCAGGAGCTCGATGCATCTGCCGCGGATCTGGTCGAGCCCGACTTCGATGTCGAACTGGTTCCGATCGGACGCAGGTTGGTCGGTACGGGTGGGCTGGGCTGCATTCAATGCCACGACCTGGCGGGCTATCCCTCACTGGGCGTCCCCGCCGTCGATCTCGCGCGCGTGCACGAGCGCATCAAGCCGGCCTGGTTCAAGCAGCTCTTGCTCGATCCGATCGCGATCAACATGAACACGCGGATGCCGACCTTCTGGACCGACGGCAAGAGCCCGGTCGCCGATGTCTTCGACGGTGACCCCGCACAGCAGATCGATGCCATCTGGACCTATCTGGCACTCGGCAGTTCGATGCCGCTTCCCGAGGGCTTGATCGCGCAGGATAGCGACTACGAACTCGACGCCGCGCACCGCCCGACACTGGTCAGCGTCTTTGCTGACGGCCTGAGTCCGCGCACACTCTTCATCGGCTATCCCGAACGCATCCACGCGGCCTTCGACGTGCAGAACTCACGCCTGGCTCTGGCCTGGCGCGGGCGCTTCTTCAACGCACGCGGCACCTGGCACGGCCGCGCCGGTGAACTGGAGGGGCCCGATGGCGAGGAGGTGCTGGAGTTTCCCTCCGGCCCTCCCTTTGCACGGCTTTCCGAAGCCTCGGCTCGGTGGCCCCAGACGATGGGCCCCGAGGGCGGCTATCGCGTACTGGGGAGACGATTCGACGAGGATCGTCGCCCGATTTTCCGCTATGCGCTGGGATCGATCGAGATCGAAGAGCGGATCATCCCCAAGCTCGGCAAGGACGGCGGCACGCTGCTGCGCAAGTTCCAGCTGCATTCCTCGACGCGCGAGGATGGACTCTACTTTCGGGCCATGACGCAACCCGATGCTGCCGATGCGAAAACGCGCGTCACCGTCGCCGGCGCACAGCTTCTCGTCGAGGGCAGAGATACGCTCATCCCCGTTTCTTTCCAACGTGATGGCGAATCCTATTCGGCAGACTTTTCGGTGGAGGTTTCCTGGTGATCGCACTACTTCTCGCACTCGTTCCCACCGCCCTCTCCGAAGACGGTCCCGTCGAGAACGACTTCTACGAGGTCATCTCTCTCCCCGCAGGAAAAGACCAGATCCTCGAGGTCGGCGGCATCGCCTTGCTGCCCGACGGACGCCCGTTGATCTGCACGCGACGCGGCGAGGTCTTCATCGTGAACAACGCCTACGGCGATGGATCGGACGTCTCGTACAAGCTGTGGGCCGAAGGCCTGCACGAACCCCTGGGCCTCTTGGTCCACGAGGGCTGGATCTATTGCGTCCAGCGCGGCGAACTCTCGCGCATGCGCGATGTCGACGGCGATGACATGATGGACGAGCTGGAGACCATCTGCGACGCGTGGCCAATAAGCGGCAACTATCACGAATACAACTTCGGTCCGCGCATCGGTCCCGATGGCCGCATGTGGATCACGATGAACAAGCCGTTTGGAGGCGAACCGTTCGGTCGCGCCGACTGGCGCGGGTACACCTTCTCGATCGGCTTCGACGGATCCTGGAAACCGATCGCCTGCGGTTTGCGTTCGCCGGCCGGTATCCAGAACAGTCCCGCGGGCGAGATCTTCTACACGGACAACCAGGGCGAGTGGTGTGGCGCTTCCAAGCTGTCCCACGTCGAGCCCGGCGACTTTCACGGTCATCCCTGGGGCACGTTCTCCTGCGAGCGCAAGGAATGGACGTATCCGATCCCCCCGCAACCGCCCGACGGACGCCTGATGCCCGAGGTGCCAGCCGAGATCCCGACCTTCAAGCTGCCGGCCGTGTGGTTCCCCTACGACAAGATGGGCAAGTCCCCTTCGGGACTCGTCTGGGACGAAACCGAGGGAGCTTTCGGGCCCTTTGGCGGCCAGCTCTTCGTCGGCGATCAACACCACGCGTGGGTCATGCGCACCTCGCTCGAAAAAGTCGACGGGCACTGGCAGGGTGCGTGCTATCCCTTCCGCGGCCAGCTCGCGAGCGGTGTCATCCGGGTCGCCTGGGGCGCGGACAGTACGCTTCTGGTCGGTATGTCCGAACGCGGTTGGGGCTCGAAGGGCCTAGCCCAACAGGGCCTGCAACGTATTCGCTGGCGCGGGCGCATGCCCTTCGAGATCAAGACCGTCACGGCGACACCGGAGGGCTTCGAGCTCATCTTCACGCAACCCGTGAAGCGCGAGACACTCGACAAGGACTCTTTCCGGATGGAGAGCTACACCTACGAGCTGCACGCCTCCTACGGAAGTGCCGAGATGGATAAGCAGGACGTGCGGGTCGAGAGTATCGCCTTCCCCGACGCCATCTCGTGTCGGATCAAGGTGACCCCCTTGCGGGCTGGATACGTGCACGAGATGCATCTGAGCGGTGTGCTTTCGAACGGAGGCGCCCAGCTCCTGCATCCCGAGGCGTACTACACGTTGATCAAGATCCCTGCCCAGTGATGGAAAAGACAATGCGGATCTTGGCTCCCGTGGTCCTCGTATTTTGCGCCTGTACCGCAACCCTCGAGAGCTCCACCAGCCCCGGTGCTTCCCAGGCTCCCCGGGCACCGCGCAAGCGACCCAACATCATCGTCATCTACGCAGACGACCACGCCCAGCGCGCGATCGGCGCCTACGGGTCGCCCTACGCTCACACTCCTCACATCGATTCCCTGGCGGCGGAAGGACTGCGCTTCACGCGTAGCTTCGTCGCCAATGCCATTTGCGGCCCAGCACGAGCCACGTTTCTGACCGGACTGCATTCCCACGCGAACGGCGTGACCTCGAACCGCTCCGCGTTGCGCGAGGGCGTTCCCAATGTCGCCTCGATGATGCAAGCCGCGGGCTATCGCACCGGCGTCATCGGCAAGTGGCACCTCGGCGGCGATCCTGAGGGCTTCAACTACTGGGCGCTCGCGCGCGGAGGCTACTACAACCCGAGCCTCGTCACGAGCAAGGGCAAGCGCAGCACCGAAGGCTACACGACTCAGGTCATCACCGAGGATGCCCTGCAGTGGATCGAGGCCCAGCGCGAGGAAGGCCAGCCCTTCTTTGCCTGGGTCAGCCATGCGGCGACCCATCGCACCTGGCGTCCGGGACCGCAGTACCTCGGACGCTACGACGACGAGCACATCGAGGAACCCGCGACCCTGTTCGACGACTACGCAGGTCGTTCCCGCGCCGCCGCGGAGACGCAGATGCGAATCTCGCGCGATCTTTTTCCGGCCTACGACCTGAAGCTGCCCGTGACGGGCGAGGGAATTCTCGACGGCAGCGCCAAGAGCATGCTGGAGAGCATGACGACGAACCAACGCAAGGCCTGGGAAGCCTCCTACGGGCCGAAGAATCGTGCCTTCGAGCAAGAGGCCCTATCGGGGCAGCAGCTCGTCAGCTGGAAGTATCAGCGCTACATGAAGGACTACCTGCGCTGCGGCGATGCGGTCGACGACAGTGTCGGAGAGATCCTCGAGTACCTCGATCGTACTGGGCTCGACAAGAACACGATCGTCATCTACACCTCCGACCAGGGCTTCTTCCTTGGCGAGCATGGCTGGTACGACAAGCGCTGGATGTACGAACCCGCCCTGAGCACGCCCATGATCGTCCGCTGGCCCGGGGTTACGGCCGAGGGCGAAACCGAGGAGCGTTTGGTCCAGAACATCGACCTGGCTCCAACATTCGCGGCCCTCGCGGGGGCCCAGCCCGACGAGCGCATGCACGGACAGAGCCTCGTGCCGCTCTTTTGCGGAGAGAAACCAGAGTGGCGCGACGCGATCTACTACCACTACCAACAGCGCGACTCGGGCCGCACGTCACATACGGTCGCGCCGCACTACGGAATCCGGACCGAACGCTACAAGCTAATCCACGTCTACGAGCACGATGAGTGGGAGCTGTACGATCTCCTGGACGACCCGGACGAGACGTGCAATCTGCTGGGGCGACCGGAGTACGAATCGATCGCAAAGGATCTGCGTGCACGCCTCCTGGAGTTACAGGAGAACTTCGACGACCGAACCGCTCTCGATCAGAAGACGTAGGACAGACCGAAGAACCCGATCCAGCCCAACGGTTCGAACTCGGCCGTCAATGGCACCGTCGTATTGGCGAGTTCGAAAGACAGGTCCACTTCCATATCCGTGAGCGGACGCTCGTACGTCGTGCCGAACTGCAAACGCCAGTGACGACTCCAGTTGTAGAAAGCGCCGAGCGTGAAGCCGGCGAGGAAGAAGCCGTTGCTATGGGAGTTGATCATCAAGTTGGAAGAACCGAACTCCGACAGATCGACCTCGAAGCCCACATCGACCCCCGGGAGGTAGCTCAGGGACAGCTCCAAGAAGGGCTGGAAGCGCCCACCAGCATCCAGAGGCGGTAACAGATTGCGCGCGGCCAGGAAGAACTGCGTCGAGTCGATGCTCTCGACCGCGACGTTCAACTCGGGAATGGGATTGATGCCCTTCACATCGTAGGCGCGCGTATCGGCTCCCAACGAAAAGGCCAGCCAGTGGTTCGGTTGGTAGTCCAGCTGGAGCCCAAAGCCATACTGGCCGACGATGTCACCGGAATCCGTCGACGTGATCGGATCTCCGCTCACGAAGTCCATCGACTGAAAACGGCCGTTGATCCGGTACAACGTGAACAGGGCCGGGCGCAGGGTCAGTGCGAACTTGCCAACGTACTCCTCGTCGGGGTGTACGATGCCGGAACGAGTGGAGTCCTGCCGTGAAGCAGCCAGGACGGGGGTTCCTTGCCACGCGCGAATCTCTGGCGGTGTAAGAGGCCCCGCCGTGGAAGCCCGGCACCCCTGGAAGGACGCAAGAGCGACCGTAACTGCAATCCGCAGGACTCGTCCTATTCGCATCCGCCCAAAATACATCCTCTATTGTATCTTCACTGTACCTTCTGAAGCGTCCATTCACAGCAAGCTGAAGCGTCCATTCACAGCAAGCACGGCTCCCAGAGCACATCAAGCACGGCTCCCAGAGGCGCAATCGCCATGAAAGCCCTTTTCTCAGCCTCCCTCTCCATCTTCCTCGGGGCCCTCGGGGCTCTTGTATCCCTCACCCCGCTGACGAACGGCCAGGCCACTCTCAGCCAATCCGGTGGGGCACGATGGGCAACGACGTCGTGACGATACCGCTGCCAGTATTTCCCTCACTGATCGGCCTGCCCGGACACACCCAGGTGGTCACGCTCTTCGGACACGTCTATGCCCTGGCCACGGTCGACGACACGGCCGAGATGCACATCCCCTAGCCCCACACCAAGACACCATGATGGCTCGACGTATCGCTATTCTCTCTTTGTGTGCCCTCGCTTTCCTGGCCCTGCGGCTCCAGCCGCTCGAGGGCTCGCAGAGGGAATCGACGATGCCCATCGCCATCCCCTTCGCGGTGGACGGGGCTCGGATCCTAACGAGCGTCGATGGCTCGATTTTCTTGTGCCACCCCGGAACAGTCGACGAAGCGCTCCAGATCGAGAGCGTTGTCGTCAGCTCGACGACGCCCGCGGGCACACGAACCCATCACTCGGAAGTGCTCGATGTGCAGCTCGCGAGCGACCCCTTGTTCGTCGCGATCAACGCCGAGATCGAGCGTATGCCCGACGAGCTGACTCATCGAGAAGGCCCGCGCCACTTCGCCGGCCCTGACGAGCCCGAATACTCGCTCTCCGAAGCGCTCGAGCGCTGGCGCGGACTGGAGGATTCGCTGAACGCGGTCCGCGCCGGGTATGCCGGCGCTGGGCCGCGGCCCTTTGCCGAGCTGCACTTCGAGGTCGACCTGGCGGAGGTCTTCGATGCCTTCGATGCCCCCGGAACGGAGCGCGAGTTGACCATCGAGGTGAACTACCGCTCGCAAAGCGGCCTGGCAAGAACCTTGGCGCTGGCCCACACGATCCGTCGCCTCGCGCCCTTCGCTGGCGCGCCGATCGGATTGGCAGGCACGCAGGTCCACACGGGCGACCTGCATGTCCACAGTTGTCACGGCGAAGCCACGAACGCCTGCGCCCCTTCGGCGGATTGCACGGCCGAGACACTGCAAACCTCCGGCAGCTTCACCTACGCCCAGCTCAAGACCCAGTTCCAGGCACTCGGCATCGACTGGATGACCGCGGCGGATCACAGTTATTGCATCAACGACGACGCTGAGTACCAGACCATCGTCGATGAATGCGCAGCCATCACCGAAGCCAGCTTCATTGCCATCCCCGACATCGAGCTATCCAGCGAAGAAGAGGGACCCCAGAGCGGCAGCGACAGCAGCGATATACTGTGCCTCTTTGGCGTACAGCAAAACCACATGGGCGCCCATGGCATCACCTCGCGCAAACCAGGTGGCAGCGACGGCTTCGCCGGATTTTGCAACGGCGTTTTCGGATTCAGCGCCAACGTAACGGCGGTGCGGGCCGAGGACGGCTACTCGATCGTGCACCACCCCGCGGCCTCGGCCTTCGGATGGGGCAGCATCGCCGCGTTGACTGGACAGGAAGCCGCCGGCATGCACGGCGTCGAGATCTGGAACGGCCCCAACGTGTCGGGTCAGGGTGGGGACGTCGCTTCGTGGGTGAACTGGCTGCTCGATGGGCGTGTACTGTTTGCCTATTCCGGCAGCGACACCCACGATGCAGCTTTCGACTTCGGTGCCAACCACGTGCTCTTCGACGGCGAGCCCTTCAGCGAGGCCAACCTCGAGTCCGCGATCAAGGCGGGACGCCTGTACATTTCCAACGGCCCCTCCCTGGTGCTGGAAGTCGACCTGGAAGGAACCACGCTTGGAATGGGAACACGCAAGGGCATGTCGCCGACGCAGGCCGCCTCGCCCCTGACGGTCGACACGCACTACGACTTCGGAGCGGGCCAGGGCGTCATCTCCGTCTTCAAAGGCTATGCGGGCGACGCCAACGAGACGCTCCTGTGCCAAAGCGGCGTCCTCACAGGCACCGGCGTCTTCACGTGCATGGACACGCTCGATCCGACGCGCCAGGGCTGGTATCGCTCGTATGCGGACGATGGCCCCTCGATGACGGCGGCCTACACGAACCCCGTGTTCTTCCTACCGACGCTCCTCGCCTGGAACGCCTACGGCGTCGGGCTCGGCGGAGCAAACATCGCGACGCTCGCGAGTGACTCGGCGCCTTTCATCGGTTGCACACAACGCTTCAGCGCCTCGGGTTTCAGCCTCTCCACCGCGAACGTCACGTTCCTCGTCTACGCCACCCAGCTCCCGATGGGCTTCCCCATCTTCGGCGGCTGGCTCCTCGTCGCCCCCCCGGTACTCGCGAACGGACTCGCTCCGGCCAGCGGCGGAACAGCGACACTGGAGGCAACCATCCCTTTGAACCCGAACATCATCGGATTGAATGCGTTCGTGCAGGCACTGGCCCTCAGTCCCAACCCCGCGGGGAACATCGGGTTCTCCAACGGCCTGGCCGGGACCGTCGGCGGGCTCTAGTCTGCCGAGCGCGAGTCAGAACGAGCTACAGCCGATGCGCTTTCCCTTCGGTCGGCCAACCGCTGCTATAGTCCAGAATCATCATCCAGGCACACGCTCCATGAATTCCAAGCTCTGCACCGCGCTCCTGTCCGTCTTCTCGCTCATGGCCCCCATCGAGGCCCAGTGGTCCGCCGACCCTTCCGTCAATCAGGCCATCGCGGCCGAGACCCACACCGAGGATCAGCCGAAGATCGTCGCCACGAGCGACGGCGGATTCTTCGTCAGCTACTACGCGAGCGATCCGGCCGGGATGCCAGCATTCGGTTTCGACGTACGCCTCCAACGCCTCGATGCGACTGGAGCTCCGCTCTTCTCGCCCGCAGTGCTGGTCGCGGACCGCGGTTTCAGCTCTACACAGGACTACGGCCTTGCCGTCAACGCTAACAACGAGGCCTTCGTCATCTTTCGCGATGACCGCCCAGGAGGCACACAGATCACTGCCGCCAAGGTGGATGGTACGGGCGCGCTCGTCTGGGGTGCACTGGGTGTGCAACTGACAGCCACGACCGCCTTCGTCGCTTCACCAAGGATAGCCGCGACGCCCGACGGGGGCGCGATTTGTGCCTGGGGCCAGGACGCCGATACTCGCGTGCAAAAACTCGACAGCACGGGGACGCCTGTATGGGGTCCGGACCTGGTCCTGTCCGACGGGAGCGCCAACGTCTCACTGAGCGACATGCATCCCGACGGTGCCGGTGGCGCGCTCATTTCCTGCATCTTGAGCACGACCTTCAGCGCCCCGCGCCACCTCGAGCTGCGACGCGCATCGTCCGCGGGAATGGAAATGTGGCGTACCAGCGTCTTCGATGGCGGCTCTCTGCAGCTCGGCAACTTCCCCGACTTCGTACCGGACGGATCCGGTGGAGCCGCGATGGCGTGGTACTCCTCGTCGCCCGCCCTCGAGTGCTATGGACAACACATCGCCAGCGACGGGAGCGAGTCCTTCCCCCACAACGGCGTGTCCGCTTCGACCAACGGCGCGCTTCTGCGGGTTTCGCCCAGTGTCGTCTACGCTGCGGCAACCAGCGAGCTTGCGATCTTCTACACGGAGACAAGCGGCTCGCAGAGCATGGACGGAGTCTCGGGTCAGAAGTTCGATGCAACCGGCAACCGCCTGTGGGGCGCCGGCGGGACCACGCTCCAGGCCATGTCCCTGACCTCGCTCACGGGAGTCAGCGCCGTCGGCACGGCGAACGAGATCTTCGTCGCCTGGGTCGATGGACCCTCCTTCGGGAACGACCAGATCTTCGCGGCCCAGGTGGACGGCGCGGGTGCCACGGTCGTCGGCCCCATGTCGATAGCATCGCAGACCAGCGTGAAGTTCCGTCTCGGCGGCGCCCTCGGTTGCATCGGCTACGGGGGTTTCGTCTGGCGCGACGAGCGTGCGGGAAACCCCGACATCTACGTGCAGAACCTGGGCGACGGCGGCGTGCTCGGCCCGATCGGCAATCCCGGTGTCGTGACGCGCAACGGCTCGGGCGTAAATCCGAATGTCTTCGCCCAGACCTCGCCCGCCGTCATCGGAACACCGTGGACCGCGACCGTGGGTCTTGGGGGAGCTCCGTTCAGTGCCATCCTGATCTCCCAGGGCGGACCGAACCCCGGGCTGCCGACCATGATCGGCGAGCTCCTGTGCAATGGGCCCTTCCTGGCGCCCAACGTCAGTACGGGCTCGCACTCCATGGGCTTGCCACTGACTTGCGCACTCGTCGGGCGGACGTTCTGCATGCAGGCCGTCCAGGTCACGATCACACCGAGCTCGGTCCAGCTGACCAACGCCCTCGACGTGACTATCGGCGCTTTCTGATTCTTCTCGCCAGCCTAGAACGAGCTTTTCGGCCCCTTCGTGGGCGTTTCCAGGTCGAGACAGATGGGCGCTGCCAGAAAAATTCCTCTTGCGCCAGAGAACCGAGGCCCCCCGCGGGAAGAGCTTGTGTAGCGCGGAACACGACGATGAGTACTCAAACAAACAAACCGAGAACATCGCTCGCTCGACACGCTACGGAATCTGAACTGGATGGGTGCCAGACAGATTCTCCGAGGGGCTGGAGCCTTGGGGCCTCTCAGTGTGATGGCCTGGCTACGCACGGCCAACGCACGGGAGGTCCCACCCCTCTTTCATATTGCCAGTTACCGGTTTCACTACGCTTCTGAGTTAACTACAGCATCGACATATTTCGACCTTAACCAGCGCGGTCATCGTCCGAGAGCGGACGATGACCGCGCTGGGCATTTGGCCCAGAACTCACTCGAGAAAAACTCCAGGTTGCAGCCGAGAAACCAGCTTCCCGGGAGAAGACCCTGTGTAGCGCGGAACACGACGATGAAAACACAAACGGACGATACACGAACGGCCAAAACCACATCGCTCGAACGACGCCCTACCGAATCTGGATGGATGGGTACCAACCAGATCCTTCAATTGACTGTTGCCGATTTCACTACGCTTCTCTAGCTAAACACAGCTTCGCGTCACCGTCGAAAAGGACGGTGATCGCGCTGGTCTTCTTGGGAAGACGCCCCGCGCCCCGGGAATCCCGTAGGTCCCGACTCGACGCGCACCTACGATTGGGCGATGAGCCAAGAAGCCGACGAACCCTCACGCGCGACACTGGGCCGCCGCCTGCTCCGCACGGTCGACAGTGGGATTCTCTCCACCATGTCGCGCGAGCTTCCCGGATACCCGTTCGGTTCGGTGACCCCCTACATGACTACCCTCGAAGGCGAGGTCGTCATCTACGTCAGTGGGATCGCACAGCACACAGCGAACATGAAGGGCGATCCGAAGGTGTCCTTGACCGTCATCGAGCAAGGCTCCGGAAACCAGCAAGCCCTCGGGCGCGTGACCGTGATCGGAGATGCCGGGCTCGTTCCGGAAGCGGAGACCGACCGCGTGGCCCAGCGCTACTTTCGCTTCTTCCCCGAGGCGGAGGGATATGCCGGGACCCACGACTTCGCCTTCTACTGGATCGAGCCGCAGCGAGTGCGCTACATCGGCGGCTTCGGGAAGATCTTCTGGATCGAGAAGGACGAGTGGCGCCTGGCGACTCCACAGTGGGCCCCGGGCGAGCAGGGGATCATCGACCATATGAACGCCGATCACGCGGACGCACTCGAGCGCATCGTCGCTGCGTTCGCTCCGGGAGGCTCGAAGGGCCAGGGATCCTCCGCTGCGGAGGAAGCGCCTCGCCTGATCGCGGTCGACCCCGAGGGAACCCACCTGCGGGCGGGTGACTCGATCCTCTACGCTCCGTTTGCCCCGTTTGCCCAGGGAACAACGTTGGCAACCTCGGCCTTCGACATGGAAAGCGTCCGCAACGCCATGATCCGGTTGGCGAAGGGCTGAATCACGGGCGGTGAACCCGCGCGGTCCAGTTGTAGAATGCGCGGATCGGGCATGCATCGGGCGGATAGAAGTCGTGGTTCGGAAAGTCGGTGGACGACTTCAGGTCGCCGGAGAAAGCGACTAGAATCCCTGCTCGCATGCCTGAGCTTCACATCGAGAAAACTCGGTCCGAACACCAGGGACAGCTGGTCGCAACCGACGACTCAGGGATCACCGGCCGGCCGCCCATCGGCCGCTGGGCGCTCGGCGTCCTCGCTGGGGTGCTCGCGTTCTTCCTGGTCGGAGCCCTGCTACGCTGGGGTTTAGACGCGATTCCCGACCTGCGCCTTGAAGAGCCGGGAGTACACCGGCTCAAGGCGACGCACCTCGATGCGCACCTGGACGAGCTCGACGTGGTCTTCGTCGGGTCGAGCCACGTCTATCGCGAAGTGGCAACGCGGCTTTTCGATCGTCTCAACGGCTTGGCCGGTCAGCCAACGGAGTCCTACAACTACGGCCTCCCCGGTATGCGCTTTCCCGAGATGCTGGCCGTCGCGCGCCGGATTGCCGACGCGCGGCCCGCGAAGTTGAAGTGGCTCGTGCTCGAGTTGGAAGAGCCGATGCCTGAATTCTCAAGAGCGAGCCAGTTCACCCGCCGCAGCGTCCATTGGCATACGCCGGAGGTCACCGCCTTCGTCTGCCGCATGCTCCTCGTCAACGAGGATCGCTCGCTTCTGAAGAAGATCGAAGAGCTCGGAATTCACCTCGGCCAGCTGGTGCTCTACCTCGGGAACGTTGCCAAGGGGTTACCGGCGGCGCGCGCGCTCTTGGGCATGAACGTAGCGCGGGAAGATCCCCTGCGCGGCTACCTACCGCTGGACCGCGACCCCAACCCGGAGTCCCGGGCCCGCAGGGAGGAACTCCTCGCACACCCGAAGCGTCTCGATAGGAAGCGTGCTCACTTGCTCGAAGAGCGCGAGCCACGCCAACCCGAAAAAGCGCTCTTGGACGTGCTCGCAAGTTTGGTCGCTCACGTGCGCGACGCCGGGATCGAACCGATCTTTCTCATATGTCCGCCGGCAAAGGATCTGCACACGCCGTTCCTCGAGGCCCACGAACAGGGCGTCCTACCGAACCTCTTCGCGTATCACGATCCGGTGCGCTTTCCGCGCTTCTACGACCCGTCTTTCGTCTTCGACATCAACCACCTGAACCACGAAGGCGGGAAGGAGTTGACCCGTCTCTTCGCGAAAGACTTCCAGGCACTCGATCGTATGGCCCCGCCGGCCCGGGACGGTCTCCTGGAGGGGTCTGACGACGAAAACTAGATGCTCTTCACCGAGCTGCGCTTCCTACCGTTCTTCATGCTGGTCTTCGTCGTCCATTGGACGCTGAAGTCGAACACGTTGCGCAAGGTCTGGCTGCTCGTCGCGAGCTACGCCTTCTACGCGGCATGGGATTGGCGTTTCCTGGGGCTGATTCTCGTGTCCACGCTGGTCGACTACGTCGCCGGTTTGCGCATCGCGCACTCCACGCGGCGGCGCCCGTGGCTGTTTCTAAGTCTCGCCGTGAACCTGAGCTTGCTCGGATTCTTCAAGTACTTCCACTTCTTCGTTGGGTCGGCCGTCGACCTGCTCGGCGTAATGGGCTTCGAAGCGCATCGGCCGACCCTCGAAATCATCCTGCCGGTCGGGATCAGCTTCTATACCTTCCAGACCCTCAGCTACTCGCTAGACATCTATTTCAGGAAGCTCTCCCCGACAAAGAGCCTTCTCGATCTCGCGACCTTTGTCGCCTTCTTCCCCCAGCTCGTGGCGGGGCCGATCGTTCGGGCCAGGCACTTCCTGCCCCTGCTGGAATGCAAGCGCGTCCTCGCGCGGGTGGACGTGCGCGGAGCACTGATGCTCTTCTTGGTCGGTTTCATCAAGAAGGCCTGCGTCTCGGACAACATCGCCTCGACCATCGAGTCCTATTACTCCGATCCCTCCAGCTTCGATGCGTTCTCGGCCTGGATGGCCACGTTCTACTACGCTGTTCAGGTGTACTGCGACTTCTCTGGCTACTCCGACATGGCCATCGCCTGTGCAGCACTACTGGGCTACCGACTACCGCTCAACTTCAACTTTCCCTATACCGCGAGGAACATCACCGACCTCTTGCGGAGCTGGCACATCAGCTTCTCCACCTGGTTGCGGGACTACATCTACATCCCTCTTGGAGGCAACCGCAACTCCAATCTGCTGACGATCCGTAACCTAATGATCACGATGCTCCTGGGCGGGCTTTGGCATGGAGCTGACTGGCACTTCGTCGTCTGGGGCGGCTTGCTTGGCGTCGGGCTCGTCGTTCACCGAGCCTGGTTGGACCACGCTCCAGAAAGGCTACGCCGACCGATCGCCTTCGTTGGACTTCCGCTGACATTCGTCTACTGGAACATCTGCCTGCTCTTCTTTCGTGCGCAGTCACTCCCCGATGCCCTTGTCGGGTTGCGAGCTTTCGTCTTCCTGCAGGCCGAAGGCACGAAGCACCTCGAGACGTGGCATCTCGCGATCTTCGGCATCTTCGCCCTCATGCACATCGCGAGTTACCGCCAGTGGTTCCATCTCTGGTGGCGGCGCGTGCCCAGCTGGGGCTTCGGCGCTGCGTACGGTGCACTATTGGCGCTCGTGGTTCCGTTCCAGTCCTTCGACTTCACGCCCTTCATCTACTTCCAGTTCTAAATCGGGGGTACACTCGCAGGCCCCATGGAATGGACGACGACCAGCGGGCTCTTGCAAAAGCTCCAGGACTATGACGAGCGCACGGCGTGGATCCTCGTGGACGAACACTTCCGCAAGCCCGTCGTCCAGCTGGGCCTGCGACGCGGCTTGACGGAAGAGGAGGCTCGGGATACCTCGCAGGCCACGCTGATGGCCTTCGCCGTGGCCTATCGCGACGGCAAGTACGACAAGGACAAGGGGGACCTCAAAGGTTGGTTGTTCGGGATCGCCAAACGCCAGATCGCGCGTACTGTGGAGCGCCGTGGCCGTCGGCGCGAGCAGTCGATCGAAAACTCCTCCACCGATATGCCCGAAGCCGTCGATGGCGAGCTCGAACAGATCTGGGAAGAGGAATGGCTGCTCTCGGTTCATGAACGTGCCGTGCGCCTGATCAAGCAGCGCGTACAACCCAAAACCTTCGAGATCTTCCAGGCCGTGGTCCTCGAGGGCAAGTCACCGGGGGTTGTGGCCAAGGAAAAGGACGTACGGCTGACCACCGTATACAACTCCGTCCACCGGGTATCCGAGCAGATCAAACAGGTCTCGATCGAGATCGAGGACTAGCCGCACGGAGGACCGGGAAGGGCCTAACGCCCGAGGCTTGCGCCGTACTCGTTTTCGGGGTTGCGATACATCGAGTGCAAGTGGTTCAACGGGTCGCCGCCAAGATCCTGGCAAGCGAATTCGATGATCACGCTCGGTCCTTGCAAGCGGTAGGAAATGTCGGAGCGCTTCGCGGTGGGTCCGCTCCAGGCGAAGGTCATTTCCGGGACTTCTTCACGCAGGGCGTGCAAGCGCGCTTGCATGTGCCCTGCGGGAAGGTCGCGCACGTAGGCCTCGATCAAGGCCGTGAGCAGGGCCCCCTGGTTCTCGTCGAGATCGGCACACGCCAGACCGATCGGTTCCGGGACGTAGCCATCGCGTCCCGCGCCGGCGGCAATGCGGCCGCGGCGTGGACTCTGGATGGCTTGTTGGCGTTGCCCCGCGCTCAGGGCGGCGACGAAGCCGTAGGCCAGCTCGGAGAGCTCGCGAAGAGGAACGATGGTCGCTTCGCCGCGACGGTACTTCGCGGGCTGGGTCCCGATGAAGGTCGGTGACATCGTCATTTCCTCGCCCTTGAAGCTGAGGTTCAGGGCGATGTGGTGCCCGTCGAGTTGAAGCCCCCATTCACGCCCATCTTTGGCTCCCCCCTCTGGATCACCGAAAATCCCCAGCCAGAAGTTCTCGGCACCGAAACCACGACGCGGGCGGCCGTTGCGCAGGAGTTTGTCATCCGCCAGGAGAACGTCGCGGACCTTCGCGTAGCCTTCCGGGCTGAGCACGGTGGCCAGGAGGTCCGTGGCACGCTGCAGTTGCGTTTCGTCCAGATCCCCCAACCGCACACCGTCCTCGTTAGCCCCCGGCGGCACGTTCGTCCATTGAGCACGGTGCTCGCAGTCGAGGGGGTGGATGCACTCCTTGCTCAGCTCTTCGGTCAACGCAGCCAGGAAGGCCGTGGCGGCTACGGCCGGATCGTCGCCCGGTTTCGGCGGATAGGTCTCGAGCACCTCGCTGGCGAGCGAAGGGTGATCCGGTGGGGGCTCGGTAAAGGCCAACGTGCACGCAAGCAGGCCGAGAAAGAGGGTTGATCGCAGGGGTTTCTTCATGGCGCTGCGCCCCAGTCTCCCCCCTGGGCCTGGGTCCTGCAACCGCTGTTCAGAGACCCTGACGAGGCCTGCGCGTTCATCACCTTGAATAACCACTACCGAGACTTGTAGAGTCGGACCATGCAGGGAGGTCAGGAATGGATCTGTGAGGTTCAGGGGTGCACTTTCGAAACCCTGGCAGGGTCTCAGGGCCTGGAGATCCTGAAGGCGCTCTTTCTGGATCTCATCGAACACCTCGATCTCCATCCCGTGGGCGAGCCGCTTTGGCATGTCTTCGGAGGACCGGGAGGTGTCACGGGCCTGGTGGCGCTCTCGGAGTCCCACCTGGCTTGCCACAGCTATCCGGAAGCCGGCTACCTGTCGTTGAATCTCTATACGTGCCGCGAGCGCAACGCTCCTGACTGGCAACAGGTGTTCGAAGCACACCTGGGTCCGTGCACAGTCGATGTGAGGCGCGTGCGGCGCGGGCCACGGCTGCTTTCGGAGACGGAAGCATGAGCGAACGCACCCTGCGCTGCGGTAATTGCCGCGCGGATATCACCTTCACCAGCCCGGGCACGTTGATCGTGGTCTGCGAGCACTGCTCGTACATGAACGCGCGCGGCGATGTCGATATCGAGTCGATCGGCAAGGTCGCGGCGCTGACTCCGATCGCATCCCAGTTCCAGGTCAGCACCGAAGGTGTGTTCGAGAAGACCCCCTTCGTGGTGCGCGGACAGATCCAGCGCGACCATGGATCCGGCCCGTGGAACGAGTGGGCCGCGGAGGATGCGAACGGAGAGTGGCTGTGGATCTCCGAAGCCCAGGGGCAGTACCACGTGTACTCGCGAACCGTCTCGCTGGGGGCCCTGGACATCTCTCGCATCGAGCTGGGCTCGAGAATCCAGATTCCCGATGAACCGTTGCGGTTTCGGGTCAGCGAGATGGGCGAAGGACGCGTGGTCACGGTCGCCGGCGAACTGCCCTACCGCGTCAAGATCGGCGAGACTACGCGCTACGCTGACATGCAGCGCGGCGAGGACGAGGTCGGCACGATCGAATGGCCCCCGAGCGACTCGTCAGGAGACGTCGAACCGGATGTCTATCTCGGCCGCAGGGTCGACCTGGACGAGCTGGCCCTGGATCCGACAACGCAACCCGAAGGCGCGTCCGTCGAGGTTTCCGCAAAGCGCTTTTCCTGCAAGAGCTGCGGCGGCCGACTCGAGCTCCAGGATCCCGAAAACACGGTGCGCGTCGGATGCGAACATTGCGGCGCGCTCCTTGAAGTCGGTTCGAACAAGGTCGCGATCATCGAGGCTCAACAGAAGATCTCATCCAAACCGGCCATTCCCCTGGGCTCGATCGGTGGTTTGCGAGACGAGACCTACATGGTCCTCGGGTGCATGGAGCGTCGCGTCCGCGCCGAAGGACGCTGGTATCCGTGGCGTGAGTACCTGCTACGCACTCCGCAGGGGGCGTATCACTGGCTGATCGAGAACAACGGCCACTGGCAGCTGGGCTGGCCCGTCCAGGGAGTCACGAACCGGAGCGCGGTCGCCGTTTATCGGCGCAGTAGCTACAAGCACTTCACCAGCGGCAAGGCCATCGTCCACTGGGTCCTGGGTGAGTTCTATTGGGAGGTTCACACCGGCGAGACGGTTCGCGCCATCGATTACGTCAACAAGTCCGGCATGCTCTCGATCGAGCGCACAGACTCCGAAGAATCGACCTCGTTGTCCGAGCATATCGACTCCGCGGAACTCGCCGCCGCGTTCAAGGACTTCAAGCAACCTCGCAAGAGAGGCGTGGGCCCGATCCAACCCAATCCCCACAAGGCCTTGACCAGCTGGTTCGCCTTTACGGGAGCGCTCGTGCTGCTCATGCTCGTGCGCGGCCTCGCCACCGTTGATCACGAAAACCGCACGGTTTTCCAGCAGGTGCTCGGCCCGCTGCCCGCCAGCACAGCGGAAGAAGCGGTGATCTTCACCGATCCCTTCGAGATCACCGCCAAGAGCGGAAACCTCGTCATCGAGGCCAGCGTCCCGAACATCCGCAACGGCTGGATGGGACTGGGTGGCGCCCTCGTCAACACCGAGAGCGGTGACGTAACGACCTTCGCGACGCAAGCCCAGTTCTACTCAGGTGTCTCGGGGGGCTCGCGCTGGAGTGAGGGGAATCGCCAAGGCAAAACGACGTTGGGTTCCATCCCCAAGGGAACCTATCGCATGCGCCTCGCATCGAGCGCCTGGGGCGACGCCCTGCAACAGCGCTACACGGTCGCAGCCCGCAGTCAGGTACCGCGGGGCGGATACATGCTTTTGGCACTTCTGGCCTTCCTGATCTTTCCCATCCTGAACACCATCGCGCACCTCTTCTTCGAAAGCGCCCGTTGGTCCGAATCCGATCATCCCTGGGGTGAGTAACGCACACGCCTCGATGCAATATCGTCAATGCAAAAACGTCTGATCGCCTACTTCATCTTCGTCGCAATGACCCTGTCTATGTACGGCCTGGCCGAAGCACGCGGCTGGGCCTCGGGTGGCCAGAAAGCCCCCGAGCGAATTCCTCCCAACCAGGTTCGCAACGTCCATCCCGGCTCCTGGACCTACCTGTACTGGGCCCATGGCATGCGCGGTAAATAGCGCCCGAAGGCCCCGAACCCGAATCCATCCCAATGATCCACCTGTCTCTCGCTGAGCTCGACGTGACCACACAGATCGTCGAGCCCGTCATCAGCACCCTGGCCATCGGGGGTGCCGCCATCATCCTGCTCTTCTTCTCCGTGTATCTGATGGAGAAGATCACCCCATTCTCGCTCCAGAAAGAGATCGAGGAAGACCATAACAATGCCGCGGCCATTCTGTGCGGCGCGATCGTCATCGGTATCGCTTTGGTCATCTCCGCCGCCGCCTCATGAGGACGAGGCTCGCGTTTCTCGCGGTCTTTCTCATCTCGGCTTGCGGTCTGGGCTACCAGCTGATCGCCGGTTCGGTCTCTTCGTATCTCCTGGGTGATTCCGTCACCCAATTCTCGATAACGATCGGACTGTATCTTTCGGCGCTGGGAGTCGGTTCGTACCTGACGAAGTACATCGATCGCGAACTGGCCACGCGCTTCGTTCACGTCGAACTGGCCGTGGCCATGGCCGGCGGTTTTTCCGCGCTGGCGATCCTCTTCGCCTCGACCAGCCCGGTGTGGTTTCGTCCGCTGCTCTACCTGAACCTGTTAGTGATAGGCACGCTGGTCGGCATCGAAATTCCGCTATTGATGCGCATCATCAAGGAAGAGCTCGACTTCAAGGACCTGTTGGCCAAGGTCCTCGCGTGGGATTACATCGGTGCGCTTGCGGTCGCGCTCGCCTTTCCGTTGATCCTGTTGCCGCGCCTGGGCCTCGTGCGGACTTCGCTCGCGCTAGGGCTCCTGAATGCCGCGGTAGCTCTATGGAGCACCAGCCTCTTCAAGGACAAATTGAAGCACCTCGTGCCCCTGCGCTTGCAGGCGGGAGTCGTCCTGTGGCTCTTGTCCCTCGGGCTCGTCTTCGCCAAGCAGCTGACACAGCTCTCGGAACACCAGTTCTACGCCAACGAGATCGTCCACGCCGAGACGACCCCCTACCAGCGCGTGGTCGTCACGCGTTCGACGCGCGACTTTCAGCTGTTCCTGTCCGGGGCGCTGCAGTTTTCGAGCGGCGACGAGTATCGCTACCACGAAGCCCTCGTGCACCCGGCCTGCGCCTCGGCTTCCGAACCAAGGCGCGTCCTGGTCCTGGGCGGTGGCGACGGGTTGGCGGTGCGCGAGATACTGCGCCATGCGGAGGTCGAACGCGTCACCGTGGTCGATCTCGATGCAGCCGTCACGAAACTGGCGCGAACCTACGCGCCCCTGGCTGCCTTGAACGAGAACAGCCTCGACGACCCACGTGTCGAGGTCGTCAACGCCGATGCCATGTCGTGGCTTGATAGGGATAAGCGTCTCTGGGACGTCGCCATCGTCGACTTCCCCGACCCCCATTCCTTTTCGATCGGCAAGCTGTACACGCGCACTTTCTACGAGCGACTTGCGCGCCGCATTGCGCCGGATGGAGCCGTCGCCATTCAGTCCACGAACCCGCGCCAGGCTCCGCGCAGCTATTGGTGCATCGCGCGCACGCTCGAGGAAGCGGGTTGGGCGGTTCTCCCCTATCGCTGCGGCGTACCGAGTTTTGGCGAGTGGGGCTTCATGCTGGCGACGCGCCGCACGGTCGAAATTCCGCGCGAGGTCCCCCAGGGCTGCCGCTTCCTCACGGCCGAGTTCCTACCGACACTCTTCGAGCTTCCCGGTGACGTGCGCGAGCCCGAAGACGTCGAGCCGAACCACCTGAACACGCAGTCCCTCGTACGCTACTACGAACGCGAGCTCTCACAATGACAGGAAGGCGCCTTGAACCGCGACAGCGGCTGCATCGGCGCGACCTGTTGGCCGGTGGTCTGGCCGCGGGTCTCGCAGGTACATTGCCCAGCTGCTCTCCTCGATCCAGAGCAGCAGCGAAGCACGTGCAGGGCGGTCTCGCCGATCGCGAACATTCCATCGGCCACCTGCTGCGCAACGGAGGGATTCCTCGTTCCAGCGGGACACGTCGCGCCCGTGTTTTGGTGCTGGGCGGCGGCATCGCCGGATTGTCGGCTTGCTGGCGCCTGCAACGCGCGGGCGTCGAGGGCGTCGAGATGCTGGAACTCGCCCCGGATGTGGGTGGTACCTCGCGCGGCGGAACACTGAAGGGCCTGCGTCATCCGTGGGGCGCGCACTACCTTCCCATTCCGCGGGAGGACCAACGCGCCCTGGCCACGCTGCTCCTCGAGCTGGGTGTCGCCGACGGGGTCGAAAGCGACGGCCGCCTGCACGTTCCCATGGAATATCGCGTGCGCGCCCCCGCGGAACGTGTGTATGCCCTCGGCTACTGGGAAGAGGGCCTTTGGCTCCAGAGTGGCGAAGCGCAGCAGGATCGTGACCAGCAAGAGCTCTTCGAGGCGTTGCTGAACGAGCTGGGACGCCCTGCGGACGACGGGCGCCCCTTCGAGTTGCCCGTGAAACGCAGCTCGACGGCGCAACGCGCTCTGGACGCGCAAAGCGGGACCGAGTGGGCGGACCGGCACGGGCTCACCGGCGAGCGCATGCGTTGGTATCTCGAGTACGCGACGCGCGACGACTTCGGAGCACGTCTACAGGACACCTCCGCGTGGGCCCTGCTGCACTACTTCAACTCGCGGCTGTCGAAAACCGGCGCGGGCGCCGAGTACATGACCTGGCCCGAAGGCAACGCATGGTTGGTAGCGCGCATGCGCGAGGCGCTCGACGTCCCCATGCACACCTCCCACCTGGCCACCCGCGTCCGACCCGCAGAATCACAGGTCGAGGTCGATGTGTTCGATGTGGGCGAAGCCAAGACGACCACCTGGACAGCCCAGCACGTCGTCATGGCCTTGCCGCAGTTCGTCAATACTCGCCTATTGGAAGAAGATCCCGCCGCCGAAGCACGAAGGGCCTTTCGGTACAGCCCGTGGGTCGTCGCCAACCTGCATCTCTCGGAAGCGCCACTGACGCGCGGTTATCCGCAGTCCTGGGACAACGTGCTTTACCATTCCGACAGCCTGGGCTACATCGATGCCACGCATCAGATCGACCGTTCCGAACGGGATGCGCTATGGACGTGGTACCTACCATTGACCGATCCCGACGAGCGCACAGCCCGGCACATGCTGATGCAGCGCCCCTGGGAAGACTGGCGTGACATCGTCCTGAATGATCTCGCCGCGAGTCACCCGGGTTTGCTCGAGCTGGTGACGCACATCGACGTGTGGCGCTTCGGCCACGCGATGGTGAAGCCCGTGCCGGGATTTCTCTGGGGCCAAGCACGCAAGTCAGCGGCAGAAGCCCTGGGCAACGTGCACTTCGCACATTCGGATCTCTCCGGCATGGCCATCTTCGAGGAGGCCAACTGGCAAGGCGTACGCGCCGCGGAAGAGGTCTGTCGCGCGATGAACGTCGATACGGAAGCACTCATCTAACCGCCATGGGCCAGGGCGTGTTGAAACCCGGCTGGATCCTGGGACCGCGTGGCGACGCCTTGATCTTCACGGGACCGATCGTCGTCGGATTGGGGCTCGTATGGCTCGGACAGCAACTGGGCATCCTTGACACGGAGGTTCCACCGTGGGCCTTCGCGCTTCTCATCGTAGGAGTCGATGTGGCGCACGTGTACTCGACCGCCTTTCGGGTCTATCTCGACCCAGAAGAGCTTGGCCGGCGGCCCGGTCTATACCTGGGCATCCCACTTGTGTGCTTGCTGGGCGGCGTGCTGCTGCACACCCAAGGCGCGGACGTCTTCTGGCGCGCACTCGCCTACCTTGCCGTGTTTCACTTCGTGCGTCAGCAATGGGGTTGGATCGCATACACGCGGCGCAGCGCCGGGGAGGGAGACGAGGATCGGCTGCTGGACAAGCTGGCCATCTACGCGGCGACGCTCTATCCGCTCTTGCACTGGCACACGCACCTGCCTCGCTCCTTCGAGTGGTTTCTCGCCGGCGACTTCGTGTCGCTTCCCGCGCGCATCGATCCCTACGCCCATGGTTTGCACTGGGCAATCCTGATCACCTTCCTCGGGAGGCAGGCGCAGCGTGCTGCCACGGGGCGCGGTGTCAACCTGGCGAAGTTGCAGGTGCTGGTCACGACGTGGATCGCCTGGTACGTAGGCATCGTCGTTCTTGCCAGCGACATCGCCTTCACGACCCTGAACGTACTGTCCCATGGCGTCCCCTACCTGGCGGTCGTGTGGCGGATCGAACGCCAACGCTGGGATGGAGAACGCGGAGCACTCGCCAAGCTCTTTCGCCCACGCTTGTGGTTCGTTTTTCTCGGCCTGCTCGTGCTGGCCGGTTACGGCGAGGAGTGGCTCTGGGATCGACTGGTCTGGCACGAGCGCCCGGGACTCTTCCCAGGCTTCGGCCCCGAGCTGGGCGCCACCCTCCTGAGCTTCGTCGTGCCGCTACTGGCTCTGCCCCAGGCGACGCACTATGTGCTGGATGGTTGGATCTGGAAGTTCCGAGCCAACGAGGACGTACGCTCGCTCTTGAAACCGAATAGGCCAAGTGGGCTCGGTTAGGATGACGAGTCGTGCCCCAACCCAGAGTCGCCCTCATCACCTGCGCGAACCGCGTCGAACCCGACCCGGATGAGACGCTGCTTCTCGACGCCATCGCAGCGACGGGTGTCCACGCCGAGTGGATGGCATGGGATGGCGAGGTGAAACCCGAGGGGTTCGATCTCACTTGCCTGCGCACGTGCTGGAACTACTACCGGGACATCGCTGGCTTCCGGGATTGGATCGATGCGACCGCGGGTGTGTCGGCGCTCTGGAATCCGCGTGAGGTCCTTCACTGGAACCTGCACAAGCGTTACCTCGAGGAGATCGAACGGGCGGGCATCGCGACGATCCCAACCCGCTGGATCGGACAGGGGGAAGAGCCCAAGGCGGATGCGCTCTACGCGGGGGACATCGTGGTGAAGCCCTGCATCTCCGCCTCTTCGTTCGGAACCCGTCGCTTCAGCGGCGAAGAGAGCGACGATGCGCTGGACTTCGCCACCGAGTTCGCCCGCGGGCGTGACGTGATGGTCCAGCCGGTGATGACCGGCTTCCAGGAACCCGGCGAGCGCTCCTTGGTGTGGATCGACGGAGCCTTCACGCATGCGGTCACCAAGCGCCCACGCTACGCCGGCGAGGACGAGGCGATTTCGCAAGCGAGTGCGCTCTCCCTAGAAGAGCGGGCCTTCGGAGAACGCGTCCTCGAAATCGCTCCGGCAGAGCTCCTGTACGCGCGCGTCGACATGATCATCGAACAGGGTGAACCCATGCTCTCTGAGCTCGAGCTGGTCGAGCCGTCGCTGTTCCTGCGCGAACACCCAGCGGCCCTGGAACGTTTCGCGGAGGCTATCGGCCGCCGGGCTCGGAGGTAGGGCCGGAAGGTGGTACCTTCCCGCCCCATGCAGCAGTTCATCAACCGAATCCGCGAAGCGCTCGCGACGGCGACCGGCCTCGAGCGCGACGAGCTCAAGATCGAATCCCCGCGCGACGCGAAGCTAGGAGACCTGGCCTTCCCGTGCTTTCCGCTGGCACGCGCGCTAAAACAAGCGCCGCCGAAGATCGCGGCTGAGCTCGTGGAGAAGCTCGCGATCGAGGGTATCTCCGTGGCCGCGACCGGGCCCTATCTGAACTTCACGATCAACCGCAAGGAACTCTCGGAGAGCATCCTCGGAGACGTGCGGTCCAAGGGTTCCGCCTATGGTGGGTCCGACGCCGGCAGCGGACGCACGGTCGTGCTCGATTATTCCTCACCGAACATCGCCAAGCGCTTCCACGTCGGGCACCTGCGCTCCACCATCATCGGGGCCGCGGTGCGCCGCCTGCACGATGCGCAGGGCTACAAGACCGTGGGCATCAATCACATCGGTGACTGGGGGTCGCAGTTCGGCAAGCTCGTGGCGGCGATCGATCGCTGGGGCGACACGGTGGATCTCGACAAAGACCCCCTCGAAGCCCTGTCGACGCTGTATGTGCGCGTCAACGAGGAGGAGAAAACCGATCCGGAGCTGGCCGAAGCCGGGCGAGCGGCCTTCCGCGAGCTCGAGAGCGGCAAGGAAGGCAATGTGCGCGAGACCTGGAAGCGCCTGACCGAGCTTTCCTTGACGGAATTCGATCGCGCGTATCAGCGTCTCGGGGTCACCTTCGACTTCGTGCGCGGTGAAGCGTTCTACGAGCCCTACCTCGATTCGACCATCGAACGCATCGTCGAGGCCGGGGTGACCGAGCAATCCGAGGGGGCTCTGGTCGTAAATCTCGAGGGTTTCGGCAAGAAAATGCCGCCCTGCCTATTGAGGAAGAGCGACGGCACCACGCTCTACGCCACACGCGACCTCGCGGCTGCTTTTCATCGCTGGGAGGAGTTCTCCTTCGAGCGCTGTCTGTACGTCGTCGGTTCGGCCCAGAGGCTCCACTTCCAGCAGCTGAAGGCGGTCTTGACCCGCATGAAGCAGGAATGGGAGCCGCGTATGGAGCACATCGACTTTGGCATGCTGAGCCTGCCCGAGGGCAAGCTGTCGTCACGCAAGGGCAACGTGCTGCTTCTCGATGAGCTCTTGAATCGCGCCGTCGAGGAGGCGCGCAAGGTGATCGCAAAAAAGAACCCCGACCTCGCCAATGCGGAGGAAGTGGCGGAGGCCGTCGGCATCGGCGCGGTGATCTTCAACGATCTGAAGCGCGAGCGCATCAAGGACGTCGTCTTCGAGTGGAGCGAGGTGCTCTCGTTCGAAGGCGAGACCGGCCCGTACGTGCAGTACACCCACGCCCGATTGGGCTCGATCCTGCGCAAAGGCGCCGATGCTGTGGGGGAATGGGATGGTTCGCAACTCGAGAACGCCGCGTCCATCCTCCTGAATATCGGACGCTATCCCATGGTGGTCCAGAGTGCGGCGCTGAACGCGGAGCCCTCGGAGCTCGCGCAATACCTGCTCGGTTTTTGCCGCGACGTGAACTCCTGGCTGGTGCCGAACAAGGTGCTTTCGGATGACCCGCAACTCACCGCGGCTCGGCTGGCTCTGGTGGAGGGTGCAAAAACCTGCATTCGAAACGGCCTGGAACTCCTGGGCGTCAGGGCACCTGACGAAATGTAGGCCGTAGGCCCCTCCAGGCTTCGAAGTCGCAACCAAGGGGGCTCGATTCCCCGGCCACGCCGCCTCTGTACCGCGTCCGTTTTCCTTGTCGTGGCTGCTGCAACGGCTTGGAGAATCAAGGTGCGATTGCAACCGGGTAGCTACGTCACGCCCCCACCAGGTGTTGTTTTTTTCAACACCTGGTTCTCCTGACCAACCCGAGGACAACGAGCTTTCCGGGCCGCGAAGAGAACCTCCCGACAAGCAAGGCCTTGTTTGCGGGGACAAAATCTGTATCCGTAGAGGCTCGTGCCTCCTCGGTGCGGCCACCCCCGGAAGAAATGCAGGGGTTGTGGCTTCAGCCATTCGCGGGTCCATCCGAAATCAGGGGGCCGGCGAAGTCGCGCTCGGAGACGCATCGGAAGGAGATCGTGGAGGAGATTGAAGTGCCCCCTGAGCTGATCGAGCAATACATGCGCGATGTCCCTGACTTCCCCAAGCCGGGGATCGTCTTCAAGGACATCACTCCGCTTTTGCAAAGCCCCGAGGGCCTGCGAAGTTCGATCGAATTGCTCGCCAAGGCCACGTCCCAGTACGAATTCGACATCGTCTGCGGTATCGAATCCCGCGGGTTCATCTTCGGCACGGCACTCGCCACCATGCTCGGCAAAGGCTTCGTTCCCATCCGCAAACCCGGCAAGCTGCCGTGGAAAACCGAGTCGGAGAGCTACGAGCTCGAGTACGGCACCGACACGATCGAGATCCACAAGGACGCCGGAGACATGGGCAAGCGCTTCCTGATGGTCGACGATCTGCTCGCCACAGGCGGAACGATGGAAGCCGCTCTGAAGCTGGTGCGCAAGATCGGCTCCGAGCCGATCGCCTGCGCTTTCGTCATCGAATTGAAATTCCTGAACGGGCGCGACAAGCTGGCGGACGTCCCCGCCCACGCGTTGATCCAGTATTGAGCGGCATGGCAGCAAAGAAGAAGAAAGAGGCCGCCAAGAGGCCCGCAAGATCGACCACGAAGGCCAAGGCGACCAAGAAGGCCGCCAAGAAGCCGAGCAAGGCCTCCGCCAAGAAAACGACCAAGAAGGCGTCGCCCACGCCCAAGGCCAGTGCCAAGAAGACGAAGGTCGTGAAGAAGGTCGTGAAGAAGGTCGTGAAGAAGGTCACGAAAAAGGCACCGGCAAAGAAAGCTCCGGCAAAGAAGTCCAAGGCTCCGGCGATCACGCCGAAGGCGAAACGGGCCAAGGTCACTCCGAAGGCCGCCCCGAAAGCCACCAAGGCAGCCAAGACCTCCAAGCCCAGAAGTACAACCGGGGCAGCGAAAACCGCTGCCAAGGCAAAGGACCCGAAAAAGGCCCTGCTACCCACACCGCCCTTGACCACCAAAACGCCCGCGCCGGCAAAGGCCGCCAAGAAGAGCTCGAAGAAGGCTGCCACCAAGAAGCCCGAGCCCGTGGGCGACGACGCCATCTCCACCGAGGAGCTCTGGATCGTCTATCGCGAGGAGGCCGCCAAGAAGGCCTCCCAAAAAGAGAACAAGGTCGACGACCTGCGCAACATCCTGATCGAGCGCCACTACCCGCTCGTGCGCTACATCGCCGAACGTCTACTGCAAACGCTGCCGAAGTCCATCGAGCTGGACGACCTCGTCAGCGCCGGGCTCTTCGGCCTCATGGATGCCATCCGGGGCTTCGACGCCAACCGGGGGATCAAGTTCAAGACCTACTGCTCGACGCGCATCCGGGGCGCCATCCTCGACCAGCTGCGTTCCCAGGACTGGGTTCCGCGTCTCGTCCGACTGAAGGCCAGCCGCATCGAACGCGCGCTCCAGAAACTCACTGCCGAGTACGGTCGCGAGCCCACCCACGCCGAGCTCGCGCGAACGCTCGAGATGGATCACTCGGATCTCGTCAAGGAGATCCAGGACTCCCGCGCCAAGACCATGTTCTCCCTCTCGGAGAAGTGGGAAGACGACGAGGGTTCCGTAGAGAAGGTCGAGGTCCTCGAGGACAAAACAGCCATCGACCCGGTCAACGAGCTGAACCGGCGCGACCTGATGGGCTTCATCACCCGCGCCTTGACACACAAGGAACGCTTCATCATCGAGCAGTACTACCAGTACGGCCATACGATGCGCGAGATCGGCGAGATGCTGGCCTTGACAGAAAGCCGCGTGTGTCAGATCCACTCGAACGTGATGGGTCGGCTGAAGGGACTCCTCGGACAGAAACAGGGCTCGCTGCTCAACTAGTGCATCGCGCGTCCTGGAGACTTTCGGAAGGGGAGCCTCACAGAAGGTACCGTCGCTGACTTGCTTGGCCTCCTGAGGCTGGCCGTGTAGCGGGGGATCGTCATCGGGAAACGGCCCTCCCGATGCGCGAATGAAAAGCCGCGGATAAACTCCTCGCTTGCGCATCCAGCGATACGACGAAACCGATTCGACCAACGAACGGGCTCTGGCAAGCCTGGCCGCGGGGGAGGCTCGCGACGGTGACGTACACGTCGCGCTCCAGCAGACGCAGGGGCGCGGTCGCCGAGGCCGTCCCTGGATCAGCCCTCCGGGCTCGGGGCTCTACCTCAGCTTCGTCCACCTGCCGGAGGCCCCCGCGCCACGCCCCGAGGCGGTAACGGTTGCAGCCGGACTTGCCCTGCGCGATGCGGTCCATGCCCTGGGTGCGCGCGAGGCCCGCCTGAAATGGCCCAACGACCTCATGCACTCCGGTGCCAAGCTGGCCGGCATTCTGGTCGAATCGCGCGGCTTCCGCCCCGAAGCCCCCCACTTCGTCATCGGCACGGGCCTCAACGTGGCCCAGGAAACGTTCCCCGCCGAACTCGAGGCCGAACGCGCCGTGACCAGCTTGAAGCGCATCGGCGTCGACGCCTCGCTCGCGGCGGCGCAAGAGGCACTGCTCGAGCACCTCCCCGAGCGACTGCTCCGGGCCCGCTCCGCCCCCGAGCCCCTTTTCGAGGAGTACGTCGACGCCGCGGGGCTCAGCGCCGGCGTGGTGACCCTCACGAGCGCTGCGGGCTCCTGGAGCGGCCGCGTGAAGGGGGTCGTCACGGGCGCTGTGGGGGGATTCGAGATCGAATTGGTGCTCGCGAGCGGGGAAAGGCGTCGTTTTCCCCTCGCCCATGTCCAAGCTCTACGGGCAGAGTCGTAGGTGCCCAGGTTCGGGCTCCCTATAATGCCGGCCTGATTTCTCGGGGAGGAGAATGACCATGACCATGACCCGCAAGGACGGGCGCTCACCTGGGGAGGTGCGTCCCATCCGTTTCGAACGCGGTTTCACCAAGAGCGCGCCGGGATCCGTCCTGGCGTCGTTTGGCGACACGCGCGTCCTCTGTACCGCCACCTGGACCGAAGGCGTCCCCAACTTTCTGACCGGCCGCGGCCAAGGCTGGCTGACCGCCGAATACTCGATGCTTCCCAGCTCGACCTCGTCGCGTAAGTCGCGCGATCGAGCCGGCAAGGTCGACGGGCGATCGGTCGAGATCCAGCGCCTCATCGGGCGCGCGTTGCGCAGCGTGATGGATCTCCCCAAGATGACCGAGCGCACGCTGTGGATCGACTGCGACGTTATTCAGGCGGACGGTGGCACACGCACCGTTTCGATCAGCGGCGCGTACGTCGCCCTGCACGATGCCCTCAGTGAGATGCAAGAAAAGCGGCTCCTCCGCGGCTGGCCCTTGCAGACCCAACTGGGTGCGGTGTCGGTAGGCGTCGTCGGCGGCGAACCCGTCTGCGACCTGAACTACGTCGAGGACAGCAAGGCCGACGTCGACATGAATATCGTCATGACCGGTGAGGGCGATTTCGTCGAGGTTCAGGGCTCCGCGGAAGGGGCCGTGTTCTCGCGCGACAAGCTCGAGCGCATGCTGGCCCTCGGTGAAGCGGGAATCCGCGACATCCAGGCCGCACAGAAGTCCGTCCTCGAAACCTGATACACGAGCCCGGGCCCGAACGATCTTGGAGCTGCTTCTCGCCAGCACGAACCGCCACAAGCTGGAGGAGCTCGCCCATATGCTGGCCCCCTTGGGGGTCGTGGTTCAGAAGCCCGCCGACGTGGGCGGGTTGGCCGAGGTCGTCGAGGACCAGCCGGACTTCGCCGGCAACGCGCGCAAGAAGGCCTTGGCCGCGGCCGAGGCCACGGGGCTGTGGGTGCTCGCCGACGACTCGGGGCTCGAGGTTCGGACCCTGGGCGGAGCCCCCGGGGTGCTCTCGGCGCGCTATTCGGACCCCGGAGCCACCGATGCGCGGAACAACGAGAAGCTTTTGGCCCAGCTGGCCGAAAAACCGGGAGACCGCCGTGCGCGATTCGTTTGCGCCCTCTGCCTGGCGGGCCCCCAGGGGGTCGTCACGGAAATCGTGGGCGAGACCCACGGCGAGATCCTTCACAGCGCTCGCGGAACGGACGGCTTCGGCTACGATCCCCTGTTCCGCTTTACCGAGCCGGGGTTCTCCGCGACGGGCAAGGCCTTCGCCGAGCTCTCCCGCTCTGAAAAATCCGAAGTCAGCCATCGTGGACGCGCCCTGCGTTCCCTGGCCGAAACGCTCCCCTCCCTCATCCCCGATTCCTGAACCCGCGCAGGCGCCCCACGGCGCACGGTCATGGACCCCTCGCTGATCCGCAACTTCTCGATTATCGCCCACATCGACCATGGCAAGTCGACGCTGGCCGACCGCATGCTCGAGGCCTGTCAGGCCGTTGAGAAACGCGCCATGCGTGCCCAGCTGCTCGATGACATGGAGCTCGAACGCGAACGGGGCATCACGATCAAGGCTCGCGCCGTGACGATCTGGCACGAGCACAAGGGCACGCGCTATCAGCTGAACCTGATCGACACCCCCGGGCACGTCGACTTCAACTACGAGGTCGAGAAGAGCCTGCAAGCCTGCGAAGGCGCGCTGCTCCTGGTCGATGCGTCCCAAGGCGTCGAAGCACAGACCGTCGCCAATGCCTACCTGGCGGTCGAAGCGGACCTCGAGATCATTCCCGTTCTGAACAAGATCGATCTCGCCCACGCGCGCCCCGACGAGATCGCCGAGGAGATCGAACATTCGATCGGCATCGACGCGACCGACGCCTTGCATGTTTCGGCCAAGACCGGCGCAGGGACATTGGAGGTCTTGGAAAAGATCATCGAATGCGTGCCTCCCCCCCAGGAGAGCCTCGACGACCCACTGCGTGCACTGATCTTCGACGCGGTCTACGACGAGTTCCGCGGCGTCATCGTGTACCTGCGAGTCGTGGACGGGGTCATCTCGAAAGGTCAGAAAATCGAGATGATGGGCACCGGCAAGGTTTTCGAGGCCATCGAGATCGGTCGCTTCACGCCCAAGATGGCGAAGACCGGCGAACTGGGCGCTGGCGAGGTCGGTTATTTCATCTCCAACATCAAGCGCCTGGGAGACGTACGCATCGGTGACACGATGGCCCTGCACAAGGGCCCCAAGGTCGAGATGCTGCCGGGCTATGCGCCGCCCAGCCACATGGTCTTCGCCGACTTCTATCCGACGAACAACGGTGACTTCGAGCACCTGCGAGAGGCACTCGAGACGCTCTCTCTTTCGGATTCGTCCTTCTCGTTCGACCCGGTGACCTCCGACGCCCTGGGTTTCGGGTTCCGTTGTGGGTTCCTCGGTTTGCTGCACATGGAGATCATCCAGCAGCGGCTCGAGCGCGAACATGACATGGACATGATCCAGACCGCCCCGACGGTCACCTACCGGGTCGAGATGCAGGGCGACCAGACGCTCGAGATCCACTCGCCGGGACAGCTGCCCGAACACTACGAAGTGCTGCTCGAGCCGATCGCCCGCGCCCAGATCCTCCTGCCTTCCGACTACATCGGAGCGATGATGCAGATCTGCAGCGATCACCGTGGAGTCTACGTGCGCCAGGAATACCTGTCGCAGACGCGCGTGCTCTTGCTGTACGACATTCCGCTGGCCGAGATCATCTACGACTTCTACGACAAGCTGAAGTCCGCCACGCGCGGCTACGGCACGCTCGATTACACGGTTACCGAGTTCAAGAAGGACGATCTCGTCAAGCTGCGCATCCTGGTCAACGGCGAGGATGTCGATGCCCTGTCCTCGATCTGCCACGAAGAACAAGCGGTCACTCGCGGGCGCGCCACGATCAAGAAGCTGCGCAAGGACATCCCGCGTCACATGTTCGAGATCCCCCTGCAGGCCGCCGTCGGGGCCAAGATCATCGCACGGGAGAACATCGCGGCCCTGCGCAAGGACGTGACCGCCAAGTGCTACGGCGGCGACATCTCGCGTAAACGCAAGCTCCTGGAAAAGCAGAAGGCGGGCAAGCGCCGCATGCGCCAGGTCGGCAACGTGGACATCCCGCAAAAGGCCTTCCTGTCGGTCCTGGGTGACCGCGAGGACACGAAGTGAGCCGGGAGCGTTCGTGACCGCCCGCCGCGTCCACGGATTGATGGCGGATAATCTCGAGGCGGTCGTCATGGCGATCGTCATGGCCATCCTGCTCAAGTACTTCATCGTCGAGGCATACAAGATCCCTACGGGCTCGATGCAGCCGACCCTGATCGGTGACGAGCGTTCGAAGATCCAGGATCGCATCCTGGTCGACAAGATCTCGTACGTGCTCCGCGCACCCAAGCGCTGGGAAGTGTGTGTCTTTCGCTACCCCCTCGACCGTGGGAAGAACTTCGTCAAGCGCATCGCGGGCGTGGGCCCCGAAGAGCTTCGCATCCAATACGGCGACATCTGGCATCGCCAGCCGGAAGAGGAATGGAGCGTGCTGCGCCGGCCCCGCTCCGTGCAACGCTCGGTATGGAGGCGCATCGACGACGATCCCAAGCAAATGAACCCCGCGTGGGAATCGATCTCGACGCAAACCGGCGTTGAGTGGATCATCGACGGTGATCGAATCGAGGCCCACGGCAGGGGCACGGCCAAGTTCAAGAGCCGATTGCCCACGATCACCGACCAGTACCTCGACGGGTATCCGCCTCCCCTGGATGTGTTGATTTCGGACGCGGGAAAACGCTCGGGCAACAACACGGTCGGCGACCTGCGACTGGAGTGCAAGGTCACGGTGTTGCCGGACACACGAGCGATCGCCGTCGTGATCAAGGAAGGCAAGCGTCATTACCGCTTCACGCTGCCCGGCCCCACATCCTCCGACACCGCCGCGCCCTGGATCGACGCGGACGGCAACGAGAGTCTTGGAATCGACGACGCTCCGCCGGCTCCCCCGCCCTACCGCTTCCCCGCCGGGGAGCCGGTTCGTTTCGCCGTGCAGAACATGGATGACCTGCTCGAGATCGAGATCGAGGGAAAAGTGGTTGCCGCAGTCGAAATCGACCCGGCGGTGATCCAGACCTCGAGCATCTACATCGAGGTCGAGGGCGACGGCGCAACGCTCGATGAGCTGCGGGTTTATCGCGACATCTTCTACACGTCGAATGGAACGCGCACGATCCGGGTCCCCGAAGGCGAATACTTCATGCTGGGGGACAATACCCAGGAGTCGTGCGACAGCCGCGAGTGGCGCTACCAGACCCTGAGCCTCGAGGAGGGTGAGCAGATTCGGGGCAACATGCGCCGCGGCGAAAATCCCCGCATGGTGGGCATCGGCGACCCCGACGGGCCGACGACCTACTTCGTCGACGAATGGGGCGAGCCCCACTGGATGAAGAACTCCGACATCATTTCGCGCCGTACCACCCCCTCGCCATTCGTCCCGCGTGAGATGATTCAGGGTAAAGCCGTCGCCGTCTTCTGGCCGCTGGATCTCCGTCGCGATATCTTTCGGATCCGCTGGGTGAACTGAGATGCCTAAGACGACAAAACCCGAAGAGCAAAAGCGCTGGCGCGAGAACATCGAGGCCCTGACCGTAGCGGTCATGGTGGCGCTCCTGTTCAAGTACTTCGTGCTCGAGATCAGCAAGATCCCCTCGGGATCGATGCAGCCAACCTTGATGGGTCACGCCGGGACGGGCGTGTTCGATCGCGTGCTGGTCGACAAGTTTTCCTTCTGCTTCCGGGATCCCGATCGCTACGAGATCGTGGTCTTCAAGCACCCTCTCGAGCGCTCGCGCGTGATGGTCAAGCGACTCGTCGGAATGCCGGACGAACAGCTGAAGATCGAACATGGTGATCTGTGGACCCGCGCCAGCGAGAGTGATGAGTGGCAGGTCCTGAGACCGCCCGGGTCAGTACAAAGCGAGTTGTGGAAACGCATCGACGTCAACGAACCGCAACAATCCAGCTGGAGCAGCTCGGAGGGCTCGGTCTGGGTGGCCAAGAGGCGGGAGGCGAGGACCAACGACCCCGGGTACATTACCTTCCGCGCACGAGACAACGGCGTCCGCAACGAGTACACCCACGGCTACCCCGACTCCCTGCGAAAAGAAATCGACGCCGAGCGACGCAGAACTTCCGGTCTTCAGGGCCGCGGCTTCGTCGGGGATCTACGGGTGGAAGGCGACGTGGAACCGGCAGCAGCGGTGACGGCCTTTACGGTCCTGCTGCAGGAAGGCCCACGCCTGTACGAATTTCGCATTCCCGGCCCGGCCTCCGATGCCTCCAGTAAGGCGGAGATTCGCTATCACGTACGAAACGGCAGCTCGGACGTCATGGACCGAATCGAGATCGCGGAGAGCGGACGACTCGCGAAGGCCAAGAGCTACTCCTTCAGCGCGCAGAACCTGAACGATCGCTTGACGCTCGAACTCGATGGCGACGTGCTAGCCGAGATCGACATCCCCGCCAACGAAAACCAGCACACGGTGCTACAGCTTGGCTTCGAAGGCGGTGGCGGCGAACTGCAAGACTTGCAGGTCTACCGAGACACCTTCTACTCGGCCCCCCTGCCCAACGGTGCACCGTGGATCGTGACGATTCCCGCGGAGAACTACGTGATGCTCGGCGACAACACTCTGGACTCCGCCGACAGTCGCTTGTGGGAAGAACAGACCATCACACTCGCGGGACTGGGCCCGCGCAGTGGCAACTACAGAAACCGCGAGAACCCGCTACCGGGCGTTGGCGACTACCGAAACCTCGTGCGCTTCAAGGACACCTACGGCGAGGTCGATTGGTTTCCGCGCGAGACAATCGAATCCGAATCGGGGCTCCGGCTCGAGGGTCTGCTGTCGGAGCTGGGGGCCATCGAGCGTGAACCCCTCGTCTCCCGCAATCTGATCCTGGGCCGCGCGGTGGCGATTTTTTGGCCGATACGGCCCACGGAACGTCTCTGGCGCCTCGCCTGGTTACATTGAGAGCGTTATCCACGCTGGACCGCATCGCTTGCGAGAGTCAAGTCTGGCCCAGTTACTTTTTGGCTCGGGCGGCCCAATACCCGGTCCCTGGCCAACGTGCGGTCCTAGGGCACTGACAATGCTTGGCTTAGTGCATCGCTTGGGAATGGCTAGGACGGGAATCGCCGCAGCCCCCGCAGGGTCGCCCGGGGATTCCAACAAAGCGACGCCATTCCTCCACGAGTTATCCACAATCCTCCAGCTGGGCTATCACGGCCCGTAGACTGCCCACCATGGCACTGTTCCGCGGCCAGAAGAAGGGCCCCGCCCCTCACCCCGACTCGCTACTCGAGTCCCGCAACCTCGTGAAGACCTACAAGCGTCGCCGCGTGGTCAACGGGGTCTCCTTCTACGTCCGCCCCGGCGAGATCGTCGGGCTCCTTGGCCCAAACGGCGCCGGCAAGACGACCAGCTTTCGCATGACGGTCGGTCTCACCCAGCCGGACGAGGGCGAGGTCTGGCTCAAGAACCGAGAGTGCTCGCGGCTACCGATGTACAAGCGCGCGCGTTTGGGCATGGGATACCTGCCGCAGGAGGCCTCGATCTTCCGGCGCATGAGCGTGCGCGACAACTTGCTCGCGGTCCTGGAAGCGCGTGCTCTATCGCGAAGCCAACGACATGCGCGCGCGGATGAGTTGCTTTCGGAACTCGATCTGACACATCTGGCCTCGGGCATCGCGGAAACGTTGTCGGGTGGTGAACGCCGACGCCTCGAGATCTGCCGCGCCCTCGCCAGCGAACCGGCCATTCTCCTCTTGGATGAGCCCTTCGCGGGGGTCGATCCAATTGCCGTGGAGGAGATCCAGGAGTTGATTCAGAAGTTGCGCAAGAAGGGGATCGGCATCCTGATCACGGATCACAACGTGAGGGAGACGCTGCAGAGTACCGACCGAGCGTACATCATCCACGAGGGGCGGATCCTGCGGGAGGGAACGGCGACGGACTTGATCGGGGATCCGAAGGTGCGCGAGGTGTATCTAGGGAAGAGCTTCGAGCCCGCCTTGCGCGGTGTGACGGCGGAAGAGGAGCGCGGGTTGGCGGACTTGTAGAGGTTCAGAATCGGGGTTGGGTCAAAAAAAATAGGCCCGGTCGGCTTTTTGCCAACCAGGCCTTCTTCACCCAGTCCTTTAGCAACCCGGGCGGAGCTATCGGGTTTCTGTTACTTCTTCGGCGAGACCCAGTTCATCGGGCTGGGCAGGCCGACCTTGCTTCCCATCTGGGAGTGCGAAACGGCCTGGAGCGAGGTGCTCAGCCAGGAGAAGAGCTCGCGGAAGCAGAGGTCCTTCAACTGGAGCGGTTCGCGACTGGAGAGCAAGCTCAGGGTCGCCATGTCGGCGCCAGCGACACCGACGGTGAAGAAGGCGAAAGCGCCTTGGGTTTCACCCATTTGAATCTTGGACGCAGCAGCCTGCAGGTCGCCGGACGGTGCGCCTTTGCTGATCAGGAAGACCCACGGGCGGTAGTTCGCAACGCCGGCCTTCTTGTAGGTGCTCTTGCGCTCATAGACCATCTCGACCGCGCGATCGACAGCCTCGGCCAGGGGCGCGAGACCACCGGCTTGCAGGGTCGGAGCAGTGAACTCTTCGGGCGTTTGAAAGTCCGACTCGAAAGAGTTGTTGCCGTAGGCGATGACGGCGATCTCGACGCGCTTGCTCGAGAGCTCGTCGGCACACAGTGACTCGCGGAAGAGCGTGATGCCGTCGTTCAGCTCACGGATCGGATCGCCCTGCATGGAGTCGGACGTGTCGACCAGGAGAACGACCGGGCAACGCGGCTCGGGGTTCTCGACGAACTCTGCGGCGTTGAAGCCCATGTCGTCTTCGAAGACGAGTGTTTCGCCAGGCTCGGTAGGAAGCGCCGCGGCGGGTTCGGGCGTTGCCTGCGGCTGAGCAGGTGCTGCCGGTGCCGGTGCCGCAGCTTGCGGCTGCGCTTGCGGCTGTGCAGCAGGCTGGGCCGGCGGCGTCGGCGTCGGCTGGGGCTGCGTTTGAGCCACGGGTTGTTCGACCTGTTGCTCCTTGGCCGGCGCGGGTTGCTGAGCCTGGACGGGCTCCTCAGCTGCGGGCGTCGGAGCCACCGGAGCGGCCGCGACTTCGGGCTGCTGGACGGGCTCGGGGGCCTGCTGGACCGCGGGCTGCGGCTGAGCCTGCTGCTGCTGCTGCTGCTGAGCCTGCTGCTGAGCCTGCTGCTGAGCCTGCTGCTGAGCCTGCTGCTGAGCCTGCTGCTGAGCCTGCTGCTGAGCCTGCT
>CBFIHP010000015.1:0-151870 GCA_965662355.1 Planctomycetota bacterium | reverse complement strand
CCGCCCAGCGGCCCACCGCCCCTGCAACCTCCCCTGCTGCCCCCGAGTGCTCCGCCCGCACCTTCGCGGCCCGGCCCCACCTCGGGTCGTCCGGTCGGGGTCATCCCGGCTGTCGCCGAGACCCGCGGAGGTTCGAGACACAGCGCCGACGTCGATGGTTGGAATCTCTGGTGGATGCACAATCGCGAGGCCTTTCTCTATCTCAATCGCAGGAGCACCCTGCCGACGACCCGCGGTGGGAGTGAGGACGTTCTCACCAGCCCGCGAGCCATCTCCGATCACAGTCTGCGCAACCGTGTTGTTCCGCGGCTGCTCGAGGTGCTGGATCAGAACGATAGTCGCCTGACCAGCGCCGCGATTCTTTCGCTGGGTCGCATCGGAGATGTTCCTGGAGGGAACATCGGCGAGGCGATTCGGCCGTTCCTCGCGGACAACAACCAACGGGTTTGCGAATCGACCTGTATCGCCATCGGTATCCTGGGGCGGCCGCAGGACATGCCGCTCCTGAAGGACTTGCTTCTGGATACGGAGGCCGGACAGAAGGCCTTCGATCGTTCGGAGGTCACGCGCAGGATGCGCTCGTTCGCGGCTTACTCCCTGGGCCTGATAGGCCAGCGTACCGACAACCCCGACGTGCGACGTTTTGCGGTGCACGCCTTGATGGCCTCCTTCGCCCAGACGCAAAAGGAAGCCACGCCGGATACGCGCATCGCCACGATGATTGCCCTCAGCATGGTTGCGCCGGGACGTCATGGTGATGGCGACGGTCCGGAAAGCACTTCGAATACGGCTCTCGCGCAACGCGTGATAAGCCTCCTGGAGAGCAAGCGCGAGGACGATGCCGTGCGTGCACATGCCCCTGCGGTTCTCGCCGGTATCTACCCCGAGCTCAATGACGAGCTGCGCACCGAGGTCGTTCGTGTGCTCTGCACGCTGCCGTACAAACGGATCAACACCAGCGAGGCGATTCGTCTCGGTTGTGTCCAGGCGCTTGGAACGATCGGCGATGCGGATACCGATGTGCATGACGAGCGCATCCGCCACGTGCTCATGCAGTTGAACGCGAATGGCAAGCGCTCCGTCCGCGGACTGGCCCTCATGTCCCTGGCCCAGACCGCCTCGCGGCCTGGAACGGGAGACGAACCCTTCGCCGCCGCAAAAGACGTGCGCAAGCTGCTCGGCGCTCGCATAACCCGCGGCAAGTCCTTTGAACGCGCCTGGGCGGCTCTGGCCCTCGGCGTGTTCGCCTATGGAATGGAGGCGGCGGGCCAGCCGCTTCCCACGGAGGCCTTCGAGCCCCTGCGCTACTTGCGTCGCAAGGGGCGTTCCGTCGAGGAGACCGCAGCCGCCGCCCTGGGGCTCGGGCTCGCGAGCGACGAGGACTCGGTCGAACAGCTCTCCGACCTGGACGATTTCAACGACGATCAATCCATGATCCACGGCGCCTGGGCCCTCGGCCTTTCCGGCGCCACCGGCGGCATCGAATCCTTGCGCGATCTTCTCCAGGATGCCGAGCACCGCCCTGTCGTCCTCGAGGCCAGCGCCCTCGGTTTGGCCATGCTCGGGCACGCCACGGTTTCCAACGAGCTCCAAGGGCTGTCGATGGAATGCGATTGCCTCACGACTCACTCCGGCGTTTCGCTGGCGCTGGGCCGAGTCGGTGGAGAGACGGCCCTGGATCCCCTGTTGTCGGGCGTGACCAACGAGACGAACACAAAACTCGAGCGCTCGTATGCCGCGTTCGCCTTGGGGCGGCTCGCGGATCGCGACGTTCGTCCCTGGTCTTCGCGTATTTCGATCCGGCTGAACTATCGCTCGAGCAGCGAGACGTTGCGCGGCGGCGGCGGGATTCTGGATCTGCCCTGACTCCACGAAAAAGGGCCGCCGATGACGAGGTCATCAACGGCCCGGGACGATTGGAGATCAGAGAAGGTTGGCAGGCCTCCGTCCCCAGGGGGTGAGGCCTACGCTCTCTAGTGGGAGTGAGCCTTCTCTTCTTCCCTCTCGGGGAGTTCGCTTACCAGCGCATCGGTGGTGAGCAGCAGGCTGGCCACCGAAGATGCGTTTTGCAGGGCCATGCGGACTACCTTCTTCGGATCGATGACGCCGCCCTTGACCAGGTCTTCGTAGGAGTCCGTGGCTGCGTTGTAGCCATGCGTGGGCTTGTTTTCGCTGCGCACGTTCTGGATGACGACGGGGCCGTCTTGACCAGCGTTCTCGGCGATCTGACGCAGAGGAGCTTCGAGAGCACGGAACACGATGCGCGCTCCGATCAACTCGTCACCGGAGAGCTCGAGTTTGTCGATGGCCTTCTGGGCGCTCAACAAAGCGACACCACCGCCGGGGACGATGCCCTCCTCGACCGCCGCGCGGGTGGCGTGGAGGGCGTCTTCGACGCGGGCCTTCTTCTCTTTCATCTCGGACTCGGTGGCAGCGCCCACGTTGACCTGGGCGACACCGCCGGCGAGCTTGGCCAGGCGCTCCTGGAGCTTCTCTTTGTCGTAGTCGGAACTGGTGTTCGCGATCTCGTTCTTGATCTGCTCGATGCGACCCTGGATCTGGGTCTTCTTGCCGCCACCTTCGATGATCGTCGTGTTGTCCTTGGTGATGATGATCTTCTTGGCGCGACCGAGGTCCGTCAGCTTGGCCGTCTCGAGAGACTGACCGGTCGACTCCATGATTGCGGAACCACCACACAAGACGGCGATGTCTTCCATCATGGCCTTGCGACGATCACCGAAGCCGGGGGCTTTGATGGCGACGCAGGGGAAGGAGCCCCGCAGGCGGTTGACGACGAGGGTCGCAAGTGCTTCGCCCTCGATGTCCTCGGCGAGGATGCACAGCGGTCGGCCCGAGCGCATGACTTCTTCGAGCATGGGGATCATGTCCTTGATCGACGTGATCTTCTTCTCGTGGATGAGAACGAAGGCATCCTCGAGGACGCATTCCATGTTCTTCGGATCCGTGATGAAGTGCGGGGACAGGTAGCCCTTATCGAACTGCATGCCTTCGACCCACTCGACGCTGGTCTCGAGGCTCTTGCCTTCCTCGACCGTGATAACGCCGTCCTTGCCGACACGATCCATGGCTTCCGCCAGGATCTCGCCGATCTCGCCGTCGTTGTTGGCGGCGATGGCGCCGACCTTGGCGATGTCGTCGCGACCCTTGATCGGCTTCGAGATGGTCTCGAGGTGAGCCGTGGTGGCAGCGACCGCCTTGTCGATACCGCGCTTCAATGAGACCGGGCTGGCGCCCGCGGTCACGTTGCGCAGGCCTTGCTCGAAGATGGCTTCTGCGAGGACCGTGGCCGTAGTGGTGCCGTCACCGGCGCCCTCGGACGTCCGCGAGGCGACTTCCTTGACGAGCTGTGCGCCCATGTTCTCGTAAGGGTCTTCGAGGTCGACCTCTTTCGAAACAGTGACGCCGTCCTTGGTGACCGTGGGGCTACCGAAGGACTTCTCGATGATTACGTTGCGGCCGCGGGGGCCGAGCGTGACCTTCACGGCACGCGCGAGTTTCTTCACACCGGTGCGGATGTGCTCGCGTGCTTCCGCCTCATAGCTAATTTGCTTGGCCATCGAAATTCGGTTCCTTGGATTGAGAGCCTGGTGGTTTGGTTCGAGCGACCGAAAGGGTCAGTCGATGATCGCGAGGATGTCGGACTCGCTCATGATCAGGAGCTCTTCGCCTTCGTGCTTGACCTCGGTGCCGGCGTACGAGCTGAAGAGGACGCGATCGCCCGCCTTGACATTCATCTTGAGGTGGTCGCCGTTGTCGAGGACGCGGCCTTCGCCGCAGGCCACGATCTTGCCCTGCTTCGGCTTGTCCTTGGCGCTCTCGGGGAGCAGGATGCCGCCCGCGGTCTTCTCTTCGGCTTCTGCCCGCTGGAGGATCACACGGTCGCCGAGGGGACGCAGGTTGAGCTTGGCTTTGGTCTTGGTTGCCATCTGTGTCTCTTTTGTCTTTGGTTTCTTTGGGTGGTTGGTTTGGTTCGAGCCGTCGCTACCCGCTGGCACTGCCGTAAGTTGGCGCCTTTCGGTTGGCGACGGTGATCAGTTGTTGTTTGCTGGATCGAGCCCCAGGGCTTCGCGCACCGCGCGCCGCAATTGGTACGGCTCGACCGGCTTCTTGAGGCAGGCGACCGCGCCGACGGCGAGGACGGACTTCTCGAGGCCGAGCGTCCAGCGACCCGAGTACACGAGGAAGGGGAGCTCGATCCGCTCTTGGCGCAGTATCGAAATGGCCTCGACTCCGGTGCATCCGGGCATGTGCATGTCGAAGAGCGCCCCGTCGATCCGTTCGGTCCGTCCCAGCTCGATCGCCTCGAGGCCCGTTTGGGCATGGAGGAACTCGAGGCCCAAGCCCGACAATAGCTCGGCGACCCCAAGGCGTACCTCGACATCGTCGTCGGCCAGGAGAAATCGATGGGTCCGAATCATTTGAGGGAGAGCCCCCAGGAGGGTGGCAGGCCCCGGACTGAGCAAAGGGTGTGCCGCAGGCCTCCGAGCCGGCTTGACGGGCCTCTTCGCCCATGCAAAGGCCCATCAGGGGATGGCGCGTGCAGGGTACGCTGCCAGAGTGGCAGCCGGCAAAGCAGGCCGTTCCGCCAGCTGTCAGGTTGACAGGGGGCTCGCGCCTAGCCCAGGCAGGCGTCTTCGCTCGTGCTTCTGGCTCTTCAGCAAGACGACCAGCTCGGGATGGTCAGCGGCGTCCGAGCCAGTACGGGCTCCCAGGGGCAGAAATACGCACACGAGCCCTGGTTTTCGGACGAGCGGGCTTCCTTCCTCGGAGATGTGTGGTTTCCATCTAGGTGATGCCCACGCCCGAGCTTTCTCCCGTCGCCCTCGATTTTGTTCGTCGGGGGGTCGTTTTCGATGCCCACGTCGATGCGATCGGCCGTGCCGTCGACCTCGGATGCGACCTTGGTCTCCGCGGTACTTCGGGTCACTTCGACCTGGTCCGAGCCGCCGAGGGCGGTGTCGGTGTTTGGGTGAACGTGCTCTGGGTGGATCCCGAGCAACACCTGGATCGTTCTTTCGATCGCGCGGTGCGGATGCTTCGAGCGGTGCACGAGCTCGAAGCGCAACACCCGGATCGATTCCGTCTCGTGGGGAACGCCGGCCAACTGGACGTTGCGCGACGCGCCGGTTTGATCGGTGGGATACCCAGTATCGAGGGCGGACACGCGATCGAATGTGACCTGGGGAAGCTCGAGTGGCTTTTCGAGCATGGTTTGCGTGGCATGACGCTCGTCTGGAACAACCACTTGCCATGGATTCGATCCTGCCAGGATGGAGCCGGTGCCAATGTTCCCCCCGGCATCGATGAGTTCGGTCGCGCGGTCGTGCAGTTGATGAACGTCTGCGGCATGCTCGTGGATGTCTCGCACGCATCTGAACGTGCTTTCTATGACGTGGTCAGCGCCAGTTCGGCGCCGGTACTTGCGAGTCACTCGGGGTGCAAGGCCTTGCACGATCACCCGCGCAACTTGACCAACGATCAACTGCGTACTCTGGCAAAGCACGGCGGTGTGTGCGGGATCGTCTTCCACCCGGGCTTTCTCGATGCGGAGGCACGCGCCGAGGAGGCACGCGTGCGCGAGACGGCCGAGTACAAGAACCGCGCTGGCGCCAACGATGCCGAGCGCTTCGTCTCGTCGCAAGACGTGATGCGAAGGCAGGCGCGCCCCATGGCTCTGAAGCGGCTGATAGATCACATCGTGCACGCCGTCGAGATCGCCGGCGTGGCGCACGTTGCCCTGGGATCGGACTTCGACGGCATCGAGCGTGGGCCGGAAGGCCTCGAGGATGCGTCCCGGTATGGGGTCCTCCTCGAAGCGCTGCTTCAACGCGGCTTCACGCCCAGCGAGGTCGAGCAGATGGCGGGTTTGAACCTGCGGCGCGTCTTCGCGGATGCCACGGCCATCGGAACCTTCGCTTTCGTTCGGACGCGAGAATCGATCGCGGCGCCCTCGCTCGATACCGTGTCGGGTGAGGCGGGCCAGCCCGCCCTCAGCGAGTAGTGGAGAGCGTTCCCGAGGACGTCGCTCAGGCACTGGGACGCTCGCGTTCGCGCCAGGAGTTGCGTACCGCGAGGGTGTTGGTGCTCCTGCTTTCGCTGGTCAGCTGCGCGTACCTGGCGCGCACCGTGTACGCCACCGCATGGACCATGGACGCCGATGAGGCCGTGCACGCGATCGAGGCTCTGCGATTGCACGATCGGATGGTGCAGGGCGACGCCGCGGGTTTCCTGCGCGATACCTACTTCCCCGAGCGCTGGCACGCTCCGGTGCAGCCCCATGTGCGCTGGTACCCTTTCGTTCACGCGTGGTTTGTGCAGCCCTTCTTTCTTGTCCTCGGGGCGAGTGACTTCTCCGCGCGCTTGCCGTCGATCGTGCTCCTGTTCGGTACGACTCTGTGCTTCTTCGCGATCGCGCGCCGGCTAGCGCCCAAGAGCCCGGCGCGCAGTGGAGTGCTGGCGGTGGTGCTCCTGCTGGCAGCGCCGAATGTCCTGACGTTCTCCGCGCAGAGCCTCATCGCGACCACGGGGCTCTTCTTCACCTACCTGGCGTTGTTGGCGTATCTGTGGTCGCTGGAGCGTGAGCACCCGGCCAGCCGCGCCTGGTTGGCTGGTCTGGCACTGGGTGTCGCGGCTCTGACGAAGTATGACCACGGCGGCTTTTTGGCCTTGATGCTCGGCTTGAGCGAGCTGGGACGCGCACGCTTTTCGATTCCACGCTTCTATCGCTCGGGGGCCGTGCCGCTGTTCGCCACCGCGTTCGTGATGGTCCTCGCCTGGTTTGCCCATCCCGACAAGCTGGATGCCCTGGGCGACAGCGTGCGCCATCCGCTTCCGTCCTCACTTTCGCGCACGGTGCGTGACACGGGAGCGACGCTCTTTGTCGAGTACGCCAGTTCGATCGCCGTGGGACTCGGCGCGCTGATGGCCTTCGCGAGTCTCTGGCGACGTTGTAGAGAGCCGGGGTTGCGTGCCGTGTGGCTGTGGGCCCTGTGCTCGACGGCCTTCTACGTCCTCCGTGGCCGCTTCTACTTCCGCTACAACATCGTGGAAGCACCGGCCTTCCTGCTGTTTCTCGCCCTGCAGCTGCCGCTTTGGTGGGAAGCCACACGCGATTGGTTGATGCGCGCCGCGACGAGATCGGACCTGCGCCGCACCTTCGTACTCGTGCCCACGACGAGTGCTGTCTTTGGCTTAGCACTCCTGTGTCGGATTGCACCCGAGCTACCTTTTCGATGGAGCTCCGGCACGCCCTTCTCCTTGACCGAAGACTACCTGGATGTCTTTAGGTACCTCGGCACCTCCCTCATGGCACTCTCCTCCGGGGCCTTCCTTCTCTGTGTGGCACGCCTTGTCCTTCACGGCGGAACGACACGCCAGGTCAGCGGAGTTCTCGTTGTAGCGGCGTTGGCCCTACCAGCGCTTCCGGGGGGCGTGCATCTGTATCTCGATCTCGATCGCACCATCGACTGGGAGCTCGAGGGGCACCCCCAGATCGGCGAACTGTGCGCATTCGTCGATGAGCAGGTCGACAGAGCCCAAAACGTGCTACTGGCCGGTGGTTGGGATCAACTCACGAACAACACGTTGCGCTGGTACCTGCTCACCGGCGGGGAGGATGCCGTCAACTTCGAGGACGTCTTCGTCGCTGGCGACATGATCGGCAGCATCGTATTCCCACCCGAACCACGCGTTGCCTACTGGGTCGAGACCCTCGCCTTGGCGGATGTGGAAAGTCTGCCGGATTACATCGTGCGCGTGACGCCGAACGATGACTTCTTGTATCACACGTGGATGGGCAACGAGGGTGCGCTCTACGAGACGGTGCTTGCACAGCGAGCGGCTTATGTGTCGGTTGGAAAGCGGACGTTTGGGGAGCTCGGATGCGATGTGGAGGTGTTGAGACGGGAACGTGACGTGCCGCCTTTGTCGGGCATTCCGGCGGTTCGTTCGTATGAACGTCGGAAGCTGTCTCCGGAGGGATGGTCCTTTTCGGATGATGCTCTACGGCATTTCGTTCGGCGCTGAAGGTGGCGTACGGTGTCAGAGGTCCGACATCGGCAATTCGGGAAACAAGCCGCGCAAGCGTGCTGTCAGGAGTTCGGCAAGGCGCCGGTTGCCGCTGGCGTTCATGTGGCCAGCAGGGAGGTACAGGGAGTCCGCTTCGCCGGGGACGAAACCTGCGAACTCGTCGGCCAGGTTGATGAGGGGGACATCGATGCGCTGGGCGAGAGGCTTGAGCCAGGCGAGTACGGCATCGGTGTAGCCGACGTTGCGGTCGCGCACGGGGATGTGGGCCAGGACCAGTCGGCCTCCGCGTTCCTGGACCAGCTTCTCGAGGTCGACGAGTACGGCCTCGGCGATCGGTTGATAGCTCGTGTCCGTGAGCCGGGGCCCTCCACGTTCCCATTGCAGCTGCTGGAACAGCTCGACGATGGAGAGGTTGTCGGTGAAGCGCGAGAGCACCTTGTCGGTGGGCGTCCAGTCCTCGGGGAGCGGTTCGCTCGGGTAGATGAGCTGGCCATTCTCTACGCGTAGCCGGGGCTTTGGGTATTGGCCCTGGAAACGTTCGCTGAGCATGCGCTCGAAGTCCGGGGCGATGAAGCTCAGGAGCACGACCTGGGCCTCGAGGTCCGCGGCATCGCGGCGGTACCACAGATAGGATTGATCGACGCCGTAGCCACCCTGCCCCATGTTGGGGGCTTCCAGGGAGGCGTGGAGCCGCTCCATCCACGCCGGGAAGGTCGCGCTGTCATCGACGCCGTGTCCCAAGGTGAACGAATCGCCCAGGCACAGAATGCGAAAGCGCCCAGGGGCGGGTGTGGGAGTCACGTCGTTGCGCCCGCGCAGGGCGCGTGCGTTTGTCGACAGGCCCAGACCTTGCCCGTAGAGATCTTCGACGTGGACGTTACTTTCGTTGATCCAGCCGAGGAGCGGATCGTAGACGCAGTGCGTGCGCTCGGTCAGAAGGCTCTTGTGCGGCACGCTCCAGGCCAGCATCAAGCTGGCGAAGCCCTCGAGCAGGACGAAGAACAGGCAAAGAGACAGAACGCCGCCGAGCAGGGCGAGCAGGCGCTTCGTCTTGGTCGTCAGGGGTGGACGGGTCATGGGGGCCTCAGAGGGTACGCCCGGACAGGTAGAGTTCACGTTCCTTGTCCAGTTGAGCACGGACGGGAGGCGGTGCACCGCGCGTGGCTTTGCGGATGGCCTTCACGGCTCCTTCGAAGTCGCCGTTGGCTGCGCGCACGGCGGCCAGGGTGCGCTGGAAGGACCAGGTACCCGCTCCCTGTCGTTTCAGGCTCTTCTCGATCAGTCGCAGAGCGCGCGCCGCATCGCGACCGTTCGGCTGGCGCGTCGTGACCAGCATCCATGCCAATCGCTCACAGGCGGTGATCGGCGCTCTCTTGGTCTGGAGGGCTTGTTCCAGGTACTTGCGAGCGCGCGGCTCGTCGCCCTTGGACAGATAGAGCGCGCCGAGATTGGCCAAAGCGTCGGCTTGATCCGCCTTGCGGGTCAGGGCCTTCTCGAAAGTCGTGATGGCCTTGTCCGTTTCGCCGCGCTGGGCGTAGATCGTGCCCAGGTTGATGTAGGCACCGGTGGCGGGCGAGATCGCCAGGCGTGCTTCGAGGTGTTCGATGGCCTGGTCTGCACGCCCGCTTTGCATGTACTCCAGGGCCAGGTTGTTGTGGGCGACGTAGTTGCGCTCGGTAACCGCCAAGGTATGCAGGAAAAGCGTCTCGGTGTCCCTCCACACCGTGGCCTGGCGCCAGGTGAGAACGCCCAAGAGGACCAGGATTGACGCGCCTGCGATCCGCGCCGGTTTGCGCAGGGAATCCGAGAGCCGCGGACGAATCTCGAAGACCAGGGCGAAGGTGATCCCCACCAGGGGCAGATACGTGTAGCGATCCGCGATGCGCTGTCCGCCCACCTGCAGAATTCCGATCACCGGCACGAGCATGCCGAGATACCAGAACCAACCCGCCGTCAACCAGGGGCGCTGACGCAGCTGACGCAAGCAACCGAGCGTGACGACGATGACGAACACGACCCCGAGAAGCGCCTGCCAGCGCCAGGGTTGGTGATCGGCGTGGACCAAGGCCGGGTGCGGATAGAAGACCGCGAGATCTGCGGGCCAGAGGGACTTTCCGAGATAGAGCCACACGCTCTCGAAAGCGTTGGCGATGCGCGCCGACAAGGCCAGGGAATCGAAGTCCTTGATTGCGCCTCCGGCATCCTGAGCCCACACCGTCGCGATGCAGGAACCGATCGACAACGCGAGAATCGGAATCTTCTCGAGCACGAGCTTCGAGATCCCCTCGCGGCGCAAGGGCCAGAGATCGACCAACAGGAGAACGGCCGGAAGCGTGACCAGCATGGGCTTGGCCAGCAATCCCAGGGCGAAGCACAGACAAAGGGCGATATACCGAACGGCGTTCGGTCGACGCGCGTAGCTCGCGTAGAGCACCAGGCTCAGAAAGAAGAAGAGTCCCGACAAGACGTCCTTGCGCTCCGAAGCCCAGGCCACGGATTCCACGCGCAGTGGATGCAGCGCAAAGAGACCCGCGACCAGCGCGCTGCCCCACACCGATCCGGTCGTGCGATGCAGGAACACCAGCAGGCAAATCGCCGCCAGGGCGTGCAGCACGACGCTCTCGAAGTGATGCGCCCCGGCGTGCATGCCGAAGAGCTGCACGTCCAGCATGTGGGACATCCACGTCAGCGGATGCCAGTTCGAGGAGTGCTCCTTGGTGAAGGCCCAGACGATTCCGTCGGCGCTGAACCCTTCACGGACGTGGCGATTCTCCAGATAACCCGGATCGTCGAAGGAGACGAATTCGTTCTGCAGAACCGGAAGATAGGCGCACAGCGTGGCCAGGAACAAAACGGCCGCGGCGACCCACACCCGATTGGGCTCGTCCTGCCCTTCCCGGGGCGACATGGCATCGTCTTCGTGCAAAGTGGACCCCGCGGCCGATCGTCCGTGGGCGCGGGGCCCGGGAATGCTAATCCCAACGAGCGGGAGGTCGAAGCTCGGCCCCGGATATGGCTGTAGCTAAGCTGCTTCCAATGAAACCAGGGCAGCAACAGGGCGAAGACCAAAGCGTGCTCGTCATCGGCGCCGGGATCTTCGGTGTCACCGCCTCGATCGAATTACGCCGGCGCGGATACGCCGTGACGCTTCTCGATGCGGGAGCCGTTCCCCACCCCCTGGCCGCCAGCACCGACATCAGCAAGGTCTGTCGGATGGAGTACGGAAAGGACGAGGCCTACATGGCGCTCATGGAGCACGCTCGAGAGGGCTGGCTGGAATGGGACGCGCGCTGGGTCGCATCAGGGCAGCTACCCCTGTACGAGGAGGACGGGGTGGTGATGGTCTGCCGGCGCCCCATGGCGCCCGGCGGCTATGAACACGAGAGCTTCGAGCTCCTGAAGCAGCGCGGGCACACACCGCAGCGCCTGGACCAGCGCGAGCTGGAGCGCCGCTTCCCGGCCTGGAGCTCCGGTGCCTACGTCGATGGGTTCTTCCATCCCCACGGAGGGTACGCGCACAGCGGACGCGTGGTGGAGGCCCTGCTCTCCGAAGCACGTGCGCTGGGTGTGCAGATCGAGGAGAACCGCGCGGTCCAAAGGCTGCTCGAAGACGGCAACGGACTCATCGACGCGCGCGGCGACGAGTTGCGCGCCGATGCCGTGGTCGTCGCCGCGGGGAGCTGGACCTACAAGCTGGTTCCCGAACTGGCCCCATGCATGCGCGCGACGGGCCACGCGGTTTTCCATCTGCGACCCGCAGACGAGGCGCTCTTCGAAGCCCAACGCTTCCCGGTCTTCACCGCGGACATCGCGCGCACGGGGTTCTACGGTTTTCCGCTGCATCCGCGGGAACGCATCGTGAAGATCGCGCTTCACGATCTTGGGGCGGCCATCGATCCGGACGCGCCGCGCGCCATCGACGCGAGCCATGAAGCACGCCTCCGAGCCTTTCTGCCGGAGACCTTTCCGGCGCTGGTCGACGCGCCCGTCACCTACACGCGCTTGTGCCTGTATTCCGACACGCAGGACGAGGACTTCTGGATCGCTGCCCACCCCGAAAGGCCGCACCTGATCGTCGCCGCCGGCGGGAGTGGACACGCCTTCAAGTTCGCTCCCTTGCTGGGAGAGCTGATCGCGGACGCCGTGGAGGGCAAGTCGAACGACGGCTCGGAGAAATTTAGGTGGCGTAGCGACGTGCGCCTGGCGGTGGGGCGCGAAGCCGCGCGTTGCCACGCAGGGGAGGCAAACGGTTCCGAGTGAGCCTACGTTCCGATCAGTGCGAGGAAGGCTTCGCCCAGATCCTCGGCCTTCTTCTCACCGACGCCACGCACCTCGAGCAGCTCTTCTTTCGTGCGCGGTTTGCGTTTGGCCATCGCGGCCAGCGTACGGTCGTTGAAGATCAGATAGGGCGGTACGGCGCGTTCCTGCGCAATCTGGCGGCGCAACTTGCGCAGGTTTTCGAACAGCTCCTGCTCGTCGGTTGCCAGATCCTCGACCTCCGGTGCCGGTCCTGCGGTTCGGGTGCGTTTCTTTCCGCCACTGCGTTTGGGAACCAGGAACAGGGTGACGTCCTCGTCGCCGTGTAGTACGCCCGCACCGCTCTGGGTCAGCTGCAGGGTCGGATAACGATCGCCCACGACCATCAGGTGCTTGAAGCCAATCAACTGGTCGATCCACCCACGTACCTGCTGGATGCTGCTGTCTTTCAGCAAACCGTACGTCGATACCGAGTCGTGCCCCGTCTGGCGGATGTTCGCCGTCGCACCGCCGCACAGCACCGTGGCCACATGGTTTGCACCGTAGCGTTGGCCACAATGCACGACGCAAGACAGGATCTTCTGGGCCAGAACCTGGGCGTCGGGTTCCAGTTTCAGTTCGCCCAGGCAAACGTCGCAGGCGCCGCAGCCCTGCACTTCTCGTCCGTCTTCTTGGCCCGGTTCGCTGTGCGCTGAATCCGGCGAATCTGGGGACTCGTATACCTGGCCGAAGTACTCCACCAGCTGGCGATGGCGACACACGAAGCGGTTCGTGTAGTTCATCATCGCGCTGAGGCGATTGATGGTCGATTCCAGCGCGTCGTCGTCGACGTGTTTGCCCTCCATGCGAGCTTCTTCGTGTCCGCGTTCGAGGAGTCCCTTCCATGTGAAGAAGTCCGTCCCCGAATAAAACAGGACGCATTCCGAGGGCAGGCCATCGCGGCCGGCGCGCCCGGTTTCCTGTCCGTATTGTTCGATGCCCTTGGGTAGCGCGCCGTGGATGACGTAGCGCACGTCGGTGCGGTCGATGCCCATGCCAAAGGCCACCGTCGCGACGACGACGTCGACCTCTTCGTTCAGGAACTGCTCTTGAACCCTCTTGCGACGCAGGGGCGGGAGGCCCGCGTGGTAGGCCAGGCACTTCACCCCCCGTTTCGCCAGCTCCTCGGCCAGTTTCTCGACATCCTTGCGCGAGATGCAGTAGACGATGCCGGCCCGATCCTTGTGACGTTCGACGACCTCCATCACCTGGGTCACGAGGGTCGCGCGTTGCTTGACCCGATAGGTCAGGTTCGGTCGATCGCAGAGCCCGACGATCACCTGGGGATCGTCCAGCTCGAGCTGCGCCTGGATGTCGCGGCGCACTCTCTCGGTGGCCGTGGCCGTGAAGGCGTTGACGAGGAGTGAGGGGAAGCGCCGTTTAAGCTCGCCGAGCTGGCGGTATTCCGGTCGGAAGTCGTGGCCCCATTGACTGATGCAGTGGGCCTCGTCGATGGCGACCGCCTGCAGCCCGTGGCCCACGAGTTGTTCCAGAAACCCCTCCATCATCAGCCGCTCGGGCGCGACGAAGAGCAGCTTCAAACGTCGGAAGTCCAGCTCTTCATAGACCTCGCGGCGTTCTCTTGGGGTCTGGATGCTGGTCAACATGCCCGCCGGCACGCCGTTGGCGAGGAGCCCGTCCACCTGGTCCTTCATCAAGGAGATCAGGGGGCTGATGACGACCGTCAAGCCTTCCCGCAGGAGCGCCGGTGCTTGATAGCAGAGGCTCTTGCCCGCGCCGGTCGGCAGCACCAGAACCAGGTCACGCCCACACAGGCTGGCGTCGATGGCCTCTTCCTGCAGCGGGCGCAGGCGATGGAAGCCCCACACGCGCGAGATCAGCTCGCCGACGGCGGCTCGGCGCATTTCCCGGGACTCTTCGGAGGGAGCGGAGAGATCCGTGGCCTCGGGGGGGATAGGCTGGGGGGCCCGGAAGGGGACGAGCTCGTCCGTGCCTTCCCACAGATCGTCGAGGGGAGCCTCACGGTGCTCCTCCGTCCCTCCCTCACTGGCCGAATCGAGCATGGTGTCTCTCAAGATCTCTGGCACGGTCTCCTGTGACCGATTGCAGCGTTCCTCGGTTGCGATTCAAGCTCCGGGTTGTCGGAGGATTTCGTTCCCTGCCATTTGGATGCTCGCGATCCTCGGCGCGTCTTCCCCGGGATGCGCTCCGGAAGGAGAGCCCGGGAGCTCTCCGAGCGAGCAAACGCCCGCCCAGGAAACCCCGCAGCCCGTCGGCCTGGCGGCCATGGGTGGCGACCCTGCGGCCTTCCTAGATCGTTACGACGGAACGGGTTATCGCTTTCTGGTGGGGGGCCACACCTACGGCGCGCACGACGCGCCGGCCAGCGGGCTCTTCGAGCCGCTGCGTCTGGCCTGGGAAGTTCCGGGGGCGATCGAGGGGGCGCGCTTTGTCGTTCTCTGCGGCGACGCGGTCGTCAATCCACACCCCGATCGTTTCGCGGATCTCGACCAAGATCTGGCCGAGCTGGGCCTGCCCGTCTTTCTGGCTCCGGGCAATCACGACAGCTTGAGGAAGCCCGGTTCGCCCGACGTGATCTCTCTGCGCTACCAGAAGCGCCGCCTTGCCTTCCGATACGGGCCGGACGCCTACATCGTGGGGGACACCGCGAGCGGTGGGGGCAACGTCGCCGCGAAGGACCTCGAGGACCTGAAGGCCATGCTCGCCCGCAAGCCACGGGCGCTCTTTCTGTTCCTGCACCACCTGGTCTGGATCGACGAGGACAAGGTCGCCCGCGGCGAGGCCGAGGCCAGCTCCGTCAACGGCCTGGTCGGCTATGCGCAGAAGGGCAACTTCGACGACGTCGTGCTTCCCTTGCTAAAGGAGGCAAACACGCAGAGCTTCGTCTTCGCGGGCGATCTCGGAGCCGGCTCCGCGGCCGTGCAGTTCTTCGAGAAGCGCGCCGACAACGTGCACCTGATCGCCGGTGGCATGGGCGAGCACCCGAAGGTTGGCGTCTATCACTCGGTCGTGGTCTTCAGCGACGGCGTCCAGATCGAGGTCTGCTGGCTGAAGGGTGGCAAGCGCGAGAAGCACTGGGTCGGTTTCTAGAGGAAAACGAGTCTCGACCTGCAACCGGGATGCTCGCCCGTCGGTCTCCAGGGCACCCGAGAAACCCATTTTGACTCGTTTTCCATGCGAATCGACTTCACAGAGATCGAGGACGTCGAGTCCTTCGTGAACGTTCCCCCTGGCCAATACGTCTGCCAGATCGCCGAGGTGAAATCCAGCCACGCGCGCGACGGTACCCCGCGCTGGGTGATGCGCCTGGACGTTGCGGACGGGGAATTTGCTGGGCGCATTGCCGGTTGGGACTTCCTGCACTGGAACGACCGCGGTCTGCCCCGCGTGCGAGATGTCCTGCGGTTCCTCGGAGTCGACACGGTCGGCATCGTCGACATCCAGCCCAAGGATCTGTGCGGCAAGCGCGTGCGGGCGAGTTTCCTGGAGGAAGTGAAGGAGGAGGACGGCCGAGAAGTGCATCGCCTACGGGTCCCGTACCGGGGGTACGAATCCGCCTAGCCTGAATGATCGAGGGCCTGCTAGGGCTCCTGGGCTTGCTACCTTATGCGGCCCATGAGCGCCCCCCAGAAGATCCAGAAACGCGCCGCTCGGCTGCGCGACGACCTGGCACGGCACGACCGGCTGTACTACGTCGATTCCTCACCCGAAATTACGGATGCGGAGTACGACGCGCTCTTCCGCGAGCTGAAGCAGATCGAGGAGCAGCACCCCGAGCTCCTGACCGCGGACAGCCCGACCCAGAGGGTCGGAGCGCCGCTGGCAGAGGGCCAAGGCTTCGACAAGCTGCGCCACGAGGTGCCCATGCTCTCGATCGAGAGTCTCTTCGGCGACGAGGAGGTTCGCGACTTCGAGGGCAAGCTGAGACGCTTTCTCAAGGTCGAGGAAACCGATGACTTCGAATGGGCCGTCGAACCGAAGTTCGATGGTGTCAGCGCCTCGTTGACGTACGAAAAGGGCGTCTTCGTGCGAGGCGTCACGCGGGGCGACGGGTCCGTGGGCGAGGACATCACCGCCAACCTGAAGACCGTGCGCAACATTCCGCTCGTGCTCAGCGACGCCATACGCGCGTTCCCCGAGCTGCTCGAGGTACGCGGCGAGGTGCTGATGCAGCGCGAGCGCTTCCAGCGCTACAACGAGGTACGCGTGACGGAAGGCAAACCGACCCTGGCGAATCCGCGCAACGCCACCTCGGGCGGATTGCGGCGCAACGATCCCGCCGAGGTCGCCAAGTATCCCCTCGAGTTTCACGCCTTCTCCGTCGCTCGGCTCGAAGGAGCGGACTCGTTCCCCACGCACTCGGAGATGCTGGTCGCCCTGCGTGAATGGGGGCTCTCGGACGCGGGTCTGGGCGAGCTCGTGCGTGGGTTGGATGCCTGCATCGATTATCACGACCGACTCGAAGGGCGGCGCTTCGAAATCCCCTTCGACATGGATGGGGTCGTGTGCAAGCTCGATCGGATCGATCTTCGCGATCGGCTGGGGCGAACCGCGCGCGCCATGCGCTGGCAGTATGCCCACAAGTTCGCCCCGGTTGCAGCCACCAGCACCCTGCGCGCGATCGAGGTCATGGTGGGGACGAACGGACGCCTGACGCCGCGCGCCCATGTCGATCCCGTCGACGTTGGCGGCGTGACCGTACGACACACCACACTGCACAACGCCGACCACGTGGCCGAGCTCGGCATCGCGGTGGGGGATCGGGTCTTCCTCGAACGCGCGGGCGATGTCATCCCTCAAGTGATGGGGGTGGCGAGGAAGGCCTCCGGCAAGCAGCCCGTGGACTGGAACGACAGTGTTCCCAAAGAGCTCTTCGCCCCCGGCGAATCGCCCCACTCCGAGGTTCGAGCCGGGGTGACGTGGCGCTTCAAGGAAGCCTTCGTGATGCCGGAGACCTGCCCTGCTTGCGGTACGACAAGCCAATCCGTGGGCAAGTACTGGATCTGTCCCAACGGCCTCGACTGCGGCCCCCAGCTCGTCGGGCGCACCGAGCTACTCTGCGGGCGCGGTGCCTTCGAGATCGAGCGCCTGGGCAAGAAGCTCGTGCGCCAGCTGGTCGAGGCGGGGATGATTCACACCCCGGCCGACGTCTTTCATCTCGAGGCGGACGCGCTCCTACAACTGGATCGCTGGGGTGAGAAGAGCGTCAACAACCTGATGAGCGAGCTCTCCGAGCAGCGCCATGTGCCCTTCGATCGCTTCCTCGTTTCGCTGGCCATCCCCGAGGTCGGCAGCGCCACGGCCAAGTTGCTCGCCCGCAACTTCCCGACCCTGGCCGAGCTCTCCCAGGCCGACGAGCAAAAGCTCGCCACCCTGGAGGGCATCGGCCCCGAGATGGCCAAGGCCATCTGCGCCTACTTCAACGACGGTCGCGCCCAGGCCCTGATCGCTCGGCTCTTCGACGGTGGCGTCGAGATCCAATATCCCGACCTCTCCAGCCAGGCCGAGGGCGAGCTCTCGGGCCGTACGCTCGTTTTCACGGGGTCCCTGGAAAGGCTATCGCGGGCCGAGGCCAAGCGCCTGGCAGAGGACCTGGGGGCCAAGGTCGCCTCCTCGATCAGCCCCAAGACCGATTTCCTAGTCGTGGGTGCCAAACCGGGCTCCAAGCGAAAAAAGGCCGAGGACATGGGTGTCTCCATCCTCGAGGAGCAGGAATTCCTCGATATGGCCGGTTTTTCCGCATAAGTGGCCAATTTCGTGCCGTTCGGGCACGTTTTCTGCATCTTTGGAGCTGGAAGCGGAAACTCCCGCTTCCCAACACCTCCCGGGCAGCAGTGGTGGTGCGACCGGCGAAAACGCGATACGGTTGAATGTCCGGCCCAATCCCTTCCCGATGTCCGACGAAACCAAGAAGCCTGAAGAGCCGCTGACCTCGCAACGCCCGCCCGAGTCGATCGGCCTGGCTGCCTCCATCAAGGGCGACGAGGTTGCCGACCTGGTCGACCAGGCCCAGCACGGCGAGCTCGAGGCCCTCAACGACCTCTTCACGCGCTATCACGCAACCATGGTCGACATGGCTCGCCGCCGCCTCGGCCCGCGCCTGAAGTCCAAGGAAGACGCCGACGACCTGGCCCAGACCACCTTCCGCGAGGCCACCCGGGACTTCCAGCAGTACCGCTACCGCGGCGAGGGCTCGCTCCTGCGCTGGCTGCTCCAGATCCTCCAGAACAAGATCCGCGACAAGGCCGAGTACTACTCCGCCTCCAAACGCGATGTCTCCCGCGAGCGCTCCACAGAGGACAACGCCGCCGCCTTCGAGGGGCAATCCTACGACCCCTCCTCCGAAGACCTCTCCGTGACCCGCAAGGTCCAACGCGAAGAGGAATTCGGAATCCTCCGCGACGCCCTCACGGACCTCTCCCCCGACCACCGCACGGCCATCACCCTGGTCTTTTTCCAGGGCCTCACCCTGCGCCAGGCCGGCCAAAAAATGGACGACCGCTCCGAAGACGCCGTCCGCATGCTCCTCCGTCGCGCCGAAGGCCGCCTCCGCGAGCTGACCAAGAGCCGATTGACGAAGTAGCACCGGGGAACTACTCTTCCGGCGCGCAAGAGGCCGACCCCGCCGCGTGGACGACACCGAGCGAGGGGCAGCTTCGGACACGGGGCCATTAACTCAATTGGTAGAGTGCCATGTTCACAGCGTGGAAGTTACTGGTTCGAGTCCAGTATGGCCCACCACGCGACGGGTTGCGTCCTTCGCTGAAGACGGACCAGGGTTGTGGCTAGGCTGCAAGACGACACAGCTTCGCCTCTCCCCTTGTGATTTGCATAGCCAGGCTCAGGTATCGAAGGCGATCAGGACGTGAAAGCCGGGGGAGTTCTGGCTCCCTTCTGGACCACGCAGCAACGCCTCTTGGGCTGCTAGCGGTCGGTCTCGCTGCCCCGCGCCTGTGCCAGGATCGTTCTCAGATGCTGTGCCACGTCAGCGACGAAGCGGTGAACCGAGACCTCGGCAATACGATAGCCTACGAGCGCATTGATCGCGCTGCCCACTGCGCCCAGTGGCGGCTGGTAGTTTCCAGCGAAGTCCAGTTGCGTTTCCGAAGCGGTCAGTGAGTAGATCGTGAGCTCGGCTTGCATGAACGGGAAGAGCCGCGGCGATTTCGCGGCCTCCCATTCGAAATACAGGTGGGTGGTGGAATCCGACACACCCTCGCTGCCGCGTTCCTCGATCTTGTTGACCGTGATCGCGATGTCGGTTCCAACTTCGATCCCGCCGACATTGACGCGCAGCTCCGAGGCGACCGAGCGCGCCCGGGAGGCGGCGGCCTTGGTGGCATGTTGGAACACCTCGAGTGTGTCTTTGCTCAGAGCATCGCGAACCCGATCGTAGGGATGGTTCACATAGTCGTAGCAGCGAATCCCACGGCCCTTGCCCATCAGCTCACTCCGTGCATCTGCTTCCCCAGCCTTCGCCAAGGAACACGGTAACGGCAGCATCGACGAGGACCAGATCGAGAGCGCTGCGCGGCAGGCGCTCGCGCCGTTCGATCGCGACCCGGGCCCAGACGGCGAGGATAATCCCTACCGGATCCAGCACGAGCTACGCGAGCGGATGCAGAACCTGGTGGGTATCGTGCGTACCGAGTCGGAGATGATGCAGGTGCTTGTGGATATCCAGGGCCTGCGCGAGAGAGCCGCCGGTACGGCCGTACCCGGAAACCGGGAGTACAACCCCGGTTGGCACACCGCCCTCGACCTCCACGGCCTGCTGACCGTCGCCGAAGCCGTCGCACGCGCGGCGCTTCAGCGCAAGGAAAGTCGCGGAGCGCATTTCCGCACGGACTACCCCGACAAGGAGGAGTCCTTCGCCAAAACGAATTTCGTCATTCGCAAAGAAGCGTCGGGCGGGATGAGCGTGCACGCCGAGCCGCTGCCGCAGATGCCCTCGGAGCTCGGGGCCATCATCGAGGAGATGAAATAATGGCGCGGGCTGCCTTCAGGATCTGGCGCGGCGACGCCAATGGCGGAAGCTTCGAGAACTACGAGACGGAGATCTCCGAGGGCATGGTCGTCCTCGACGCCTTGCGTCAGATCCAGGCCGAGTCCGCCCTCGACCTCGCCCTGCGCTGGAACTGCAAGGCCGGCAAGTGCGGATCCTGCTCGACCGAGGTGAACGGCATGCCGCGGCTGGCGTGCATGACGCGCCTGGTGGATCTGCCCCTCGACCAGCCGATCAGCGTCGAGCCGTTAAAGGCCTTCCCGCTGTTGCGCGATCTGGTGACCGACGTCAGCTGGAACTACGCGGTCAAGAAGAGAATCAAGCCCTTCAAGCCGCGCCCGCCCGACACCGCCGACGGCACCTGGCTCATGGCCCAGGAGGACATCGACCGTGTTCAGGAGTTCCGCAAGTGCATCGAGTGCTTCCTGTGCCAGGACGTCTGTCACGTGCTGCGCGAACACCACAAGCACGACGAGTTCATCGGCCCGCGCTTCATGGTCCATGTGGCTTCCCTCGAGATGCACCCGCTCGACGTCGAGGATCGCCTGCCCGAGCTTAAAAAGGCTCACGGTATCGGCTATTGCAACATTACCAAGTGCTGTACCGTTGTCTGTCCGGAGCACATCACCATCACGGACAACGCGATCATTCCGCTGAAAGAGCGCGTGGTCGACCGTTTCTATGATCCCCTTAAGTGGCTCCTGCGACTCTTCTCGAGAAACCGCCATGTTCGAGCTTAAGCCTCTCTCTCCCGACAGCATCGAACCGGCCCTCAAGAAGGCTCATCGTTACCGGCTGCTCAACGAAGCGCTTGAAGCCGAGAGCATCTGCCGCGACGTGCTCTTGATCGATCCGGGGAACCGGGAAGCTCAGATCACTCTGTTGCTCGCCCTCACCGATCAATTCGAGCGCAAGCTGGACAAGTTCGAGCAGGCGCGAACCTTGCTCGAAGAGCTCGACGATGGCTACGAACGCGTTTACTACGATGGGGTCATCTGTGAGCGGCGGGCAAAGACCGCCCTGGAAGGTGGGGGACCGGGCTCCGGCGTCGTCGCCTACGGCTGGTTCCGCGAGGCGATGGAGCGCTATGAAGCCGCCCTCCAACTCCGCTCCCCCGGCAACGACGATCCGACGCTGCGTTGGAACACTTGCGCGCGCATCATCAACCGCAACCCCTCCGTCCGGCCGGAGCCCGACGACGGGGTCCAAGAGATGCTCGAGTAGGTGGCGATAAACCTGGTTCGGTAACGCCCGTCACGTGAGCACCCGCCACGGGTCAATTTTCCGGGGGCGGTCCCTCCCGCGGAGCGCAGCGCTCCGAGGGAACGAACGTGAACAGGAACCCGGCGAGGAAGACGGCCGAGAGGTCGAACCACCGGCTGGTCGTGGCAGACGCGAGCGCGAGCGCGACGACCATCCACAGCAGGCTGACCCGGCGCAGCCCCGACACCCCGGAGCTCGCGAACACCGCGAGCTGCAGGAGGACGCCGGCGAGGATGCAGAGCGAGAACGTCCTGTCGAGCGGCACGTGCGGCGGGCCGACGTGATCGAGCGACCTCCGGACGAACCATGTCGCGATCGCCACGACCAGCGCAGCGGCGAAGATTCTGGTCGGTTTCATGGCGCGATAGTACAGGGTCGTAGGGTGCGGAAACTCGGCCGAACTCCAACTCGTTGAGAATCAGCAGCTTGCGACTCAACGACAATGGCCCAGATGGCCGAGATCTACCCGCTCCAAGTGCTACTCGCGACCGTGTCCGGATGGATGAACAGGCGCCAAGGTGAGATCCTCGAGTACCTGATCGAAGAGAACCGCGTACGAACGGTCCGACACGGTCACTTGAGCACCTCTCCCGCGTCTTGGGTTTGGGCCTCTTCGACCATTTTGTGCAGGAGTCTAGGTGTTCCAAAGGGGTGTTTTGAGCCCGGCTCTTCGCGATCCAGACTCAACGGTGTTGGTGAACCCGCCTGAGGACACACGCCGCCGGGAGGACGAGGCACGACTTCATCTCGCCAGCTCGAGGCCGAGGCCAATACCCCGTGGTAGGTGAGCATGTGCGTGCGCGGCGAGGGGTGGGTGGGCGATGTCGCCAAGGAGCGCTGGGAGTTCGTGGGCTCCTTGGGCCAGAGTGCGAAGGGTACGGGGAGCCACAGACCGTCAGCACGGTGCCTGGCTCCGTACATCGACAAATCCAATCGAATTTGCCTACCCCCTCGGGGTGACTCTCGCGCTTCTATTTTTGGACGGGAGAGACGCGATCGAGGTCATCGCGCATCCCATCCGGTCCATCCCCCCCCAAGAAAAAAGCGAGATCACAATGCAGCCCTCCGCCCTCCTTGTTTCCGCAACGGTCTTCACCCTTGCCTCCGGCTTGGCGGCACAGACAAGTTTCGACTACGACCGCACCGCCGCACCGGCCATTGCCGCTCCGGGGATTCTCACCGAAGGGTTTCCTGTAGCTCCCGTCATGGCTCTATCTGCATTTGCCATGGGGCTCATAGGTGCGGATGAGATCGACGCCTTGTCATTTGGCGACGACCAGGTCATCGGTGCGCAGCATGCGCTCATCTTCTCGGTCGACCCATTCACCGTGGGGGCCCCGGGCAGCGGCACGGAGCGCGAATTCATCGTGGATACAGCACCTGGAGCGCCCCCGGCGGCCGCTGGAGACATCTTCATCCAGGAAGGCACAGGGGTGTATGGGAACCTGCTGGCTCCGCCTACCCTCGGTTTTGGCGCTGGCACCACGACTGGCGATGAATCCAATGCCACGTGGGGAGCACCCTGCGGTGGAGCGAATGGGTGCTTCGATCTAGATGCATTCGACTACACCCCCCCCGCGTTTGCCACGGGTGTCTACTTCTCCCTACGCCCCGGTTCCCCCACGTTGGGTGCCATCGGTGCCGGGCCCGGCGACATCCTTTACTCGGACCTCGGCGGCGCGGCCCCCGTCATCGCCATGCTGGCCGGCGGAGGCCCTGCATCTGCTGGCAACCTCGGCATCCAGGGCATGAATCTCGATGCTCTGAACCTGCTCGGAAGCACTGGTCCAGTCGGCGCGGGTGGCGGAGTCATCTTTCCCGGCCCTGTCGGTCCGAGTGCTACTGGAGGTGCCGTACCGTTTAGCACGCACTTCCTGGAGTACAGCGTATCCTTCTCCGGCGCCGCCATCGACGCAGACGTCCTCGTGCGTGTCGGCGCCGGTGCATTCGCGATCCACACGCCCGCGTTCGCAATCGGTCTCGCTCCTTGGGAGAACTTGAACGCTCTCGAGGCAACTCCTCCTCTCAATTCCGCCTGCCCGCCGCTGCCGGCGACTCTCAGTCACTACAACGGGATGGGCATCAACCTGGACACTCTGAGCGCTGGCAAGGTCATCATCGGCGCCCCGTGGACGGCCACGATCTCGCCTCAGGCCACCCGTGGAGCAGGAGGATGGATCGTCCTCATGCGCACGGCACCTGTTGTCGGACCGGTCCTCGACCTGGGTCCCCTCTTCGGTCTACCTCCGGCGGGTCTCTCCCAGCTTCTCGTTGGCGGCGGTTCAATCGGCAGCTTCCCGGGTCCGCCCCACGGAGGCGGAGGAACCTCCACGACGCTCTCCGTCGCCGTTCCTTTCAATTGCGCCCTGTTGGGCCTGAACTGGGCATCCCAAGCGATCGTCACCGGCGATCTGCCCCCGGGAGGGGGAGTCGGACTGGGACTGATCGATCCCTGGCTCTCATCCGCAGCGACGGGTTCAATCGGAATCTACTAAGGCCATCGAAGAAACTGGCTGACGCCTCGGCACTCGTTGCCGAGGCGTCCTTGTTTAACGAGTGGTGGTACGCGGTACGGAGCCAGGCACCGCCGTGCCGGGTGCGGGGATCTTCTTTGCCTAGGGCACGGTGTCGAGCAACCCCACGCCCGTATGAGCTGAGCCGGGGGCCAGCCGGACGTCGTCGCCCGGGACCGGCAACAGCTGCCACGTGGCCGGATGGGTCGTCGGCTCCTCGCCGGAGTGGGTGCCGGGTTCGATGCACAGGTAGAGGTTGCCCTCGTGCATGACGTAGTCGCCCATGTTGTAGAGCGTCGGCGCTCCGCCTGCCCGACTGGAGAAAGCGCTCCAGCGCTCGATCAGCAGGTAGTCGACATCGGCGGGCAAACCCATGAAGTCGTTGAACGTGACGGGGTTGACGGTCCCGCGGCTGTTGCCCATGGCGGTGATGTTCCCCACCGTACCGTTGAGGTCTCCACCCAGGCCGTTGACCAGCTCGAGGCTGGGCTCGTCGAAGACGTTGTCGAGCAACGTGATTGCGTTGGTTTGTGCCCCGTTCACGCGGATCAGGTGGCCCGGGTGCGTAGAGCCTGCGTAGATCTCGTCGCGTTGAAAGTCGAACTGCCGGAACACGTTTCGCTTGATCCGGTAAGCGGATACTCCGTCGGGCTCGCCTCCCATGAAGGCTCCAAGGAAGCGGAACGAGCTGTAGAAATTGTCGCGGATCGTCATGCCGTCGCCGGCTGTGTGCACGTCTCCGCGTTCCTGACCGAAGAAGCTGATCAGCGAGTTCGCCGAGCCGATGAACACGTTGTTGTGCATGGAGCTCTGGCCGTAGCGCACACCGATCTGGCTACAGCTGTCCTGAAAGGCTTGGAAGGAGTCCTTCCAGTCGATGGCCGCGAGCGCGAACACGTTGTTGTTGATCTTGCAGCCGTCGCCGAGCTGCCCGACCTGCAGGGCCTCGGTCCCGGTGCGCAGAATGCGGTTGTTTTCGATGCGCAGGTTGTTGAAGGAGTGTTGCGGAGCCGTCTGGGTGCTGCCGATGTAGAGCCCTTCGCTCCCGATGTCGTGCAGGTAGTTGTCGTGGATGTAGACGTTGTTCATCGGCACGGTCCCGTCGTCGTCGGTCTTGAGGGACATGCCCGCGAAGCCGACCTCACGGATCTCGATGAACGACAGCTCGTAGTCGCTGGTGGGCGGATTCACGATGCCGACCGGTACCTGACTCCCGATGCCGATCCCCGAGTTCCCCGTGCCGAACGAACGAAAATCGTCGTCGACGAGGATCCCGTAAGTCCCGCGGGTGTTGGTGTAGTTGTTGCCCTTGTGTCCGGGGAATGCGACGTCCCCAGTCAGCGAGATCGGGTCGTACTTGCCCGTCACGATCCAATTCGAGCCGCCGCTGAGCACGAATAGGTAGTAGTGATCTTGCCCACCCACGCGGACCCGACCGTTGATGTTGGTGATGATCAGCGGTCGGTCGGGCGAACGCACTGGGAGGTTCCCGATGCGGAGAAACTTGTATTCACCGCCTTCGAGGTAGAGGCGGTCGAGCGTGCTCCAGTCGACGGCTGGATACGAGGCCTGAATGTCGACCAGGTAGGCGCCCTGGCCCAGGGGTGGAGCAGCGATAGTAAGGGTGAACTGAGGCACTCCCCACTCCCCGTCCGGATTCCGCGGCGAGGGCGAGGGGATGTCTGCGATGACCGCCGCCACCCACTCCACGGAGATCGAGCCGGTGTTGTCATCGTAGGTGTCGATGTCGTCGTTGAAGAAGAGCTGAACCCCGTTCGTTCCCTGGGGAATGAGGATGTTCGTACCCGCCCCGATGGCGAAGCGCGCTCCATCGCCCGCGCCTCCACGCCATTCACCACCGAGAAGGTTGTACGCCTGGTTGGGAAGCGGGCCCGAACCCGTCGTGGGCACGTCGCCTGCGGGTCCCGAACATCCGGAGACGCCGAAGCGACACCAGGTCCCCGAGGCGGCGAAACGGAGCTTGCCGGCGAACCTCCTGAGGTTAATGACCGGCCCCGCGACGCCGTCAATACCGAAGCCGTCGGGACGGCTGCGCGGGTCCATGAACGGAATGGACCCGGACGGGGGAGGCGATTGTTGCAGACGCTGAGCGCTGCAAAGACCCGCAAAGAGGGCCACCATCGCGGAGATAGGAAGGAGTCGCGCGCCGGCAATCTTCAACTTGAATCCTCTCCTCGTAGGGGTTGTCCGCGCCAATGCTATGTTGCGGATAGCAGTTTCAGTGTAATTATCTGAGGTACGGAGCCAGGCACCGAGCTGACGGGTTGGTGGGGGGGTGGTGCATGAATCGGGAGGGGGGTACTTCCGACGCCCCTTCTCGGTAGCTCAGGGCTCGATCGAGATCGAAATAGGCCTGCCCAACTCGATTCATGCACCCACGCCACGAGCTCCCGCTAGGTGGCTCCTCCGCCACGGGAAGGTCGGATCGCGTCATCGGTAACGCACTGCTAGAATTGCACCCCCATGAACGGTGCGAACCATTGCTCTGGGCCGGGGGGACGATACCTGTGCTCACCAGTTGTGACCTCGATCGTCTTGTTCGTCGCCTCGTGCGGAGGTTCGACAGGCTCGTCATCAGACGGAAGCACCGCGCGGCCTCTGCAAGGGCGGAAGTCCAACCTGATCATCATTCTCGTCGACACCCTTCGGCGCGACCGCATCGGTGCTTTCGGTGATGAGCAAGGATTGACCCCTTACCTGGACGAGCTCGTCGGCGAGAGCATTCGTTTCCCGAACGCCTATTCAACCTGCTCATGGACGAAACCCGCCGTCGCGTCCGTGATGACCGGCCTGTATCCGGGACAGCATGGCGCCGTGTGTGTCGAGCTACGGAAGCAGAGCTCTTGGGGGAGCGGCGTACTACCCAGCGCGCATGTGACCTTGGCGGAGCAGATGCAAGCAGCCGGGTACAGCACGGCCGGGTTCGCGGCGAACGTTCACATTCGGGCCAAGACGCTCTTCGATCAGGGCTTCGAGACCTTCGAGTACACGAACGCACATGGGGCCTCGATGTTCGAACGCGCTCTGGAGTGGGTGGATGACCGCGCAGCCGATGAGGCCTTCTTCCTATACACCCATCTCGTGGATCCCCACTCGCCCTACGTACCACGGGCTCCGTTCGATCAGGGCTATACCCCGGAACCCCTCGAGCGTGCCTACTTCACAAACATGGGCCGGGAGCTGGAGATTCAGTGGTGGCTGGGCGCATACGAGTCGTGGGAGAAGTCCGGGGGGGACGAACCCTTCGCATTCGACTACGAAGCCTTCCATCTCAAGATGAAGGGCCGTCTCCCCAAGAGGGGAGAGGATTTTCCCGATGCCGATTCGATTCGCGAGAGATCCTTCCTGGATTTCAAGGGCTTCGACGATCCACGGCTTCGCGAACGGGTGAGGTGCCTCGTCCAGCGATATGACGGGGAGGTCGCGTACACGTCTCGAGCCATCGAACGCTTCATGGATGGGCTCGGTCAGCGGGGGCTGCTCGAGAACACGACCGTGCTCCTCGTCGCCGATCACGGCGAGGCCTTCCTCGAGCACGGGAAGTGGGGCCACCACAACACCCTGAGCGCTCAAGAGATCAACGTCCCCATGGTGCTCCGTGTACCGGGTCCCGACGGAGAACCACTCGAGGGGACCTTCGAGGTCGACGTGAGCCTCGTGGACGTCTACCCGACCCTGCTGGACATCCAGGGTATCCCCATCCCCGAAGGCCTGAGCGGCGTGTCGCTCTGGCCCCACATCCGGACGGCGGGTGCGGTGAAGGTTCCCTCCCGGGCCATCTTCAGCGAGCTCATCGAGGAATCCGAAGATCGCGTCGCGATCATCCAGGACGGGAGGAAGCTGGTGCGAACGGCCGACGAGAACGGCGACGTCCACTGGGAGATGTACGACGTGACGAACGATCCCGGAGACTTCTCACCCAGAGCCGCGGACGAGAGCGATCCCACGACCCGGACGATGATGCGCCGCGTGGGAGCTTTCCTGCTCGACAGGCGCATCGGGACGCTTCCCGTGGACGAGGAAGAGAGCCTCAGCGCGGAGGACATCGCCGAGTTGAAGCGCCTCGGCTACATGTAGCGGAATTCACCCTGGGCTAGTTTGGTAGCCGTGCTGCCGGCGCGGGTTTCGGTCCTGAGATCCACATGAGCCAGGGCTCACCCTGTCGCTTTTGAACACGAATTCACGGGAGCGAACTGGGCCGCTTCGGTGGAACCGTTCATAGCGCATGTCGAGGACTGACCACCCGAAATCGCCTGTGCGACGGCATCGAAGTAGCCCGTTCCGACCTCGTGTTGATGGCGGGTCGCAGTATAGCCGTCGGTTTCGCTGGCAAACTCACGCTCCTGCAGCTCCGAATACGCAGCCATCCCACGTGTGCGATAGTCGCTTGCAAGCTTGAACATGCCGTGGTTCAGAGAGTGGAATCCGGCCAGCGTTACGAATTGGAATCGGTAGCCCATGCTGCCCAATTCGCGCTGGAACTTGGCGATCGTCGATGAATCGAGATTCGCACGCCAGTTGAAGGAAGGCGAACAATTGTAGGCCAACAACTTGCCGGGATAGTCGCTGTGAATCGCCTCGGCAAACCGCTTTGCCTCCGCGAGGTCCGGGCGTGACGTTTCACACCAGAGAAGATCCGCGTACGGCGCGTATGCCAGTCCCCGCGCGATGGCCTGCTCTAGACCGGCCTTGCTGCGGAAGAATCCCTCCGGCGTTCTCTCTCCGGTCAAGAACGAGCGGTCGCGTTCGTCGATGTCACTGGTAACGATCGATGCCGCGTTCGCATCCGTTCGAGCAATGAGCACCGTGGGAACATCCATCACGTCCGCCGCCAGACGTGCAGCGCTCAGTGTTCGGATGAAAGTAGAAGTCGGAACCAGGACCTTGCCGCCCAGGTGTCCACACTTCTTCTCGGATGCGAGCTGGTCTTCGAAATGCACACCGGATGCACCAGCTTCGATCATGGCCTTCATGAGCTCGAAGGCGTTCAAGGGACCACCGAAACCTGCCTCTGCATCGGCCACGATCGGAACGAACCAGCTCTTGTCCGAACCTTCCTGGTAGGCGATCTGGTCGGCTCGCTGCAGACAGCGGTTGATCTTTGCGACGGCCTGGGGAACGCTGTTGGCGGGATACAAACTCTGGTCCGGATACATCTCTCCGGCGACGTTCGCGTCCGCCGCAACCTGCCACCCCGATAGATAGATGGCCTCGAGTCCAGCTCGAACCATCTGCATCGCCTGGTTTCCCGTCACGGCTCCCAATGCGTGCGTGTAGTCCTTCGTCTGCAGGAGGTGCCACAGCCTCCGTGCACCGATGTCCGCCAGTGTGTGGCGAATTCGAATCGAGCCACTGATTTTTCGAACTTGTTCGGTCGTGAAGTCTCGGCGGATGCCGTCCCAACGGCTACTTGTCTCCCACAGATTCTCTCTGGTGGTGGGGTGTCGATCGATATTCATTTCTATTCTTCGGGGGGATTAGAGGTAGTGGTATGCGCTTGTCGTAAGGAACTCCTTGAGACTCTGTTTGAGCACTAATTCCTCGATCAATCGTGCAGCCAGAATGAAACGGCCGCAATCGAACTGAGCCGTTGGCATCGGCTGGCGAATTCCCTTGATCGAATTGCGTGCCGATCACTGAAAACTCCCTTGCAGACGCCCCAATCGGCACATCCGTGGCATTCCAATCCAATCCATGGACGAGTCCGTCTCGATCATGAGCACATTGTTCCATGGGGATGTACTGATGAATGCAGCGAGCCGGTCGGCCGATGCCTTGGTCCAAGCCGAGGTCATGGCCAGGGGTGGTTTGCTGTCTCGCGGTGGCATCTACACGCAGTGGCGGAAGCACCGCGCGAAGCCGTCAACGATTCGAACCGAACTCCGGGTTCTCGGCCGCTGCATCCAGCGTCGGCAGCCACGCCTTCTCGAGTACGTCGGCCGCCATGCGCGCCTTGACGAGGTTGCCCTCTACCCCCACATGGACGCCGTCGAGGAACACCGTGTCGAGGGTGCGGGTCTGCTTGTCTCCGATCAGGAGCGCCGGATCGGCGAGCATCCACCCCTTCTCGACGCACAGCTCGCGCATGATCTCGTTGTGCTGGGCGACGCCGACCTTTCGCACGGGGCTACCTTTCGGGGCGTAGAAGGGCATCGTCATGAGCATCACGCTCGCTCCGATCCGATTCGCATCCTCACCGATCACCGCGATGTTGCGCCCGAAGGAGCGCGCCGTGTCGACCGTCAGGTCCACTTGGCCGCGCACTCCCCGCCCACGAGTGGTCGTAACCCCCATCAGGTCGACCTCGACCTTGCCCATCGTGAGCCATGCGTAGAGGCTGCTCCAACCCACCAGGGAGACGTGGAGCGCGGAGTATTGCGGCGGATCCCATTCCGTACGCCAGTGCAGGTAGTCCGGACGGAAGCCAGGCGTGGTCCGCGCCTCAACGTCATTGACCGCATGGTGGATGATAATGAGATCGGGCTCGAAGTCGCGGAGAAGCAAGAACCAGGTGACCAGGGTCTCGCTCGTCGTCCAGCCGGACACGCCGGCGTTGAGCACTTCGAAATCCCAGCCGGTGTGCGCCTCGAGGCCTGCCTCCAGGAGAAACGGGTAGGAGCCGGCAAGGCCGGCCGCGCTGCCCCCCTGGGTCGTCGATGCCCCGAGGCAGAGGATCCTGGGAACCCCGGGCGTTTTCTCGTAGTCCCACTCGTCGCCCGAGAAGCCGAGCGAGTTCACACGCCCTCGACGACGCAGTCCGTAGGACGTGTGGGGACGCGGCTCGTAGTGTTTTGAGCCCTCCTGGACGTAGCGCCGCACGCGCGCCAGTTGATCGGAGTCCACCCCGAGGTTCGAACCGAGCAGCCGGAAAGTGAGCTCGCTAACGATGAGCAGGACAAGCAGGGTCGCCAGCATGACGAGCATGCGCTTGCCCAGGCCATGGCGCGCTCGATCGGATATAGACACCCTTGGATCATACGCGCTAGAGAATGGATAGGGTGAGGAGGCCAGCCTCCGCTGCGGCGTAGCGTAGGGTCCTCTAAAACAATAAGGGGCTGCCGTGTGCATGGAGACATTCACGCACGGTTCTGGGAGAGCGCGGGGGTGAGATTCCCCCCGCGCCACTTCGTCCGTTCCGCGCTCGACAGTACGGGCGCTTGTGACTTGCACCGGGACGGAGCAGAATCTGTCGATGAAGGACAGGAATCTCGAGCGAGACCTGGGGGAGCAGCCACTTGTGCGTTTGATGGCCGAACGCGACCTGAAGCCCCAGGATCTCGTGGCTGCGTCGACGGAGCAGTTGACGCACAAGATGGTCACGCGAGCCATGAAGGGGCGCCGTCTGACTGCGAACACCATGAGTAAGGTCCAGCGGGCCTGGAACCTCGCCGCTTCGAGCGAGAACGGCCTGGGCGAACTCTTCAACTACGTGCCCTAGGTCGCGGCCATGTTCTCGAGTGACCCCGGAATCTCCAGGGCACAGCCGTCGATACAGATTTCCTGACCGGAGGCCATGCGCCCAACAGCGAGGAGTGGGTACTGGCCCTCGCAGAAGTTCCGCGGGATTCGTGAGCTCCGCGAAGAGAACCTTGGTCGTGCCAAAGTCCATGATTGTTAGGCACTTGGAGTTCGGCCGAGTTTGTGCACCCTACGCGCTGCCCGCAGCGGGGGAGGTGCATCTGACGACGCCGCGATTCATTCAACGCCCGGTCGCATGAGTGGCCAGGGCGGCGCGGAACAGGGCGAAGAGTAGCAGGACGGCGCCGACGGGAACCAGGAGCACTCCGGGCGATGCATCACCTTCGGAACTCAGGATTCCGCCTAGAAAGAACCCGAGCGGCATCAGCAGTGCGGCTAGCCGCAAGGCGCGCGCAATGCTTGCCCGCGCGGTGTCGTCGGGTATCGCGCGACCCGCGATAGCCGCGAAGAGCAGGCACACGATGCCGAGCAGACCCCCGTGCGCATGTGCCAACGTCCACAGCTCGCGACGCAACTCGCTCGTAAGGTAGACGCTGACCTTGAACCCGTGCAGCGCCTCGAGGGTCAGCCCCAGGGGTAGCCAAAGGGCCAGCAGCACCCACCCCAGTACGAGGGTCTTCTTGATGGAAGGATCGGATAGGTTCATTCGCCGATAGAGATGACGTTCGAATCCTGGAGGTTCAGCATGTGGGCGAGACCGCGAAGGTCCACGCGCAGCTCATCGTCGATCATCGTGTTCGGCGGTGGATCGTCGAAAGCGTCTTTTTTCCGTTCTAGATCGGAGAAGAGTCCATCGATCAAGGCCCGCCTGGCTTCGGCCGAGCCGAAGAGCGCCTCTTCGGTCAAACGAGCCTCCCAACCCAGAGCCAGCTCGTCGCTCAAGCGGCGCAGCGATCGCTGCGTCAGGTGGCGAATCGCCGGATACCCGTCGCCCAAGGTGGCGATCAGACCTGCCAGCAGGAAGGCCTTGCCCCGAGCCGTAACAGCCGCGTCGGCACTGCCGAAGTGCTTCGCAGCGACGGCGCGTTGGAGAACGTCGCCCGAGAGCAATGAAGCCAGTGCATCGGGCATGTCCAGGGGAGCCTTGTCCGGCCGCGAGCGAGGCGGCCCGAACTCCCGGCCGAAGATGCGCGTCATCTCTGTCGCCACCCAGGCTCCGTCGCGATCGAGGTGACAGAGCGTGCACGCATGCGGCCGCCCCGCCTCGATGTCACGCTGCGGATCGGGGCTCTCAATCCGGTGGCTGCGACGGACGTCGAGCAGGCCGTAGACGATGCGCGGCATGTGACAGGCGAGGCAGCGCGAGCCGGCGGACTCCGACGCGTGGCCCGTGTGCTCCGCCACCGCTTGGCCAAACTCATCGTGGCACTGGATACACACACCATCGCCTTGCCCCGCGACGAGTGACGGTTCGACCTGCCCGCGCGCATCGACGACTTGACCGTCGTCGGCGGCATGCATGCGGTGGCACGAGCCACAGCGCAAGGCGCCCGCCTCGAAGCAAGGAGACGAAGTCACGGCTTGATACTCGTATGCCGTCAGGCGTGGTGTTCCGTCCTTCCAGAAACGCGGTCGAAAAGGCCTGGAGTCGTGGGGGTCGATTCCGCTCGTCTCGGCCACGATCGGCTCGACGTGCTCTGCGAGCCTATCCCCCGGACGGAAGCTCGGACCCTGGGTGAGGTAGTCGATGACCGCCTCGCGATCTGCCGGTAGCCTCTGAGCGTGGCACTGCCCGCACACCGCGACCTCACGCTCTTGGTCGAGCCTCTCGGGGTGGACGATCGTCGGGTCTTGCGACGCCGTGAACCCCGAGACCATCCGCGCGAGGGGATTCGCGTGACGCGCCACGTGCTCCGCACCCTCGCCGTGACAGGCCTCGCACGAGATGCCCAGCTCGCTCACGTGGGACTCGTAGTGACGTACCTTCGCATCTGAGCGAAGGTCTTGATCCATCCCCGGTCGCGGACGGGTGTTGTGGCAGAAGATGCAGTTCTCGTTCCAGTACGCGGCGTAGTCGTCAATCCCCCCACCTTCGGGATGAAGGAAGACACGCTCCAGAGGCATCCACTTCTCTTCCTCGATGTGCCATAGGAAGGGCAGACGGCGGTAGTTTCGCTCCAGGCCTCGTTCGATGCGCTCAAAGTATTGCTGGTAGACGTGGGAGCCAACGACCAGGGCCACGTACGCCACCCGATCAGGGAAACGAAACGCATGACGTCGGCCCTCGGAATCGTCTTCGAGAACCGGCGTCCACGAGAGTCCACCGAACCTCCGCTCGACGCCGTCGAAGGCCCCCTGCACGGTCTGCGGTCCCGGCAGCTGGGTCATCGTCGCGTGGTACGTGTTGCTCCAGCTCGAGTGATGATCCGGATGGCACGTCGCACAGCGGGGTGCGCCCAGATCGCCTCCTCCACGCTCGATCAACTCGTGTGAAACACCCCCATCGGGGTCAGGACCGTACGAGAGCGCCAAGAACACGCCGAGAGGCGTGATCACGAACGGCAGCGTGAAGGTGTAAAGTCGAACGCCTCGTCGCACACCGGAGTATAGCGAGTGAGCCGGCCCGATCCGTCGGACTCAACGCGCGTCGTATCGACTCTGAGCGAGGGATGGGGCATCCACTTCGGACCGCGCGGCTGGATCTGGAACATCTGGGGTCGTGGGGTGGTCGAACTCGAGTTCGACAAGGGCCGCCTTCGTGTCGGCACCGACGACCCCGAGGGCCCCATCGAGCTTCTCCAGGAACGCTGTGAATTCCAATAGCGAGGTCAGGGTCAGCGCTGGCTCGGGCATCGGCACCGGCTAACCGTGGGCGTGCTGGTTGGCGTTCGTGGGAGGAGGGCCACGATGTAGAAATTTGTGCCATAATCAACAATTGAAACTTCCTATCTGTTCCCTCCTCCATGGACCTCGCCACTCGCCTCTTCGGCTGGCTTCGACCGGCCTCTCTACCGCGCATCTCCGTCGGCCCGATCTTCACCGATGCAGCCGCCAAGAACGCACGGAAGGCCTTCCTCGAGGCGGACTTCCCGCTCGCGATCTCGCCCGAGGCCTCGGAGCTCGTCTGGCTGCGCAGCCTGCGCCAGGACATCCACCGCAACCTGCGGCCTGACCAGATCCTGAACCATCTGCCGGCCGAGCACCGACTGATCGACAAGGGCAACCTGACCGAGACCCTCAAGCGCCACGATCAGACGCTCTCCGACGAGGAAGGCGTCCTGCGGCTCTCCAAGTTCTACCAGGAGAGCTACCGCCTCTACGACGCGGAGGAGCGACACCAGTTCGTCGCCAAGATCCCCAAGCGCGACGACCCGAAGAACCTCTGGATCTTCAAACCCACAGACCTCTCCAAGGGACGGGGCATCCGCATCCTCTGGAAGCTGCAGGACATGCGCAAACGCCTGCGCAACATCGATCGCTACGAGCTCAACCCCGAGGACTTACGCTACATCGCCCAACGTTACATCCAGAACCCGCTGCTCCTCGACGGTCGCAAGTCGGAGATCCGGGTCTACTTCCTGGTGGCCTGCGTCAACCCCCTGATGGTGCTGATGTTCTGCGAGGGTACGACACGGCTGAACACCCTGCCGTTCCGGCTGGACGACTTCGACAACCCGTTGATCCACGTCACGAACGTCTACCAGCAGAAGAACCATCCCGACTATGACCCGGAGGCCGTTCTTAAGTGGACCTGGGACGAGCTCGAACACCACGTGTCGGAGACCCTGCATCTCACGGGACCCGACTTCCTCGAAGCACGCCTCAAGCCCCGTCTGAAGAGCTACATCCGCTACGTCATCGAAGCCTCTCGCAACGAGCTGTCCCACCTGCCGCCGCGGACCCACGCCTTCGGACTCTACGGCGTCGACTTGATTCTCGACGAGGCACTCAACCCCTGGTTGACCGAGATCCAGGAGGGACCGGGCCTGAACTTCGACGAGTACGTCAAGCGCCGCGTCGTTCCGCCCATGCTGGAGGAGACGATCCGCATCGCCTTCGAGATCCGCAGCCGCAAGGCTACGGGTCGCTCGTTGCGCGAGCTGGATGCGGTCGAGGGATTCGAGTGGGTCGTGAACGAGGCCAGCGAGTAGGACCGAGTCGGAATCGCGGCAAGTTCCCGGATTCGCGCAACCTGGACGACATGAACTTCAGGGGCGTCGCCGCAAACAACGCTACGTCAAGAAGTTCATGACGCCCAGCTGGCAATAGAACGCCGCCACTCAACAGGTGGCGGCATTCAATGATCTACGCGGCGAGACGCAGTGAGTCTCTACTCGTAGTAGCCCGTCCGCTGCAGGTTGCCGTGGAACGTAGGCCAAGGCGACTTGGCGTTCGGATTCACGGCGTAGGGCAGCTCCCAGACGTAGATCGAGCCGCGACGTTTGAAGTCCTGGTTCGTCCAGACGCCGGCCCCCTGGTCCTTGAAGGAACTGCCGATGCCCTCGACGAAGCCGTCCCCGTCGATGTCGAGAACTTGCATGGGTACCCATGTGTTGGATTCGGTGACCATGGGGAAGCCGGAGATCACCTGTCCCGAGGAACTCCATGCCTGCGCTCCCGTACCGTAGTCCATGGTCCCACTGTTCGGGTAGGCGTTGGCCGAGGCCGTGATGTCCGGCGAACCATCCTGGTTCACGTCGACTACGGCCACGGCGTAGGGACTCGAAATTCCGGAGAGATAACCCGGGCCATGCCAGATCCCGGTGTGCTCGAAGAGGAAGATGAAGTCGTTGTCCCCATCGGCCACCATGATCTCCAGATCACCGTCTTCGTCTAAATCGACGAGGGTCGGTGAACACGGGAAAGCAGTCGTCGCTTCGTACTGAGGCCAACCCGGAAGAACGTTGCCCGAGCTGTCGAAGACGTGAAGGCCACCGGTGCGGAAACGCGTCGCCGAGGCAATGACGATCTCGTTGCCACCGAGGCCATCGAGATTACCGATCACGGGCGAGGCTCCGGCTCCAGCATAAGTCGTCGTCCGCGGCCAACCGGGAACGATGCTTCCATTCGGGTTGAACACCGTAACCACACCCTGGGCGCCGGGGCTGCAGTCCGGAGCTTCGTGGAAGACCACGATCTCGAGTTCGGCGTCCCCATCGATGTCGGCGACGGCCGGCGTCGAGTCGACCGACGTGGCCAAGGAATTCCTGTTGCAGGAGTCTCCAGCTCCGGGTCGCAGATGCACGAGTTGCCCCGTCTTTAGCATCCCATTGCGTTCGGCGATGATGAGAATGTCGAACGCCTGGAAGACGATCTCGTCCTGGCCGTCGGCATCGATATCAGCCATGACCACGGACGAATTGGGACGGAGCACGGCACTGTCGGGCGATCCTCCATACGTGAAGGCCAGAGGAAAACCACTCGCCAGGATCCCGTCCGCCTCGTAGGCATATATGAGGAGGGTCTGATCCCGAAGACCCGCAAAGAGGATTTCCTCAAAGCCGTCTTCATCCACGTCTCCCACGGTCAAAGCGGAAGTGGTGTACGTCTCACCCGAGGAGGTGGGGAGGTTCACGGGGAAGCCGGGCAGGAGTACCCCAGCTGCATCGTGCCCGTAGAAGACTCCCGTCATCAAGCTGTAGAGCTCGGCCGCTCCATTGCGGTCGAGGTCGACGATTAGCGGGTCGAGGACGCTGAGGTCTCCGTCGTAGGAGGGGTCGTGGGATATACGAATCGGCCAACCTTGCTGGAGGTTGGGATCCAGATAGAGATCGAGGACCTCTTCGAAGTTCGACCCCGGGGCGCTCAGACGCAAATGGCAGCGATTGGTTCCCGTGACGACCTGAGTGTCGAACGTGGCCAGCTTGTTGTTACTGACCTGCTGAAGGCCACCGTTCTCGAGCACGATTCCCGCGCTCGTCCAGGGCCCCGACGGACTCGGGTAACCGTTGTTCAGAATGTACGGCCGCCACTCGACCTGATAGCCCGTAAAGCCGAGAACAGAGACGTTGCCGCGGAGCTCCAGGAGACCGCCCTTTCGCAGGACGTCGAAGTCACGGGGTTGGGTGAAACCGAAGTTGTCGACGACGAAGGGCTTCGAGTCGGCCACGGATCGTCCCGCCGAATCCGTGACGCGGACGCGAACACGCGAGGCGCCAGTCGGGAGATTCGCCAGATCGATCGTGCCCAGGACACCATCGCTCACCGGCTGAAACCTACTCTCGAGGGCCGTCCATTGGGCGGGATAGCTGCCCGTCCCCACATCCAGGTCGTAGCGTAGGAAGTCGTCTCCACCCGCCGTACCCGAAATCGTCAGGGTGCTTTCGGCGCTCTCGACGATGGTCGTCGCTTCGACGACGAGATCGGAGTTGTGATTGAGGAAGAGCGCCCTCTTGGCGTTGCAGCGTCCTGTACCCAAGTCGAGAGCCGTATCGAGCGGATCCACCGCAGTCATGAGTGCGGATTGGACAGCGCGATTCGTCGCGGAGGGATCGTGCGAGCGGATCAACGCAGCGATTCCGGCGACATGGGGCGCCGCCATGCTCGTTCCCGAGAAGAGCGCGTAGCCGCTGGCATTCCAGAGGTAGGGCACAGTCGACAACACCGAGACACCCGGCGCTGCGAGGTCGACGAACTCTCCGTAGTTTGTGAATTCGGCGGGCTGGTCGTCGTCATCCGTCGCGGCGACGGAGAGCACGTTCTTGAGGGCCGCCGGATAACTGGCGCTGTCGGTAGAATCATTGCCGGCGGAAGCGATCGAAACAACGTCGTTCTCGAAGGCGTATTCGAAAGCGAGGTCCAACGCCTGGGAATACAGGGGACCACCGTAGCTGTTGGAGGTGATCTTGGCGCCCATGTTGGTGGCGTAGATGATGGCCTCGGCAGCCGCCGCAGTCGAGCCGGAGCCGGCGGCATCGAAGATCTTCAGCGCCATGACCCGGCAGTGCGGAGCCACACCGACGATCCCAACCCGGTGGTTCCAGGCAGCGGCTGCGATTCCAGCGGTATGTGTGCCGTGGCGATGATCGTCCCAAGGGTCGGACCTATCGTCGTAGAAGTCGTAGCCGTAGACGTCGTCGACGTAGCCGTTCCCGTCATCGTCCAGGCCGTTGTTCGGAACCTCGCCCTCGTTCGTCCACATCCGGCTCTGGAGGTCGCGATGCGTGTAGTCGATTCCGGTGTCAACCATGGCGATGACAACATCCGGATCGCCTTGTTCGATACGCCAGGCCCCGATGGCGTCGATGTCAGCGCCGGGCTTGCCCGACGTCTGGCCCTGGTTGTCGAGCGACCATTGCTGGGAAAAGCGGGCATCGCTCGGCAGGCTCGGATCGATCAGTGCGCCGGGACGGTTGGCGCCTGCCACCTGGCCCTGCTCCAGCCTCAACACATAGTTGGGCTCGGCCATGAACATCTGACCCCCGGGCTGCTGGGCGTAGTCGTAGGGGTCCAACTCCACGCCTCTCAAAAGGAAGGCCGTCCCCGCCCCTCCAAGGCCTTCCATGCGACCCAGGCTGCGAATGCGCCTCACTCCGAGAACTTCCTCCAGCTCGCGACGAAGCTCGAGCGAGGTGATCTCCGCTTGCTCGATCGAGCAACTGCGGCCCTGATCCCGCACCGACATCATTCCCTCGGGCAGGTACACCAGAAGCTCCTCGGCGAAGTACTCGATCTCTCGGAGCTGCATCCCCTCGGACGTGGGCAGCAAGACCTCGCGGCGGAGAATGCTCCGGCCGACCTCGGCCTCGGGCAAGACGTTCGAGCCCCCATCGGATCCTCCGCAAGCTGCGAGCAGAGGAACGATCAGGGTCAAGAGCCGAGAGAGATCTCGAACGTATTTTCCACTCGAAGTGGACGTGGTGAGTTGCATGGTGCCGTCTCCGTGTGGACGTGGATCCGGCACCCTTCGGGCATCCAAAGCAGCGAAATGTAGGACATCGCTCTTTATCTCAAGGCCAATTGATTCACTCCGCCAACGTCGAAAGCCTCAAGTCTTGAAATCGGTTCGGCCTTATGAAAGGGGCAGTGCCCGTTCAAGAGCCCCGGCTCGAGTTGTCCCGAAATGGGGAAGGCGATGATTTGAAGTGATTTTCAGGGAGTCACTTACAGCCAGAATGTATCATCCTGGGCTTCCAGGAAAAAAACACCTGGGACCGATCTCGCGTCCGCGATGGGGTCGATTCACCCCCAGGGGTCCACCGAGGGGGGAGTGCAAGACGATCCCAGGAAGCTGCAAAGAGCGCGAGCGCCCCACCATAAGAAGTCGCAATGATGAAGAGGGATATTTTGCTGACAGTAGACACTCGAAACACAGCGGCACTCGGCAGGCGCTGCTGGTTCGCACTGGCCTGCCTGGGCCTGCTTGCCCTGGGCTCTGCAGCCCAGAGTTCCACTCGCCGTAGCCTCCGGAATAGCAACCAACAATCCGGGCCGGCGCTAGTGAACCCGGTCCGCCCTGGCGAGCTGCGCTCCACCCTGGACTCCTTGACCATCCGCCCAGGTATTGCAATCGCAGGGCCTACCCGAGGGGATAACTCTTCGATCCTGCTGCCCAACCCAACTGAAAGCCAATTCTTCCATAGCACAGACATGGAGCTACTCCAGCTGTCGGTGGCTGCCAAGAACAAGAGTGCCGTCGCCTCGGCCCGGAGGTACGAGTTCTACGACTTCGACATCCCCTATGCCTTCCGCTTCACCAAGTTCCCCTATCCGTCGCTCATCCAGCTGGACCAATCGCACACCTTCGACGGCGATAGCCTACGAACGTTGGCTATGCAGTCTCCGTTCACCCCGCCCATTGGGTCCTCTCCGGGGGTCGACGACCTCTTCCGCCCTCGTCAAACCCCCCTGCGCGGCCGCATCTCGGGCCGCCTCGATATCCAGGGCTATCTCGCACTGATCGGGGTCGGACAAGCACGGGCCGAAGTCAACGCCACACTTCTGGACATCGGCCCCGTAGGTTCGACCGTTGATGGGGACACGCATTTTTCCCTCGCCCGCCACAAGGTGCTCGACAAGGAGATCTCCACGAACTACGAGCCTCGCCTCGGGTTCGGCTACCACCTCGAGGGTGGAAGCGACTACGAGGGCGGCGGCACGGGCATCCACGCCGAATACAAGGTCCCGATGAAGCAGCTCAACATCCTGCAGAACGACGTGGACTTCGGCTTCGACGTCACGCTGCAGCGGGGACGGCGCTATCGCCTCGAGATCAACCTGCTGGGTGAGGCCGGTCTCCACACCGTCGGTCTGGGGCTAGGAGACAACTCGAACGATAATGCGAACGCTCGCGAGCAGGGCCGAGCCATCGTCTCTTTCTACGATGTCGAGCCTGCCACAACTCCGTTCCAGAACGACTTCAAGGGATTGAACCTGGGCGAGCGCTGGGAAGACATCTGGGGGCCGATCGATACCGACTGGCTCAAGCTCCGCAACATCGATTTCACAAACGGTGGCGGCCCGCCTTTCCCCTTCTTCGACAACATCGACTTCTTGCTCTTCCACTTGCTGGACGACAACTTCCAGATGGGCACCGTGCCGCAGATCTCGGATTTCGGTGTTAATGACCTCCAGAACGGACTTGACGGGCTGGCCAACCGGCACTTCCCGGATTTCGCTACGAACCAGGCGAACCCGCTCAATATTCCGCAGCCAGGCGTCAAGACCGACCACATCTCCATCCTCCTCGAGCACGACCAAGTCGACTTCATGGACAAGTTCGAGCGGCGTGAGATCGAGGGCTACATCAACGCTAACCTCCCGGATCTGGCGAACCTCAAGACGCCGATGTTCGATCCGCGAGCTGGTGCCGCGGTCACGGACCCGTGGAGCGGTCGTTTCGAGCTGGCCTACGACATCGTCATCCAGCTCGCCAACGGCGCCTGGGAGTTCATCCCGACCGGCGACCGGAACCAGATCATCGGTAACATTCAGCAGGCCCGGGCTGCGGCGGCTGGCGATGACTACCGGGCGGCTTTCGGCGACCTGCATGACGCGTACAGCTTCCTGCCGTAGCGGGAAGCGCCGTCCACCACTCGGCCCCGTGCCTCGCGACCACGCGAAGCACGGGGCCGATCTTTATAGGGCTTCCTAATTATTGGCTACATGGGTGGGTCAATTCGCCGCCAAAAAGGCCTTTACCGCTCCACATAAATCAGCAAGTTCCTATATATTGAGCCTCGTCCGGATTGGGACATCCAAGGAGGAGACATCATGTGGTACAGAGTCTGGGGCTCCGCCCTTCTGGCGGCCGGGCTGGTGGGATCGGCGAGTCCTCCCGCACCGGCTGGGATAGCGAGTGCGCTGCAGGGTGAACCGAACGCCCACTTCATCGCGTCGAAGCGCCGTGGGAAGGCTCCGTTGACAGTCGGATTTCAGAACCTCTCTGCGGGAACGATCACCCAATGGCAGTGGTTCTTCGGTGACGGCTCCGTCTCGACGGACGAGCACCCCGTGCACATCTTTCGTCGGCCCGGAACCTACACGGTCGCGCTCCTGGTCATCGGACCTGGCGGGAACGACATCGAAACGCGCCAGAACTACGTAGTGGCCAAAGCCGCGATTAATCGGGGTCGTCTGCCCCGCGTCTCCGGAGGCCGTGTGGGGGAGACCGGCCAGGCTGGTGAGGACAATAACGGCGGCAACGGAAACGACGATGGGCCGCGCGGCGGCGTCGCCGTTCCCATCGCCAACCCCAAGACCATCCTCGAGGACGATGACGATGATGACGCCTCCAAGATCGACGGCATCTTCGAGGTCGACTCGCGTCCGTTCCAGCGCCTCTCCCGTCACCACACGCTCTTCGGACCGAGCCAGTACTTCGCGGCCAACGTGGCCTTCGACGCCGTTCCGATCCGGCTCATGAACCCGCTCGGCATCACCATGGTTGCCGCGGTGCTGTTCTACGACCGAGGTCGTGACGATATGGACGAGTTAGACCACATGCCCGGCCGCTTCCTCGGCGCCGTGGTGGTCGAACTTCCCCCCCACGGTTCGCGCGGAATCAGCTGCGATACGCTGGACGGCGAGGGGGCGGTGAGCCCGGTGTTCCCGCAGGGTGCGCAGCTGGCCCAACAGCTCTACGCCGAAGTCATCTCGGTTCCGTTGTGCGAGGTACCGATCGAGGACGACGGCGAAGATCACGACCTCGCCATCGACGACGACCCCTGGGGCGGCGGCGGTATCTTCGGCATCAGCGACGACGGCGACGATGACGACGATGACGACGACGATGACGACGGCGACGATGACGACGGCGATGACGGAGGCGGAGACGGAGACGACGATGACGATGACGACATGGGTCGCATCGCCGACGGCCTCGGCATCCTCGTCGAGACCGGATCGTTAGTGGGCAGCGAGTTCCAGCACGAGCCGTTCCCCCTGAACCCCAAGATCTTCTCGCTGCCGCAGAATAATGACATGGTTCCCAACCAGAAGGATGTCGCGATCCAGGCCGTTCTGGACGGCCTGGACCAAGAGAATGATCTCCTCAGTCCGAATCTACTCCCTGCCGATCTCTTCGAGGAGTTTGGCATCCCCCAGGGCGACGACGACGACGACGCGTAGGCCAAGGCCCCTCCCGAAGCGGCCGGCTCCCCCTGGGGCGCCGGCCGCTTTCGTTTCGGGAGCGAACCCCGCCGCGGGCTAACCTGTCCGCCTGGCCCGCTTCGCCGCGCTCAGCCAGGAATCGGCCGGTACAAGAAAGTCCTGGGCGGCTACGGGGTCCGTCTCGCCTTGCTGATCGGATTGGGAAGGTAGACGCACTCATAGGCTTGGCGCAAGAGAGCGAAAGCCTCGCGATAGTTATCGTGCCTCGACCACCCCGTCGGTGCCGGAAACATATCGGCCTGCAAATTGGCTTGGAAGATCTTCTTGCGCGCGCATTGAAGTAGAGCGCCCGTCGGACCCGCCCTCGTAAAGCCCCACGACAGGTATCCGTTCACGGCTTGGATCACGACGTCGCGGACCAGCAGGTAAGAGCCATTCCACGGGTCTTGATTCTGCTGAGGAGCAAAGTTCGGCGTGATCAAAGTCAGCAGTCCAAGGTCACCGTTGCTGACCAAACAAGCCTCGATCTGCTTCCGGAAGGCGAAGTCGTTCGCGCCGATGAGGTCGTCCTCGAGGGTGATCGAGAAATGGTCGACCGTCAAGCCCTCCGCTGCAGCGCCTCCACTACCAGGCGGCACCACGGGCGTGCCCGCGGTCATCACCGAGGGAAAGTACTGACGGCCTAGACCGTCGAGTCCGTTCAAGGGCGAGGGTTGATCCGGAGGGAGTGGGGTATTCTCATCATAGTTAGAAAAATCGTTGAGCTTGGCCGGTACTGCCGGGCCGAAGTGGTCGGGGTGATCGGGGTCAATCAAGAGATATCGCAGGGCATCGTTCGTAGAAAAAAAGAACGAAACGGGGATCCCCGATGGGAAGTAGATGTTGCGGAGGTGATGCCTTTCGTAGTCGTGCTGCAGCCAGATCTCGTTCCAGCGCTTCACCAGGTTGATCCCCGTGAACTCACTACTGGTTAGGGAGCCGCCGCCGGCAATGTCGTACTTGAACGAAGCAATGGCTTTGCCCTGCACTGCGGCGTCCGTGCTCCCGTTTTGTTCGTCTCCGAGACCAAGCCCTGCCGCATGCATACCCGCGGAAGCATCTAGAGCGAGCACGAAACGGTAGCGGTGTCCGCGACGAAGCAGAACATCGAGACCGAAGTCGAGATTGGTCTCGAGGATGTTTAGCTTTTGCATGTTGACGCCGAATGTAGAGTCGACCCCCGTGCTCATACCTTCGAAATCACTGCCCCCCTGCAGCCCGAAGCTCATGCCAAGAGAAGGGTCGAAGGAAGCGGTGAGCTCTCGCTCGAAGAGTCTCTTTCCCGCAACGGGCTCTCCAGGATCCAAAGAATGGGGATCATCGCCATCGATGTGGCCCAAATCCTCGACCGAGAGCGACACCACGGCTTTGATCTGTCCGACTCCGAGAAGCGCCAGATACCCGCGAAGATCGAATTGCCCTGACACCTGAGCGCGCAGGGGTGTTTCCTTCGGCTGGAACGCAAGCCTCTCGTCGACCCCGGGACCCGTCCCGATCAACGCGGCCAGGGCGGGATCGAGCTTGGGCAGACCGTAGTAAGCCGCCGCATCTTGATCAGCGACAAACCGAAAGGCGTAGGGGATGTCGACGTAGTATTCAGCTTGCACCCGCCCCGAGGCAAAGGACTCGTGACGTTTGGCCCCCACGGCCAAGCGCAGGCGGTTCATCCCAGGGAAGTCGTCTTGTACCAGAGCGTCACTAGCAGGCACCGTCGTGGTCGGTCCCGACTGAAGCCATGGAGTCAGTGGGCCCGTGCTCGCTCCGGGCTGCAACAGATGGCTTTCTCCCTGGGCTTCGACAAGCGAAACGAACAAGAGCAACGTAGCTACAATTCCGACGAGAACCCTGCCTCTTTTGAAGCACTGCATGCCGCTATTCCTCCCTGTAAGCGGTTTCAATGGATGCGACGAGGCTTGTATCAGGAGGGAATTATTGGAGCAAGCTCGATAGAACCGCGCGAGAGTAATGCCCCTAAGAGCGTCCCACTATTGGGACCGTGTGCAATTGCAGATGCGTAAAGCTCACCAGCCCTCTGTCTCCTGGCATATGTAGATAAGGGTGCAAGCGCAAAGCCGCCTGTGAGGATCCTGCGACACCAGCTGGTCAACCGGCTCTTTTGCCAATCCCGTGCCAACGAGTCTCATGGAACTCGATGCTCCCCGGCCGGGGCCTGCCCCAGTCGCCATTCGGTCGCCGCGAGCCGAGTCGAGGTCGGGTGTCGCTGACGCGTCCGCTGCCCGAGTAGCCGTGCTATTTTGAACCCATGATCCGCACCCCCCTCACCCTGGTCTGTCTCTTCGCCTCGCCGGCCGTTGCCGATACCACCATCACCGTGGACGGGGGCCGAGGTCCCGTCGTCGTTCACGTGCCCGATGCCTACGACCCATCTGTGTCCTTGCCTTTGGTGATGTTGCTGCACGGCTATTGCGGAACCGGACCGGGGCAGGAGGCCTACATGCAGTTCGCCCAGCACGTGGACACCGGGAATTTCTTTTATCTCTACCCCACGGGGCTCTTCGATTCCTCTTGCAACTACTGGAACGGGACGCCGGCTTGTTGCGCCTTCTTCGCGATGCCCGACGACAGCTCTTATCTGGCCGCGCTGATCGATGCGGTGAAGGCCGAGCTCAGTGTCGACCCGCTCAAGGTCCATCTCGTCGGCCACTCGAACGGCGGCTTCATGTCGTACCGGATGGCGTGCGATCACGCCGGGACCATCGCTTCGATCGCGAGCCTGGCCGGCGCGACCTTCCGCAACCTCTCGAGCTGTCACGCGACCGAGCCGGTTCACGTGCTGCAGATTCACGGCACGCAGGACACGGTCATCGATTTTGACGGCGGGTTCATCAACGGAGTCCCATATCCAGGGGCCCAGGAGACCGTCGATCTCTGGATCACGATCGATGGGTGTTCCACGACCGCGACAACGGGGGCGCCGCTGAATTTAGTAGTGAATCTGTTCGGGGACGAGACCCAGGTCACGATCTTCGACACCGGTTGCGAGCCGGGCGGGTCGGCCGAGTTGTGGACGATTCAGAACGGTTCGCACTCTCCGATCCTCGCGGCGGGCTTCAGCGCACACGTGCTCGATTGGTTCGATGCACATCCGAAACCCGCAGTGGGGACGAGCTACTGCGTCTCGTCGGCAAACTCGACGGGCAAGCCCTCCCGGCTCTACGCCTACGGATCGCCGTCGGTGTCCCAGAACCAGCCCTTGACCTTCGTCGCGACCAACGTCCCGAGCGGGGCGGCCGGAGGCCTGCTCTTTTCCTCGGGCGCCATACAGATCCCCCTCTTCGACGGAACGCTGTGCGTCGGACCGAGCTTCCAGTTGCAGCTCCCGTTCCTCATCTCATCCGCCGGGGGAGAGGTGCGACGCACCCTGGTCGTGCCGCAGACACCCGCTCTCGCGGGGTTCGCCGGCCGCTTTCAATTCGGCTTTCTCGATCCCGGCGGCGGACCGGCGGGCGTCAACTTCTCCGACGGGCTGGCCGTCACCCTGGCTCCCTAGGAGGCGCCTGCGCCACGAGCCTGGCTCCGTACCGCCGTACCGTACCTCCTCAACGCTCTTTCCGACCGCGGATTCCGTCCCAGAAGGTCGTCGCCTGCTCTTCGGTCAGGAACTCACGCAAGTCGCGGTCGAACGCCTCACCGTCGGCGCGCTTGGCCTCGCCAAGCACTTCCGGATCCTCACCCTCTTCCCAGCGACGGCTTATCTCTGCCTCGCGCCCGTACTGCACCAGGAGCGCGGAGCGCATGTCCTCCACCTGGCTCGCGTTCAGCGCCAACCACTCGCCCATCTTCTCCAGATCTTGATCGAGACGTGCGCTGCGCTTTTCGTGGTATTCGCGCACCTTGTCGAACTGCTCTTGCTTGCGAATCTCGATCAGGGCGCTGGTGACCTGGCCTTCCAGTTCCTCAACGGGAGCACTCGCCGCGCGCGTCCCGAGCAGGTCGCGCATTTCTCTTTGAAAGTCATCGAACTCCGACTTCGTGACGAATCCCTGCACGGGCGCGCGAACGGTTTCGCGAGGCACATCCAGGAGGTCGAGGCGTGTCTGCAGCTTCAAGTTCTCCGTCTCGAGGGCTGCTACGGCTTTGCGCAGCTCGTCGAGCGCGCCCGAACGCTTGCCCAATCCCTCAATAGGAGCGGCACTCTTAGCATTGCGCGAAGATCCTGCCTCAGGAGAGGCCAACACATACATGGTCACGGCGCCGCTGGCGCCTCCGATCAATGTGGCTGCAATCAATGCGGCTTTCATTGCCTCAAGGATACCACCCAGGCACGTACGGCCCGCCTAACGTAACGTAAGGTCGGAATCATGTCGGGATGTCACGATCACGGAGCGGGACGCATGCAATGCCACCAGAGTCGTCCGGAGCGGCTCTTTGGGCTGAAGACAAAACCGTCGCCAGGCAAGAAGTAGGTGTAACGGGTAGAGCTGGAACCTGTTCGGAGTTGGGATGGCTCAGGGCCGCCATTGCGAAGGAGCTTTCTTTGGGTTCCACACCTTGCCCCACTCCTTCGCAGTAAGCTCCTCGACGAGCTGAAAGCGCAGGTCTAAGAGCTCGAGGTTGGAGGCGTGCATTTTCTCCACCAGCGCGTCCAGCGGCACCCGCAATTCGCTCGTGGAGACCGTGGGCTCCGCCAGAGCGTCGTAGAACTCATCATGGAGCGCGATTAGCTCTGAGGCGAGCGCTTCGGGCATCCTGTCGGCTTGCTTGGCGATTGCGCGAGCCCGGTCGCGGCGCTCGCCCCTGGGAAGAACGTCCTTGACTCGATCGTCGAGCTGGGCACTTCCGCCGCCGAGGAACATATAGCCGAACAGCAGGATCAAGATCTGGTGGAAAGAGGTGCTGTGCTCGCAGCGCTTGTCATCACCTTTCTTCATCAGCGGACCTCCTTCCAGCGATCTTCCTCTGCGCGGAGGTGCTGGACGAAGGCCAAGTACTCGTCTTCCTCGACCACGCTCCGGAGCTCCAGATGGGACTTGATGATCTCATCACGGAAGGCCAGCCGAATCGTTTGGAGCTCTTCGAGCTCTCGCACGAAATCCTCGCGCGTCGCGTCGTAGCGTAGGTTCAGCTCTCTCATCGTCGCGCGCGAGCCCTTCACGCTTTCGAGAAACTCGAGCTCCGTATTCCGTAGCTCGTCCAGGACGGTCAGCGCCACTTCCTTCGCCACAGGATCAGCGACTCCATAACGAACGGCCGCCGCGAGCCGATCGAGGCCGTCTTGGAGGAGGTCCGCACGGGTCGGAGTTGATGTAGAGCGGCAGGCGGCGAGGCCGCTGAGGACCAACGCTGGTACCGCGAGGGCCAGGAGGAATAGCGTGCTGATGCGCCAGCGCGGGGGGATTGAGGGCTGCATCAACGCTATTATCCTTGGCCGTCTCTTTTTTGGCAAGTTGTGGTTACCGAACCAGGTTTGTCGCCGCACACTCCCCAGGCATGTAGGTGGCGCGGAGCGGCGCCTCGATCTCTCGTTGGCCCCCGGCGCTTGTACCACACAGCCAGATAGAAGCAGTAAGGAGAGGGCCGAGAGCTTGGTCGGGGTAATAGTGCGAGGCCCCTTCCTCTCGCCGTCGTTTCAGAACCAACCGCTCAGGAACAAGAGCAGCCCGTTGTACGTGTAACCGAAATCGCCGCGGTAGCTGTTCTCGCTGACCTCGACATCGATCAGAAAGTGGTTGTAGCCTAGACCCAGGCCGAAGTTCTCGGTGATCTCGTATTCGAGGATGAGCTGGTTGTCGAACAAGGCTCCCTTGAACTGTTCGAACTCCAACGCAAAGAACTCGGAAGTGATGGATAGATTCCAACGGTTGGCGAGGGCCCAGTTGAGATAGGTACCCAGTACTGGAAGAGGGGCTGCGACATTGGCCGAGCGGGTGGCGTCTATGACGGTTCCCATGCCGTCGACATCTGCCATTCCCGTGAGCTGGAGGTCAGCGATCAAGGTGTGCGCGCCGATCGAAACCCCTGCCTCGGTTCGCCGATCTTGCCAGAAGTCATAGCGATAGCCGAGTCGCACGATGTCGACATCCATTGCGGTCGTCATGCTGGCGCCGACTTGGAAGACCACATCATCGAAAGCGATATCCTCGTCGATGGAGAAAGTCGAGTCGCGCTCGATAGCGTACCAGCTGCCGATCACATGATGGCGTTGACCGATGCGCCAGTCGAAGTCGAGCCGTCCAGTGAACACGTCACTGTCGAAGCCAAGGTCGTCCTCGAGGCCGATTTCGGTGCCCAGGTCTGCGCCGTTGACCGAGATCTTCGTGGCGAAGTTGCCCAGGAACTGGGCCCCACCGCGGACATGCAGACGGTTATGGCGTAGGTAGGTCTTGGGGGCTTGGACGGTATCGTCAAGTGGGCCCGAGTCGGTTTCGATGATGTCCCCTCGAGGGCCATTCTCACTTAGTCCGACGATCACTGCGTGTGACGAGGACGTGGGCACATTCGTTTTGCAAGCAGAGGCGAGAAGCCCAAGGATGAGAAAACTAGTGTTTTTCAAGGTACGTGCTAGGCGGGGGAGGGCTTGCCACTAGGGCGCTGACTCTAGCAGACCCTCGCCCGTGGAGGGATCAGAAACTCACTGGGGACGCTGCGCGGAGGCGGCGAGGCCACTGAGGACCAACGCTGGTACCGCGAGGGCCAGGAGGAATAGTGCGCTGATGCGCGAGCGGGGAGGGATTGAGGGGTGCATCAGCACTACCTTCCTCTCTTGGCAAGTTGTTTCCCGAGTGCTATCTCCTGGTCGTTCTATGGTCTTCAGATACTGGTGACCTGGGAGGCATCTGAGATAACCGGGATGTGTGCAAGCCTGCTCCGTCCCGGAAGCGCGGCGGAGCGCGTACGAGAGAATCATGACATTGGAGAAAGAGGGGACGATCGCCGTGGGTCGGGTCATCGAGAGCGGACCGGGCCCTTTCGTAACCCACCAGCTGCAACGCCTGGCCGACGGCTACCATCTCGTTGCGCATTCGCGGCGTCACCGGAAGGGCCTGCGTCCTCACCGTGTCCGCGAAGCTAGCAGGGCCAAGCGTTTGCCCTCGCTCGAAGCCAGTGCTTTCCGACACCTGTGGGCGCCCGGATACCTCGGTTGGTGGATTGCGATTCTCTTCATGAGTGGATCGCTGCTCTTCACGGTCGGCGGCCTTGGCGGCGCTTGGCCGACAGCGCTGCCAGGAACGCTCACGGAAGGCGCCTCTTTGGCCCGGCTCTTCGTCGTCGGCGCGCTCTTCTTCACGGCGGCGGCCTGGCTGCAGTGGCTCGAGGTCCTCAATCGCGACATCTCGGAGGCGCTCGTGCCGGGCATGGGGACGGCCTGGCGCTGGGTCGGCTGGCGCCCACGCAATCTCGGCTACCTGGCGTGCACGGTCCAGCTGGCCGGGACCCTGCTCTTCAATCTGAGTACGATTGCTGCGACTCGCTCAGATCTTTCCGTGGGCCAGCAAGAGCATTGGATCTGGACTCCAAACATGTTGGGTTGCGTGTGCTTTCTGGTGGCGAGCTATCTCGTCTACGCAGAGGTTTCGCATGGCGTGGCTTCCTTCGCGATTCGCAGCCTCTCCTGGTGGATCGCGGTGCTGAACCTGAGTGGCTCGGTTGCATTTCAGCTCTCCGCCTTGTTCAGCGATGTGGCTTCTTCTCCTGTTGCAGAGAGCTCCATATTCTGGTCGAACCTTTGCACGCTTTCGGGAGGCAGTTGTTTCCTCATCGGAGCCTACCTTCTGATCCCCGAACTCTTCGACGAAGTCCCGAACGAACGGAGCCTGGCTCCGTACTCAGGCACGGAAGCGAAGCATGTAGCCTCCGAGGACGACGATCGCCGAGACCAAACACAGAACTCCCCAGACGGGTAGAGCAGGGACGCTACCCACGAGCTGATAGTCGTATGTCACGGTGTAATTGACCGTTCCGCCGGCACTGAAATCGATTTCGTCGGGGGGCGTGAGGACAATCTGGAACTCGGTGATCCCGCTCAGCATGAGTTGACCTGCTCCCATCCAGGGAATCAGGTCGATGGGCTGATCGATCATCACCTGTTCGGTATCCGTGTTGAAAGCGGAGAACGGAGAAGGCGGCCCGGAGTTTGCGATGTCCAGATCGATCACGGCCTCGGTTTCGGCCAGGGTCTGCATGCCCAAGAGGTAGTCCGCCGAAAGCGTCACACCGATGTTGACCGCAATTCCGGTCCCGCTGGTCGTGCCACCACCAACCGTGCTGGTCAGAAGATCGATCCTCACGAAATTCAGGATCCGGCCACCCCCCAAGTCGTTGAACTGATCCAAGACGATGGGCTGAGTGTCGGGCCCCCCCACGCTTCCCGAAAGGCTTCCTTGTTGGACGATTTCGTCGGCCCAGGCTGAGCCAGCCAGCAACGAGAGGGCGAGTGTGACAGAGATTTTCTTCATAGCTGAGGTAACTTGGCACGCGATAGGTGCCCTTCTCGACATATCCAGAATGGAATCAAGAAGGCACGCGGATCGCCAATAATCTGATCCCGAGTCGAATGATTGCCTTCCGTCCGGCGTTGCTGCGCAGATCCTACCGAGCCCGTGCACTGCGGCGTTTGTGCACGATTCCGAATGGAGCCAGAACTCCCGCATCCGTCCCGTTAATAGGACGCGGGGTACGTACGGAGCCAGGCACCGAGCTGACGGGTTGGTGGCTCCCGAAGCAGAAGCAGATCAATCAGAAGAAGGTCAATTCGAACACCTCCGAGGCGGAGGCCATGCCATTGGGAGAGTTGCGGTCGAGAACGAGCCACTGTCCGAACCAGCGTGTGCCCACGGCCTCCGGGCCCAGCAATGTCAAGTCGAACACGAGTGCTCCATAGCCCTCGCCAGGGCCTTGTCCGGACAAGGGACCCGCGGGAATCATGCTGTATGGAGGGGCGATCCATAGGTTCAGCGTAGGCTTGCCGAGGGCGCCCAAAGACAGTTGCGGAGCACTCAGCCCCGAGCTTGTTACCAACACGGCCGGGGCTCCCCCGAGGGCGTTCTTCACCCCGACGGTAAAGCTCGGGTTCGTGACCGAGGGGGGGTCGATCGCGATGACGGCCGGAATGGCTCCTGCGCTCCCCGGCGTTCCGGTGCGCGCCAGAATCGGTACGCGGTTCGTCTCGGTATAGAGGGTCGGTCGATCGAAGGGCGGCTGTCTGAAGTGGACCCGATCATCGGTGAAGGTTTTGAGGTACGCGACCAGTCCTTCCTTCTCCGAGGGCGTGAGGTTCAAGGGCACGATCAAGGGGTCTTGGTTGATGGTGAAGTCGCCCCCTCGGTCGTAGAACTCGACAACCTCTTCCAGGGTCTCGACGCCTCCTGTGTGGAAGAAAGGGGAGCGCAGCTCGGCGTTGCGCAGGCTAGGTACCTTGAACTTGCCGTCGTCTGCTGGGTTTCCCGTGATCGCACCTCGGCCGAGGTCTTCTGCAATGGGGCGTAGGCCGATGTTGCGAAAGGAATGATCCGAAAAGACCGGGGCGGAGTGGCAGCGTGCACAGCCTCCGTGGAAGTCGAAGACGAACGCGCCCAGCATCTCGAGCTCGGTGAAATTGGTCGGGAAGCTGTCGACCTTGGCCTGGTCCGAGACCAGTTCGCGCTGATAAGAGGCCAGAGCCATGGCGATGCGTGCTGGAGTCACGCCGGGTGTATCGAAGGTCGCGGTGAAGAGGCTCGCATAGGTTTCCCCTTGAACGAACTCATGCAGCTCGGGCGGAATTTCGGACGCCAGGGCCAGTGGTGTTGCGTTTTGGATGCGCGCGGTGACCTCCGACCACTGGATACCGGCGTGGCCCATCTCGACCCCGCTCAAGGGCGGCTCGACGGCTTGACTCTCGAGCGCCGCGAACTCCGTCAGTAGCGGCGTACCAGTGAGCGGGTCGAGGAAGATCCCGCTCGCTCGACCGTCCCAGAACAAGAGCGGCGCGTACCCGGCGTTGATGAACGAGGGTGCCTTGCGCGAGGTCACCTGCGGCTCGAGCCCGAAGAACGGAGCGGGAGCTAGCATTCCGCTACCGAGGCTGCTTATGACACCGGCCGAACCGATGATGTCGTCCGCTGTTCCGAACACTCCGTCGGCGCCGGGGTGAGTACTGATTTCGGGGAAGTGGGCCGAGCGCCGATCCGATCCGCCGTACTCGGGGAAGTGGCACGTTCCGCAGGCCATGGTGCGGGTCGCGGAGAGCTGTTCGTCCCAGAAGAGCGCCTTGCCGAGAAAGTGCTTCGCGAGGGTGGTCGGGTTTCCGGGCGGGACGGGCGGGGGCGGGAGCTGACGGGCTGTGGCCGGGAAAGCCAGGGCCAGAAGAGCCCAAGGAGCCAAATACGCATTCATCGATGGACCTCCTCAAAGATGGGGGTGGCGCCCTGGATTGCCCGATCCAGTCGCTGTAAGCCTCGGAATTCCCGTGCTTCTTTGCGGTCCGGGTACGGAGCCAAAACGTACGTACGGAGCCTGGCTCCGTACTCCCGGTCACGCTGCAGTAGGAGGCGAGTCTCTGTGAGGGCTCGGTAAGGCAGAGCCCTGCGTCTCAAGTTCTCCACCCCGCGCGGGTCGACACTGCGGGCGGGAGCGTTGGGAGTGGAAAAAAGAGAATGCAGCTGCACGCAAGGGCTGGGCTTGTTGCTCGCCCTCGCCGGTTTCGTCAGCGCGTGCTCGACGAGGGGCGAGTCGCTGGTCGATGTGACGCCGCCCACGATCACGGGTATTCAGGTCTTCACGGATTCCATCGGCCACGCCGCGATCGCCTGGAATACCGACGAGCTTGCGCTGGGACGCGTGGACTATGGCCCCACGACCGCCTACGGCCACTCGGTTTCAATCGGCACGCCCGGCGTCGTGCACATCGTGCTCATCAGCGATCTGATCGACTCGCAGACCTACCACTGCAGGATCGTCAGTTTCGATGCGGAGGATAACGAGAGCGCGTCCAGCGACATCGCATTCCAGCAGGGCGTGACCGGCAACGATCAAGCGGCGCCCGTGATCACGCTGTCCAACGTCGTGGTGCATGGTAACGGTGCGGTGACGATCTCCTGGTCCACGGACGAGCTAACGACGGGCCTACTCGCCTATGGACCGACGGCCACGTACGGCACGACGGTCGTGGTCGGCCCGCCACGAGCCAGGGAGCACAGTGTCGATCTGACCGGTTTGGATCTCGACAGCACGTATCATTTCTCGATCACGGCCACCGACATCTTCGCGAACTCCGCTTCGACCAACGACGATTCGTTCTATAGCGGCGCCTCACCCGACAGTGCAGAGGTGTCGGGCAACCTGGTGGCCTGGTGCCCGCTGACGTTGAGCTTTCGTGGCCCGCTCGCTGCGGAAATGGACGACGCGCCGAATCCGTTCCTTGACTACCGCCTCACGGTGGATTTCACGGGACCCTCGGGCCAGATGTCGACGGTGCATGGTTTTTTTGACGGCGATGGCAACGGCGGCGGTACCGGCGACGTTTGGCGCGTGCGCTTCGCGCCGGAAGCGGGTGGTGACTGGGCCTACGAGGCGCACTTCGTGCAGGGGACGGATGTCGCGGTCGATCTCGCTCCCGGCGCTGGAACGCCGACGGACTTCGATGGTGCCAGCGGCGTGGTGAACATCGCGCCCCGCAATCCGGCGGGGGAGGGGTTCTACAAGTGGGGGCTGCTCGAGTACACCGGCGAGCACTATCTGAAGTTCAGGGACGGGCCGTACTTTCTCAAGGTGGGCTGCGACAGTCCCGAGAACCTGCTGGCCTACAAGGGCTTCGACAACACGTTCGATCAGGGCGGAGCCGGCACCCAGGGTCTCGAGAACGGCTTGCATCGCTATGGGCCGCACACGGGCGATTGGGGGTCGAGTGGGCTCGGTGATTCAAACGACCCCCTCTTCACGAGCGCCGACACGGGCTACGACTCGAAGGGGATCATCGGTGCCATCAACTACCTGGCCTCGATGAACGTGAACTCGATCTACTTCCTCCCCATGAATCTCGGAGGTGACGGCCAGGAGGTGTGCCCCTTCGTTGGTTTTTCGAATACGGCCTTCGACAAGACCCACTACGACATCAGCAAGCTGCGCCAATGGAACCAGGTCTTCGAGCACGCGACATCGAAGGGCTTGATGCTCCACTTCGTGCTAGCTGAAACCGAATTCCAGAACCGCACCTGGCTGGACAACGGCACGCTCGGCGTCGAGCGCAAGCTCTTCTATCGCGAGATGGTCGCGCGTTTCGGCCACGCCCTGGCGATCAAGTGGAACCTCTCCGAGGAGTGCGTCTACTCGGTCGCCGACTCCGAGTCCTTCGCCGGGTACATTCAAAGCGTCGATCCCTATGACCACCCGATCGGCTTTCACAGCTACTCACTTCCACAATCCGGGGACAACCCGGACTGGAGCGCGGTGCTTGGAGATTCACGTTTCGCCACCAACTCCATTCAGGCGAACGTTTCCTACACGGGTGACCACGTCGAGCGCTGGCGTCAGGATTCCGCCGCCGCGGGCCGCAAATGGGTGGTCGAGGTCGATGAGATCACCACCGGATTGACGGACGTGAACGCCGAGGCACTGCGCGCACGCGGTCTGTACGACGTGCTCTTCAGCGGCGGCGGGATCGAATGGTACTTCGGCTATTTTTCGTTGCCTCTGGGCGGCGATCTACGCGCCGAGGACTTCCGCACGCGCGAGAGCATGTGGCGCTATGGCTGGTACGCGCGCAGCTTCATGGAAGGCAACCTGCCCTTCTGGGAGATGGAACCGAACGACTCTCTGGTCTCCGGTGAAGCACTTCATTCCGACGGCACGGGGGCCGAGGTCTTCTTGAAGGCCGACGATACCTACGCGATCTACTTCCCCGTCGCATCGAGCACGGGGACGCTGGACCTTTCCGCGGCAACGGGGACTTTCCAACGTCGCTGGTACGACCCTGCGACGGGTTTCTTTAGCGGAACGGCGGATACGATCTTCGGCGGCGGACTCGTGACGCTCGGATCACCGCCTTTCAGTCCGGGGCAAGACTGGGTGATGCTGATCGAACGCTAGCGGTTTGAACTCAAAGAAGAATCCGTGGCCTCACTCGACCGCCAGCCACTACGCAGCCCTCACTGCCGCAGCTTCGGGTCGACGAAGAGCCTCAACCCTTTCCTCCCTGCGACAGATCCCCGAGATACTACCCAAGCTCGCCAACTTCGGTGCAACAACGCCACGGGCGAGAGGCGTGGGTATTCCCCAGGAGGGTGCCCGTGATGCTCGCGGGCTGACCCTGGATCAGAAGTTGTAACGTACTCCGATGAGAAACTCGTTGAATTGCATGTAGTCCAGTTCCGCGAACACTCCGAGGTAGCGGTAGCCGAAATTGAACTCGATGCTATCGTGAATGCGGTAGGAAGCACCCACCATCAGGTTCCATGCGATTCCATCAGGATTTGACGTTTCAACCGTGTTCATGCCTGCCGCGGCGTTGATGTCTTCCCGAGGGGCACCCAAGCCAAGGCCCAGATACGGCTTCAAGTGAGAGCTAGGGTCGAAGTCGTAGTATAAATTCGCCATGAAGCTCGTGAGCTCTGCATCACCTGACCCTGCCACGTTGTTAACCTCACCGACGTCAGCCTTGCGGTGACTGATATTGATTTCACCACGATAGTGGTGGTGGAAACGGTAGCCGAACGCCCCGCCTAAGTTGGCAGCGTTTTCAAAGCTAACTGTAGTGCCAGAGCCAAGGATCCCCCCAAAAACATAGTCATTGACCAACGACAGCCCAGCGTCGAGCTCCAGGTAAAAGCCGTTTTTCGTTTGGGCGCCGAGATCGGGCCCAGGAAGGAAGAGTACGGCCAAGAAGGCAAAGGAGACATGGTTCATGGGACTACACACTCTATCCAGTGTTTCGAATCACAGGATGTATGACAAAACAAAGTTGCGTGAACAAGAGGATCGGCGTTTCCCTATCGCCGTTTTCGCCACCCGTCCCTCCCGAATCGCCACAAACAAGGATTTCAGCCGCTCGCAAGGGCATAGCGATCATCGGCTTTTGAGCCAAGCCGGATGTTCCGTTTTGAAGCGTTCCGTCAAGCGTGCCAAGATCCAGGACAGTCAAGCCAGATGTCGTGGTGCGCTGGCACCGAGGTTGGCGTTGGCTTTTGTCCTGGCTGGGTACTTCACCGTTTTCCCTACGGGTAGCGGATCTCGAGCCCGTTGGTCTGTGTGAAGATGCCCGGTGCATCGCCCTGCAGGGATTGCCGGAAGTACGGCAGGCCCGTGGGGGCGGCGTGGGGGTCGTAGACGAAGGCCTGATAGAAGAACGGCAGTCCCGCGGCCATGGCGGGGACGACGATCGGGAGCGTCACCGAGCCGCTGCCCGGTCCATTCGCAGCGCCACCGAGCGGGAGCCAGGTGGTCACCGCCGCGGGGTAGGCGTAGCTGATCAGGCCGGGCGTCGGATAGCCGAGGTGGGCCGACTCGGTGCCGCCGATCGTGAGGAAAGCGACGGAGCCGCCGCGTCCGCCGGTCACGTGCAGCTCGACGGTTCCGCCGACCGTGAACGAACCTGAAGCACCGAGCGTGGGCCGCAGGCCGCCGGTGCCCGGCGTGCTGATGCCGAACTGGCGACGGAGGCCGCCCGTCGAGGCATCGAGGCTCATATTGCGTACCGAGACATTACCCAGGAGATCCTGGTCGCCATCGCCGTCGACATCGGCGCTGCGGGTAACGAGGCCCAGCATCTGGTCGAAGGCTTCCGTGAACTGACCGGCGCCCTCGTTGTGGTACCAGCGCATACGCCCGCTGTCTTCGAAGATCGGTCCGACGAGAAGATCTTCGCGGCCATCCTCGTCATAGTCGAACGCGATTACGCGCCGTTTGTCGACCGAGCTCAAGCCGTAAACCTCGTCGATGGTCAGGCTGGTCAGCTCGAAGCCGCGCGCCGTGGTCTGCATCCAGATGTCGATCTTGTCATCGAAGCTACTCCGGTTCCAGGCGGCCACGTCCAGACGACCGTCCTCATCGAAGTCAGCGATCGCGATGCGGTCGTCCTGGCCGTCGACGAAGCTCGGCAGGATCTGGATCGAAGTGAACTGGCCGGATCCGAGGCCGAAGAAGAGCCCGAGCTGGCGGCTGGTGTCTTCGCCGCTGTTGGCGCCGATGAGATCCAGCAGCCCGTCCTGATCGAGGTCCAGAGCTTCCATCGGTCCATCCAGGAACGGCACGTTGGTGAATTGCGTAAAGCCATCCTCCCCGTCGTTCCACCAGATTTTGCCGCGCAACGCCAGGTCCTCGTCGCCATCGTTATCGAGGTCCGCGGCCACACTGCGGCCCCAGTTGTCGTCGTACATGTAGGTCCCGTTGCCGGCGAAGGCGACACCGGGCGGAGCGCACAGTCCGCCATCTACATATTCACCGCCGCCCTGGTTGCGCAGTAGGCGCATGCCGATGAAGGACGTGGTCGTCGCCCAGTTGTAGTAGATGATGTCGAGATCCCCGTCCCCATCGAAATCGCCCGGGTACCCGGGACCTTTCGCGTGGGATCCTGCCGGTCGCGGTAGCCCTTCGAACTGCAGTGTCATTCGCCCCATACCGTCGTTGCGCCAGGAGCGAATGCCGTTAAGCCAGTCGTTCCCGACCCACAGCGCGTCGGGGTCTCCATCACGATCCAGGTCGCGAGCGATGAAGAGGCTCGGGGACAGGGCTCCGGGACCGAGATTGGAGCTGGGCTGGGTTTCCATATCGAAGCCACCGCGATTGAAGATGACCGCACGGCCGGCGACGAGATCCAGATCGCCATCCTGGTCGACGTCGACCGCACCTCCGAGCCGGAAGGCTCCGAAGCCGATCATTTCCTGCGCAACCTGAAACCGGCCGGTCCCATCGTTCAACGAGATGCGAAACGTCGACGGCATGAGGTTGGGCGTCGGCGAAGGACCCCCGCTACCACAGCACAACCCATCGAGGTCGCCGTCGCCGTCGATGTCGGCGAGATCGGTCGCCGGACCGCCCTGCACCAGTGATTCCTGCACGAAGCTCCCCGGGGCGAGTTGGCGAAGAACGACACTGATGCCCGCATCGGAGAACAGGACGATGTCATCGTCGAGGTCGCCGTCGATGTCTCCGCAAACCGAATGCAGCGTACTCGCGTCTCCCAGGCCATGCTCGAAAACAGGACCCCCCGTCATCGTCGCACCGCTTCCGGACACGAGCTGAAGCGTCATTCCGTCCAGCACGAAGAGGTCCGGTCCTGGACTTCCGTCCAGCTCACCGTGGCCGACGGTCGAACCGGCGGGCAGGCTGGCGCTCAGCTCGAGCGCACCATCCCCGGTATTGCGATACATGCGCACACCGTCCCCGGCGACGACCAGGTCGTCGAGGCCATCCTGGTCATAGTCCGCGGCTGCCATGGATCGCACCGCGAAGTCCTCGTTCCACGAATCACGAAGCGCTGGCAAGCCACCTGTGCTCGACTTGTAAACCCTGACCTTGTTATCGGAATTGCCCGCAAAGGCAACGGCGTAATCGTCGCGCTCGTCCGCGCTGAACCTTCCAACCTCGAAGGCCCACGCGGCCTGCAGATTCGCGGCGTTCATCGTGAAGCCCGAAACAGGCACGAAGGTCCCGTCGCCGACGCCGCGAAAGACCTTGAAGTTTGCCTGGTTGTAGCTGTTGTTCTCCCAGTACCAGCCGACCGCGTCGGGGATGCCGTCCCCGTTGACGTCAGGCGTGCTGACGATCGACGTGTTCTCGTCGAAGGGCACCAGCGCCGCGTAGAAAGGCGAGCGACTCTCCTGGGCCGCAGGCAGGGATGAGCCGAGGGCGATGGACACGGCGACGATGGCAGAAAGCGCTTGCATGGGGGACCTCTCTCCTCGGTTTGCGGGCGGTGCCCGAATCAAAGTTCCCGGGGGGGAACAGGGACGCGAGCGGTAGATCGACGAAATCCATGGAACCCGTGCTGAAACGGGAAGTTCCAGCACCCTGCCAGCATAGAACCGGCCGCTCGTTCAGTGAGAAAAAGCGCTGAAAAACGCTCGTACCGCCCCTCGACGGCAAAATCCTGCAACGCTCCCTGGCGGTCGAACACCAAACCGATGGGTCGGGCATCGCCGATGTCGAGCCAGCCGATGCCCGCCGCGTAGACATTGGTCGCCTCGAACGATCGGCGGGTCCCCAAAACCTGAGCTTGGAACTCCTATACCCCGTATCGCTTATTGGATCACGAACGGTACCGGTCCGGCTGCCACGGCGTAGCCATCACAGCACAGAAAGTATGCGTTGTACGATCCCGGGGACAGCGGCCAGGTGGGTGCCGAGGTGGCGTCGAAGGTGACGTCGCCCTGGAGCGGACCGTTGCCGTTGCCAGCGCTTTGCGAGTTGTTCGTATAGAACCAGGCGGTCGAGGAAAAGAGCGCGGGCGCTTCGTCAGCCGGGTACACCCCGATCCAGTCGCGCGCATTGCCAGGACCCCTTGCGAAACTCGCCACGATGTCCTCACCGACGGAATAGGACGCTTGATCCAGCGTCAACTCCGGCTGGGGCAGGATCATTCCATCCCTTGGCTGGACCCGAAACTCGGCGACGACGGCCGCGTGGTCGGAGGGCCAATCGTTGCCTTGATGGTTGGGCCACAGGAGCGGCGTGCCGACCACGAAGACCGAGGCACTGACTGGCTCGACATGGGCTCCGGCGAAGTGGACCTGATCGATGCGGTCCTGGGGTTCGGGTTCGTTCTCATCGACATTGAACGAGAAGATCGGTGACCAGGTGGTTCCGGGATGGGTCGCAGGGTCGGGAAACAGAGTTCGGTAGGTGTCTCGAAGTCCCGCCCCCGATGTCGCGAGGGTGACGGGGTACGGAACGACATAGCCGCAATGTTGGGCCGAAGTACTCGCGATCCAGTCGAGGTGGGAGGGCGTGTTGAAGTCGCCGACGAGAAAGACCGGAACCTCGTCCTTTCTCGCGAGCTCTGGAACCATGGCCATCAAGACATCCTCGATCTCGGGTAGCTGCGTCCCGTTCTGTGTATCGATGATCTCTTGGACCGTGGCGGACTCGAAGCACGCCTGGTAGGGACCGTAGGGATAGGCCGTCAGGTGGCAACTCCACACGATCACATCCTGCGGCGGCCGGGTGCCCAGTTGCAATCGAACACCGACTCCCGCACTGTTCAGCGTCGGTGGAAAGGCCTCCGTGATCGGGAAGCGACTGATGACAGCGACGCTGCCGGTCGTGGGCATGTAGGAGTGCCAGCCGAGCTCTTGCGCGACCCACACCGCGGTCGAGTTCGACTCCTGGAGCCCGACGATGTCCGCATCGGCCGCCTCGATGGCTGCGACGATCTTCTGCAAACCACCGCTCACATTCCCGCCACCGACCCAGACGTTGAAGCTCATCACGCGCAGCGTGTGCACGGGCGGAACGAGGTAGTCCGTGGGACCTCCAAGGGGCGAGCTGGGCGCTTGCTCCCGGCTCTGAGCACCGAGCAGCGGTGCCAGAGCGGTGAGGCAGACGAGAAAGGCATGGCTCACGGTCGGCATCGTTTCAGCCTACACGCTGGCGTCTCGAAGGGGTCGACAGGCCCGCAATTCGTCGCCGGGGTGCAGCTTGACCAAGCGCACCGCACCAATACGGCGTCAGATACTTTTCGACGACTTCCTGAGGCGCTCCTTGATCGGACGGCTGACGAGCTCGACCGCTGGACTCCGAATCCATTCACGGGATGGACCAAGGGCGACATCAACAACAAGACGGCTGTGACACTCACTCTGAGGAGCATGGATCGCATGGAAGAGCGGCTCGTGCGCAAGTTGGCTGCAGATCCCAAACGGCGCTTTATTCACGCTTACTTGCTGGCGAAAGCGGGAAGGGCATGGCACGCCGATCTGGTGGTACCCAGACTTGGCTCAGGGCCATCGGGTAGGTACAGAAGTACCTGGCCTGAAACAGACCACTATTGTCCAGATCTTCGCGGTAGGGGAGGGGATACGGCGACTTCGTAGAGTGGGAGGGCCTAGGGCCGAAACGTCCCATTGGATTTCCAATGCCCTGAAGCCCAGGGCCCGGAATGGGCCTACAACGACATAAAGCGTGGGGTAGTTTTAGAGCATAGGAGCTGGCATCAACTCCCGATTGTTCCGCTATCCCGTATGCAGCCCAGGTATACCCGATGAAGCCGTTCTTCACTCTTGCACTGACACCCCTCCTGCTCGCAATCGTTCTCGTCGACGGAGCCGACCCGGAGAACGCGGCACCCATCATCGCTCGCATGGGCGAGACCCCCATCCGGATGTCGCAGATCGGGAAAGGACTTCCCGGGCAATTACAGTACTTTGCCCAACGCCGAAGAGCTGCTCTCGAGTCCGAGCTTCAGCAGCGCATTGACACCGAGCTGTTTCAGCAGGAGGCGCGCCGGCGCTTCATCGACGTGCGACGCCTGCTGGAGGAAGAGGTTGAGTCCGGGCTCTCCTTCCCTCCCGAGGAAGAAATCTCCCAGACCCACAAGACTTCGAGTTTGGCAGGAATCCCTCTCGATGAGGTCCGGCCCCGGATCGTCGAAGAACTGCGGCGTCCCGCCAGGGAGCGTCGCACTGCCGAGTATGCAGGCGAGCTTCGAGCTCAGGTCGACGTCGAGGTTCATACGGAGCTCTTGAAGCGAGAAGAAGGCCTGGTTGAACTCGATGATGACACACTTATCGCTCGTGTCGGCGATACGAGAATTCTTCTCGGTGAGCTCTACCAGGGCTCCAGCACCGCCCGATATCAGATCGACCTCGAAGCAGATCGATTGCTTCGCGACGAACTCGATGTCTTCATCAACAAGCGATTGCTCGCGCAACGCGCGGAGGAACTGGGGCTGACCCAAGAACAGGTTTTGGAACGCTTTGCCCACAGGCGCGTCAAGCTTCCCACCAAGGAGCAAGCCCGGGCCTTCTACGACAAGAACCGTGCACGCATTCCCGATGAGTATGGGCCCTCCGAGGACTCCATTCTCGCCTTGCTGATGCGGGAAACCATCTTCGACTCCGAGATCCAATTCGCCAACGAACTGAGGAACCATGCACAGATCGAGATCCTGCTCGAGGAGCCCGTCGAGCCCAGCTATTCCTTCGATCTCAGCGGTCGCGCCGTTTTCGGAAATCCGAACGCGCCTATCGTCTTGACCCTCGTCGAGGACTTCGCCTGTTCCCTGTGTGCCGACACCCGCACGCTGCTCGAAGAGCTCCAACAGGAATACCCCGAGGCCCTGCGTATCGTGCCGGTCTATCTGCCCCTTTCGGTTCACCCGTCGTCCTTCCAGGCCGCCGTAGCCGCCGAAGCTTCCCGAGACTTTGGACTCTACCAGGAATACACCGAGTTCCTATTCCAGCGCCCGAAGGGTCTCGGAGAAGAAGCATTGCTGGAATACGCGGAATGGCTCGGTATCGATCGAGTGGCTTTTCGTCAGCACTTGCAGCTCCCCGAGCACGAAACCGCGGTCACAGCTGACAAGCAGCTTTGCCTCAAATACATGTTCACATCGACTCCCCAGGTTCTCATCGACGGCGTCCGTACGAAGTCCCTCGATGCTGAAGACATCCGCAAAGCCGTGCAGCACCGAATTGGCAAGCTGGCGATCTCGCACGACGCTCGCTAGATAAACGACAAGAGGTTGTGTTGTCAGAAGGCGGCGTAGGACAGAGCTGAGGTCTATTCGGGCACCAAAAGAAAAATGCCGAGCGGGCTTTTCAGCCCGCGCGGCACTTGTTTTTCTTGGGGTTCCTGTTGGTCCTAGAAGAGCTGGATCGTGCTGTACAGCGCGGGGGCGGACCAGGAGATCAGGGGCAGCGTGGCGACCCGGCTCCAGGAAGTGGTCCACCAGTAGCAGACACCCCAGAAGCGGTCCGAGCAGGTCAGCGATCCGACGTCCAGGAAGGCCGAGAGGCTGGCCGCGGCCGGGACCGTGCTGACCGTCATGTAGCCCGACAAGCCGCTTTCCAGATCGGCGATCAGCGGTACTTCTACCGTCGTGGAGAGCAAGTCCAGGGAGGCCTCGACTCCGGCCCGCACCAGGTAGCCGTCGAAGGCCCCGCTGGCCGTGCCGCGCACCGTGATGCTCGGCGAGGCCGTCACCCGCACTTCGTGCTGGAAGGGGTTCGAGTTCAGGGTCAGGTTGGCTCGGGCGATGACGCTGGCGCTGGCGGCCACGTTGATCGAGACACCCAGGCCAAGGTAGTAGGAGCGGTTCGTCGAAACGATCTGGCTCGAGTAGCTGGGCGAGTTCCAGGTGAGATCGAAGGCCCCGTAGGCGTATTGGGTGTAGCCACCGACTCGGAGGAAGCGGAAGGCCGAACCCTGGGTGCCGTTCGAGCTGCCCGTGTCGCCGGACATGGAGGCTTCAGCATCCATGCGGAAGGCTTCGACCGAGACTCCGAAGAGCGTGGCGCCCGCTTCGGCGTGGGCGTCGGCGCCCAGCTCGAAGGCGTTCTGGGGCACGCCGTACTGGCTGTAGCTCTCGCTGTGCAGGCTCGCTTGGGCGTCAGCGTAGGCGTAGCCCCCACCGTTGTAGTTGCCGAAGGAGTCGTAGAAGCTGGCGTCGATCGAGCGATCGATCGGGGCCGCGGGCGCCGCTGCCTGGGTGGCCACGTTGACCGTCGGCCACAGGGTGTGGGAGCCGTAGACGTCGGTGTAGTTGATCTCGAAGTAGTAGAGATCGTCGGGTACCTGGCCGTTCCAGTCGTTCTTTTGGTCCCAGCTCATGCTGGTGCTTTGGCCCGGATAGAGGTAGCTGATGACCGAGGAGCAATAGAAGTTGCGGACCGGAGCGTCGATGCGCCAGACCGAGCGGAAGAGGCAGGCCGAGGGCAGCTGGATGGTGTAGGGCGAGTCGTTGCAGAGGGTGACTTTGACGGACTGTCCGGGGGCGGCTTCCGAAAGCGAGACGTGGGCCGTGACCGCTTGGGCGGAGCTGGCGGTGGCGAGGGCGAGCGTGGCGGTCAGGGGCAGGAGCAGGTGGGTGAGCTTCATCGGTCTGGGCTTTCGGGTGGGTGGCTTTTTGTGGAACCGGGCGACCTCGTGGCCGCTCGACACACGCCTGGGGGGCAGCCACTCCAGAAGCGAACAGAGCCGTGGGCTTTTCTCCTCGCGCACACAACTCCGGCAGCAAAAAAACGCCCTTCTCAGCACCGCCAAGGCCTATTCGGGCACCAAAAGAAAAGTGCCGAGCGGGCTTTTCAGCCCGCGCGGCACTGTTCCTGGCCAGCTTTATTGCGTGTCTCAGCCGTCGAGCAGCTGTTTTGCCAACGCTCGCAAGTCGCGATTGGGATCCTCAGCGGCAACGCGCGTGAGGGCTCCTCGCGCGAACTCGCCCCGGGGTTGCCTCTGGCCGAGGGCCTGGACGGCGCGGCGACGGACGAGGACTTCGGGTTCGTTCGCGAGGACGTGGGAGATGGTTGCGTCGGAAACCTCCACCGAGCGTTTGGCCAGGATCTCTGCCGCGCTGGCACGGACCTCGACGGAGGCGTCATCCCGGGCCGCCTGGGCCAAGAGCCGGTTGGCTTCGGGGGTTTCGATGAAGCGCAACGCCTGGGTGGCTGAAGTGCGTAGGCCGGGGTCCTCGTGCTCGAGATAGGAGCTGAGCTTGGGAAGGATCTCCGCTGAACCGCTATTTCCCAGGGCCTCGAGCCACATGGCCTTGTCCCGGGATTCCTGAGAGTCTCCTTCGCGCGCAAGCAGGTACTCGATCGACGCCGTTTCATCGGAGCGTCCCGCCAGTACGCCCAGCGCGAGCAATGCACTCATGCGCACGGCTTCGGTGTTTTCCGTTTCGGAGTGGGAAGCCTGCATGGCTTGGAGCAGGGCTTCGTTCGGTTCTTGAAGCTGCATGGCGGCACGTAGCGCGAAGACGCGTACCTGCTCCGAGCCACCGGCCTCGCCGAAGTGATCCGCCAGGAACTCCTGGGCGGCCTCGTTGCCGGCCATTCCCACGGCGGCCATCACGACCACGGCGGCATCGCCTTCGAGTTGTGCTTGGGCGAACAACTCGCCCAGCACTTCGAGCTGGGTCGGATCGGCGGCGATCAAGCGGGCCAGGGTCAACTGGGCTTCATAGAGTTCGCGCGAAGAAAGCATGTCGGCCGCGATCAGCCCGAGGATCTCCTGAACCAACGCGCTGGCGGTCACTCCCTCCAGGTTCTTGGCCGCACCCGGCTGGGCCTCGGAACCCGGAATGACTTCGCCGATGCCGGAGACCTGGGACCATTCGCCCTCCAGCTCGAAGGCCTCGAGGGAGGCCAGGGGCAGGGAGCCTTGATCGATGAGCTCGAAGAAGAAGCTCCCGTGCTGCTGGGCGCTGAGATCGCTGTCCTGCACGTCCGCGTCTTCTTCATACTCGACCCGTGTCGGCCAACGCAGCTCGGCCGAGACCAGCGCCTCGCCTTGCCCGATCGTCTGGGGACCCGCTGCGTCCTTGTCGATGGGCTCGCGCCTCACCCGAAGCTTGCCGGGCGCAGAGGGCTGCGGAGCCTCGATCCAGGAATAGCGCTTTTGATGCGGCCCTTTGTCGTCCGTGTCGACCACGACCCATTCGTCCGCGTCCTCTTCCGGAGCGACGAAGTGCAGCACCGACCAGAGGCTACGCACCAGGTTGCGCGACATCCCGTTCGCATTGGGGAAGCGGTAGCCCAGGGTTTCGCCATTGCGCCCCATGCGTACGAAGCTATGGCCCAGGAACGGCTCCATCGCCGCGGCGAGCTCCTCCTGCGAGCCCTGCAGCGGCGCATCGTTGACGAGATACTGAACCTCCGAGAGCGCCAAGCGCAAAACCAACTCCTCCTCCTGGGCGAGGACCACCACGATCTCGAGCTGGCCGGAGAAGGCGAGCTTCATCTCGACGTTCTGGGGCGGATCCCCAAACACCATCTGTGACTCCGCCGAGGACTTGAAGCCATGCAGAAAGCGTCGCCCACGGCGAAAGGCAAAGTAGCCCTCGCCCGCCAAGGGCAGCGCTGCCGACACCTGTTCCCGGGAATTGGGGCTGGGCTCGTCCAGAGAGGCCCGCGAGCCCCCTCCGGGGGACACCTCGTCTGCCGTGGAGGCGGCCTGCGCCAGGGTACTTTGACGCCCACCAGAATCGCCCATCGCCTGGTAGGCGAGGAAACCAGCGACCAGAAGGACAAACGTGGCGATGACTATGTTTTTCATGCAACGGAACTCGCCCGCAGTTTGTACGCAAACGTTGCCGTTGTCGAGATCCATAGCACCCCGTCCCAGCGCCGAGAGCACTTTCGAGAAAGAGGGGGCCGGATGGGCGTCCCCTCGGATTGAGGAGTGACGCCAGCCGCATCACTAGCAATAATTCTCGATCACACCGATGAAGGACGAAGATCAACAAACGGTAGTTCTGTTACAGCGCTGGCACGGCGGTGATGGCGATGCCTTGAATGAAATCCTCGACCGAGACCTGCCCTGGATTCGCAGCAAGGTCCGTCAGAGATTGGGTGCGCCGCTGCGCTCCAAGGCCGAAAGCCTCGATTTCGTTCAGGATGCGATGCTTGAGATGCTGCGCTATGGCCCGCGCTTCGAGCTGGCGAACAAAGCCCACTTTCGCTGCCTCATGGCGCGCATCATCGAGAATGTCCTACGGGGCAAACACGATTGGTTCCATGCCCAACGTCGTCAGCTAGCGCGCGAGCGGCCGCTCGGCACGGGAACGATCGTCTGTTTGGATCCACAAAAGTCTATGGCCACACCGAGCCTCATCGTGGATCGCAACGAGCGCGAAGCGCGCGTTCGCTTGGCGGTAGAATTGCTCGACGCCGAGGATCGCGAGGTGTTGGTTCTGCGCCAATGGCAGGGACTATCCTTCAAGGAAGTCGCGGAACAACTGGGTACCAACGAGGACGCGGCGCGGATGCGTTTCAACCGCACGCTCCCCAAGGTGGCGCGCATCATGCGTCAATTGGAATCAGGCGAGATCGACGAACTCGTCGAAGACTCTTCACAGGCAGATACGTCCGCCGATAGCCAATGCTCGAGCTAGGGACGATGGAGGACGAGTCCAAGAAGCGCGCGGAAGAAATACTCGAGGCCTACGTCGAGAACCTCGCTCCCGGCGAAGAAATCGATGTCGAGGCGCTCTGCAACGCCAACCCCGAGTACGCGGACCAACTCCGCTCGATGGTCGAGAGCTGGAACGAGTTGCTGGGCGTTCTCGACGGGTTGTCCGCTTCTCCGAGAACGGTAACGGGCAAAGAGCGCGAGTTGCGCTCGACCATCACGCTCGAGCCCAAACCGGACGTACCCCAGGATTCGAACTCGATCGAGATCATCGAGCGGCTACAGAAGCGTATCGGCATCGAATCGCGCTACGAAGTGCTGGGTGAATTCGCGCGCGGTGGCATGGGTGCGATCTTGCGTGTGTGGGATCGAGACCTACGTCGCACGCTGGCCATGAAGGTGGTTCTCGGCAAACAGGATCTCGCCAAGTCGGGTGGGTCGTCCGCCGCGGAGGAAAAGACCCTGGGGCGCTTCGTCGAGGAAGCCCAGGTCACGGGTCAACTCGACCACCCCGGCATCGTTCCTGTCTATGAATTGGGGGTCGACAACGAGGGGCAAGTGTTCTTCACGATGCGCCTCGTCAAGGGCATCGAACTCAGCAAAGTCTTCGAGTACGCGCGCGAGGGCAAGGAAGGCTGGACACAGACACGGGCGGTCGGAGCGATCCTCAAGGTTTGTGAGACGATGGCCTACGCTCATTCCAAGGGTGTGATTCACCGCGACCTGAAACCCGCCAACATCATGGTCGGCCGCTTTGGCGAGGTCTACGTGATGGACTGGGGTTTGGCGCGTGCACAGAACGAAGGCATCGAAGCCGAAAAGGAAGACAGCACCGAGAAGGAGAGTACGGGTGGCACCCAATCCAGCCCCAAGTCGCCCCAGTCCATCGTGCGCACGGATCTGCGCGAGGGTAACGGTTCGGGGCCGGTCACCATGGATGGCGAGGTCATGGGGACGCCGGCCTATATGTCCCCCGAGCAAGCCCGTGGAAACCTGTCGGAGCTGGGTTCGGCTTCGGACACCTACTCCATGGGGGCCATCCTCTACCACCTGCTGGCGGGCCACATGCCTTTCGCGGCCCCGGGAAGCCTACTCGGTGCCATCGAGATCTGGGGGCGTTTGAATGCGGGGCCGCCGCCTCCCCTGGCGGAAATCGCACCGAACCGGCCTGCCGAGTTGGTAGCCATCTGCGAGCGGGCCATGGCCCGCGCTCCCAAAGATCGCTACGCCACCATGGGGGAAATGGCCGAGGATCTGTACGCCTATGTCGAGGGCCACGTGGTGCTGGCCTACGAGAGCGGCAGGCGCGCACGAATACGCAAGTGGATCTCACGCAACAAGGCTCTCAGCGCCTCGCTGCTTGGATTGTTGGTCCTTAGCATCGCCAGCGTGGGTGGTTTTATCGGCCTTCAAAGCCAGGCCCTCGCGGCTGTTTCCCAAGCCCGTGACGATGCTCGGCGTGAGAGTTACGTGGCTGGCGTCGTAGCGGCCGATGCGAGCCTGCGCGCGCGCGAAATACAGCAAGCCAAGCGATTGCTGGCAGAAGCTCGAGAGGAACTGCGCGGTTGGGAGTGGCGCCACCTCGATCTGCGTTCGGACACGAGCCTACGTCGTCTCGAGGGACACAGTGGTTCGATGCGCGCCCTGTCGGTCTCGCTGGACGGCAGCCTGCTCGCTTCGGCTTCGGAAGACGGCAAGGCGCGCGTGTGGGACATGGAAAGCGGGCGCCAACTCATGGTGCTGCCCGAACCCGAGGATGTAATCTATGCCCTGGCCTTCCATGGCACAGACAAGGAACTCCTAACACTCGAGGGTTCCCGGGGCTGGACCGATGGACACCTGCGCACCTGGAACGCCACTACAGGTGAACTCATCGGTGCCATCGAGCTAGCGGAAGCCCCCACCGGAGGAGCGGCCATCAGCGAAGATCAACGCTGGCTCGCCTACGGCGCCGCCGACGGCTTCGTTTCTGTGGTCGACCTGGAAAACCAGGTAGCGGTGCAGTCCTTCGTGGGACACGAAGACATCGTCCATGCGGTCGCCTTTGTGGGCGCGGATCGAGTCCTATCCGCATCGGAGGACGGCACGGTGCGTTTGTGGAACCTGGGCAGCGAGCAAGAGCTCATTTTCCGGGGCCATGAGGATGCCGTTTATTCGATCGCGGTCAGCCCAGCTGGGGATTCCTTCGTCAGCGCTTCCGCAGACGGCACGCTGCGGCGCTGGTCCATAGAGGAAGATTCCTCCGGAGAGATCCTCTTTCAGGAGGATGCCAGCGCCAACGCCGTGGTCTATGCCACCGCGGGTGAACTCATCGTGTCGGCCTGGTCCGACAAGATGATTCGAGTCCTCGAGCCCACCTCCCAGAGGCTCGCCGAGTACATCGGTCACGATCAGGACATTCGGTGCCTGTTGTTCAACGCCCACTCCGAACTGTTGATTTCAGGCGGCGACGACGCGGCTCTGAGAATCTGGGACCTGAAGCGCAGCGAAGCCGTACAGACCATCCCTGGCACCGAATACGTCAGCGCCCTGGCCTTGGACCCCCAAGCCGAACGGCTCGCCATCGGCTCGGGCTTCGCCGGCAGCGTTCGCATCGTCGATGCGGATACGGGCAACACCCGGTGCGTGCTCGGTGAAGAAATCGAGTACGACGAGGTCAACGATCTGGCCTTCAGCTCTGGCGGGGAACTCCTGGCCGCCGCGCATTTATCCTATGTGCGCGTTTACCGCATCGCAGATCGGCAACGCATCCACGAAATCTCCCACTCCGGAGCTGTTTCCGCGGTTGCCTTCCATCCCAAGGGCTTGGGGTTGGTCAGCGGGTCGCGCAGCGTCAAGCTCTGGGACGAGGAGACGGGCAAGCTGCTACGTGAGTTTGGAAGCGAGGAAACCGAGATCTTGGACCTCGCTTTCTGCCCCACGGGCGAATTCCTTGCCGCAGCCCTTGGGGGCGGCGGTGTTCGTGTCTGGAACTTCGCGGACGGTGCGGAAGTCGGCGCCCTTCCCGAGCTTCCCGGAGGAGCCTTTGCACTCGGCTGGAAAGCCGCCGGAGAGGCCTTGGCCATTGCCGCCGGCGACAACACGATACATCTGTGGCAGCCGAAGGACGGGCGTTCGCAAGTTCTCTCGGGTCATGAACGGCGCGTGACGTCGATCGTCTTCAAAGCCGGCGCGCGTATGTTCTCCGCTTCCCTGGACGGCACGATTCGCGTATGGGACATGGCTCTCGAGGCCCCTGAGATGCTCTTGGCCTTGCGCGATCACGCGAACGCTGTCACCTCGCTGGCCATCTCACCGGATGGCGAACGACTCTTTTCCGGCTCGCAGGACGACACCGTACGCGTCTGGCGTGCGTCCGAGAAAAAAACGGATGAGATGCACAAGAGTCCGTGAGTCGCGGCCGACTTACGGCTCGGTTTCTTGAGACTTCAGCTTGCCCAAGAGCGGGTAGCCCGGCTCGCCCGGCTTCTTTTTGTCCAGGCTGAGAACGCGAATTCCGTTCAGCTTCGCTGGCAGACTGGCAGCCATGATAACCGTGAAGGCACTCGGGTCTTTGCGCACCCTTTCGATCGCATCCGCATCACGGTTGAGCGGCTGAGGGACGTAGGAATTCCTACCCCGATTGCATTGAGCCACGAAGTCGCGACGCATGCGCACATAGCTGACGCGATAGATTTCCTTGAGCAGGATATCCATCTCGGGCGACCCGGCGGGCCGCAGGAAGAGCCGACTGGGTTTCTTGTTCGACCAGTACGTGCGCTTGAGCTTGAAGTGGTACTTCAGCGCCGCCATCGTCAGCCCCGTAGTCGGGTTCTTGGCGTTGACGATGACCGCCAGCGCGGGGGCTGATCGCGGGCCTTGGGCGGTAGCTGAATGCACCCGACTGCCACCCGAATGGATCGGGTGTACGAGCAGGCAGGCGAGCACGACCACGACATGCGTGCGGATACCAATCTTGTGAAACATCACAGCCACCAAGATACCTGCAAGGCCAGAGAAACGACGTCATCGGTCGTGATTCCACCACCACCGTCGCGTTCATCCTGGCGTAAGAAACTACCCTCGAGTTTGACCGCGACGTTGGGGCTCAGATCGTGCCGAAACCCCACGGCCGGTCCCCAGGCATCCAGATCCCGGTCCAAGGGCGCGTAGAAGGGATCCCCCTCTTTCATGTCGAGGAAGTCCAGGCGCACATAGGGCGTCCAGCTTTCGCGGGGGAACTCAGCCTGCACGTAGGCCGCATCGCTCGTGAAGACCTCACCCGTGGCGCGCGCTTCGTGTTCGATATGGAAGTACTCACAGCGCAGTTCGAGCGGGCCGGAATTCCATTCGGCATGGCCCGCCAGAATGACCTCGCGCATCGAACGCGCGCGCAAAGGATCGAGCGAGTTGGGATCGTCGGGGATCTCATCGTAAGTACCGGAAACCCCGAAGCGCAGGTCGAAATCCGAGATGGGCTCGAAGGCCAAGCCCGCGTCCAAGGCCTTGGAATCGTCTTCGTCGGATGAGCGCTGCTTGTCGGTCGGCATGATCCCGCGTCCGTTGGAGACGAACCCGAAGTACTCGAAGCCCCCGAGATCGTTTTCCACGCGACCGCCGAGTTGCAACCCCGTGCGGTGTAGAGGGAGGATTCCGCCGCCTTCGAAGAGCACGGCTTGGGGCCGGGTCACCGAGGTCTCGAACCATAGACCGTGGTGATAGAGCTGGTTGTAGCGCGCCAGGGGGGAGTGCTCTGTTCCTAGCTTGGCGTAAAAGCTGTCGTCGTACTGCCACATGACCCACAGCCGCTCTTGGCTGATCTGACCATCGTCATTCGAATCCACCTCGACCACGGATTCCGAAAGCATGCGCAGGTTGGGCCCGAATTGGGTGTTGAGTAGCAGGCTGAGGGAGCCGAGCGAGAACAGGGAGTTGCCCTGGTCCGCGGAATCGGGATTGGTATAGGAGAAGCCCACGTCCCCGAAGATCTGAACCGTGGCGGCGACATCGCCGTATTCGAGCTGCATCCCGAAGGGGATGTCGTCGAGATACTCACCAGCACCCTCTTCTTCCGTGTCCGTGGCCCCGAAGCCTGCCGATTCTTCGCCTTCGAGTTTCTCCAGGCGCCTAGCCAGGTCGCGGTTGAGCTTCTCGAGTTCTAGGAGGCGTTCGCCCTGGGTTGGCTCGCCCCGGCCACCGGCTTGCCCACTCGCCGTGGAAGCAGACAACCAAAGTATGAAAATCGCTCTTGCGAACCGGTACATTTGCGGCATCACGGCGGGGAGTCTAGCACATGGCCTCCAGGCCGCCACACCCCGCCACGGAGCAAGAAAATCCCCTCTCCATACATTGGGTAGCGGACGCCGCTGCGCGGCGTTGTTGGGCGGTGGTGCATAGACCGAATGGGCGGCCGCGAAGCATGGAAAGAAGGGCAAGCGCGGTTGGAAGGAGCTCCGCTGATCGGCTGCAACGTCCCGAATAAGATGTTCGGGTTGGGAGGCAGGCCTTCCATTCGACGATTGGCCGTGTTGTAGACCGCTCTGAACTGCTGGAGGGCTGGTTCGCCGCGTATGGCCCAGCATCTGATGAGCGGGCCACCTATCCTCCGCCGTCCCTGTATCCTCTGGTGCGGGCGCCGGGTGAAACGGCGCTCGCCATCCAACCACCCCCCCGAACCGAAGCGGCCTACCCCATGATGCCGACACACCTCGCAACCCTCCTGTCGCTGATCCTCGTCACGCTTCCCACCTTCGCCCAGAGGGAGCGCTGCGGCACCCCGGAACCCAAGGCCGGTGTGTTCACGTCCGATCCCGCCGACTGCGGCTACTTCACGAACGCGCCGCAGCCCGAGTACGAGCCGTCGTTCTTCTACGACGTCCCCGTGGTCTTCCACGTGATTGAAAACACCTCGGGCGACGGCTTCCTCAGCCCCGCGACGATCCAGGACCAGATCGACATCCTGAACGAGGACTTCCAGGCCATCGCCGGCTCGCCGGGCGCGCCGGGGACGAACGGAAAGATCCGCTTCCACCTGGCGACCACCGATCCCGGAGGGAGCCCCACGACCGGCATCACCTACTCGACGAACAACAACTGGTTCCAGGACTCGGGCAACTACTGGAACTCCCTCGCGTGGGACACGAACCGCTACCTGAACGTCTACACCAACGCAGTTCCCTGCTGCTACGGCTACGTCTCCGGATTCCCATCACAGGGCATCGCCGGACAGGCGAACGACCGGGTCGTGCTCTGGTGGGAAGCCGTCGGACGCGATCCAACGCCCGGCTGGCCACTGAACATGGGACGCACGGCCACGCACGAGGTCGGCCACTACCTCGGCCTCTACCACACGTTCTGCGGCGGCTGCGGCTCGGCCGCGAATTGCTACTCGACCGGCGACCTGATCTGCGACACGAACGGTGAATCCACGGCGACGCTGGGCTGCCCGATGTTCAAGAGCTCGTGCGGCAATGCGGATCCGATCCACAACTACATGGACTACACGGACGACCCCTGCCTGTGGGAGTTCACGCCCGAGCAGGTCAACCGCATGCGCTGCACGCTGCCGAACTGGCGGCCCGATCTCTTCGTGACGGTGGCGGCGCAGGAGGTCGTGCGCCTCGGGACTCCACCCAATCCCAATGCCTTGCTCCCGGGCGTGAGCTCGCCTCCGCTCGCCGGAGAGCTGTGGGACCCGGTGGTCGATCACACCACCTTCGAACCGGGGGCCATCGCCGACTACCTGCTCCTCTCGTTCGGACCGACGGAACTCGCCCTCGGACCCACGGGCACGTTGCTCTGCCTGCCCCCTTTCCCCTTGCTCACCGCGAACCTCTCGCCGGGGACGCCCTTCGCGCTCGCGGTGCCGAACGACGCCGGCCTGCTCGGCGTTTCGTTTTGCGTCCAGGCAGCCTCCCTGATCGCCGGCGTGCAGATCAGACTGACCAACGCGCTCGACTGCATCGTCGGAAACTAGACCAGCGCCCCGCCGCTAGCGTCAAAGACGCCGCGACGGCGTGGTCACACGCCGGCAGCACTCCTCCACCGATCACCGCCTAGAGGCTGGTCAACGTCGTCGTTTCGCGGTTCGTGTAATGCGGAGCGCCGTCGACGATCGCCTGCCAATAGCGCGTCGTTCCGATCAGGCCCGGTAGGGGAGGAATCGCGACCTCGAAGCTCGCCCGGCCCCGCGCGTCGAGCGTGCCGGAGGCTTCCATCACCGTGGTCGCGGGGTCGAGCAACAGCGTGCCCAGGGAGGGGATCGGGAAGTGGGCCTGGTGCGGGGCCTGCTTGGCTTCCTTTCCGTGTCGGGGAGCTCTCAACGCCCCTGATATGCCCTCTCCTGCCCGTCTGGGCGATGCCAAGGACTCACTCCAGGTGGGATTTCAACATGCGGGTTAGCATGGGTCTGCTCCCTACCCCCCCTGTGTTCCGACGCCGGTGGATGCTTGTATGTCCGGCGTGGAGCGCTTGTAGGACGTTTCTTGCACCATGTCCGTCTTCACACGCCTTCTCGTTCTACTCCTCTCTCTCATAACCGTCGGAAACCTGCGACCGCTGCAGAACTCCCTCGACGAGACCAGGCCGGAGGGCTGGTTTGGACGGGGCGAATTCCACAGGGTCTATTTCGACGCCGAAGATGCGGCCCAGCTGCGGTTGCTACGAGCGCGTGGAGCGATTCGCATAGAGCTCAGGTACGGCGCGCGGGTCATGGCCCTGGTCGACGAGCGTCTCGCGGGTGGGCGTGACGCGTTGATCGCTTCCGGACTCAGAATTCGCGACGATCAAAACCATGTGCTTTTCGACGGGATGCCTCTCGATACGACGCATCCCCGGGAACTGCTCTGGAAGCTCGATCCGCTCGAACGCACCGCAGCGCCCGACGCACCCTCGCTGGATCCCGACGCCGGGCTGTACATCGTGCAATTCATCGGCCCGGTCCTCGACGAGTGGCTGGAGGAGGTCGAAGCGATCGGCGCCGAGTGCTTCCAACCGATTCGATGGAACGCCTATATCGCACGCGTCGCTCCGGAGAATACGGCCGGACTGGAGGCCTTGGCTCGGATACGCGAGGAGATTCAGTACGTCGGCGTGTACGAGCCGGCCTTCCGCATGACGCCCCGTATTCGCAGAGCCTGGCGGGAGGAAGTGGGCACCGAACTCAGGGTCACCGTCCAGCTGGTGGACGGTCTGGGCATTCGCAACGAGCTCGAACAACTGAAGGCGCTCGCAACCCACTGGGATGGCCACTCGCGTGTCGGGCCCTACATCAACGCACGGCTTATCGTCGATCCCCTGCGAATCCCGCAAATCGCCGCGCGCAAGATGGTCTTCGCCGTGGAAGAGCGCGGCATCCGCAAGCGTCTGGATGAACGCCAGGGGCAGATCAGCGCCGGCAATCTCACCGGGAACTCCCCTTCGGCACCGGGCTATCTCACCTGGCTGGGAACCCAGGGCTTCAACTCCTCGCAGTTCGGGACGTTTTCGGTCAACGTGGTCGACGACGCCACCTCGCTGACCGGTCACCCCGATCTGGCCAGTGGACGTATCGACTTCGTGCTGAACCCCACGGGCCAGACCGGCCTTCAAGGGGGTCACGGTTTCCTGAACGCTCACATCGTCGCAGGGATCAACTCCGCGACAGGCGCCACCGTCGAAGACGGGGCCGGCTACAACTACGGCCTGGGTATCGCGCCTTGGGCCCACGTAGGGTCGACGGCCATCTTTGGTCCGGGCGGTTTGAATCCAACCAGCTACGAGTCGTCGGCCTACGGTTCGGGCGCACGCATCAGTTCCAACTCGTGGTCTTTCCAGACCGGCGGTGGCGCACCGATCCCCGACTACGATTCAAGCTCCCAGCAGTACGACTTCCTCACGCGCGACGTGCAGGGCGGTACGGCGGGCAACCAGGAATACCTCGTCCTCTTCGCCGCCGGCAACGACGGTGCCGGATCGAACACGATCTCGACTCCCGGAACGGCCAAGAACATCCTCACGATCGGCGCATCGGAAAACGATCGTCAAACCGGAACCGACGGTTGCGGCGTGACGAATGCCGGGGCGAATAGCGCCAATGACATGGCTTCGTTCTCGAGCCGCGGCCCGATCAACAGCGGCGGTGGGGACGGGCGCTGGAAACCCGAGATCGTCGCACCGGGCACGCACATTCAAGCCGGTGTTCCGCAAAGCAATTACGGAGGCACGTCCGTTTGCGACGCCTTCTTTCCGCTCGGTTCCACCCTTTACGGCTGGTCGAGCGGCACAAGCCATTCGACCCCTGCGGTCGCCGGAGGTGCGGCCCTCGTCTACCAGTGGTACCTGAACCAATCGATGCCGGCGCCTAGCCCGGCCCTGACCAAAGCGACGTTGGTCAACGCCGCAGACTACATGACGGGCAGCGGCGCGAACGACACGCTGCCGAGCAACTCACAGGGAATGGGGCGCATGTATCTCCAGCGCTCCTTCGACGCGGTGCCCAAGATCATCGTCGACCAAAGCCAGCTCTTGGGCGCGAGCGGTTCCAGCTTCGCCGTCGGCGGCAACGTGGCGGACATCTCGGCGCCCTTCCGCGTCACCCTGGTCTGGACCGACGCACCCGGCCCCACCACCGGTGCCCCCTACGTCAACGATCTCGACCTGACGGTAAACGTCGGTGGCTCGACATTCCTCGGCAACACCTTCCTGGCAGCGAACTCGGTGCCCGGTGGTTCTCCGGATTTTCGCAACAACACCGAATCCGTGTTCTTGCCCGCCGGCGTCTCCGGGGGCTTCACGGTCACGGTGAACGGCACCAACATCAGCGGCGACGGCGTTCCCGGCAACGGCGACGGGACGGACCAGGACTTCGCTCTCTTCATCTACAACGGCACCCAGGGCACCGGACCGAACGCGCAGTTCGGCGCCACGCCGACCACCGGCCTCGCCCCCCTTTCGGTGGCCTTCACGGATTTTTCGACCGGCAACATCACGAGCTGGGCGTGGACCTTCGGTGACAGCGCCACGTCCACGCTGCAGTCGCCGACGCACGTCTACAGCGCGGTCGGAACGTACGACGTCTCACTGACGGTCGACGGCCCTGACGGGCCGGACACGAACACCAAGCTCGGGTTTATCACGGCGACCGCTCCGCCGCCGCCGGGCCTCTCGGACAACAGCTTCGAATTGCAAACGCCCGCAACGGCGCCGGCGACGCCTTGGTCGGTCATATTCGGCACAGGACATGTGATCAACCCCGCCGGCACCGCCAGCGACAACGGCATGCCCAGCCACGGCTCGAACTGGTGCGAGGTCGCCGCCGACAGCACGAACGGCGCCACTCCGCCTTCGACCCCCGGCGGCGTCACGAGCCCGCCGGTCGGCGGCGCGGGAATTTCCCAGGGCTTCACGTATCCCGCCGGGATGGCCCAGGTGGAATTTGAAGCCGCGTTCCTACGCAACGAAAACGCGAACCAGACCACCTTCAACGACTGGATGAGCGTCGACGTCACGGACGGATCGACCACGGTCAACCTCTACTACAAGGACACGTTCTCACCCGCGCCGGCAACCTCCCTGAAGTACGGCTTTGCCATGACCCCGGTCGAGACGGTCGCCGCCGACCTGGCCGTGCTTTTCCCATCCTCCACCACGACGACGCTCTTCACGATCACGGCCCAGGTCGGCAACGGCGCCGACAACATCCAGCCTTCGAAGGGCTACGTCGACAACTTCCGCTTCACGGGCACGGTGGCTGCGCCCGTGGCCGAGTTCTCCGGCACGCCGACCAGTGGCCTTGCCCCGCTCAGTGTCGCCTTCACCGATCTCTCGACCGGAGCCGTCACGGGCTGGGCATGGACCTTCGGTGACAGCGGGACTTCCGCTCTTCAAAATCCCAGTCACACTTACGCTGCAGCCGGCACCTACACCGTTAGCCTGACGGCCACCGGTCCGGGTGGTTCCAACACCAACACGAAGCTTGGCTACATCACCGCCATTGAACCGGCGCCTGTCGCGGAGTTCTCCGGTACTCCGACCAGTGGCTTGTCCCCGCTCAGTGTCGCCTTCAACGATCTCTCGACCGGAGCGATCACAGGCTGGGCATGGAGTTTCGGCGATGCCGGAACGTCTTCGGCCCAGAACCCGAGCCACACTTACGCTGCAGCCGGAACCTACACCGTTAGCCTGACGGCCACCGGTCCGGGTGGTTCCAACACCAACACGAAGCTCGGCTACATCACCGCCATTGAACCGGCACCCGTGGCGGAGTTCTCCGGGACGCCGACCAGTGGCTTGTCCCCGCTCAGTGTCGCCTTCAACGATCTCTCGACCGGAGCGATCACAGGCTGGGCATGGACCTTCGGCGATGCCGGGACCTCTTCGGCCCAGAACCCGATCCACACTTACGCTGCAGCCGGAACCTACACCGTTAGCCTGACGGCCACCGGTCCGGGTGGTTCCAACACCAACACGAAGCTTGGCTACATCACCGCCATTGAACCGGCACCCGTGGCCGAGTTCTCCGGTACGCCGACCAGCGGCTTCGCTCCACTCAGCGTAGCCTTCACCGATCTCTCGACCGGCGCCATCACGGGTTGGGCATGGACCTTCGGCGACTCCGCAACATCCAGCGTGCAAAACCCCTCCCATACCTATGTGGCGGCGGGCACGTTCACGGTGTCCCTGACCGCAAGCGGTCCGGGTGGTTCCAACACCAACACGAAGATCGGCTACATCACCGCCGTCGAGCCGGCACCCGTCGCCGAGTTCTCCGGGACTCCGACCAGCGGCGTGGCGCCGCTCAGCGTGGCCTTCAGCGATCTCTCGACCGGCATCGTGACGAACTGGGCCTGGACCTTCGGTGATACCGGGACATCCGCACTTCAGAATCCGAACCACACCTACACCGCGGCAGGCACTTACACGGTGACGCTCAACGTGACCGGCCCCGGCGGAATCGACACCAACACGAAGCTTGGCTACATCAGCGCCGTTGAACCGGCACCCGTCGCGGAGTTCTCCGGGACTCCGACCAGTGGTCTTGCACCGCTCAGTGTGGCCTTCAGCGATCTCTCGAGCGGTGCGATCACGGGTTGGGCATGGACCTTCGGCGATGCCGGGACTTCCGCTCTTCAGAACCCGAGCCACACTTACGCCGCTGCCGGAACCTACACCGTTAGCCTGACGGCCACCGGTCCGGGTGGCTCCAACACCAACACGAAGCTCGGCTACATCACCGCCATCGAGCCGGCACCCGTGGCCGAGTTCTCCGGTACTCCGACCAGCGGCGTAGCGCCGCTCAGCGTCGCCTTCATCGATCTCTCGACCGGCGCGGTGACGGGCTGGGCATGGACATTCGGCGATGCCGGGACGTCCGCTCTTCAGAATCCGATCCACACTTACGCTGTAGCCGGAACCTATACCGTCAGCCTGACCGCAACAGGCCCGGGCGGTTCCAACACCAACACGAAGCTCGACTACATCACCGTCATCGCCGCGACGGTGGCGGACTTCAGCGCCTCGCCGACGAGCGGGACAGCGCCCTTGAGCGTCACTTTCACCGATGCGACGACACCTTCGGCAAGCGCGTGGAGCTGGAACTTCGGCGACACGAACACCTCGACGCTCCAGAACCCCACGAACACCTACGCGACGTCAGGGACCTATACGGTAACGCTGGTCGCGAACGGACCGGGGGGGGCGGATACGGAGATCAAGACGGACCACATCGTGGTCAACCCGCCGGCGACCAGCACGTACCGCAACGGTTCCGGGGTCAACCCACCGTGCTATACGGCGCTGCCACCGGTCTTCGGGACCACCTGGACGGCGGGCGTGGATTCATCGGTTATCCCCGGAGCGCTCGTCACGGTCGTCTTCAGTCGTTCGGAACCGATCAGTCCGATCAACACGATCTACGGCCAACTCCTGATCGACCCGGGCTCAAACTTCCTGTTCGACAGCATCCAGATCTCCTCCGGCGGCGTTGACATACACACCTTCCCGTTGCCCAACAATCCGGCGCTGGTGGGTCGCACAGCGTCCACGCAGGGCATGGTGTTCGTCAACGGAATGAACGCCCAGTTCTGCAACGCGGCGGACCTGGTCGTGGGCTACGCCCCGCAGGTCCCCGCACCTGCGGCGGACTTCAGCGCAACGCCCGTGAGCGGCACGGCGCCTTTGGCGGTTAGCTTCAGCGATGCGAGCACCGGCTCGATCACGAGCTGGACCTGGAATTTCGGAGACGGGAACGGCTCGACGCTCCAGAACCCGGGCCATACGTACGCGGCCGCCGGCACCTACACGGTTGCGCTTGTGGTCGAAGGCCCTCATGGTTACGACAGCGAGATCAAAGTGGGACACATCACGGTCGCATCGAGTCTGGTGTCCGGCCGCAGGCGCACCGGATCGACGACGACCCCACCGCAAGTCTCGGGGACGAAGACTCCCGAGAACCGATAACTCAGAATCAGGAACAAGGCGGTGAACCACCTGGAGACTCCTGCCCCTTCTCGCGCTCTGCGCCACCGGCTCTGCTCAGGATCCCGCGCTGCACGCTTTGGGCGGGCCGAGGGCGGCGGGGCTACGCAAACGGCGACTCTCGAGGTTCCAGGGTCCCTAGGCGTGCGGCTCCGTGTCCTGATCGTCCCCCTCGCCCTGGTCGTATCCGGTCTCGCCGGCGCCCAGGCTCCCCCCGGGTATTACGACACGGTGGACACCGCGACCGCGGCGAACCTGCGCGCGACCCTGCACGCGATCATCGACGACCACACGCGCTTTCCCTACACCTCCTCCTCGACGGACACCTGGGACATTCTCGAGATTGCCAGCGAGGATCCGAACAACGCGTCGAACATCCTCGAGGTCTACCGCAACGAGAGCTTTGTGAAAGCGGGCGGGGGCAACAACTTCTACAACCGCGAGCACACCTGGCCCAAGTCCTACGGCTTTCCCAACGACGGCAGCACGAACTACATCTATACGGACTGCCACCAGCTGTTCCTGTGCGACAGCGGATACAACTCTTCGCGCAGCAACAAGCCCTACCGAAACTGCTCGCCCTCGTGCAGCGAGAAAACGACGGTCTTCAACTTCGGCCAGGGTGGCGGGAGCGGCGTCTATCCCGGCAACTCCAACTGGACCAGCGGTTCGTTCACGCAAGGGACGTGGGAGACCTGGGCCGGGCGGCGTGGGGATGTGGCGCGCGCGGTGATGTACGTGGACGTCCGCTACGAGGGCGGGAGCCACGGTGTCACGAACGCGCCCGAGCCGGATCTGATCCTGACCGATACCGAGAGCCTGATCGAGGGCTCCAACACCGGCCAGAACGAAAGTGTCGCCTACATGGGCATGCTTTCGGTGATCCTGCAGTGGCACCAGCAAGACCCGCCGGACGCCCTCGAGATGATCCGTAACGACGTCGTGTTTTCCTTTCAGGGCAACCGCAACCCGTTCATCGACCATCCCGAATGGGCGGACTGCCTGTACGGCGGCGCGTGCGGCGGCGGTGACGCCACTGCTCCCGCGGCCCCGACCGGTTTGATCGCGAGCGGCGGCGACTCCACCGTCGACCTCAACTGGAGCGACAACCCGGAGCCGGACCTCGCGGGCTACGACGTGCTGCGCGCCGCCGTCTCGGGCGGTCCGTACGTGCGCTTGAACGCCGGTCTGCTCACGACCAGCCTGTACAGCGACGCCTCGGCCGTGAACGGGACGACGTACTACTTTGTCGTGACCGCCTCGGACTTCTCGGCCAACGAATCGGCTGCAAGCGCCGAGGTCTTCGCCACGCCGGAGGCCGGGCCGCCCTCCAGCGACCCGTGGATCAACGAATTCCACTACGACAATGCGGGCGCCGACACCGGCGAGTTCATCGAGATCGCGGGGCCTGCCGGCCTGAACCTGAGCGGCTGGACGCTCCACGGCTACAACGGTAACGGGGGGAGCACGTACAACTTCATCGACCTGTCCGGTCTGATCCCCGACCAAGAGAACTGCGTGGGGACCCTGTCCTTCAGCTTCACCGGGCTTCAGAACGGTTCGCCCGACGGGATGGCTCTGGTGAGTCCCTCGAGCGTCGTCGTCGAGTTTCTCACTTACGAAGGCACGCTGACGGCGACAGGCGGTCCCGCCTCGGGCATGACCTCGGTCGACGTCGGGGTGAGCGAATCCTCTACCACGCCGATCGGCTTCTCGCTGCAGCGCGGCGGAACGGGCGGTGCGGCGGCCGCCTTCACCTGGCAAAGCGAGCTGGCGGCAACGCCGGGTCAACCGAACACGGGGCAGACCTTCGACGGCTGCTCGACGGCGGCTGTGCTGGACCCCGAGCTGCACGCTTTCGAGGTCGGCTCCTTCTTCCAGGGAGGCTCGCAGTACGCGGACGTCTGGGGGGAAGGTAACACCGTCTACCTGGGGCACTTCGGGCAGAGCGTGGTCGACATTCTCGACCTCACCAACCCGGGCGTCCCGGTCCTGCTGGCCTCCTATTCGCTCTCCGGCGCCAACGCGTCCTCCAGCGCGCAGGATGTGAAGAGCGGTGACGGTCTGCTCTTCATCGCGAGCGAAAGCGGAGGTATCGACGGCGTCGAGATCGTCGACGTGCGAACGCCTTCTTCACCGACCTTGTTGACGCGTATCGATGCCGAGCCCGGCCCCTACGAGTTCATCCACAACACCTCGTACGACAACGGTTGGCTCTACCTGTGCGACTCGTCGAATCCCAGCATCGCCATTGTCGATCTACGCACCTTTGACCCCGACGCCGCACCCGCCACGCTCACGAGCTGGGCGTATGAGCTGACCGGCGTGGGCGGCTCCTTCGTACACGACATCACCGTCGCGAACGGAAGGCTCTGGGTGTCCGCCTGGGACAGCACCCAGGTGTTCGACATCTCCAACCTGGGCAGCCAGGCGCCCGTCTTCATGGGCCAGTCCCTGGGCCTCAGCGCCCACGCGGTCTGGGCCACCGACGATGGGAAGTTCGTCGTCAGCACGGAAGAGCGGGGCGGTGGAGCGATCCGACTCTACCGGGTCACCGACGACGGCTCGACCGTTCGCTTCGTCCAGCGCGACTCCTTCGCCAGTCCGCGCTCCGGAACCGGTAGCACCTTCAGCTCGCACAACCCGGTGATGGTCGCCGATCGCATCTACGTGTCGAACTATTCGGCGGGCGTGGCCGTGCTCCAGATCGACCGCACATCGGAAACCTTCGAGGTCGTGGCCTCGTACGACACGACGACGCTCTCCCCCGACGGGTTCGCAGGGTGCTGGGGCGTGTATCCGCAGCTGGGCGAGGACGCGGTCGTCGTCTCCGACATCGAAAACGGCCTGTACGTTCTGGACATGCGCGCACTGGATCTCACGACGCCCGCCGGCCGACCGACGCGCGTGAGCCCGGAAACGCCCAGCTCCCTGGAGGTCTCGGTCACCGAGCTGGGTCTCACGCGCGACGACCTCGCGGTGACCCTGCACGCGCGGATCGACGGCGGCGCCTTCACCCCGATCGCGATGGTTCCCGTCGGAGGCGATTCCTTCCGCGCCGACCTTCCCGCCGTCCCCTGCGCCGCCAGGATCGACTACTACTACACGGCCGACGATTCCCTTGGCGAAACGTTCTCCAAGCCCGCCGCGGCCCCCGCCGAAACCTATTCGACCTGGGCCACCTCGGGCCTCACGACGATCCTGTACGACGACTTCGAAAGCGATCTGGGGTGGACCGTGACGAACACGAGCGTCAGCACCGGCGCGTGGGTGCGCGTGGATCCACTCGAAACGGCCGCCCAACCGGGCGAGGGTGCCCCGGGGAGTGCGGGCCCCTTCTGCTACGTCACGGCCCAGGGTTCGCTCGGCGGCCCGGTCGATGCCGCGGACCTGGACGGAGGACCGACGCGACTCATCTCACCGGCCTTGGACTTCTCGGGCGGGGATGGGTTGATCTCCTATTCGCGCTGGCTCTTCAACGATGACGTCGACACCGACGACATCACCGTCGAGATCTCGAACGACAACGGCGCTTCGTGGACGACGGTCGAAACCGTGCAAGCCGAAGCTGGCGGTTGGATCCAAAACCGTTTCCGCGTGTCGGACTTCGTCTCCCCCACGGCCCAGGTGCTCGTGCGCTTCTCCGCTTCTGATCAACCCAACGACTCTGTCACGGAGGCCGCGATCGACGAGTTCCGCGCCGAACTCTTCGGCTGTCCCGTGGTCACCCTCGCCAGCGTCGTGGAACGCAACGGTTCGGGGACCAATCCCGTGTGCTTCACGAGCTCGACCGTTCCGGTCTTGGGCAGCCTCTGGAGCGCCCAGGTCGACGCCTCCGTACGCAGCGGCGCCGATGGGACCTGGATCTTCGCCTTCAGCCAACCGCTGACCGGCCTTCAGACGCCCTACGGCGAGCTTCTCGTGGCCCTGCCGTCCCTGGGCGGAGCGCCGCTCTTCGCCACGTCGATGCCCAGCTCGGGCGGGTTGGACACGCACACGGTCTCGATACCGGCCGATCCCGCTTTCGCCGGCTTCGCCGGCCATGCACAGGGAATCGTCAGCGGTGCAGGATGGACGCTCTGCAACGCCCTCGACCTCGTATTGGGCTTCTAGATCGTAGATCGCGTTCTGAAGCGCTTTCCATCCCGTGAACCGATCCGAATCTCCGAACCGCGCCTGGCCCGGGCCCTTGCGCCTGGCGAAACGGGCCCTTGTCAGCTGCGGCACATTCGTGCTGCTCTTGCTCGTGGCCGAGCTGGCGCTGCGCGTGTCGGGGTTTCAGCCGCGCTACCTGGGCCAGAACGACTGGGACGACGAGCTCGGCTTTCACGTCAGCGCTCGTGGCGAGGCGCAGGGAACGGACGACGAGGGCGCCTTCCTCTATTATAGGAACGACCTCGGCTACCGCGCTCGCCCCTACCCCGCGCCGGACGTTGCGAAGGACGCGGGAGTGCGCCGCATCCTCTTCGTGGGCGACTCGTTTCTACAGACGGGAGTTCGTGAAGAGCTCTACCTGGCCAACGTCGTCGAGCGTGAACTCGCGGCTTCCGGCGTGCGAGTCGAGTGCTACACCGCATCGACCAACGGCTTTGGAACCGCCCAGGAGATTCTGCTCGCACGCCGCGCGGTCGAGCGAGTGAAGCCGGATCTCATCTGCTTGATGATGTTTCCCCACAACGATGTGGCGAACAATTCGATGGCGGTCGCGGGGGTTTCACCGATCAGTCCGGGGGACTACGTTCGACCGTACCTCGATGGCTCGACGTCCGGGGCGCCGGGGATGACCTATCTCCATCCGGGGCGGGCTCTCGCAAGGCGTCTCTCAAGGCTGTACGGGTACGCGGAGATCGAGCTCTTGAAGCGCGGTGCCATTCCTTTCCGCGAGCCCCAGATCCCCGGGATAGAGCGACGCTCCCTGGAGTTGGCTCCCCGCTCGTACTACGAACTCTACCACGCGCAACGACCCGCGCGCTGGAACACGGCCATGCGTGACACGGAGAGACTCGTGCTCTTCCTGCGCGACGAATGTCGCACTTGGGGCGCCGACTTCGTCGTCGGAGTGATCCCCTCGAAGTTGCAGGTGCAGCACGACTTCATGGCCGAGCGGCTGGATCTTGATTTCGTCTCCGCGGGGTATTCGAAGGTGGCGTGCGCTCTGGATTTGAATCTGCCCGAACGCTGGCTGCGACGTTTCTTTGCTGAACAGGACATACGCGCCGTTTGCCTTCTGGAGCCACTTCGCCAGCAGGTTTCTGAGCTCGGCAAGAGCTCGTACCTTCCGGACGGTCATCTCAACGGCCGCGGGCACGAACGCGCCGGGACGGTCCTGGCGCGCGTTCTCGACGGAGGCCAGCTTCCCGTGGCGGAAGACTGGACCGCGGCCGGACCGACGCCCGTTTTCGAGCGGCGTCTGGAAGCGCTGAGCATGTCCGGCGGAGTGGACTTCATGCGCGGTACGCAAAGCGCGCTACTGAACTCCGGGTGGGCGTACTTCGATTCTCGCCAGCTTGGCGATCGTGACGTCCTGCGCGGCTGGGTCTTGAAGGAGCGCAAGGCCGACCTTGCGGTGTCGGGTGCGGGCGGCTTGTTGGTCGTCCAGGGACACCTGCAATCGGAACGCCCCGGACCCTACAACATCGTGCTGGGCGAGAGTCAGCACGAGGTGCGCAACGCGGGGTTCTTCGAGTTGCACGAACTGGTCGAGACACTCGCGGACTATCGCCGGGTCGTCGTGAAGTGCAATCGCTTCCACTCGCTCCTGGTCGGGCGCGTGCTGATCGCCTCGCCGCGAACGTTGCTTCATGAGCAAGCGGAAGTCGATCGCTTGATGGTGTTCGCTGCCACGCCCCTCGAGCAGCGCGAGCGGGTGCTGCGTGCGCATCTCGCCGCTGCGCCGAAGTCGGGTAAGGCCATCGCTGCGCGCTGGAAAGCCAACTCCGGATCTCCGAGCGATGCGTTCACCCGCCTCGACGAGCTGTGGGAACTTCGCGCTTCGATCGAGATCCCCCTGGTCTCCTTGCTGGAGGACGGTGGATTGCGTAGCCAGGAGCTTCTGCGCCAGTGCTTTCAAGTGCTGGCCGTCGTGCGTCAAGTTGCCCTCGAAATCGGACAAGTAGGACTGGGGACGGGATCCCGAGCGGGTCTCGCTGCGCTGTGCGACTGGGCTCTCGAACTGGAAGAGCTCGACTTTCTCGGGCAGGTCATCGAACGCGTGAACGACACGGTCCCGGCCGAGGATCGTGCGCGACTGGTCGATCTGCGTTCGCGACTCCTCTCCGTGCCCCAGTCCTACGGAACCGAGCTCGTGTGGGTCAGAGGCGAACCCGTGGCGTGGTTCCAGATCTCCGACGAGGCCGTCGAGGAAAACCGTCGCAAACTCGGATTGGGTCCGCTCGCGGCGCACATCGCGACAGAGCGACAGCGACTGTTCGGTGCCGTGACTCGCTGAGAGGCCCGTTGCGTGCGGCTACGAAGGAGGTAGGGGTCTCACGACGTTGTACGGGGTGAGCCTCCAACCCTCACTCCTCACTCCCATAGAACGGACCTGATGCAGGTCCGTTCTATGTGTATTAGGCCACGGTCAAGGACGGTCAGGGCGAGGCGCACCCCGCCCGCCAACTTCGGTGGCGTAACTCCGCTCGCTCTCAGCAATGCAAAAGATCTGATGATCGGTCTGTGAGCCTGACTCGCAACTCCCCTACATGATCGGCGATCCTGACCTATACTCACGTATGGTGGCGCTGCTCGGCTATTTTGGAGTACCAAAAGGAGATCGCCTGATGCTCGCAACGTTCGCACTTGCCATGACTTTGGCCCAATTGTTCCCCAGTGGGGAACAGAGAGGGCTGGATTTAGAACTCGTCCGCTCCCATACGCTGCCTCCGACCGATGCGCGTCCAATCCTCTCCACCAGGGGGAGGTCGATGGGCTGGATCCACTCTCAGGGGAAGGAGCTGCGCATCGAACCGAACTCGGGTGTGCCGTTTGACATCCCCGCCTTTCAAGACGTGCGCGCGTCCGCTGACGGGTCGACGCTGGTGGCGTGGGGCGACCCCACAGCACCTGAGCACCCCTTCGACCAAGTTCTGCGTGTATACCGTGAGGGACGACTCGCTTTGCGGATCGATGAACCCTTCAGCCTGGGAAGCTCGCTCACGGTGGCGGCCGATGGCCGCTTCGCGATCGCAGGCATGCGCAATTTCGATCGTAGTCAGTGGGAGGTGGTCTGGTCCGGCGAAGAAGACCGACTGGAGCGACAGCTCTTGCCCCCGGGAAAACAGGCGCGGGATCCGGTGTTCTTCGGCAACGGACTTCTGTTGCGAGTTCATGGATTGCGCAGGGAGGGGCAAGATGGGTCGATCCTGCATGTTGACCACACGCGTGTCAGAACCCTTCTTGAAACCCCCGCTGCGTTGCAGCTAGTCGGTTTCCCCGAACAGGATCGGGCGTTGGTCCGCTCGCGCCGTGACATCACTTTGATCGACAGCAAAGGTAGCGTCCTTTGGAGCCGCGCCCTTGTACTTCGCCCAGTGGGCCTCCATGCCTGGACCTGGTGGCCGGAGCAGAATGCGCTGGCCGTACTCGTCAGCGACGTGCAACGCGCCGGTGCTACGATTCCTCCCGTGCGCCTGGTTGTGTTGAGCGCCAGCGACGGCCGACTTCAGGCCGAGACGGTCGTGACGCGGCGCACTCCGTTGACCCAAGCACGGCTCGCAGCAGAGAAGGGCCAACTCGCGATCGAATGGGGTCAAGCTCGCGAAATCTACGGTCCCACCCCTGAAACGAAGGCCAAGTAGAAGGGGGACAAGAAATGACGACACAACGATCCGGACGTTCGACTCGCGGCATCTTCCTGGCGCTCGTTTGGGGATGCCTTTTGCCTTCCGCATTTGCACAGCAGTGGCCGATGCAAAATGGGTCGCACGATGTTCTGCACAGCTATCAGAACCCATTCAGTTTTGAATTCGGAATACCGTACTTCCACGAGGGCGTCGACATTCGTGGCAACCTCGCCAACGTCGTTGCCATGCGCTCGGGGGCAGTGATGTATGTCGATCCCCTCTATGCCGGAGGTACCGTCGGCGTGCTCGTAACGGGGGGTGCCGAATTCGAGTCCTATCTCCACATGGACCCGGGTCCGTGGAATGTCGGCGATCCGATTCAGGCCGGAGACGTGCTCGGTACGGTGTCGGACAGCTACTTTGAGTTCAGTATCCAGGACCACCTACACGTCAACCGCTTCGACGGCTGGGCCGGAGATGCGGGTTACATCGAGGGGCGCGCCAACATGCTCGACCCGCTCGCGATTTTTTCACAGGCGGCTGACATCGATCCGCAGCTGATGCAAGCCCAACCGCAAGACGCGGACGGTGATGGCGTCCTTTTTCGAGTTGTTCGTGCAACGGACAACAACCACGAACTGCCGATCGATTCGGTTACAGGCTTCCCCGTCGTCCTCGGCGACGTCGACCTTGTATTGGAGGCTACGGATCGACTAGGAAACACCTTGGTCTGGAACCAAGGGCTCAAGTCCATTGGCTACTGGATCGAGGCTCCACCCGGCGGCGAGGATGTGCGTAGCGCCGCTGACCCGTACATGCTCGTGAATTTCAATGATGCCTGGCGGGCTTCGGCCTTCGACTGCGACCTTGAAGTCCACCAAGCCCTTGACCTCCTAAGACTCGTCCACCTCGGCATGCATGACACGGGTTGGCCTTCCCTGGCGAACTACTTATTGACCAACACGAAGGGCACGCTAGGCACCTGTGATCTTCTGGACTCCAATCAATTTTGGCGCTCCGATGCCAGCATCGGCTCCGGCATCGAACCCAACGCTTCGGATTCCGCACGAGCCACCAACAACAGCGAGGCGCGCTTCCCTGACGGCATCTATACCGTCCACTGCCTCACGGGCGACGGCCTGGCCGTAATCGATACTCCGTTCAACGTGGTTGTCGACAACTTCGATCGGCGTATCCGAAACGTACCTACACCGACCGTCACGGCGCCGGATCAGAGTACGGAGTAAGCCAACGCGCGGTCGCAGCCTGTCCGTGGGGCGGGGGAGGGGAGAGCTGAGGTCGACAGCGCCTCCCGTTTCATCGAGTTTGGTGAGGGCCTAGGGCCGAGACGGCCCATTGAATCTCCTATGATCTCCATATAGAGGCAGGGGACACGGCCTTTTCTGCATCGCAGAACTCGTGTTTCGCCTGAATGGCATACCATGGTCGCACAGCACGACCACGCCCTTCAATGCCCCCCACACAAGGTTGCCCATGCTGCTCGTACTGACGGCTACCGTCCTATCTCTCACCGTCCAAGAATCCAGATGGGGAGAGGCGCAGTCCCTGGATCTTCCCAACGTTCCCAATGGAGCTCCGACAAAAACCCGAGCGGCAGATCCCATGGGAACCGGGCTGCCCGGAATCGCCTACCTGATCAACGGGGACCTTGGCCTATTAGTCGGACCTTGCGATTACTCGTATTCGGTGAGCTTGGTCCACGATGTCGATGACTTCGACGTGGTCTGGTCGGAGAGCTCCAACGTCCAGGACGAGCTCTTCGTACTGAGAAACGACAGGATCGAGTGGTGGCGCTGGGAGGGTGCCCCCTTTGCTGGCCACTTCACGCAGGAGGTCTTGTCCGGCTCATGGTCTGGGCCCTCACGAGTCGTAGCTCGAGGACCCAACGCCGGCGGATACGGCGTGCTCGCGGTGCTGGATGCGAATCAGGATCTCTTCATGTGCCTGCTGAACAGCACAGGCGTCTTCTGGTATCGGCCCGCGATCGGCTTGGGGGGCCTTGAATCTCCGATCCTCGACTTGGCGTTGGTCGACGTCGACAGCGACGGACTCTACGAGATCGTCGTTCAAACGACTCAAGAGGTCCGCGTCTACGACTTCCACGGACTACCGCTCTTTGGGTATTCGCTGCAATCGGAAAAGGCCTTTCTCTTCCCCTTGTACGATGGACTCAAAGAGCGACTCGTTTCTGTCATGCAAAAGGATGCGGCAACCCTGTTACTGCAAGTATTCGACTCCCAAGGGCTCGAGGAAGCCATCACGCTTTTGGGAACGGGGCTCCTATGTGCTGCGGCTGCCGACCTGGATGGCGATCTCAATACCGATGTCGTCATCGCCACCGATTCGGGAACGGAGTCCCTCATACAGCAAAGGCTCGGCCCGGCGTTCATGCCAGGATCGTCGACACTCCTCTCCCATTTCCCACACGTCGACGATCTGACGCTCGTCGACCTGGATTGGGATGGCGATGCGGATCTGATCGGTCGGGGGAGCGGTCCGTTCCAACGCTTGATGAACCGTACGCTCGCGATTTCGCCGCCCGACATCCTGGGCGTGATGCTCGACCAAACCGAAGCGCATGTCGTTTTCGAATCCGCAGGAGGAGCCCAGGCCGATTCCCTCGTCGTCACTTTGTGGCGCCGCACCACTCCGGGTGGAGATGTCGATCCACTGCCAGTGGGATCGGTAACGACTTCCTTCGAGAGTCTGCCCTGGGGCCTCGTCGTGCCGTTTGTGGCGCCTGAAGGTGCCGAACTGATCGTTGAAGTGCGCCCGATCGGCCAGGTCATCTATGCGGCAGCGATCGGTCAAGTGGCGGATCCGGTACCCGGTCCACCGCCGCCACCGCCTCCCCGGGGCAACGGAGAGACCCAAGAAGCCGCGGACCCCCCGCTGACGATTCCAGTCCCTTACGTGCCGCCCTTCACTTCCGGCTCACCCATCATTCCCTGGCTGTAGTCGTCAACGACGCTCGCCGAAGAGCTGGACTCCTCCCCAGCCGATGACATGGATCAGGCTGTGAAAGGGGTGCGCCCGCTCGGGCTTGGCACGAAAGGCTCTGCGGGCACGGCGCACGGCTTCGGCGACCGACGCCCCGGAGGCGACATGGCGATGCACGGCCGAAGCCAGTTCGGTCGCATCGTTCAGGTCTTGGCGCACGGGTGATACCAGAGCTGCATCGGCCCCTCCCGCGAGGAACATGTTCGCCAGGCTGGCAACTCCGTCTTCGCCGCGCAGCGAATTCATGCTTGCCACTTCGCATGCGGTGACGATCACGAGCGGCGGATAGGCCAACTTCGACAACTCGGAATGCCAGGCGACGCCGTTCGTGCCATCAGCAAAAACCAACCCGACAGGATGGACGCGCTCGGGGTCGACGACACCATGGGTGAGTACGTGAAGGACACGCGAGCCCATGACTGAACCTGACGCCAAGGCCTCGAGCGTTGCCGCTTTGCCACGCCATTCCTGCGCCTTGCGATAGGGCGCGAGAAGAGCTTCGGCGTGGCTGTCTCCAAAAGGGATGCTGCGAGCCTCGGGCCAGCTCTTCGTCACGGCTGAGACGACCACCGGCGCGGAGAAGAGAGTCATGTCCAATCCGGTACTCTCCGAGCGGCCAAGGTTGCGCCGGTAGAGAAACTGCCCCACGTGCACCGACGACAAGTAGTCGACGGCGAGCGCCTCGCCCAAGAGTTCCGAACCGGCCTCTTTGCCCAGCGGCAGGAGTTCGAATGGAATGTAGCCCAGCACATCGGCTCCGACCACATGGACCGTATGCCAACGACGGAGACGCGAGCGAATGGCGGGCGGAAGGAGCCCCATACTGAGATCGGTTGCGGGCACACGCCAGGCTTGGTCCTCGGGATGGCTGGGAGGGCGCGATACCTGCTCGATCAGCCTCCTACGATCCGTTTCGATCTCGACGGAGCCCGGCATGCGTCCGAAGAGCACGCCGTCAGCATCTGCAGCGAAGACGAACCCCGAATGAAGCCCCGGGAGAAGGACCAGACAACCGCTGTCGCGCCCAACCAAACCCTCGAGTGGCTTCTCGATGCGCGGGGAAATCCCACGAGACCTGGCGAACGTCCCGTAGCCTTGCAGTTGAAGCAAGAGCTCGAGCCCCTCACGCACGCCCGCTTGCTCGTCGAGATGGATGCCAAGCGCAATGGCCTCGATCACGGGCTCGCGGCGATTCTCGAAGTGTAGGAAGCCGACACCCCCCTCACGGACGGGCGTTTCTTTCCAACGCGCTATGAGAGCGGCGAGGCTGTGGGCGAGCTTCTGACGCCGGGTCTCGAGTTGCTCCCTATCGAGCCCCTGGGTTCGCGCGATACGACTTTCGAAGCCATCTAGCCAATACGCGTTCTCCGTCAGGCCCTGCCCCGGATCTCCAATCGGTATCTGCTCGAGCTTCGCACGGGCTTTGGCAACCTGGGCTATGGAAACAGCACGCTCGCCGAGGCGCCACGAAGCCTCCGCCGACCAAAACGAAGCGCGGACCCTGCGCGCAAACCCGACGCCAGGATCGTCGGCAACGGCTTCCAGAGCTTTCGCGATCGAGCGTAACTCGGCTCGCCCACCGATGCCGCCCGTGACCCCGGCTTGGCCGCGCGCGATCTCCAGCGTCGAGCGATAGGGCTCGGGCAGGAGCGCATTGCCAGCCAGCGCCTCGGTCGCATAGCGATGCGCCCGGGCCCACTGTCGCGTGGCCAACAGGAGATGAATCCGCCCGACGCGTGCCAGCAAGACCTCGCGTGGACGATTGGACGAACGGGCCAACGCTTCCAAGCGTTGGACATGGGGAAGGGCCTGATTCGGCGCCCCGAGAGAAATCTCCAGCTCGATCAAGAGCCCCGCCAGGGAGGCTTCCAGCAACGGACGATGATCCGCTCGGGCATACTTCAGACTCTCCTCGGCTTGGACAGCCAGGTCCATGCCATCTTCCAGCGAGCCGAAATCACATTCGAGCTTGGCCAAGGCGAGCAAGAGAAAGGGACGCGTCGCCCGCGCCCCAGTCAATTCCTCGAGTGCCGTGACGAACACCGTCCTCGCTTCTTCAAAGTCCGGCGCATGCCCGGAACCACGGAGAAGCTCTTGCCCCCATCGAAATCGAGCGTTGGCCTGCAGTTCGACATCACCGACGACGTCGGCGCCGAAACACGCCATCTCGAGCAAGGGTAGAACTTCGAACCCCTGCGGGCGTCGATCGGGAGCGAGTTGGGCAAGGCGACATACGCCGAGAACGAAGGCGTGCCCGCGATCGAGATCCAGCGTACCGGCCGACACGAGCGGCTCGAGCTCTTCGATCATCGCCCACAGCTCGCCCACAGCCGCGTCGCCACGATCCCCAACAGCGACGCGCCGATCGAGCTCGGACGCACGCGACACGTAGGTCTCCTGGCGCGCGTGAACAAGCGTCGCGAGGATCAGGGTGATGACTGTGCTTCGGCCCAACCGGATCCCTTTAGCTGCCCAAGAGCGTCGTAGACGTAGACTTCCCATCGAATGCCACTCTTCAAAGCCTCGAGCGTCGTGGGATCAGGCTTCCAGGCAGCGTCTTCCAGATCTGGAAAACGAACCAGAGGCGGACCGTCGGGAAAATCGAGTTTACGCACCTCGACGGTATAGCTCCCAGCGGGGGCGACGTCCTTCCAAACGAACTCTGGCGCCTCGGCCGCCTCACCCTGGGGCTGCAAACCGAGGTCGAGCCCGCCCGATCCGAGATAGAACGGTTCGGGATTCTCGTCGTTCGGCATTAGGACGAAGATCGCCACCAGGATGGCGGCAGCGGCTGCCGTGAGCCATCCATAGAGCCTCGGTCTGCCTCGCTGCGCATCTCGCTCTTGCATCGTGGCCATGAAGGCCTCGAGCGTGGCTTCCTCGTCCGCATCCGGGTCGGGTTGCTGCGCCTCGTCGTACAGCCTACTTCGCTCTTGTGCTCCTTGTTCGAGCATGCTCTTCACGAGCGGAGCCAGCTCCACCTGCCGTGCTTTGCATTCATCGCATTCTTCAACAAGAGCCGCATCCTCTTGTGATTCACCCAAGAGAAGGTCGAGCAAGCGCCGCTCGTGACCTTCGTCGTGTTCGCCCGAAACTATCATTGTGATCCCTCTTTCTTGGCCACTAGCATCAGGCGCAGCTTGGTAAGACCACGATAGCAATGCGTCTTGGCCGTACTGACGGACACTCCCAACACCGTTGCAATTTCGCCGAAGCCCAGGCCATCGACGAAACGCAGGTGTACGACTTCTGCCTCTCGCTCGGGCAATCGTTGAAGAAACTGCAAAGCTCGAGCTCCCTCGTTCTGTTCCTCCTGGGAAGCCTCTTCCGCAGCAGGCTCGTCATTTTCGATCGGAAACAAAGGCAGCCGACGCCCACGCTTGCGCAGGTAGTTCGCGAGTTCGTGATAACAAAAACCGTAGGCCCACGTTTCCAGGCTCGAGCGTCCCGCATAGCTGTCGAGCTTGCCGAGGATCCGTACGAGAGTTTCCTGAGCAACATCTTCCAGCTCGACGGCTTTGAGGGGCCGTCCAAGCCGTCGGTTCCTGCAGGCCAACATGCGCGGTACGCAGCGCATCCTCTCCGCGAAGGCTCTTTGAGCAGCGTGGCCCTTCGCAAGCACGCGCCGCGCAAGCCTGAGATCAGACTGCGGGTCGGAGACTTGAGCGACCTTGCTGGTCGGCGTGGAAAACGAGCGGGGGGACGACAACGATCCCATCACTATCACAAAGTCGCTCCGACTGACCAACCATCCGCCCGATCTTTGAACCGAACAGATCCCCTGGATGGCAATCGACCTTACTTCAACGGTGGGATGGACGTGATCGACGAGGGCGGTCCACCGGGGGACGGCATTAGCGATGCGCTGGAACGCTACGTGCGCATTCTCGGAGCGACGCCACCGGTCACGGCACGCACAGATAGCGATGGCGATGGTGTACCCGACTACCTGGAAGCCCGAACCGGCAGCGACCTCCTCGATCCGAATGATCCGAGTTCGAACGGTGCAGCCGATGCCGATGGGGACGGTGCCAGCAACGCACTGGAGCTCTTGTTGACTCGCTATGGAGCCATCGCCATCGACTTGACCCGAGACACCGACGGCGATCGCATCACGGACACCGTCGAGGTCGCGACGGGATCGAACCCGTTCGACAAACGCGACCCGGCGTTCCTGGAACAATCCGACGGGGATCTCGACGGTATACCGGACAGCCTCGAGTGGCGTTTCGGCACCGATCCCGACGACCCCGATTCCCCGGTCGTGGCCGGCGGAAACGATACCGACGACACACTGGGCCCCGCAGGGGATGGAATCAGCGATGCCTTCGAGGCGCTGGCCATCGCACAAGGCGTCGCAGCGCCGGTCTCGGTTTTCTCAGACGCCGATGAAGACGGTGTCGGCGACCTCGTGGAACTCCTTTTCTTCTCGGACCCGAACGATTCGGATTCACCGGAGATCGCGGGTGGAGAGGACGTGGCATCGCCCGCAGGGCCCGCTGGCGATGGCGTTTCCGATGCTCTCGAAGCCGTGCTGTTGAACCTGGGACTTCCGGCTCCGATCACTGCAGGGAGGGACCTGGATAACGATGCCATTCCGGATGTCATCGAGTTCTTGACCTTCACCGACGCGTTCAGCGTGGAAAGCCCCGCTCCCAATCGCTCCTCGGACGTGGACTCCGACGGCGCGCCGGACTATCTCGAAGTGCTGGCCCTGTCGAATCCACTCTCTGCCGATGATCCCGTCATCGATGGAGGCAGCGACGTGGACGAGGACGGTCTAAGTGCGGCGCTCGAAGAGTGCCTCGTGCGACTCGGCGTCCCCGGCAATCCCATTGATGTCGATCGCGACAGCGACAGCGACGGTGACGGCCTGATCGACCTGTTCGAAGTGCAATTACCCTCGCGCTTTCTCGACCCCAATCATCCGGTAACCGGCGGTGGGGATACGAACGAAGACACGGGTCCAGCCGATGACAAGATCTCCGACGCTCTCGAACACTATCTGATCGCCAGCGGGGCCTTGGCTCCCGTGACTCGCGTGACGGACTCGGACGTCGATGGAGTCTTCGACCTCTACGAGATGCGCTTCGGCACGGGGATCTTTGACCATCGGAGCCCATTCCCGCCGGGGCAGGGATTCGAGGACCCCGATGGTGACGGGATCATTGCCGCCATCGAACAGACGCTGCTGCGGCTGGGTGCATCCGATGTGGGACCGGCGACGGATCTCGATCTGGACTTCGCTCCCGATTACATCGAACTGCGTATCGGCATGGACCCGGAGGATCCTGGCGACCCGTCTCCCGCAGGTGCCCTGGACACCGATGGCGACAACATCCCCGAGTCCGTGGAGCTGCTCTTGCAAGCGATGGGAGTCGTCCCACCGATCGATGGTTTCTCCGACGGCGATGGTGATGGCATCTCCGACGTCTTCGAGATCAGCGGTCCGCAACGCGGGTCCTATCGGGGTCTACCCGTACCCGATCCCGGCAACGCGGATCTCCCCTGGCCCGCTGGAGCCTTCGATGCCGATGACGGAGATGGTGGCGGCGGCCCCGTCGACCTGCTCTCCGATGGTCTCGAACGAATGCTGGTCGCGATCGGGGCACGACCTCCTGTCGATCACGGCTCGGACACCGATGGGGATGGGGCTCCCGATTGGCTGGAAGTGGCCGGGGTCACGCACCCCGGAAACGTTCATCACCCGGTGCCGAACGGAGGTGAAGACAGCGACGGGGATAGCATGTCCGACGCACTCGAGTTTCTGCTGTTGCATCTGGGAGCCGACGGCCCCCTGGACTTGAGCTCCGATTCGGATGGCGACGGCATCCCCGACTACTTCGAGGTCCTCCACCGAGGTCACCCTCTGGATGGTGACTACCCGCTGGCCGATGGAGGAGCGGATCAAGCAAATGCGACAGGACCGTCGGGCGACGGCATCTCCGACGGTCTCGAGTTCTTGCTGATTCAACTCGGCACGCGCATGCCTGTGGTCACCTTCAGCGAAAGCGACGGCGATGGATTGCCCGACTACATCGAGGTCCGTACCGGATCGCACCCCCATGACAGCGACTCTCCGCTGCACGAGGGCGACGCGGACACGAACGACACTACCGGTCCGTCCGGGGACGGCATCCCCGATGCCCTCGAGCTCTACCTCATCCTTCTGGGAGCGACGGGACCGATCACCGAGATGACTGACAGCGACGAGGATCGCGTGCCGGATTTCTACGAAGTGCTCTACGGCACCGACCCGTTCGATCCGGACAGCACGGTCATGGGGACCCCCCCCATGGCCCTCGATCTGCGCATCGATGGGGTGCCCTTCCCAGGCGAAACCTTGACGGGGTTCTACCGTTACTTCGATGCCGATACCGAAATCGAGGGGGACTCGGTGTTGCGCTGGTTTCGCAATAGCGAGGTGATCCACGGCGAGACGCGCGAGCACATTGTCATGAACGCGGACTTAGGATCGGTACTGACCTTCGAGGTCACTCCGGTTTCCGAGGTCGCTTTCCCGCCCTCGACGGCGGTCGGCATGACCCGCTTTGTCTCCACCACCCCTGAAGTAGAGTTCCGGGGTAACGGCGGACCCGGTGGGCTCGGCGACGAAGGAGTCCAACCCACCGTGTGGTATCGCGCGGATGCCGGCGTGCAAACTGCGCCCTCGGGCCGTGTCACGCGCTGGGACAGCTCGCTCGCCGGTGGATCTCCCGCCCAGGTACTGAACATCGGGCGCGAACCCCTCCTGCTGCCGCAGTTTGGCCCGCGCAACGCTCCGGCGATTCGTTTCGAGGGAGCGCAGGCGCTCGAGGCACCCGGTTTTCCGCTCAACCGCTTCACCCTGTTCACGGTGACCTCGAGCCAGCATCCCGCCAATACCTTCGAGCGTTACCTCCTCGGACACTCCTCGGCCTCGCAGCTGCATACCCTGCTGCTCGGCACATTGAACGGGGTCCACCAGGCCTTCCTCCGCGGTAGTGGGCTGAGCTTCTCCAGCGTGGCAACGCTCGACGGAGCTCCCCACACCTTCGTCATTGAACGCAAAATCGGGAATGGGGGAGTCGGCTATGTCGATGGCTTACGCCAGGGCAATTTCCTGCAAGCAACCTCGCCGGCCAACAATTCCGATTGGCTCATCGGGGCGGGGTTTCAGACCGGAGCGTTCTACCGCGGCGAGGTCTTCGAGATCATCCTGTACCCCCAAGGGGTGGGAGAAGTGCGGCGCATGATCGTCGAGCACTATCTCGCTGGGCGCCACGGCATCCCACCGGCCGGGCAAGTCATCTTCCAGGACTGGGACAGCCATGGAATGGACATCTGCGGGCTCGGCCGATCCAACTCGGATAGGGTCGAAAGCGCTGAGGGCACCGGACCGCTGGGCATGCGTTCACCCACCGCCCTCTCACGGAACGACTATCTCCTGTGGGGACACGACTCCGGCGAGAAATTCAGACTCGTCCCGTACGACCAGAACGGCTTCCATTTCAAGCTGGAGCACGACTGGTCGATCCAGATCACCGACGGCGGCGATGGCGACGGCGTGGGCCTCGTGGACGTCACGCTCCGCATGAGCCAACTCCAGTTGCTCGCCACGCCGAGCCGCTGGGCCCTGCTCCTGACCGAGGGCGGCTCGACACAGGTGATCCCCGCCACGAGCTACAACCCCCTCGAACAGCTGATGATCTTCCCCGGGATCGACCTGGGCACGACGCGTTCCTTGTCGTTCGCCATCCGTTGAGGAGCAGTCCGAGTGTGTGGCGACAAACCTGGTTCGGTAACTACGGCCGGCAACTCTCCGGATGGCTGAGCGCGTTCGGGAACGGCTCGAGATCGGGCCGGTACACGTGCATGCGATCGATGTGATAGCCGAACGAGCGGGCCGAGATCTCGATGGTATGCGTGCCGGCACCCAGGAGGAACTCGGCGGCAACGCTACTGCCGCCCTCTTCGATCCCGCCGACCCAGTTCCAGACGCCGGTGAGTCCGGCGTTCGAGAAGAACTTGTGCCACGTTCCACCATCGACCCGAATCCAGCAGTCGTTCTGCTGGGAGGCCTTGGGGTGGTCGTGGAAGTTGTGGATCCGGATCGTGTACGTGCCCGCGTTGTAGATCTCGATCGGATACGTGAGGATCGCGTTTCCAGGCTGACCGAAGTAGTTCGGGCCGGTCCAGTGGTAGTAGGACTCGCCGGTGAATCCGGTCTCGGTGCTCTCCTCGAACCACTGGCTGACCGCCGGAACGGACTCGATCTCGGCGACCACGAGCCCGTTCGACTCCTGGAAGTGACCCGGCGTGCCCGGGCAAGGGTCGGGCAAGAGCGTAATGTCGGCGATGTTCGAGGCGATGATGTCGGGCGCAATGAAGCCCGCGATGAAGACCGTGAAATCGACAGGGAAGGGTACCGGCGGTCCCGTCCAGGTCGCCGTGAAGTCGGGCTGGATGACGGCAACGCCGTGGGACTGGAACAGAGCGAGCTGCGCTCCGAGCTCGGACGCGTAGACTTCCGTCGTCAGGCTCAGTGAGGCGGTCGGCGCAAAGAACAGGAGGGCCGGTAGGCCGACTCCGGCAGGAACGGTGACGACCAGATCCTCTCCAGCGGTCACCGTCGCAGGGAACGTCACGTCGACGTCGATGATGCTGAACTGTGCATTCGCAGGCCGAAGGCCGCTGCTGAAGACCAGGACAGTGGATGCGAGGAAGATACGAAAAGCGTGCATGGCTCTCTTCTCAACGTGCGGGGGATGGGGTGCGGGGGATGGGGATTTTAGAGTTGGTTCGTTGAAGCTCCTGGCCAGACCCAACCTAACCCGAGTCTCGAAAACCCGCCAGATGCGCCGGAGGCTTCATTCATCGCAGATCCACCCCGAAGCCAACGGGTCCGACCCCGGGCGAGTGGGGTCGGTTTGGGGCCAGCCCCCCGCGCACCACACACATACCCCCTATGCGTAGGGGGGTCGCGAGGGGCTGCTCCCAAGGCTTCCAGCGCCGCTTGCAGCATTCGAGGATCTACGACGTGATCCCTCGGCGACCTCCTTCTTCTCGAATCCCATTGGTCAGTAAAGCTGCTCGGCAACTTTCGCAGAGCACACGATTTGCGTTTAATAACCGCTCGTTCTTGGAATAGATACGCCGCTCAGGAGAGGTCGATGCAGCTGCACAACAAGGACTCCGAACGAAACCGCAGTGAGGACGATGTATACGCTTCCGCGGATCTGTCCGTGAGCATGCCGAAGTTCCGGTTTCCAGAGGCGGAGCAGGATCCTCGCCATGCCTATTCGGTCGTTCATGATGAACTGATGCTCGATGGTAACTCGCGGCAGAACCTGGCCACGTTTTGCCAGACCTGGGAGGAGCCCGAGGTCCACAAGCTCATGGACGAGTGCATGGACAAGAACATGGTCGACAAGGATGAGTATCCTCAGACCGCCGAAATCGAGAGCCGTTGTGTCCGCATGCTGGCCGATCTCTGGAACTCGCCAGCCGTCGTAGACACGATCGGCTGCTCGACGACGGGCTCCAGCGAAGCCGCCATGCTCGGCGGGATGGCGATGAAGCGGAACTGGGAGACAAAGCGCAAAGCCGCGGGCGAACCGATCGGCAAGCCCAACCTGATCACCGGCCCTGTACAAGTTTGTTGGCACAAGTTTGCCCGCTATTGGGACGTCGAGTTGCGCGAGATCCCGATGGAGCACGGTCGCTTACTGATGACGCCCGAGGAAGTCGTACGGCGCTGCGACGAGAACACCATCGGGGTCGTGCCGACCCTGGGGGTCACCTTCACATGCCAATACGAACCGGTCGAGGCAGTGGCGGACGCACTGGACCAGCTGGAAAAAGACCGGGGGCTCGACATTCCGGTCCACGTCGACGGAGCCAGCGGAGGATTTCTCGCCCCGTTTTGCGCTCCGGAACTGGTTTGGGACTTCCGGATTCCGCGCGTCAAATCGATCAACGCCTCAGGTCACAAGTTCGGCTTGTCGCCCTTGGGAGTCGGCTGGATCATCTGGCGGGAAGCGATAGATCTGCCCGACGATCTGATTTTCTGGGTCAACTACCTGGGGGGCAACATGCGCGACATCGCCCTGAACTTCTCGCGGCCTGGCGGCCAGGTCGTCTGCCAGTACTACAACTTTCTCCGGCTCGGAAAGGAGGGCTACCGCAAGATCCACACCGCCTGTTACGACACGGCGAGATACCTCGCCGGTGAGATCGAGAAGCTGGGGCCCTTCACGACCATTTTCGACGGCGACATGAAAGCCGGCATCCCCGCCTTGTGCTGGAAGATAAAAGCGGGCGTACAGCCTGGTTTCAGCCTTTACGACCTTGCCGATCGCTTGCGGACGCGCGGTTGGCAGGTGCCCGCGTATTCCTTGCCGGCCGACCGGCAAGACCTCTCCATTCAGCGGATCCTGGTGCGACATGGAGTGAGCCGGGACCTGGGCTCACTGCTCGTGGAAGACATGAAGAAGGCGATCGACTACTTCCAGAAGCATCCGGTTCAGAGTGCGCTGACGGCCGAAGAAGCGGCCGGTTTCCATCATTGAACGGGTAGATGGTGCGCCGCCCCGGACCTCTTCGGGGCGGTGATTCCTGCGCCAAGGCCTTGTTCGTATCCTCTCACGGCCATGACCCATACCCGCCGATACGACATCGTCGCCTGGGGGGCGAGCGGCTACACCGGGCGACTGGTGGCGGCGGAGCTCTTCGCCCGCTTCGGACCCGGCGATTCCGGTGGCGTCCGCTGGGCACTGGGGGGGCGGTCTGAATCGAAACTCGCTTCGGTGTCATCGGCACTCGGGGTCGAGTTGCCGCTCGCCATCGCGGACTCGTCCGATCCCGAATCACTGGCCGCGCTGGCCGCGTCAACCCGCGTCGTACTGTCGACGGTAGGACCTTTTTGGCGGCACGGGTCCTCCCTCGTTGCAGCGTGCGTCTCTTCCGGCACCGACTACTGCGACGTCACGGGCGAAGGCCCGTGGGTGCGCTCGATGATCGACGCACACGATGCCGCGGCGCGCGAAGCCTCGTTACGCATCGTCTCGATGTGCGGCTACGACTCGGTGCCCTCCGACCTCTTGTGCCGCTTGTTGCAGGATGCCGTCTTCGCTCGGACCGGCGCCTACGCCGCCTCGGTCGAAGGACTCGTCGGCCCGATCCACGGCTCGTTCAGCGGCGGCACGATCGAAACGATGGTCTCGATGATGCGCGAGGCCGGGCGCGACGCGCAGTTGCGTAGGCGCTTGCGCGACCCGCTTGTTCTGTGTCCGGATCGCGACCCCTCCCAGCGGGTCCCGCGGTCGGATCCTGTGAGCCTTCGCCAAGTGGCCGGCGGCTGGACCGGCCCCTTCATCATGGGCGGCATCAACGGCTCGGTGATCCAGCGGACGAACAGTCTGCTCGGCCTCCCGTGGGGGCCCGCCTTCGCCTACCGCGAGTCGACGTGGTGCGGGCGCGGCGTCTCCGGCTGGATCCGCGCCCTCGGTATTCTCTCCCTGACCTCCGGCCTCTTCGCCGGCCTGATGTTCCCGCCCACGCGCTGGCTCTTGCGCAGGACGATCCTGCCGGCACCGGGTTCAGGTCCGAGCCCCGCGGCTCGCGCGCGCGGCCACTTCCGCCAGCGCGCACTCGACCCCGCTTCCGGGACCTGCGCGACGATCTCCGCCGGATTCGACCCCGGCTATACCGCGACCGCACGGATGCTCGTCGCGTGTGCTTCTTGCCTGATCGAAGACCGCGCATCGCTTCCCGATGTCTTTGGTGTGGTAACCCCCGGGGCGGCGTTCGGGCCGTTGCTGGTCCCCCGGCTCGAAGAACGCGAGTTCTCGATCTCGGTGGCGTAGTGCCGCATGACCTTGTAGCGCCGGGAAGGTCGACACTCCACGCGGGCTTCCTGGGGCCCCTTGCCCATCTGAATCCCTGGTTCGTGGGTCGTTTCACAAGGCATCCTCTCACATCGACGGGACCGCCGGACGAGGCGTCGTAGAGGATCGCCGGCCCCCTCTTGTCTCGTTGACCGGCAGCTGGTTTTCGGTGTACGGTCAGCGCGTTCCGGATCCGATCACACCGTGAGGAGGCTCGATGTACACCGTCACCAAGGACATCCAGTTGCCCTGTACTGTCACCGGTTCGTGGCCACGGCCCAAGTGGTTCGACGACAGCATGTGGGGGCGCCCCCTGGACACCTGCATGATGGACACCAGCTTCCGCGAGAAGTATCAGGATGCTCTCGCGACCATCATCAGCGATGAAGATCGGGCCGGTCTCGACATCCTCACTCACGGCGACCTGCACTGTGACAACGATATGGCGGGCCGCTCCTGGCACCACTACCCGCTGCAACGCTGGGCCGGTTTCGCCGGCGATCACCTGCAGTCGGAGGAGACCCGCTCTCCCTGGTTGCGCTACCCGCCCGGGACGTTGCTCAACGAGATCTACACCGGATGGCGCTGGCCGCGCGTGGTCGGCAAGATCGAGCACCGCCCCCTCGACTACGACAAGATCTGGCGCATGGCCCAGGCCAAGACCGACAAGCCGGTGCGCTTCGGTACCTGCTGCTCGCAGGTGATGGGCCTGTTTCTGGATATCCATACGCCTCACTACAAGGAGAACCAGGAGCTGATCTGGGACATGGCGGTGGCCATGAACAAGGAACTCCACGCGCTCAAGGATGCGGGCTGTCGGTGCATCCAGATCGAGGAGCCGACGCTTCACTTCTGGGCCAACACCTACGGCAAGGACAGCGACGAGGTCCGGTTCATGCTCAAGGCGTTCAACCGCGAGGTGGAGGGCCTGGATGACATCGAGCTCTGGATCCACACTTGCTGGGGCAATCCCAACATGCAGCGGGTTATCGACAACGACAGCTACGAGGAGTCGTTCGATCTGTACATGAACGAGTGCAAGGGAGACGTGTGGACCGTCGAGATGACCGACCGCGGCTTCCGCGAGATCGAGTTGTTCGGCGCTGGCAAAGCCAATCTGCCCAAGAAGGTCTGCATCGGGGTGGTCAGTCACCGCCACCTGCAGGTCGACAGCCCCGGGCAGATCGCCGAACGCATCCGCCACGCCCTCGAGTACATCGCACCGGAGCAACTGATCATCTCGAGCGATTGCGGTTTCGGCCGTCAGGGTTGCAATCGCGATATCGCCTTCTTCAAGGCGACCGCCATCGCCCAGGGGGTCAACATCATCCGCCAGGAGCTAGGACTGCCGACCACCGAAGTACGTGCCGTGCTCCCCGAGTTGCAAACCGACATCGTGCCGAAAGCGAAGACCGCGAGGTCGACCTAATCGCAGAAGCCTTTCCCCTCAGGGCAGAACCAGAACTCGCAGGGGGTCCATCAGGCCCGCCTGGACCTCTGGGGACAGGGTGATCGTGAAGTGCAGGATGCCCCCGCCCCAGGGCTGTTGAGTCACGTTGACGTCGATGTCGGCCCCCGGGACCGAGTTGCCCCAGATCCCACCCGAGAAGAAGTTGCGCTGGTAGTAGTTCACGTGGAAGGCCGTGGTCGGCGGCAGCCTGACCTCCGAGTCGAGGTCGGCGGACGAATCGTTTTCGAGCCCGTCGATGTAGGCGGTGTAGACGATTGTGAATGCGCCGATGGAAGCCCGGTTTGCGTCCAGGAGACTCGCCAGGTCGTAGACGGAGCCCCCGCCGTGGCTGAAACCGTACATGGCCACCGACGTCACTCCGCGCTTCTGAATCGCGTCGACGATCTCGTTGTAGACCGCGCCCGACCCGTTCGCGGCGACGGCGTCCTCGTCGTACATGTGCACGTCGTAGCCCGTCGAATGGAGTTGGATCGCCATCTCGGGGATGCCCTCGTTGACGGGACCGGGTGGATCGGTCGGCGTCTGAAACTCCCCGTCGAGGCCGATCACGATGCTCGTGAACGAGTAGAAACGGAGGACGTCCTCGGCCAGCACCCTCCCCGTGCTGCGGGCCTCGAAGGTAAGCAGAGCGGATCCCCCCGCTTGACTTTCGACCCACACCCTGCGCTTCGCGCCGGGGAAGGCCAGCACCGCCTCATCGTTGGCGTCCAAGATGGCGCTTTCCTTGGTCGCTTGCGCCCAGACTCGGATCGAGGGATTGTTGCGCACTAGAACGAACTCGACCCCGGGCGCGACCCGAGTCACCCGCAGTTCGACCTCGATCAGATCGTTCTCCCCCGGGACCGCGGGATCATCGCGATCGGGGATCGAGTTTCCGTTGTCGTCGTCGCCGTTGATGCGGATCCCGGCACCGGGGCCGGCCTCGTCGACGTCTCGGACGCGCCGGCGCTGGAACGGGTCGTCATAGGCCTCCGTCTGCGGCCGGTAGGCGGTCGCCTGAACCGTCACCGGCGGACCGGACGAGCGCCGCTTCTCTTGCATGCCCATCGAGAGCAGCCCCGTCCCCAGAAGGAGGCCGACCGCGAAGGCGGTTCGCTTATCGAAGCCAATCATGCGGATGTGTATTCCCCGTTCCGAACGGCGCACCGCGCTTACGTTCGATCAAGCGCTGCCCTGCGCCCGTCCGAAACGACTCGGGAACTCCGAGCACCATTGTAGGGTCGTACGGAGGGATAGGGATGCTGCAGGCCTAAACGATCCAGAAAGCAGATCATGGCGGCCGAGTATTATGGACCCCACGGGTCTTATAGATCCACCCCGAAACCAACGGGTCGGACCACGATAATCGAGGTTGGCGGGGGGTTTTTACCCCGTTATCCCAGGGGTCAGGTACGGTGGGCGCGCCGCGCTTGTGCTTCCACGCACATCGCGCTCCAGCCCCCCGCGGACACACACATACGTACCCCCTGTTGCTCAGGAGGTTTTGTTCGGAGGTCCGCGAGGGGTTGCTTCCCAAAGCTCCAGCGCCGTTTGCAGCTTTCGAGGATCTACGACGTGATCCCTCGGCGACCCTAGATCTGGTAAGCCGCACCTTCTAGCTCTGCTGCCTACGCGTCGCCTTCAGACCGCTCTGATCGGGAGTCCTCGGCCGGCAGCGGACGTTGCGTGCCGAGATCGCTCTGCTTCGATCGTCGAGAAGGCCATCGGCGCCGACGCATGAAGAGCCACCCGACGCCGACGACGGGCAGCGCCAGAAGCCAACGTAGATCGAACGCCGCCGGTGGAGGGGACTCAAAAATCGCAACGTGAGCCAGCCCGCATGCACGGATGAGCGAGGTCAGGTGCATCTCCGCAAAGCGCGGGTCGTCGCGCAGCTCGCTCCGGGCGCGCTGCAGCGCCTCCGAGGGGGCGGCTCCGCGCGCGAGCTCGCGATGAAAAATCCGCATGAGGCGCCTGCTCGAGTGAAACTCGACAGGGTAGGGCGACAGCACGACGCAGCTGGCTCCGGCAGCGAGGAACGCGCCCTCGAAATCGGCCGCGCCCCCATCGCCTTCCCGACTTGGGCCCCTGGCCGTGCTGCAGGCGGTCAGGGCAACGAGCTCCGGCGATTGGATGCGATCGACGTCGGCGCAACGCAGGAGGCTGTCTTCGGCCGTCGGTCCGCTCAGGAGAAGCATCGCCGGCCGTTCCTGTTCGAGATCCGCGGCCCCGTGGGCGACGATCTGCAACACCTTGGCCCTGCCCAGGGGCGCTGAGAGCAAGGCCTCGGGACGCACCTCTGGGCCATGCAGAAAGCGCGTCTTGCGCCCTGCATACGCGGCGGTCATTTCGCGTGCCGCAACTGCGTCCAGCGGCAGATCCTGCAGGCTGAAACGCGCGCTGTACGTCTCGTGTGGTCTGGGGTTCGACAGCATCCAGATCTCCGCTGCCGTGTCGTCCGCGGCGCGGGAAGGAGCCTCCGCGCGACGACGGGCCAGGACGAGTCCGGTGGACAGGGCGTTGAGATAGCCGACGGCGCATCGGTCTCCTAGCCGCACACCGTCTTCCAGCGGCAGGTCCTCGAACGGCAACAGGGGTGTCAGGTCGTAGCCGATAACCGTGAGATGCGTCCAGTTCCGGATGCGAGCGCGCGCTTCGTCGGGCAACAAGAGGCGCGCGTTTTCTTCGAAGCAATCCCTGCGCCCCCTGCGAAACAGCTCGCGGGCTTCGCCGTCGCGCGGAGGTGGCCTCAAATAGCGTTGGATCAAGCGCTCCTGGGGTTTCTTGAGAACGTGGTCCGAAGCGAGAAGGAAGTGATCGAGATGCTCTCCGTCGAGCAGAAACAGATGGCTGCGTTCGGTCGATGGAAGGTAGACCAGGAAGCCTTGTCCTGAAGGACAAAGCTCGGCGCGGATCTCATCGATCGTCGACGCCTCAGGCGACTTGCGAATCGATCGCACGAGCGAATTGAGATCCTGGGCGCTCAACAGGTACTGAAAGGCGGCTCGGCGCCCCGGCTCGCCCGGTTGCAAGGCCTCGGTCAGAACCATCAATTCACTGAGGATCCGACGATTGTCAACGTATTGGAAAAAGCCGAACCCACCGGGGCGCAGTGGCAAGCGCCGCCACGATTCCAGGAACCCCAGGTACGCTTCCTCGAGTCCGGTCAGCGCGGATTCCAGAGAATTGCGAGCATCCAGAGACTCGTCGGCACCCCGGGCAAGGCTCGCTCGCAGTGTCCAGCCGATGGCGTGGATGAGCGGCGGCGGGGGACTCACCTCCTCGGACAAAGCACGTTCGATGTGCCCCTGGGCTCGCGCGGCATCTCCCGCAAGTACCGCACCCTCCCCGAGCCCCAGGTGTGCGCGTCGATACTCGAAGGGTTCGAGGCGGATCTCGAGAGCTTGCGACAGCGCTTCCTCGGCGGCGGCGAGGAACGAACGGTCGCCGCGAGCCAGAGCCATGCGGGCCAACCCTGCGCGCACGAGAAGCCTTCCACGCTCAACCGAAGTGCGCGGATAGTTGCGCTCGTCCTCGAGCATCTCCGAAACACGCTGATCGAGCCTTTCGTATTCTTCCCGTGCCAGCAACAGATTGGCTTCGATGAAGTCCGCATGTCTGATCGCGCTTTGCCACGGTCCCAGGACTTCCCGTTGGCGTTCGTGCCATAACGTCGCCAAGTCGACAAGACCGTAGAGCAGGTAGAGGCTCGCACGCTCACCGTAGACGAAGCTTTCGTACAGATCGGGATTTCCAGTAGAGGCGATGCGCGGCAACAGGGCGTCGAGGCGTGCGAACGCTTCCTCCCAGCGTTGAGTCTCCCGCAATACCTGGATCAGCATCAGATCGAGGGTGAACAAGGACCCTTCGCTGGAGTGCTGCCAGAGATCGTGCAAACGGGGCTCGAGTACCTGAATCACGCCTGCACGGTTTCCCTGCGCACGCAACAGGTCAGCGTAGCGGAGCAGAGCCGAGATGAGCTTTGTAGGGGCAGCTTCAGCTGCCTCGGCGGCAAGCAAAGCCAATCTGTAGGCTTCGATCAGAACGATGTCTGCCGGACGAGAGCGGATCAAACGCTCGGTCGCCTCCCACAACTCGAGACCCAGCTCGGGATCCAGTTCTCCTTCGAGGGCCAAGGGCCCGAGCTCCTCGTATAGCCCGAATGCAATCTCGAGTTCCGACTGGCCTTCGTGCGCCGGGCACAGTGCGAAGAAGATCAGCGCGAGGCCAAGACCCAGTCGGAGACTCCCAGTACTCTTCCGTCGCGCCCAATGACGGAGACCTCGACCCACACGCGATCCGGCAGCAGCTGGATCTGGTTCGTGGAGGGGGTCCATTGTTGCTCGGTGGTGCGATGCTCCAGGAGAGGCGCGTATGCATTTACGGACGCCGCAGCATCAATCAATCTTATCCGATACTCGCCTCCCTCGGGCAAGTCCCCCTTCCACAGGAAGGGTTCGTAGGTCTCCACCGGCCCCTGCGGATGGACGAGTTCGACCTGCGCTCCGCCCATCCAGACGGGTTGGAGTTCCTCGGCATCCCCCTTCTGAGGATCGAGGTAGACCAGGAACATCAAGCCGGCGGCGAGCAGTCCACCGAAGAGCGCGATGCGTTGGTTTCTCGCCCCCAAGAAGCGTCGCTGCCAGGTCAATCCCACCGATCGACGGAGTCGGCCCTCGCCAGGAGCACCGAGCCAGGAGCGAGCGTCCTCCTGTGTTCGCCTCGCTTCCTCGGACGTCTCGTCCAGGAGTCGTCTGACGGAGTCCAATTCTGCGAGACGGGTCCGGAAGCTCTCGTCCCGCCGTGCAAGCTCGACGACGGCAGCCTCGTCTTGCCTACAGTCCCCGACGGCGACCGCTTCGAGCAGCGCCCGGGCCTTGGAAGATAGTTCTTTGTTCACGGTTCCAGCTCTCCCTTGCGGGTCATGAGGATCGTCCGCAGGTGTTCGATCCCGTGGTAGTAACGCGACTTGGCCGTGTTGGGAGAGATCTCCAGCAACTCACCGATCTGGTTGAAGGTCATCTGCTCGAAGTGCTTGAGCCGAACCACGTCTTGATCGGAAGGGCTGAGCTCGTCGAGAGCTCGATAGACGAATCCGTAGTCTGTCGCCTCTTCCGCCCGTACCTCTTCGGCTTCCTCCAGTGCGACCGTCCGCGGCCGACGACCGGCACGGCGAACACGGTTCATCAGGTGGTGATAGCAGAAGGTGTAGACCCAGGTCTCGAGCGAAGAGCGACCTGCGTACTGGTGGCGTTTGCGCCAGACGGAGACCAGCGTCTCCTGGGCGAGATCCTCCAGCTCGACATCGTTCAGAACGCGCCCCAGGCGAGCATTCTTGGCGGCGAGCATCCGCGGCACGCATCTGAGCCGTTCCAAGAGCTCGTTTTGCGACCACCAATCCTCACCCAGGCTCTTTTTGACGAGTTCCATATCAGCGCGGAAGGAGTTCTCCGCACCCATGGGTGTTTGTGAAGCCATGAACGGTTGGTGAATTCGCCGGTTTCTTGAGCGCGGGAGAGTATAGGAACGGCGGAAATTTTCTCAAAAAGGCTCGTCCGGGATGCTTGCGGCGACATCCACGCGTCGGGCGCTTGGCGCCCGCCATGCCCGATGCCCAACCTGTAGCACTCGCTGAACGGCAAACGCCAAGGCTGTGCCCCTGGATTCTCCGGGGGGACGGCCGCGGGGGTGCGCAGGCCGCCCTTGGCCTCCTGGGCGGCCCTTTGAGGTCGGGGAAGGGACTTTCATGACGTGCGGGCCACGGGGAAAGAGGTTTCTGCCAGAATCAGACAACCGCTGGACAGACGGGAACACTCCTTGTCTGAAGCCTCCTGTCCGTTCTACCTCGAAGGACAGGATGCCCAATCAGGACGCCTCCCCCATGAAACCGATGTACGACTCCCCGTGGAGCAGGATGACAGGCCTGCGGGTGCCTGCACCCATCCCCGCGCTCGCGCTCGTCTTGTTCGCTGCTCCGATCCACGCCCAGTTCGACAGCGGGAACGGACACTCCTTCGATCTGTATCCGGAAACCGGTTCGCTGGGCATCCCCTCCTCCTCGGCGCCGGGGCACCTCTTCGGCGACCTGGGGGTCGATGTCATCGTGATGTTCGATGAGACTCCGATGGTGTTCAAGGCACCGGAGGTCTACCGCTCGCGCTCGGATCTCCCGGTCGTGGCGAACGACCTCACGGTCTATCCCCGCTTTCCCGCCGGCCCCGATTGGATCTTCGTCGTCGGTCCGGACGGTCTGACCCGCTGGATCTGGGACGGCGCGGCATTCGTTGACAGCTCGCCGGTGGACCAGAGTGGCTCGCTTTGGCTCGGTGCCGTCGACATCGGTACAGCCGACATCGACGGAGACGCCGACATGGACCTGTACGGCGTCAACGCCGCACGCGACCGGGTTCTCCTGTCGCGCTTCGTCGCCCAGGTCTGGGACAACACCACTTCGACGTTCATTCCCGAACCCATCCTCGCCGTCGAACCGGTCGAGTGGGACGGGATGAACCACCAAGAGCTTGCGGTCCGAACGGCCAGCTGGCTTTACATCGTGGACTTCTTCGGCGACGTCATCGATTGCCAGCAGATGGATCAGGTCGGCAAACTGATGCGTGTGATCGAAATCCCGCAAGCCGCCAATCAGGCGCTCTGCCTCTTTTTTGACGGACCCCTGGGACCGCACCAGCGGCTGGACGTGGTTTCCAGCGGTCTACTGCACCAGTCGATCGATCTCGGAAGCCTGGGAACCGTGAGCATCCAGCTCGGTGATCTGGATCTCGACCTCGATACGGATCTCGTGCTGAGTCACACGGCCGGCGCAACGCTAGAGCTTTGGCAGGCCGATCTGGTCGGGGGCCAGCTCAGCTTCTCACAGAACCCCAATGAACCCAACATCGCCGTCCCACAGTGGTTTTCGAGCCAGCTGAACGAAGCGACTCCCGCCGTGGCGGACTTCGACAACGACTCGGATTTCGATGTACTGTTCGCACCGGTCGGCACCGATCGGATCGATCTGAGCGCGAACAACTCGTTCGATGAAACGACTTTGATGTGCACGATCAAGGACAGGTCGATGACCCTGGAGAATGAGGGTGGGAAGTTCCTCATCACCCTGAACGTCCCCCTCGCCGCCCAGTCGTCCAACCCGGACCCGAGCATCGTGTGGACCGACATCGAGGTGACGGTTTGGCGCCAGCCGCGGTTCGACTACTACCTGCTGGCGAGTCCCTTTATCGCCACGGCCTATCATCCCATCGTCAGCGACGAGGTGTGCGTCCCTATCCAAACGGCACACACCGCATGGTTCGAGGACATCTTTCACATCGAAGCTCGCCTGGTCGAACGCCAGGGCGGCGTCCCGATCAAGCGAGGGCCGGGCTACACGGGCATGATCGGACTCAGCGAACCGATAAACGCTCTGTGGGAGGTCGAGGGCCTGAGCGGCGCTGGCCCCCCCTGTTGTTTCTTCCCGATTCCTCCCGGGTTCGAGTACCCCTTCCTCGGCGGTACGGCGACGTACATCCGCGGGCAAGAGACGCTGGGTGGTGGTGGGAGGAGACTTCCGGGGACGGGAATGCCATCCACTCCCCCGACCGGCACTGTTCCCGATGGCTTGCCGAACCCGCTCTATGACGGTCACCAGGTGCGCTATGATGACGACGAGGCCGGCGGAACACTGGGTGGTGGATCCGGGGGCTTGCCGGACCTGCCCGCGACCCCGACCAACTTCCCGCCCATCTCCCCTTGATCCTGCGGAACGGGCGAGATGGCGTGGCCCAGGAACAAGGCGAGGGTCCCCGTTGTTAGCTCGGTTGTGCAGGTCGAAATCCGAGGTCAAGACCTCGACCTGCGGCTGTTCCGGGCGTTGGATTGATGTACCAACGCCGCAACTCAGCCCAGACTTAGAACCCACCACAAGTAGCTGCATCCAGCGAGAGCGATTAGCGGACCGTCTCCGGTGTGGGGGCTAACGGCCTCGACCAACGTCATCAGCGGTGGGAGGCCGATAAGGGCTGCCATGTACTGACGGGGTGTGAACGACGTGCTGAAGAACAGGAGAATGAGCAGAGTCACCACGAAGACCGTCGCGCTACCCTCGACGGTTCGAACGAATCTCCCCGACCAGAACTTGCCGTCATACCACAGTGCTCGTGCGCGGTACTGGTGCTTCCCGAATCGCAAACCCACCGGCTCCGCCAGGCCGTCGGCGAACTGATTCACCAGATTGGGGATCAGGAGGATCGCCGAGCCCTTCCCGAACAGGATCATGAACGGCAAGTAGATCAAGAAACGCAAGATGTCTTCGATCTGGTCGTAGCGCATCGAGTAGGGCCGGTCCTCGATGCGATCCCAGCTGACGTATGCATAGGCAAAGAGCCTCACGTGACGTCGCGCAACGTAGGACTCGGTCAACAGGCCGCCCAGGCCTTGAAGTGAGAACAAGACGATCCAGTCGGTGACTACGCTCTCACCACGTGTGATCATCAATGGCACAACAAAGGCGATCAGCTTCTTCCAAGGGCGTAGCCCAAGCTTGCGAACGTAGTTGATCTTGATTCGGAAACGCAGCACCAGCCAGGCGAAGAAGAGTTTCCCCAGAAAGAGGAGCCCCAGTCCCGCTGCGAAGTAGGGCAGCGACATCGGATTGAAAGCCGGCAGGACCGACGCCCTGATGAGACCGTACGTCGTAGTGAGGACGACGCAATACAGAGCGCACACGACCAGTGCAAAGTGCGTGTCGTGCTTCCATGCATAGGCCTTGTTGTTGAAGCCGTACGGGTCCGCCTCGAGCCGTGCGAAGTAATCCTTTCGGCTCGCGTGGACATCCATTGGGTTCCGGGGAAGCTCCTCTACGGAGTCCGACCCGGAGCTGTCCGATTCACTTGGCAAGTCGGAGTCGCGCATCGATGCAGATTACTATCGAGCTCGTGCCATATCATGCTGCGCTGTGCCTTCGACCGCGAGATCTGCGCCCAGGTGCGCCGCAGCTTCATTTCGTGCAGTCTTCTCGAATTTCGCAGGCCGAGCCCGAGCCCTGGGGCTCTAACCAGGCGCCAAGGGCTTCCAGTCGGGGGGCCTCGCTTCGGCCTCTCCGAGGCGCGCAACTTCGGGCGTCGGAGTTGCGCAGGAATGGAGCGCTAGACCCCGACGTCATTTGGGCCAACAGGATTGGGTCGGGGGGCATCGAACCTTTGTAACTCCCTCCCTGAGCGTGGCTTAGATCGCGTTTGCAAGGACGTCGCTGGTGCCCTCGGCAGGACTCGATTGGACCGCTCAGGTCTGGGAGCGCACAATCCGAAACCTTGTTTACGGCGCAAGCGACATTCTATTACCTGGCTGTGGCGAGCATCGCGAGCGCGCTGCTCGGTGTGACTCGCAAGAACCCGATCCACAGCATGCTCTGGGTATTGGCGCTCTTTCTTCACGTGGCGGGTCTCTTCCTCCTGCTTGGTGCCGAGTTTCTGGCCGCCGTACAGGTCATCGTCTACGCGGGCGCAATCCTGATCTTCTACCTGTTCGTCGTGATGTTGCTCGACCTGGGGGGGGAGCTCGCGCGGCCGCGATTCGGAGGGCATTGGCCTCTCGCTGGGCTGGCGGGGCTCTCTTTCGTGGGCTTGGTTTGGATTGCAAGGATCGCCGACGATTCCGCAACACCGACAGCCGCGGACGTGGAGGCCTCCGGCGCGGCTGTTGCCGTACAAGGAAGTGTGAAAAACATAGGGGAAGCGCTCTTCGGTCCGTTCGCTTTGCCCTTCGAGATGGCCTCCCTCGTGCTCTTGGCAGCGATTGTCGGCGCCGTCGTCCTCGCCAGGAAAAGGACAGTGGGATCATGATCGTTCCCATGGGCGTTGTGCTGGGGTTGAGCTTCGTGCTCTTCGGTATCGGGTTGTTCGGTTTCCTGGCTCGACGCAACATCATCCTGATGTTCGTTTCCATCGAGGTCATGCTCAATGCGGTCAACCTCAGTCTGGCGGGATTCAGCAGGCACCTCGATGACCCCCGCGGCCAGGTATTGGCTCTTTTCGTGATCGCCGTGGCAGCTGCGGAAGCAGGTGTCGGGCTGGGGCTGGTGATCGCTCTCAACCGGAACAAGCCGGGCGCAGGCATAGCCGATCTGAACGAGCTCAAATGGTGACGTCTTTGGATTTCACGCCCCTGTTTGCGGTGCTCGTTCCGGCCGTCGGTGCTTCTCTGATCGCGATCTCGGGCCAGCGTCGTGCCAACTTGAGGGAGTTCTGGTCCATCGCAGCCGGTGTGATGTTGTTGGCATTTGTCGCCAGCATGATCCCCGAGGTTCTCGCCGGAAGCGCTCCAGCATGCGAATTGTTTCGGATCCTCCCGGGCATCGAGCTGGCCTTTCGGGTGGATGCGTTCGGTCTGTTGTTCGCCCTCGGGGCAGCACTTCTCTGGATCGTGACCTCCTTCTACTCGATCGGTTACATGCGCTCCTTGAAGGAGCATGCGCAAACACGCTACTACGCCTGTTTCGCCATGGCTTTGGCCACCACAGTGGGAGTGGCCTTCTCCGCCAACCTCTTCACGCTGTTCCTCTTCTATGAGGGGCTGACCCTGGTGACCTACCCTCTCGTCGGGCACAAGGAAACGCCCGAGGCCAGGGTAGGTGCGCGCAAGTATGTGATCTATCTCCTCGGTGCCGCCAAGGTGTTTTTGCTGGCGGCCATCATCCTGACCTACAACGTGGCCGGGACTCTGGAGTTCAAGAGCGGAGGGATACTGGCGGAATATGTCACGCAGCAGCCCACCCTGCTCTTCCTGATCTTCACGCTCTTTTTGTTTGGGTTCGCAAAGAACGCACTCATGCCAATGCACAGCTGGTTACCCGCCGCGATGGTGGCTCCCACGCCGGTGAGCGCATTGCTGCATGCGGTAGCCGTTGTCAAAACTGGTGTTTTCGCCACCCTTCGGGTCTTCCTCTTCATCTTCGGTTCGAGCGCGATGGGCGAGCTCGGCGTCGACCAGTTGGCCTTGGTCGTCGCTTCGGTGACGATTCTGGTTGCATCACTCCTTGCGCTCGGTCAAGACAACCTGAAGGCCCGGCTGGCCTTTTCGACGGTGAGCCAGCTCGCCTACATCGTCCTGGGAGCGGCTCTCTTGAACTCGAGCGGGGTTCTCGGAGGCGTCGCCCACATCACGAACCATGCGGTCTCGAAGATCACGCTCTTTCTTTGCGCGGGATCGATCTATGTCTCGACGCGCAAGACCGAAATCAGCCAGATATCGGGTCTCTCCAGAAGCATGCCCTGGACCATGGCTGCGTTCACGCTGGCATCATTGAGCATCGTGGGTATCCCGCTCACCAGCGGCTTCGTCTCCAAGTGGAACCTGGCGCTCGGTACGGTCGAGCGCGGCGACCTCGTTCTGCTGGGAGTCCTCCTCTTGAGCTCGCTCCTCAGCGCGGCCTACCTCGGCCCGATCGTGTATCGGGCCTACTTCGGAAAGACATCCCCGGCCGATGCTGAGCTGGAAGCCGTTCGCGAAGTTCCCTGGATGGTCGCGCCGTTGACGTTTAGTGCGATCACCAGTCTGTTGCTGGGGATCTTCCCCGGGCCCGTTCTCGAACTGGCCGGAAAGGTACTCCCATGAGCTTTCTGGAGAGGCAACTCGAGGATCCCATCCGCTTCGCACGGATCAAGCGCTTGTTCTATGCCGGATTGGCTGCGATCGCTCTGGCCGAGATCGTTCTTCCTCTCCTCTCCCACGGCGGCCACGCCCACTTCTCCTTCGAGCGTTTTCCGGCCTGGGGCTCGCTCTATGGTTTCGTCTCCTGCGCGGCGATCATCATCGTATCCAAGCTGATCGGCAAGCTGTGGCTCATGCGCCCTGAAGATTACTACGGAGAGCGCGATGACGGTTAGGCAGGTGCACGCATGAGCATCGGTTGGGTCCACCCGGGGCTCCTGCTCATCCTGGGCGCATGGGTCTTGCCGTTCCTCAAGGGCCGGGTCAAGCAGGCGGCCATGCTCCTGCTGCCGGTGGCAGCACTGGTCCTTTGCGTGTTCATGGGAACGGGGATCCATGGTGAGGTGAGTATCTTGGGTCAGGCGGTCGTGCTCGGGTATGCGGACAGCCTGAGTCTGATCTTCTCCTATGTCTTTTCGCTCATGACCCTGCTGGGCATGGTCTATGCGCTACACGTCAAAGACGATGCGCAACACATAGCGGCTTTGACGTATGCGGGCGGTGCGCTTGGCGTGATCTTCGCTGGGGACTTCCTCTCGCTCTATGTCTTTTGGGAGCTCATGGCGATTTCGTCAGCACTCCTCGTTTGGCTGGGGCGAGAACGCTCCGCAATCGCGGCGGGGTTCCGGTATCTCCTGGTTCATGTGTTTGGGGGACTCATCTTCCTGGCCGGGATCCTCATCCACTGGTCCGAGACTGGGTCGCTGGCCTTCGGGGACATGACACCCTATGCCGGAGGCCTGGCCTGGGCGCTGATTCTGACCGCCTTCCTTCTCAATGCGGCCGTTCCGCCGCTGGGGGCCTGGCTGCCCGACGCGTATCCCCGGGCCACGGCCACGGGCGCGGTCTTCATGACCGCCTTCACGACCAAGTCCGCTGTCTACGTCCTGATCCGCGCCTATGCAGGAACCGACCTCCTGATCTGGCTGGGTGCCGCCATGGCGATCTACGGTGTCGTCTACGCCGTGCTCGAGAACGACGCGCGCCGTTTGTTGGCCTATCACATCATCAGCCAGGTCGGGTACATGGTCTGCGGCGTGGGCATCGGGAGCGCGCTGGCCATCAACGGGGTGACGGCCCACGCCTTTGCGCACATTCTCTACAAGGCCTTGCTCTTCATGGGCGCCGGTGCGGTCCTGCAAATGACGGGGCTGCGAAAACTGAACGAGATGGGCGGTCTCTACAAGACCATGCCAATCACTCTCGGTCTGTACATGATCGGAGCGTTCGCGATCTCGGCCGTGCCGCTCTTCAGCGGGTTCGTGAGCAAGTCCATGGTGGTCTCCGCAGCGGGTGAAGCGCACCTGGGAGCGGTCTTTCTCATGCTGACGTTGGCCTCTGCCGGAACCTTCCTGCACACCGGACTCAAACTCCCGTACTACATGTTCTTCGGCAGGCAGAAGGACCCGCTCCCCGCATCGAAAAGACTCCCGTCGAAACGGCAGGAAGCGCCCTGGAACATGCTTGCTGCCATGGGCCTCGCTGCGGCTGCGTGCATCCTGCTCGGGGTCCTACCGAGCTACCTGTACCGACACCTGCCCAACAACACCATCGTGTATGTGCCCTACACCTTACAGCACATAACGAGCACCCTCGGGATGCTGGGGTTCACAGCATTGGGGTTCTTGCTGTTGTTGAAGCACCTCGACCCGGAGCCCTCGATCAGCATCGATACCGACTGGTTCTATCGTCGAGGCTGCGCAGGCTTGATGATGCTGATCAAACCCTTGTCGCGCTTTGAGACGGGCTTCGTCGGACAGATCTATGCGTTCTTGATTCGGCTTCCTGTTTTGGGGCTGGCGAGTCTGATGCGCCGGATCGACGGCAAGGTTGTCGATCCCACGCTGGTGGGTCTGGGGCGCTGGACCCGCAACCTGAGCGTCAGCTTGAAGCCTGCAATCAGCGGACACGCACAGCACTACAGCCTGTACATGGCTGCCGGAGTACTGGCCCTGGTGGCCTTGGTGATGCTTGCGCTATGACGGCCTACCCGATCCTCAGCACGATGACGTTCCTCCCCCTGCTGGGAGCGGTTCTCATCTTGCTCGTTCGCAACGGGAACCTCGTGCGGTGGATCGCGCTGACCACGACGCTAGCAACGCTCGCTCTGTCGATCCCGCTCTGTCAGCACTTCGACAAGTCATCGGGCGCGTTGCAATTCGTCGAATCCGCCGACTGGATTCCAGCGTGGGGTATCGCCTACAGCCTGGGTGTGGACGGAATCAGCCTGCCGTTCATTCTCCTCGCCGCGCTCTTGAGCGTCCTTTGCATCGGCGCGTCCTGGGCCGCGGTGAAGACGCGAGTTCAAGGGTTCTACGCGGCGCTACTGGTCGCAGAGACGGCCATGATCGGGCTCTTCGCTGCTTCAAACCTGTTTCTCTTCTACATCTTTTGGGAACTCATGATCGTTCCCCTTTTCCTCCTCATCGGTGTTTGGGGAGGTCCAGGGCGCGTCTATGCCGCGGTCAAGTTTCTGCTCTTCACCTTGTCGGGAAGCGTCTTGATGCTCGTGGGCATGGTCTTCCTGTACAAGAGCTTCGACACGCTGGACTTCAGGGCCCTCGCCCAAGCCCGAGAGAGCCTCTCTTCGGAACAGCAGGCCTGGCTATTTGCGGCCTTTCTGGCCGCCTTCGCCGTCAAGGTGCCCATGTTCCCGGTGCATACGTGGCTACCGGACGCTCACACCGAAGCCCCGACTGCAGGCAGTGTGATCCTGGCTGGGATCCTCTTGAAGATGGGGGCCTACGGTTTCTTGCGCGTGTCGTTGCCCATTCTTCCCGACGCCGTGCAGCTCTTCGTCAACCCCATGCTCGTCATCTCCGTCGTGGCCATCGTCTACGGCGCATATGTGACCCTGCTCCAGACGGATATCAAACGGCTGATCGCTTATTCGAGCATCAGCCACATGGGTTTCGTCACACTGGGTATCTTCACCCTCAATCGAAGTGGCGTCGAAGGCGCGATCCTCCAGATGATCAACCATGGGATCATCTCAGCGGCCCTGTTTTTATGCGTGGGGATGATCTACGAGCGGACCCACACTCGCAAGATTTTGGACTACGGGGGCGTTGCAAAGGTGGCGCCGATCTACTCCACCCTGCTTGCGCTTTTTTGTTTGGCAGCCACGGGGTTTCCAGGACTGAATTCCTTTGTGGGCGAGCTTCTCATCATCGCTGCGGCCTTCCGTTCGAGCGGCTGGCTGGGGGCCATGGCCATCTGGGGTGTCGTTCTGGGAACGATCTACATGGTTTGGCTCTTCTATCGCGTGGTCATGGGGGAGACTCGCGAGGGGCTTCGTGGGCTCGAGCTCGAACTGAACGCACGCGAGATCCTGACGCTGGCTCCGTTAGCCATATTGGCCGTGTGCCTGGGGCTATATCCGGAATGCGTGCTGTCCTATCTGCACGCTCCTGTGGCTGAGCTGCTTGCGATCGGAGGTTCGCAGTGAACCTTGAGAATTCGGTAAGCGCAGCGGATCTCTTGCTGCTCGTGCCCGAGTTGATCCTGGTCGGTATGAGCCTGGTGCTGCTGCTTGCAGCGCGTCGCATTCAGAGCTCGGCATTCCCGCTGGCACTCGTGGCGACGATCCTGGCCGCGAGTGCTGCCGGCGCAGCCTCGGTTTGGTTGCTGTCCCAGGGTGCCACGACCGGGTTCGCGGGAATGTACCGCGTGGACGGCTACTCGCAGTTTTTCAAACTACTCATCGCTGCCACTCTGATTCTTGTCGGGCTGTTATCGGTACGCAGTATCGAAGACGAACAGCTTCCACGCGCCGAGTACTTCGTCCTGCTTCTGTTGGCTTCGACAGGCATGATGCTAGCGGCTTCCGCCTTCGATCTACTCACGCTCTATCTGGCCGTGGAGCTCATGACCTTGTGCTCCTACATCCTGGTTGGGATCCGGGTGGAGCGCGTGAAGTCGAACGAAGCGGCGATCAAGTACTTCCTGATCGGTTCCTTTGCCTCGGCCTTGCTTCTGTACGGAATAAGTCTGGTGTATGGCTTGACGGGCGCCACGGACTTCGTGGCCATCGCCGAGGCCTGGCCGGGTGGAAATTCGCTGCTCCTGATTGCCATTGTCCTCGTGGCTGCGGGGCTGGCCTTCAAGATCGCGGCCGCTCCATTCCACACCTGGGCGCCGGATGCCTACGAGGGTGCGAGCGCGCCGGTAGCGGCTTTCCTGGCGGCGGGTTCCAAGGCGGCGGGCCTTGCTGTGCTCGGACGGATCTGCATCTCTGCGTTCAGTGAAGAAAGTGAGGTCCTGAGCCTTGTTCTCATGGGCCTTGCTGCCCTCTCCATCATCGTGGGGAGCCTCCTGGTTCTGACGCAGACGAACATGAAGCGTCTCTTGGCCTATTCCTCGATCGCACATGCTGGCTATGCGCTCTTGGGCCTCAGCGCCGGTACCGCGGATGGGGTCTCAGCGACCATGACCTATGTCTTTTTCTACGTCTTCATGACGCTCGGCACGTTCGGAGTCGTGATTGCCCTGGGCAAGCGGGGCGATGAGCTGGACGGTTATCAAGGGCTGGCCATGCAGCGGCCCGCGATTGCCGCCCTCATGTTGCTCTTCCTGCTCTCATTGACAGGCATTCCTCCCACGGCAGGGTTTGCCGCCAAGTTTGTGGTGATCGTAAGTGCCGTGCGGGCAGGGCATACCGGTTTGGCCGTCTTGGCTGTGGTCTGTAGCGTGGTCACTGCGTTCATTTACATGCGAGTGGCCGTCCTCATGTACATGAAAGACCCCGAGGCTCCAATTCCGTCGCGCTTCCCATGGGCATTGACTGCGGCACTGGGATTGGCCGCGTTGGTCACCCTGATCGGTGGAATCTTCCCTGGCAGTCTCGCGCCCTGGACGGTTGCACCATGAGGACAAAAAAGACGTACACTCCTCTCGAGGTAATCGCCCCGTGAACGAGTACATCGGAATTGCCGTTCTCTTCGTCCTCGCCGCTGGCGTTGCTGGGGCGATGGTGCTTCTGGGCTCTACGCTGGGGAAGAAGAACCCAACACCTGAGAAGTTGGCACCGTTTGAGTGCGGAAAGGATCCGTTCTCCATTCCGCTGGGCAAGTTGGCGATCCGCTTCTACCTGACGGCGATCCTCTTCATCCTGTTTGACGTCGAGCTTGTATTCCTCTACCCCTGGGCCGTTGTTTATCGCGATTTGGGGTTCCTTGGCCTGACCGAGATGGGGGTCTTTCTCGTCATCCTCATGGTGGGCTATATCTACGCGTGGAAGAGCGGCGCCCTGGATTGGAATCGATAAGGAAGTGATCAGATGCTAATCGACACGACGTTCTTGACCAGCAGGATGAACGAGGCCCTCGGGTGGGCCAGAAAGTACTCGATCTTTCAGTATCCCTTTGTGACGGCCTGTTGCGGTATGGAGTACATGGCTACGGCCTGCTCCCACTACGACGTGGACCGTTTCGGTGCGGGCTTTCCTCGGTTCTCGCCACGCCAAGCGGACGTGCTCTTCGTGGTGGGTACGATCAGCCACAAGATGGCCCCGGTTCTGAGGCGGATCTACGACCAAATGGCCGAGCCCAAGTGGGTTGTTGCCTTTGGGGTCTGTACGTGCACGGGCGGTTTCTATGACAACTATGCGACCGTGATGGGCATCGACACGATCATGCCGGTGGACGTCTACATACCTGGATGTCCGCCCCGTCCGGAGATGGTTCTCGATGGGTTGATGAAACTTCAGGACAAGATCCAAGACCAACACAACACCGGGAAAAGGGCCGCACCCGAACCCCGTCCGGACAATCTCGAAGTATGAAGCCCTCGACATCCATCGCCATGCTCCGCGAGCACTTTCCGCGGGGCGTATCGACTTCCCACACCTTCCGTGGAGATGCTACGGCGATTCTTCGTCCAGAAGCCCTGGTCGAGGTCGCACGCTTTCTCAAAGAGGATTCCGAGTTCCAGATGAACTTCCTCGTCGATGTGACTGCGGTGGACTACTCCGCCTTCGGCAAGGGAGAAACACCCGCATTCTTCGCTTCCTCCGGCGTGGCCGTTCGTCCAGCTCCTCGAGTCCCGGAAGTGGATCCCTGGCCTGGTCCGCCTTTTTCACCGGGCTCCTCGGGATCGACGCGCTTCGCCGTGGTCTATCACTTCTACTCGATGGTTCTGAAGCACCGGCTGCGGCTCGTCGTTCCTGTGGACGACACCGAGCCAAGTCTTGATTCGCTGGTCGAGCTCTGGCCAGGTGCCAACTGGCTCGAGCGTGAGGTTTGGGACATGTTCGGGATCCACTTCTCCGGGCATCCGGATCTAAGGCGCATTCTCACGTATACGGAGTTCGAGGGGCACCCACTGCGCAAGGACTACCCCATCAAGAAGCGTCAACCCCTCATCGGCCCCCTCAACTAGGCGCACAAATGGAGACGAAGCCTGCACAGGAAGGGACACCGGTCCAAGCAAATGTTCCCGCGGATCTTGAAACGCGAGACATGCTGCTGAACATCGGTCCAGCACACCCCGCGATGCACGGGATCGTCCGGATCATCGCCAAGCTCGACGGCGAGTTGATCGAAGATGCCGATGTGGAGATCGGCTACCTCCACCGCGGCTTCGAGAAGATGTCGGAGGTCGTCGACTACAACGGGGTCATGCCCTACACGGATCGGCTCAACTACGTCTCTCCACTGATCAACAACATGGGTTACTGCATGACGGTGGAGAAGCTGCTGGGGATTTCGGTTCCAGAGCGCTGCCACTACGTGCGCGTGATCCTTGCGGAAATCTCAAGGGTTTCGGATCACTTGACCTGCGTAGGTGCGACCGCCATGGAACTGGGGGCCTTTACGGTCTTCCTCTACATGATCAAGGCCCGCGAATATCTCTGGGAGCTTGTGGAGATGGTCACCGGCGCGCGCTTGACCGTTTCCTACTGTCGTGTGGGTGGTGTGAAGGCCGACCTCCCCGAGGGCTTCGCCGAGGCTTGCCAGAAGGCTTTCAAGGAGACACGCAAGGTCCTCGCGGAATCGGATGGGCTCTTGACTCGCAACCGTATCTTCGTGGACCGGATGACAGACACGGGTACGATCACCGCGAAAGACGCGATCGCTTACGGGATCACGGGCCCTTTTCTGCGCGGGAGTGGAGCGGCCTACGACGTGCGCAAAGATAGTCCGTACGCGGTCTATGACCGACTTGATTTCGATGTACCGGTGGGGACCCGAGGCGACAACTTCGACCGCTACTTGGTACGCATGGAAGAGATGGAGCAATCCATGCGCATCGTTGAGGCGGCACTACGCGACATTCCGCCCGGTTCCGTCTTGATGAACCTTGAAACGGGCCGCCCCATACCGGCCGCTGAAATGGTCGACCTGGCCAAGATGGGCAACATCGGAGCTTTCTCCGGTGGCTGTGCTGTGGCCGGCCCGACCCTGGAGGGTTCGGGGCGTGCGCAGTATCCATCCATCGCGGCGGGCGATAAGCGCGTCAATCTGCCCCCAAAGGAAGACGCCTACGGAAACATCGAAGGGCTCATGCGGCAGTTCAAACTCGTGATGAATGGACATGGCGTGCGAGCCCCCGAGGGCGAGGTCTACTTCCCCGTGGAGGGGGCCAATGGCGAGCTGGGGTTCTACGTGGTGAGTGACGGTGGGGGCCATGCCTACCGCGTTCGAGTTCGTGCCCCTTGCTTTTCCATCATGTCAGCCCTCTCCAAAATCGTGATCGGGGATTCCATTGCTGACCTGACCCCTAGCTTCGGATCGGTCAACATGATTGGGGGGGAGCTCGACCGATGAGACTCTCCGACCTGAAAGTCGAGGCGGAAGTGATTCTGCGCCGCTACGAACGACCGAAGGCAGCGATGTTGCCGGTCCTGTGGCTCGTTCAGGAACATTTCGGCTATGTCTCGTCCGAAGCCGAAGCCTGGGTCGGCGGCATTCTCGGAGTGTCGATCTCCCGTGTGCGCGAGGTCGTTTCGTTCTACAACATGTACCACACCCAACCCGTGGGACGACGCGAGCTGCGGGTGTGCACGAGTCTCCCTTGCCGGTTGCGTGGGGCAGGCGCTTTGATGGAGCGCATCCAATCGAGCCTGAAGATAGGTCCCGGTGAGACCACTGCTGACGGGAAGGTGACCTTGACCGAGGTCGAGTGTCTATGCGCCTGTGAGATGTCGCCCATGGCGCAGCTCGACGAGCGCTTCGTCGGCCCCTTTCCTCCAGAGAACGGGGAGGTCATCGATGCGCTCATTCAGGACGCTCTCACTGAGCCTGGTTGTCCCGAAGCCACACCGGAGCCCATGCCCTACCTCTCCACGGATGGCCCAGTGCTCTCCACCCGCTTCAAGGATCCGGCCGGAACATGGCTGGAGGCCTATGTCGCCGAAGGCGGATATGCTGCGGCCCGCAAGGCCCTTACCTCGATGACTCCGGCAGAGGTGATCGAAGAGGTATCTGCTGCCAATTTGCGCGGCCTGGGCGGCGCCGGCTTTCCGGCGGGTAAGAAATGGTCTTTCATCCCTAGGGAGACCACAAAGCCAAAGTACCTGGTCGTCAACGCAGACGAGGGCGAGCCCGGCACCTTCAAGGATCGTTACATCCTGGAACGGGATCCCCATGCGCTGCTGGAAGGCATGCTAATAACGGCCCATGCCATCGGAAGCCATAAGGCCTACGTGTATATCCGCGGCGAGTACTTCCGTCCCGCCCAGCGTTTGCAGCGCGCCATCGACGAGGCCCAGGCCCAGGGCTGGCTGGGCAAGGACATCCAGGGAACCGGGTTCGACCTGGACGTCGTGATTCATCGCGGGGCCGGCGCCTACATCTGTGGAGAAGAGACCGCTTTGCTCACTTCACTCGAGGGAGGGAAGGGGTTTCCACGGCTCAAGCCACCCTTTCCAGCAATCTCGGGCCTCTTCGAGTGTCCCACGATCGTCAACAACGTGGAGACAATGGCCTGTGTCCCGTTCATTCTTCGCCATGGAGCCGAAAGCTTCGCCTCCATAGGAACGGAGACTCAGGGGGGCACGCGACTCTTCTGCGTAAGCGGACATGTCGTACGGCCCGGCGTCTACGAAGCGCCGGTCAGTGTGACCCTCAGGGAGTTGATCGACGCCGCGGGAGGAGTCCACAATGGCAAGCGACTCAAGGCCGTAATCCCCGGAGGTATCTCCGCGAAGATCCTGACGGCCGACGAGATCGACGTAGCCATGGACTTCGACTCCTTGCGCGACGTAGGCAGCATGGCGGGATCGGGAGGGGTCATCGTCATGGACGAGACCACCTGTATGGTCGAGGCACTCGAGTCAGCGGCACGCTTCTTCGCCGACGAGTCTTGCGGACAATGTTCCCCGTGCCGTGAGGGAACCGGCTGGGTCCATCGCATTGTACGCCGCATCGCAGAGGGACAGGGAACCACCGGGGATCTGGACGATCTCCTGGCCATTGCGGGCGACATGGAGGGTAAGACCATCTGTGTCTTTGCGGACGCGGCGGCCTGGCCTGTGCAATCCTATATCGGCAAGTTTCGTGCGGAGTTCGAAGAGTATGTTCGCAATGGGCACTCGGCAAGTGTGTTGCCGAGCGAGGAGGATGCCGCATGCTCAAGTTAACCATAGATGGTCGTGAAATCAGTGTCCCCAAGGGGACCATGGTCATCCAAGCCGCGGAGAAGCTAGGTATCTTCGTTCCGCGCTATTGCTATCACCCAGGGCTCTCCATCGCGGGCAACTGTCGAATCTGCCTCGTGGAAGTGGAAAAGATTCCCAAGCTCCAGGTTGCATGCAACCTGCCCGTTAGCGATGGGATGGTCGTGCACACCCGGAGCGAGGGTGCTGAAGACGGGCGTCGTGCGGTGCTCGAATTTCTCCTGGCTAACCATCCGCTCGACTGCCCGGTCTGTGACCAATCTGGTGAGTGCGACCTGCAGAATTTCTATATGAACTTCGGGGTGTACGACCCGCGCTTCAAGGAGCACAAGGTCAAAAAGGAAAAGGCTGTACAGCTCGGGCCTAAGGTCATGTTGGACCAGGAGCGCTGCATTCTCTGCTCGCGCTGCGTGCGTTTCACAGACGAGATCACCAAGACCGGCGAGATCGGTATCTTCAACCGCGGAGATCGGGCCAAGCTGGGGATTTACCCTGGCACCAAGTTCGACAACGCTTACTCGGCCAACGTGGTGGACATCTGCCCCGTGGGTGCCCTGACCGAACGGACCTTTCGTTTCAAGGCCAGGGTCTGGTACCTCTCCAGCACGCCCACCGTCTGCAACGGCTGCAGTCAGGGGTGCAACATGGACATGCACTACATGCTCGATCGGCCCCATCTGAACGATGGGGCCCGGCTCGTGCGCGTAAAGCCGCGCTACAACGCAGATGTCAATCAATGGTGGTTGTGCGACGAGGGCCGCTATGGCCTCGAGTGGATCGACAAGGCTCGCCTACGTAAGGTCCGCGGACCGGAGGAATCCGAGAACACCAATGGGGATTCGGGTACGGCCACCTGGGAACAGGCTCTCACCACGATCTCCACGTCCCTTGCACAGAGTAGAGCGGAAAAGAACGGTGCGCGGATCGGCGTGATCGCCTCGGCCCAGCTAACTAACGAAGAACTCTTCCTGATCCGGGAGATCTTTCAAGGTGAGCTGGGAGCTCAGCTCACGGCCTGCGTTCCGGAGGAGCCCGGAACCTGTGACGATTTCCTGATCAAGGCCGACAAGCACCCGAACACCCTGGGGGCGACCCTCCTGCACTTGAACTCTCCCGAGGCACCGGAGGCCGGTGGGATCATGGCCGAGGCGCTCGCCGGGAACATCGATATCCTGTGGGTCTTCGGACACGATCTGGTGAAGCTCTTCGGTGAAGAGGAGGTTCGGGAACTCCGAGAAAAGCTGAAGCTCTTCATCTTTTCGGGCACGAACGAGAATCCGACCGCAGATCTGGCTCATTGGGTGCTGCCGAGTTCCGCGTATGTGGAGAAAGATGGCACCTTCGTGAATCACCATGGTCGGGTGCAACGCATCGGCCGAGTCTTTCCGCCGCTCGAGGATTCCCACGAAGACTGGCGTGTGCTCCTGGAACTGGCCGGGTTGCTGGGGCTCCGGCTCAATTGGCAAGGACCGGAAGAGATCTTCCTCGGGCTCGCCGAGGCCGAGGCGGCGTTCGCGGGGATGAGTTACCAGGCGATCGGGGAGCAAGGTGTAGACGTTGCCTCGGCACCGTCCACGGAAGGAGTCACCTCTCCGTGATCGAAGAGCTGTTGATCAAACTCGCCGTTGCAGGGGTCGTGCTTGCCGCGGTCCTGAACCTGGCGGGGTTTCACACCTGGGTCGAGCGCAAGCAGTCCGCCCTGATCCAGGATCGGATCGGAGCGAACCGCGCACCCCTCTTCGGATTCACGATGCTCGGGATGTTTCACGGAATGGCCGACGTCCTGAAGATGTTCACCAAGGAGGACATCGTCCCTGAACGTGCGGACAAGGTCCTCCATACGATCGCTCCCTTCTTCTCCGTATTCTTTGCCTTGGTCGCCTTCGCTGCGATTCCTTTTGGGCCCTCCCTCCACCTGGGTGAGCGGGTCATTGACCTACAGGTCGCCAAGATCGACGCGGCTTTGCTCTACGTCTTTGCGATGCTCTCCTTGGGTGTTTACGGGGTGATCCTCGCTGGCTTTGCCTCACGCAACAACTACGCCATCATGGGCGGGCTGCGGGCCACCGCACAGATGATCTCCTATGAAATCGCCATCGGCATCTCCCTCATTGGCGTGGTCATGGTGTATGAAACCATGGACCTGGCCAAAATGGTTGAGGCACAGGGGCAGTTGCTTGGCGGTTGGCTTCCCTTCTGGGGCATCTTCGTACAGCCGGTGGGTTTCATCATCTTCGTAACCGCGGCCCTGGCCGAAACAAAGAGACTTCCTTTCGATCTACCGGAAGGCGAGTCGGAGATCATCGGCTACTTCGTGGAATACAGCGGGATGAAGTTCGGGATGTTCTATCTCACGGACTTCCTCGAGACCATCGTTGTCGCTAGCCTTGCGACGACGATTTTCTTCGGTGGGTGGCAGGTGCCCTACCTCGCATCCGATGGTTTTCATTTTCCCTGGGGAGCAGAATTCCCTGTTGCGAACTGGCTCTACGTCTTGCTCGGAGTGGCCAGCTTTTCGATCAAGGGCCTTATCTTTTGCTTCCTGTTCATGCAATTGCGTTGGACCGTGCCTCGCTTCCGCTACGACCAGCTCATGGATCTCGGCTGGAAGGGGCTGTTTCCTATCGCGGTGATCAATCTCATCGTGACGGCAGTAGTTCTGGCCTTCATCGGAGGTGCGAGCTAATGGCCGTGAAAACAGTTCACCGCCGCGAATTGACGTTCTGGGAGAAGCTCTACATCCCACAGATCCTCAGTGGGCTCAAGATCACTTCCACACACTTCTTTCGGAACCTCTTCCTTCATACCGCCCATCTGCTGGGCCGACTCAAACAGCATCCCGCCTCCGTTACCATTCAGTACCCCGAAGAGCTTCGGCCGCTCATGTCGAGATACCGAAGCCGTCATCGTCTAACCGTTCGCGAGGACAACACACCACGGTGCGTGGGGTGCATGCTCTGTGAGACCGTCTGCCCGGCGAAGTGCATAACGATCGTTCCCGGGGAACATCCCGATCCTGACGTCGAGAAGTACCCGATCCGGTTCGACATCGACTTGGGGATCTGCGTCTATTGTGGGTACTGTGTCGAGGTCTGTCCCGAGGATGCGATCCGCATGGACACCGGTATTCTCGACCTGGCGGCATACTCGAGGGAAGCCATGCAGCTGGACATCCACGAGCTGATGAACCCAGCCCTACGCAAACCGATCCACGGATGCGAACTGGACTTTCCCCACCAATGCAAAGTTACCGGTGAAGATATGAAGGGTAGCTGGGATGGCTTGTCTGCCCCAGGAGAGTCCTAGGGAAGTCGGCTCGAAAGGCCTTGCCTACGCGCCCCGGATGTATTCCGTTAGGCAGTCGACTTCGAGCTTATATTCGCTGAGTTCGGAGTGAAGGACGTTTCGAAGCGAGATGCAGGCCACGACTTCACCGTTCTCGATGATTGGCAGGTGTCGAACGTGGGTGTCTCGCATCTTGTTTTCGCACTCGAGAGCGGTTTCCCCGGGAGTCGCCGTAATGACGTGCCTGCTCATGATGTCTGACACCTTGGTTGCATCGGGATCCCGCTTCTCTGCCACAACTCGATAAACGATGTCGCGTTCAGAACAAAAGCCTACGGCACTCCCGTCTTTGGTGACGGGCGCACCACCGACGTGATGCTTTCGTAGGAAACTCGATGCCTCGGTAATGCTCATCCCCGGATCGAGAAGGAACGGTCGGGACCGATTCGCAATAATGTGACGGACTCGTATCATTCTTGGAACCTCGCTTGTTGCGGTTCAACGGCCGCTCGAGTAGCCGATTCGGCCGGGTCGCAGCCACTTGCGCCAAAGGTACGGGCGTTGCTATTGATCCTGGTGAGGTCTATCCGTCACTCGTGTCCTCTGGACACAACGCCATGATAGGACAAGTCGCTGTGACGAGCCCGGGAAAGCCGCCGAATCGCTGTGGATGGCCTTTGGGGCCCAAAAACTGAGGCTCAAAGGCACACCGCGTCCTCTCCAGACGGCGCTCCAACTCCGCAGCAGCCGTGTGTTCTGCCGCCGGACTCTCCTCAGATGGCTCAACTCTTGTTGTAGCTGAGCCGGCTGCGTCATTTCTCTTGCAGCCAATCGAAGGCAGCGGCCAGCTTGGTGTAGACGGGCTGAGGGAAGGCGTGTCCACCCTCGTAGCTGACCAGTTGGACCTTTGCCTTCTTCTTCTCCAGGGCTTCCTTGGCATCCTCAGCGTGGGAGAACTTGGTGATCTCATCGGTTGGGGACTGCATCAGGTAGTACCTGTATCCCTTGGCGCGCGAGAGCGAGGGCAGCTTGTTGGGCTGGAACACTGACATCAGGATCACTGAGCCCTTGAGGGGGGTCTTCTTGTGCAGCGACAGGCAGTACACCGGCGGTCCCCCGGAGGACCACGAGAGACTGAAGATTCTCTTCTTGTTGATGCGCGTGCGGGAGGCCGCCTCGGCGATGGCATCGATCACGAACTCCCCGGTCGTGAACTCCGCTTCCTTCAGTCGGTTGCGCTCCGTTGGCCATGTCAGCGTCTTGTGCTGTCCCTCCTTCCACTCGGGCGCGACCATCTGGAGTGTGATGAAGCCAGAAGGCACGCTGTGCTGGTGGATCCTGTGCACGAAGTTCGCAAACGTCGGGCCGCCGTGGCTGCCGGGGAGGACGACGATCAGTCCATAGCCTCCTCTGGGCACGTCCATCGCTTCATCCAGTCCGATGATGAACACCCGCTTGTTCTCGTCACCTCCGACCCGAATGTCCAAGGAGGGAACTTCGGCGACGTCCTGTGCGAGTTTGGTCGGGGCGAGGTGATTCGGAACCCCGTCGTCCTGCAGTGCGGAGGCCGGGGTCCAGGCACCTGAGCAGAGGCCCATACATGCCAGGTTGAGGATGGAGCAAATCATGTCGGATCGGTGTCCCACGATCGAGGGAAGCTCGGTCTGGTGCGTCGAATCGATGACTACCCTGGGTTCATGAATCGAAAAGGCGCGCGTCGCCATTGCACCACGAAAGCTGGTCTGGGTGCAGAGCCGGGCGAGCAACAACGTCATTCGTTTGCCGATTGCGCCGTTTGTCCGTCCAGAATGACGGTCGTACCCACGTTTCTCCAATGCAGAACACCCGTGTGGACAAATGCCTCGTGGTGCAAGCCTTCGCTTTCGGCATGAGCGGCCTCGCCGAGGTATCGAACGGCGTTATGATCACGTTCGGTGGCTGACGTTCGACAGTACCGTGCGTCGCGCGTGAGCGCTTCTCATTATCGAGACTGAGTGAGGCGGCTCACGGTGCGATGCTCGCCGATATGGGAATCGAGCACATCCAGCGTGGGCGCGGGCCTCAAGGAGCGGGCCGCGGGACTTCGAAGAACGAAGCGGGAGTCCCATGCCCGAGCAATCAACGATCGAATCTCGCTTTCGCCCGGAAATCTGGGCCCTCCTCCTGGGCAGTGTCTGCCTGCTTCCCTTCCTGGCGATGCTGATGGGCGTGGATTTCTCCACGCGCATCGTTCCCCTGGATCCCGCCGCAGCGGCGACGATGACCAAGCTCGAGCTGTCCGAGGCCGCCCACGCGGCTCTTCGGGGGAGCTACACGCACACGCTACTCGAGTGGAGTGCTCTGGCAGCCGCCGTCTTCTGCGGCTTGCTCGCCTTCGTGCAGTATCGGCTGACAAAGGACGCTTCACTGCCGATCATCGGCGTCGCGCTGATCTGCGCCGGGGCGATGGATGGGTTCCATACGTTTGCGGCCGATCGCCTGATCGTTGCCGTTGCCGACAACAAGAACCTGATTCCCTTCACTTGGGCCATCTGTCGCCTCTTTCACATTCTGATCCTCCTCGTGGGCATCGGAATCGCTCTGGTGTATCGAAACCGGGGAAACAAGGAGAACGGTACAGGCATGGGGTTGATCCTCAGCGTGAGCGCCGGGTTCTTCATCGTGTCCTACGCCATCGTCAGGTATTGCGCACACTCCGCGAATTTGCCCCAGACGATGTTCCCGGATTCGGCCATCAAACGGCCTTTCGACATCTATCCACTGGTTCCCTATGTGATTGCCGGGCTATTCGTATTCCCCAGGTACATCCGCAGGAACAAGAGCGTGTTTGGGCAGATGTTGATGTTGTCGCTCATCCCTGGAGTGGCTACCGAACTCTACATGGCCTTTGGGTCGTTCAGTTTGCATGATTCGGCCTTCAACGTTGCCCACGCTCTGAAGGTGCTCGAGTATGCCGTGCCGCTATCGGGGCTTGTCCTAGCTTACGTTGAAACCTACCAAGGACAGGCGCGGCTCGCTAGTGCGTTGAACAAGCAAAGTCGCGAGCTGCAGGGACGTACAAATGATCTTGTTACGGCTCAGTCCAGCTTGAAGCAAGCAGCGCGTTTCGCCGAATCGCTCAACAAGTCCAAGCCGCAGGAGATCTTCGCCGGCGCCCTACGTGAGATTCTTTCCCAGACGAGGGTTCCATTCGCTGCTATCTACATGACATCGGTGGAGCAGAAACTCCATTGCCGGGAAGCGCTCGGCGTGGATGGCATGCCTGCGCGGTCTGGCGAGCTTTCGGCCGAGGGTCTGCCGAACCGCGTGCTTGAAACCGCGAGCCCCCAGGTCCTGCATGGGCCGTTCGCGAGCGACCAGCTTCGAATTCGCATCGGCATCGGTGATGTAGCCCTGCAGTCTCTCCATGGCTGGCCCATCAGCTACCGAGGCGAAACGATCGGCGTGTTGCTTACGGCCCATGTGACTCCACTTGCCGAAAATCAGGGGGCCGGCCTCTTGGCTGCTCTCGAGCAGCTTGCCATCCGCATGAGCGCTATTCGGATCGAAGAGGAACGCGTGAAGTTGGTCCGGGATCTGCAGACGAAGTCGGTTGCACTCGAGGAGGTCTCACGCAAGGCGCAGAAAGCAAGCAAGGTCAAGGGGGAGTTCCTGGCCAACATGTCGCACGAGCTGCGGACGCCGATGAACTCGATCATGGGGTTCACGCATCGCCTGCTCAAGCGACTTCAGGGGGCGATTTCGGAGCGCGACTTCGATGCGCTCGTAACCGTGGATCGCAACGCCAAGAGGTTGTTGACGCTTATCAACTCCATCCTCGACCTCTCCAAGATCGAGGCTGGAAAAATGGAGCTGAGTTGTTCCATCGTCGATTTGAATGACATTGCCCGCGAAGTGATCCAGGAGCTCGAACCGTTGACCGACGGCAAGCCGATCGAGCTGGTCTGGACTGAGAGCGAATTGCCAAAGCTGGAGGCGGACGCCGCCAAGTGCAAGCAGATCATCACGAACCTGGTTTCGAATGGAATCAAGTACACCCCCTCTGGAACCGTGGAGCTGTCGCTCTGCGAGGAAGAGTGCCCAGGGCTCGGTCGTGTTGTCTGTATCTGTGTTCGGGATACGGGCGTCGGAATCGATTGGGAAGACCAGAAGCAGCTCTTCCGTCAATTCACGCAGATCGACGGGACTGCCACCCGCAAGGTCGGCGGGACGGGGCTGGGGCTGTTCATTGCGGATCAGTTCGCGAGAATGCACGGTGGACGCATCGAACTTGAGAGCGAGAAAGGCAAAGGCAGCTCTTTCTCGGTCCTCCTGCCGCTTGAGGCCTCGGCGCATCCGAGTAAGCCTTCTCATCCCAGCTCAGAGAGAGAAGAGTACAGCCCACCGATCGAATCAACGCCGAGTGCCCTTCCATCGCCTGCGGGTGCCAAGCAGGAGAAGGTGCAAACCCGCACCCTTTTGGTGGACGACACTCCAGAGATCATCGGGTTCGTGCATCAGACCTTCGAGAGCATGGGCTATGCATCCGCTCTGGTTACCGACTGCGCTTCGGCACTGGCCGAGGCTCGCGCTCGCCGTCTAGATATCCTCTGCCTCGATAATCAGTCCAGCCAAGAGGAGGTGCTACAGGCGCTGTCGAACGACCCGGGACTGCCCTCCATCCCCGTGGTCATTTCCCATGGGACACACAGTGGAGCCGCAGATGAGGGCAGTGTTCGCCACATTCCAAAACCGGTGGATCCCGACAGCCTGGTCAAAACGGTTCGCGAGATCCTTGCCACCTCCTTCCAGCGTGCTCTTCTCGTGGAGGACGACCCGGATACGGCCGGCTTGGTAAAGACCGCGATCGAAGAGCACGGGAAAGAGGTCTTTGTCGTCGAGAACGGAATGAAGGGTCTCGAAGCCCTGCGCAAACGGAACCTGGACGCTGTCATTCTCGACCTGGCGCTGCCTGGGATGGATGGCTTCGAGTTCCTGCGGCGCATGCGTAGCCAAGCCGAGACCAAGGACCTACCCGTCGTCGTGTTGACCTCGAAGGACTTGACACGCAAAGACATCGCGGATCTGAAGTTCATGAATGCGGCGGTACTCGTCAAGGGCGAGGCCGACATGGTCGCACTGAATGATGCGGTCTTGCAGAAGATCCTCTCGGTCCGTGGCACGCCCAAGGAGCAGAGCCTTGGGTAGCCATATTCTGATCGTCGAGGACAACACGGACAACTGGCGCCTCCTCACCTGGATCCTCGAGGACGAAGGCCACTCTTTCATCGTGTCCGAATCGGCCGAGGACGCTTTTGATGCCCTGGAGCGAGATGAATTCGACTTGATTTTGATGGACATTTCCTTGCCCGGGATAGACGGCAAAGAAGCTACACGCATGCTCAGGAAAGATTCGCGGTTCGCAGAGATCCCCATCGTTGCGGTCACCGCGCACGCGATAAAAGGACTGGATAGTGAAATTCTGGCCTCTGGAATGACGACGCTTGTTACCAAGCCGATCGATGAGGAACAGTTCTTGGAGACCCTGCGCTCTATTTTGGCAGCTTGAGATGATCGCGAACAAGATCTTGGTGGTGGACGATGTACCCGACAATGTCAAGCTGTTGGACTTTCTGCTTTCGGACGCAGGCTGGGACGTTGCGACCGCTTGCAGTGGAGAGGAAGCGCTCCAAGCCGTGCGCGACGAATCCCCAGACGTCATTCTTCTCGACGTCATGATGCCCGGCATGGATGGATTCGAGGTCTGTAGGCGCCTCAAGAAGGACCCAGCTCTCGAATCGATTCCGGTCATCATGGTCACCGCCAGGGCGAACGAGAGTGACATTGTCAAGGGCTTCGACGCAGGTGCGCAGGACTACGTCACCAAACCCATCAACGAGACCACAATCCTCGCACGCGTCCGCTCCGCGGTCCGCTCCAAGCAATTCACCGATCGCATCGAAGATCAGGCCAACATACAAAAGCTAGAGTCAATCGGCCGCCTGGCGGCCGGCATCGCCCACGAGATCAACACTCCGATCCAGTACGTCGGCGACAACGTGCGTTTCCTGGGCGACTCCTTCGGTTCGCTGCTCGCGCTGGTTGACACCTATCGTGGCTTGGTCTCCAGCATGGATGATGCGATCTCGGACGCGATTCGGGACGACCTGGCTGCCGCTGAGAAGGATGCGGATCTGGAATGTCTGCTCGTCGAAGTCCCAGATGCGCTTTCAGAGAGCAAGCAAGGCTTGAGCAGCGTAGCCGAAATCGTCGCGGCCATGAAGGAGTTCTCCCATCCCGGGACCAAGGAAAAGCTCCCGGCCGATATCAATCACTTGATCAAGAATTCGATCACGGTGGCACGCAATTCATGGAAGAACGTAGCTACCCTCGAGACCGACTTCGATGAAGGACTGCCAATGGTCAACTGCCTAATCGGGGACCTGAATCAAGTTATCCTCAACTTGATTGTCAATGCCGCCCATGCAATCGAGGAGGCTAATGTGAATAGCCCGGGATCCATGGGATTGATCACGATCCGCACGCGTCGAAAAGACACTCAGGTCGAGATCTCCATCAGCGACACCGGCGTGGGAATCTCCCGGGAGCTTCACAAGAGAATCTTCGAGCCCTTCTTCACGACCAAGCCCGTGGGCAAGGGGACGGGGCAAGGCCTTGCCATCACCCGGTCCGTCGTAGTCGAGAAACACGGGGGTTCGATCGCCCTGGAAAGCGAAGAGGGCAAAGGCGCTACATTCTCGATTCGCCTGCCGATTTGCTGATCGAGATACGGAGCACCATGCGATCGTTACAAACAGGAATGCGGTCATGGAGTCTTTCTAGCGGTGTTCGTTGTTCGCCAACTACGCTCTGTGCCGCGCATTGTTTCCGGCAATCGTTACAGTCGCGTGCAGGCGCGGAATTCAGGCGATGATCTCGGAGACGACCCGGCCCGCGATGTCGGTCAAGCGGAAGTCTCGCCCCTGGAAGCGATAGGTGAAGCGTTCGTGGTCGATGCCCAGCAGGTGGAGCAGGGTTGCGTGAAGGTCGTGGACGTGCACTTCGTTCTCCACCACGGAATAACCGATCTCGTCGGTTTTGCCGAATTCGAGGCCAGGGCGGATACCGCCGCCGGCCAGCCACATGGTGAAGGCGTCGATGTGATGGTCCCGGCCCTCTGCGATCTGTTCCTGTCGCATGGGCGTGCGTCCGAATTCGCCACCCCAGACGACGACGGTGTCTTCGAGGAGGCCTCTCTGCTCGAGGTCTCGTACGAGGGCAGCCGACGGGCGGTCGACTTCGCGACAGATGTCCCCGAGGGGTTTGCCGAGGTTCAGTTGCGGACGCCCGTGGTGGTCCCAATCGGTGTGGTATAGCTGGATGAAGCGCACACCCCGTTCCACCAGGCGACGGGCGATGAGGCAGTTCATGCCGAAGGAAGACTCGCCGGGTTTGACGCCGTACATGGCGAGTGTGCTGTCCGATTCTCCGGAGAGATCGGTGAGATCTATTGCGCTGAGTTGCATGCGGCTCGCGAGTTCGTAGGACTCGATGCGGGCGCGCAGGGAATCGCTGTAGTGCTCTTTCAGTTTGAGCGTGTTGAGCTTGTTCAGCGTCTCGAAGAAGTCCTCCTGCCGAGCTCGGTCGATGCCCGGTGGATTGTTCAGGTCGAGGATCGGATCCGGTCCGCTGCGAAAGGGTACGCCCTGATAGCGGGCGGACAGGAATCCGCTGTCCCAGTGCACGCCGCCTCCATTGGGACCTCTGGCCCCCGACAGCATGACCACGAAACCGGGAAGGTTGCGGTTCTCCGACCCGAGGCCGTAGAGAACCCAGGATCCTATGCTGGGGCGACCCGACACGCGGGCGCCGGTGTTCATGAACAGCTTGGCCGGACCGTGGTTGATGACCTCGGTCTTCATGCCGCGCAAGACACAGATACGATCGCCGATGCTTCCGATGTGTGGGAGCAGCTCGCTGCAGTTCAGACCGCTGGGGCCCATGGGTGCGAACCTGCGCGGGCTGGCGAGCAACTTCGCCTGGGACGTGTTCAGGAACGCAAAGCGTGCGTCGTTGAAGAAGGAAGCGGGAACGACCTGACCGTCCAGCTCGGTCAGCTTCGGTTTGTGGTCGAACAGGTCGATCTGACTCGGGCCTCCGCCCATGAACAGAAAGATGATGTTCTTTGCGTGCGGGCGGTGATGGGGGAGGTGCAAGCCCAGCCCATCTTGCATCGCCGACAGGGCCAGCGATCCAAAGCCGATGCCGCACCTGCCGAGAATTTCGCGGCGGGTGAGCTCTCGGGCCAGGTGGTCTGCGTTACTCGCGTGTGATGAATTCATCGAGATTGATGATCAGGCGAGCGACGGCTGTCCAGGCAGCCTTCTCGACGAGCTTGTCCGGGGCGGTGGCACCAGTGGGCGCAATCGACTTGGTCGAAACGGAAGACGGTCCGGCCGTGAACTCGAGAGCCTCCTCTCGCGCTGCGGCGAAGCTTCCTCGCTGTTGTTCGTAGAACTGCACGACGATCTCGAGCTCGTCCGCGCGCGGTATGCGTCCGAGGCTCCAGAAGAAGAGCCGATCGATCCGCTCCTTCACGCTCGCCTTCGTTCCGATCGCCATGACCCTCTCGCCCATGCCCACAGCAAGCTCCACGAACATCGGATCGTTGGCCAGGACAAGCGCTTGAAGTGCCGTGTTCGAAACCATTCTTCGCGAACACACCGACGTCGGAGCCGAGAAGTCGAAGCTGAGCAAGTACGGAAAAGGATCGGTTCGCCAGAGGTGCGTGTACAGCGTTCTGCGATAGCGATCACTGCCCTCGCTGGTGGGCCATTGCTTGGGAACTGTCGCCGGGCTTTCGTAGGCGGGGAGCGGGGGGTAGACCGGCGGGCCACCGACGGCGGGGTTGAGAAGCCCCGCCGCGCGCAGTGCCGAATCGCGAATGACCTCCGGTTCGAGCCGCAGGCGCGATTGGTGGGAAAGAAGCCGATTGGTGGGGTCGCGCTCAGAGAGGTCGGTGCCCGGGTTCGATGACTGGCGATACGTGGACGACGACACGATCAGCCTGTGCATCTCCTTCATGCTCCACCCACGCGCGATGAACTGCCCCGCCAGCCAGTCGAGGAGCGCCGGATGCGACGGAGGCGAGCCTCGCGTGCCGAAGTCGTCCTCGGTTTCGACGAGGCCGACGCCAAAGAAACGCTGCCACCAACGATTCACGGTGACCCGTGCCGTCACAAAGCTGGCGTCGTCAACCAACCACCTCGCGAGGTCGAGTCGCGTCGGTTCGAGCTTGTCGAGCGGGGGAAGGATTCCCGGTGTGCTTGGCTCGACGAGAGGACCGGGCTTTGTGAAGTCGCCGCGCACGAAGAGATGCGTCGCTCGTCGAGCAGGTCGTTCCCGCATGACCAGCGTTGTTGCAGCCCGCGGGCGGCGCTCGAGCAAGGAGTCTATCTCACGGTGAATGGGTTCGAACCTCGCGTCGGTGCGGACGTGGTATTCGCTGAGTTCGTCGAGTTCGCGCTGGTTTCGTTCTCCTGCAGGCGTAGCCAGAATGCCGGCGATGTGTTCGATCGAGTAGGGCCTCGCCCGCGACGTCGCCGACGTGTCCGAGACCGAGAGGCGAAAGCGGCCTATCAGGTAGCGAAAGCCCGCTTGCTGGCCGAGGCTCACACGCAGAACAGATGCTGCCTGGATGTCGATCGGTTGCGCGAACATGAGCACGATTTCATGGGCTCGGCCGGCTTCCTGGCCAACCGCCCATCCCGAAAAGCGAAAGCCGTCGATAGCATCTTCGGGGGCCCAGTCCCTCAGGGACGAGCTTGCCGTGACGCTGGAAAACTTCTTCGCCTCGCCCGCTGCTTCGCCGCCCGCCTGCACGAGTGCAAACTCGACCTCGCTCAAAACGAAGTCTCCATTGACCCCACGCCCGGGCCCTCCACCTGGAAGGCTCTCGTCCGGAAGCATCTCGATGCGGAGCGCTGTGATTCTGGGTAGCGAGGTCTTGGCCGTGACGAGGTATTCCGTCCCGAATACAGGCGGTCCCGATGCCAGGATGGAATTGTCGGGGAGCTGCTCCAGGCTGACGTTGGCTGTCGACTGGAACGTCAGCAGTTCGACGGGCGACCAGATATCCTCGGTGGGGGTGAAATTGCGTTCCCACTCCTGTCGTGCCTTACGTACTTCCGGATTGTCGGGGGCGAGTCTCTCCAGCACCTTCTCGTAAAGCGGCTCGAGAGCCTTCGTCTCTCGCATTTGTTCGACCGTGGGCACCTTGATCTTCGGTCGGTTCGACCGCCCACGGTCCAGAGAGTTGTTGAAGATGGCGAACAGGCCGTAGTAGTCGCGCTGGGTGATCGGGTCGTACTTGTGGTCGTGGCACTGCGCACAATTCAGCGTCATCCCGAGCCACGTCGTGCCCGTGGTCTCGACCCGATCCTTGACGGCCTCGATGCGATACTCCTCGTCATCGGCTCCCATCTCTTCCTGGATCATCGTGTTTCGATGAAAGCCGGTGGCGATCAGCTGGTCTCGACTGGGCCGGTCGAGCAGATCACCAGCAAGCTGCTCGATGGTGAACTCATCGAAGGGCATGTCCCGATTGAAGGAGCGGATGACCCAGTCGCGGTACGGCCACATCGAACGCGGCGAGTCGTAGGAGTAGCCATTGGAATCGGCGTACCTGGCGAGATCCAGCCAATGGCGCGCCCACTTCTCTCCATAGTGGGGCGAATCCAGGAGCCTCTGCACTAGGCGTTCATAGGCCCCTTCCCGGGCGTCCTGGGTGAAGCGTTCCACCTCTTCCGGCGTCGGCGGCAACCCCAGGAGGTCCAGGCTGAGTCTCCGGATCAGCGTGGCCCGGTCCGCTTTCGGCGCGGGGGTGGCGTCCGCAGCCTCGAGTCGCGCCAGTACAAAACGATCGATCGGATTCTCGATCCACGCCTCGAGACCGACCTCCGGTGGATCGGCCCGCTGCAATGGCAGATACGACCAGTGTTCCCGCTGATCGGCCGCTCGCGGCGCACCCGAGGCGATCCAGCGCCGTAGGGTCTCGATCTCGTGGTCGAGAAGCGGCGGCAACTCCAGGGGCATCCGCTCGTCGACATCGTCCAGCGAGACGCGCCGCAAGAGCTCGCTCTCCGATGGATCCCCGGGCACGACCGCCCGCTTTCCCGAACGACCTTCTTCGCGGAGCCGATCGGGATCGTCCAGGCGCAAACCACCACGAACTCGATCCGGCCCATGACACGAGAAGCACTTGGCCTCCAGGATCGCGAGCACTTCCACGGCCAGCTTGCTCTCATCGACGGCCTGGCCACCGACAGGAGAGCCACCGAGGAGGACGACGCCGAGGACGCCGTGGAAGACTCTTTTCAGGTGCGCGGACATCTGCGAAGTGGAACCAGAGAATAACCCAAAACCGCACAGCCGTAGAGCATTACCACTGGAGGGCACGCTCCGGTGTGGCCCGCTTCACGGCAGGGGGAGGAGATTGCGCGCAATGTTGCCTTGCTCGAGGTGCGAATACCCTCGGCTTCACGTGCGCCGAAAGCCACGCTCGATCCGGCAATACGGCCTCTTCTCGTCTCGAGTCACGTTTCTCTTCGTGTCCTCGCGCAACGGCGACGGGGCCCCGTATCCTGGTGCACCCTTTTCACCATCATGTCCCACGAGATGCATGTATCGTCCTCGCTAACGTCCGCACTGATCGCCTGTGGGTTGGTGCTGTCCGTCTCCTCGCAGGCCGCCGCGGATCGTCCGGAAGGGACCTCCGCCGGTATCGGAGTCGAGCGCGCCTTTCCGTTGCTGCGCTTCGAACGTCCGGTTTTCCTCGCCGGTGCCGGCGATGCCAGCGGGCGGATCTTCGTCGTTGAGCAAGATGGCGTGATTCGTTGGTTCGATGGCGATGACCCATCATCCAGTGCGCTCTTTCTGGACATACGCGATCGGGTCAATCGGCGCGGCAATGAAGAGGGGTTGCTCGGGCTGGCCTTCCACCCGCGCTTCGCCGAGAACGGGACGTTCTTCGTGCACTACTCATCCTCACGTAGTGACATGACCAGCACGATATCGCGCTTTCGCGTCTCGGAAACGGATCCAAAGCGTGCGGACGGGGGATCGGAGGAGGTGCTCTTCGAAGAGAAGCAGCCCTATCGAAATCACAACGGCGGCATGTTGGCCTTCGGACCGGACGGGTATCTGTACATCTCTCTTGGGGACGGTGGCGCCGCCAACGATCCGCACGGGAATGGCCAGAATCTGGAGACCGTGCTGGGGGCGATCCTGCGCATCGATGTCGACGATTCCGAGGACGGACTTCGCTATGCGATTCCCGATGACAATCCCTTTGCCTACGAGGAAGAGGGTGTGCGCCGCGAGCTGTGGGCCTTTGGCCTGCGAAACGTGTGGCGTTTCGCTTTCGATCGCGACAACGGTGATCTCTGGGCCGGCGATGTGGGGCAGAATCGCTTCGAGGAGATTCTCCTGATCGAGGAGGCGGGCAACTACGGTTGGAATGCGAACGAGGGCCTCGAGCGCTTTTCGAACGCCGAGATTTCTCTTGGCGAACCCATCGAGCCGGTTGCGGCGTACGGGCGGGATCTCGGGATCTCGGTGACCGGTGGCTACGTCTATCGAGGAAAGCGCCACCCCGCGCTGATCGGCTCCTATTTCTATGGGGACTATGCTTCCGGCAATCTGTGGCGTTTGGTTCGCAACGATGAAGGAGGCTTCGAAAGCCAGCTTGTTCGCCGCACTGGTCGAAGCATCAGCTCTTTTGGAGAGGACGACGAAGGCGAGCTCTTCTTGACCAGCTTCGACGGTGGCATCTACCGCATCGTGCCTACTGCGAGTCCCGAAGACACCTTCGCTTCCTGGCCCATACGCCTGTCAGAGACCGGGGTGTTCGCCTCTGTTCCCGAGGGCCGTCTGGGTGAGCACATGATTCCCTACGAGATCAACGTGCCCTTCTGGTCCGACGGCGCCGCCAAGCAACGTTACATCGGTCTGCTCGAAGGGGGTGTCCTGGAATATCAGAGGCATGGAGCCTGGGAAGTTCCTGTCGGTGCGTTGCTGGTCAAGAACTTCGAAATCAAGGACCTGGGACGCAGTCGCACCCTGGAGACGCGCATGATCCTACGCACGAGCCAGGGCTGGAAGGCGGCCACCTACGTCTGGGACGCGAGCGGCAACGAAGCCCAGCTGGCCGTGGAGGGCCGACAGTTCGAGCTGTATCCGGGGGCTCTCGTGCGCACGTGGCACGCACCTTCGGCATCCGAATGCGTCAGTTGCCACACGGCGTCTTCTGGCTTTGTTCTGGGCTTGACGACGGCGCAGTTGAACCGAACCGTCGATGGCGCGAATCAAATCGAAGCTATGGCCAGGCGCGAGCTGGTTCAGGTTCCCGACGACTTCGATCCGCAAACTGCCCCCCGGTTTCCCGCCGATCTAGCGGACCTCCCAACCCAATCTGCCGAACTCGAGCGTCACGCCCGGGCCTGGCTGGACGTGAACTGCGCCATGTGCCACCAGCCGAGAGGAACTGGCAACGCCAGCATCGATCTGCGCTGGCAAACGCCTTTGGCGGAGACGCGCATGTTGAACGAACCACCGAGCCAGGGCGATCTGGGGCTGGCTGATCCCCGGATCCTGGCCTCTGGAAAACCCGGACAATCGCTTCTCCTACACCGAGTCGAGACCCTGGGGGACGGGCGTATGCCGAACGTTGCGACCAACATCGTGGACGCCGATGGTGTCCGTCTCCTGCGCGCGTGGATCGAAGCGCTGGGGGAAAGGCGCTAGCCCGACGATTGATAGCCCCTTCGCCTCCGCAGTCATGCAGGCCAGGGCGAGCATCAGCACAGTCTCTGCACCTCGGCTGTCGCAGTGGTTGCGCTCGATCTCAACGCAGCGGCAAGACCCGATCGGGCTCGCGTCCGAACCCCTTCACGATGAGCGTGTCCTTCGTGATCGTGAGAATGGCGTACGCGGTCTCCTGCGTGTCCACCATCCCACGCAACGTCAGGAAGTGGATCCCTTTCCAGGCGACGTACTCTCCGTGATGGTGGTGTCCGGCCAACCAGGCTTTCACGGAGGGATGGCGTGCCAGTAGCTCGCGAACTTCCGTGGCGTTCCAGAGCGTGTAGCCAACCTCGTCCGGGTAGATCGGGAAGTGGCACAGGAGGAAGGCGTCCTCGCCGGCCTCGTCAGCGCGCTGGAGGACCTCGTCGATCCATGCGAGCTGACGCGCCCCAATCGCACCGTTCCACTCGGGCCGGTCCCTGGCGTGTGTTTCGTGATACGCGACGGAAGCGGCAAGTTGAGCCGAACCGGCCGGCCATGCATAGCGGCTGAGATCGTTTCCGTCCACGACGAGAAAGCGGCGCCCTTCACGCTCAAAATCGTAGTAGCGCCGTTCGAGGCCCATCATGGCAGGCACGGCTTGCTTGTCTCCCTCATCGACGGAGAACTCGTGATTGCCGAGGACCAGGTGGGGCTTCGCTTTCAGTCGTTGGACCAAGGGCATGACGACATCGAAGCTGGCGAAGTCCTTGTCGATCAAGTCTCCGAGGTGCACGACGAAGTCGAGTTCGTGTCGATTCAATTCCTCGACACAATCCGCCAGCTTCTGGGCGGAAAGCCGATAGTGGCGCACGCCACTGCTATCCGCGTCCGCGTACTGGGCATCCGCGATCGCACCGATGGTCAGGTTGCCGGGGCTCGCACAGGCGGCACCGAGCCAGAGGGGCAGCAGGAGAGTGGATCTCATTCCAGAGAGAGTAGCGTGACGCTTCTCGACGTGAGCCTACGATCCGCCTCTGGCTTGCTCTACCGGGGCCGTGAGTCGGCGCGCAGGCCTTCGATTCGCTGCACGTCCAGTTCACCTGTCGCCTCGTCCAGCCGGACTCCGAACACGACCCCGATCACGCCTCCGATCACGTCTATCGGGGGCGGCTCGCTCGTCGCGGCTCCGGGAGTGGCGGAGTCCGATGTCCCGTGATGATTCTTGTCGTCACAGAGACCATCGTGATTCTGGTCGATGCAGTGGTGTGACGAATACACACAGCTCGTGCTGCCGCAGGAGAGAATAAAGGACAGTGTTACGACGAGGCGCATCTCGATCGAGAAGGATCGCGTTCCATACCAGAGCATGTCTTCAGCCTCCGATCGCCGGTCTTCAGCGGCCGAGGGAATTCGGGCGCAGTTTCGAGGCACATTCGATTGTACCGGTCGCCGAAAACCCCGCTGAGATCCTAGCGCTTTCCCTTCGCAAACGGGCCCATCCACGCGAAGGCAGCTCGCAGCTGGTCATCCGTGAGAGCTTGGCCCGATATTCTTGCTCCTGTTGAGCTCTCCGGAAGCTCAGTTCCGGGAAGGCACGCGATAGATGCGTAGCTTCGGGTCACGACTGTCCGGCTGGCGGACACGGTCGGCGAAGTCGGAGGCGAGACGGCCGTCCACGTCGAAGAAACTCATGCGCGGGTCGAGGCGGATGGCGCCGACTTCCTGGCCGCTGATCCCTCCGCGCCGGCAGATGTGCGCGAGGATGCGCTTGGGCGTTGCACCGCCTTCGAAGCCCCAGTTGATGCTGAAGCGTACGAAGTGCCCGTTCTCACGGGAGGCGCGTCGGTCGCTGAAGGACGCATTGTGCTTCGGTCCGCCCGAGTATCCTCCGTCCGAGTTTCCATAGGAGGGCCGGCCGTAGGGCCTGTCGTTCGAGCGCGAGTTGCGGTCCCCGTGCCAGTTGTCGCGCGCATCCCGTGTGTCGCGGGGACGCGGAGCGCCAATGTCGCGCGGCTCGATCTGGTTCGAGGGGCGAAGCTCGCTCAAGAGGGTGGCCACGACGTGTTCGGGATCACCGGTCTCCAGCAGGCGCTGTGCGAGCTCGACCAGGCCGGCTTCCGGCTCGGGTGCCTTGGCGAGGGCTTCCCAGAGCCGACGGCGTTCCCGCTTCTTCAGCACCTTCAAGACCGGCTTGCGCCCGGGCGCGTCGCGCCAATCGACCTGGACCCGAGCATATTGGAAAGTGCGCCGGGCTTGGCGCTCCTTGCGCACCGAAACCAGGCTGACGCTGTGTCCTTGCTTGCCGGCGCGGCCCGTGCGCCCGCTTCGGTGTGTGTAAGCCTCGGCATCGAAGGCGAGGTCGCCATGAATGACGGTTGCGACGTCGGGGATGTCGAGCCCCCGGGCGGCGACGTCCGTGGCTACCAGGATCGAAACCGTCCCGCTGCGGAAAGCACGCAGCGTCGCGGTTCGCTGGGACTGGGCGAGCTCGCCACTGAGCGCGGCCGCCGTGAAGCCATCCTCGCAGAGCTTTTCGGCCAGCTCGCTCGTCGCTGCCCGTGTCTTGACGAAGACCAGCGCTCGTTCCTCGCCGCTTATCATGAGGAGGTTGACCAATGCCGAATATCGATCGCGATCGTGCACGAGGTGGGCCACATGCACGATGTCCTCGTTGGCGGCGCCGAGCTTCGTACCCTCGATCGAGAGCGGGTCGTTCTGATAGCGCTTGGCGAGATTCGCGATGGCCTGCGGAAAGGTGGCCGACACGAGGTGCGTGCGTCGGTCGGTGGGGGTGGCCTCGAGGATGCTCTCGAGCTCCTCGCGGAAGCCCATGTCGAGCATCTGATCCGCTTCGTCGAGCACCAGCTCGCGGACGTCGGAGGCGTCGAGCGATCCGGACTTGATGTGATCCAGAAGGCGGCCGGGCGTCCCGACGAGCACGGCGGGCTTGCGGCGCAAGCGGTCACGATCGTGCAGGACGCTGGTGCCTCCGGTCACACAATCGACGCGCACGTTCGAGATTCCGTCGAAGAGCCAGGTGAGCTCCTCCCGGACCTGGGCGGCCAGTTCGCGCGTGGGGACGATGACGAGGGCCCTCGGCCCGACCGGATCGGTGAGCTCAGCGTTGCTTCCGGCTTCCAGCCAGGGGCGAGCGATCACGAATCCCAACGCCACGGTCTTCCCCGAGCCCGTCTGCGAGGAGATTTGCAGGTCGCGGGGAGCCCGGCACGCCTCCAAGACGGCGGACTGAACGGAGGTCAGGGTGTCGAAGCCACGGCGCTTCAGCGCGGCGCGAAGCTCGGGATGGACGCTTGCCAATGGGCTCTGGAGCTCGGAATCTCCCTCGGGCTCTCCCGTACAGGATTCACCGGATTCGCTGGCGGCACTCGTCTCGAGGTCGGCGTCGGGTTGGATAGGTGTGATCATTTGGGTTTGGCCCACTCGGACAAAAAGGCGGGACACACTACTACGCTCCCGACCCAGCACGCAACGACCACCCCGCATTTATAATAGGGAATGGCCAGTGATCGAGACCTGGGTGCCGGGAAAGCCTGATTCCCAGGTCGTTGCTCCGAATGGGCCCTCGAGGGCACGCCCCCGGTTTCGAAGGCCGCCCGACATCGCTCCTGATTTCACGGAGACCACCCAGGGAAAGATCGACTTCCACAAGTGGATCGGTGATGGCTGGGCCATCTTGTTTTCTCACCCGAAGGACTTCACTCCGGGTCGAGCAGCCGAGTTGATTGGCTAGCGGTGCTCCGGATCGAACGCGACCCTGTCGTCTGGGTCGATCTTCTTGACCGCTTTGGTCATCTCCTTGCGGACCTTCTTCCAGTCGATGTCCTTCAGTTTGAAGAAGTGCCCGCACTGTTCTTCGAGCTCGTCAAGGGCGAAGGCCATGTCTTCGGCGTAGACGTCCTCATGTACGGGGGCCAGACCCGAAGCGGTCGCCTCCGGGGAGAGAAAGAGGGCAAAGCAGGCGAGGAGTTGCTTCATGCCGAGAAACAAGGGGTTGGCCCCACGGGCCTGGACTTGGGAAGTCATCGCGCCCCATCCTAGCGCGGATGCAGCAGACCGATGAAAGCCGCACGGCCTGGAACGGCCTTGGGCACGAAGCTTCCCTCGAATACGCTGCATCCCATCATCAATGGAGGATGGGACCCATGACAGAGACCATGCAAGGCCTGCAGGATCGCTATGCACCCCACAACCACTGCTTCGGTTGCGGGCCAGCGAACGACAAGGGTCTGCGCTTGAAGAGCGTTCCCCCCGCGGACGATGCCGAGGGAGCGGATGGCAGTGGAGAGGTGCTCTGCGACTGGACCCCCGAGCCCCATCACGAGGCATTCGAGGGCATGTTGAATGGTGGAATCTGCGGTGCTCTGCTCGACTGTCACAGCAACTGGACGGCGGCCTGGCACCTGATGAAAAAAGCCGGTGAGACGACGCCCCCCTGCACGGTGACGGCGGAGTTCCACGTCAAGCTGAAGAGGCCGACGCCCACCGACGGGCCCCTGCGCGTACGTGCCCGGGTCATCGAATCGAGCGGCCGCAAGGCGATTGTCGAGGCCACTCTGGAGGCGCGAGGCGAGGTGACGACCACTTGTCGCGGGGTTTTCGTGGCCGTCAAGGAGGGCCACCCCGCCTACCACCGCTGGTAGGCATTCGCCGGGGGTCTCAGGGACCCCCGGGTGGTTTTCGAACCAAAAAGGGAAACGGCTTCGCTTCAGCTGGGCGCTACGCACATGCCGATAGGGGGGAGACCTTCCTCCATTGGCTTCCTCCAACGACAAATCCAAGAAGGCCCTGCAAGTCGAGCGGGAATGGCGCGAGCGCCTGATCCTCGCCGCCCGCAAGATGCAGCTGGCCTCCCAGTCCTTCTCCGAGGACATCTCCGCGATCCGCGACGTGCGGCCGGAGATGGATCGCCTCGAGCAGGCCCTTGTCGCTTCCCAGGACAAGCTCGAAGGCCTCGAGGATAGGCTGCTCGCCGAGATCATGCGTCGCCTCGAGGAGAAGTCCGGTCACGCCGCTGCGACCGATGCCCAACGCGAGCTGGCCGAAGCCCGGGACGAGTTGAAGTCCCAGGCCGAAGAGGTCCAGCGCCTCGCGGCCGAACAGGACTCCCTGGCCCAGATGCAGACCGTGATGGAAGCCATGCAGGCCGAGCACGAAGCGGGCACGCAGGCGCTGAAGGAAGCCTGCGAGAAGGAGCTGGCCGACCTCAGAGACCGACTTCGAACCGCAGAGCTGGGTCATAGCGAAACCGAGGCCAAGCACCAAGGTGAGCTGCAACACTTTGCGGACCACACGCAAGGCCGGATCCGCAAGCTCGAGGACGAGATCCTCAAGAAGCGTCGTGGCATCAAGGCGCTCACCGAAGAGAACATCCAGCTGCAGACCCAGCTGGGCAATACGAGGAAAGACCTCGAGGAGCGCATCGACGAGATGACGGCCCTCGTCTCCGACTCGCAAAGCGAGGACGACACGCGCGCAGCCATCGAGGCCCAGACCAGCGCCGATCTAGGCGAGTCACGGGGGCCGCTGCCGGAAGACCCGATGGACGTCGAGAGCTTCTACGACGAGGATAACTGAGCCGCGGGGCGGCTCGGTGTTTCGACTCAGCCCTCGGCGCGGATCTTGGCGACGGCTTCCGTCAAGACGGGCACGACCTCGAAGGCATCGCCGACGATGCCATAGTCCGCGACCTTGAAAATCGGTGCGTCGGCGTCCTTGTTGATGGCCACGATGACCTTGGAGGTCTTCATGCCGGCCAGGTGCTGAATGGCTCCGGAAATGCCGACGGCGACGTAGAGCTGAGGGGCGACCGTCTTGCCGGTCTGGCCGACCTGCTCGCCGTGGGGGCGCCATCCGGCGTCGACAACGGCGCGGCTTGCGCCTACCGCGGCGTTGCCGAAGGCGGCGGCCAGTTTCTCGAGCATCTCGAAGTTGCCGGGCTCCTTGAGGCCGCGGCCGCCGGAGACGACGATGGGGGCTTCCGAGACGTCGAGTGTTCCGCCTTCCTTCGCGGCGACTCCGAGGAGCTTGGTCTTGCCTTCGCCGACCGTGGGGCCCTGGACGATCTCGGGTGCACCTCCGCCCTCGGAGGGGGCGAAGATGTTGCGTCGCAGGGTCGCGCAAACGACCGGGGCGCTGGAGCTCAGGCTGGCGATGAGCTTGCCCGCGAGCCAGGGACGTGTCACGGAAAAGGCATCGCCCTCGGCGGTGAAGCCCGTGCACTCGCTGAAGAGCGTCGAGTCCAGGTGCGCCGCAATACGCGGAGCAAGGTCGCGACCGGTCGAGGTTCCCGAGGCGATGAAAGCCTTGGCACCGCGTTCCTTGACGAGCTCGGCGATGGCCTTGGCCACTGCATCGGGTGAGTCCGCGGAGCCGCCCAGGACGATGGCCTGCGTGGCTCCGAGAGCGTTTGCGGCAGCGTCGCCTGCTCCACTGCCGCAGAGGATGGCGGTGACGTTGTCGGATGCGGAACGTGCGGCCCCGAGAGCCTCGAGGCTGGCGCGTTTGATGTTGCCGTTGGCGTGTTCGACGAAGACGGTGATCTGTGCCATGGTGGATTCTCTCGCGTTCTCTAGAGGACTTTCGCTTCGTTACGCAGGGCGTCGATCAGGGCGTCGACTGCCGCGGCTCCTTCACCCACGACGCGACCCGCGGGACGCGGGGGCGGCATTTCGAGGGTGCTGACTTGGGCCTGGTTCTCGGCAGCGGTGCAGTCGGATTCGTCCAGGGGTTTCTTCTTCGCGGCCATGATGCCCTTCAGGCCAGCGCGGCGCGGTTCGTTCAGATCCTTCTGGCAGGTGATCACCGCGGGCAGCGAGAACGAGTACGACTCGAGTCCGTTGTCGGCCTCGCGTTTGGCTGTTCCGCCGCTGGCTTCGACCTCCAATTCGACGACGTCACTGACGCAAGCGAAGTCGAGCATGGTGGCGAGCATCACACCCACAGCGGCGTTGTCGCGGTCGGTGGCGACCCGTCCGGTGAAGACGAGATCGGCGCCGAGTTCCTGGATCTTGGCCTGGAGGGCCTTGGCGGTCGCGTGCGCGTCGCGGTTCATCCAGTCCTCGTCCAAGAGCAAGATCGCATGGTCCGCGCCCTTGGCGAGGGCGTCGCGGAGTTCCTTCTGGGCGTCCTTCGGGCCGATCGTCAGCACGGTGACTTCGCCTCCGTGCTGCTCCTTGACCTTCAGCGCCGCCTCGACGGCGATCTGATCGTAGAAGGACGTCTCATAGGCCACTCCGGTGGGATCCAGGCGCTTCGAGTCGGCGATCTTGGGCTCGAGATCCGTGGTAGGTACGCGCTTGATACAGGCGATGATTTTCATATCGGGGGCGCTCTTCGAGGACGAAAAAGGCGAGGGATCATAACGGGAGGGCTGCGCCCATGCACGGGGCGGAAACGATTGCTAGACCTCCTTGGAAAAGCCCATCCATTATCTCTGAGGATCTCAAAGCCACCCTCAAGAACTCCCTTCCGGGAACCCGATGGTAGGCGCTCGACACGCGACACCACGCAAATCGCTTCCGCGAGAGGCCTCGATGACCGCACAAGATCCCGCCTTCGACAACAACCAACCTGTGAGCCAACCGAACCCTGAGGGCACGCCCCAGGCGCCGGCTCCGGCTCCTCAGGCCCAAGCTCCGCAAACACCGGCCACTCCCGAGGGAGTGCCGACCCAAGCGCAGCAGCCCGCCGCCCCCCAACCGCAAGGCGTGACGCCGCTGCCGGCATCGGCTCCGCAAGCGCAGCCCCAGGCCCCGCCCGTCCAGGCGGCCCCGGCGCAAGCGGTGCAACCCCA
>CBFIHP010000014.1:0-162821 GCA_965662355.1 Planctomycetota bacterium | reverse complement strand
AAGATCCAGGTCGAGAGGTTCATGCGCACTGGGCACCGCGCGTGCGAGAAATTGCTGTCTCGAGCCAGGTATCATGTCCCCGCGCAGTGCATACGCGAGAATCTCGACGGTCATCAGGGTGCCGTCCGCGCGATAGGAGATAGGCTCCCATTGCGTGACCAGCGGCAACCCATCGGGGCTGTAGACAGTGAAAGGGCAAGGCGAGCGCTGAAATGTGTAACCCTCTGGCAAGGGCACCGAGCCGTGGACGACGAAGCCGTTCAGGTTCGGGACATCGCATTCGAGAACTGCGACTGGAGCTAGGGGGGAGTCTGTGACCTGTGCCCATAGGGGTAGGCACAGAAGAGCCAAGATAAGGGGGATTGAGAAACGCAACGGGACCTCGAGTTTCTAGGGCTCTGGATCAGGGGGGGTAGGGGGGTGCGAGCGACCTAGGTATCCCGACCCTGATCCGCGAATTTTCAGAGTCCCAAGGTGGGTCAGGAGGGCCATCTCGGGGGGCGGAAATCAAGAAAAACGCAAACCCTGAGGGAGTGCGGGATGACGGCGAAACTCACTCCAAAATTGCACGTTGCTAGATGGCCGGATCGGGCCGATTGACCGTAATCACGCTTCTCGAGGTCAATCAGGCTCTCTCGGGCGTCAGATGCACGTTCCCAACGGCTGGGCACTTCTGGGTAGGAGTCACGGTCGACGTGCAATCGGCACAATTCCTGACCGAAGGAGCCGCTCGGACAATTGCGACATACCAGGCTCCTGTTACCTGTCCGCAACCTCCGACGCCCCGAGCCCGGTCCCCGCCGGGCTCCCCGTCGCGCTGCGCGGCACAGGAGATCCAGGCACGTTAGCATGCGCCCATGCAGCTCTCGTCAAAGCTCACTGTCGCTGAATCCGGGCTCGTTCTTCTGTCGCTTTTGTGCCTCGCGACCGCGCCGATCGCCGCGTCACGCAGTGCAGAGGAACTCTCCGTGTTGCAGTGCGGAGCCCTGCTCTCCGTGCCTGGCAAGGCAGTGCAGCACAACGTGACCCTGGTCATTCGAAATGGCCGGGTCGAGGCCGTGCTAGAGGGTTTCGTGGATCGCATCGATGGCCAACACGTCGAGCATGTCGTCGACCTACGCGAGCATTTTGTCCTGCCCGGGTTCATCGATTGTCACACGCACCTCACCGGACAATCCGTACCCGTCGCCGAACGCATACGCCGTACGCTGAGCGAAACCCATGCTCACGCCGCTATCGATGGAGTCGTCTACGCCAAGCGCACGTTGATGGCAGGCTTCACGACGGTGCGTAATGTCGGTTCCGGCGGTTCCACGGCCATTGCTCTGCGCGACAGAATACGATCCGGCATGATCCCCGGGCCACGCATGCTGGTTGCCGGACCGGCCGTCACCGTCACCGGTGGACACGGCGATTGGACCAATTCGATCTCCCCCGTTCTGCGCCCCGCTCAAGGCCCTGAAACCGCGACTGCGGATGGCCCTTCCGAGGTGCGCAAGGCCGTCCGTGCCCGTATCCGCGAAGGCGTCGACCTGATCAAGATCACCGCCACCGGAGGTGTGCTCAGCATGACTGCTGCCGGCGTGGCCCAGCAGTTCTTCGCCGACGAGCTCGAAGCCATCGTCGAAGCCGCCAACCGCATGGGGCGCAAGGTCGCCGCCCACGCCCATGGCGCCGATGGAATCAAGGCTGCCTTGCGCGCCGGCGTCAGCTCGATCGAGCACGGCACCTACCTGGATGACGAAGCCATCGAGCTCTTCCTTCAAACCGGCGCCTATCTCGTGCCCACCATCCACGCTGGCAAGTATGTCGAAGCCAAGGCCAAACTCCCGGACTACTACCCCCCGGAAATTCGCCTCAAGGCCGCCGCCGTCGGCCCGGTCATCCAGGGCGCGTTCGGCCGCGCCCACGCCCGCGGCGTCAAGATCGCCTTCGGCACCGACGTCGGCGTCGGCGCCCATGGAACCAATGCTCTGGAGTTTATTTACATGAACGAGGCAGGTATGAGCCCCTCCGACTGCCTCGTAAGCGCCACGATCAACGCGGCGGAGCTCTGTGGGATCCTGGATGAGGTCGGAACCCTGGAAGCGGGCAAGGCGGCCGATGTAATCGCCGTACGCGGGGACCCGCTGGCGGATCTTACGGTGCTGCAATACATCGAGCTGGTCATGAAGAACGGTGTGCTCTACCGCACGCCGGAGTAACCGAAAAAGAGCGTGGTCCTATTGGGGGGCGGTGGCGAGGATGCGCAGCTCGATCTAGAAATGGATCTCGGCGGTTTGTGGTTCCTCGCCGGTCAGATCGAAGCGTTGGCGGGATTGGGTGCCGTCGGGCAGGGTGACTTCCAAGATGAGCACCGTGCGCGGTAGAAGAGTGAAGCGCAGGTGTCCGCCCGGACCGGTTTCGAGTGGGTTGGGGATGCCGCCGAGCGGGATGTCCTCTTCGATGGCAATGGGCCTACCTTCGAGCGAGAGCGGTTGCACCTTCGCGCCCGAGACCGGGGCGCCGGTTCCATCGAAGACACGAACCTGGAAAGCGCGCCCGCGCAGAAGGTGGGCTTCGAGCTCGTGAAGGCCCGCGGCGCGTTCCGACATGGAATCGAACCAGGGCGCGTAGCCGCCCGCTTCGACGACGATGGCCCATTGGCCGGGGTCCCCGACCAGGATCTCGAAGCGACCGTCGTCGAGTCGATACGCCGTACTACCACGGGTGCCCACGGGCATGCCGTAGGTGCGGAAATGAACGTCTTCCAGGGGGGTGCCGCTCGTCTCGTCGAAGACCCGTACCGCGAAGCGCACCTTGTTTGCGAGTCCTTCTCCCAGTCGGATGACGAGATCTTCGCGCCCCGCACGAGCGAAGGCCTCGGCCTGGATGCCCCCATGCCCAGGTACGAGAACACGTAGCTTGAACTCAGTATCCCAGAGGTCAGGGAAGGAGAAAGCACCGGCGTCGTTCGCGGTCATCCACTTCAGGTCTGCCGCCTGGAGCAGCGTATTGCCTGGCCATAGTTCCTCTTCGCAGTCGAGCCACAGGGTTGCGTATGGGACCGCCAGCCCATCGGCGTCCAGGACGATGCCGCGAAGGGTCAGGGAGTGGCGTAGTCGAACCTCGAGCTTCGTGATCCCCGGCTCGATCGGTGGATGGAGCTGGTGATGTACTGCGTACCCCTTTGCATAGACGAACACTTGCAATGGCTTCACGTCGTGCGCCAGCGCTTCGTCCTGGGGTGCGAAGAGGCTGCCCCGAAAGCGGCCGTTGCGATCGGTCGTCGTTCGAGGCGAGCGTATCGTGCTCTGGAGCTTGACACTGGCCCCCACGACGAGAGTGCCATCGGGAGCCATGACGGTGCCGAGAATCGTTGCCGGCCTGTGTTGTGGGCCGAGGATGATCCTCACGTCCGTTTGTTCCGCGCTGAGCACTTGCTCTTGCGAGACATGTAGAGGATGCCCTGCGTACAGCTCGACCGGATACGTCGGTAGACTCGCGATCTGGAAGCGCCCGTCTTCGGATGTGCGGGTTCCGACGCTTTCGATACCGAAGGCCGACAGCCCTTGTTGCGCACCGCCCGTGTCCAGGTCGATCGAAATGCGTGCGTCGCCGACGGGCTGGCCCTCCTGATCCAGGACGAGTCCCGTCAGGTTTCGTGCGGGTGCGAGGATCAGCCGTACTCCTTCGAGGATCTCGCCCATCTCGAGCTCGCCCTCGGCGTGCGTGATCGCGATGTAGTTTTCCTTGTAGGGTTCGAGTTCGTACTCGCCGCGAACGGGACTCGCCTCGAATCTTCCGAAGCCATCCGTGGGAACTTCGCGCGGCCCGGATCCATCGGATTCGAAACGTATAACGGCCTCCGGCAGGGGGGCGCCGGAGACATCGACGACTTCGCCGAAGATGCGGCCTGCTGGGCCTGTGGCGTCGGGAACGGGATCTTGTTCGTCGAACTCCAGGCTCGCATCCACTCCGATCGCACCGCGCTCCCCCTCGCTGGCGGCTCGTTTCTCTTGCTCGACGACGTGTGCGCTTGGGCGGATCTCGCTCAGCTCGACGCTACGGTCGCCCGTGTCGACCAGCCACCACCCCAGGGCGCCCACGATGGCGATCCAAAGCAGCAGCGAGCGAGCCGCGTGTCCGCGACGAGCGATACTGCAGACGGGGAGGCAGGCCATCGGATCATTCTACGTTCGAGCCCTGCTCGAACCGGAAATACTCGGCCTGTGGCACGCTGTCGAAACGATGCACTTCCACCGCGCCACCTCCCTCGTTCTCCTTTTGGCCCTTCCGTTCGCGACGCCGGTCGTTGCCCAAGAACCCGTACCGGAGCGAGTGCCGTTGGGGCACTGGCTGCATTTCGCCGACTCCACCCAGGCGGGTTTCGACACGGAGCGGCTCGAGGCCGCGCGCAAGGTGTGGGAGGGGCTGCCTTCCTCGGCCTTCCTGGTCATTGCGGACGGCGCCGTCGTCGTGGACTGGGGCGATACGGACCGCCGCTTCATGTGCCATTCCGTGCGCAAGAGCTTTCTTTCCGCCCTCTATGGCATTTACTGGGATCGGGGCGAGCTCGAGCTGAACAAGACCCTCGCGGATCTCGGTATGGATGACGAGCCAAGCCCGCTGCTGGCAACCGAGAAGACCGCGCGCATTCTGGATCTGCTGAAGGCGCGTTCCGGCGTCTTCCATCCGGCGGCCTATGCCGGGCGAACGGACAGTCGTCCGCGTGGCAGTGAAGGGCCCGGACGTTACTTTGCCTACAACAACTGGGACTTCAACACGCTGGCGACCATCCTCGAGATGGAAACCGGTGACAGGGTCTTCGAGGCCTTCGACCAGCACCTTGGCAAGCCCCTCGGCATGCAGGACTGGCGGGTTTCGGACGGCTACTACCACTACGAACGCGACAAGTCGAAGTATCCCGCCTATCCGTTCCGGCTTTCGGCTCGCGACGCTGCGCGCTTCGGGCTCCTCTTCGCGCGCGAGGGCATGTGGGGTGACGAACAGATCCTCTCGAGGCACTGGGTCAAGCGCAGCAGTGCCCTGTATTCGATCGATAGCGAGATCATGGGCTACGGCTTCATGTGGTGGGTCTTCCTGCAGCCACGCTTTGAAAAGCACGGCATGTACTCCGCCCTCGGTGTCGGCAACCAGATGATCGCGGCTCTTCCCGATAGCGATATCGTGATCGTGAACCGTGCGAACACGTACGCGGGCGAAGGCACGCCGATGGGCCCGCTCCTGAACTTGATCGAGCAAATCCTCGACGCTCGTACGGGTGATGTCGCCCCCGACCCGAAGTTGCTGGCGCTGGAAGAGACACCGGATCCCCGCGTGACCAACGTGTCCGCCGAGAAGCTGCAAGAGTTCGTCGGCGAGTGGCCCTTCCCTCCGCCCGTCTTCGGTCAGTCCACGCAAGCCACCGTCGAGTTCACCATGGAGCCCGGACACCTGGTGATGACGACGGACTTCGCCGGCACGTTCCGGCTGTATCTTCAACCCGATGGCAGCCTGCACGAGGAGGACAGTTTCGACGACTATCTCATCGTCCGCGATGCGGAGGGACGCTTCGTCGGTCCGTGTGACGCGACCTACGTCGTCAATCGCGCCCTGGAGGCGGTGGCTGAGGAGGACTTCGAGCGCGCCGCCGAGATTCTCGCCCTGGCGGAGGGCGACCAAGTACCCGCGCTCTTCGTGGGTCGCGAGGTCTTGAATTTCCTGATCGACGATCCGGATGCCGCAGAGGATTCCCTCCGCACCTTCGCGAAGCGCTCGGACCAGGTTGCTTTCCAGGTCGATCGGATCGCCCAGCGTCTCCAGGCCAGCAAGAACGACTATCTCGCCGAGGCCATCGCGGAGTTGCAAGTGCGCCTCTTCCCTGCTCCAGGGGAGACGGGGGTGCGCGAGGCTTCTTCGAACCGCTGAGTTCGTTCGGCCCGAACCAGTAGAGCTTTCCACCCCACACGTTCGGTGGGAGGGCAGCGTACCGCGAAGAGGGTTTCCCGCCCCCCCCGTGCCGGTGTAGGCGCTAGGATGAAGCGATGGCCGACTCCACCGATGCCGGCCCCGTGAATGGGGATCCCGCGCCGATTTCGCTCGAACAGAAGCGCGAGCTGATCCTGTCGAACATCGCCAAGGTGGGGGAGGATCTCTGGGACGGCCGCGTGGTCTACCAGTCCCTGCCGCGGGTGGTCGACGTGCAGTTGACCAACTTCTGCAACATGTCGTGCACGATGTGCTACGACGGCAACAATCCGCCGGTCAAGAAGCTCCCGCCCGAGCTCGTCGAGAAGCTGGGCGCCGAGATCTTTCCTACCGCATCGGTGTTGGTGCCTTTCTCGGGTAGCGAGCCCTTGATAGTCACGTGGGACCTGGCGCGCAAGATGGCCCAGCTCTACAACCTCGAGCTGGACATCATCACGAACGTGCAATTCTTGGACGAGGCCAAGTTCGCCGAGCTGGAGCCGCACGTCTGCAGCGTGACCTTCTCGATCGATAGTCACCTGCCCGACATCTTCGAACGCATCCGCCTGCGCAGTCAGCCCGACAAGGTCTTTCGCAACCTGCCGATCGCGGCCAAGCTGTGTCGCGAGCACGGCATCGAGGCGCAGGCGAACATCGTCTACATGGTCGAGAACGCCCCGTACCTCGACGAAACGGTGGCCTTCCTGGCGGACGCGGGTGTGACGACGGTTCGTTTGTTGGAGTACATCCGCTTACCGCACCTGTCGGAGGATCGCGACTTCTCGAATGCTTCGTTGCACATGAGTCCCCAGTGGACCGAGCGGATGAAGAAGCGCATCCGAAAGATTGCCGAGGACAAGTCGATCCGCGTGATCTTCGATCTGCAAGAGAAGGAGCTGGTCGATTTCTTCCCGAAGGACAACAACTTGCGCCCGGACCGCAAGGAAAGCCCATACCTTGATCGCCTGCGACGCTACTACCCGGGCTACTGCACACAGTCGGTCGATCGGATCAAGGTCAACGTCGATGGACGCGTGTACCCGTGCTGCATGGGCGACGCCGGCCAGCTGGCGCTGGGAAACCTGTTCGAACAGGAATTCAAGGACATCTGGAACGGCCCCGAAGCGCGCGATCTGCGACGCGGCATGATGACCGGCGACGTGCCCGGGATGTGCCAGGGGTGCAGCTTCCACACCAGCTGGAATCCCGTCGAGGAAGAGCACCTGCCGATGGTCAACTGGTTCTTCGAGCACAAAGAGGGCAGTCTCCCCGTGGTCGAGAAAGAGGGCCAGGTCTTGAAGCTGGAGAGCCCTGCCCACCTGACGCGCGGCACCGACCCACCGGTCTTTCGCTGGCAGGCGCCCGAATCCGACGTCAAGGTCGATCGCTACGAGCTCGTGATCGCTGCCGGTGGCGAGTACACGAGCGACAATGCCGCTCTCACCCTGCCGGGCGACACGACCGAATTCGCCATGCCCGCCGACGCCTTTCAGGCGCTCCGTCCGAACATGGGCTGGTGGTGGTGCGTTTGGGCGGTCATCGACGGCAAGCCCGAAGCGACGCTGCGCGCCGAGAAGATGCGCTGTTTCATCCGCCATCAGGACATCCCGCGCGTGGAAGGCAGCAGCTTGTACGAAAACGCCAAGGCGGGGGGCGAATCCGCCGAACCCGATCAGGTGCAAAAGGCCGGCAGCCGCGTCAGTTCGGCGGGCCTTTCCGGGAGTTGATGGGTTGGGGGCGAGAGCCCCAGGACTTCGAAGCATCCCCCGGCGTACAATGCCGACGTGCGTTCGCAACAAGAGGAACTCCTGCAGTCCCCGGGCCCCGAAGCCTGGGTTCGGATCGACGATAGGCCGCGCGGCCCGCGGATCTACTACAACCACATCCAGAGCCACGGGCGCGATGCCCATCCCGGTGGGCTCGTGGCGGTCGTGGGGCGTGACAACGAGCGTTTCGGTTGGGCGCTCTTCCACCCCGATTCGAACATCGTCCTGCGCATCATCGATCGAGGCGAGCGGGCACCGACGATCGACGAGTTTCGCGAGCGCGCCCGCCGCGCAGCCCGCCGCCGTGTCGAGGACCCGGAGATCCCCGCTGATGTCTGTCGTATCCTGCATGGCGAGGCCGACGGCTTTCCAGCCCTGCTGGTCGACCGCTACGGGCCCCTGTTGGTCGCCGAGGCTTTCAGCCGTGGGAGTGCCGCGCTCTTCAAGACGATCCTTCCCGCCCTCGAGGAAGTGCTGGGAACGACCGAGTATCGTCTGAGCTTCGAAGAGCGCGCCGCCCGCGCCGAGGGGGAACGCCCCTTTGCGGAGAACTCGCCCAACGCTCCCAATCTGCTCCAGATCGAAGAAGCAGGCTTGCGGTACGAGTTGGACTTCGCCCGTGGCCACAAGACCGGTTTCTTCTGCGATCAACGCGAGAACCGCGCCTCCTTCGCGGCCTTGGCCAAGGGCAAGCGCGTTCTCGATGTGTGCTGCTATACCGGGGGCTTCGCCCTCGCGGCGGCGAGGGCCGGTGCCGAGGATATCCTGGCCCTCGACCTCGACGAAAAGGCCATTGCGCAGGCCAAGCGCAACGCGAATCTGAACGGCAACCTCTCGCGCCAGATCAAGTTCGTTCACGCCGACGCATTCAGCTACCTGCGCACCCTGGTACGCAACGAACGCACCTTCGATCTGATCGTCGTCGATCCTCCGAAGTTTGTGCACAACCGTCACTCGCGCGATGAGGGAATCGCCCGGTACCACGACATCAACAAGCTCGCCATTCCGCTCCTGGAGCCCGGTGGTGACTACCTGACGTGCTCGTGCAGTGGGCTGGTCACGGGGCTCGAACTGCAAGAGCTCGTGCGGCGCTCGGCGCGCCTACGTCCTCTTCAGGTACGTCGCAAGACGGGCGCCGGGCCGGACCATCCGGTCTCCCTCGACTTCCCCGAGGGCGAGTATCTGAAGGCGCTTTGGATGCGCGACAGCTCGGGTTCCTGACCTCGAGAAGCCCGCTTCGGGGAAGTCCTTTCCTGAATCGACTCAGTGTTCGGTACCCGCTGCACGAAGGCCTTTCTCGGTCGTGGGATCGCGGGCGAAACCCACTTGTGCCTCGTGGGGAGTCGTTCATGATCGAGACTCGTTCATGTCGTTGCGCAAACCCCTCGTCAGCATTGTCATCCTGTGCCTCGCTGCTCTCGGAGCGGAGATGGGCTTCGCTTCCATCGGACCGTCCCTGGGCGTTGACTATGAGAAGGTCGAAGGCCTGCGCTCTTTCCTCAGCGAAGGGCACCGCACCTTCGAGCCCTTTCCATACTCCGGCTTCGTCGCCCACGTGACACCCGAACAAGAGGGTGACGTGACGCGTCCAAAGAAGTGGTCTTTTGAGCCCAAGAAGAAGGGCAGGGTGCGCATCGCCTGCCTCGGTGGCTCGACGACCCACGGCAAGTACCCGCGCATCATGAAGCAGGTGCTCGATCAGAAACTGGGCGAGCCCGTCGAGGTCATGAACTGGGGCGTCCCCGGCTGGACAACCCAGGAGACGATGGTCAACTACATGACCACCGTGCAGGACTACGACCCCGACGTCGTCGTCATCCATCATGCCTTGAACGACGTCGCTCCTCGACGCATGAGCGACTTTCGTTCGGACTACGCGCACTGGCGCAAGACCTGGGAGGACCCGCACTTCACGGACTTCCAGCAGTGGCTGATCCAGAAGAGCGACATCTACGCCGGCCTCGTGGCCAAGACGACCCCCGCTTTCATCCTGGCTAATTTTGCCAACCGCGACTTCGAGGGCATCAAGAGCGACGCCCCGGCCAGAAAGATGCCCGCGGGGACCGAAGTGGCTTTCCGGCGCAACATTGAAACCCTGTGCGATCTCATCGAGCTGCGTGGGGGCAAGGTGTGCCTGGTGACGATGCCCTACAAGCTGAACCTGGCCAATCGCCAGGACGGTGGCCAACGCCTATGGGCCGCCGGAATCGAAGAGCACAACCAGATCTTGCGCGACATCAGCGCCGAGCGCGATCTGCTTCTGGTCGACTGCGAAGCCGGCGCGAAGATCAAACCCGAAGTCTCCATCCCCATGTTCCGCGACCGAGTGCACCTCACGTGGAAGGGCGCCCGCGTCAAGGCCACGGCCATCGCCGATGGTCTACTGAAGGCTGGCTGGGTCGAATAGCACTCTTTTTCGCGCGACTCCGTCTGCGCGCAGGCCGATTTCGAGGTGCAGAAGCTCCTAGAGCTTCGGCAGCGTGTGCGTCCGGCCTCGGTTCTCATCTTGCAACCACTCATAGAGGGGCTGGAAGTAGTCGACCATCGGTTGGGCCGTCAGTTCCGAGCCGGTCTTCTCGATCAGCATCTCCCGCCAATCGACGCTGGCCCCGGGTTGCATGATGCCGGAAAGGAAGTCGCCGACCGCCTTTTGGCCGTAGTAATTCGTGTCGCGCGGGTTCTCACCGAGGATCTCGGTGGCGATGTGGTCGTGCAATTGGAACAGCAGCACGTAGGAGAGCGCGTAGTCGTAGTACTCGGCCGGATCGTTGTTGATGTGGGTCTTCGTAGCGGCATCGCAGAACTCTTCTCCGCGAGCGGTAGGCGGGGCAATCCCCTGGTACTTGCCGGCGAGCTCCCACCAGCGGGCGTTCCATTCGGAAGCGGACAGCTCGTCGGCGTAGAGCTCCTTCTCGAAGTAGGTCATCGTTCCCGTGGACCAGGGGATGAAGACGACGTAGTTCAGGGCTTCCTTGAGGAGTAGCTGCATCGGATCCGCGCCCCCACCCGAGTCGCTCGAGCCGCCCGAAGACACGCCGATGGCGTCGACGAAGCGCGGTTGCATGGCTGCCAAGCCCATGAGTGAGCCGATGGCTTCGTGATAGGCGCGGTTGGCACCTTCGCGCAAGAGCGGGGGGACGTCGGGGTTCGTGTAGCAGAGGTAGTAGTAGATGTGCCCCAGCTCGTGGTGCGTGGTCTCGTACCACTCCGTGTTGGGAATGACGCTCATCAATGACCGAACGTCGCGTTCGAGGTCCATGTGCCAGGCGGAGGCATGGTTGTTTTTCTTCCAGGAAGCCTCAGCCGGAGCGGGGTAGAGAGAGGACTTGCCCCAGAAAACCGGCGGCATCTTCTCGAAGCCCAGACTGATGTAGAAGCGCTCGGCTTGCTCGATCAACCATTCCGCGGAGCGTTCGCGGAGGGCGCCGTCGAGGTCGAAGCCCTCGACCTCGACCAGGGCACCCCAGTCCTGGCCCCAGCGGTTGGGCAACCAGTGGGCCGGGATCAGATCCGGGACCGGGTGGTTGTAGCGTTCGGCGAGCTCGTGTCGGGCCCACGTGTGGAGCTCACGGAAGAGCGGGCGTAGTTCACGGTTGATCTTGTCGAGCAAGTCGACCATCTCGCTCGTGCTCATGCCGTAGTCGGATACCTTGTACGCGAAGTAATCGTCGTAGCCCAACGCGCGGACCGTTGCGTTTCGCAGACGCTGCAGATTCTGCAAACCCGTGCGCAGGGTCGGGCCGACTTCCTTGGAGGCTGCCCACACGTCAAGGCGCGCTTCTAGGTCCGTTGCGGTGCGCAGTTCCTCGTCGATGTCGTTTGGTGAAACCTCTTTGCCGTTCAGCTTGTACGTGTATCCGTACAGTGCCTCGGTCTGGGCCACATCGGCCGCGATCTTCTGCTTGACGAGCTTCGGCGCGGTCTGCGGATTGCTGGCGGCCGCGTAGAGCACGCGGTTCAGCTGCAGGCGTTGCCGCTCGGTCAGCTCGTCTTCACGCGCGAGAAAGGCCCGGGCCTGTTCGATGTTCTCGACGCTGCCACTGAAAGCCGCCAGGGCTTCGTTCGCGGCCTGTACGCGCTCCGAATTGCTCGTGTCGCCTTCGACGATGTGCGTGTTGGCCTGCCACTCGGCCTCGCCCGATTCGTAGTAGAGCTCTTGAAACGTGTCGGTGTAGCCATCCAGGAAGGCCTGTGCATTCCGTTGAATCGGCGTTTCTACGTCATCTGTCCAGCGCGAATCAGTGGCGCAACCGAGGGACATGATCGAGAGGGCGAGGATCGAAAGGGTGACTTGGGACTTCATGCAAGGAAGGTTACCGGAGTTTCGCTGCGAATCGAAGCCGAGCACCCTGCCTCCCGTTCCCTAGGTGCGTAGCAACGGGAAGAAGCGGCCTTCGAGGGCGCGACCCGGTTCGATGGGGGGGACGTTTTCGAGTAGCGGATCCGGACTGGCGGAGGTGACGCCGTCGCGAACCGCGTTCAGAACCAGAGCGCGCCGCGCGCGGGGACTCGAATTCTCGAAAGAGCCGTGCACCAGGAGAGGATGGTGGAAGGCGGCTTCACCCTGCTTCAGTTCGACCGGGACGGGCTGGAAGTTCGCGCTTTGCTCCGCGGACAAGACCGAGTGGATCGCCTCCATGTCGCCGGCAAGTCCTGTGATCGGCAGGAGCTTCCAACGATGGCTTCCGGGTACGTAGCGTAGGCAGCCGTTGGCCTCGGTAGAGTCATCGAGCCCGATCCAGCACGACAGGTGGGCCATGGGTTTCGTTCGCGTCCAGTACGAGTAGTCCTGGTGCCAGGCGACCGCACCCCCCGTGTAGGCCGGCTTGCAAAAGAGCTGGTCGTGCCAAAAACGCACCGGGCCCTTCAGCAATTGGCGTGCGGGGACGGTGAAGGCGGGGTTCCAGAGAGCATCGTGGAAAGCGGAAGCGATTCGCCAGGCTCCCAATGCGTGAAACAATACGCGTTCGCGATCCTCGGATTCGTTGGAACGGAATTCGTGGAAGAGCTCGTTCCCCGGGTGACTCGGATCGAAGAGTGGCTCCAGCTCCGCTTGCAATGCGGATAACTGCTCGTTGTTCAGAAGCCGGAGGCCCGCGACGTATCCGTTCTCTTCCCAGAAGGCCAGCTGCTCCGAGCTGAGGCGATAGCGTTCGCACTCCTCTTGCGAGTTCGAGTGGGCAAAGAGCTTCGTCAGGGGCGCGTGGTGCTGGGCGAGATCGTCGAACATGGGGCGGCCGGTTATCCTACTCCATGAGAATTGCCTCCATGAGAATTGCCCATCTACCTTCGCTATCCCTTCTGTTCACGGTCTGGTTGTTCTCCCTCTGGATGGGGGTGGATGCCGATGCGCAAGAGGCGCGCAAGCGCTGGGAACGCCTGGCGCAGATTCGGCGCGACAAGTTCGACCGTGTGTTGCCCGAGGTCATGCGCGAGAATGGCGTCGATATGTGGATCACGATGATCCGCGAGGCGAACTACAAGACCCTGCACGCGGACTTCGGACACGGCTACGCGAGCGCCGATGGCTTCTACGTGTTCACCGATCCCACCGGTGAAGGGCGCATCGAGCGTACGGCCTTCGGGATTCACGGCTACTTGATCGAGCAATGCGGTGCCTACGACGAGTTTCTGCCGACGGAGGCCCTGGCGGAATTCGTGCGCGAGCGCGATCCGAAAGCCGTCGCTTTGAACATGTCGCGTGCGTTGGGACCGGTGGACACGTTGTCGCACACGGGGTATCTACAGTTGACGGAGATACTGGGCGATTCACTGACGAAACGCATCGTTTCGGCGGAGAAGCTCGTTTCGGACTTCCGTTCACGTCGCGTGGCCTCCGAGATCACCGCCTTCGCCGAGGCCGGAGAGATGTCCCGCGTCCTCGCGGAACGAGCTCTCTCGAACGAGGTAATCACACCCGGTGAGACGCGCCTCGAGGAAGTTGCGTGGTGGATGCTGGATCGGCTGCTCGAGCGGGGCCTAGGGAGTTCCTTTGGCATGCCCTCCGTGTACGTGACCGGACCCGACGGCATCGTGGCCATTTCGTCGGATCGCATCATCCAGCGCGGGGATCTCTTGATGATCGATTGGGGTGTGGGCTATCTGAACCTCTTCACGGATATGAAGCGCATCGCTTACGTTCTGCGCGTCGGTGAAACCGAAGCGCCCGCCGGGCTGCAACACGCTTTTGACCGTGGTCGAGCGGCACGCACCATCATCAAGGACGCCATCCACACGGGCATCACCGCTGCCACGGCGGAGAAGGAGATCTACGCCGCTCTCAAGGCGAGTGGATTCAAGCAGATCGAATTCAACAAGCCAACGGACGATCCAGATACCACCGACGTCGTCATCGGCTGCCATTCCGTCGGCAACACCGGCCACGGTATCGGCCCCTCGATCGCCTTTTTCAATCCGGTGCGCGTCCAGTACATGCTCCATCCAACGAACCTTTTCTCCATCGAGCTCTTCGCCTACACATCGATGCCCGAGTGGGGCGGAGCCAAGGTGCGCATTCCCTTGGAGGATGACGCCATCCTGACGGAACGCGGGATCGAGTGGCTGTATCCCGTAAACAACCGGATCCTCCTGATCCGCTGATTCGCTACGTGGCCAGTGGAAACAGCGGGACCACGAGAGCGGCTGCCGTGGCCACGAGCAGGCCCCCCAGCGTGCAGTCGATCACACGCCGCGAACGGGCGCTGTCGAGCAGCCTGTCCATCGTCGAACCGGCGAAGGCCCACGCGGAGAGCGTCAATGCCGAGCGCAGGGAGTAGATGGTTGCGAGTAGAAGGAACCCGGGTAGGCCCGCGCTCTCTCGCGACATGACCGCGGTCACGGTCACCAGCAGCACCCATGCCTTCGGGTTCAGAAACTGGAAGGCGGCGATGCTCCACCACGTGCAAGGTATGGAGTCCGCAGGCACCGTACACGAGCTTGCAGCGTGCGCCGCGCGAAACATCCTGACGCCCATCCAGGCGAGATAACTCCCACCGACGATCGTGATGAGTGCTCGCAGTTCAGGTTGGGCCTCGAGCACACCCGAGACCCCCGCCCAGCTGAGAGTGAGCAACCCCAACCCGCCCGCGATCACACCCCCGATAACCGGCAAGGCCCGGGCGTATCCACCGCGCGCCCCGGCGGCCATGACCAGAAAATTGTTCGGCCCCGGGGTCAGAGCTGCAGCGAAGAAGAGAGCGGTGACGGCGGCGATTGAGTCCATGCTGGTGCGGGACAATTGAGTCCAGCACCCTGAACGCAGCACCGTTACACGAGAAGGCCTGGCCCGCGCGAAGCAGGCCAGGCCTTCTTGAAATCCAAAGGACGAAGATCGTCCCTGCTAGCTGCAGAGCTCCTCGACCTTGGCGAGAAGATCGCCCGGGTTGCGTGCGCCACCGGGTCCAACGGATTCTGCCCAGAGGACTTTGCCGTCCTTACCGACGAGCACGGTCGCGCGGTCGGTGATTCCTTTGTCGTCGAGCCAGAGTCCGTACTCCTTGGCCATGCCACCCTTGGGGTGGAAGTCCGCGAGCAGCGGGAACGTGATGCTCCCGAAGCTCTCGGCCCATGCCTTGTGACAGAACTTCGAATCAACAGAGATACCCAGCACCTGGGTATCAGCGGCCTCGAACTTACCGAGTAGGGCGTTCAGGCCGGGGATTTCGATGCTTCATGTAGGGGTGAAGTCGAGGGGATAGAAGACGATCATGACGTTCTTCTTCCCCTTGAAGCCCGAGCCGGTGACGGTTTTGTCCTGGTGGCTGTCGAGCTTGAAGTCAGGGGCGTCGGCCCCGGGTTGGATGATGCTCATTGGTCTCAGTTGGGTAGATACCCGGCTCCATGTCTAGTGGCTGTGGTGGCCTGGATTTTGGCGGGGAATTCTAGCCTGAGGGCTCCCCGAGTGTGCCCCAGCTCTTCCTTCAAACGACGATTCCTGGGATTTCCTGACCTCGGAGGATTCTCGATTTAGACCGACTGGAGGTGGAACAGGGCGGATAAGCGACGTTCGCTCTGAACGGCTCTCCCGTATAGGATTCGATCTCGATGGAAGAGCCGACCAAGAAGAGCCGCTTTCCTGATTCCCTGGTGTTGATCCTGGGGATGATCCTGCTCGCTCAGATCGCGAGCTTGGTCTTGCCCGCGGGTGAGTTCACGAGGGAAGGGCGAAAGGTGCTGCCCGGCACCTACAAGCTGATCGAGCCCTCCGCTGACGCCGGGGGGGAAGCCCCCGAGGAGACGTTCCTGGACACCACGCTGGGCAAGGTATTGTGGGTCGTTCCCGGGGCGTTGATGGCGATTCCGAAGGGCCTCCACGAGGGTGCCGACATCATCTTCTTCGTCTTCTTGATCGGAGGTGTGATCGGTGTCGTGCGCAAGACCGGGGCCATCGATGCGTTGCTTGCCTACGCCATACGGCTGTTCGGATCGACGCGCTGGTTGCTCGTTTCGGGCATGACGCTCGTGTTCGCGATCGGGTCTTCGCTGGTCGGAATGGCGGAGGAGTACATGCCGTTCATTCCCATTCTGGTCACCATGTGCCTGGCGATGCGACTCGATTCCGTTGTCGCGATGGGAATCGTCTACGTCGGAGCCGCTGTTGGCTATGGATGCGCCGCGCTCAACCCCTTTACCGTTCTGATCGGCCAGGACATCGCGGGCTTGCCGCCGACCTCGGGGTGGGGCTATCGCACGCTCCTCTTGGTTCTCTGTTTGGTCGTGGGCGTGCATCACATCCTGCGTTATGCGCGCAAGATCGAACTGGATCCTTCCAGTAGCCTGGTCAAAGACGTCGACTATTCCAAAGGGTTCGAGATGCCGGAGGACACGGAGCTGTCTTTCCGCCGCGTGATGATCCTCGCCAGCTTCGTGCTGGTGATCCTGATCTTTGTCGTCGGGACCTCGATGGCCGAGTGGTACCTGACAGAACTGGCGGCCCTGTTCCTCGCTCTCGGAATCATCGCCGCCCTCCTCGGGCGCTTGTCGGCCAACGCAACGGCGCGCGAGTTCTGCTCCGGCGCGGCCGAGATGACGACCACGGCACTCTTGATCGGCTTTGCCAGAACGATCCAGGTCGTACTCGAGGATGCGCAGGTGATCGACACGGTGATTCATGGCATCGCCTTGCAACTCGAGCACCTCGGCTCCTATGGGGCCGCGATCGGAATGTTGAGCGTGCAATCGGTCTGCAATTTCCTGGTCCCTTCGGGTTCCGGTCAGGCCTACGTCACGATGCCGATCATGGCGCCGCTCGCGGACTTGACGGGGGTCTCGCGCCAGACAGCCGTGCTCGCCTATCAGATGGGTGACGGCTTCATGAACATCATTGTGCCCACGAACGCGTTGCTGATGGGAATGTTGGGCCTCGGCAAGATTCCCTACCAGCGCTGGGTGACCTTCGTCGTGCCGCTTCTGGTGAAGCTCTATGTGGTTGCGATCCTTGCCTTGCTCATTGCCGTCGCGATCGAGTACTAGCTCACCCGGACGGACAGGCTTCCTGGCAACGCTCGGGATGCTGGCCGGTTGCGGTGGTGCGGACGAGCTAGCCCCTTGGATTGCGCTGGAGGCCTTCGACCCGGCGACCTCCATCGATGCCGCTGCCTGGGAGAAGGCGCTGGGGACTCGAATTCTGCAGGATCGAGATGGCATCTGGCTCGTCTGGTCGATTGGACCCGAGCCATGGGAAAAGCCGGCGGAGTCCGACGTGTTCCGGTGTCCCCGCCCTCTGCACCCACGGGTTTCCGACCCGAACGCCCGGAGTCTCCTGGAGAGCGGAGGGATCGAGTTGACCATGGTTCTCGAGCGAGATCCCGAAGCCCTGCAGCCCGGTGAGTACGCGCTGCGCCAGGGGAAGCTCTTCGTGAACTTGCCGCCCGGGCAATCCTCCACCGGCAGCCTGCGCTTCAGCGAGTTCGTTTCGCGCGGTGAACGGAGCGCGAAGGCCTGGGAGGTCTTCGTCGGTCGCGTTTCGGGCCGTGGTTTGCCCGTCTGGCCGGGCGAGAGCTGGCGGGTCGCGACGCCGATCCCCGAGCGCAGCGCACTGCGCTTCTTCGTGACGGCCAAGGGCGATGACACGTCCGATGGTGAAGGGGTGGCGACGCTCGTTTTTCGTATCCGTCTTGATGGCGAGATCCTGTGGGAGCTCGAACGCCGGGCTGGTAATGCCTCCGATGGTTGGCAAGAGATCCGGCTCCCCGAAGGGGGAAGCAACCTGTCGCTGTTCGAGTTCCAGGTGGAGGGGCCACCGGGGCTATCGGCCTTCGTGGATCCGGTCATCGGGCCGGCGAACCCCGATCCCCAGCCCGACCGACCCAATATCGTGTTGTTCGTCGCGGATACTTTTCGCGCGGACAACATGCAAGCCTACGGAGGGGATCCAGAGACGACGCCCTTTCTGAACGCCTTGGCTCGTGAGAGCCTTGTCTTCGAGCGCGCCTGGGGTACGAGCTCGTGGACCCTGCCGTCTCAATCGTCGCTCTTCACCGGACTCCTGCCCCCCCAACATGGCGCCACGCTCGATACGCGCGTACTTCCAGAGGCATTGACGACGATTACCGAGGTGTTGTCCCGGAACGGCTATCGCACTGCGGCCATCACCGACGCCTCGTTCCTGTCACCGCGCTTCCAGCTGGATCAGGGCTTCGATTGGTTTCAGGTGCATCCCGGTCCCGAGGGCTGGAGCCTCGCCACGACGTTGCGTCGTTCACTCGAGTTCCAGGAGGCCTTCGATGGCCGTCCCACCTTCCTCTTCGTCCACACCTATCGTGCGCACGAGCCCTATCGCGTTGGTCCGGAGGAATCGCGAGAAGAAACGAAGGAGCTACTGCGCGAGCTGCTGCACAGCCTGAGGGCGGAGGGGGACTTCGATGAACAGGAGCGACTCGATGTCGCTTCGCGCTACAGCGAGTTCTATCGCCGCGGCGTGCAGGACCTGGACCAGCAGTTCGGAGATTGGTGGCGGCGTGTTCAAGAGCTTCCCGCCTGGGGCACAGCTCATCTCGCCTTCACCAGCGACCACGGCGAGGCTTTCTACGAGCACCGCAGCATGGGCCACCGCGGCAAGCTGTGGGAGGAGACGTTGCGCATTCCCATGTTCCTCCACGGGCCCGGTATCACGGCCGAGCGTCGAGGGTTTGCCGCCTCGGTCATCGATCTACCGCGGACGATCGCGGGTCTCGCGGGTGTTGCTGCGGACGACGACTGGCTGGGGTGCGATCTGCGGGGCTTGCAGGAAGAGCGTCCCGTTTATGGTTTTTGGGAAACCACGAAGATCCACGAGGCCTTCATCGTGCACGCGGACCGAAAGATCTGCGTCGAGGCCAACCCCGAGGCCTTGCAACAAGGCAAGCTGCAGCGCTCGTTCGAGCTTGGACAGGATCCAGGCGAGCAACATGACGTGTCGAGCTCGGCCGACTGGCCGGCCCAGATGGCCCGCGATCATGCGCGCGAGATGCGCACCTTTCTGCGTAGCCTCGCTCCCACCCAGAACCTGTTGGACGCCGAAAGGGAGGGCGTGCTAGAGGAGCTCCGGGCGATCGGCTACGGAGGCGACTAGCCGGGGCTGCGGTCAGAAGCTCTCGTCGAGAATCACGATCGAGGTCGGTGTTCCAAGATCGATCTGGGAACCGGCCGGTGCGGCGGGGTTGTAGTGCAGCATCTGTGTGTAGATGGAGCGAGCGAGAACCCCCGGGGGCAGCGACGCGGACATCGGCACGCTGGCCGCTCCCGAGCCGTCGAGGGTTGTCAGAAAGAAGCTCGATAGCGGTGCACCGACGACCAGGCTGTCGAAGAGGTTCGCCAGGTAGATCGAGTTGGGCGTATCCGAATACAGTGCGAAGACGAACTCACCCGGTGCACCTTGGACGGACATCTGGGCGATCTCGTTCGTCCTGACGGGGCTGGAGATCACCGTGCTGCGTACCGTGTCGGTCTGCTGCGACAGAATGCCCGTGACGATCTGCGCCGGAGGTCCATCCGGAGCGAAGATTCCGCTGAGCCCGGCGCCATCGCCCCCGCGGAGCACCGTGTTCGTCAGATTGGCCGTCGAACCCGAAGGGCCAGCGAGTCGAATGCCGGCTCCACCCGCCTGGGGGAAACAGCCGGTGGGGCAGGAGATGCCGCCGTCGCCGCCCTCGAAGTGGCTTTCAGAGGCATACAAGAACGAGTCGAACAGCTCGACGCCGGGCGATCCGGCTGCGAAGTCGTTGTTGCTTCCGCTCGCATGCACGTTGTAGAGGTGCAGGGAGGAAGCACTGGCTCGGATGCCCGGCTTCTCCGAGTCTCCTCCCCCGGAGATGGCCACGGTGCAGACCCGCAGCACGACCTGGGAGCTGTTCTCGACCAGGATGCCCTGCTCTTGATCGGCGTGGTCGACGAGGACCAAGCAGCCCTCGAGCCACACCACGCCCTGGTTTTGCTCGACGATCAGTGGAGCCTGGTTTCCCGCGGAGTCGGCGATCCCGATCCCGCGAATCGTGACGACCTGGCTCGACGTCAGATTTCGTAGGGTCAATCCGCCCTGCACGACCACGGAGCCTGCGGCCTCGGTCGTGATGACGAGCGATTTTCCGTCGATTAGGGCCGATCCGTAGATGCCATCCCGGACGCTGATGATCGCCCCCCCCGGTGCAGCGTCGATCGCGGCTTGAATGGAGGTGTGATCGACACCGATCCCGCCGTTGTCATCGACGACGAGTACGGATTGTGCGAAGCAGGGCGTGGCGAGTACGAGCGAGACAATGATGCGCAACGTGGTGTTCTCCTGATGGGAAGTTTCGTGAGCATAGGGGTGGTTTCTCCCGGTAAGGAAGAGGATTCTTGGCCATTTCCGCGGCTTGCACCGTTCTCGAACGTTGCGTTAGAGTTGAATGACCGGAGATCGCGGTATGCGCTCCGATTCATGTCGAAGCGCAAGCGCAATCAAAAGGGGGCCCAAACACGGCCGGCCGCACGCTCACCCCTGACGCGCTGGTCGCCCTTGATTCTGGTTGGCATGGCCGCGGTCGTGTTCGTCCTCTGGAAGGAGCTCGCTCCGGTCCCCACGCCGGTTCAGCCCGCTGATCTCTCCCGGATCGATTCCGAAGTGCGGCTCCTGCTCGAACGCGAACTCGAGGAAGCCCTGGCGCATCCTGGGCGAGCCGAGGCCCACGGAGAGCTCGGCATGCTGTACGAGGCGAACGGGCTGCTCTCCGAGGCGGCGCGCTCCTATCACAACGCTTCGAAGCTCGACGGCGCGAATCCTCTGTGGCGCCTGCACGAGGGCATCGCGAGGGCGCGCCTGGGCCATTTCGATGAAGCCTTGGCCCTGTTCGAAAGCGTCCGCGACGATCGTGCCTGCGCGGCCGCCGCATATTACCGGATCGGTCAAGTTCTCCTGGAGCAGGCCCAGCTCGATGCGGCCGAGGAGAACTTCCGTGCAGCTTTGCGGCGTGCATCGACCATGGCGGAGCCCCACGTGGGCTTGGCGTCGGTGCTGCTTCGCAAGCGCGACTATGCCGGGGCCCAGAAGGAGCTCGAGAAGGCCCTGAAAATCGACCCGGATCACAAGCAGGGACACTACCTGCTCGGTATGGCGTACCGCGGCCTGGGGCGTATGGACGAGGCCCGGAAGGAGTTGGCCCGCGGCATCGTTTCGGATCGGCGTTTCGTACCGGACCCTCTGTCTCCGCGGGTGGCCGCCTATCGCGTGAACATCGCCTCGCAGCTCGACCAGGCGCAGGCCCTCATTCGTGCGGGCAATCCCGATGGCATGCGCATCCTCGAGCGGCTTCACCAGCGTCGGCCCCAGGATACGAACGTCATCAACAACCTGGCCATCGCTCTGATGGAGAGCGGTCAACATCCGCGTGCCCTCGGGTTGCTGCGGCGTGCCCGGTCTGCGCGCCCGGCGGATTTTCCGACTCGGATCAACCTGGCGAGTTGTCTCTTCTCGATGCAGCAATACGACGAGGCGCTCGAGCACGCAGCACAAGCGTCCACGATGGCACCCGAGGTGGCTTCTTCCTACATGATTCGGGGCAAGATCCTCGCAGTGCAGAACCGCTTGAACGATGCGTATCCGCTACTGAAGAGGGGGATTCGACTGGATGCGGGCGATCCGGATGGACAATTTCTCCTGGGCGAGGTGTGTGCGGCAACCGGGCGCTATCCCGAAGCGAAGCTCGCATTCGAAATGACCACCCGCCTCAATCCCCAGCACCTGATGGCACACGTGAAGCTTTGTCGTGTGTGTGTCGAGCTAGGCGAGTTTCGGCAGGCGGAAGCCGAGCTGGTCGCTGCCCAGCGAATTTCACCGGATGCGAATGCCGTCAAGTTGATCAGAGAGCTCGTCGCGAAGCGCACCAACCAAGGAGCTGGAGAATGATGAAGCGAGTTGGTTTGCTCCTGTTCGGGCTTGCAGCCGGTTGTGGGGGAGATGGCGGGTCCGCCAGCAGCGAGGGGGAGTTCGCTCCCGCCAAGGCGCTCTCCACCGGAGAGTCCTGGTTCATCGATGTCACGGCGAGCTCGGGAATCAGCTTCACACACCAGTTCGGCAGCCGTCGGCGCTTTTGGTTTCCCGAGATCATGGGCAGCGGCCTCGGTTTCGGCGATGTCGATGGCGATGGCTTCCTCGATCTGTATCTCGTGCAGGGTGGGGATCTCGAAGCCGGCCCCGGTTCCGCAGCGGAGAACGTGCTCTATCGCAATGCGGGCGATGGTACGTTCGTGGACATCACTCGAGGTTCGGGAACCGGCGATCGACACTACGGAATGGGATGTGCTTTCGGTGATGTGGACGATGACGGGCGGCTGGATCTCTTCGTCTCGAACCTCGGGCCCAATGTGCTCTTTCGGAACCTCGACGGAACCCAGTTCGAGGATCTCACCGATACGGCCGGCGTCGGAGACGACGGCTGGGCGACGAGCTGTGCCTTTCTCGACTACGACGTCGACGGCGACCTTGATCTCGTCGTCGTCAACTACCTGAACTGGGCCAGCGATCGCGAAATTCCCTGCAGCTCCGCCTACGGGCCCGAGGACTATTGCAACCCGAACAACTACAACGCTCCCGCGTCGGATTCGCTCTTTCGAAATGATGGTGGTGGGCGCTTCAGCGACGTCTCCCAGACCTCCGGTATCGGACGCGTTTTTGGCAACGGTCTAGGCGTCGCCCCCGCCGACTTCAACGCGGACGGTCGCCCGGACATCTACGTCGCCAACGACCTCTTGGCGAACCAACTCTGGATCGGTCAAGCCGACGGGACCTTCGTGGAAGAGGCGGTGCTCTCGGGCTGCGCGGTCGACGAGAACGGCGAGGTCGAAGCGGGCATGGGCGTATTGGCCCTGGATGTCGAGAACGATGGTGACCTCGATCTCTTCATGACCCACCTGCGCGAAGAGTCGAATACCTTCTACCTGAAAGAAGGCCCGCTCTTCATCGACCATACGGCCATGATGGGCCTCTCTACGCCCAGCTACAGCTTCACGGGCTTCGGCGTCGGAGCCGCGGACTTCGACCACGACGGAATCCAGGATCTCTACGTCGCCAACGGCCGCGTGACCTTCGGCCGCCCGATCTTCTCCGCCGATGATCCGTTCTCGGAGCCGAACCAGCTCTTCCGTGGACTCGACGAGTTGGCCTTCGAAGAGGTCTCCCCCCGCGCTGGTCTATCCGGCGAGCACTTCGGCAACACCCGCGGCTTGACCCTGGGTGACTACGATAACGATGGCGACGTCGACGTGGCCCTGCTCGACAACGGAGGCTCCGCCAAGCTACTGAAGAACGTGCGTGCCGATGGTTCCAACTGGATCCAGGTCCGAGCCCTTACGACCCACGGCCGCGATGCCCTCGGAGCCCAGGTCGGGATCGTCCAAGGCGCAACGCACAAAGCCCAATGGCGCCAGGTACAAACCGCCTACAGCTACTGCTCGAGCAACGACCCGCGCACCCATTTCGGATTGGGAACGAATGCAGCTCCGGTCGAGATCGAGGTTCTTTGGCTGGGGGGAAAACGCGAGCGCTTCGGGCCCTTGGCGGCAAACCAACACCACACCCTGACCGAGGGGACCGGCCGCTAACGGGGTTTCCGATGCGGGCACGGTTGTTCAGGGGCCCCCTCCTGCAATAGAGCACCTAACACCGACGTGCCGCGATGTAGAGATCCAACTCTGCAAGCTCCTCCGGACCATACCCCTCCCGAAACCGAGCATCAAACCTCGCGATCTCCGCAGGCCTCAGGCGCGGGTCGAGAACCTTCTCCGCCTTCAATATCTCAAAGCCACGCTCCCCATAAGCCCGTTCGAAATCCACCGCCCGCCAGCGATTCTGGTGATAAGCGTTGCACCCCGCTGAGCCCCACTCGGCGTCGCTCTGCTCGAGAAAGCTCCAGGGCGTGAAAGCCGAGCGCGGGTCGTTCGCACGGTGATCGTGAATGCCGATGGCAAGGTTCAAGGCCTGTCCACCGCGGCACAGGATGCGACCAAATTCCTCGATCGCCCCGGCTGGATCGTCCACGTGCTCCATGACGCCCGTGTTCACGACGAGATCGAAACGCTTCGCCGGGAACGGAAGCCGCGACGCGCTCACGGCCTGGGGATGCAGTTCCAGTTGCTGCAGGAGTTCAGCCGGTGTTGCCGGTGCCGGGCCGTGTTCGCGCGATAGGTGTTCGAGAAACGAGATCCATTCCCCTTCATGCTCGTGCAGCGCACCCGTTTGGGCCTCGACATCGGTGACGCGCACACTTCGAGCACCCAGGTGGAGCAGCATGGACGCCAGGTACAGCTGCCCGCCGAAGCCCACCTCCAGCACATCGCGGCCCGCGATCTCGAGGTCCTCCAGGAAGGTCAGCGTCCGCGGGAGCTTGTCGAGGACCTGGCGCCGCTTCCCGCCCGGAAAGGGCACGCGGAAGTCCTGGCCCTCGGTGTGGCCAGCGGCGACGAGCCGGTCGCGGATTCCCTGCACATCGGACAGAACAGCGACCCAGATCTCGTCCCATTCCAGGCGCTCCAGCTCGGCGATGGGGTGGACCGGCTTGCCGGCGATTTCCGTCCCATGCTTGGCCGGGTTCGAATCAATGAAACCAACACCGCGATGATCCAATTCGGTCATCAGCCACCGTCCGTGCTCCCCGGCGCCCCACACGAGGATGCGTCTGTCCTGCGGGAGGCTTTCGAGGAGCGGCGTGGCCTCCGCCGCGATGGCATCAAAAAGATCCGGGCGCATGCGGCATATATCGCCGCATGCGCCCGGTTGCTTGAGATGGAGCGAGAGCCTAGAGCTGGCGCGTCCCGCCGTTGGTCGGCGGTGTCGGTGCTTGCGCCCAGGGGTCGCCCTGGGGAGCGCAGACGAACTCCGAGAGGTCGCTCGGGAGCAAGACCGGCGGTTCTCCATTGCCTTCGGAGATCCCGGCGATGCCGTCGGTCGAGGACATGCCCAGATACGTCACGGCGATGCGCCCGTCGAAATACAGCTCGACCTGGAAGGAGTTCGAGTTGGACGTCGAGTATTCGGGTACGCCCAGCCAGGTGACGGCCAAGCGATCAGCGAGCTGTCTCCAGCTGACGGTGCCGCCAACAGACGGGTTGTAATCGTCGAAATTGGCGGAGACCCGCGGCGTGTCGAAGTGGTCGCCCAGGGATTCGGTGTAGTCCGAGTCCGGCGCGGAGAATGTGAGGTAGCCATTGCTACCTACATAGAAGGTGGTGTAGCTGACGCCATACAGTTTGACGCTCGCACCACCGGTGATCGTGACAGGGTCCGAGTCATCATCCGACAGTGCCAGGGCGTTGCCGCCCGTGGGGTCGGTCGGGAAAGCGCCGACGGTACGCGTACAAGCCAGATAGTGTTCGTCCGAGCTGTTGGGGATGTACGTGATCGTTTTTCCATCCATGTCGAAGTTGCCAAACTGCTCGGTGAAGTAGTCAGGGACTTCGTCGGTCATGAAGGCGTAGCATCCACCGCCGTTGTCATCGGTGTCCGAGTTGAGGGCCAGGTCGGTCGCCGTAACGGTAAACGAATAGGCTTGTCCGTCGCTGAGGCCTGTGAGCTCGATCGTGTGATGTGTTCCAGGGCTCAGCACGGCCTTTTGGTCGGTCAGGATGCCGCACGATTGGCCGAAGTCGATCACGGCCGTGCTGGTCTCATCGACGTCGATGTCGATCAAGGCGGTCGTGGGGGTGACCTCCGTGATGACGACGGCGGTGATGTTTGGCGACGTACAGTCCAGGGTCGCACTTGCGCTGTTGATCACGCCCATGTTGCCGTTGCCATCGTCGGCATCGATGTACGCCGTGTCGATCGTGTCGCCTTCGTTGACCAGGAGCACGCCAGGAGCGTCGACCGTGCTGAGCGGCAGGAATGTCGTGAAGGCTGCCGTGGCGGCGTCGCTTTCAGTGAGGATGATGGTCTCGCCCGCGGGTTCCGATGTCGAAGTGACCGTGACGACGATCGTTTCAACCGCAAAGTCGTCGGTGTTGAGGTCGCAATCGACAACCGTGACACCCACGGTCGAACTACAGTTCACATTGGCGCTACTGAGGGAGATGAGGCCTTGGCTGGCGCAGTTGATCAGGCTGGGCGATGCGCACAGCGAGAACTCCTGTGGTCCCTGGGGGACGTTGAAGCCGCGGATCTCGACCAGCCAGATTCCCTCCTCGGGCGAGTCCACCTGGACCTGCTCGATGTTGTTCAGGTGATCATGGGTGCTCTTGACGGCCAGGTTGCTCGGGTTCGACGGATCCAGCGTCCAGGGGAAGTGCTCGCTACCAGAGGGGCTGAAAACGTGCAGGTCGAGATCGTTGACCAAGGCGTTGGTCACGTTCGGTGTGCCCGGGACATCATCCCAGGCCAGAGTCACCTTCAGCTCGGTGTCGCTCATCGCGACGGGAACCGTATAGAGCAGCGTTTCGCCCTGGCTTGCCACGGACTCGAGGAAGTTCCCCGTTCGCATGAAGTCGATCAAGGCCGGTGCACGTACCGAACCGTATCCGGAACGATAATCCGGACCGGTGTCGAGGATGTCGGTGGCTGTATGGGCCATCAGGATCTTCAACGTGGAGTTTCGCGGATCCGGTTCGCTCGGGTAGTTCAGGCGGAAGTCCTGTAGGAGCAGCGCGCCGATGCCAGCGATCGTCGGCGAAGCCATCGACGTGCCGCACAGCGAGCGATACGAGGTCGCGGAGTTGTCGGTCGACGTGACTCCGCCGTCTGCGCCGTTCTGACAACCCGGCCCGCAGAAATCAGGCTTCATGCGACCATCGTCGGTGGGGCCCCAGCTGCTGAACGTCGTCATCGAATCGTCGTTCGAGTTCAACGCACCGATCGCCAGGTGGTTCTTGGCCCCCGCGGGAGGTGCCGTGCTGTAATAGTCGCCGTAGCCCTCGACGTCACAGCGGCTGCCCTGGCGCTCGTTGCCAGCCGCCCAGGCGATACGAAAGGGCACGTTGCTGGAAACGGAACCGCGCACGACGGCATCGATCAGGCTGGACATGAGGCCGTAGTTGCCCTGGAACGCGCAATCGAAGCCGTTCGTTTCCGTGTTCGTGCCGATCGAGTTGTTCGCGATGTCGGCGCCCCAGTTGACGATGGCGTCAGCATAGTCCGCTTCGAAGTCGCCTGGGTTCGTGTAGAGGAAGGTGCCCGAACCATCGTATTCGAATCCGTAGGACTCGATGTCGACGCCAGGTGCCATGCCAGCGTTGACCCCCCCGCTGGCTGCACCCGAGCCGCCGATCGTTCCGGAGACGTGCGTCGAGTGATAGTGCACGGCGTCGGTGTCGCGTACGGTCAGTCGACCCCCGAAATCGTTGTGACCTGCGAAGGCCGAGCCTGCGTCGTACACCATGACGCCGACGCCGTTGCCATCGAGGTTGTAAGGCGCTGCGTTGACGATGTCGACCCCGGTGATGATGCGGTTCGAGTCGTTGTTGATGCCCATACGCGGCAGTGCCGCCTCGATGTACTGAACCGGGTCTTCGGCTGCGAGGGCTTTGATGTTGTCGAACGGCAGCTCGACGACGAGCGCGTTCAAGGATTCGACGATATCGCGCACCACTCCCTCATGGCGACGCATCACCAAAGCCTGTTCATCTCGGCTGACGTCGGGATGGAACATGACGTACGTGCCGACCTGGGCGGCACCGCGCTTGTTCTCGACGACTGCCCACGAGGGGATATCTTCCAGCATGGGGCTGAGCTTCCAGGAGCGCTGTGCCGCCTGGGCGTTCACCAGGGGGGTCGCGGCGAGCTGGTCCAGGTCCAGCGTGGCGGCCCGAGCGGATGCAAAGTAGGCGTTGTTGCCAAGCGGAGCGAAGAGCTTCAGCCCCGCGTTTTCGACCGTCAACCGCTCCCGGGTCTCGAGGGGTCGCGAGAACTGGACCACGAAGTGACGACGCACGCCCTCGGCGGTTAGCGCTTGTAGCGCTTCGCGTACTCCACCCGGTGTCTTCGACGTGGCAAGGGATGTCTGTCCGAGCCAATGGATCTGCAGATCCGGAGCAGGCTGCGTGTCCTGCCCTAACCTCTGCCCGAGGGGCTTCTGTTCAGGAGATTGGCTCTGGGCCGTGCCGATGAACAAGAGCGTTGCGAGTGAAAAGGCCCCTGCGATGATTCTCAGCATCGATTCTCTTTCCTGCGGGTGGTGGGTGTGTCCTCGCGCTCAATCCTCCCCGGGAACCCTGTTCTCTGCAATGCAAAGCCCGGGATACCTCCCCGAGAAGTCCCACTTCGGACTCATCGCGGCGAGCCCCGAGATCCATGACGGCAGGGCTCGGCGACGTTCTCTACTCGATGCGTTCCATCACGGCAGTGGGGACTCCCGGGATGCGTCGGGTCATGGAAATGACGATACCCCCGTCTTTCTGGAACGTGATCGAGGCCGCCGGGTTCTCGCGCACCTGCCAGGTGTCTTGGTCGGGGACCTTCCACAGGTGGTACGTGCCTTCGGGTTCCTGAAGGGCCATATAGTCGCCTTTCAGGAACACTTTGAGCTGCGTGTCGGAGGATGCGTCTTGGTAGATCCCGGAGATCTCCTCGACGACGTCCGGATCGGGGAGGTTACGGAGGGCGACCTCTTTCGCGTGGGGAGTACCCTTGCGTGGGGCTTCGAAGCTCGTGCGACCTTGGCGAACGCGGAGGCAGTTGATGGCTTCGTCCCCGTGGCGCTCGAACCACACGGTGACGCCAGAGCTGATAGCGAAACGCCACTTCTCCTGGTCTTTCAGCTTCTCGAGCTCGAAGAGCATCTGCGAGGGGATGTCCAGGGCCAGCTTGCCGTTGCGCACTCGCACGACGAACTCCTCCTTCATGTAGCTCGACCAGTCGGCGATGTAGCTTCCGAGATAGGGTTGAAGCTCGTCAGGGATCTCGTCATGGCCCACGTATGCTTCGGGGTTGATGAGAAGGCGATCGATCGGCTCCTCGAGCCGCAGCACCGCGGCACCCCCTCGGGATTGAGTAAAGAACAGAATCATCAAGTCCCGTTTGGGCCAGGCCCATGCGATCGTCCCGTCGGATCCAGAGTGCCCGATGATGACCGCGGGTCCCTCGCCCTGACTCGATAGAGGCGTGTGCAGGACGGACATCTGGCCGTACATGACCTCGAGCCCCTGGAACGATGTTGGAAAGCGGGCCGAGCTGCCCAGCATGCTCATCTCGCTGACCGGCGTCAGTGTCCGTTCGACCGCCGCCGGGGACAGAATCTGGCGCGTGTTCCATTTCCCCCCGTCCATCCACATTGCGAGAAACCTCGCGTAGTCGAGGGGGGTCGAGTACAGCGTCTGCGAACCCCAGGCGTAGGGGTAGAAGGGACGCTCGCTGGGGTCGAAGTAACGCGACCACTTGCCCGGCGAACCCAGATACAGACTCCCGATGCGTTCACGCCGCGGATCCTCGCCATCCAGGTAGTAGAAGGAGTCGCGCATACCCAGGGGCTCGAGCAGCTCTGCACGAATGAACTCGTCCAGGGTTTGCTCGCTGATGATCTCGACGATGGCTCCGACGACGTCGGTCCCGCTGTCGCTGTACCAGAAGCGACTCCCTGGCTTGCGATCCGGTCCACGACGGCCGACAGCGTTGGCCATGGACTCCAGGTTGGGATATTCGTCGAGGCTTTGCTGCAGAATCGTCAAGGGCAATCCGGCACGGTGCGTGAGCACCTGACGGATCGTGATGTCGCGGGCCTTGTCCGTATCGAACCCGGGTAGGTAATCGACGACGTAGTCATCAATGGAAACCTCCTCGCGGTCGACGAGGATCTGCAACGCCGCCCCCGTCAGGCACTTCGTCATCGAGCGTATGTTGCAGATCGTCTTGCCATCCCACTGGAGCTCTTCCTCGCGATCGGCATGGCCGAAGTACTCATGCAGAACCGTGCGCCGGTTCTTGACGACCAGCAGCTCCGCTCCGACGAAGAAATCCCGTTCGTAGTACTCCTGCACGATGCCCACCAGGTCAGCGAGGTCCTTTGCCTCGAGCCCTTGGCTCTCCGGTGTAGCGGGCGCAAAGGGGTCCGCATCCCCGCACGACTGGGGGGCCGGGACCCCAACCAGGGTGAGGGACGTGAGCGTGGTGACTAGGAGCATTGGCAATGACTCGGGACGGCGAGAGGTTAGGAAGAAGAGGTACAGCCCTGGGCTGGCGGCACCGATGCGCCGGACTGGCGCTTCCATTCGATCAAAAAGACGACAGAAAGTACCAAGTCCCGTAGGGCGGGTTCCGTTGTCGCAGTCATGAAGAACACCGCGCTCAGCACCCTGCTCCTGGCCCTCTCCGTCGGCACCACCGCCTGCGGGGCCCCCGCACCCATTTCGAAGCCCATCTCCGCGACGTCCCTTCCCGCCCTGAAGGTCATCGCTCACTCGGACGAGCAGCTGACCCTGGCCCTGACCAACGACACGCAGCGGGATTTCCACTTCAGCGGGTACAGCCTGGGGTCGCCCCTGTACTCCATGGAAACAAAAGGCGAGCAAGACTGGACGGCCGACATGGTCGGTTGGTGTGGGACCGGGGTCGCAGAGCAGTGTCTGGAGGCGGGAAAAGAGACCACGTTCACGGTGTATCTTTCGAGCGATGCAACAAGGCGCGTCCTGGTGGCTTTGAAGGACGAGGACGGCAAGCGAGTGACGATCAAGAGCGCTGCTTTCTCTCGCTAGCCAATGGCAGATACGCAGGGAGGATGGAAACACAAACAGCCCGAGGCGCTACACTCCCCACCATGTCCGCCTCACTGTTCTCCCTGATTCTCGCTCTCCTCCATTTCCACCTCCCGCACCCCACGCCCACCGATCCCGCTGCTCCTCAAGAGCAAGAGTCCGACGAAAAGGACGAGGAAGAGGCGTCCTGGGACATCGAAGCTGCTACGGGCGAGACCTACGAGCAGCAGATCGACACCGACGAGGGAACCTGGATGAGCCTCGACGTGAGTCCCGACGGGGAGGAGATCGTCTTCGACATGCTGGGCGATCTCTACCTCTTGCCGATCGATGGGGGAGCTGCGCGGCAGCTGACGAGCGGCGTTGCCTGGGACATGCAGCCGCGCTTCAGTCCCGACGGAAAGGAGATCGCCTTCACGAGCGATCGCTGTGGTGACAGCAAACGCTGTGGGGACAACATCTGGGTCATCGGTCGCGATGGCGAAGGTACGCGCCAGATAACCAACGAGACCTATCGCCTCGTCAATGGGCCGGCCTGGTCGCCGGATGGCGAGTTCATCGTCGCTCGCAAGCACTTCACGAGCCGGCGTTCGCTGGGCGCAGGAGAGATGTGGATGTTCCACAAGAGCGGCGTGGCCGGGGGTGTTGCAGACGGCATGCAGTTGACCGAGAAGCCGACGGATCAGAAGGACGTGAACGAGCCCGTCTTCGATTCCAGTGGACGCTACCTGTACTACTCCGAAGACGTCTCTCCAGGCGAGAGCTTCCAGTACGACAAGGACTCGAACGGACAGATCTACGTGATCCAGAGGCTCGACCTGCAGGACCAGGAAAGCGAGCGTTACATCACGGGCCCCGGTGGCGCTTGCCGCCCGACGCCTTCCCCCGACGGGAAGGTCATCGCCTTCGTGCGCCGCGTCGATCACAAGACCGGCCTGCACTTGTTCGATACGACCTCCGGTGCCGTGAGTCTGGTCTACGACGAGCTCGAGCGCGACATGCAGGAGACGTGGGCCATCCACGGCGTGTACCCAGCCTTTTCGTGGATGCCGAACGGCAAGTCGATCGTGCTCTGGTCGCGGGGCAAGATTCGGCGTGTCGACGTGCACACGGGTGAAAGCACGGTGATTCCCTTTCATGTTTCCGACACCCGCAAAATGACTCGCGCGCTCCGCTTCAAGCAGGCTGTCAGCCAGGACGAGTTCGATGTGCGGGTACTCCGCTGGGCCCATGTGGCTCCCCAAGGCGAGCGGATCGTCTATCAGGCTCTGGGCTCTCTATACGTGCGCGATCTGCCCGCAGGCACGCCGCGCCGACTGACGAGTCAGGGGGATCACTTCGAGGCCTATCCGCGCTTTTCCCGCGATGGCCAGCACATCGTCTACGTCTCCTGGGACGACGAAGAACTCGGCAGCGTGCGCATCGTTTCCGCGAACGGTGGCGAGGGGCGCGTGATCACGAACCAACCGGGTCACTACCGCAATCCGGTCTTCACTCCCGACGGCAAGAACGTTCTCTACGAGAAACGCTCCGGTGGTTGGCTGGCTTCACAACACTGGTCCCGAGATCCGGGCATCTATTGTGTCGCAGCCGCAGGAGGTCAGCCGGTGCGCGTGTCAAAAAAGGGGCGCAAGCCGCAGTTCGGCGCCGATTCCAACCGTGTCTACTTGATCTCCCGAGACTCGGACAAGGACGCCGACAATCTTGAACTCTTCTCGATCGAGCTGGACGGCACGGACAAGCGCAATCACTTCAAGAGCACCTGGGCCACCGATTACTGTGTCTCTCCCGACGGCAAGTGGGTTGCTTTCCGCGAACGCTACAACGTGTTCCTCGCGCCTTTCGTGCAGACTGGCAAACAGGTTGACGTTGGCCCGAAGGGGTCCGCTCTGCCGATCGCCAAGGCCAGCCATGATGCGGGCGAGTGGATTCACTTCTCCGGCGACGGAAAGCGCTTGCACTGGATGCTGGGCGCGACGCTGTACTCACGTGAGTTGACCGACAGCTTTGCCTACTTGCAGGGTGCTCCCGAGGAGCTGCCCGAGCCCACAACCACAGGTATTGCGATCGGCTTCAAGCATGCGGAAGATCGCCCCGCGACCCGGCTCGCGTTGGCCGGCGGGCGTGTGGTCACCATGGAGGGGGATCGGATCATCAACGACGCGGTGATCGTCGTCGAAGGCAACAAGATCACCCAGGTCGGCTCCAGGAGCGAGGTCCGGATTCCAGAGGGCGTCGAAGTGCGTGACGTCAGCGGCCAGACCATCCTGCCCGGCTTCGTCGACACTCACGCCCACGGCTCCCAGGCCGAGGGCGGCATCGTGCCGCAGCAGAATTGGACCGACTACGCGCGTCTCTCCTTCGGAGTGACGACCATCCACGATCCCTCGAACAATACGAACGACGTTTTCGCCGCCAGCGAACTCGGACGGGCTGGCATGGCGGTCGGCCCGCGCATCTATTCCACAGGGACCATCCTCTATGGAGCGACAGGCGCCTTCAAAGCCGATATTGACGAACTCGAGGATGCACGTTTTCACCTACGCCGCATGCAGGCCATGGGAGCCTTCAGTGTCAAGAGCTACAACCAGCCGCGACGCGATCAGCGTCAACAGATACTGGCCGCAGCGCGCGAGCTCGAGATGATGGTCGTTCCCGAGGGCGGCGCCACATTCATGCACAACATGACCATGGTCGTCGACGGCCACACCGGTATCGAGCACACCTTGTCGGTGCGTAGCGTCTACGGCGATGTGCTCGATCTATGGCGCGGATCCGGTGTCGGATACACGCCGACGCTTTCGGTTGCCTACGGTGGGCTCGGCGGCGAGAACTACTGGTACGACGTCGACGAGGTCTGGAAGAACGCCCGCGTCGCGGCCTTCATTCCGCCGCACGTCATCAAACCACGCGCCAAGCGCCGCCAGAAGGCTCCGCTCGAGGACTACAACCACATCCACGTTGCAGCTATCACGAAACAGCTCGTTGACGACGGCGGCCTGGTGCAGGCGGGCGGTCACGGTCAGCTGAACGGTCTCTCCACTCACTGGGAGATGTGGATGTTCGTCCAGGGCGGCATGACGCCCTTCGAAGCCCTGCGCAGCGGCACCCTGCACGGCGCAACGTACATTGGCCTCGACGACGAATTGGGTTCGATTCGTCCCGGTAAGCTGGCCGATTTCATCGTCTATGAAAAGGGCCGCGACCCGTTGAAGAACATCCGCGACTCCGACGACATCGAACTCGTCATTTCCAACGGCCGCGTCTACGAATCCAAGACGATGAACCAACTCTACCCCGAAGCGATGTCGCGCAAGGACTTCTACTGGCAAACCGAAGGCTTCAGCCCCGGAGCCCTTCCGCCTGCCCAACTTGGTTGCCACGGCTGCGGCCTGCCCGGCATGGGCTCCTGGATCCCCGACGAGCACTAGAACCGCCGAGCCTTCAGGACGCCGTACTTCAGTCCCGGAAAGCCAGCCCGATCGAGGAGAGGACCGGGGATTGGCCGGTGTTCATGTTGTTGAAGAAGCTCATGCGCATCTGGATGAAGCGCGCTCCGTTGGCCTTCGTGACGTCCGCACTCCACTGGCTCTCGCCCGAGGGAAAGACCACCTGTTCGAGTCCCAGGTTGCCGTAAGCATCCATGCTGGAGGCGTCGAAGGGATCCAGTGGGTTGGTGACGTTGAACGTGCTCGCCCCACGGAATTCGAGCAAGACCGACGTCCCGGGTGGTTGATCGGCGATGGTCGGCTCGACCACGGGTTGAAGGTACTCGGGTGTGAAGAGACCGGTGTCGACCCAGATCGTGTGGGCCCGGCTGACCCGCACGACGATGTCGATCTGTCCGATGTAGAAGACCGGGTCGGCGGCGGGCGTGGGGATCCCCGGCGGATTGCTGGCGGGGTTAAGTCCGCCGCTGGGGGAGATCTCGAGGTCAGGGTCCTTCTCGAGAAGCATGCCGTTGAGGTCCGTGCCACCCGTGGAGAAGACGCGGTTCTTCAGCTGGTTGAACATGCCGAAGACGAGCGAGATATCGAAGGGGTTCAGCCCGATGCCGGCGGTCGTCGGATAGCAGCGTATCTCCCAGAGCAGCGGCAGTCCCACGGTAGGAACGCGACCCTGCGGTGCAAACGAACCGGGCATGGTGTCGACGTTGATGGGCGGAGTGGTTTCACGCCTGAGCGGGACACCGACGCCGCCAAAGCCCGCCAGGGCTTCGATCGAAGTATCGCGCCACGTGAAGGTCGTCTTTGGCCCGGGCCCACGGTTCCACGGGAAAGGCATCAACGGCGTGCCGTTGACGTTGACCGTAACGTCCCCAGGACTGAGCAGATAGCCCAGGCTGCGTTCGTGCACGACCGTCTGGTCGGTGCCCTCGAGGAGGTTCTCGGTGTAGGCTGCGGGAGCTTGGCGTAGCGACGTGCCGGGGAAGAGCGGACCCGTCTGGTTGGTTCCGGCTTCATCGAGCACGCGTGCGCCATGGCCGAGTCGAATCTCGAAACGCGGGAAGAAGTCCCCGAGGACCAATCCACCGACAGGGGACCAGCTCATGCCGACGACGTCTACGTCGTAGCGACTCTCATCGTCGATGAGCCACCCGAAGTCTGCATAGCGCCAGCTGGTCATCATCTTGCTTCCCAGGGGCGAGAGCGGTGTCTGCACGCCGGGGGGGAAGGGCAGCATGATCGACGGCAACGGGCTCGCACGGTCGGCGGCTGCGGTTCCGAAGGTCAGAGGGCGTGGCCGAATGATGCCCTCTTCCACATCGAGAAAGATCTGTCCGCGAAAATCGGGCGCGCCCTCAGGCGCTAGCTCGTCGATGCCCGCGAAGCGCATGGCCAATCCGCCGTTCTCGATGATCACGGTATCCGGATCGACCCGGAAGCCAATGCCCGGCGGGGCCAAGGCCAATCCGTTTCCTGACAGGTCGGCTACACCTTCCGCGCCGCCGATGATCTGGATCTGGTAGTCGATGCCGGGGCTGTTGGCCAGGGGCAGGAGCGGCGTGAAACTGATCTCGTCGCGTCCGGGTGAACGGATCAAGTTGCCAACGACAAAGTCCTGGGGGCGCAGAGCCTGACCCGGATCCGGAGTGCCGCGCACGATCCGGAAGGTGTCAAAGGCGCCCAGCGTGCTCTCGTTCATCGGCTCGCTGAAACGTGCGACGATGCGCGTGTTCGCACCGACATCACCCGAGGGAGGCACTCCCGCCGGAGGATCGAGCCGCAGCCAGCAAGCCGGATCGAGCCCGCCGCCCACGAAGTACGCTGTGATCAGCCCTCCGGACCCCAGGAGCAGTTGTGTGGTGTGCACGGGCTGGGCCCCGGCGATACTGACCCGCAAGTTGCGCGTGAGACCCTGGGAGTCGGGTTGGGAGGGGGCCTCGGTGATCTCGACCTGAAATTGGCGGAGATCCAGTGAATCACCACGTCGAGGCGCAACCCGACACGGAGTCGTGAAGACCGTGTCCAGGATGAAGTCGAACCCATCACGACCGTCGAGATCCGGTTCGGCTCTCACGACGTTCAAGAGGAACGTCCCGAGCAGCTCCGGGGCCTTGAGATCGAACAGGAATCCGCGATTGACGTCCTGGTTGTTGCCCGAGCGCATGGCACGTACGACCGGCCGCGTCACCAGGAACGGGTCGTTCGGTCCATTGATCTCCGGCACGAGCGCTCGCCCCGAGAGGTTCGTCAGGATGTGGAATTGGCCCGATCCGAAGTCCACCCGGCTCGGGAGTCGCAGCGCGACATTCGGGTTGTCCGAGAAGCGATCCGAGGGCGGCAAGCCCACTGGGTTCGGCGGGATCGATGAAGGATGGGTGCTGGCCTCGACCGGAGAGACGGCGAAGTCGATCAGGATCCGCGTGGGGTGAAAGCGCCCTCCCGACTCACCACCGTGGTTCTCGTCGAAGAGCATCCTCGAATCGAACGGCGTTTCGGGGCGATATCCGGTAGTGACGCGAATGAGATCGGAGAGCCGCTCCGCATTGTCTTCGGTCTCGAGGAGATCATTGAAGTGCAACATCAAGGTCGCGTTGCGTGCGATCAGCGAGAACGGAGGCGCCGACGAGCCGTCATCGTTCTTTGCCAGGACCGGGGGCAAACCGTTGGAGGCCGAGCGTAGGAGATCCTCGAAGCGCTGCCCTTCGGGATCGTCTCCGCCTCTCTGGCGCAGGATCACCATGCGGGTACGCTGGGTCAGCGGATTGGTTGTGATCTCGTAGTTGGTTCCGTCGTTCAGGATGTTCTGGTCGACGACGAAGTCGCGGAAGGCGGGCTCGATGATGGTCTCACCATCGGCGTCGATCGAATGCACGTCGACCAGCCGACCCCAGCTCATGTCGATCAGCCGCAGCGCTTCCGCGTGGCCCAGCTCGTGGGGGTCGACGAAGTACGTTCCCCCGCCGGGCTTGTCCCTTTCGGCACCGACGAGCACTCCCGTGATGGCACCCGAGGATGCACTCCCCCCGCACGCTCCGATGAGAAGCGCCAGCAGGAGGGCGCCGCATGAGCGGGGGCCTCGACTCAAAAGCAAGTCTCCTTCGCAAGGGAAGGTGGGGCAGGGTTCAACCAAGAGTATCACACAGCCCTTTCGCAGAGCCGAAAAGGGCCCCTGAAGGGGGTGATAGGGCCATTTCTTCCCTTCTTAGGCCCCGAAGCGAGGCATTCCTACGCTCCAACTGGCGCTGGCGTTGCGGAGGGCCCCTAGAGGGGCACCCCGTGGTCGCTGAGATAGGTCTCGAGCTGTCTCGCTTCCGTGTCCATTCCCGCCGCTACCAGGGTGCGCAGGAGCAGGAGTGCCGTGTCCCGCGGGGCGTTTCCGAGCCCGTCGACGCGCCAGATGCTCTTCGAGTTCGCATCGAGCCCGGTCTCGAGGGCCGCGATGGCCTCGTCGAGTCGACCGGCATCCGTATGGACCCGTGCCGTGGCCGCCATGGCCATGCACACGTAGTGCGAGGCGGTGTCCTCGAAGTCCGTTTCGGCAGCGGACGAGGCGAGAAAGTGCTCGACGCTGTCTCGATAGGCTGCGAGCCCCTCTTCTTGCTCCTGGTTCTGCACGTGACGCTCCGCGGCCATCAACAGCGCGAGCCCGCGATACCACTCGAAGGTCGGAGCCAGCTCGTCGCTGATTTCGAAGCTTTCGTAGGCCTGAGTCAGTCCCAGGGCTCCGTCGATGCGCAGCTGGTGGAAACGCAGTTTCGTGTGCAGCTCGCCGGATCGGGGGAAACGCGCCAGCGCGCGGGGAAGGAAATCCACCTGGGCGTGAATGACGCCGATCGCGTCGAGGAAGGTGATGTAGTTCGCCGCGTGGGTCTCCGTGCCGCTCGGGTGGAGAAGCAGGATCTCATGTACGGCGCGCACGTCGGCTATGGGAGCCGGCTTCCAGGCACGCTTCTGTTCGATAGCGGCATACACCTGACGCATGCGCACGCTGGCGATGATCTCGAGTGTCTTCGCCGCCAGCGGAGTCGCCGACCACGCCACCATTTGCGGTAGGGCCGCGGTTGCGAATTGGATCGCGTTCTCGGTGTCGGCCAGCATGTAGCTGCCCCAGGCCAGGTAGGCCAACGCGCGTGCATCGGCGCCGGCCTTGACCGCGCGCTTGCCGCTGCTGATGACATCCTCGAAGAGAAAGCTCGGGTTTCCGCCTTCGCGCAGCATCAGCTGAGCCATGCGCATGCTGGTCGCGGCGAAGGCCAGGTGAAGTTCGGGATCGTCCGAAGTGACGAGTCGCCGCTCCAGATCGTCGAGGATCGACGTGAGCGTGTCGCGTGAATTTTCCCCGCGTCTCTCGGCCGGATCGGACCAGGACAGGGCTACTTGCCAGCGCTCGATTTCGATCGGGGAGGATTCCTCGCCCAGACCCAGCAACGCATTACGCAATCGGAGCGCGCTTAGCTTGGCATCCCGGTTGTCCGTCCGACTCGCGAGGTGGCCCAGGGCGTCGACCAGCGCGCGCGGAGCAGCCGGTTCGCGCTCGATGGCCTGGTAGGCGTCCGCGAAGAACTCGAGCGGTGCCTTTTCAGGGTGTTGGATCATGTTCCAGGCCGCCTTGATACGCACGGCCGGAGCGGGATCCAGAAGCGCCATGCGCAGTAGGTCCGGATGCTGCACGTCCCGGGTGTTCGACAGCGCCAGGCTGGCCAGCCGGGCTCGCGTGCGCAGATCGGACTCGACATACAGCGCTTCGAGCCGCTCGCGATGCGATGCGTAGGAGCTGTTCAGGAGCTGAATGTCGTCCATGTCCTCGGCCGCGAGCGGGCCGGGGCCTTCGATCCCGTGCGTGCGCAGGGCGTCGTCGATCAAGGTGAGATCGTTGACGAGGAAGATGTCGAAGAGCACCTTGCCGTTCGCATCGACCGCTAGGTGGCGCGGAGCCACGCGGCGACCATCGAAGTAGCGCTGGTACAGATCCTTCTCGACATCGATGTGTTCGGCGTTGACGACGCGGCCGAACTTCTTGTCGATGATGCGGTGACCTCGATCGTTGTAGTCCCGCGCATTACGGCGATCCGGTGAGACCAGGAGAGGAATGAACCCTTCGGCCAGCTTCACGAATTCGGGGCTGCGATACCGGGAACGGGCGAGCGATTCGCTGGCCATCTCCCCATCCATGTTGACGCAGATCAAGAGCGGCTTGCCGGTTTCCTCGACGAGCGCCAACGCGTCTGCGAGCGAGCGTTGCCAGGGCATCAAAGGGTCACGTTCGCCGCGACCTCTGTTGCGACCACGGGGGCGACTGCCCCAGCGAAGCTCGTCCTCACGCACCACTCCATCGTTGTCGAAATCGCGCTCCTCGAAGTAGGGCTCGATGTCGAGGAGGCTGAGGGTGCCGTCGCGGTCTGTATCCGCGTTGTCGTGGATCCAGCGCAAGAAGCCGCCAGGAGTGCTGTAGGCGGTATAGTCCGCACCGGCCAGGGTTTCGAAGCGGATGGCTTCGACCCAGGCCCGTAACGCCAATTCCAGGCCGCCGTCGCCTTCACTCTCCACGTTGTCGATGAAGGCGCCCCATTCGTCCGCATCGACTTCCCCGTTGGTGTTCACGTCTGCGATTTGCAGCGGCAAGCGGTGCATGAATGCATCCCGCTCCCTCTGGGTCGTGGCACCGGTCGTGCGACCGCGCTGCGGGTTCAGCTCGGTCTTGTCGATCCTGAAGTCGATGTTCTTGTCGGCGTTCTCGAAGATCATGAAGAGATCATCGAGCGTGACGAACCGGTCGCCATCCTGATCCAGCATGGGCACGATCACTCGAGCCTCGAGCTGGTTGGGATCGACGTTGCCGTCCGCGTCGGCCTCGAGTCCGTTAAGGAAACGCTGCCACTCTTCGGGATCAACCTGTCGGTCCCCGTTGGTATCGGCGCTGTTCACAACGCGACGCGCGGGTGAGAAGCGGCGTGTGCTGTCGCGCTCACCTTGGCCAGCGGCAGCGCTCGTATCCTGGGCCTTGGCGGCGGAGTCCGAACCCGGAGGGGGTGTCGACGTGCCGTGGGGATTGCTCTGGGAGGCGACGGGGGCGGACAGAACAAGGGCCACGGTGGCCAGGTGAAGGTATCGACGTCTCAAGGGTGAGCTCTTTTGAGGAGTTTCGAGGAGCGACGTGAGGCGCTCTATTCTAGGGCAAAGTGCTTGACAAAGCCTGTGCCAGGCACCTCCAAGGCGTATTCGGGGCTCTGCTTACGTGAGTGCAACCGTTCCCGACGCTTCGTGTCCGGGATTAGGTACGTCAGTTGGCGTACAGGTCAATGACCCGCTCGATCCCACGCGTGCAGACGCGGCAGTAGGCCGTTGGGTTCCGCGTGAACATGATGCAGTCCGCCTCGGAGCGATAGAGGCCATTGGCTTCATATGCGGCTCCTTCGAAGGCGCCGACCTTGCCGAAGTGCTGCTCCGCTTCGAGCATCGGCTTGGTGATGGCCTTGACCTCGTCGAAGAGAGTCTCCATCGCAGCTTCGCTGGCCCCCTCGCCGCGCAGCTTCTGGCGCTTGGCTTGATAGGCGTAGGAAGCCTCGTCGTACGCCGCCTGATTCCAGGGAGTGGGAAGCGGTGTCGCCATCTCGACGAGGTCCTTCCACTTGATGTTCTTCGGATCCAGTAGCGCCGTGACATTCGGTTCCCAGGGTTCGGAGCCCGGTGGGTTGAATTCCTCGTACGAAACCTGCGACGTGTAATATTCGTCGGCCAGCCCGGCAAACGAGTGTCCGAACTCGTGGACGAACAAGTAGGCCGCTTGGCCGGAATCCGCCGCTGTCGTGCACCACAGGTTGAAGATGCCTCCGCCGCCGTACTTGCGATCGTTGAAGACGAAAACGATGGCGTCATAGGGGGCTTGTGCCGCGGCTTCGCGAAGCGCGAGGTTGGCATGTGTCAGCACGTATCGATCGCTGTCGAAGGCGTTGAAGGACAAGCCCATCGGGTTGTCGCGCCAGACATCCTGACGGGGGTTGCTGATGCCGGCTTCCGCGGCGGGAACGTGCAACGCACGTACGTTGAAATCCTGCTTGCGCGAGCGGTATGGCTCCCACTCGAAGAACGTGTCGACCAGACGACGCACGTCCGCCTCGAACTTCTCTGCCTGATCCGCCCGATACCCGTCGCCGACCAGCAAGAGATCGACAGATGTCGCCGGCGCGCCTCCTTCGTGAATCGTGAGGACGCGACCGTTTGGGCTGATTGCCGAGCGATTGACGAAGCGACTCGTGGGATCGACGCGCGAAGAGTGAATTTCGCTGAAGGTACCGTCGTTCCCTCGCTTCTTCACCACGACCTGTACGGGCATGCGCGGTTCGGGGAAGCGCTGGGATTCGTGGAAGACCCGCCAGGTCCGACGCGCCTCACCCGTGGTCTCCCACTCGCCGTAGATACTGGCGAAGCCGCGCGAGTAGATCGTCTTGTTGGTCGCCGGATCGATGACGAGGAACAGGTACTTTCCCAGGTTCGTGTCATCGATCAATTGCGTGCGACTGCCCGGCCACGAGCCCTCCAGCCGAAACTGTTCGGGTGCCACGTGCTCCTCCGTCGCGGTGCCGACGTGGTTGTAGTCGAAGCGCAACGTCATGCCCGTGAAGTGAGCGTCGAAGTCGAACGCACCGACGTCCTTGGCGGCGAGAGAGGCACAGGAGACGAGGAGAGGCAGCAGCAGTAGCATCGGTTTCACGGTGGGGCCTTCTGGGAATCGGGCGCGACAATCTACCGCAAATGCCTTGCCCGAGCCTCTTTGGCCCCTCCCCCTAGCCAGCGACGACGCTTTCCCACCGAGCCAGCGCTTCGGGGAAGTCCGCCCGGCCCAGACCGATGCGAACATGGGCGTCATCCAGATCGAAAAAGGTGGCGGGAACCAGCAAGCCCTCGGCTTCGAGCCGGATGCGCTCGGCGTGTGCGCTTGCCGTTTCCCCGGAGATACGCATCAGGCCGACGGGGCCGGCCTGGGGCGCGAACCATGTGCACCGCTGCGAGTTTCGTGCGACGAACCCATCGACGAGCCGGATGTTGTCCGCGATGCAACGCCTATGCCCATCGAAGATCGGCTGGGCATGTTCCAGGGCCACGCGGGCGAGGACTTCGCCAGGCGCGCTCGAGCAGATCGACGTGTAATCCTTCAGCTTCTCCACTTCCGAGAGCAGCGCTCCATCGTGGGAGACCAGCCATCCGATGCGCAGCCCCGGCAAACCGAAGGACTTCGATGAGCCCCACAGGCTGACGGCGCCGGGAGCGTGGGCGCAGGCAGGCGTCAGGGCACGCGCCGGGTCGGCTTCGAGCCCTCGGTACATTTCATCCGAGAACCACTTCACGCCGTGGTTCGTGACCAGCTCTCGAATCCGACACCATTCCTCGTGGGTGGGCTGCAATCCCGTTGGATTGTGGGGCGCGTTGGTGACGAGCAACTTCGTCGTCCTGGAGAGGTGCTTCTCGAGCTGATCGAGATCCAGTTTCCAGCCTTCGGCGGACTCGACGACCGACCACTCGACTACTTCGCACCCGATACTGCGCGCCACCTCTTTCAGAGACGGATAGCAGGGCGTCAGGACGACGACCCGATCGCCGGATTCCAGAAGCGCCTGCATGGTGAGAAAGATCGCCTCTTGCGGTGCGTTGCACACGAGCACCTGATCCGCCGCGCACCCCGGATAGAAAGCCGCGATCGCCTCGCGCAGATCCAGTGCGCCACGCGTCTCCGTGTAGCCCAGGCGCTGCTCGAGAATGGTCTCGGGGCCCATGTGGCACCGCTCGAGCAATTCGCCGATCGATAGTGATTCACAATCCGATGCGCTCAGCTGAAAACGCGTCGTGAACTCGTACTTGCCGTAATATCGTTCGAGGTCGAATTCGCGGATCTTCATGGAGCCTGTCTTGTTGAGGCGAGTTGTACGTCCCGTTTGGAGGGTGAGGCCCAGGCAGCGTACTCTACTGCCGAAACCATGTGGATCACCCTCCTGACAGCTCTCCTTCTCTCCGTTTCGTCCCAGGACCTTCTCGTACGTAACGCCAGTGTGCTCGACCCGGATGGGGACGGTTGGCGGCATGAGATGGACGTGTTCGTCGAGGATGGGCGCATCCTCGCGATCGGCTCCGAGTTGCAAGATCGCGATGCTGTGATCATCGAGGCCGAAGGGCTATGGCTCGTGCCGGGCCTGATCGACCTGCATTCGCACCTGCTCTTGCATCCGTACAACGAGACCTCCTGGAACGATCAGGTTCTGAAGGAGTCGCTCGAGTTGCGTACCGTGCGCGGCGTGGCGGCCATGAAGGCGACACTGGAAGCCGGCTTCACGACGCTGCGTGAGCTCGGCACCGAGGGCGCTGCCTACGCCGATGTTGCTCTGCGCGACTCCGTGCGACTGGGGATCGTTCCGGGGCCGCGCGTGCTGGCGGCGACGCGAGCGCTGGTCGCGACGGGATGCTACGGCCCATCGGGGTTCGATCCGCGCTGGGAACTGCCGAAGGGTGCACAGGTGGCGGACGGCGTCGATGGTGTGCGTATCGCCGTGCGCCAGCAGATCGCGGCGGGAGCGGATTGGATCAAGGTGTACGCCGACTACCGCCGCAAACCCGGCGATCCCTCCACGCCGACCTACTCCCTGGCCGAGCTGGTCGCGATCGTCGACGAAGCGCGCTCGGCGGGTTTGCCGGTGGCGGCCCACGCCTCGACCGACGAGGCCATGCAGCGTGCGGTCATTGCGGGCTGCAAGACGATCGAGCACGGCACGCATGGCTCGCTCGCGACCCTGCGCTTGATGAAGCGTGAAGGCGTCGTTCTCTGCCCGACCCTCGCCGCCGCGGACGCGATCGCCCGCTACACCGGTTGGGACGGCGAGGATCCGAACCATCCGCGGATCAAGGACTCACGCGACCTGATGAAGCGTGCATTGGAGGCGGGCGTAACCATCACGTGTGGCAGCGATGTAGGCGTCTTCCCGCATGGGGACAACGCGCTGGAGCTCGAACTGATGGCCCAGTACGGCATGAGCCCCGCGGAGGTCCTGCGCAGTGCGACCCGGACGGCTGCGGAGGTGATCGGCATGGGGGACCGGTTGGGGCGGGTAGCTCCGGGTTTCATCGCCGACCTCGTACTCTTGCGTGCGGATCCTCTTATCGATGCCAGTGCAACCCGCAGAGTGGCGGTCGTGGTTCAGGCCGGTCGTGTCGTTCACGAACGCAAGCCCTAGCTCCTTGCGCAGCACGAGCCGATTCATCAATACAGAATCGGAAGCAAGATGATTGCGATGGTGAGAAAGAGCACGGTCAGAGGCAAGCCAAGGCGGATGAAATCCGTGAAGCGATATCCACCTGGGCCATAGACGATCAGGTTTGTGTTGTAGGACACAGGCGTCAGGAAGGAGCAGTTGGCTCCAAACGCAACCGCCATCACGAAGGGCATGGGGTTCAGAGGATCCAGTTGCTGCCCCAGCTCGAGGGCAATGGGCGTCATGACCGCGGCCGTGGCGTTGTTGGAGAGGATCTGGGTCATCAAGGCTGTGAAGACCAGGACGACGGCGAGGACCGCGCGCATTCCAAGCGGGGCGATGGCATGGACGACGCTCTGGGCCGCGGCACTGGCTAGGCCGGTCTTCACGCAGGCGATGCCCAGGGCCAGGGTGCCGGCGATGACGAATAGGACGTCCCAACCGACGGACTCATAGGCACGGCGGACCGAGATGCAGCCGGTCAGGACCGTGAAGAGGGCCACGGACAGGGCGGCGACTTCGATGGCGACCAGGCCGGTGACGGACAGGGCTACGAAAGCGCCCAGTCCGAGAGCGACAAGAGGTGCGCGTCGGGTGTCCTTGGCGATGGAATCGACGCCCTCCACGACCAGAACTCCCGATGTGTCGCGCAGCTGGCGCATCGAGCCTTCCGTTCCCTGGAGCAGCAGCACGTCCCCCGATTGCAACGCCAGATGATCGATCTGTTGGCGCAGATGCGCGTCGTGGCGCTGGACGGCGAAGACGCTGGCATCATAGCGGTCGTGCAGCTTGAGGCTTTCGGCGGTGCGTCCGATCCACGACGATCCGGGTGTGACCACAAGCTCAAAGAGCGTCAGTCCCACGCCGCGGACAGCATCGCTGCGCGAGCCCGAGGCGGCCTTTTGGCCATCGGTCATACGTAGTTCTAGTACGGCCTCGGGTTCGCCTTTCACGAGGAGCAGGTCGCCGGTCTCCAGCTCGACATCGTGATCTGGAACGCGTACCACTTCGCCGCGGACGACCTGCAGGATGCGAACACCCGCGCCCAAGCCGGATGTTCGTTCGAGCTCGGCCAGGGAACGCCCGACGAGTCCGCCGTTTTCCAGCACCGTGACTTCGGTGACGTATTCGACGGCCACGCCTTTGTGCGTCATCAATCCCAACGAGGGCCGGTCCGGCAACAGCCGTTTGCGCAGGCACACGACCAGGATCCCGCCGGCGGCCGCCAGGATCACACCGAGTCGCGTGAAGTCGAACATGTCCAGCTGCATCGCACCGCCCGATGCGTCCTTCAAGCTGGAAGCGACGATCAGGTTGGTCGAGGTGCCGATCAGCGTTACCGAACCTCCCAGGATCGAGACGAACGAAAGCGGGATCAGCAGTTTGCTAGGTGGCTCGCCCATACGGTTCGAAAGACCTAGTACGAGCGGGAGGAAGATCAGGATCAGGGGCGTGTTGTTCACGAACCCTGACAGCACCATCGTCGCCAGCAAAAGCAGCTGATACGCGCGCATCGAGCTGCCCGCGCCAGGTTGCGTCAAGCGGTTTGCAACTGCGGCCGCGGCACCGGTGCGTACCACGGCGGCCGATATGACGTACATGCTGGCGATCGTGATCACAGCACTGTTCGTCAGTCCTGAGAAAGCCTCTTCGGCGGGCATTACGCCGCTCAACACCAGGCTGACGATGGCGCAGAGCCCCGTCACACCTGGCGGCACCCACTCGGTGATCAAGAGCAATACCGTGGCCGTGAGCAGGGCCAGTGTCACCAGTGCTTCGAGCGTCATCCGGGTTCTATTGTGACCTGCACCGGCAGGATCGGACAAGTCTGCGGGTCAGGAGGGGTGCCCCCGGCGGTAGGATTCGCCCTTCCCTCGGGCTCACACGAATCATGGCGTATCTATTCGACGGCAAGACCCGCGCGCAGATCCTCGACCGAATTCGTTCCATACCTCTGGACCGACTACCTCAGTGGGGCAAGATGAACGTGGCGCAGATGTTCGCCCATTGCGTTCTTCCCTTTCAAGTCGCGAGGGGCGAGCTCGAGATGAAACGCACACTGATAGGGCGCATCTTCGGGGGCATGGCGCGCAAGAGGTTCATCAGTCCCGAGGCGTTTCCGCGGAACCTGCCGACGGACAAGAAATTCATCGTCACAGGTGAAAAGGGAGCCGAGGTCGAGTGCGAGCGTTTGATCGAAAGCGTACGGCGGTTCGGAGAAGGCGGGGATGATGGGATACGCTGTACGGTGCATCCGTTCTTCGGGCCGATGACGCCGGAGGATTGGGATGTGTTGATGTGGAAGCACGTCGACCACCACCTGAGGCAGTTCGGGGTGTGAGTCGCTTGGGCGCCCCATGTCGGGGCGCCCTGCGGTCACTTGATGCTAGCGTCGTCGAGGAGCGCTCGCCTCGATGATCGGCGTGCCCGTGACGGGGTCGTTCTCGAGGAGCGGGTTCAGGTGCTCGCGGATGCGGGATTGCATGTCAGCGAGGTGCAGGCCCGTGGTCTTCTCCGACTTATGGTCGATGGCATAGGAGATGACGCTGAGCAGGTTGGCCAATTCACCCCGCGCAAGGGCAGGGAGATCCGAAGAGGAATCGGCGTCTTCGCCGAGGTTCGACGCCAGCATGTCGACGTGGGCGCGCTGCAGGTTGCGGCGGTAGAGGTCGATCTCGACCGGGAAGGAGGCCAGTTCGCTCCAAATTCCGTTCGTGATGTCCTCCATCAGCTCGAGCGGCGAGTACGTCGATTCCCTTGAGCGTTCGTTGTGCTCGGCCATGCGATCGACACGGTTCGTGTTGATCAGGCTGGACAGAATTCGCTTCTGACTCGAGAGGATGCGATCGACGATCCCGCTGGACTCGAGGCGCTGGAGAATGTCTTCGCGAATCAGGGACGTCGGCGTCGTGAAAGCGTTCTCGTGCAGGAAGCGAATCGCCTCGCGTTGCTTGTCCGGGGGGATCGGGCCAAAGCGGCTATCGGCGTCGCCGTACCAGAGGTTCGTGCGGACGAAGCCGCCGACGAGGTTGGCGACGTGGCCCAGCTCGCGGTTGCGTTGCCCGAGGAGTTCGCCGTACATGTTGTCGAGCAGGGCATAGTCCTCGCCCTCCTGGCAGCATGCCTCGACCAGATAACCTGCGATGAGATCGAGGTTCTTCAGGCCCAGTTCGGTCGCTGCGATCGGGTCGGAGCCCAGGTCCTCGGTTTGTTGCGTCGGATCCTCGGCCGGGTTCGGGTTACCGAAGCGCAAGACCGGGTCGTCGATTTGCTTGGCGACAAGCTGGCCCATGCCTTCCTGGCGCTCTTTCTCGGAGCCGTATTGTCTGTAGCCCCATTGCACGGCAAAGAAGTCGTACGGCCCGACCTTCGGAATCAATGTCGCGCCGTCGCCGGGTTGGGCAACGTAGTTGAAACGACCGTAGTCCATGATCGAGGCCTCGCAGCCGTTCTGAGCGGTGAACTCGGCATCACGCAACTGAGCGACACTGAAGCTCGAGCTGGCTTTCATGTTGTGGGGGAAGCCCAGGGAGTGGCCGACCTCGTGGGCGACCACGTAGGCCAGGGCATTACCGATGGTCTCGTCGGGCAACGGCAATGTCTGCGCGCTCGGATCGCTGGCGGAGGCCTGCACGAAGTACCAGTCACGGACCAACTTGATCACGTTGTGATACATGAGGATGTCCGCCTCGAGGATTTCACCCGTTCGCGGATCGTTGACGTGCGGGCCCATGGCGTTCTCGACCGTCGAGGGCAGCCAGCGAATGGACGAATAGCGCGCGTCTTCCGCATCCCAATCCGGGTCTTCACGCTTGGTGGGAGGATCCATGGCCAGGATGGCGTTCTTGAAGCCCGCGGCTTCGAATGCCGGCTGCCACATCTCGATGCCCTTGTGGACGTAGGGGCGCCATTTTTCCGGAACGCCACGGCCGACATAGAAGACGATGGGCTTCTTCGGTTCCGAAACCTCGGCTTCGGGGTTCTTCTTCTCGAGACGCCAGCGCGTGATGTAGCGGATCGTCTCGACCTCATGGTCGATGCCGTCATAGTCCTCGAAGGATACCGAGAAGAACCCGACGCGATCGTCGTGCTCGCGCGGCAAGGCCGGCATCTCGGGCAGCTTGATCATGCTGTGGTGCAACTTCACCGTGACGGCCCCTTGGCTGCGGTCGCGACGCGTGGCCGAGCGCCGTGGCGAGCGCGAAGGCGAGCTCGAGCTGCTTTTGCTGGAGAGCTTGTAGGTCATGAAGACCTTCGTCTCGATGTTCTCGGGGAAGGCCTTGACCGTTTCCACGAACGAGCGTTTCTTGTCGACGCCAGAGGCATCGAGGCGGCGCTTGGCGCTGAACTCGGGCAGGTCGCCGATGTAGAGATCGGTGACGTCGATGACCGGGGCTTTGTCCTTGCCCCAGGCCTTGATGGGGAAGATCTCGATGATGGGTGCCAAGGACGTTGCCCTGACCGAGTGTTGAATCGTGTCTTCCTCGTCGCCGCGGATCTTGTACTTGATGTCGCGCAGGAGCACGTCGTCGCCGCGAATCTCCCAGCGCACCACGCGCCGACCGATTCCCGTACCGCCATAGCCGAATCCCGCCTGGGTCTCCGCGAGTTGCGTGACCCAGAGCAGGTCCTCTTCGAGGGCATTCTTGGGGATCTCGAAGAAGACCTTGTCATCGCCCGTGTGGACGCGGAAGAGCCCTTGCGAGCTCTCGTAGTCTTCCTTGATGATCTCGTCGTACGGCTTGATCTTCTCTTTCTTGTCTTTCGACTTCTCGGAATCGCCCCCGCGCTCGGACCCTCCTCCGGGTCTGCCCTGGGGCAGGGCGGAAACGACAACGGACAGACAAAGGACGGTGAGGAGCATCGAGATCGAACGACGCATGAAACAAAGCTCCCAGGCTATGGAGAAACGCGAATCGAAAGGGCCAGCGACACGAGGTACTGGGCTCGAAGAATGACAAACGGAGAATAGCATTCCGGGCCACTCCACTGCGAAACGGCCGGACTCGGTGGGACTCCGGGGGGGCCGGGCTTTCCCAATCGGCGGACGACCCGCTTGGGGTTTTGGCGTCGGTGTTCACAATCAGGTAAAAACGCGGAACTTTAAGGCCCGCGTGGCACCCTCAGAGGCAGGAATCGACTCCCCGTAGTACTCTGGAATCCAACGGCTGTCCGACCCTGTCCCTGGGTCTCGTCTCCCCCCCCCAAAGCATGCAGCGAATTAGTACTTACGTACTCCCTACGGTCGCGTTCTGCGCAGCGGCCTTCCTGCTGATCCCCGCCAAGCAGGCCAGCGGCTTCTCGAAGCTCGGAAGCGACCTGTCGGTCGACGAGCGCCACTTCCGTGTGTTCGACAACTTCGCCGACGGCGCGACGAACAACAATACGACGGCCCATTCGAACTTCCCCGGCTTTACGGGAGCGGAGATGGCGATCTGGAAAGGCGCCGTCGAATGGGGGACCGGGCACGGCAATGGTAGCGGTGACCCTACACAGGGGTTCCTGGGCAATGGCAACGCCAACTTCGAGCCCGCGTGGATGGGAATCGCCGACGGTATCGGCAGCACCATCACAAATGTCGTTTCGGCCATTTCGTCCTGCGACGGTGGAACCCTCGCCTTTGCGGAGTCCGGCTTCTCCATCGGTTGGCGCATCCGCTTCTGTGACAACTGGATCTGGGCCGACGGCCCGGGCAACGTCAACAGCGGTCACTTCGATCTCCAAGGGGTCTTGGTGCACGAGTACGGTCACGCCCTCGGTCTGGGGCACTCCTCGAACGGCGGGGCGACGATGTCACCCTCGACGGGACCCAGCAACGAAGGCGATCGTTCCATCAACTCGGATGATATCGCCGGAATCCAGTGCATCTACGGTGTGCGAGTCTTCGACAAGCCGACCGTAACCGGTGTCTCGATCGACTCGGTCGTCGGTGCCGTTACCGTCACGGGTACCGACTTCACGCCCACAGGCAATGCCGTGTGGTTCACACCAGAGGCCGTGACGCAAACGGGTGACGACCCTCGGATCATCATCGGGAACCTGAATTCGACGAACGGCGGCACGCAAATCATCGCTCCGATTCCGGAGGCCGCCGGTCCGGGCGGGATTCATGTGCGCATCGGTGCCGTGGGACACGAGACGCTGACGAACAGCTGGCCCTTCGATCCTGGTAACGCCGCAGCCATACTTGCGGAAGCGGTTACCTACAACGGCTCGGGGCTGAACCCCTTGTGCATGGGCAGCACCCTTCCGCCGGTCCTCGGCAGCTCGTGGGACATCACCATCAACGCCACCGGCCATCCCGGCGGCGCGGGCTTCAGCGGTGTGCTCTGCTATGCGGATTCGGCCCTGGGTCCGGTGCTTGCAGCCGGCGAGCTCCTGGTCGACCTCACCAGCACGTTCTTCGGCTCCAGCATCGTTCCGTCCTCGGGTTTCGTCGACCTGATCTCGATTCCGATTCCTGGCGATGCAGCCTGGTTGGGCCGCATGGGCACGTGCCAGGGCTTTACGTTCAGTGGGGGCGTGGGTGCGCGCTTGTGCAATGCGGAGAATGTGACGCTGGGGCTCTAGGCTGGTCGGGGGGGAAGACTTGGAGCTCGTAGACTGCGGTGGCCCCGCATCGCTTTGCCCGTTCTCACCGTCGTCTCACGCAGACCGTTGCGGGGGTGCTTTGCGGAATCGGCAGAAGGGGGTGGATGGTATCCTGCGCGCCTCGTGTGGAAAGTCATCGGCATCGTCGTCTATCTCCTGATCCTGCTCGGGATCGGGTTCTTGGCTTCGAAGCGCATGCGGGATGTGAAGGACTACTTCGCCGGTGGTAAGCGGCTGGGGTTCTGGGCGGTGGCTTTTTCCACTCGGGCGACTGGCGAGTCGGCCTGGTTGCTCTTGGGGTTGACAGGTATGGGGGCGGCGGTGGGCTCGCGTGCCTTTTTCGTCGTGCTGGGCGAGGTGCTTGGTGTCGCAGGAGCATGGTTGATTCTGAGTCGGCGTTTTCACCGCCTGACGATGCGCTACGACAGCATCACGATTCCGGACTATCTGGAATCACGCTTTCGGGATCGCAGCCACATGCTGCGCATTGTCGCAGCCTGTTCGCTGGTCATCTTCGTCACGATCTACGTCAGCGCGCAGGTCGATGCGACAGGCAAGGCGTTCGAGAGCTTCCTGGGTGTCAACTACTTCGCCGGAGCGTTGATCGGTTTTGCGGTCGTGCTGGTCTATTCCGTCGCGGGCGGGTTCCTGGCAGCGGTGTGGTCGGACGTCTTCCAGGGCGCATTGATGTTCCTTGGGCTGGTTGTGCTTCCGATTGTCGGCTTGGTTGCGATCGGAGGACCCGGGGCGATGTTCGCCTCCCTGGAGGCGATCGATCCGGCGCTTCTCTCGTGGAGTGGGGGCGCCGGATGGAGCATCGAGGTGGTCTGCGGCACGATCGGTCTGTGCGCGATCGGGATCGGCTTTCTTGGCTCGCCACAGATCTTCGTGCGTTTCCTGGCCATGCGTTCGGAGAACGAGATCACCAAGGGGGCCTGGGTTGCGATTCTCTGGACGTTGTTTGCGGACAGCGGTGCCGTGCTGATCGGGATGGTCGGGCGTGCGCTCTTGACCCAACCCGGCCAGCCGCTCGCAGAGGTCTTGGGTGGTAGCGGCGAGGCTGTCTTGCCCGAGCTCGTCGATCACCTCTTGCCCGCCGTCCTGGTTGGGCTGTACATCGCCATCGTCCTGGCCGCGATCATGTCGACCGTGGACTCACTGCTCATCGTGGCGGGGAGTGCGGCGGTTCGTGACTACTATCAAAAGGTCCGCCACCCCGAGATGTCCGACAGTGTCCTGCTGTCCACTAGCCGCAAGGTGACCCTGTTGGTGGCCTTGATGGCCTTCGGCGTGGCCATGTTCATTGCGCTGTCCTCGGAGAACCGCACGATCTTCTGGTTCGTGATCTTTGGCTGGTCCGGTATCGCCGCGACCTTCTGTCCAACGATGATCCTCTCCCTCTTCTGGCGCGGAATGACGTCCCGCGGAGCCATAGCGGCCATGGTGACGGGCTTCCTTTCCATTCCGCTGTTCAAGTTCGGCGCGCCACGGCTAGCGGTGGTCGGGGATGCCTTTGCGCAGCTGGCCGAGCTGCCCCCGGCCTTCGTCCTGTCGGGCCTCGTCGGAGTCCTCGTGAGTCTGACGGATTCCTCCGGACGAAAGAGGCTCTCGGGGATCGAAGACGAGCTCGCACAAGCCGCTGCTAGAGATACCTGAGTCCGATCGTGCCGATGTAGAGCACCATGACCAGGGCGAGGAACATCCGTTGGCGGGTGTTGTCCTGACCGCACTCCGGGCAAAACCGTCCTTCCGCAGGAGCTTGACAGTTCGGGCAGGGTGTACCGGATTGCGGGGCGCTCATCTAGCCCGAGAGGATAGAGCTGGCGTTATTCCGGTCTACCGACACGTGGGCTTGTTTCCGCAACTTTGAATGCAACTACAGCTTCACGAGCCGGTCCTTCCGGTGGGTCCAGGGACCCATTTCACGTGTATACCGGCCAAAGAGGCCCAACTGGAAGGAAAGCATGAAACAGAAGAAATCCGCCCCGTGGATGCATGGACTGATTCTCCTTGCACTGGGCGTGGGGCTCGCATCCTGCAAGACGCTTCGTTCGAACTCCGCGACGTTGGAGGTTCGCATCGTGGATGGGAAGGTCGAGATAACCGGGGATGTAGGCAAGTGTGCGAAACTCACCTTCGTCGACAGCGATGGCGAGAACATCGAATGCGATGTCCACGAGCTGCCCTCCGATCCGATCTGTCCCCCGCCCGGGGCCCAGGGAGCAACTGGAGAGTATGTGCCATGTCCCTCGGGAGGGGCTGGCAGTACCGATCCTGACTCCTACGATCCGAGCGAGTCGATTCTCAACGGACATGCAGGCCTTGGGCACTTCGATACGTACCGCTTCTTTGGTTTCCCGCTCGAGATCGATCCGGGTGAAGGCTACGTCGAGTACGAGCTCGAGATCCGCGCAAAGAGCCGCCATCGCGCGCGCTTGATCCGCGACCGAATCCTCGAGCAGGCCCACTCGGGTCTTACCGGCTTCCAGGAACGCATCCCCGGCGTGTATGTGATCCACCACCTGATCCACGCCCAGCTCGTGGGCCGCAACGTTCTGTTCACGCTGTTCGACACCAAGGCCTTCGAGCAGTTCGACCTGACGGTGAACGACATGGCGGGCTACCGAGACATCGACGATGTCTTTCTGGTCCAGCGCCATGGCTGGCACATGGCCGGTGTCGCCGTCGGCCTGGCCGATCTGGATTGGGGGTTCCTCCCCGGTGTCGAGTACGGAAACAGCTATGAGCTGGCGGTCAAGAACGTCGGCTCCAACCCCGAGGAGCTGGCGGGTGAGTGGGTGTACACGCCCTGAAGGCGGAAACATGAAACAAGAAATAGCAAGCCTGTGGGCGAAGGGGTTGGTCCTCGCCGCACTGGGCACGGGGCTCACGTCCTGTCAGTCGATTCGTTCGTTCAACGTGTCGTTGCGTATCCGAATGTTCCAGGGAAAGCTCGACATGGATGGGTTCATGGAGCCCTGCGCCAAGCTCTCTTTCGTGGGCGCGGACAGCGTCGTCTGCCGCACCTACGAGCTGCCCGCATGGGACATCTGCCCTCCACCGGGCACGCTCCGTGTCGATGGACACTACGAACCCTGCCCTCCCCCGGGTTGGTTCTCGGCACGCGACGACTTCGATGACCCGAGCGAATCCATCACCAATGGCCAAAGCCGCGCCCACCTGGAGGCCTATCGCTTCTTTGGGTTGCCGCTCGAGATCGATCCGGGTGAGGGCTACGTCGAGTACGACCTGGAGGTGCGGGCGACGAGTCTCCATCGCGCCCACCTGGTACGTGACCGGATCCTCGAGCAAGTCCATCTGGGCCCGACAGGCTTCCGGGAGCGCATCCCGGGGGTATACGAAGTCCACCACCTGCTCCACGGCCAGCTCGTAGGGCGCGAAGTCCTGTTCACCCTGTTCGACACCCATGCGCTCGAAGAGTTCGATCTGATCTTGAACGGCGTCGCGGGCTACCGTGACATCGATGATCTGGCCCAGCTACATCGCAACGACTGGCATATGGCCAGTGTCGGCGTCGACCTGGCCGACCTGGACTGGGGAATCATCCCCGGCGTCGAGTACACGAACCAGTATCAGCTCGAGGTGAAGCGTGTCGGTTCCAACCCAGAGTTGCTTGCGGGTGAATGGGTGTACACGCCCTGAAGCCTGGTCTATCAGGATCGACGCTTCCTCAGCAAGCACCCGCCTGGCGTGCCGACGAGGCACGTGAGGATTCCGGTCCCGATGCCGCCCAGGCTCGGGACCGGAGGGGGTTGGATCTCCATGCTGCTCAGGCTGCAAAATACGCCGCCCGGGAAGGAAGTTGCATTTTTCCCCCATTTCAACGCCGAGTAGGTCATACTCGAAGGTGCACCCCAGAAACCCCTCGAGACCCCCGGGAGGCTACCTTGAAGCCCTTCTTGTCCATTCTAGGCGCATTCGCCGCCAGCCTGAGCGCTACGGCTCAGCAGATTTCCCACCCCTCCGATACCCCCTGGGCCGACACGATCTGCTTCGCCGAAGGGACGTCCGAGAGCTACATGGCGGCCCGCAATTCGCTCCTCAGCCGGCGCCTCGAGTTCAATCTGGGCCCGCGCTGGCCTGGCGCCCAGGGGACCCCGACGACGCTCTCGTGGAGTCTGGTTCCCGACGGGCTCAGCATTCCCAACGGCATCGGTGAAGGCACCGCGGACAGCGCACTCTTCGACGCGATGGATACCGCGTTCTCCGGCCAGGGCGGTCGCGCCACGTGGGTCGCGCGTATTCAGCAAAGCCTCGATCGCTGGGAAGAGATCTCGGGGATCCAGTTCGTCCGCCGCACGAGCGCTGGTAACGACTGGGACGACGGAGCCGCGTGGGGGTCGACAGGCAACAACAGCCGTGGCGACATCCGCATCGGCGGCAAGCCGATCGATGGCAACAGTGGCGTCCTCGCTTACGCCAGCTTCCCGACCTTCGGTGACATAGTTCTCGACGTCGCCGAGAACTGGGGCAGCAGCCCCAACCAAAACCGTTTCATGCGCAATATCGTGACGCACGAAGCCGGGCACTCGATCGGATTGAGCCACGTCTGTTCGAGCAACGGTACGTACTTGATGGAGCCTTTCCTGACGCTTTCGATCGATGGGCCCTTTCACGACGACATCCGCGGCGCCCAGCGTCACTACGGCGACCTCTTCGAGCCCGACAACACCGTCGGTGCGGCCACGAACCTGGGCGCCTTGCCGGCGTCCCTGAACGTGGGGCAGATGCCGGTGCCGATCACCGGCGCCACTCCGCCGAACTCCTCGACCCTGAGTCTGGATGCGGGCTTCGAGCAGGATTGGTTCACCTTCTCCCTGTCCCAGAGTTCCGATCTGACGGTTACCGTCACTCCGCTGGGTGCCAACTATGACGACAGCGAGCAGCTGAATGACGGTTCGTGTGATTCCGGCAACTTCATCGACTCGACCCAGATCGGCGATCCGGATCTGCGCCTGTACGATGCCGGAGGCAACAACGTCCTGGCCTCTTCGATCGGCGCCGGGGCCGGCACGCTGGAGCAGATCGCGACGTCGCTTTCCGCGGGAGACTATGCGATCGAGATTCGCAACGATTCCGGCGGTAGCACCCAGCTGTACGACCTCCTCCTGGAAACCACCCCTGTTGCGAACTGTCCGGCCCCAGCAGCGGTCGCGACGCGCACCGGGGGCTCGAACATGAGCACCTTCACCGCTAGCCCTCCGGTCTTGGGAACGACGTGTTCGTTCACGGCCATCGGCAACTATGCGAACGGGATCGTGTTCGCCTACGGCTCGCCGGGAAGCGCCTTGCTGGGCAATGGACAGGTCCTTTTGGTCTCGCTTGGTATTGACCTTTTGTTCATCCTGCCCCTGGAGGGTCTGCCTTTTGGTTCGGCGTCGATCCTGGTCCCTCCGGACCCCATGTTGTGCGGCCTTACGGCTTATACGCAGGCGCTCTTCACCGGTCCGCAAGCCGGTGGGCCGAACTTCCAGCTGACGAACTCCCAGGACCTCACCCTGGGGTCGTAGCGTTCAGCTTCCGATCTTCTTGCCGTTCTTGTAGATCCCTGAGGCGGCCTTGTTGATGGTGAGCTCGGCTCCGGGCTTGTCCGGAAGGTTGTAGTACGTCCAGCGACCGTCCTTCTTGTTCTGGTCGTATTGGCCGATGACGTGGAGAGAGCCCGTGTCCGCTCCCAGTTTGTAGGGGCCATGCCGGATGCCTTCGACATACGTTTCGAGCTGTAGGAGCTCGCCGTTCTCGTGATTGGCGATGTACTCGCCGTGGCGCGCACCGGACTTATAGGTGGCTTCGCCGCGCGGAATTCCCGTGCCGAAGTAGTCGATCCACTTGCCGTCGCGCCTGCCACCCACGTAGTGGCCAACCTGCGCCGGCTCGCCCGAGGGATAGAACTGCTGCCACGCTCCATGGCGGTGGCCGCCCTTGAACTCGCTTGTCGAGGAGGTCTTGCCATCCTCGAACCACGTCGTCCAGCGTCCCTCTTTCTTGCCTCTTCCGTAGGTCCCCTCGGACTTCTTGTGCCCGTTCTCGTGCCAGGTGATCCATGTTCCGTGGGGTTGTCCGTCGCGATACTGGATCTGCGACCAGGGTTTCCCGTTGCCGTAGTACAGCGTGCGCTCAGGATCCGAGCAACCAGGAAGCGTGGACAGCAAGAAACCTGAGATCAAGGCCACCACGACAAGGGGCAACAAGCGTTTCATTCGCCGATGTACCCCAACCCACGTAGGGCCTCGAGCTGGCCTGGAGATACGTCTTCGGTGCTCGAGGCATTGTAGCCCCTTCCGTGCACCTCGGCCTGCCTGACCATCGTGCTGAGTGTGCGTCCGAGCTCTGTGACAACGTCGGCGTGCTGAGCGCTGAGGTCGTTTGTTTCGCCAGGATCGGCCTCGAGGTCATACAGCTCGAAGCGCTTCTCGGAGATGTTATGCACGAGTTTCCAGGGCTCTCGGACGATGGCTTTCATCATCGTCTTCTCGCTCTGCTGGATCTCCAGCAAAGCCGGGGGCAGGGAGAGGTGCTGTCCCTCGATCAGCTTTCGCAGCGACTTGCCCTCGATCTCGAAGTCGATCGTTGCCCGTGAGTAATCGAGCAGCGTCGGCATCACATCGACCGTGCGAATGACCTGGCGAACCAGGCGTGGCTCTTCTCCGGGGATACGGATCAAGAGGGGGACGCGCACAAGCTCGTTGTAGAGCGTGCTGCCGTGTTCGGTGTTTCCGTGCTCCCAGAACTCTTCGCCGTGATCGGCGACGAACACGACGATCGTGTCGTCCGCCAATCCCTGGGCCTCGAGCGCCTGGAAGACACGCCCGAGGTGGAAGTCGGTGTACTTGATCTCGCCGTCATACTTTCCACGCTCCTGCAGGCGGGGGTTGATCGTCTCGGGCAGGAACGTTCCGGTGATGCCTTCGTGCGGCATGTAGGCGGAGTGCGGATCGAAGTAATGCAGCCACAGCATCCACGGCACTCCATCCTGAGCGGCCGCCTTTTCTTGTAGGAAATGAACCCCACTGTCCGAGATGTGTTCCGAGGAGATACGCAGCTGGGTGCCCGCCCCGGGATCGACATAGCTGTCGTCGAAATGCACGAAGCCTTGCTGCATGCCCTGGCTGGGATTCAGCATTGTGTGGCTGACGAAGCACGCCGTATCGAAACCGTGGCGCGTCAAGATCTCGGCGAGGGTCTCGAAGGACTCGTCCAGCTTCGAGAAGATCTTCCAGCACTTGTGCGTCGACGAGTAATACGACGTGAAAAGCGATGCGAAGCTCGGCAGTGTCCACGAGGACGAGGACATCGCCTGTTCGAAGACCGTCGCCGTCTTCGCAAAGGCATCCAGTTCGGGACTGGTGGGCTTCTTGTATCCGTACAATCCCAGCGCATCGGCGCGCAGGGTATCGACCGTGATGAACAGGATGTTCGGCGGAGCGTCGCCTTCCCAGCCCTGGAGTCGTTCGTCGCCACAGGCGCTGGCGAGAAGCAATGCTAGGAATGGAGTTCTTATCATCCCCGTGCGCATGTTGATACCCGGAGCGTTGGCTAGCCCCAACGCCTCTGCTATGCCTTTTCCGCGTGGATCCAAAGCGTACCCGCTTCGTGCAGTGCGACCTTTGCGCTCCAGTCGGGTTCGCACTCGTCACGCTTGAAACTGGCCTCGTCCCCCGGGCCGCGCGAATCGATGACGCGCGAGGTCCCGACGGTCGCAAAGCCGGCCTTCGTCATGGCTTCCTTCCAGCCATCCTCGCTGAGCCGATGGAGTTTCAAACCCATGATCTCACCCCAGTTTGCCGACGCCGGGCTTTCCTCGTAGTAGTCGACGAGAATTTCAGCCTTGCCGCCAGGCTTCAGTACCCGGCAGGCCTCCGCCAGGGTCTTCTCGAGGTCCTCGACGTAGTAAAGGGCTTCCATCGAGAAGACGCGCTCAAACTCCTCGTCTTTGAAATCGAGTGCTTCGATCGAGCCGAAGTCGTATCGCGAGCGGATCGTGAAGCTGTGGAGCTCGTCGGCGCGCGCGATCATTTTCGGCGAGGAGTCCACGCCGACCGCCTGCACACCCGCGTTCGCCTGGGCGATCAGGCGCGTCGCCCAGCCGTTGCCACAACCTAGATCCAGGACTTTTTCGCCTGGGGCGAGCTGCATCTTTTCGATGACCTGGCACACCACGTCACCATGGTTGTCTTCGAGCCCCTTGTCCCGGCCCTCATCCGCCCACTTGTCGAACGTCTCGGTGACTTTTTGATTGCTCATCGTTCTCGCTAGCTGCTTGCAGTCTCGTCCAAGGGGTCCAAACCGGAGGGTTCCGAGCATAGGGTACGCTCGATATCGACCAAGAGAAGGCTCGACTCGTAGCCTAGAGGGCGATTTTCCTTTGCGAGGGTATGGGGTGTTCTACGGCGATTTGTTGGCAAGCAGGGGTTGTCTCGCGCGTGGCCTCGACACCCCAAGGCGATGGGGCTCCTGAACGTGCGCCCCGATCCAGAACCCAATCTAGAGCACCGCCGCGATAAACATCGCGCTGTTCGCATACCAGCGCGCCATGACTCTACGCGCAGCGTCCTCGGGGCTCCCGTTCTCGAGAAGCCCACGGATCCCTTGGCTTCGACCCCACTTCTTCGAGAGCAGTTCGATCGACTCCTCCTTGTCAGCCTTTTTCAGCTCCTGAATCATTGCGTAGCGGAAGTGGGCGATACCACCTCCACAACTACGCCACGCTTTCAAGAAGCGCGCACCCCAGGGGCTGTCGTCCCCCGAGCCATAGTCCTGTGTCAGGGCAGCGAGACGTTGTGCGAGGATGGCCGCCGCCAGCTCCTCGGGTTTTTTTCCCTTGGCCTTGTTCAGAGCCCCAGAATGCCCAAGGGCCGGTTGTTCCTGTAGGAGCTTCAGCGTTCCCTCGAAGTCCAGCTTGGCCATCTTGGCTAGCTCGTTTTGATCCAGGTCGCCGAGATAACGCTGCAGTTGAGCCCAGGCCTTGGAAAAGCGCTCACCGTAGGGGGGCTCGTCGGGGGGGGAGGATGACATGTAGGCAATCTACCCGATTGTCCCGAATCAATTCACTTTGGTTCCCCCAGAGGGGTGAAGGTCATCCCTCCCGCGTAATCCTGGTCAGGATTTCGTCGAGGGGTTGGAGGCAGACCTCCCAGTCGTAATTCTCCTGGACGAACTGGCGTCCCGCGAGCCCCAGTTCGCGGGCTCTGTCCGGTGTGCGCAACAGGTTGCAGATTGCCTCGGCTTGTCCGTCGGCGTCGTCGGCGACGAGGTAGTCGCGTCCGTCTTGGGCGCCGACGCCCTGGGTGGCGGAGGTGGTGCCGACGACGGGTAGGCCCAGGGCCATGGCTTCGAGGACCTTGTTCTGGATGCCGCGGGCGATGCGCAGGGGGGCGACGGAGATGACGCCGCGCTGGAGCCATTCGCGGGGGTCGTCGACGAAGCCGGTGACGGTCACGCCTTCGAGGTTGGCCAGGCGTTGGACCTCGTCGGTGGGATGGGCGCCGACGATCGAGAAACGAACGTCGGGGTGGCGTTCACGCACCTTGGGCAGGATCTCGTTGCAGAACCATAGGCAACCTTCGACGTTGGGGTAGTAGTTCATCACGCCACAGAAGACCAGGTGGCCGGGCTCGCCCTTGTCCGGGGCGGGGACGTGGTATTCGAGATCGATGCCGTTGCGAATGACGAGCGAAGAGGGGCCGGGGATGCGCTTCTGGAAGATCTGCTGCTCGAGGGGCGTGCAGAAGACGTTTTCGTCCATAGCGTTGGCCAGGCGCTTTTCGAAGGCGAAGAGCGTGCGCCACTCGCGCCAGTAGATCCAGCTGATCGGGGGCATCATGGTCTTGTGGTATTGGTTCCACTTGTCGGAGTCGAGCTCGGCGAAGTGCATCACGCGCGGGAGATCGTGCTTCAAGAAGTAGGCCCCCATCGAGGAGGAGTACGCGTAGGCGAGATCGGCGCCAGGGATGCGTCGATCTACCTCGCGCTGCATGGCCTTGGAGCCGAAGACGCCCAGGGTCAGGGGCCTTGAAGTGGCCAGAAGCGGTAGCGCTTTCCAGCGCGGTCTGGGTTTGAAGATGGCGCAGGGGTAGCCCATGTCCTCGAGCTGGCGCGCGGCCTTCACGTCGTCTTCGTCGTGGGCAAAGGCCACGATCTCGACCTTGTGATCGCGGCGCATGCGCTCGAGCAGTCGCCAGGTCGTGATCTTGTCCCCGCGGTTGGGCGGATAGGGGACACGTTGCGAGAGAAAGAGGATCTTCACGGTTGGCTAGTGCTCCTCCTTCGAGAACACGCTTCCATCACGTCGATATCGGATCCAGGTTCCGGACTTCTTCCCCTGGGTGTATTGTCCCTCGATCAAGAGCTCGCCGTCCTCGAAGAAGCTCTTCGCGGGGCCTTCGCGCACACCCCGTATATAGGTCGCTTCCTCACGCGCTTGGCCCGTTTCCCAGTAGCGCCGGACGAGTCCGTCTTGCAGACCCTCCACGAAGGCGAATTCCGCGCGTAGGGTGCCGTTTCCGAACCACTCCGACCAGGGGCCGACGCGGCGGCCGTTGGCGTAGGAGCCGCGGCTGGCCGGCTTGCCATTCCCGAACCAGTGTTGCCACGCTCCATGGGGTTCGCCGGTGCGATAGGAGCCCTCGGATTGCCTGGTGCCGGTTTCCCACCATGCAGCCCAAGGACCCTCGCGCAGGCCATCGAGATAGTTGCCTTGTGAGCGTGGCTTGCCGTTTTCCCACCAGGTCTTCCAGAGACCGTGGGGCACACCTGCTTGCAAGCGGATCTCCGACCACGGCGTGCCGTCTTCGAAGAACCGTTCGCGCAATTCGATGTTCGGTCGACATGCCAGGAAGGCGAGCGCGAGGATGCCGAGGGCCCCGATGAACAGCGAAAGCCGTTTCATTCCTCGTCCTCCCCTGTGTACCCGAGTTCTTGAAGCACATCCCGTTGCGTGGGGGTCAGATCGAGTTCGAGAGCAGGTTTGTACTTCTTGGCCCTCTCGAGGGCTCGCTTCTTCATCTCGAAGAGCTTTGTCTCGATTCGCTTGGAGATCTCGGGGTGCTGCGCAGAGATATCGTTTTGCTCCAGCACATCCGTCCGCAGGTCGTACAGCAAGCGTCGGGTCGTGTCGCCGTCGAAGGCGAGAATCAACTTGTAGTCGTCCTCGACCAGGCAGTCCTGGGGCGGAGCTCCGGTCGGATGGATCTCGGCCAGGGCGGAGAGTGGGGGGCTGGTACGGCCACGCATCAGGTCTGTCAGGCTCTGACCAGCGGCATCGGAAAAACTCTCGAGCCCGGCCAGCTCGAGAAGCGTTGGTAGCACGTCGACGGTGCGAACCGTGTTCGTCACCCGCCGGGCTGCGTATCCCGGAGCCCGGATGGCAAGCGGCACACGCACCAGCTCGCGAAACAGTGTGTGCCCATGGCCGCGGCTGCCGTGGTCCAGGAATTCCTCGCCGTGATCGGAGAAGAGCACGACGATCGTGTTGTCGGCGAGGCCGGTTTCCGCGAGGGCATCCAGCACGCGTCCGACGTGGATGTCGGTGTAGTGAACCTCTCCGTCGTACAGATCGCGCCGCACCGTGTCGTTGTCGCGTTCACCGGGCGTGACGAAGCGCTCCGTGATCCCGGCGTGCTCCATGTAGCGATCGTGGGGGTCGAAGTAGTGCAACCACAAAAACCACGGATCGGTGTCTGCTGCGGCCGCCTTGTGCTGCAGGAAGCGAATGCCCTTGTCCGAGATGATGTGCGACGTAATGGCCTCTTCCGGATCCACGGCCGGGTAGGCGTACGAATCGTCGAAGTGCACGAAGCCCTGCTGCAGGCCGTGGCGCGTCGTCGTGAAGACGTGACTCGTGACGCAGGCCGTGTCGTAGCCGGCCCCCAGCAGGATTTCCGTCAGCGTCGTGAAGGATTCCGAAAGACGCGAGCCGAAGCTCAAGCACTGGTGCGTCCCCGTGAACTGCGAGGTCATGATGCTCGCCAGTCCGGGCAGCGTCCACGAGGCCGAGGCCTGGGCTGCATCGAAAACAACCGCCTCGCGGGCGAACGCATCCAGGCGCGGCGAGGTAGGGCGGGGGTAGCCGTAGAAGCCCAGGTGGTCGGCTCTGAGCGTATCGATGCTAAGGAAGAGGATGTTTGCAGCCGGATCTTCCCCATAGCCCCTTGGTTTGGGACCCTCGGTGCCACAACCCGCTCCACATCCGGCCAAGGTCAGGAGAAGAAGTGTTCTTCCGTTGCGTAGTTCTCCGCGCACGCCCCAGAGAGGGTATCTTCCGCAGGCCCCGAGACCTCCCGGGAGGAGGCTGCAATTCACGATAATGCTGAGCACCGACGAGAAAAACTGGGCCATGGCTGCCCACCTCGCGACCCTTCTTGCCTCGTATCTCACGGGAGGGTATCTGCAGTTCCTCGTTCCGCTCGTGATCTTGCTCGTCAAAGGGGATGAGAGCTCGTTCATCGGACACCATGCCCGTCAGTCTTTGAACTTCCAGTTGACGCTGTTCCTTGGCTGGGTCGTGTACAGCGTCGTCATGCTCCTGTCCTTCCTCACCATCATCGGTATCCCCTTCGGTTTCGGGATGGTCTGTCTCGGAGGGGCGGTCTTCTTCCTGCTCGAGACGGGTTTTTGCATCTATGCGGCGATGCAGGCCAACGCAGGCGAGCCCGCCGGCTACCCGGCGATTCCCTTCCTCAGCGATCCGAGATGAGTGGCGAGGGGGAGGAGCGCAAGGTCCTCGTCAGCGCTTGCCTCCTGGGCCGGCGTTGTCGGTACGACGGACGCGAGAGCCACGATGGCCTGTTGGCCCGTCAATTGACGGAGCTCGGACTCGAAGCCGTTCCGTTCTGCCCCGAAGAGCACGGCGGGCTGGGCACGCCACGACCCGCGGCCTGGATCGAAGACGCTGGGGCCGGCGCGGTGCTCGATGGGGCGAGTCGCGTCGTCTCCGGGGAGGGCCGGGACGTAACCGATGGGTTTCTCGCCGGAGCCCAGGGCGCGCTCGAAGCGTGTCGCCAACACGAAATCACGCGGGCCTTTCTCAAGGAGCGCTCGCCGTCGTGCGGCGTCGAGAACACCCATGTGGGCAATCAGCTCGTCCTTGGGCCAGGCGTGACCGCCGAGTTGCTGCGTCGCAACGGGATCGAGATCGAAGGGGTCGAAGGACGCCGCGAGTAACAATTTTACTTCGCGCGGCCGGATCCGGAACCCCAACCCTGTGGGGGTCGTAAGCTCTGTTGGCAATGAGTGCAACGAGCGCAAAGCCCGTGACCATAGGCGGCCTGCCCCATACGGAACTTCTGCGCCGGTTTCTCGCCAAGGAACCGGGCAATGACGGGCTCTTCGTCGTCGGGGTGCTGACGACCGGCATCTATTGCATCCCGTCGTGTCCGGCAAAGCTGCCCAAGGCGCAGAACGTTCGCTTTTTCCCGGATGAGCCCGCTGCCATCGCCACCGGCTTGCGCGCCTGCAAGCGCTGCAAACCCGATCACTTCTATCAGCGTTTCGATCCCGATCGTGAGCGTGTTACGAAACTGGCTGGCGAGCTTCGAGGCCATCCACTGGACTTTCCCGACGTCGGTTCGATGGCCGCGGCCGCCGGTGTGGGCAAGACCAAGCTGACCGAACTCTTCCGGCGCTACTTTCACACGAGCCCGGCCGATTTCCTGATGGAAGCCCGCATCGAGGTTGCTGCGCGTCGCTTGCAAAAAGCTCGCACCAAGGTCATCGATGCCGGTCTCGCCGCGGGGTTCGAGAGCTCCTCTCCGTTCCACGAGAACTTCCGCCGTTCGATGGGCCTTTCTCCGGGGGCGTACCAAAAACTCTGCACCGGAACCGACTCGAGCTTCACGCTCGCTTTGCCCGAAGGCTTCCGCTATCTCGATCTCTTCCTCATGTTCGGTCGCGACGCCGCCGGGGTTTGCGAGCGCGTCGACGGGACGCGCGGAGCCAAGGCGCTGCTTCTGGACGGACGGCCTGTCCAGGTGCACTTTTCCTTCCGGAAGCAGAGCGTCGACGTGCGCTTCGAGGGCCCAGCGCGCCTGAGTCAGAGCGCTCGTGCCGAGGGGCATGCGAAGGTCCGGCACATGTTGAATCTGGCCTCGGATCCCGCGACCTTCGAAAAGCGCGTCGCGCGTCAATCCGGACTCGGCCGGCTCGTGCGCGGGCGAATCGGGCTGCGCATCCCCCAGACCTCGGACTTCTTCGAGGGGCTCACCTGGGTCATCGTCGGCCAGCAGGTCAACCTGGCCTTTGCTTCCTATTGCCGCAGTGCGCTGATTCAACTCGTGGGTCAGGACGCCGGTGATGGTTTCCACGCCCATCCCGATGCCGCGGCCGTCGCGCAGCTCGAAGTGGAGCAGCTGAAGGCCCTCAAGTACTCCGGTCGCAAGGCGGAATACCTGATCGATACCGCGCGCATGATTGCCGAGGGCCAGCTCGATCCCGCTGCGTTGGGACGGCTTCCGGCTGATCAGCTCGACGAAGAGCTACTCGCCATTCGCGGGCTCGGCCCCTGGTCCACTCAGTATCTTGCCATGCGTTCATTCGGGTTCGAGGATTGCGTCCCGGTTGGTGACGCCGGGCTCGTCGTTGCGCTGAAGAACTTCTTCTCGCTCGAAGAGCGCCCCGATGTCCTGGGAACTCGGGAATGCATGCAGGTCTTCGCACCTCATAGAAGTCTCGCCACCTATCATCTCTGGAAGACCCTTGGGGACGCTTCCCTCGGGGACGAATAAGGAGCCCAGCATGACCACGCACTATGCGGCCGACATCCCTTCTCCCCTCGAGAACATCTGGGCCGTCGTCGATGAGCAGGGTCGTTTGACCCAGCTCGAATTCGAAGGCTCCAAGACCGCTGCCGAATCCAAGCGTGCTCTTGAGGCACAGCTGGCGAAACGCGGCATCGGGCTTGCCTGGGATCCCTCCCGCGTCGCCCACGTGGCCGCGGCCATGAAGGCTTACTTCGCCCGCGAGATTCGCGACTTCGACCTCGCCGTTGCACCCCATGGCACACCCTTTCAAAAGGCCGTGTGGAACGCGCTACTCGAAATCCCCTACGGCGAGACCTGGAGCTATGGGGAGCTGGCTCTTCGGCTGGGCAAACCGAATGCCTCCCGCGCCGTCGGCCGCGCCAACGGCACCAACCCCGTGTCGCTCGTCATTCCCTGTCACCGGGTCATTGGAGCCAGCGGCACCTTGACCGGGTACGGCGGCGGCCTCGACCGCAAGCGCGCCCTCCTCGCCCTCGAACAGGGCCAGGAGATGTTCCTTTCCTGACCGGGTAGCGTGACCCGTATGGCGTGACCCGGGGCAGCGATCCTAGGCGATCTTCTCGCCGTAGGATCGTGGCTTGAAGGCGTCGACGGCGATGGCGTGTTGCCTTGCGGCCTCGGCCTCGGCGATGAGGACGTTTTCGGTATCGGTGATGACACCAGCCTCGAGGGCGCGGCTGACGAGGGTCTCACGCGGCTTCTTGTCGAGCAGCTTTTGACGCACCCCCTGACGGATCTTCTTGTGGACCAACTGGGCGCGGACGACCTTTTCGAGGGTCGCCTCGAGCACGCCGAGACCGGGCTCTTCGAAGGAGGGGTGGTAGATGCCCTTGGTGAGATGCTCGCGCGCGGCGTGCCCGTCGAGTAGACCCGAGGCGACCTTGTGGCCGACCTTGTCGGAGGGCGGGGCCCAACGACGACCGAAGGGGAAGGCGATGGCGCTCAGGAACCAGGCGGCGGGGCGGAAGGGCAGGTTCTGGAGGAAGGCGAAGAAGGATTGTTGGGCTTCGTAAAGGCCCGTCTCGCAAACCCAGCGCATGTAGGGGATGTCGCGTTCCTTGGAGCCTTCGTCGTGGAAGCGCTTGAGCGTCGCCGACGAGATGTACATCCACGCCAGGACGTCGGCCAGCCGGCCCGTGATGAGCTCCTTGCGCTTGAGCGCGCCACCGAGCGTGCCCATCGAGATGTCCGCCGCGAGGGCGAAGATCGAGGAGAGGCGCGTGAAGTGCTGGTAGTAGCGCGCGTCCGGTCCATCGACCGGCGTGCCCGTGAAGGCGGAGTTGGTGATGCCCAACCAGAAGGTGCGCGCCATGTTGCGGAAGACGAATCCGACGTGGCCGAAAAAGGCCTTGTCGAACTTGGCGACGTCCCTGGCGAAGGCGCCGGCCATCTCGTCGGTAACGAAGGGATGGCAGCGGATGGCGCCCTGACCGAAGATGATCATCGTGCGCGTGAGGATGTTCGCGCCCTCGACCGTGATGGCGATGGGAAGCCCCATGTAGCCGTGGCCCAGGACGTTGCGTGGCCCCATGCTGATGCCGGCGCCGCCGACAACATCCATGGCGTCGTTGACCGTCGTGCGCATTTGCTCGGTCAGGTAGGCCTTCACGATGGCGGAGGCGACCGAGGGCTTCTCGTTGTCGTCGACGGCTCCCGCCGTGAGTGAACGGGCGGCGTCCATCGCGTAGGTGAAGCCTCCGATGCGGGCCAGGTGGCCTTCAACGCCTTCGAACTTGCCGATCGGAGTGGCGAATTGCTTCCTGATCGTGGCGTAGGCGCCGACGGTGCGGACAGCCAGTTGCGAAGCCCCGGTGGCCATCGAGGGCAGCGAGATGCCGCGGCCCGCGGCGAGCGATTGCATCAGCATCAACCACCCGCGACCTGCGTTTTCACGACCGCCGATGATGGAGTCGAGCGGCACGAACACCCCGGTGCCACGCGTCGGACCATTCATGAAGGCGATGCCGAGGGGGTCGTGCCGTTCACCGATCTCGACGCCATCGAGTTTCGTGGGGACGAGTGCACAGCTGATGCCCAGCTCGTCTTCCTCCGACAAGAGGTGGTCGGGGTCGTACAGCTTGAAGGCCAAACCCAACACCGTGGCGACAGGTGCCAGGGTGATGTAGCGCTTGTCCCAGTCCAGCTTGATACCGAGGACGCGTTCGCCTTCGTAGACACCCTCGCAGATCACGCCGCGGCTTTGCATCGCGCCCGCGTCGCTGCCGGCATTGGGTTCGGTCAACGCGAAGCAGGGGACCTCCTCGCCGCTGGCGAGGCGCGGAAGGTAGTGGTTCTTTTGCTCTTCCGTTCCGTAGTGGAGCAGGAGCTCGGCGGGACCCAATGAGTTGGGCACCATGACCGTTACCGTCAACGCGGTGGAACGGCTGGCTAGCTTGCGAATGACTTCGGAGTGCGCTGCCGCGGAGAAACCAAGTCCGCCGTACTCCTCGGGGATGATCATCCCCATGAAGCCCTCTTTCTTCAGGTAGTCCCAGACTTCCGCGGGTAGGTCACCTTCCTTGTTGACCATCCAATCCGAAACCATCGAGCACACTATTTCGCAGGGTCCATTGAGGAAGTCCTGCTCACGTTCCGTCAGCTCCTTCGGCGCGAAGTTGAGCAGCTTGCGCCAGTCCGGGTTGCCGGTAAAGAACTCGGCTTCCCACCAGACCGTTCCGGCCTCGATGGCGATGCGCTCGGTTTCGCTCATGCGCGGCAGGATCGGAGAGATCGCCGGCAGCAGATAGCGACTGATCAGGTCGCGACGGAACGCAGGAACGCCGGTGATCACGGCTATCAAGGCGAAGAGACCCGCGCTGAAATTGAACACGTAAGTGGGGGCGTAAACACCCACGCTGTCCGTTTGCCACCAGCCCAGATATGCGATCGTGATAGGCAGAACCCATCCAAGCCAAGTCTTGCCGTGGTAGTAGAGGAAGAAGCCGACGGCGAGGGCGACCGTTACGTAGGGCAGCATGTTGAATGTGCTGGAATCGGGTGAAGCGGGGACGAAAGACCTTCCTAAACCTATCGGACGGGGGTGCGCCAATCCCAAGCGGTCCCCTTGAATCCAATCCTGACTGGGCCAGCTCGTCGAGCCAAAAATCAGCTCGAATCCGGGAATCGGCCGTAACTACGGCCTTTTCTACGCGCGGCGGGCCAGGGAGGGTGGTCCCCGCCAGCCGTGGATACGGCGCATGGCGGCCTGGAAGCTGCGTTCCTCGGAGGCGCGCTGGTCCGGGGTCCAGCCGAGCCGCTCTCCCAGACGCCCGAGGATCTGCTCGAGGATCGCCTCCGTGTCCCCGCGACGTCCGTAGCCGAGGTCGGTGCGCCGCAGGAGGAAATCCTCGATGCCCAGACAATCCTCGAAGCGTACAGCCCAGTCGATCTCGCCCAGGAGTGTCTCGGCATTCAACGGGCTGCGGCCCGCTTCGAGACGTCCGCAATACTCCTCGATCGCAGGCCGGAGGCCGGCATACCGGCGCGTCCAGGCGTGGTCCAAGGGATCCATCCTGCTGCGTCCCGCGAGGTCGGACCATGTCGGGCGCCGGACGGGAGCGGCCATGGCACCCCGCAACGCGTGGTCGCGTGTCGGCGAATGGGCGGCTGTGTTTCCAACCCCGAGATCGGAAGCGATCCGGGCTCCGAGCTTCTCCGCCATCGAGCGATAGCCGGTCAACTTGCCACCCGCAATCGTGTAGACCGAAGCGTCCCGTGCGACCCGCTCTTCGCGCGAACGTGCCGAGGGATCATCCGCGGGGGATGCCAGGAGGGGACGCAATCCGGCCCACGAGGAGACTACATCGTCCTCACCCAGGTCGGCATCCGGCACCAATCCGTTGGCGGAATCCAGGAGATAGCGCACCTCCTTGAGCGAGGCTGCAATGTCGTCTTCGGGGTTCGCGTCGAGATCCGTCGTGCCGATGACGGTGTATTGCGGCCACGGGATGAGGAACATGATCCTGCCGTCGACGGGTGAGGCAAAGATGACAGCGCCGTCGGTGGGCAGTCGATCCCGTGGTACGAGAACGTGCGTGCCGCGAGTTGGCTGCACCCAGCTTCCGTCCAGGCCGGCTCGTTGGCGAAGGCTTTCGGTGAATGGGCCGCCGCAGAGCACGACGCTCCGCGCTTCGATCGTCCGGCGCTCGCCAGTGAGCTTGTCGAGGATCTCGGTCTGGGCTGCGTTGGCCGAATTCTCGATCGCGGTCACCTCGACGCGTGAAAGTGCAATGCAACCCGCCTGGATCGCCGTGGCGATCACGGCCAACGTCAATCGCGAATCATCGCTGGCGCCATCCAGGTACGATCCGCCTCCCAAGAGGCCCTGCGTGCGTGCTCCCGGGAGCCAATCGCCCACGCGGCGCCGACCGTGCATGCGCGGGATGCCCAGAACACGGGGAATCGAGACCGCGGTGTAGAGACCCAGTCCCGCGGCGAGCTTCAGGCGCCCAGGTCCTTCGCCCTTGTACAGGGGAAAGAGAAAGCGCTCCGGCCAGACCATCCCCGCCGCGTTCTTCATCAGGAGCCCGCGCTCCAGGCATGAATCGCGCACCAGGGAGAACTCGAACTGTTCGAGGTAGCGCAGGCCCCCATGGATCATGCGCGACGAGGCGCTCGAGGTGGCGCAAGCCCAATCACCGCGCTCGCAAACCGCGACCCGCAGGCCGCGCAGCGCCAGATCCAGGCCGAGCCCCGCACCCGTGATCCCGCCACCGACGACGAGCACGTCCAGCGGACCCTCGTCGAGGGCTTCGAGGCGCCTTTCGCGCAGCGGCAGCGGATCGGGATGGGACATCTCGTGGGTGATCGGTCGGGGGGGCCTCGGATCTTCAAGATCGCTCCGATTCCCCGATCTTCCAATCCCGAGAACCGGTCAATCCGTTCTCGAAGCCAAGAAAAGTGATCGGGGAGTCGAACGTAGCAAGTTCCTACGAATCAACCCCATGGGACATCGCCGAATCCGATCTTGCCGACCCCTTCGTTTTCGTTCGTGCGGGGCCCTGCTTTTCTGTGGAACTCGCACCTCATCGTCTGCGTCATAGCCCTGCTTGATGCATGAAGAAGCGATTGACATGAACTCCAGTTTCGTTCCTCCCTCGATCAGTGTCGATGTCGATCGCCTCGGGCTCTACGGAGAAATCCACGGCTGCTCTCAGCGCATGAAGCCCGAGGATGACCCTGTGTGGACGCGCGGCGTTCCACGTTTTCTCGAACTCTTGGAAGACCTCGGCATTCGGGCGAGTTTCTTTCTGGTCGGGGACGACCTGCATCCGCATCGAGTCGGCGGGCTCGTGGCACGCAAGCGACGCGAGTTGGTGCGTGAGATCGTCGCCCGCGGCCATGAGGTTGGGTCCCATTCCCAGGCCCATGACTACCGACTGTCTCGTCGCGATCGCGACACAATCGAGCGAGACCTGGTGTCCGCGCGGGCTATTTTGGAAGAGTGTGGTGCAAGCGTCGATGGCTTTCGTGCACCGGGATATTGCCTCAGCACGAAACTGATCGAAGCGGCCAAAACGACTGGGGCGCTGTATTCCTCCAGTCGCCTGCCATCAGCGGCGTACTTCGGAGCCAAGTACATGGCGATGATGCTGGGGCTATTGCGTTGCCGTACCAGCGCCTCGATCATGGGCGACGTCAGAGCCCCGTTGACATCCTGCACACCCTATGAACACCCCTGTGGCTTGCTGGAGCTGCCGATCGGCGTCGTTACGGGTCTGCGCATTCCGCTTGTCGGGACTCTTCTCACCCTGTTCGGTGAGCAGGGTGTGCGCTGGCTTCTCCCCCGGGTAGCACGACGCCCCTGGGTGCATCTGGAGTTTCACGCCACCGATCTCCTGGACCGGGATGACATTCCCTCTGCGTATCGGGGCTTGCCACAACCGGATCTCGCGCAGAGCGTGACCTGCAAGCGGAGCGTGTTCGAACACTGGCTGACCGGGTTGGGCGCGCACCTGGCGAGCTCACGTCTAGTGGACCTGGCGCACGCCATGCGAGCGGACCGAATGCTGGAGCCCGGTGTGAAGACCAGGGTGGGGGCCGTTGCACTACCCTGAGTTCCGAACGCCGAGCGCATTCGAAGAGCGTCGATTTGCAAAGATAACGTGAGCGCTTCGACCAAAAGGCCCTCCGGGCGCCCCAGAGGGGCCTTCCACGGCCCGTGACAGGGGGCCCTTCGTGAAGAGGACTGGCCGAGGGGTTACCCCCATCGCTCCTCCTCCCTATATAGTGAAGCAGACGTCCTGTGGGCCGGGCCACGCCCGTGCGTCCCATATCTCGGAGAAAACATGAAGCTAGCCGCCTTCCTCAAGCGCATGACCGCCTTCGGCCTTGCCGCATGGATGATCACGCTCATCGGCGCCCCCGCGGGTGCCGCCCCCCAATGATGACCTCCCCCTCAACCGAGCCCCGGGGGGGCTTCTGGAGGACCTGCTAGAGGAGGCAACCCGAACGGTGCGGGAGGCGGTGGAACGGTCGGAGGCGGAGGCGCCGGGCCGACCCAACCGGGAGGCCCTCCAGGGGTCGTCTCACCGAACCTTCCGTTGGCCGCTGGAGCGGGCTACCTGGGTGCCGCGCGAGGGCCGTCGAGTCGTCGCGTTCTGGACATTGATTGGCAGCACCCGGTCTACAAGGCCGAGACGAAGGACACCAAGGAACGGACCGCATCCGCCACCCAGCGCAAGGCGCTGCCGGCTGACGAGGCCATGGAGTTCCTCGCCGACGGGGATAAGCGCCCGTTGCTGGTGCTGCGCGAGTGCACGACGTGCACGGGTACGGAGGATGCGCTCCTCACGCGCAACAGCGACAACGAACGCACCTACCTCCTGTCCCAGTGGTTCCACTGCGTGAAGCTTCCGCCCGACGTCTTGGAGAAGGATCACCCCTTCCGCAACCTCTTCGCCGGCGACACGGCCGCGCACCTTTTCGTCTGCAACTCCGATGGCAGCGCGCGCACGGACCTTTCGGGTTCGAAGATGCGCAGTCGTTCGGTGCTGTGGGGCGCGATGGAGCAGGCGATGGTGAGCAACTACACAAAGAGCGCGAAGAAGCCTCTGCGTACGTTGGCCAACCTCCTGGACGAGCTGGATCAAATCGACCTCGCCGTCAGCGAGCTCGACACCAAGATCGAGCTCTCCATTGCGAAGGCCGGGCCCACCGACCGACGCACGAAGAAGCTCATGAAGAAGATGACGGGCCTGCGCGCCAAGCGTGCGGATCTGTACGAAAAAGTGGCTGCAGCTGCGAAACTCGAGCTGAAGCCCGAGGTCACGAAAAAGGACCTTGAAAAGCCCGACCGCAAAAAGGGCTGATCGAAAACGACCGAAGGGCCGCGGCTTGACTTTCATGGCATCCGCGGCCCTGGTTGTTCTTGGAGGCCTCGCCACCCTGGGACCTGTCGCTGCCGCACAAGGCGGACGCAAGGAACGTTCCGAAGTCGACCCCTATACGAAGGGCGACGCGCAGGCCATGGAACGGGCCGGCTACAAGAACTTCGGGCCGTTCCTCCTGGGCGAAGGGCACACCTCGGAGTCGGCCGAGGCCAAACTCGGCAACGTTCCTTTGCTGTGGATCGAGACGGAGCACTTTCGGCTCGGCTGCAGCCTCGATGCCTATCGGATCGAGGGCAAGCAAGAGCGCAAGCGACTTCGCGAAGAGCTGGCCCAGCTGGGCGAAGTGCTCCCCAGGGTGAAGCCCAAGGTGCGCTCCCTCGATCCCTGGTTGCGCGCACATCTCTATGCGCGGCGTCTCGAAGAGCTGTATGCAGGTTTCTGCGAAACCCTGGGGGTGCTGCCTGCCGATGCCGCGCCGGTCGAGGGGCAGGCGCGCATCGGCACCAAGGGCCCGATGAGCGTGCTCCTGGTTCAGCGTCAAAGCAGCCTGTCGCGCTATACGCAGGAATATTGCCAGACGCACCGCGACGATGCGCACACCGAGTACTTTCTCGGTACGGGGACCTTTCTGTACGGCATCGCCGACGATTCGGTCGAAGCCGATGACTCGGCCTTGCACTATGCGACCACCTTCGGCGTCGCCCAGGCACTGGCTTTTTCGATTCACGGGTTTCCAACGACGCCCCCGCGCTGGTGGACCGAAGGCCTGGGGCGCTACTTCGCCCGCCGTGTCAATCAGGAGTGCCAGCTCTACGTCTCCGCGGTCGGTGAAGCGCTACCCTCGGACGAGCTGGCCGACTGGGAAACCCTGGTTCTCGGTCGTGTGAAGGCGGCCTACTATCCGGACTGGCAATCGACCTTGGCCTGGACGGACGGCTCGCAGATGAAGTTCGCAGACCACATTCTCCTGTGGTCGCGCATGGACTATCTGCTGGCTCAAGAGCTCGATGTGCGTGCCAAGCTCGTCGAGGCCTTCCATGCTCCCATCGAGCACGGGGGTGATGTGGCGACTCGTCACGCGGGTGCTCTCGAGGGCGCGACCGGCAAGGATCTGGACACGCTCGACCTGGCCTGGAGTCAGTGGGTGCAGAAACACTACACGAAGAAGGGTCGCAAGCGCCGCACCCGCTGACTTGGCCTCGGCCCTTCTATCGGGTGGCCTCACGGCGGCAATTTCTCCCGCGGCAAGCCGTCGAGCGACGAGACGATCGGGGTCCACGGAATCCGTGCGCAAGGGCGGCATCCCTGTTGGGATCCGCAGCGGACCCTCGGGATTCCCTCGAACTTCGAACTTCGCACGAAAAAGCCGTCTCCAGGTCCTAGTGACCTGAAGACGGCTCGGATGGTTCCCGATCAGTGAGTCGGGCAGTCAGGGGCCGACCATGACATCGAGGGCGTTCGTGAGCTGGGGGCCGGGTGCGCCGAGGATGATGCCCTGGCCGGTAGCGGTTCGGCCGCAGAGGGACACGTTGGGTGGAACCCGGACGCTGAAGGTCAGGATGTTGCCGGTGTGGGGGGCGAACCCGACGGAGATGTTGCTTCCGGTCATGAGAAACTCGCCCGCGAAGGTGGGCACGCCGGGGTGCGACGCATCCATGAGGAGCACGATGCCGAGGTGGGGGGCGTGGCCGGCACAGTTGAGCTCGACGACCCAGTTCCTGGCGATGCGGGGCGGACTGATACTGGCGAAAGCCACAGGGTTGACGCCCGTTCCGTTGCGAATGGCCGAGCTGGCCGATAGGCAGGGGATGACGACCTCGTTGACCTGTGTTTGAGCCGTGAGCACGACGTCGCGACGAAGCCCTAATTGCGTTGGGGTCGTGAAGAGCACGTGGTACGTGCCGGCTGGAACACGAATATCGTAGTTGCCGATCGGGCTTGTTCCGTCCCCGCACAGCGGGATCGAGTTGCCCGTGACAGCATCGATGACATCCACATCGGCGCCGGCCACGCGTGTGCCGCTTTGATCCGTGAGGGTGCCGAACAGGAGCACACCGGCGGGCAGCGTCAACGTCCCGAGAGCCGTCGCTCCAGTGATGACTAACTCTTCGAGCTCCGAGGGTGCCAAGGTCGTGGTCGGGGGCGGGCAGATCCGGACCTCATAGGTGTCCGCGGCAACGACGGTGGAGAAGTTGCCGAGCAAGTCCGCCGTATCTCCGTACGTCAGTGCCTCGCTTCCGAGAGAGTCGGTGAAGTCGAGTTTTGCGCCGGGAACGGTCTGCCCATTGGGGCGGCGTATCATGCCCGAAACCGTGAAGCCGGGTAGCAACGTGATGTCGCCGACGCTGGTGGCGCCGGAGATCGAATACGTGTGCCTCACGGGTGCCAGCGTGGGGCCGAAGACGTTGCGCGGATCGAAATTCACGATGATGTTCGGGGGTACGAAGATGTCGAAGTTCCCGAAGACGTCGGTGCGAGCGCCGGAGACGTCGACCGGATCTTCCGTCACGGCGTGGAAGATGTCGAGATCGCAGGAGGGGACCGGAAAGCCATTCTGATCCAGGACCCGACCGCTCAAGATGTGCCCGGGTTCGAGGATCAACGTACCCAGGTCATAGGTGCCCGCGATGATGACGTCCTCGAAGAAGAATTCGACGAAGCCAGCTCCTACCGGGCCTTGAACCGTCAGGTCGTAGGTCGCTGCCGGCAGGGTGATGTTGAAGTAGCCTTTCGCATCGGAGGAGTCGCCGGTCAGGATGGCTTCATCACCCGTATCTCGATTCCTGGCGTCGATATCGCCGTTGGCGATCCCGACTCCATTCGTGTCGACGATTCGTCCGATGAGCAGATCGGCGTGGATGGAGGGGACAGTGAGGAGGATAACGATGAGGAGCAGGTTGGCGTGCTTTGTCATGTTGATGGAGGGGATGGCCTGGGGCTGGCCCAATTCGTGGACGCGAGTCCAGAACCCGGATTTAGGGTCCAGAACCAGGGGGACAAGGGGTCTTGGCCACATGAAGGCAAACTCCGTGCCACCTCCCGAACCCCCAACCCGGCCGAACATCCCTCGACGTGCGCCCGTATCCAAGGAAAAGGGCCCCGTCCTGAGCTCTCGAGGAGTTCCGTGGCGTGTCTTTCGAAACTCGCCATGACTCCTCCTCCTGCCTCAACGGCCGTCGACGTGCTGCTCGCCCACGCGAGCTGGATTCGCAAGTTGGCCGGTTCGCTGGTTCACGACCCCGTCCGAGCGGACGATCTCACCCAGGAGGCGCCACTCCCAAGGCAACACGACCCGCACCCGAACGGGGCGACTGGCTCCAACGCCGCCTTCAGGCGATATTCGGCAAGTCCATCTCGATGGTGAAACGACCCTGGGCTGGGCAGGCCCGGATCCTGCCGCCGAGGTGTCGGACGATTCGCTTCGTCAGCGACAGTCCCAGCCCGTAATGATCGTTGACAGTGGAGGGCGCTCCGTCCGCGCGCCAGAAGGAATCCAGAGCGCGATCACCGTCTTCGACCCGTGTTCTCTTCGAGGGGTTCGAGAACACGAATGCGAGCCCGGTGCGCTTGCCGGGCTGCATGCGCACTTCGAGGGTAGTACCAACGTCGGCGTATTCGAGTGCGTTGTCGACAAGGTTGACGACAACGCGTTCGAACAGATCATGATCCGTCGTCAGTAAGTTGGAGCCTTGGTGAGTGATCTCCAGGGTCAGCCCGCGTTCGGAGGATCGCAAGCTGGCGGCCTGCCATGTGTCTTCGATCAGCTGTTTCGCGTCGACCTCTTGGGTCTCGAGCATCGGACGATCCGCGCGCGCGAAGCCTAGCAGCTTCCGTACGAGGGTCTGCATCTGTTTGGTTGTGTTGAGGCAATTACGCAGATCCTGCTTATAGGCCTCGTCATCTCGCGGAAGCGACAAGAGCATTTCCATCGTCAGGCGCAAGCCCGTCAACGGTGTTTGTAGTTCGTGGGAGACATCCGACGAGAATGAAGTCTCGCGCTGGATCTCCCCCGGAATGTCCGCTTGCGTTGCATCGAGCCTGGCGAGCTCGTCGCGTCGTTCGTCCATGGAAGGCGTGTTCTTGCGCGCGACGAAGAGCAACGTCAGAGCGGAAGCCACGAGACCCAGGAAGCCAGCGCTGATCAACACGGTGCGAACGCTTGCCAGCGTGTTGCGTATCGACGCCTCATCGATCCCGATGATGACATCAAAATGAGCGGCGTCGAAGTCCGCCGCTTCCCCGCGCCTACCCCCCGGAGATCCCGGGGACGGAAAGCGAACGGTCAACGCGCGGGCGGTGATCGGGCCGGATTTTGCTAGGCAAGCGACCGTGCGGAAGGTCCCTTGCGCCGCTGCGTTCTCAGCGAGCGAAACACCCGGTGTTTCCTGAGGGATGGGGTCAAGGGGATTCGCCAAGCGCGTGGAGGCGAGCGTGCTGTCTGCATGCCAGGCCTGGAACAGGAAGTCCTGTCGCTCGGTTGGGGCGAGCAAGCCGGGGCCACGAAGTCCTGTTTGGTGAGGTTCAGATGACGCGAGCATCTCCGCCATGATCGTCCCGACCTCAGAGCGAAAGAGCGTCGAGAGACTCCTGTCGGCTTGGTCGTAGAGCCCTTTTTCGATGCGCCAGTGGATCGCGAATCCGCCGAAGACGAAAACGAGCGTGAGGGCCGTGAGGATCCTCAGGCTCCAACGCGCGGGGATGGTGTTGCGATTCGGCGGATGGTTTTCGATGACGAGTGTTCGCATGGGCTCGACGACCCCAGGTTATCGAAAGCCAGCTACGAGGAAGATGAGAGCCATTACGGAGCTCTTGGTGACGCGGGGCTGAAATATTTTCGTACACGCGTCGATTGCGTCCGGGGCTGTGCCTAGACGCTTGCGACCCGAGCATCCCGAACCGCTTCCAGCCAAGCGTTGCCGAAGCGCGTATCCGGTTCGAGGTAGTGGCCTTCGCTCCATTCATTGAGCGATGCGATCATCACGAGGGGATCCTCGATCGGGCACTCTCGGGCATGCCGGTGGGCCGCCTCGAGGGCGCTGTGAAAGCGCTCGGGGCTCTCGCCGATGATCACGGGAGACCAGGGGTAGCGGTCCGGGCGCGTGGCGCCGAAGTCCGCTCCGCGCGGGCTGGCGTCCCAGCCAGGAGAGACAGAAGGAAAGTAGGGCAGCTTCGATGCCTGCGCAAAATAGGGCCAGCGTTGGCGGCTGAGCTTGGCCCGCTGGGCATAGTCCTGTCGAAAGGGACCCTTCCAATCCGGAAGCAGCACGTAGTGCGTCACGCTGTCGAACCCGACGTCGGATAAGTGGCCGATGAACTCGTCGTTGGGCTCGATCGCCGCGAGATGGAGATCGGGATAGCCTTCGCGCGCCAACCACGATCGCGCCCGGGCGATGGCTTCGCGCGCGGCATCCAGGCCCATCTCCAGGAGGAAATAGCTCGAGTCATAGATCGAGAAGTAGGAGCGACCCTCGATGCGTACGTAGTTCGAGCGCCCCATGTAGTTCTCGGCGAGCATCGCGATCATCGCACCAAAGTCCTCGACGTCGGAGCGTACGCGCCGCGCGTCCTCGATGATCGGCACATCCGTGCGCTTCACCGGAAGCACGCGACGCGGCATTCGGTTGGCCCACATCACGGCAAAGGGCATATCGGAACCCTCCGCCGATTCGAGAAACCCGCGATCGAGAGCCGCCTGGAAGACGCGCTTGCCGCGACACCAGAAGAAGCCGTGAATCAATGCATCGACACCGTGCTGTCGTGCCAACGCGATTCGGCGTCCGACTTCGATCGGGTCGCGATCATCGTACGTTCCGAGCTGGGGCACCTTGGGTTGTGCGTGTCCCTCGAATCGGGCGCGGCACGCCTCGACGAGTTCCCATTCCGTGAAGCCCGGATGAAAATTCGCATCCCGTTCGGGAATCGGGTGCCACCCCGGATAGACGTAGGCTGCGGTGCGCAAGGAGTTCACTCGTGTAGCGAGACGGGCTTGCGATCGCGTTCCGCATAGATCTTTCGAAAGCGCGGATTGTCCAGGCTGCCATCCGGCTTCACCAGCACGGCGCTCCGCTGAGCCTCGTCGGCCTGTAGCCCTTTCTTCAGCCACTGCGTCAATACCGTTTCACGTATGACATTGCGTTGCTCCTCGATGCTTGCGGTGAAATCGAGGCGCAGGGCCATGTATCTGGGATCCTTACGCTGGCTTTGAAGCGCCACCCAGCGCACCGCGTCGTAGGAGTCCATCAAGAGCGTGCTGAAGAGGTAGGCCATCCATCCTGTTCCCGACACTGCCCGCGCGGGTTCCCATCCGAGGATCCAGGCCGCGACGGCTCGCAATCCTGCGTCGCCGCGCAAGGCCCACAGGACGACAGCCGAGGTTTCTTCCTCGGTCTGTGGGAGCTGGGGCCGGTCGTGTTCGAACCAGCGTGTCAGGTGATCCGCGGACCAGCCGAGGCTCTTGTCGAGGTGGCAGAGGTTGCAAGCCAGCGGCTTTCGTGCTTCGAAGGAGCGTGTTGCATCCGGGATGGTGATCGTGTGGCTGCGGATCAACTTCGTCAGTCCATAGCTCGTGTAGGGCATGTGGCAGTTCATGCACGCACTGCCTGTCGATTCCGTCGCATGATGGGTGTGTTGACGTACCTTCTCCTTCGAACGGTACTCCGTGTGGCATTCGATGCACGCGCCGAAGCCTTCCATTCCAAAGGCGAGCTGGTCCGTGCTCCACTCCGCATTCGAACGCGGATCGCTGCTGGATTTGTGCAGCCTGTGGCAGGAGAGACAGCTCATCTCTCCGCGTTGATAGCACGGGCTGTCCGCAAGTCCGTTCAACTCACGTCCCGAGACCCGTACCTCGCCGTCCCCCCAGAACAGACCTTCGAGGGTGTCGGGATTGCGATCGAGGAAGGCCCGCATCTTCTCGGAATTGGCTTCGTAGGTGCCGCGTAGCAAGTGACGTGTGTCCGCCAGCACGTCACCGGGACGGTACTCGAAGCCGTGTTGCTGCCATGCATCGCGCTCCGTCGAGGGTAAGGGGTGAATGCCGTGACATTGCCCGCAGATCTCCGATGCTCGATCGTGTGGCAATCGACCCGGATGGACGATGGTGGGGTCTGCGGCACCCCCCTCCAGAGATGCGCTCAGGGAGGCACTCTTCTCCTTGTCTCGATGCAAGGCCGTGTGCTCCGCACCCGGGCCATGACAAGCCTCGCACGAGATGCCGAATTCGGCCACTCGCGTTTGGCCGTCGTCCGCTGCCCGCGATGTTCCGTTCGTGGCGTGGCACTTGATGCACGTCTTGCGCCAGCGACCCGTTTCATCTCCCGATCCGTGCATGGGTGGTACCAGGAACATGGCCTTGCGCGGCACCCATTCCTTCTGGCCGAGATGCCATACGAGAGGGAGCTGTGCCATGCCCTTTGCGCGGTCCTCGAGCCAGTAGATTTGGTAGTGATGGGAACCCGTCGTCAAGACGATGCGCTGGCGTGGACCTGTTGGACGCCCCGTCTCTTCGCTCAACGCAGTGACGAGGGACTCTCCGTCCGCCTGTTCCAGTCTCCACTTCGTCCCCTCAAGCCCCGGGGTTTCACCTACGAAGGGCGCGAGGATGGCCTCGGGCTTCGCAACCTGGGTCATCGTTCGGTGGTAGGAGTCGCGCCAGCTCGCGTGGTTTCCCAGATGACACGAGCGACAGGCCGTTGCACCTACGTAGCCCTCCGAAGAAATGGCGATCGGCCGCGGCGGGTGCTCCTGTTTCGCTGAGGCCCAGGCGATCCCGGCCAGAGTCGCCGCGAGCCAGGCAAGAAGGGTCTTTCCATTCACGCCCGAGATGATCGGTCATTCCCCTGCGTGGGGCAATCCGGTATGCCGGAGAGCCTCTCTCTGGGCGCGGAACATCGCCCGAACACCTTCCGCTAATCATGTCGTCCGCGCGTGGGTTATGATGGGCGCCGGAGAATGGACTCTGTCAACGCATTCAATCAGCTCTATCGATCCGCCTGCGCCGAGGATCGGTCGGCGCAGGACGGGCTCGTTCGTCTCTATTGGGTCGAGCTCGGTGCTTTCGTCGAGCGCATCACCGGGCCCACGATCAAGCAGCGCGTAGATCCCGAGGATCTGCGTCTGCTTGCCCTCGAGACCTTTCTGCGTCGTCTGCCCACCTTTCCCAAGGACCTGAGCGAGGACGAGGTTCGCGCCCGCCTTTTTCAGATAGCCAAGTGGAGCGTCGCGGACGTCTGCAAACGGGAACAGCGCGAAACCCCGGTTGCTTCCTGGGGTGCACTTGCAAATGATGACACCTTGCCCAGTCGTGGAGCCGTGACGCAGGCGGACGATCGACGCATGCTGCGTGACATCATCGGCAGGATGAAGCCCGAATATGCCGACGTCTTGCGCTGTTCCGTCCTGGAGGGATTGACCGTGGAACAGGCTGCAGCTGAACTCGGTATCACCGAGGAGAACGCTCGCAAACGACTGCTTCGTGCCAAGAAGCAACTCCTGCAAGCCACCGAAGGATGGCGTAGCCAGGAAGCCAAGGACTAGGCGTAGTACGTGGCGAGCGAACCCGACGATACTGAGGAGCGCATCTGGGAGGTGGATCCCGAGGTCGTGCCGCCCGAGATTCTACGGGAGTTGCACCGCAGACTGGATTCAGCGTCCCCTCCCTCCACCGAGCCAAATTCCGGCATGGCTCCAAGTGCAGCCGCCGATCCTGGCGACGATAAGGACTCCACGGTATTCGAGACGCTCGAGCGGCTCGAAAACCGGGTCAAGCCGAACGAACGCTACCGCATCCAGGAGGAGATCGCCCGCGGTGGCCAGGGCTCGGTTCTGCGGGTCTGGGACGAAGACCTGAGGCGCACCCTGGCGATGAAGGTGATTCTCCCCGCAAGCGTTGACAAGACGGACAGTCGCCACACGAAGTCCCTCGGACGTTTCCTCGACGAGGCCCAGGTCACCGGCCAGCTCGATCACCCCGGCATCGTCCCAGTGCACGAGCTCGGGATCGACCCCGATGGGAGCGTGTACTTCACGATGAAACTCGTGCGCGGGAACAACCTGCGCGAAATCTACAAGCGTGTGCGCGCGAAGCGTAGCGGCTGGACAAAGGTGCGGGCACTCGGGGTGTTGCTGAAAGTCTGCGAGGCTCTTTCCTACGCACATGACAAAGGGGTCATCCACCGCGACCTCAAGCCCGGCAATATCATGGTGGGCAAGTACGGCGAGGTCCTCGTCATGGATTGGGGGCTCGCACGTCTGGTCGGTGAACCGGATTCGCGCGACCTGCGCCTGCGCAGCCATGTCGAAGACCGGTCGGAGATCCAGTCGGTTTCCGAGATCCTCGAGCACGCCGACCCGGGGGACGATTCGCCGCTGGTCACGATGGATGGCGACGTCGTCGGTACGCCGGCCTACATGCCTCCGGAGCAGGCGGCGGGGGACATCGACGCGATGGGGCCGCATTCCGATGTGTACTCCATCGGAGCGCTGCTCTACGAATTGATCTCCGGCCAACGCCCGTACGTGCCTCCGGGTGCGCGGATCAACAACTACGCGATCTGGTATCAGGTGCAGATGGGCCCTCCGGCGGCCCTCGAGGCGATTGCTCCGAGGGAATCGCCCGAGCTGATCGCGATCTGCGAGAAGGCGATGGCGCGCGATCTTCTCGAGCGTTATCGGGACACCGCGCAACTTGCCGAAGACCTCACCGCCTTCCTCGAGGGTCGCGTCGTACAGGCCTTTGAAACGGGAGTCGTAGCCGAGTTTCGCAAGTGGGTCGTACGCAATCGAACCGTGGCCGTTGCCGTTGCGACAACGATCCTCGCCGTGATCGGTGGGCTTGCCGCTCTTTCGTACATCCAAGTGGAGCGGGCACGAATCGCCGAGGAGGAAGTGGAGAAGCAGAACAGGCTCTTTGGTCTCTCGGCATTCAGGGACCTGGACATGATGAGCCGTAAAGCAGAAGAACTCTGGCCTATCCATCCCTACATCGTGGATGACTATCATGCCTGGCTGACTGCGGCTCGACAGTTGATCGAAGACCACGAGGAGGGAGCGAATCAGGTGGAAGGCGACGAGGTGTGGCTTTCCGTTTATGAAGAGCTAGACAACGCGATCGCGTCGTTCGCCGATCCCGACACCGGTCTCTTCACGGGAAAATCGCCCCAATACGGATGGGGGATCGAGCGCCGGCTCGAGTTTGCGGAGATGATCGAGCAGCGCAGCATCTCTGGTGTCGATGCACAAAACCGTTGGGCGGCTGCTCGTTCGGCCATCGCTTCGGAGCCGAGATACGGGGGCCTCGTCATCGAACCACAACTGGGACTCCTACCCATTGGCCCTGATCCAGAATCGAATTTGTGGGAATTCTGGCACATCCAGACCGGGGACGAACCGTTCCGCGGCACCGACGGAAGGCTACAGACCATGCCATCCATGGGGCTCGTGTTCGTGCTTCTTCCTGGCGGCTCTTTTCCGATGGGAGCACAGAGGCTCGACGAGAACGGGCCGAATTACGACAAGTACGCGAAGCCGGAAGAGGGTCCGGTGCGGGAGGTCACGCTCACGCCCTTCTTCATCTCCAAGTACGAGATGACGCAGGGCCAATGGGGAGAATCCGTGGGCGACAACCCGAGTTCCTATTCCTATGAGGCCTGGATAAGTACGTGGAGAGAGAAAGGCTTCGCATACGACTTGCTCCATCCCGTCGAGAACCTCTCCTGGAACGAGTGCATGGTCATGATGGAGAGACTAGGCCTGACATTGCCGAGCGAAGCGCAGTGGGAATACGCGGCGCGAGCCGGAACGACCACAACATGGTGGTCCGGGGACGATGCCGCGGACCTCCACGACGTGGCCAACGTCTCCGATCAATTTTCCAGTGCGTACATGAGCTGGGTGACGCCCGCCGAATGGAGCGACGGCTATTGTTTCCAGGCCAGAGTCGGTACTTACCGCGCCAATGACTTCGGGCTGACCGAGGTGCACGGCAACATCTTCGAGTGGGTCTACGACGGCCACGACGGGTTGGCTTACTCGAAGGCGCCATCTGTGGATCCTATCGTCGATCCCGACTTGCATCCCGAGAGGGGCGCGCGCGGGGGGGACTTCAACGACACAGTGCATTTGGCTCGTTCGGCATACCGCAGTGGGGGGTCACCGGATTATCGAAGCGCTCGCACCGGGCTGCGCCCGGCTCGTGGTCTGGATCAGTAACGCTCTTTGCGCAGCAGACCGGAGTCTGGCTCCGTAGTGGCAGCGTGCTCATGCGTTGTCCAGGTGCGCCAGGGCGCGTTCGATACAACTTTCCGTATCGCCGACGAACAAAGGCGCCGAGCGTTCCGCACCTTCTGCGCTGGTATCGAAAGCTGAACGTACCGGTAGCTCTTTCAGGAAGGCGCGGTGGCGCGGGTCCAGCAGTCGTTTGTCGAGGCAGTAGATCGCGCCCTTATCCGATTCACGCCGCATGAGCCGTCCGAATCCCTGACGGAACTTGGCGAGCGCGCGTGGCATGTAGATCTGATTGCGCTGGCTGCCGACGCCGAGGGTGGCGCATTGGGCGTGGTGATAGCGGTCGGGGACGCCGTAGGGCAGGCGCACCAGAACTAGGTGCTCGAGGGTTTCGCCGGGAAAGTCCGCGCCGTACCAGAAGGTGTCGAGTCCGAGCAAAACGGAGTCGCGCTCTCTACGGAAGAGCTGGGAGAGCTCCTCCTTACTGGTGCCGCTCATTCGTTGCCACCAGAGCGGGATCCCCTGTTGCTGGAACCACGGTTCGAGGGCTCGACCCGTGCGCGCGAGATCTTCGGCATTGGTGAAGAGCACGAGAATGCGACCGCGAGTGCGTCCCGCGAGGCGTTTCAGGAAGCCCTGCGTGTAGTCCAGGAACTCGTACTTGTCGCGCACCGAGGGCGCGTCGCGGGGCACGCTGACACTGACGCGCGAGTAGTCGAAGGCTTCCGGTGCGCGAAAGGTCTCGACGATCGCCGGCTCGCGCTCCTCTTCCGGCGCGGGTTCGGAGGCGCGGGCCAGACCGAGGTACGTCGCCGAGGCTTCGAAACCCGCCTTCAACCACGTGGTCGCGCTGAGCATCACGGCCCCGCCCAGGTCGGGATAGTAGCGACGTCCCAGGAACTCGTGCGGCAACAGTACCCGTGCGGCGAGGATGTCCTCGCCGATCATCGTCTGTTCGAGGTCGTAGAAGGTCTCCTCCCGGAACTTCGCGACGCCATTGTCTCCGCGTGGAATCCAAGCCTCGACGCCCTCGCGCAGCTCGTCCAGCTCGAGCCGCAGGACCTCGAGGGTGCGTCGTAGACGAGACAGCTCGCGCGGCGGAATCGAGCTCTCGAGCAGCTCGGACATCTGCGCGCAGGTGGCGGCGAGTTGTCCGAGGTTGGCACTGAGTATCCCATGGGCACTGGTCAGCCCGCGCGCGTCATGCTCTCTGAGCACGTACTCGCGAAAGAGCGAGTGTTGATCGCGATCGGTACGCGCGCGTTGGTGCTCTTGGCGCCAGCGCTTGAAGTCTCTGAGCGCGTCATTCAAGTCCATCGCGGCCTCGCTTGCTCGCCAACGCGCCTCGATCGCGGAACGGCAGAGAAGTCCTGTTTCGCTTTCCGGGGGCGTCAGCGAGGCGATGCGGTTCAACGGCCGTTTCGCTTCATTGCCATAGAAACGCCCGAGCAAGTCGCGTAGTGAGCGCAAGCCCACCGTGTGGCTGAAGGCGCTTTGTGCAACGTCGTGCAGGTGCTCGCACTCGTCGAAGACCAGGTGCTTGAAGAACTCGCGTCGGGCCAGCGCAAAGGCGTGGTTGGTGATGACGACGTGGGCCCGTTCAGCTCGATATCGCGCGGAATTGGCCGCGCAGGTCTGTCGGTCGCCCGGGAAACTGCAACAACCACTCTCGGCGCGCACGAGTCGCAGGAATCTCTGGTCCGCCGCGCTCCACTCGGAGATGTCGAGTGTGTATAGCGGTCGCACGCGCCGGTGGCGGTCCAGGTCGCCAACGTCGTCGCGCAGGGCGAAGTCGACGAGACATGCCCACGACAGCTGCTCGATCCCCGCGTCGTCCAGGGCGGGGATTTGTAATAGCAGCGCGCGCCAACAGAGGTAGTTCGTTCTCCCTTTCAATACGGTGACCCGTACTTCGCTGGCCACGCCGGCCTTTTTCAGGAGCCGCTGGGCCAGCGGAACCTCGCGCTCCATGGCCTGCTCTTGCAGAGCGCGCGTGAAAGTGGCCACGCCGACACGGATTCCGTTGCGAAGCGCCCAGATCATGATCGGCACGAGATAAGCGAGCGTCTTGCCGGTGCCGGTCGGCGCGTAGATCAGGCGGAGCTCGCGCCGCCCGAATCCATCCGCGATCCGTGTGGCGACACCGTGCTGTCCTTCGCGATAGCAGGCCTCGACGCCACGCATCTCAGTGATCGCCTCGGGAAGATGCGTTCGAAAGATGGCATCGACGCGTTGTCTGTCGGTTTCATCCAGCTGAATTTCGTCATGGACGAGAACGCCCAGCGGCTCGAGCGGTGTTTCCGGGTCACGGCGAATCGTCCACCGCGGTCTGACTTCCTCGAGCGCGTCCTCGATGCTCGGGAACGACTTGACGGCGCTGCTGAGTGCTCCGTCCCGAGCACCCGGAAAGACGCGCGAGGGCGACTCCAACAGGGTGAGATAGAGCCCCATGTGATCCCCTGCCGGATCGCCCTCACGAACCAGGGCGGCCTGGGCGGCTCCGAAGGTGTGGGCAAGGATCGCGAGGCGCGCCGGATCGCGGGCGAGGACATGGGAGATTCCGGAACGCACACGTTCGGGCGTAGGTCTGGACTCGGTCTCCGCCGGCACACCGAAGATCCGCTCGAAGTCCTCCCAGGCGAGGCGCTCGGAACCGGCCGCGGGAAGCAACTCGCCGGCGCGAGCCTCCAGCTTCGCGGACTCGCTCGTGATGACCAGGCGACTCTCGAAGAACGAGGCGAGCTCCTGGGCCGATCCGCTGGCTCCGAGATCGAAGCTGACCTCGCCCCACTCACCCTCGAGCGATCGTCTTCGGACCCCGATCCGGTCCGTGTGCGGGGATCCCTCGACGGGGAAGAGGCTCGCGAACACGATTCTCTCCAGCGCTTTTCCATCTCCCCAGGGAATCCTCGGGACGGCCCCCGGGCCGAAGGGAAGTGCTTCCGTGCCGTCTCGAATGCCGATCACAGGGAGAGCTTAGTCGTCTTGTAACGCATTGAAAATTCTTATCTTGGGTCGGGCTTCCGGGGTCCATTCCGACGCGGTTCCGAGCGCGCGTGCGAGTTGGAAGGACGAAGCAACTCGCGCCGCTTTGATGCCGACGGACATCACCATGGGCGGCGCGTGAAAGTCGTGACCCCGCCTCCGACGCGCGCTGAATGCAAGGGGAGCAGTGCCTTGGGCGTTGTCATCGGCCCTTGGCGGACATATGGGGCCTACGGTCCGTTACAGAGTGTAGAATGGGTGTCTGGGTCAACCGTCCACATGCAGTACACCGCACGCTCCCCTCTCCTTTGTCGCCGGGTGCCTATCGCCTTCGCTTGCCTTCTATCCGGCGTCGCCGTTGCCGGACCGCGACAGACAGTCACGACGAGTGCTCCGCCCAGTGCCTTCGCCGAGCGCGGGTTCGAGCCGGCACCCAAGGTGCTCTTGATCGGCCTCGATGGCGTGCGCCCCGACGCCCTGGCCGCGGCGAACACGCCACAGCTGGATGCGTTGATCGAGAAAGGGGCCTATAGCGACCAAGCGCTGGCGGTGCTGCCCACCGTGAGCGGCCCCAACTGGTCGAGTATGTTGACGGGTGTTACGCCCGCCAAACACGGGGTCTTCGACAACTCCTTTGGCGGATCGAACTTCACGGACTATCCGCATTTCTTCGCGCGACTGAAGGAAGCGCGTCCGGGGCTCTTCGCGGCCTCCTTCGTGCACTGGACGCCGATCCAAACAGAGATCGTGAGCGGTGCCGACATCTCCGTCGGGAATCTCTCCGATGCGGCGGTCGCTGCGCGGGCAACCGATCTACTGCTATCGGCCGCCCGGCCCGACGTGATCTTCCTCCACTTCGACGACGTGGACGGGGCCGGGCACGCCGGCGGCTTTTCGCCGACGTCGCCGGGTTATCTTGCGGCCATCGAAACGACCGATGGGCACGTGGGTACGGTGCTCACGGCCCTCGAGCAGCGGCTGGCGGGCGCGCGGGGTCGACAGGAGGCTTGGCTCGTGCTCGTGAGCACCGACCACGGCGGCCTGGGAACGAGCCACGGTGGATCCTCGCTGGAGGAGCGCACCACGTTTCTCATCGCCAGCGGGGGAGCTGTTCCACCGGGCGAGACGCTCTCGCCGCCGCCCGACATCTACGACATCCCCGTGACGGCCATGGCTTACCTGGGCGTCCAACCGCGGTCCGAGTGGGATCTTGACGGCGAGTCGGTTCTGGATCGAATCGGCTGCCCCGCGCAGTTCCTGGCACGCGCCGACTCCCTGACCGGCCAGGTGACCCTGAGCTGGCAATCCACGCCCGGTGGCGCGGTGGGCTACGAGTTGTTTCGCAATGGTGCGAGCTTGGCCTTGCTCGCCGGTGACGCGACGAGCTACGTCGATCGTCCCGATCTCGCCGGCCTCGTCGGACATCCGGCCTTCGACTACGAACTGATCGCGGCGACAGCGCGGCCCGGCGCGAGCTGTCCGCCGCTCGTTGCGCGGGCGGTTCTATCGACCGGTGACGTGCGCCTGGCGGAGGACTTCGATGACTACGCAAGCGACGCCGCATTGCTGGCCTCCGGCTGGAGTGTGATCGATGTTTCGAATCCCCTCGAGAACAGCACCTGGACCGTTACGAACCCCGCTGGCAAGTCCAATCCACCGACCTTCGATGGACGTCCCTCGGCGGGCCGCTTCCTGATCTCCGACTCCGATCTCGGAGGCGCGGCGGTCGGGAACCCACCGGGCAGCGGCATGTCCCACGACCTGCGCAGTCCCCCTATCGACTGTCAGGGGCTGGCCCAGGTATGGTTGCACCTCGACTGCAGTGCCCAGCTGAACAACAACGGCGAGGCCGTTTTCGACATCGACGTTTCTGCGGATCCAGCCGGCTTGATCTGGCAAAACGTCTTCCGACGGGTCGCCCCCGCGCGGTCGCTGCCGCCCTTCGCGACCCATCAGAACGCGGATGGCTTCTTCGGCCGACTGAACGTCGACTTGACAGCCCAGGCTGCAGGGCAGGCCTCCGTTCGCTTTCGGTTGCGCCACTTTGAGCCCAACTGGGACTGGTGGATTGCGGTCGACAACATCATCGTCGACGACGTCGACCTCGGTAGCGGCGGAGCGCTACAGCTGTTCGCCAGCGAAGGATTCGCGAACGGAATTCCGGGGGCCTGGACGCTCGTCGGTCTAAACAGCGGCACCGAAACCTGGCACACCACCGACAAGGGCCTGCGCTATCTGGCCGGTAGCGTCAGCGAGCGTGGGGTGAATCGCATAGCACATCCTGGACCGACGCCCGACTTCGCCATGCTGGAATCGGACGCGAACCCGGATCCCATCGAGAACGAACACCTCATTACGCCCGCTATTGATTGCAGCACGATGGGCGCCGTCTATCTTCACTTCCAATCCGAAACCGTCGTCTCCACGGCGACCCAAGAGGTGCTTCTGAGTCTCGACGGGGGTCTGACCTTCGAGCCCGAGCCGCTCTTTTCGTATTCGACCGGAGCCTTGCTCGACCCGGGCGAAGAGCCCTTTTACGCCGAACGCGTGATCGCCGCTCCACGCGCGGCTTTCGAAGGCAATGTGGCCTTCGCCTTTCGTTTTGCAAGTCCGGGCAACACGTGGTGGTGGGCCGTGGACGAGGTGCGCGTGACGGGAACGCCCGGGCCGTGAGTCGGAAGCGGGTGGTACGGTCGGTCGGTCTTCATTAGGAAGCGCCGGCCCCACGCGCCTGGCCAATGGATTCTATTCCTGGCCAGGCACCTGATACCGTGCCGGACACTTCTCCATACCTCGGTGAGTGGGGAGAGGCACCCGGCACGAAATTGCGTATTACTTGCCCGCGCCTGCCTCGGTTCTGGCAATGCGTTCCAGATTGATGACCACGCGATCGAGCTCGCCCGTGAATTCGAAAGTTCCCTTATAGAGTTTCGAAACCTGCGTACCCGTGTCGATGCCAACGTCGAAGGTCTCGGCCAGGGAATAGGTGCTTCGATGCATCTGTGGCATGTCGACCTCATCCACCTTTTTGCCGTTGACGTACAGCTCGCCAACACCACCGAACATCTTGGTCGCTCTGAACTTGAACTTCAGCTCGTTCATGCCGTCTTCGAGCTCTGGAGACTCAAGGGAGTAGTAGACGCCATCGAGGAAGTTGTAGTCGAAGTACAGGCGGTGGTTCTTGATGAACATCGTGTACCCGCCGGTCATTCCGCCGCAGGCCACGATGACACCTTCCTCATAGCCCTTCAGGTCGATCGTGGTGGTGATTTCGTGGGAGCGCCCTTTGACCGGAGCCGAGGCTTTCTCCGCGATTCGGAAGGCTCCTGGGGCGTAGTAGATGAATTCCTCCTGGTCGCCGAAGAGCACGTCGTTAACCGCCGTAAGGCGTTTGATCATGTCGTCGTAGAGAGGGTACACGTTGTACTTCCAGGCCTCCTCGTCGAAGATCGCCTGCAGCTCGGCGAGCTTCTCCGGATGCTTGTCAGCCAGGTCCGTGCTTTCGGAGAAGTCCTCGGCCGTGTGATAAAGCTCCCATACGTCGTCTTCGAAGGGCATGGTCACGTTGACGTTCCAGGGCATGCGTTTGCCGTGTAGCGAGACCGCTTTCCAACCATCGACCCAGATGGCGCGGTTGCCGAACATCTCGAAGTATTGACGCTTCTTGGCGGTCGGTGCATCGGGATTGTTGAAGGCGTACATCATCGAGGTCCCGTCCATCGGCTGTTGCTCGATGCCGTGGTACTCGGCGGGCACCTTCAGCTTGGCCGCCTCGAGGATGGTCGGGGCGATATCGGCGATGTGGTGGAACTGGGTGCGAATCTCACCTTTGGCCTTGATGCCATTGGGCCAGTGCACGACCAGGGCGTCCGTCTGGCCGCCGCGGTGCTCGCTCTGCTTGAAGTACTTGAACGGGGCATTGCCGGCCATGGCCCAACCCGCGTGGTAGTGCGGGTAGGTGTTCTCGCGGCCCCAGTCGGGATAGTTGCGCCAATTGGCATCGAAGTCCGTCTGCAGGCCGTTCAATACGTACGTCTCGTTGAACGTCCCGGCCAGTCCGCCTTCGCCGCTGGCGCCGTTGTCAGCGGTTACGAAGATCAGCGTGTCGTCGAGCTCGCCAATGCGCTCGAGTGTGTCGATAATACGGCCGATCTGGTGATCGACGTGTTCCATCTGGGCGGCGAAGACCTCCATTTGGCGGGCGTAGAGCAGCTGCTCTTTCTTCTCGAGCGAGTCCCAGGCGGGGATCTCATCGATACGCCCGGTCAGTCGCGTGTTCTGGGGGATGATACCCAGACGTTTCTGGTTTGCGAGAATCAGCTCGCGCGCCTTGTCCCAGCCCATGTCGAACTTGCCGCGGTAGCGCGTGATGTACTCCTCGGGCGCATGGTGCGGGGAATGCATGGAGCCCGAGGCCCAGAGCATCATGAACGGATCCTCGGACTTGAGCGACTTGTGTCCTGTGATCCACTGAATCGCACGGTCGGCGAGATCCTTGTCCAGGTGTTCCGTCTTGCGGTACTCCTCGGGCGAGTGATCGTTCCACATCACGGGGATGAACTGGTGGACGTCCGCGGCCATGAACGAGTAGGCGTGATCGAAACCCTCTCCGCTGGGCCAACGATGAAAGGGACCGACCTGCGAGACTTCGTATAGCGGAGTGTGGTCCCACTTGCCGAGGGCGTAGTTCACATAGCCACCCTCCTGCAAGTAGTTCGCCACGGACTTGGCCGTCTCCGGGACGATAGCGTTGTATCCGGGGAAGCCCATGGCGGTCAGCGCGTGACTGCCCAGGCCGATGCTGTGCGGATAGCGTCCGGCCATCAGGGTCGCGCGCGAAGGCGAGCACAGGGCCGTCGTATGGAAGTTATTGAAGCGCAATCCGTTGCTGGCCAGACGATCGATATTCGGAGTTTCGATCAGCCCACCGAAGGATCCGAACTGGGCGAAGCCGACGTCATCGAGGAGAAGGATCAGCACATTCGGTGCGCCCTCCGGGGCGCCGGCCGGTGGCGCCCACCATTCCTTGGAGTCTTCATACTTCTTGGCGATGACGCCGCCGAAACCATCGACCTTCTTGGTCCTGACCTGGCTCTCCTGCCCGCGCGCGATTGCGAGGGAGAAACACACGAGTAAAGTCACTGTCAGCGGATGGCGAACAAGGGAGAGCGTGGCTCTTTGAGAACTAGATATCATTGTTAACAGGTTCAGGACGGGCCCATTGGGGCCTTTCTTGGGGCAGAGGGAAACAGCGCAGCATATCCCATCCTGGGGTCCCGAGCCACTGAGCTCTGTGCTCGCGCAGAGCTCATCGCTACGAAGATCACTGCTGACCAACGGCAGAGGAAGGAACTCTTAGCGCACGCGCCCCTGTCGCCAAGCGTCGACAAGCTCCTCGTAGGGGACCGTTCGGCCGGGCGGCTTCTCGTTTGCGAGTTTGGGTTTTGGGGACCCCGGGCGGCTGAACCAGAGCTCCGGATCCTGCTCGCTGTTAAGGATGGGTGCGCAACGCTTCATGCCGGCGCGCTCGAGCCGCGCCAGGATGTCGTCCATGTCGGCGGCGAGTGCATCCATCGCTTGCTGGGCGGTCTTCTCACCCGCTCCCGCGGCGCTGATGTGCTTCCACCAGAGCTGGGCGAGCTTGGGATAGTCGGGCACATTGGTCCCGGTTGGAGTCCAGGCGACACGTGCGGGGCTGCGATAGAACTCGACCAGGCCGCCCAGCTTCGGCGCCGCGGCGGTGACTTCGTCCGAGCTCAGATCCGACTCGCGGATCGGCGTCAAGCCGACCATGAACTTCTTGAGCGAGACCGACTTGCACACTGTGAACTGCGCATAGAGCCAGGCGGCCTTGCGCCGTTCGAGCGGTGTGCTCGAAAGCAAAGTCCAGGAGCCGCAGTCCTGATAGCCCAGCTTCATCCCTTCCGACCAGTAGGGTCCGTGGGGCGAGGGCGCCATGCGCCACTTCGGGGTGCCGTCGGTGTTTACGACCGCGAGTCCAGGGTCGGTCAGGGGTGCGGTGAAGGCGGTGTACCAGAAGATCTGCTGGGCGATGTGACCCTGGCCAGGTACGGGACCGGCCTCGGAGAACGTCATGCCCGAGGCGGTGGGCGGCGCGTAGGCCTGGAGCCAGTCGCGGTACTTGCGCAGGGAGTAGATCGCGGCGGGGCTGTTGACCGCGCCGCCGCGGCTGATCGATGCGCCCACGGGGTTGCAGTCATCGACGCGAATGCCCCATTCATCGACCGGCTTGCCATTTGGAAGCCCAGGGTCGCCCACGCCGGCCATGGAGAGCCAGGCGTCGGTGAAGCGCCAGCCCAGGGAGGGGTCCTTCTTGCCGTAGTCCATGTGACCGTAGACACGCTTGCCGTCGATCTCGCCCACATCTTCCGTGAAGAATTCGGCGATGTCTTCATAAGCAGACCAGTTCAGAGGCACGCCGAGGGGGTAACCGTAGATTTCCTCGAAGCGTTGTTTCAGATCGGTGCGGTTGAACCAGTCGTGGCGAAACCAGTAGAGGTTGGCGAACTGCTGATCGGGGAGCTGGTACAGCTTGCCATCCGGAGCGGTGCAAAAGCTCTTCCCGATGAAGTCATCCAAATCGAGCGTCGGCAGGGTCACGTCGGCACCTTCACCGTTCATGAAGTCCGAGATCGGAATCGCCTGGCCGTAGCGATAGTGTGTTCCGATCAGATCGCTGTCGTTGACATAAGCATCGTAGATGTTGCGCCTCGACTGCATCTGGGACTGCAGCTTCTCGATCACGTCACCTTCTTGGATCAGGTCGTGTGTGAGCTCGATGCCCGTGATCTCCGTGAAGGCCTTTGCGAGCGTGGATGCTTCGTACTTGTGTGTGTCGATCGTTTCCGAGACCACGCGGATGCGCAGGCCACGAAAGGGCTCGGCAGCGGTGGTGAACCAGCGCAGCTCGTCGAGCTGTTGATCGCGGCTCAAGGTGCTCGGTTGGAACTCGTCGTCGATCCATTTTTCGGCCATGGCTGCGTGATCGACGGGCGCAGCTTCTGAACCGCAGCCGGCGAGGACCCAGCAGGACGAAAAACCGACGATGGCGGTGAGAGTGGCGCGCATGGTTTGTCAGCTATGGTGAGCTTGGATTGAACTCTCCCATGATGCCGCGCCTGGCCGCTCAACCCCAGCGGAAGAGCGGGACGAAAAGGGCCAGGGACAGACCGAACCCGATCCACTGGGAAGCATCCGTCACTCCCGTCCAGGCCAGGTTCGTGAAGGCGATGGCTACGAGCCCGAGAAACAACCGATCACCCCGCGTCGTGCTGAGGGGGAGAAACCCACGCCGCGCTATGCTCGGAGAGCGCAATTCCCATAGGGCCATGCCGCAAAGAACCAAGGCGAGCACGACAAAGAAGAGCGTCGTCGCTGGGGTCCAGTACATCCACTGCATGGCTCAGACCCTCCCCAGGGCGAAGCCCTTGGCGATGTAATTACGCACGAACCAGATCACCAGCGCTCCGGGCACCAACGTCAAGACTCCGGCGGCCGCAAGCACACCCCAGTCCATGCCTGCGGCGCTGACGGTGCGCGTCATGGTGGCGGCGATCGGCTTGGCGTCGACCGCTGTCAAGGTGCGCGCGAACAAGAGCTCGGCCCAGCTGAACATGAAGCAAAAGAAAGCCGTCACGCCTACACCCGTCCGCACCAGCGGGAGGAAGATGCGTACGAAGAAACGCGGGAACGAATACCCGTCCAGGTAGGCCGTTTCGTCGATCTCGCGCGGTATTGCGGACATGAAACCCTCGAGGACCCAAACGGCGAGTGGCACGTTGAACAGCGTGTGGGCGAGGGCGACCGCCCAGGGGGTGTCGAACAAAGAGACACTGGAGTAGAGCTCGAGGAACGGCAACAAGAACACCGCCGGGGGGGACATGCGGTTCGTCAGGAGCCAGAAAAACAGGTGTCGGCTGCCCAGGAAACGGAAGCGCGAGAAGGCGTAGGCCGCGGGCAGTGCGACGGCGACAGAGAGCAGCGTGTTGATTGCTACGTAGGTGAGGGAATTCAGGTAACCCCGATACCAGCTCTCTTCGGTGAAGATCACGCGATAGTTCGCGAGGCTCGGTCGGTTCGGCAACAGATGGAAGCCCGCCAGGATTTCCTCGTTCGTCCGCAGCGACATGTTCACCATCCAGTACAGAGGCAGGAAGGTGAGGAGCAGGAAGAGGGCCAGCCAGCCTTTGCGTATCACGTCAGACCTTCCCCTCGGGCTTGGCGAGGTCATCCCGTTCGCCGCGCGTCATCAAGTTGTAGAAGACGTAGCAAACCACGAGGATCATGAGAAAGTAGACGAGCGAGAAGGCGGCCGCGCGTCCCAGGTCGAACTGGCCGACGGCCATGGTGGACAGGTGCTGGCTCAAGAAGGTCGTCGAATTGCCAGGACCACCTCCGGTCAAGACGAAGGGCTCGGTGTAGATCACGAAGCTGTCCATGAAACGCAAGAGCACGCCGATTGTCAGCACGCCCGTCAGTTTGGGCAGCTCGATATGGCGGAAGGTCGCCCAGCGTGACGCGCCGTCGATCGCCGCTGCGCGGTAGTAGGCCTCGGGGATGGCGCGGAGCCCTCCATAGCAAAGCAAGACGACCAGCGGCGTCCAGTGCCATACATCCATCGCCACCACCGTCAGCCAGGCATCGAGGGAATGGCTAGCGTAGTTGTAGTCCAGGCCCAGCCCATGCAAGGCCGCACCGCCCAGGCCGATGTCGGTGCGTGCGAAGACCTGCCAGATCGTCCCCACGACGTTCCACGGTATCAGCAAGGGCATGCCGACCAGCACGGTGATGAGCGAAGCCCGCCACCCGGAACGCGGCATGCAAAGAGCGATCGACAATCCGAGGGGCAGCTCGATGGCCAGAACCGTGGCCGAAAAGACGAGCTGGCGGACGAAAGCGGCTTGCAGCTCGGGGTCGCGCAGGATGTCCTTGAACCACTCCCACCCGACGAAAACGCGTTGCTCCGGCGAGACGATGTCCTGGACGGAGTAGTTCACCACTGTCATCAGCGGAAGGATCGCGCTGAAAGCGACGATCAGGCACACAGGAAGAACCAGCAACCAAGCACGTTCGTTTCTGGGTTTTTCCATCTTGATGAGGAGCGTCAGGAGACGGCGTGCTCGGCGGCGAAGAGGCGCACGTTCGCCGGGGGTAGCGTCAACCAGGACGTGTCGCCGATGGCCGGAACGGGCCCGTCGTCGAGTTTCACCTTGAAGAGCACTTCGGCGAGTCGCACGGAGACGATGTGGTGACGGCCGAAGTCCTCGACGCGAGTGACCTTTGTGCGAGGGGCTCCACGCACCTCGGTACGCGAGAGGCGCGCCCGCTCCGGGCGGACACCGAGGGTTAGCGGTTGCCCGTTGGGTACGGCCGCCGCCAGCCCAGCCGGCAGGTCGAGGTGCCAGCCGCCTACACGGGCGCGGCCGTCTTCGAGCTCGCAAGCGACAAGGTTCATTCCCGGGTTGCCGATGAAGCGCGCGACGAAGGTATGGGCCGGATTCTCGAAGAGCTCGCGCGGCGTGCCTACTTGCACGATCCGACCTGCGTTCATCACCACCACGCGATCGGCGACGGTCAAGGCCTCGCTCTGATCGTGCGTGACGTAGACCACGGTAGGTCGCAGCTTGGAATGGACCTCCCTCAGCTTGCGGCGCAGATTCCCCTTGGACTTTCCATCGACAACCGTCAGTGGTTCGTCCAGGAGGATCGCCGCGACGTCTTCTCGAACGAGGCCACGGCCGAGGGAGACGCGCTGCTTCGCGTCGGCTGAGAGCCTGCGCGCGCGACGGGCGAGATCGGCCTCGAGGTCGAGGAACACGGCAATCTCGCGCACGCGGCGTTCGACAGCGGCGGCCGCAAGCCCGCGGTTGCGCAACGGAAAGGCGAGATTGTCGAACACGCTCATGGTGTCGTAGATGATCGGGAACTGGAATACCTGGGCGACGTTGCGTTCGCGCGTCGCGCGCTCTGTCACGTCGATCCCATCGAAGCGGATACGGCCCGAAGTTGGCTCGATCAAGCCGGAGATCGCATTCAAGAGCGTTGTCTTGCCGCAACCGGACGGCCCCAAGAGGGCGTAGGTCTCGCCGTGTTCACAGACCAGGTCCGTGGGGCGCAGGGCATCTTCATCTGCGCCGGCGTAGCGGTGCCCCAGGCCTTTGAGCTCAATCCTCGCCATCGGATCCAACCTGCCGTTTCGGTGCACCGACGAGCCGGCCCTCGGGGGAGAAGGCGAAGGTCTCACGCGGATCGAAATACAACTCGAGCGTATCGCCGGGTTCGAAACTGTGGACACCCTCGAGCTGCGCCAACAACGGGGACCCTGCGTAGCGCAGGTGCAGCGTCGTGTCCGAACCCGTGACCTCCGAGAGTTCCAGCTCCGCGGCGACACGCACGTCCGCTGTTCCGCGTGGCCGGGTCGATAGTCGGTGGGGCTGCAGACCGACGCGCAGGTCACCCTGCTCGAGGCCGGCCAGATGTTGTGGACAAGGAATGTTTAGCTCGTCGCTCAACGCGAGCCGACCCCCGCCGTCGAGATGCGCACACCAGAGGTTCATCGGTGGATCGCTGATGACACTCGCGACGCGCTCGTCCACCGGAGCTTCGTACACCTCCCGTGCCGCTCCGCTCTGGAGCAAGCGGCCTTCGTGCAGTACCGCAGTGTGCTCACCGAACCAGAGCGCCTCGGTCGGGTCGCTGGAGGCATAGACGAAGGTCGCGCGGCGCTCGCGGTAGATGCGCAGGATCTCCTCTCGCAGCCCCTCGCGCAGCTTGTAATCGAGATTCGCCAGCGGCTCGTCGAGAAGCACCACGTCGGCCTCCTTGATCAGCGCTCGGGCCAGTGCCGTGCGTTGTTGCTGACCGCCCGAGAGTTGACTGGGGAGGCGCTCGAGCAGACCTCCGAGCTCGAAGCGTTCCGCGATCGTGCGCACGCGTACATCGATTTCGGACCGCGAGAGTGTTCCCTGAACCCGAAGTGGTGAGGCGATGTTCTCGAAGAGCGTTAGTGAGGGGTAGTTGATGAACTCCTGGTAGACCATGGCGACGTGTTTGCGCACGCGCATGGGGGGGCGAGCGGCTTCATCTACCAGCTGCACGGATCCGCAAGAGGGCTTGTCAAGTCCGGCGATCGCTCGCAAGAGCGACGTCTTCCCGGCCCGCGTGGCCCCCAGCAGTACCGTGAAGGAGCCAGGCTCGAGACACAGGTCCACCTCCTCCAGGTGCATCTGCTGGCCGACGTTCCTTCCCAGCCTTTTTATTACCACGCGCATTCGGCGCCTACAGTAGCGCGCGGGCACCGGCGCGACGAGCTCAGGGATTCGCCGTCTTCAGGGCAGCGCGCGCTGGATCACCGACCTCGACTCTCGCCCTATCGGGTCTCAGAAACACTTTAGAAGGCGTTTCTTCGCCTTCGGGCTCTATTGTATTTTGCGGTTGCAGTGCTTCCATGGCGGCACCGATCATTGGCGTGAGTAAAAGCAAACGACTAGCGGGATCGACAGCCATCCGCCTGAGCATCTCGGTGGCAGTGCTTTACTTCTTCGTCGCCCTATGGCTGTTACCGGACTACGGGGCCACGTGGGACACAACGGTAGGTGAGTTCCCTTACGGCGATCGACTGCTGGAGTACTTCAGCACCGGCGACGATCGCTATCTCGACTTGATGCGGCGCGACCCAGAGCCGAGAGTGCGAGAGCCGCATCCCGACTATGATCTGCGCCGGACCGAGTGGTACGTCGTGCATCCTTTTGCTGCGATCCTCTCAGGCGCGTCGTGCAAGCTGTTTTGGACTCGCCTGGGGTGGCTGGATGCGCAATCGGCTCATCACCTACCGACCGTGGTTTTCACGGCCCTGCTCGTCGCCGGTTTGACGGTTTTCACGGCACGGCGTTTTGGAGTCCTGGCCGCGCTTGCTGGCGGCGCATTTCTGGTTTCTTGCCCACGGTTTTTTGCCCATTCCTTCTTCAATCTAAAGGATGTGCCAGAGTGCGCCCTGTACACGGGCGCGGTGCTCACAGGTTATCTGGCACTGGTCGAAGAGCGCAGACGGTGGTGGATCCTGGCCGGGGTTCTGACCGGACTCGCCCTTGCGCAGAAGGCCAACGCACTCTTCATCCCCGCTCAACTTGGCCTGTTCTATGTGTTGACTTGGTGGGCGACAAAACGTGCCGGCGAGCCGCGCGTGCGGTTCAGCCTTCAGGGGCTCGGATTGGCCGGCCTGGCGTTCTTCGCGGCCTACTACCTCGTATCTCCCAACTACTGGCAAAGCCCGATCGAAGGGCCGAGCCTGCGCATTGGGCACATGCTCCGTGCCGGCAACGCACTGTTTTCACCTGTGGCAGAAGAGGGGGTCGCTCTACGCGGATCCTCGCTGGAGGCCGCCTTGCAGGTCAGCGTAACGACTCCCCTTCCCGTTCTCGGGTTGGCACTCCTGGGCCTCGCACAAAGAAAGCTCGCCCGGCGCGACCGCCTTTTTCTCACCTTGGGTCTCGCCATTCCCATCGGCCGCAATCTGATCCCGGGGATGGCGAACTACGACGGAGTGAGGCACTTCCTCGAATTCCTCCCCATTCTGGCCATCGCTGCAGGCCTTGGCTTTGCAGAGCTATACCGGATCCTGCAGGGGCGCCTGCCGCGTTTGGAAAAGCGGGTTCTGGGAGCCGGCTTGTTCGTGCTCGCGGTACTTCCCAGCGTGACACAACTCGTGCGTACACATCCCTTTGGCATCGCCTACTACAACGTTCTGGTCGGGGGCTTGGCTGGTGCCCAGGAGCGGAACTTGCGCGAAGCGACCGATTACTGGGGATCGAGTTACAAGCAAGGAATCGCATGGCTCAACGAAAACGCTGAGGAGGGCGGGCGCATCTACGTCCCAATTGCGGAGCACGTCGCCCGAAGTGCACGCAAGAGCTTGCGGGGCGATCTCCGTTTCTGGAATCCCACGACTCATTCGGAGACACCATCCGGAGCGGCATACGTGATGTACATCACGCGCCGCACGTTCTACAAGGCCTTCGTGCGCGAACTCGAACAGACCCATACGCCTCTGCACGAGATCTTTGTGCAGGGTGGTGTGATCTTGCGCATCTACCGCATCGACCCCGCTGCGGCCACTGGGCTTTGGAACCTGGAGCGCGAAGATGAAGGCCGCAAAAAGTCTCGCAATCGTCTTTGGGTTTGGCTGAAAGAGGATTCGAAGCGTCTTCTGGAACTCAATGACATCACCGTGCGGTTGCGCGGAAAGGACATCGAGACGATCTTCCGCGAACTCGAGGCATTCTTCCCTCCAGAGCTCGCCAGCGACATTCGGCCGGCGGCCGAGTACCTCATGCCCGGAGGGATCCCGCCACAGGACCCGTGACTCCTGCTAGAAAAGCGATGCAATTGCGAGCACAGCCGTGATCAGGCTCTTGGCTCGAATCGCCGGATTGGGCCTCCTGGTGTTGGCCGGAGTCATCACCTAGCGTTGGTTTTGGTCGCTGAGCCGGAGGGAAGCGATGGGTCCATCGAGCGGGAAAAGGCTCGCGAACACGATTCTCTCGAATGCTTTTTCCTCCCCCCAGGGAAGCCTCGGGGCGGCCTCCGGGCCGGAGGGAAGTGCTTCCTGGCCCTCTCAAAGGCCGCCCGGGTGGAAAGCTGATTAGTGCTCTAGTGCATTGAGAATGATTGACTTACGGCCATCACGGCGCAGCTCCTCGGGGGGCTTCTCGCAACCCAGACTTGACCCGGGCCCGTTGGAGGGCCCATGGATGTCGGCCTGCGGGCCCGGGGCTTGACCTGGGCTCTCTGTCCGCGCAGGTTGAAAAAGACCATGTCCGAATCCGAGCCCAAAAAGCCCGTCGAGGTTGATCCCGACGAGGCCGCTCCCGATGCACCCGACACCCCGGCCAAGACCTCCAAGGCCAAGAAGTCCAAGGCAACCAAGTCCAAGACCAAGAAAACGTCTCGGAAGAAGTCGCTGGTCATCGTTGAGAGTCCTGCGAAGGCGCGGACCATCAACAAGTACCTGGGGACGAGCTACGTGGTGAAGGCCTCGATGGGCCATATCCGCGACCTTCCCAAAGGTAAGTTCGGGATCGACATCGAAAACGGGTTCGCCCCCGAGTACACGACGATCCGTGGCAAGGGCAAGGTTATCGCGGAGCTCAAGAAGCTCGCCAAGAACGCCGAGGCCGTCTACCTCGCTCCTGATATGGACCGCGAGGGGGAAGCCATCGCCTGGCACCTCTCGGAACTGCTCGAGGTCCCCGAGGAACGTGTCTTCCGCGTTGTCTTCAACGAGATCACGAAGAAGGCCATTCAGAAGGCCTTCGAAAAGCCGGACAAGCTTGACACCGACAAAATCGAGGCGCAGCAAGCGCGTCGTGTCCTCGACCGGATCATGGGCTACAAGCTCAGTCCGCTCCTCTGGTCGAAGATAGCCAAGGGCCTGTCCGCCGGTCGCGTGCAATCGGTGGCCGTGCGTTTGATCGTCGAGCGCGAAAAAGAGATCCGTGCCTTCGTCAGCGAGGAGTATTGGCGCGTTACCGCGTACTTCAAGCAGGACGAGAAGAATTTCAAAGCCGAACTGCGGCGACTGGGCGAGACGCGTATCGAGAAGAACCTCGATGGCCCGACCGCCAAGGACCTCGTGGCCCGCATCGGTTCGGACCCGCTCAGACTGACCGAGCTCGAGCAGAAGCCCAAGACGCGCCGGCCCACCCCACCGTTCACGACCTCGCAATTGCAGCAGAAGGCCTCGACCCTGCTGCGCTTCAGTGCCAAACGCACGATGATGGTCGCCCAACGCCTCTATGAAGGTATGGAGGTTGAAGGCGAGGGCTCTGTAGGTCTCATTACCTACATGCGTACCGATTCCACACGCGTCAGCGACGATGCCGTCTCTCAGGTGCGGGATCTGATCGTGAAGGACTACGGCAAGGAGTACATTCCCGAGAAGCCGCTGGCCTACAAGACCAAGGCGAAGTCCGCGCAGGAAGCGCACGAGGCCATCCGTCCGACCGACGTGTCGCGGACCCCTGAGAAGCTCGAGAAAACCCTGCGGCCGGAAGAGCTGAAGCTGTACCGCCTGATCTGGCAGAAGTTCGTCTCCAGTCAAATGATGCCGGCGCGCTTCACCGTGACGACCGCCGTGTTCGAGCACCCCGACCCCGATTCCGGTTCGAAGGACCCCGCCGCACGCTTCGTTTCGCAAGGCGAGGTCATGGAGTTCGACGGACATCTCGCCGTGTTCGCTCCGGATCGCAGCGACAAGGACGAACAGGCCCTGCCCAAGGGGCTCCACGCGGGTAATGACTACAAGCCCGAGAACCTCGAGGAAACCCAGCACTTCACGCAGCCGCCGCCCAGGTTCACGGAAGCGACGCTGGTAAAGGAGCTCGAAAAGAAAGGCATCGGACGTCCTTCGACGTACGCCGCGATCATCTCGACCATCCAGGACCGCGGTTACGTCACGCTTGAGACGCGGCGCTTCGCCGCTACCGAGCTGGGTGAAATCGTCACGGATAACCTGGTCGAGCACTTCGGCAATCTGATCAACACCGACTTCACGGCATCGATGGAGAGTGATCTCGATGCCGTCGAGAACGGGGAATCGCGCTGGAACGATGTCGTGGGTCGCTTCCACAAGCTCTTCGCCTCGGACCTGGAAAAGGCCCAGACGGCGATGATCAGCCTCAAGAAGAATCCAGAGCTATCGGACATCAAGTGCGACAAGTGCGACTCGCCGATGGCCGTGCTCTACAACAAGCGCGGCAAGTTCCTCGGGTGCTCGAAATACCCGGACTGCCGCAACACGATGCCCGTCGATGGTCCGCGCGAGAAGGCGCCCGTGATCGAGACCGATCACAAGTGCCCCAAGTGCGAGAGCGCCATGGTGATCCGCGAAGGACGCCGAGGACGCTTCCTGGCCTGCACGGGTTTCCCGAAGTGCAAGAGCACGGCGTCGGTCGACGAGCAGGGCAACATCGTCGAGCCGAAGAAGACCGGCATCGACTGCGACAAGTGTGGCTGCGAGATGGTCGTCAAGGGATCCCGCCGGGGCCCCTTCCTCGCCTGCTCTGGTTTTCCGAAGTGCCGCAACGCCAAGCCCCTTCCCGAGGAGTTGCGCGAGAAGCCCAAGGAGACCGACGAACTCTGCGACAAGTGTGGTCAGTCGATGGTCATCAAGCAGAGTCGGTGGGGGAAGGAGTTCCTCGCCTGCTCGGCCTACCCGGAATGCAAGAACGCCCGCGACATCGGCGCCGATGCGGAGTCTGAAGGCTCCAGAGAAGGGGTCGAGGTCAGCGCCGAAAACCCCTCCTGAGGGCCCTAGGAGGCTGATTCGGCCGACCCTGTCTCCCCAGCTGTCTGGACTCCAGGACACGGATCGTTTACCATGGCCCCGCCCTTATTGGCGCCTGGGGATGGAGAAAGGCGTTCGCAGGGGTCCCGGAGAGGCGATATGAGCTCGCGCGAAGGGGCTCGGCAGTAGGTTGTCGCAAAGAGAACTGCATGGAAATTTCGGAGATACAGGTCGACGGCTACGAGAAGGTAGCCCGGTGTCGTGACCAGCAGACGGGTCTGCACGCGATCATTGCCATTCACGACACGACACTCGGCCCCGCCCTGGGCGGAATGCGCATGCTCCCGTACGTTTCCGAGGACGAGGCGCTCTACGACGTCCTGCGCTTGGCCAAGGGCATGACCTACAAGTCGGCTGTCGCGGACACGGGTCTCGGTGGGGGCAAGTCGGTCGTCCTGGGCGACCCCGAGACGATGAAGAGTCCCGCGTTGTTCCAGGCCATGGGCCGCTTCATCGAGAGCTTCGAGGGCCGCTACATCACCGCCGAGGATATGAACATCTCGATCGAGGATCTGACCGAGGTGCGCACTGCGACCCGTTGGGTCGTCGGTCTTTCGCGTGACAAGGGCAGCTCCGGCAATCCCAGCCCGTACACCGCGCGCGGCTGCCTGATGGGCATGCGCGCCGTGCTCGAGGAGGTCTACGGCTCGGACAGCTTCAGCGACAGGCGCATCCTCCTCCAAGGGGTTGGCGCTGTCGGCGGCGCCCTGGCGGCGATGCTCAAGGAACGCGGCGCCCACGTGATCATCTGCGACATCAACGAGGAACGCACCTCCGAGCTAGCCCGCGAGTACGATATCGAGGTCGTCGAAGACGAGGGCCATGAATTGCTCGAGTGCGACATCTACGCCCCCTGTGCACGGGGTGCCGGAATCAACGACGCGTCCATCGCCAAGCTACGCTGCAAGGCAGTCGCCGGCTGTGCCAACAACCAGCTCGAGCGCGCGGAACACGCCATCACCCTCAAGGACAAGGGCATCCTCTACGCCCCCGACTATGTCCTGAATGCGGGCGGCATCATCAACGTTGCCCAAGAGCTCCAACCGGGGGGCTACGTCGAAACCAGCGCGTTGAAGTGGATCGATGGCATCTACGACCAATTGAAGCTCGTCTTCGAAATCGCGCGCATGAAGGACATCGACTGCCGCGAAGCCGCCGCCCACCTGGCCGAAGTACGCCTCGAGCAAGCCCGCGAAGAACAAGGCAAGGTCGCAAGCCACTAAACCTGCCCGTCTGCCTATCGACTTTGGGGGGCGTCGAAGGGTGTCAGGCGCGGTACGTCGGGGGAGGGGGGCGGAGACGAAAAAAGCGGCCGACGTTGCCGTCGACCGCTTTGCGAGTTGTGGAGCCCTCTCTCGGGCCGGTGGCCCCCTGTTTTGTTTCTGGGGCTGGCGCTATTCCTTGCGGAGAAACTCGACCAGGTCGGTTTCCAGTTCGGCCAGGCCGTAGTCCATGACGGTGAGGCAGCGATAGGTGATCTTCTCGAGCGCCTCGGGGGTGTTGGGGTTGAGGCTGCGCGGCGGGGGATAGGAGAGGAAGTACGACAGGCTGAGTCGTTCGACCTCGCCGCCCTGCTCGCGACCGGCGTACTGCCACGGGACGTCGTCGAAGGGGAGCGTACCCGTCAGAATCTCGTAGAGCATGACGCCGATGCCCATGACGTCCGCCTTGTTCGAGCGGAGCAAGAGCGGGTTGTAGTGGGGCGTCGTGGAGATCAGGGTGCGGCGGTTCGTCCGCAGCGCCGGGTCGATCATGACAACCGAGCCAGAGGGCTTGATGATGATGTTCTCGGGCTTGAGGTCGCCGTGGTAGTCGAGCGTACCTTCGTCGTTCATCTTCTGGAGAGCTCGAACGATGGCGAGGAACCAGTTCAGACGAATGCCCTCGAGCGCACGGATCTTCTCACGCAGGGTCTTGCCCCGCGCATAGTCCATGACGATGACGGGCCGGCCTTCGATATCGATGACGTCGCGCACTTTCACGAGGTTCGGATGACGAACCTCGGCGAGAAGCTCGCCTTCAGAGCGAACGAGCGTGTCGATCTCGTGCATGTCGAGGAAGTCGATCCGAACTCCGTCCGGGCGAAAGAACACAGCTTCGCCCGGAGTCTCGTCGGGACTGATCCACTCTTGCGAGCGTTCATCGGTGATCTCGACGAAGCGGGTTACGTAACGACCGCCTCCAGCGACGTCGCCTACTTTCAGGGCAACCTTGCGACCTTGGGTATCTTCAGCAAGGTAGACGTAGGCGAAGCCACCGCGACCGAGGAACTTCTGTACGCGGTAGGAACCGAGGTACTCGCCTGCTTGTAGCTTGATCATTTGGGAGGACCTTTTGCGCCCCTGAGAAGGGGAGGAAGGGGGGAGATGGTTCCTTCTTTCGAGCATTCGATTGCCGCGGCTGGAGTGAATCGAGGAGCTTCAAGGCCCCCGATTTTGGGAACGGATCAGTTTGTTCTTTGCGATTTAGTAATGGCGGTTCGCCCTGCCCTTGTGAGAGAGGGCACAGGAGTCTGCGGAAGAGAAATCTCACAAAGAGCCGGCAACGATTCCGTGTTCAGGATTCGTTGCAGGCCCCGCGGGATCGATCCGGAACCGAGCCATGTGGGTTCTTTTTCATGCGGGCGATAGCGAAAAGCACGCCCAAGCGCATCGATCACGCCAAGGTCTTGCTGATGCATATTGCGCACGATGTAGACCGCATCCTCGGGTAAGGGCGGCGCCTCGAATAGCACGACGTAGCCCTGTGCGATTCCTTCGTGTTCGACCTCGAACATGCGCGTCGGGGATGCCCTACGCGCAGCCTGTGAGCGGTAGATCGGACGTTTCGTCTCGATCGTCCGGCAGGCCATGCCCAGTGCTGCCAGAAGCAGCGCGAGTCCCAAGCGCGATCTCATCGTGCCCCAGTCATCGACAGGATCCGCGCGGGCCGTTAGAGCGGAGGCGAAGACTTTTCCCTTTTCAGAGTGCGGATCGAGCGCGCACCCCCTCCTCGCCGCCCGTCTGGCCCGTATACTCTTCGCTCCATGGACGCCTACGCCATCGACTGTCACCGCCAAGCCGGCCGGATCGCCAAGGATTGCCGCGAATGGGCAGTGGAGAACATCCGCCCCGGGGTCGAGGTTCGCCAGATCCTCGAATCCATCGAGGACATCATTCGCGAGCGCGGCGCCCAGCCCGGTTTTCCCGCGCAATCCAGCCGCAATCACGTCGCCGCCCACTACTGCTCCGCTCCGGGCGACAAGCTCCTCTATGAGGAGGGAGACTGCGTCAAGGTTGACCTCGGCGTGCACGTCGATGGCTATGTCGCAGACACGGCAGCCTCGGTCGATCTCTCCGAGGACGGCCGCTGGACCCCGTTGATCAAGTCCTCTTCCGACGCCCTCGCCGGGGCCATCGCCACCGTCGGTGCTGGTGTTCGCGTCGGCGAGGTCGGTGCCGTCATCGAACGCACGATCGAGGCCGCTGGCTACCAGCCCGTGCGCAACCTCACCGGCCACGGCCTGGGCCGCTGGAAAGTCCATACACCGCCCCAGATCCCCAACTATGCCGACGGGGCTGGCCCTGAGTTGCGTGAAGGCATGGTCTTCGCCATCGAGCCCTTTGCCTGCAATGGCCGTGGATTCATCCGCGAACGTGGCCGTGCCGAGGTCTTCATGATGGTTCGGCCGCCCAGGAAGGCGAAGGGGCTCGACCGCGACCTTTTAAAAGCCATCGAGGAATGGCGCGGGCTCCCCATAGCGCGCAGATACTTCCAGGATCACTCCAAGGAGGCCCTAGAGGACACAATTGGCAAGCTTGCGCGGCAGGGTTCGCTCATGCGGTACCCCCCCTTGGTCGAAGAAGAAGGGGTCATGGTCGCCCAAACCGAGCATACGATGTACCTCGGCCCCGATGGGGTCGAAGTATTGACCGCATAGGACTCGCGTTCCTACGAAGTCCTCGACCGTGCCTACTACGTGAAGGTCGCCCTCGTTACCACCCCCCCCTCGGTCCGTTCCGGCATCGGGGATTACACACGCCACCTGCTCCCGTACTTGCGGGAACACTGTGACGTTCGTTGCTTCGTCGAGCATGGCCATGACGAAGAGGCCTGGGGAGATATCGACGTTGCGCCAATCTCCGAGCTGAATCCGCGCGATTACGATCAGCTCCTCTATCAGCTGGGCAACGAGCTCGCGCACAGCTTCATGCCGCGCATGATTCGCGCGGTCGGCGGCACGGTGATGCAGCACGACTGGGTGCTCTTCGATATGGCCATGAAAGCCTTTCCCGCGCTCTTCCGCGGTGGGGCGAAGGGACACATGCTTGCGCTCCGCGAAGGCGGCCTGCAGCAAGCGAGCATCTACGCACATAACTGGCTCGATCGACGCCGGCAACGCACGAGTGCAGTTCCGGCTGTGCTCGACCCTTCCCTACCGGGTGTCTTCCTCGGCGGTTGGTACGCCTCCGAAGAGGCCGGACGCTGGGTTTCCGACTACGCGACCCTACGCATACCCTCCGACACCGTGCGCAAGGTCGAGATCGAGTTGCACTCCGATCCGGGCCGTCGCGTACGCGTCTACGAAGGCAGCAAGGTCCTCGCCGAAGGCGGTGCAGGCGCTCACCTGGTAGAACCGACGGCAAATCGTCCGCTCCTGATCATCGAGACCACCGGCATCCGGATCACGAAGATCCAGAGAAGCCATGGCGATGCGCGTCGCATGGGCAGCTTCGTCTACAAGATCCGCTACGAGGACGAGTCTGGCGAACACCAGCTGGACATGCAGCAAAAGCCCGCGGTTCCGAACCTGCCGGTTTCGTTGTCTCGCGATCGCTTCCGCTTGCCCATGAACCGCTCGGTCGTGCGCTTCGCGGATTCTTTCATCGTCCACAGCAACTACGTCGGCGACCTGATCCGGGCCGAGCGCAACGCCAACACGGCAATGGGCGTCTTGCACCACGGCTCGGAGTTCCGCTGGCGCGACGAGGATCGCAAGATCACCCGCCGCAGCCTGGGGCTGGAAGGCGAATGGCCCGATTCCTTCATGGTCGTCAGCTTCGGCGGTGTTCAGCCGCACAAGCGCATCGACAAGGCGCTCCTCGCCCTCGCCGAGGCGCGCAAGGAACGCAAGGACATCCGACTGGTCCTCGCCGGTTCGCTGCACTCCCGCGAGTTCGATCCGATCGCGACCGCGAAGGCGCTCGGTCTCGAAGATGCAGTGCACTTCACGGGTTTCCTCCCCGAACAGAAGGCCTGGGAATGGCTACACGCAGGCGACTTCTCGTTGAACCTGCGCGGTCCCAGCTCCGGTGGCACCTCCGGCGGTATCTTCCAATCCTTCTCCGTCGGACGCCCGGTGATCGTCAGCAACGCCTGCGAGCAAACCGAGCTGCCCGACTCCTGCGTCGTCAAGATTCCGCTGGATGACACAGAAGTAACCTCGCTGGCGAAGACCTTCGTCGAGCTGCGCGACGATGGTGCTCGACGAGCCAACTTGGAAGCAGCCACGCGCACGTTCGTCGAAAACGAGTGCCATTGGGGCATTGTCGCCAAGCAGTACGCCGAGTTCATGGAAGGCTTCCCGCACCCGCGCTGTACGCGCAAGAGTGTGGTGGCCATGCGACTCGCCGTGCGGCGCTCCGCTCTCTAGCCCGAGCTGGACTGCACGAGCGCGGTCTCCTAACCTCGTGGGACGTCCGGGCCCGCGATGACCTTCGCTCTTCTGATCTTCTCCACGTACCTCCTCGGTACAATCGCCATCGGTCTGTGGGCTGCACGACGCGGTAAGGGGGATCAGGAAGACTACTTCCTGGCAGGGCGCGGGCTATCGGCAGTCAGCATGGCGCTGTCCGCTGTCAGCTCGGGGCGCTCAGCCTGGTTGATCGTCAGCGCATCTGCGGCAGCGTGGTACTCGGGCCTTTCCGGCGTCTGGATCTTCCCCGGCTACATCACGGTCGAGGCGCTGCTCTTCGTTACCGTCGGCCCGCGTTTGCGCCGGCGCAGCGCGGAGGTGGGGGCGATCACCCTGTCGGAGGCCATCTCGGGCATGCTACCGGCCTCGAAGTATCCCATTCGCGCCTTGGCCGGCGTGCTGACGATCCTGTTTCTCTTGACCTACGTCAGCGCGCAACTCGGCGCGGGTGCGAAGACGATCGGGGTGGTCTTCGACATCGACGGTGCGACCTGGGGGCTCGTGATCACGGCGGCAATTGTTCTGGTCTACACGGTCCTGGGCGGATATCGCGCCGTTGTGATGACCGATGTGGTGCAGGCGATCCTGATGCTCTGTGGAATGATCGCGCTGCCCTTGCTCGGTCTATCCAGAGTGGGAGGCTTCGGTCCGCTCGCCACCCGGCTGGAAGCGATTGACCCGGCGTTGCTCAGCTGGACTTCGAGTTCCTGGGGCATCTTGGGTGGTTTGTGTATCGGCTTCGGGTCGCTTGGAAACCCTCACATCCTCGTGCGCCACATGTCGCTGGGTGATCCCTCGAAGGCGCGCATCGCGATGGCCACCGGCACGTTCTGGAACGTCGTCATGGCGGCCGGCGCCTTTCTCCTCGGACTTGTCGGCCGCGCGTTGTATCCGGATCTCGAGGCTCTGGGTGGAGAGCGCGAGTTGCTGTTCGCAACCGTCGCTACCGACCTCAGCCAGCAGTACCTCTTCACCGGCTTCGTTGGTTTGCTGCTCGCGACCCTGTTCGCGGCCATCATGTCCACGTGCGACAGCCAGCTACTGGTGGTCGCCGCTAGCTTCCTGCGTGACTTCCGCTCGAAGGAGGGAGGGGGGGGGCTGCTTTCGAGCCGCATTGTCGTGCTGGCGACGCTCGTCGGAGCCGTGGCACTTTCCTATGGCGACATCCCGGTCATCAACAACCTGGTGCTCTTGTCATGGGGGGTCCTGGGCTTGACTTTCGGACCCGTGATCCTGTTTCTGCTCTACGATCGTCGGACGAGTGCCGCGGGCGTGTTCTTCGGCGTGCTGACTGGAGCGCTCAGCTCGTCCGCTGCGTGGTTCTTTTTCGCACGTCCCGCGGGCAAGTCACTCAGTTATCAACTGATTCCGGCTTTCGTCCTGACGTGTTTCGTTCTCTTTGGCCTGAGGCGCAAGGACGACTGAATGTCCAGTACTCGCGATACCTCGCTACGGCGCCTCTGGCGTCACGCGCGATCCCACCGGGGCACGGTCTGGAAGGCGTCCGCCTATTCCATCCTCGAGAAGATCTTCGACCTCGCTCCGCCGGTTCTGATCGGTGCCGCGGTCGATATCGTTTCGCGCCAGGAAAACTCGTTGATGGGGCGCTTCGGAATCGCGGACGTTCCCACCCAGCTGCTCGTGTTGACTTGCATGACGCTCGTCATCTGGTCCTTCGAGTCGCTGTTCGAATACTTGCAGGCCATCGAATGGCGCAACCTGGCCCAAACCCTGCAGCACGACATGCGCATGGAGGTGTACGGGCACGTCCAGGGTATGGAGCTGGCCTTCTTCGAAGACCGGAGCACCGGCGGGTTGATGTCGGTGATGAACGACGACGTGAACCAGCTCGAGCGCTTTCTGGACACGGGGGCCAACGAGCTTCTGCAGGTCGTGACGACGGTGCTCATCATCGGCACCGGTTTCTTCGTGATGGCGCCCGAAGTGGCCTGGATGTCAATGTTTCCGATGCCCTTCATCCTCATAGGCTCCGTTGCCTACCAGCGGCTTCTGACGAAACGCTACGCGCGTGTGCGCGAAGAGGTCGGCAATCTGAACGCGGAACTGGCCGGTCATCTGGGTGGTATCGCGACGATCAAGAGCTTTACCGCCGAGGAGCGTGAACAGAAACGCATCGCCCAGCGCAGCGGCGCCTATCGCGAGGCCAACCGCAGTGCCATCTCCCTCAGCTCGGCCTTCTCGCCCTTGATTCGCTTCGCCGTGTTGTTGGGCTTTTGCGGCATGCTGTACTTCGGCGGCTTGATGGTGATCCGGGGCGAACTGGACATGGCTGTTTACGCCATCATGGTCTTCATGACGCAGCGACTCCTGTGGCCGCTGACACGATTGGGTGCCATGTTCGACCTGTACCAAAGGGCCATGGCCTCGACGGCACGCATCCTGGACCTGCTCGATGTGCGGCCCGGGGTCGTATCGGGGAACACTCGCCTCGCCTCTGCGGACGTGCGCGGTGATCTTGCGTTCTCCAGCGTGGGCTTCCACTACTCGAATGGAACCAGCGTCTTCGAGCAGCTGAATCTCGAAATTCCCGCAGGTAAGACCACCGCCTTCGTCGGAACGACGGGAGCCGGCAAGACGACGCTCGTTAAGTTGCTCTTGCGCCTCTATGACACGACCGATGGATCGATAACCCTCGACGGTCACGAGCTGGGCGATCTCGACCTTGCAGATCTGCGAACCGCCGTGGGGCTGGTGGCCCAGGACGTCTTCCTCTTCCACGGCTCGGTGCGCGAGAACATCATCTACGGCCGCCCCTCGGCCACGGAGGCCGAGCTGGTCGAAGCCGCGCGTCTCGCCGAGGCCGATGAATTCGTTCGCGCCCTACCCCAGGGCTACGACACGATCGTCGGCGAGCGCGGCCAAAAACTATCCGGTGGCCAACGCCAGCGCATCTCGATCGCACGCGCCATGCTGAAGGCCCCGCCGGTCCTGATCCTCGACGAGGCGACCTCCTCGGTCGATAACGAAACCGAAGCCGCCATCCAGCGCTCGCTTCGACGTCTGAGCGTCGATCGCACCATGGTCGTCATCGCCCACCGCCTCTCGACCATTCGCCACGCCGACCATATTCATGTGCTCGAGAAAGGTCGCATCGTCGAGAGCGGAACCCACGACCAGCTGGTCGAGAACGGCGGTCTCTACGCAGGGCTGTGGCGTGTGCAGACGGGCTCGGTGCGGACGGGCTAGCCTTGGCCAAGCCAGAACATCAACGGCTCAGCTCGATGTACCCAGCTTGTCCTTCAATTCCTGGAGTTTGACCAGAGCCTGCATCGGAGTCATGGAATTCAGATCGAGCGCACGAAGGGCTTCTTCGACCGCGCTCGGGGCGGCGGCGAACAGGCCCAGCTGGACGCCGCCGCCACCGGACTTCGCCCCAAAGACTTTGGGGGCATCGTGAGCCTTGGCGACCGGGGCGTTTTCCAGGATGCGCTGGGCCAGGCCTTCCTCGTCGCGATCGAGGTCGCTCAGTATGTTCTTTGCGCGGTCGATGACCTCGCGGGGGACACCGGCGAGGCGGGCGACGTGAATGCCGTAGGAGCGGTCCGTGCCACCGACGACGATCTTGTGCAGGAAGACGATTTCGTCGCCCATCTCGCGCACGGCGACGTTGCGGTTGACCGCGCCCGTGTAGCGCGTCGATAGATCCGTCAGCTGGTGGTAGTGTGTGGCGAAGAGCGTGCGTGCGGTGACGTGCTCGTGCAGATGTTCGGCGATGGCCCAGGCGAGGGCGAGGCCGTCGAAGGTCGAGGTTCCGCGGCCGACTTCATCGAGGATGACCAGCGAGCGGTCGGTTGCGTTGTTCAGGATGTTCGCAATCTCGACCATCTCGACCATGAAGGTCGATTCGCCGCGGCTGATGTCGTCTCCGGCGCCGACGCGTGTGAAGATGCGATCGACGACGCCGATCTGGGCCGAGTCGGCGGGGACGAAAGAGCCGATTTGCGCCAGCAGCGTGATCAAGGCGACCTGACGGATGTAGGTCGACTTGCCGGCCATGTTCGGGCCCGTGAGGATCGTCAAGCGGTGGGTGTCGCGGTCGAGCTTGGCATCGTTGGGCACGAAGTTGTCGCACGAGCTGGAACCCTCCAGCACGGGGTGGCGCCCCTCGACGATCTCCAGGAGATTCGAGTCGTCCACTTGGGGGGCGACGTAGCGGTTCTGCGCTGCGACCTCGGCCAAGGAGGCCAGGGTGTCGATCTCTGCGACGGCGCGGGCAGAGTCGAGGATACGGCGCACCTCGGCGGCGACCTCTTCCCTTAGCTCATTGAAGATCGCGTATTCGCGCTCCTGGGAGAGCTCTTCGGACTTCAAGACCTTGGTTTCGAACTCCTTTAGCTCGGGTGTGATGTAGCGCTCGGCCGTCTTGATCGTTTGCTTGCGGACATAGTGCTCGGGAACGCGTTCGACCTGGCCGCGCGGAACCTCGATGAAATAGCCGAACACGGAGTTGAAGCCGATCTTCAGGCCCGGGATACCACTGCGCTGGGCTTCCTCGGCTTGAAAGCGCGCCATCCACGACTTGCCGTCGCCAGCGATCTGACGCAGTTCGTCCAGCTCGGGACAGACGCCAGGCTTGATGAGAGCGCCTTCCTTGATGGTCATCGGCGGTTCGTTGACCAGCGTGTTGTCGATACTGGTCGTCATGTCGTCCAGCGGATCGAGATCGTCGCGAAGCTGGCCCAGGATGGCCGAGATCGACGTGTCCAGCTTTTCGCGCAGGGGAGGAAGCCGGCGCATGGAGCTGGCCAGCGATACGAGATCGCGTCCGTTGCAGCGTCCGGTCGAGATCTTGCCGACGATGCGTTCCATGTCGAGCACGTCGTGCAGGAGATCGCGGATGTCCTCGCGCAGGCTGATCGACTCGACCAGTTCGGCCACACCTTGTTGGCGATGGCGAATGCGCGTGACGTCGCAAAGCGGGTTCAGTACCCACTCGCGCAACAGACGCGATCCCATCGGCGTGCGGGTGTCGTCCAGGACCTCGAGCAACGTGCCTTCCCGGCGCGCTTCGCGTTGCGTTTCCACCAGCTCGAGACAGGTGCGCGTCGCCCGGTCGAGAACCAGGTGGTCCTCGACCGTGACCTTTTCGATCTTCAGGATGTGGGCGCACGTCGCTTGTTGCGTCTCGGCCACGTATTCCAGGAGCGCTCCCGCCGCCGGAGTGATCGGGGAGTCATCCTCGATGCCGAAGCCGTCGAGCTTCAACACACCGAAGTGTTTCGTCAGCGAGCGCTTTGCCGTTTCCCCATCGAAACGCCACGGCTCGCGCTCGGTGACGGAGATCGCCAGACGTTGCGTGATTTCAGCCGTCCATGGGGGGCGTTGCTCCAGCAGCTCGGGCGACAAGAGAAGTTCGGCCGGTTGGATGCGGCTCAGCTCGTCGAGCACGCGTTCTGGTGCGAGCTCGGTAGCCAGGAGCCTTCCGGTCGAGAGATCGATCCAGGCCAGGCCCGCCTCCATACGTCCCACCGACAGAGCGGCCAGGTAATTGTTCGAGCGCGCGTCCAGCGCGTTCTCCTCGGTCAGCGTCCCCGGGGTCACGATGCGCACGATGCCGCGCTCGACGATGCCCTTTGCCTCCCGCGGATCCGTCAGCTGTTCGCAGATTGCGACCTTGAAACCCTTCTTGACGAGTCGCATCAAGTACGTATCCAGCGATTTAACCGGCAATCCCGCCATGGGAATCGGTGAGGCGCTCCCCTTGGAGCGCGACGTCAAGGTCAAACCGAGCTCGCGAGCGATCGTGACGGCGTCGTCGTGGAAGAGCTCGTAGAAATCCCCCATGCGGAAAAACAACAAAGCCTCCGGCGCCTCCTTCTTGGCGCGCCAGAACTGCTCCATCATGGGCGTGTCCTTACCCTGGGAGCCCTTCTTCTTGGGGGTGCGAGCAACGATGCGTGTACCACGAGGTGTCATGGGGCCAGTTTACATTCCATGGTGCTTCGGCTCGATCGCTTAGGATTCATCTCCTTCGTCTCCATGCGAGTTCTTTCCTTTCTCCTCGTCACGACCGCTCTAGGCGGCGCTTGCGCGAGTTATCCACAGAAGCTGGCGCCGGCTCTGGGGCACTTCGAGGCCGGGCGCTTCGACAAGGCCAGGGCGGCCCTGCCCGGGGCCGAGGCCATGGATTCGGAATTCCTGGCGGGTGCCGAGGCGGGCTCGGTTGCGCTGGCGGCGGGGGGTTGGGAAGAGGCGCGCACGAGCTTTACACGGGCCGCCGAGGCGTCTTTCGAGATCGAGGAGCGCGGCCTGGCCGATCCCGAGGCCATGGGGGACACGCTCCTGTCGTGGATCTTCAGCGACGCAGCGGTCACCTACGTGGGCGAGGGCTTCGAGCGCGTGTACATCCACACGGCCCTGGCCCTGACGTACCTCGCCCAGGGGCTCCTCGACGACGTGTACGTCGAGGCGCGACGCGCGAACGCGCTTCTGGAGGCCGAGGAGCAGCTGTACGAGACCAGGTATGCCGCCGGGGGCTTCGGGCACCTTCTCTCGGCTCTGACGTACGAGCTTCTGGGCGAGCCCGACCAGGCCTACATCGACTACCAGCGCATGCAGGCGAAGGGGGTCGGTAGCGACCTCGTCGGCCGCGCCCTCGTGCGCCTGGCGAAGAAGCTCTCGCGCAACGAAGACCTGGATCGCTGGGTGGAGACGTACGGCGAGGACATCGAGCGCCCCGTCGGCGCGGCCAGTGTCATCGTCCTGGCCGGCGTCGGCCTCGGTCCATACAAGATCGAATCCTCGATCAACCTGCCGACGCGCGACGGTGTCTTCCGAATGGCGGTGCCGAACTACGAGACGCGCCCACAGCTCGTGAAGGAGCTGCGCCTTGTCGACGCGGAGAGCGGCATCGGCCTACGCACGGAGTGCGTCGAAAACGTCACCGAAGTCGCCGTCAAGAACCTTCAGGATCGCCTGGCCTGGCTCGCCCTCAAGTCCGCCGCGCGTGGAGCCGCGAAGCTGGCCTTCACCGATTACCTCGAGGACGAGCACGGAGCCTTGGGCTTCATCGGCGGCACCTTCTTCACGTTCCTCACCGAGCGGGCCGACCTACGGGCCTGGATGACGTTGCCCGATTCCTGGCAAGCGTGCCGGCTGTTCGTGCCGCCGGGAACACGTACTTTCACCCTCGAGGCGATCGGCGGCAAGGCCGTCACCCTCGGGAGCTTTCAGCTCGAGCCCGAAGAAACCATGTTCGTCATCGTTCGGACCCTCGGCACCGAGATCTACGCCCACACCGTCGGTGGGCAGGAAGTCGAATCGCAAACGACGGAGCCCTTCGGGCTGGAACCTACAGCGGAAACAAATCCATGAAACGACTCAGTGCCTCTCTTCTCGTATCGGGTGCCCTACTCTCCGGGCTCGCGGCCTGCAGCTCGGCTAGCTACAAGGATCCCTCGCCGGAAGAGCTGGTCACGATCGACTTCGGATCGACCGATCTGCAGGCCCTGGCGGGCGACATGGTGAGCTCGCTGGAGGGCTCGCCCAGTCTCACGTACATGGAGAACCCCGGCAAGGATGGCGACAAGCGCGTCATTTTCTTCATCGGTGACGTCGAGAACCGCACGGCCGAGCACATCGACACCTCGGGCATCACCGACAAGATGCAAGCCCAGCTCTTCAAGAGCGGGCGTTTTCGCTTCGTTGCCGGCAACGTGGGCCAGGGTCAAATCGCCGATCAAGTGCGCTTCCAGCAGTCCGGGGCCGTGCGCGAGGACATGATGCGCCAGCGCGGCAAGCAGCTGGGAGCGGACGTGCTCCTGTACGGTTCGCTGCGTTCGATCGACAAGAAAAAGAGCGCCTCGCTCGAGAGCGCGGGCCGCACGACGCGCGACAAGTACTATCAGTTCGTGCTGCGTTGCGTGAACATCGACACGGCGGAGGTTCTCTGGGTCGACGAGGTCGAGTTGCGGAAGCGGTCGAAGACGGGCGTGTTCGGTCGCTGAGGCACGCTATCGCTAGCGTTGACATTCCGAGGCCGCGCGCAGCTTGCTTTGCAGCGCGGCCTCGAAGCCGAAAGCCTCGAACACGAGTTCGTCGATCTCTTCGGTCAGGCGCTCGAGGTTCTCTTCGGTGATGGAGCGCACTCGCTCGACCAGCGCAGCGTGGATCTCCGGCGCGAGCGCATGGTCGATGAAGGGAAACGGCAGCGAGCGCAGGTGGTAGAGCTTCACCTGGGGAAAGCTCCGCTGGCGCGCTTCGCGGAAGGACAACAGATGCCACGCGGCAGCGACGGTGGAGTTCAGCACGGCCACGCAGAACTCGGGCGCGAGCTGCGCCGGCGGTGTGCAAACGAGCAGGCTGTTGCGAAAGTACGTGGGGGCGGTGTGCAGTGCCGCGCAGGGTCTACGGGCGGTTTGTCGCAGGAGGATCGGCGCCGCGGTATAGCGCTCGAGCGGGCTGTAGCGGAAGCGCTGATGCTCGTTCGGTCGCACGTGTACGTCGAGGATCCGTCGCGCAGGATCCAATCGGTAGGGCTGCAGATCCCGCCCTTCCCGGATCCCCGGAAGCTCCGGGTTGCCGTTTTGCTCACGAATCAGTAGCGCTGCGGAGTTGCCCGTGTGGACACCTGGATCCGCGAAGCATTCCTGAGCTAACCGAGGAAAGCCCTCGAGCTGGGCGCGCAACCAGGCCTCGTCCGGGGTCAGGGAAGACCAGGGCTCCTGCGAGCCGGCACCGTCCCGGCGTCGCGGCTCGAGGCTCAACAAGAAGCTCGGAACCGAGACCTCGGGGAAGGCGGATTCGTCCAGGCGTTCGGGGGCTCGCGCCAGCTGCGCGAGGCGCGTGGTCTCGGCGCGCAGGGGGCCGTAGCCCTCTTGCTCAGCGACGGAAGCCGGAAGCAAGACACAGGCGGGGGTCCGCTCGGATCGTACGTGGGCTGCGATCCGGGCCAGGAAAGCTCCGTGCAGGGAGGGCCAGTGGCCTAGCGAGCGGGCTGTGTCCGCGTGGCGCTGCAGATGGTCGGCGTCCTTCGGAGCCGCTTCACGACCCGAGAAACTGACCCAGGGCGGGTTGGCGAGGATCGCTGTGGCGTGCGGCCATTCGACTTCCAGAGCGTCGCCACGCTGGATACGACCGAATTCCGTGCCGAAGGAATCCACGAGACGTGTTTTGGCCCGTTCCGCCCTTTTTGGGTCGATTTCGAGCCCAAATAGCTCGAAATTGATGCCTTTTCGGGCAAGAACGAATCCCGCGGCAAGCAAGAGCTGCCCCTCCCCCGCAGTCGGATCGAGAACGCGCAGAGGCTCGATTATCCCCTTTCTTGACGCCGAGAACCGCGATAGCAGGGCTTCCGCTGCGTGGAGTGCGAGATCCGGCGGTGTATCGACGACACCCGCCGAAGAGGCGGATTCGTCCGAGCGCTCTGAAGAAACTGCCACGAAATGGAACTCTCGCAGTTCGGTTGCAGGCTGTCTATCGCTTCAGGGTGCAGAGACGGCCCGAGAGGGCAACCCTCCTTCCTAATAATGAGCGCAGTTCTCTTCTAAGCAATCTTTCCGTCGCAGGGGACGGGGAGACTCCAGGAAGCAGTAGTCCTTCCTCCAAAGAGTGCCAGGAGCAATCCTGGCGCTCTTTCTTTTTGCCCTCGAGTCACGTCGGAAGGGCCCTTGCTGTCGATAGCATTCCACTGTGGCCCTCTACCTCGTTACCGGTGGAGCCGGGTTCATCGGCTCCCACATCACGACCGCCCTGGTCGGGCGCGGCGACTCTGTTCGCGTGCTCGATATCGCCGAATCCACCGAGAATCTCGACCACATGCAGGTCGGGGCCTACGGCTCCGGTGCTCCGGTCGAGTTCCTGCGCGGGGACATTCGCGATGCGGACGCCTGCGCAAAGGCCTGCGACGGGGTCTTCGGTGTCTTCCACGAGGCGGCCCAGGTGTCGGTGCCCGCCTCGGTCGAGGATCCCGAGACGAGCTTCGCGATCAACGTGACCGGGACCTTGCGCGTGCTCGAGGCAGCGCGTGCGTCGGGGGTCGAACGAGCCGTCTTCGCTGCGTCCTCGGCAGCCTATGGGGATGACCACACCCTGCCCAAGGTCGAGACCCAAACACCCAAACCTCTTTCACCCTACGCGGCCGGCAAGGTGGCCGGTGAATCGCTGATGTCGGTGTGGGGCAGCGTCTATGGAATGCGCACAGTGTCGCTGCGTTATTTCAACGTGTTCGGGCCCAGACAGGCCGACAACAGCCCCTATTCGGGGGTTATTGCCCTCTTCGCGCGGATGCTCCTGGAGGGGAAACTGCCTCGAATCTACGGCGATGGCGAGCAGACACGAGACTTCGTGTTCGCGACCGACGTGGCTCGGGCCAACCTGGCCGCGATGGATACCGACTGCGATCCAGGCGAAGTCTTCAACGTCGGCACATCCGATAGCGTCAGCGTCAACGAGCTGTTCCGGAACATGGCCGAGATCTGCGGCGTCGAGGGTGACGCCGAACGGCTTCCCCAGCGTTCGGGCGACGTGAAGCACAGCCGGGCCTCTATCGACAAGATCCGTGAGGTGCTCGGGTTCTCGCCCGAGGTCGACTTGCGCACGGGCTTGGCCGAAACGCTGGCCTGGTATCGCGGCCAGCGCTAGGAGCAAAAAAAACCACGACGCTCTGCTCGGGGCGGCGTGGCCGCGGGCCGCCTGGACGGCACCGAACAAAGCGTCGTGGTTTCTTTCGAAATGGCGTGGGGGACGCCGGTTGATCTAGCTGACTTGGCGTCCTTCGTTCGTGCTGTCTCCTACTTGGAATTCGCTGCCTTCGGAGAACTCGATGTGGTCGCAGTAGGGCTCCGGGCAAGTCTGGGCGATGATTCTTCGATTCCTCCCGAGGGTCCTCCGTCCTGCGACGGAATGGACCGGCACGAGCGGATACTCGCACCGAGGGCAAAAGCTGGTTTCTATGTTCTTCATCTTCATCTCAGTAGGTTTCTCATCGGCCAGCTTGCGAGAAAACTCGATGCCCCTACGAGAAGACTTTTCCATAACTGGCGAGGTTTCACGCCCCGTTTGCGTGATATTGATAGGAGTGCTGAGAGTCCCCGGCTACGGGATCAAGGAAAAAGCCCGTTATTGCAGCCCGAATCGGTCCTGGTGGCCTTGTCCGCACGGTATTGGGCGGCTAACCTCTCCGGCTTGCTTCACGGGCTCGAAACTCCATTCGAGACCGCGGGGGGCCTCCGAAGGGCTCCTCCTCCGCTTTTCGCCGTCTTCGTCACCACAGACCACCGAGTTCCACGGACCCCCGTTTTCATGGAATACGCCGCCGCCCTCGAGGAGCTGTTCGGGCTCAAGAACGTCCAATACAAGTACAACCTCTCGAAGGAAGAGCTCTTTCACGAAGCGATCGCCAACGATCGCGGGCGGATTCGCAAGGACGGCCCCGACGACGATCAAAAGGCCTACCCGACCAAGCTCGGTGTGAACGGGCCGCTCGTCTATTACACCGATCCCACCTGCACGGGCCGTCCGGTCCAGGACACGTTCGGAGTTGCGTGGCCCGAGATCGATGACAAGGTCTGGTGGAAGAAGGATTACCAGCGGTTCGATCCCGCCAAGTACGAGGGGCTCTTGAGGCGTGTCGTCGATCACCTGAACCAGAAGGGTGGAACGCTGTACGTGAAGGACGTCTTCTGTGGTTGGGACGCTTCCTATGCCGTGCCGTACCGTTTCGTTGGTGAGTATGCAACGCACGCGATGTTCGCGCACAACATGTTCCCGAAGGACGTGTCCGGGATCGCCGATGGCGAATCGCGCCGCTGGACGATGCTGAACGTGCCCAGCTTCCGCTGCCAACCCGACCGCGACGGGACCTTGTCCGAACGCGCGGTCATCATGGACTTCAAGAACAAGATCGGACTGGTTGTCGGACGCGCGGATTACTGCGGCGTCGTGAAGAAGACCATGTTCACGGTCATGAACTATCTCCTGCCCGAGATGTCCGAGATGTCGATGCATTGTTCGGCGAACGTGGGACCGAAGAATGATTGCGCGATTCTCTTCGGTCTTTCAGGCACGGGCAAGACCACGTTGTCGGCCGATCCCGATCGCAAGCTGATCGGAGATGACGAGCACGCCTGGACCAAGGGCGGCGTCTCCAATTTCGAGGACGGTTGCTACGCCAAGTTGATCGACCTGAACAAGGACGCCGAGCCGGTCATCGCCGCCGCGTTGTCGATGAAGGGCACGCTCATCGAGAACGTACCGACCTTGCCCGGCAAGCGTATGGAAGAGCTCGATCCTCAGGAACTCGATCTCAACGACAACTCGATCACTGAGAACACGCGCTTCTCGTATCCCCTCGACTGCAACCCGAACGTCATGGAAGGCGCGCGCGGCGGTCACCCCGAAACGATCGTGCTCTTGACCGCCGATGCCTTCGGCGTATTGCCGCCGATCTCGATCCTCGGGGGCAAGGAAGTCATGTACCACTTCGTCTCCGGTTTCACGGCGAAGCTCGCCGGGACGGAAGTGGGAGTCACCGAGCCCCAAGCGGCCTTCAGTGCCTGTTTCGGCGCGCCCTTCATGGCTCAGAAGCCGCCGGTCTACGCGCGTCTTCTGGCCGAGAAGATGGAGCAGCAGAACGCGCGTTGCGTGCTCTTGAATACCGGCTGGTCCGGTGGTCCTTACGGTGTTGGCAAACGTATCTCGATCGGGCACACGCGTGCGCTTTTGAACGCGGCGCTCGAGGGCAAGCTGGATGACGTCGAGACGGAAGTCCACCCGATGTTCAACCTGCGCATGCCGAAGAGTGCTCCCGGCGTTCCTTCCGACATGCTGAACCCGCGTAACACCTGGCAAGACAAGGCCGCATACGATGATCAGGCGGCCAAGCTGCGCGATCTCTTCCGCAAGAACTTCGAAGCCAAGGGCTTCGCCGAGCTCGGCATCGAGCCCGTGATCTAGTTATGGCTGACGCTGCTGCTCTCGAGCACTACAAGAAGGGGCTCTCGCTGTACGGCGAGGGCAAGTACACCTTGTCGATCGGCGAGTACGACAAGGCCCTCGCCATCGACCCGATGTGGGGCGATGTCTTGCAAGCCAAGGGCATGGCGCAGATGCACAGCGGCAAGCTCGAGGATGCCTTGAAAACCCTGAAGCGCGTCACCGAGATGTCTCCGGACGATCCGCTGGCCTTCACCAGCCTGTCGATGGCCTACGTGCGCCTCGAGAACATCGAGGAGGCCGAGAAAGCCCAATCCCAGGCGCGTCTTTTGTCCTGGAAACAGGAGTTGAAGACGAACCCCGATGCTCCGCCGCCGGATACCGGCATGCCGATTCAGCCGTAGGCGGTTGCTCGCGCCGTCGCGCCGTTGAATGGTGTCAGACGCCGTACATCGAGCCGTGCAGCAAGCGCGATTGTGAACTCACGAGACGTGCGGCAATGCTCGCGTTGCCTACATGCTTTCGACGTAAGGCTTTGATTTCGGCGGGCGTCCCGGGTTTGGTCGCCGGCATGATTCTTGCCTGTTTCCTGGGGGCAGGGCTCGGCACCCATTGGGACCCGGTATGAACAACAGGACTGTAAATATGAACAACAGGACTGCAAAGCTCGCCCTGCGAGGCCTTGTTATCTACGCGTTGGCGACAGCGGCTGTGGCTATGTCGTACGGTGGGCCGCACGGTGGGGTGTATCGCGCGCCCGCAGGTCGCGCGCCCGCAGGTCGAGGGGCCGCCCCCTTGGGTCCAATCCCCGGCCAGTCTCGGACCCTTCGGGCGAAGGCCCGGCCTTCGATTGCGCCTGGCCCGGTAAGACCCTCCACGCGTCGCGCTTCGACCACCGATTACACGCAGTGGAGTTGGTGGTGGGAGTTCAACAAGGAACCGCTTCTCGATCTGAAGCGCACGCTTTTCGAGGACGGACCCATCACGGGGCCTCGGCGCGGCGATGAGGTCTCTGCGCGACGTCCGACGATACCCCAGATTCGCGAAGTGGTTCTTCCCGCCCTTCTACGCGTTCTGGAGACGTACGAGTCGAACGATCTTACATCGGCTGCGATGATCGCGGTGGCGCGCTTGGCAGAGGGGGAAGGTGGCGTCGGTTCGCAAGCGGTTCGCGAACGGCTCTTGCCCTTGATGCAGCACAAGAGTCAGGAGATCTCCGAAACCGCGCTGGTGGCGCTCGGTATTCTCGGTCATCACTCAGCCGCGTTCGATCTCGCGGAAGTCCTGCTCGACACGAAGTCCGGCCGCCGGTTGGTTGGACGTAGAGCTCGCGTGCCCCTTCGCTCGCGAGCGTTTGCGGCGTACTCGATGGCGCTACTCAGCGGAGCCACCCCATCGGAGGACCTGCGACGCTTTCTCGTTCAGCGACTACTGCGAGCGTTCGACGAGCTCGATGAGTCCACGCCGGACATCGCGACAGCGATCGTGATTGCGCTGGGGCGCATCCCGCTCGACGACAGGCCACTGCCTACGGCCGGCGCGACGAAGAAGGACCATCCGGTGATTCTGACGCGGGGCGAGCAGATTCGCTGGATGATGAGCCGCTTGGGCGACCGCAAGCTCAACCGTATCGTGCGTGGGCACGTCCCCACATCCCTGGTCTACCTCCTGCGCGATCCGGGGTTGTCCGCTTCCATTCACCAGCGGACGATCGCCATGTCGGCGATGGTGGGACTCATCGAGGCGAAGCGCACGCCACGCGAGGTGTTGCAGGGGTGCACACAGGCCCTGGGGCTCTTGGTGGATGCCAGTGCGGCGCCGGTGCATGCCCGGGCCAGGAGCGTGCTCCTCGGTGCGGAGAAGAAGGTCAATGACATCGGTGCGCGCAATTTTGCGACCCTGTCGCTCGGTCGCATTGCGGCGAGCGCGACCCAGGCTGCCGATCAGATGGAGGTCCAGCAGGAGCTCCGCAGCGCTCTCTTGCGTCGGGCGGCCAGCCCCGGATCGACCAAGGCCCGCTGGGCGATTCTGTCCCTGGCCTTGCTCGAGCGCGGCCGTTCCGAGCGCGGTCAAGTTCCCAACGCATCCGTCGCGGATGCGATCCTGGACAGCCTGGCGCGCGTGTCTTCACCATTGGATGTCGGCCTGCTGGCGATCTCGGCCGGACTCCTTCGCGAGTCCCGCCTGGAGGGTGCTCTGCTCGAGAAGTTCGAGCGCATCGGCGAGGATCAAGCGCGCGGCTATCTCGCGGTGGGGCTCGGCATGCTGGGCAGCAAGGAGGCTCTTCCCAGGTTGCAGAAGATCCTCGAGGACTCGACGTATCGCCCGGACCTCCTTAGCAACGTGGCCATCGCCCTGGGCATCCTCGGCGATCGGAGCGCAGTCCCCGACTTGATCGAGCGTCTCGGCGAAGCGCGTTCACTGTCGTCCCAGGCGTCCTTGGCACAGGCACTCGGTCGCATCGGAGATGCGAAGGCGGTCGATCCTCTGGTAGCCATGCTCGAAAATGATCGCGCGTCTGCGCTGGCGCGTGCCTTCGCGGCGGTGGCCCTTGGACGGATGGCAGATCTCGACCCGCTTCCGTGGAACACCCGGCTGTCCGTGGACATCCAATATCATGCCCAGACGACGACGCTCTTCGATGAGGCGGCCTTTGGAATTCTCAACCTCTTGTAGGTGAGGTTGTAGGCAGACGCTACTCCGCCTTCGGTGCGGGCTCGTCTTCGATCCCCAGGATCTTGCGGCCCTCCGTGCTGATCATCTGCGGGGACCACTGCGGCTCCCAAACGATCTCGACTTCGCAATTGGCGACGTCGTCGATCCCCGTCACCCGGCGCTTGACGACCTCGGGAATCGTCTTGGCTTCGGGGCACTGCTGTGATGTCAGGGTCATGGTGATGTTGGCCGTACTACCGTCCACCTGGACTGAATAGATGAGGCCGAGGTCGACGATGTTGACCGGGATTTCGGGGTCGAAGACCTGCTTGAGCTCGGTGTAGACGTCTTGTTCGCTTGCCATCTGCGGGGTTCTCCTTCGAGGGGCTAGCCCGTCAGTCTAGCAGAAGTTCAGCGCGACTCGCGAGTCATTACGTACACGCTGGCTGTCCAGCCCTGGCCTTTGTTGAGGAGGACCAGGCGGTTCACGACGGAGAGTTCATCGCCATCCTCGATCTTCTTGCACCAGGCGGCGACCTGTCGAAGGGTCCGCGGTGCATCGGGATTCGGGAGGCTGGTCAGGACGCTGTACTTCTTCTCTCTGAGTTTCGCCGAGCCGTTGTGGAAGTCGCCCGACGACATCTTGATGTCGACTTCGCCAATTCCCTCTGAGGCGTGCGCGAGACTGCGCAGGTAGCCGGTCAGCTCTTTCCCCTTGGTCGGCAGTGCAACCGGCGGGTTGTCCGTCGGGAAGCGGATTTCCATCTTGTTGACGGACAGTCCGTTGTTGGGCCCCGTTCCTCGGGTGGCGACATTCGTGATGGAATCCGTTCGGTCGATCTGGACCGTTACCCCCGATTGGGCCTCGCAGGCTTGCTTGAAGAGCTCCAAAAGTTGGGCGGCTTCCTCGATCGTTGGGGCCAGGAAATAGGCGTCGATAACCAGCATGGTTACATCCTCGTCAGCCCTTCGGATTCTTCGGCCCCCTGGGGGGTCGGAGCGGATCGAAGACAACTCGATGGTGCGCTCGTCCGACTCGAGCGCCTCTACTTGCGTTATCAGGCTATCTAGCGCCCCACAGATCGAAGGCCCCAACGGCAGGAACATGGCCTGCCAGAGCTGATTGAGATGTTCCGGCAGCTCGTGGCTCTCCCCCTGTTCATGGATCACGCCATCGACGAACGTCTGCCAGTAGTACACCCCAGCGGCGTAGCGCAGTGAATGGACGATGTCCTGCCTTCCATCCTCGACGATCTCGGTGTGAATCGGATCGCGTGCGATCATCGCCTCGAACGCCTCGGGGCTGAGCAGGGCGCGTGAGTTTCGGAGGAACCCGTTCACGAGAAACTCGTCGTACTCCGGGAAGCCCTCGATGGTGACCCGGCCCTCGAGCGGACCGGTGACGTCGTGGGAGGTCAGCTCTTCGCGTTTGTGTCGATACTCCCGATGAAGCGTGTCCATCAGATCAGCCAGATCCGTGGCCACCTCTTCTCGCACCTTGAATACCTCGCGAAAGGCGAGGCTCAACTGCAGCTTCCCGTTGGCCTTCTTCTCAAAAAAATCGAGACCTTCCAGGCGTTCCAGGCCGCTTTGGGCCATGGGTGCCGGAGGTATGTTGCGAGTTTCTAGCTCTGCGATCGCCACCGATTCGGCGACCGGAACACGCCGGTACCCAATGGGCAAGAGCACCATGCAGCCGCAGATCATCACGAGCGGAAGAAGAAGGAAAAAGAGGACGACCTTCGTGAAGGTACTCATCTTCGATTTGCCCCGCGCGGAGCCATTCTCTGCTCCACCCGCCGCACCGCTGGCGCCGCCAGCGGCAAAGGCGGGGGAGGGATGGGCCGCGGCCCTGCCCGCCGCGGCCCGTCCTGCCGACCATTGGGTCCGATCGCCGAAGTTACTGACGTCGTTCTTGACGGCGCTGGCCGTTTGGTAACGCAGCGCCGGTTCCTTCTCTAGCGCGCGCAAAACGACCTCGTCCAGCTTCACATCGATCTTCACCTTGCCTGAAGGCGGTGCGAAGCGCCCCAGCGGCAACTCGCCGGTCAGGAGCTCGTAGAACACGACTCCCAGCGAGTAGATGTCGGCCCGGTGGTCGACCTCGGCGGGTTTCTCGATCTGCTCGGGCGCCATGTAGTGGGGTGTACCCATGACCTGATGCGTCATGGTCAAGGCCGTCGGGTTCTCGTGCTCGCGCCCAAGCATCTTGGCCAGGCCGAAGTCCGTGATCTTCAGGTTGCCCTTGCGATCCAGGAGGATGTTCTCGGGCTTGATATCGCGGTGAACGACGCCCTCGTCATGGGCGTATTGCAGCGCGTCGCAGATCTGTTCGACGATCTGAAGCGCTTGCTTCGGAGCGACCTTCTGGGCCGTGAGCAGCTGGCGCAGGTTCACGCCGTCGACGAACTCCATCGACAGGAAGTAGTGCTCGCCGGCTTTCCCGAAGTCGTACACCGCGGTGATGTTCGGGTGGTTCAAGCTTGCCAGGGCCCTGGCCTCACGGGCGAAACGCTCGGCGAATGCGGGGTCCCGTCCGGCCTTCGCCGGCAGTACCTTGAGGGCCACGGAGCGTTCGAGGCCCTTCTGCTGCGCCCGGTAGACGACCCCCATGCCACCCTGGCCCAGGACCGCCTCGATCACGTGGTTCGGGAAGAGCGGCTGGAGCTCCGCCGGCGTCGGCGGCGGCGCGGGGGCCTCGTAGGCCCCGGTGATGACCACGTGGGAGTCCTCTTCGAGCCCCAGTTCCATCAAGCAGGTCGTGCACATTCCCTGGAGCGTGCCGCCCAGTGCCAATTGTGCTCCGCAACGTTTGCAATTCTGTTCGCTCATGTCTTCAGTCTCTCTTTCCAGGGGCGGATGCAGGAAAATCCACCGGGGGTTACACCCAAAAGCGGAGAAAAAACCGCTTCTCCCGAGCTCATCAGCTCGCCAGGGCCTCGAAAAGCCCCCGCAGCTCGTCCTCCACATCCCCGGGGTCCGCGACGGTGTCGGCCACCTCCAGGCGCAGATGCTTGCGATACCGCGCTCGCAGTCTATGGACGGCCACCTTGATGGCTCCTTCCGTAAAACCGAGCTCCTCTGCCAGCTGGGCGTAGGGCGTCGCTTCGCCACCCACGAGCTCGCCGCTGAGGGCTTCGAAAAGCGTCTCCTTGCCGCGCTCGGTATAGTCCCGGCGCAGGCGCGCCAGCGCCCGCTCCAGCACCGACCGCGCCCAGGCTCGTTCGAAGATTCGCTCGGGCGTGTCGTTGTCGATGGGTTCGGGCCCCAGAAATCCCTCCGCCTTTCGGGCATCGATCGAAACCGGCGCCTTCCCTCCGCCCCGCTTCAACGCTCGTTCTCGCTCTTCGGAGTTGATCAGGTAGTTCTTCAACGCCGTCAGCAGGAAGGACCGAAAGCGCCCGTGCTCGGGAGAGGCGCTGCCGACATCCTTGCGCTCGAGCAGGCGCGCAAAGAATCCCTGGGTGAGATCGCACGCATCTTCCTCGGCATACCCGCGTCTGCGAACGTAGGCGAAGAGCGGGATCCAGTAGCTCTCGGCAAGGCGTTCGAGGGCCTCGCGAGCATCCTGTCGTTCGACGCCCGAGGACTCCGTGCTGCCAGCACGCAGGACCATGCTCCAGCGCGTCGTGAGGAATCGCCCTTCGCCCATGGGTCAACGGTCTCAACTTTTGGGCTGGCTGTCACCTCTCGTCTCGGAGCAGAGGCCAAGGAACCCCGACACCACCGTTCAGCGTACCGATGCCGATCCCTGAGCCCCCACCGTCGGCGCTCCCAGCGCACGATCCAGGCTTGATCGGCGCCTTTGGTAGTCTTCAGGGTCGAGGCTAGAATGAGGGCGGTTCGCGTCGAGTTCGTCCGGATCGACCTGTCGATCCCGCGGGCGGAACGCTAGCCTGCGGCCGCATGGCCACCGATCCTCCGTTCGCTTTCGACATCGACTTCGTTCGTGGCCACTTCCCCGCCCTCGAAACACCCTGGGCGCTCTTCGACAATGCGGGCGGTAGTGTCCCGGCGCGCGGGGTCATCGAGCGCATGGCGGATCACATGGCCAGGCTTCCCGTGCAGCTGGGCGCCAGCTATGAGCTCTCGGTACGCGCGCGCGAGGCGGTCGAGGCGGGGCGCGAAGCTGCGGCGCAGCTCTTGAATGCCAGCCGTGGCGAAATCGTCTTCGGCCCGTCTTCCACGATACTGGTTGGCATTCTGGCGCGAGCGTTGCGCCCGCTCTGGAAAGAGGGGGATGAGGTCGTCGTCACCAATCTTGATCACGAAACGAACATAGGCCCCTGGCGTGAACTCGAGGCTACCGGGATTCACTGTCGCGAGTGGGGTCTGCGGCCGGAATCCGGCGAGCTCTTTCTCGATGACCTCGAGCCGCTGTTGAACGAACGTACGCGCCTGGTGGCCTTCACGCATTGCTCGAATATTGTTGGAACCATCCAGGACGTGCGCGCCATCTCGGCGCGCATTCGTGAAGCCGGCGCACTGAGTTGTGTCGACGGTGTGGCCTTTGCTCCGCATCGGCGCGTCGATGTCGTCGAGCTGGGCGTGGATTTCTATTTCGCGAGCCTCTACAAGGTCTACGGACCGCACCTGGCCGTGCTGTTCGGGCGGCGCGAATTGCTCGAAGAGGCGCGTGGCCAGAACCACTTTTTTGTCTCCGAAGAGCAGGTGCCCGTAAAACTCGAGCCGGGGAACGTCAGCTACGAACTTGCCGCATGCCTACCCGGCATCACTGCGTACCTGGAAGGCCTCGCGCAACGTCACGCTGTAGCGCCGGGGCTTTCCTCGGCGTTCGACTTGATCGCGACCCGCGAAGCCAAGCTGGTGGGTCCGCTGCTCGCGTTTCTTGGCGACCATCCGCGTTGCCGTGTGCTCGGTCGCCCTTGCGCGGATCCGGCCGAGCGCGTGCCCACGGTTTCGTTCACGGTGGAGGGCATGCGCTCGAGCGAAGTGGTGGAGAGGCTCGAGAAGCACCGCGTGGCGGTTCGCTTTGGCCATTTCTACGCATATCGGGTCATCGACACCCTCGGGCTCATGGAGTGCGACGGGGCGGTCCGCGCGAGCCTTTTGCACTACAACACGGAGGACGAGGTGCAGCGTCTCATCGGCGCGCTCGAAGGCGCCCTTACCTGAGGGCACGAGGCGCGGCTCAAGGGGCGAGCTCCGAAGGTCGATGACCGGGAAGGGATTTCCCGAAAGCCCCGGGGTTCGACCCACGCGCTCCGAAACTGCTCCTCGCCCATGCAGCCCGACCGTTACGACTTCGAATGCCAGCGCGCCTTCCTTCAGGCCATTCAAATCGCGATCGCAATGGGGCATTCGTCCCTAGATGCCGAACATGTCGCCGTCGCTCTGACGGGCGTCGATGGGCTGGGGCTCGACGGCGTCGAGATGGAGAACTTCAGGAAGGCCCTGCGCAATCAGTTGAAGTTGCATCCCAAGCAATACTCCAATCGCAAGCCGCGCATGGGCCAGCGACTCAAGGCGTCGGTCGAGCGCCTGGAGAGATCGGTCGGCGAGCGCAAGGTCGAGGCGCGGGATCTCTGGGGTATGTTGCTGCAGGACGAAGGCCTCATGCAGATCGCCAACGCGCGTCGGGCGCTGATGCCGTCCTTCGATGGATCTCGAGAGCCGAGCGACTTGTTGAATCCCAAGCTGTCGAATCCATCCGAAGCGCAAGCCTCTGACCCCAAGGGGAAGGACCCTCGGCAGCACGGACTCGAGGAATACACGCTCGATCTCACGCAGTTGGCCCACGACAACAAACTGGACCCCGTGATCGGTCGCAGCACGGAGCTGCGCCGCGCTCTCGAAACCCTCGGACGCAAGCGCAAGAACAACCCCTTGCTGCTCGGTGAGCCGGGCGTGGGCAAGACCGCGATCGTCGAGGCCCTGGCCATCGCCATCGTCTCTGGCGACGTTCCCGATTCCCTGAAGGACAAGCGCATCCTCAGCCTGGACCTGGCCTCGCTCCTGGCCGGAGCACGCTACCGCGGTCAGTTCGAAGAGCGGATGAAGTCGCTCATTAACACCTTGCGCGATCTCGAAGGCAAAGTCCTGCTCTTCATCGACGAGCTGCACATGCTGGTGGGCGCGGGCAGCGCCGAGGGATCGACCGACGCTTCCAACCTGATCAAGCCGGCTCTCGCCCGCGGAGAGCTGCACGTCATCGCAGCCACGACCCTCGCCGAATACAAGAAGCACATCGAGAAGGACCCGGCCTTCGAGCGGCGGTTTCAGCCGATCATCGTCGACGAGCCGGACGCTGAAACAAGCCTCGCCATGCTGCGCGGTCTGAAGCCCAAGTACGAGATCCATCACGGAGTGCGCATCTCGGACGACGCCCTCGAAACCGCAGTGCGCCTGTCCGTTCGCTATATCAACGACCGTCGACTGCCCGACAAGGCGATCGACCTGATGGACGAAGCCGCCAGTCGCTTGAAGCTCGAAACCGAGAGCATGCCACGCGTCATGGGCGAGATTGCTGCCAAGATCAATCAACTGGAGATGGAGATCCAGAACCTCGGCAAGTCACCGCGCCACGATCAGAAGAGGAAAGAGCTCGAGCGGGCCGCCGTCGAGGCCCGCAAGAACAACGGCGTCTTCGAGCGCATCTGGTCCGGGTACCGCGAAGCGCTCGCTCACCTGAAAGCGCTTCTCGAGGAGGAGGAAGAGCTGCGCTACCTCGCGCTCAAGGCGACCCAGCTCGGTAGGGACGAATTCGCAGCCGAAACGAAGGAGTCCAGGCTCCCCGAGCTGCAGGCGCGTATTCAAGACGCGCGTCAGGCTCTCCATCGCTACCAAACCGAGCACAACTTCCTCGCCCGCGAGGTCGGCGTCCGCGAAATCGCCCAGGTCCTCAGCGAATGGGCCGGCATGCCGGTCGGTACCGTGATGGACGAGGGCAAGGACAAGGTCCGCAGCCTGCGTGAACGCCTGGCCGCTCGCGTCTTCGGCCAGGACCCCGCCATCGACGTCATGGTTCGCCTCGTACGGCGTTCGCAAAGTGGTCTGGGCGACCCGAACCGTCCTGCCGGCGTGGTTCTCTTCCTGGGGGCGAGCGGCGTTGGCAAGACGGAACTGGCCAAGTGCGTCGCCGAGCAGCTCTACGGAGGCAAAGACCGACTCGTGCGCTTCGACATGTCGGAGTTCAGCCAGGAACACCAGGTGGCCCGCCTCATCGGTTCTCCGCCCGGCTACATCGGCCACGGCGAGGGCGGCGAGATGACCGAGGCCATCCGTCGCAAGCCGAACTCCGTTGTTCTGCTCGACGAGATCGACAAGGCTCACCCCAAGGCCTGGGATCTGCTCCTGCAAGTCTTCGACGAAGGCCGCCTGACCGACAGCGAAGGACGGCACGTCGACTGCCGCAACTGCCTGTTCGTCATGACCTCCAACTTCCTGACACAGACCACACCACTCTCCCAGCCCTTCGAAGACCTCCCCGAGGAGGTCTGCGTGAAACAGAACGCAAAAACCGAGGACCGGCTAGAGGCCGAGATCCGCGCCCAGCTGGTTCAGGTTCTACGCCCCGAATTCGTCAACCGCATCCAGCACGTCGTCCGTTTCAACGATCTCGGCTCGCCCGAATTGCTGCGACTGTTGGATCACCTGGTCACGAACCTCAACGGCCAGCTGAGAGAAAAGAGCCTGCGCATCGAGCTCTCCCACAACATCAAGAGCCACCTGATCGAAGCCGGCCAAAAGGAGGGTATGGGCGCCCGCTCCATGCAACGCCTCTTCGATCGCCGCGTCCGCGACACTCTCGTGGACCGCATGTTCACCGAGGAGATCGAGTCCGGGCCGTATCTCCTGGACCTGGACGTAGCCGACGAGGTCGTGTTCCGGGATCTATCGCCTGAGTCGTAGGTGCTCATGCTTGCCTGGCGACCTTGACGGCAGGTGCGGAGCACTCTACGGCTCGTTTTCCCAAGGCTTCCTGTCCCAAGAGACTCGTGAGCACGGCCACTCCCCGTTCGAACTCGTCGATGGCGATGTACTCGTCCGGTGTGTGATCCATGGCGCTATCTCCCGGGCCATACGCGAGAGCCGGGCAGCCCCAGGCTGGAGCGACGATGTTGAGGTCGGCGGTGCCGGTCTTGCGTTGGAAGCGTGCTCGACCGCCGGTCTTGGCGATGGAACGGGCGAGCAGCCGGGGGAGCTGGGCGGTGCGGGGGCCGGACCAGGCGGGGATGCCGCCCCCGCAGCGGACCCAGCTCGTGGGGATGCGCTCTCGCAGCCAGCTCTCCGCGTCGGCGGGCGGGAGATCGTCGGGCAGCCGCAGCTTGAGGTCGAGATGCGCGTGCTCGATGCGGCCGTCGTTTTCGGAGCTGAGGCCGTCGAGGTGGATCAGGAGCGAGTCGTACAGGTTGTCCTTGGTTGCGTTGTAGCGCCCGACGTCTCGTTCGAGAGCGACGAAGGCATGGCAGGCCTGGGCCGAGGCGCTGGTGCGATCGGATGCGGTGTGGGCCAGCGTTTCCGTGAACGAGCAACGCGTTTGCAGGAAGCCCTTGTAGCCGAGCGTGACCGCGTCCCAGTGGCTGGGTTCACCGATGATGGCCGCATCGGGAGCTTCGAGCGTGGCCCGATGGCGCGCGCCTTTCGAGCTGGTGGCTTCCTCTTCCACACAGCCGACGACTTCCACGCGCGCGTTCAACGTGCCCGCGTGGGCCGCGCGGGCCGCACTCGCGACGAAGGCGCACAAGGAACCCTTCGCATCCACGGCACCGCGGCCGTAGAGCTTGCCGTCCTGGCGTCGTACGGGGACCTCGCCCGGAATCGTGTCGATGTGTCCGAGGAGCACGATGCGCGGGCCGTGGGATCCGATCGTTCCCACCGCGTTGCCCACCGCGTCGATGTTCGTCTCGAAACCCAGCGCGTTCATGCGGTTGCATAGGAACTCGACGGCGTCGCGTTCCTGGGTGCTGACGCTCGGGATGGCGACGAGATCTTCGAGTAGTTGCAAGGCTTGGGCATCGTTCATTGAAGGATCTCCTCGACGCAGGCGTTGGCGAGCTCTTCCAGCTGGCTCCACGGAGTGTTGATAGGGGGGAGAAGGCGCAGGATCCGCAGGCCGGCACCAAGGGTGAGGTAGCCGCATTCCTGCAAGCGCTGTTGCACCGGAACGCTGGGGCGAGCCAGCTCGATACCGATCATCAAACCGCGCCCGCGTATCGACCGGACGCGATCGGAGTCACCGAGCCGCTCTTCGAAGAGTGCCAACAAGCGTTCCCCATGTTCGTGGGCGCTCTCCACGAGCCCATCGTCTTCGATGGCGTGCAAGACGGCGCAAGCCGCCGCGCAGGCGAGGGGGTTGCCGCCGAAGGTGCTCCCGTGTTGGCCGACGTCGAAGGGCGCGTGTCGCGACGAATAACCGATCGCTCCAATCGGTACACCGCCCCCAAGCCCTTTGGCCAGGCAGACGATGTCCGGTGCAAGAGCGTGGTGTTGGTAGGCGAACCAGCGCCCGGTACGTGCGGGGCCCGTTTGGACCTCGTCGACGCCGAAGAGCACGCCGTGCTCGCGGCAAAGGCTGCGCGCATCGGTGAGGAAGTCTCCGTCGATGGGGCGGATGCCCCCCTCGCCCTGAACGACCTCCACCAGGAAGAGTCCGATCTGTCCGGTGGACAGGTGCCGCTCCAAGCCCTCGAGATCCCCGGGGCGTACGTGATGGAATCCCTCCAGCAACGGTTGGAAGGCATCGCGATGCTTGGAGCGAAACGTCGCACTGAGGGCCCCGAAGGTCCGTCCGTGGAAAGCGCCCGACAGGGCCACGACCCCGGGGCGTCCGCTGAACCGTCGCGCGAACTTCAGGGCACCCTCGACGGCCTCTGTTCCCGAGTTGCACAGAAAGAAGCGATCCAGAGGCGCCATGTGGCGCGCGAGGAGTTCGTACAGCTCGCTGCGGCGATCGTTGGCGTAGCTGCCGAAGCAGGAGATCAAGCGCTGTGCTTGAGCACCGATGGCCGCGGAGATTGCGGGATTGGCGTGCCCCAGCAAGGCCGCTCCGTATTGCGATGTGGCGTCGAAATAACGCCTGCCTTTGGAGTCGAAAACATGCGCGCCTTCGCCGCGCACGAGCTCGAGTCCGCGAAAGCCGTACAGTCCGGAGTCGTTCGCCGGCCGGGCTCGATCGATGGTCGTGGTCACGTTGTTTGCTCTCTGGTCTCGAGTAGGGGAGTTCCGAACACGGTGCCGTGGCCTCGAAGCGCAGAGCGGATCGGACGGTCCCGACCGGCGTCCGCGATGATCACGCGGGAAACGCCACCCTCGAGCGCCTCTCGAGCGCCCAGCACCTTCTTCTGCATGCGACCTTTGGCGAAGCCCTCGGCCATTTCCAGCTGGTCCGCATTCACGTGCGCGATCAACGAGCTTGGATCTTCCGGGTCGCGCATGAGACCCGGGACGTTCGTCAGGATGATCAAGGTCGAGGCTTGCAACGCCGTGGCGAAGGAACCGGCGGCGCGATCGCCGTCGACGTTCAACATCTCGCCCTGGTGACCTGCTGCCAGCGGGGCGATCACCGGTGTGACCGGCGCCGCCAGTAGGTGCTCGAGCAGCGCCGTATCGACGCCCTCGATGCGCCCGGTCCACTCATCGCGCACGATGCGCACCTTGCCGTTCTCGACGGTGCGCAGCGCCTCCTTGCGGCGAGCTCGCAAGAGCCGTCCGTCGAACCCCGAAACCCCCAAAGCTGCGACGTCGCGGGCCTGCAAGCCCTCGACGATGCGTCGGTTCACGAGCGCCGTCGCCATGGCGAAGACTTCCAGGGTTTCACGATCGGTGCGACGGCTTTGTTGACCGCTGGGCGAGGTGAGGAACTGCGCGGGCGTGCCGAGGCGCTCCTGCAGACGATTTGTCTCGTCGGAGCCGCCGTGGACAAGCACGAGCCGGCTCGTCCGTTCCTGCATTGCGGCCACATCGTCCAGCATGGGGTCGATGTCGACGCCCTGGGCGCCGCCGAGCTTGACGACGATTGTGTTCGAGTGGGAAGTCATGGCTCAAATGGGATGGATGCCGCGGAAGGTGAGGCCGGAGGTCTCGTCGAGCCCCAGCATGAGGTTCATCGCTTGCACGGCGGATCCCGCGGCGCCCTTACCGAGGTTGTCGATCGCACAGAGCGCGACCAGCCGACCTCGTTCCGGATCCAGCGCAAATCCAATCTGCGCGCGGTTCGTTCCGGCGAGGAGTTTCGGTTCGGGATGTCGATACAGGCCCGCTCGTTCGTGGATCACGTCGATGAACGGCTCGTTCGCGGCGAACTTGCGGTAGGCGCGAAGTACGTCGGTCTCCACCACGTCACGGTCGAGTTGCACATGGCACGTTGCGAGAGCGCCGCGAACCATTTCGACCGACGTTACCGATAGATGCAGCTGCAGACCATCGAAGGTTTGTTCGACCTCGGCGGTGTGGCGGTGTCCCACCGGAGCGAACGAGCGCACAACCCCCGCACGGATCGCGTGGTGCGTCGAGGCGCTGGGCGTGGCGCCGGCTTCGCTGGAACCGGCCTTCACTTCGGCCACGACCGGCTGCTCACAGGAAAGCAATCCGGCTTTCTGCAAGGGAAGCAGGGCCAGCTGAACGGCAGTCGCGTTACAGCCGACGCCGCTGACATGCCGCGCTCCTTCGAGCTCGTTGCGCGTGACTTCCGCCAGGCCATAGCGGAAGCGACCCAGCCATTCCTTGGCCGGATGCTCCTCGCGGTACCAACGCGCGTAGTCATCGGCATTCCGCAAGCGAAAGTCGGCGGAGCAGTCGATGACGTATTCGGCGGCCTCGGTGAAGTGTTCGATATTCGCGGCCGCCCTGCCGTGCGGCAAGGCGAGGAACAGCACGTCGCACGGCTCGAGATCGGCGCTCTTCGTGAAGCGCAGCTTCGTCACCCCGCGCAGGTGCGGATGAACCCGGTGCAGGGGCTGCCCCGCCAGCCGTTCGGAGGTGGTCTGGACGAGTTCGACCTCGGGATGGTCGATCAGCCACCTGCAGAGTTCGCCTCCGACGTAGCCGGAGGCTCCGACGATGCCGATTCGTCTGGTCACGGGGTAGCCTCGATGGGGGGGAGGGACGTGGAAGACCGAAGGGTTGCGTCGCGCGCAGGCCCGATTTCGCCGGCGGTCTGCAAGACGAAATCGACCATGCGACCGGGGATGTTCACTCCGGTGGGTTCGATGCTGTTGCGGAACTCACCGGAGTGATTGACCTCGAGCACCAGCAGTCCGCGCTCGGGGTCCTCGACGAGATCGACGGCGAGGATGCCACCACCGACCGCCTGTGCTGCCCGCAACGCCAGCTCGCCGACCTCCCCTTCGACCGAGCAAGCCGAGGTCGTCGCGCCCAGGGCGGTGTTCGTCAGCCAGTGGTCGCTGGTGCGATAGATGGCCGCGATCGGTTCGTTCCCGACGACGAACACGCGCAGGTCGCGCCCGGGCTTCGCGATCATGCGTTGCAGGTAGTGGGTTCTGTGGTGGAAGCTGCCGAGGACCTCGCGGCTCTCCAGTACCGCCTCTGCCGCGGCTCGCGTGTCGAGCCGTGCGACCAGGCGACCCCAGGAGCCGACCTGCGGCTTCAACACCGCGGGATAGCCCAGGGTTTCGTCGAGGATGCGCAATGCATCCTCGGCGGATGTACACCAGTAGGTCTCCGGCTGGGGGACACCCGCGCGGGCCAGAGCCAGCGACGTGCGGAACTTGTCGCCAGACGTCGCGACGACCTCCGCACGATTGACGCACGTGACCCCACTCGCTTCCAGCGCCTCGAGCAGCGGCCCTGCCGTTCCAAAGGCGAGACCGCGATCGTGAAAGACCCGGATCGCGCCGGCCCCGCTCCAGCGCGGATCATCCGCAAGCCGGTCCAGGCGCAGCGTCATGTTGCGCTCGGTGAAGCGCTGCACCTCGACGCCACGCTTTGCGTAGGCCTCGAGGAGTAGTTTCTCTTCCACGCGTACGCGACCGGAGAAAAAGCCGATGACGGGATTCATTCGCCCCAGTCCTCCGCCATCTCGGGAGCGACGGCCAGCTCGAAGGGATCGGTATCGATCACCTCCAGTTCGGCTTCACAGCCGGGGCAGGCGATGACTTCACCCTCGACGGTGTCGTCGGATAGGGAGAGAACTTGGCTGCATTCGGGGCATTGCGGTTGGTTTGACATGGGGCTCCTTTTTGGTTTTGGAGCCACCGACCACCCGAAGAAACCGACGCCTGCTTCTCTTCCCCTGCGCGGGGTCGCCCAAACGCAGATGCCAAAAAAAGAAGCCGCCAGCCCCTTCAAGGGCCGGCGGCTTCATGTTCTTTGCTCGAACGAAAAGCTTAGCCGTCCCCCGAAGGGCACGCTTTGGCCTTGCTGGCTTTCGATTTGAGGCTTTGCATCGGATTGGTCCGGACGTCTTGCCCGGTCCGCGGAGGATTTCATCGTCTGGGGCGGGCGCGAGCAAGCGCCAAGTTTGTATTTCTTTCGCTACTGGGTGCTCATTTTCAACCCCCTTGCTTCGGAGAAACCCACCGGCACCGTGATTCCAGCCGAATCGGTTTGATTGGAGCCGGGAACGATGCCGAAGAAGCTTCCGCGTCATGAGCGACCCTAATGACATCCTCCGACCGATCGACCGCGAAGCCCTGGCACGTTCGTTCCGGGCGGCGGAACCGACGCGCTACTTCGTTATTGATGACTTCTTGCAGCCCGCATTCGCGCACGAAGTCGCGAGTTCCTACCCGAGCTATGCCGCAGCCCAGGAGATGGGCCAGCAGTTCAAGGCGGTCAACGAGAACCTCAAGGTGCAGATCACCGATCGCGGACGCTTTCCGGATCCGGTCACGCGATTGAACGCGACTCTCTCGTCGGACGCGTTTCTCGAGACGCTGGTCGCGATCACGGGCATCGAGGAGTTGCGGGCGGATCGAGAGCTGTCCGGTGGCGGCATGCACGTCATGGGCTCGGGCGGACGACTCGACGTCCACGTCGATTTCAACCTGATCCGCGACCGGGGGCTCTATCGGCGGCTGAACATCCTGGTCTTCTTCAACGAGAGCTGGGACGCCACCTGGGGGGGCGGTTTCGAGCTCTGGGATCCGGAGGTGAAGCAGTGTGTGCTCGCAGCCGAGCCGAAGTTCAACCGCTGCGTCGTCTTCAATACGACCGAGTCGAGCTACCACGGGGTCCAGCCCATCAAGGCTCCGGCCGGAATCACGCGCAACTCCTTCGCGTCGTACTACTACACGAAGGCAGCTCCGGAGGGGCTTGGGGACTTCCATTCGACCGTCTTCAAGGCGCGCCCTGACGAGTGGTGGCGTGAGCGTTTTCTGCTCCCGGCGGAACGTTCGGTCAACTACTTGCGCCAGAAGCTCGAGCGTTTGCGCAAGCCGTTTCGACGCGACGGTACGGACGGTTAGGGGTAGCGATCGTCCTCGACACTCCAAAGGCGATGGGCCCTCAGAACGACGGTTGGGTTCCTTTTCAGCCAGGCCCCATAAATCACTCGACCAAACCATCCCTGGGCACGCCATTTGTCGAGAACCCGAGACCTGCCCTTGACCGTCAGCGCTCCCTGGCCTTCACCGAGTCCGGCCCGAGGGCCATGATCGTGCGAACATCCCCACGATCCAGTGGGCGATCGAAGATCATCAAGTCATCAAAAGCGCAACGCCCCTTGTCGTTGCCATTGTGCCCTCCTGCGAGATAGAAGAACTCACCCGGCTTCTTCCAGGGCACGTTTCGGGGCGGTGCCTCTTCCGAGGCTCGGCCATCCACGTAGAGGATGACTTCGCGCTGGTCGTTGCCGACGTCGCGCCAGCTAACGGCAAGATGGATCCACTCCCGTACATCGCCCGTCGCGTGGAGCGCATGCGTATGCCTGGGGCCCTTCCCGTGGAGCCGAAACGCAAGCAGGGCATCACCGTAGATCCACATCTCCCAGTCGTTCTCGCCACACGAGTTGTCGAAGATCGTTTGATAGTCGTACCAGGGCTCCGGGCGTACCCAGAGCGCGAGAGTGCCCTCGGAGGGCAAGCGAACGGCAACACGGATGCTGGCCTGGGAGTCGCCCGGGTGGGCTGCCGAGCCGAAGACGCCATGGGCAAAGGAGGTGCCCGATCCGTCGGTCCATTGGGCGTGGTGTTCGCGATCCGAGGCATCCCTCAGATCCTGATCCAGGGGCAGGTGGAGTAGGAGGTGCTCACGCAGGTTCACCGAAGGCAGGTTGTCCCGTAGCCAACGCGGCCGATCGGTCGTGATGGAATCGACGCCCAGCTCGCGCAGCTTCAGCGCTTTCAATGGATCGTTCACGGTCCAGCAGTGCACTTCGAGCTTGTTCGCTCGCAAACGTTGCACGAAGCCGGCATCCACGATCTCCAGGTTCGCGTGCGTGTCCAGGCCGCTGGCCTGGATACGCTTCAGCGTGGCGAGCACCTCTTCCTCTGTCGGGTGCCATTCCCCACTTTCTTTATCGCGCTCATAGCCGGTCAGCCAATGCGCAGCGATGTGTGGCATGCGCCGACGCACCTCGTGGATGACCATGGAGTCGAAGGAAATCACCGCGACCTGGCTCGAAGGGAACTTCGCCCGGCCCAACACCTCTTTCAAGGCAGGCACGATCTCCGGGCCGCACTTCACCTCGATGAAGATCCGGCCGTGTTCTGGCACGGTGTTCAGCACTTCGTCGAGGGTGGGGATGCGCTCGCCCTTGAAGCCTGGACCTCGATAGATACCTACATCCAGGCGCCGCAGTTCAGCCAGTGTGGAGTCCTTCACGCGTAGATTCGATGCGGAGACGCGTTCTGTCGTGGCGTCGTGAATGCAAACGATCTCGCCGTCTTTGCTGAGCCAGAAATCCCCCTCGATGGCGTCCGCGCCCCGCTGCCAGGCCAGCCGAAACGCAGCTAGTGTGTTCTCCGGAGCCTCCGCGGACGCGCCACGATGGGCGACCAGGAGTTGTGCCTCGATCGAGGGAGCGACTTGGGCGCAGAGCCCGAGGACGAGGATACTTGCGGTGCGATTGCGAAGCGTCATTGGGCCAATCGAAGATGGGGAGCCGCACTCGGTGTAGTTCTGGAGGCACAGGAAGATACAGTTTCCTCGCGGTCGTCGAGCTGCCCAAAGCAGCCTGACTGGACCTTCCCGTGTGCTGCGGAATCAGGCCACACCCTAGATCCAAAGCCGGTCGAGCCCCGCGAGATCGATCCGCCTTGCGCCTCGACCAGCTGGCGCGCGATGGCGAGCCCTAGGCCGACACCACCCGAGCGTCGATCACGGGAGGGATGCCTACCCACCCTCTGAGCTGAGATTGACGCGAAGCCGCCTGCCAGTACGAGACCGACCTCACCTTGCGCTGCGACGATCACGGCAGACGATGTCTTCCAGGCTGGCAACGGTTCGTGTGGAGAGCCCAAGACTACTGCGCCGGATCGGCGACGAGCTTCCCCATACCCTCCGCGAGTGCCTGGCCGATCAGGGAATACATCTTGGCGCTGCCGTGATAGTGACACTCCCAGTGGCTACCTACGCGTTCGAACGCCTTCTCGGCAGCTATGTACTCATCGCTCTTTCGCAGCGCTTTATTGGTGGCGTTGCGCACCATTGTTTTCTGCTTCTTGTCCTCTTCGCCCTTCAATTCAGACTTCATCATCTCCGCGATCCCAGGCTCCAGTTCCCGGAATAGATCGCGCCGCACCTTTTCACGATGATCGAATGCGTCGTCGACCTCCTGGTCCCATAGGTGGGCGGTCTTGACAAACAGCGCGGAACCGCGCAAGGAATCCTGCTTGGGGATCCCGGCCTGAGCCGCACGGAGCTTTTGTGTGCGCTCGTTCGCGCCCTCGCCGTTGACCCCGAGTTCACCGATCACGACCGGGAGTTTGGGTGCGTCGAACTCCTCGCGCAGGTCTTTGACGAAGTGTGCAAAGTTGCTGGCGTATTCCGCGTAGACCTGGTCCTGGATGGTCTTGTCGGCGAACATCTCGTTCCAGCCCTGGAACCAGACCAAACCGGCTAGTTCGACCTCCTTGTCCTTCAGCTTGGGGAAGTTCTTCCCCATGTCGTCGAGTGCGCGGTGGACCTCCGCGACCAGCAGGCGATAGCACACGCCCATGTCGCGCTCCTTGTCGCCGCGTGGCGGAATTCTGTAGGAAGGCTGTCCCGCGCTAGGGGGCCGAAAGTCGCAGTAGAGGTCCTTGCCACCCCAGGCGGCCTTGATGAGCAACACCGGTTCGTCGTACAGGTCGCCCATCTCCACCCCGAAGGCGAACTCCGGGCCGATCCAGGCCTCACCACCGCCGCCGTAGCCGACCGAGAGCATTCCCCTACGGACTTTGTCGTCGACGTTCGAGTCGATAAAAACGTCATCGCGTACGACCCACCGAGCACCGCTTCCCGAGAGTTTATTGAACAGGGTCGCGTGCCTTGGATCTTCACCGAGGCGCGGCAGCGTGCGTACATGGGACCATCCGACCATGTTGGATTGGCCCGAGAGGATGAAGACCTTGACCGTCCTCGTCTCGGCGCTGGCCGGGAGAGTGGGGGACGCTTCTATCGTCGGAAAGCATGCGGACAGCCAAAGGAACGCGAGCGTAGAGGCGTGTTTCATGAAAGGCTTCTCCTCGATGGAGCCGCGATCCTATCAGCAAACGAGGTAGGCTGGCGGCATGATCCGCTACGAGGGCCAGCTCTATCGCCCCCCGTCCGAGGGCAACAGCTTGATTCTGCAGGCGACGATCGGGTGCAGTTACAACGAGTGCACCTTCTGCGCCATGTATCGCGACAAGCGCTTTCGCGTCCGTCCTTTGGATGAGTTGCGCGAGGAGATCTCCTGGGCCCGCGATAACCTGGGGGATCAGGTCCGCAAGGTGTTTCTGGCAGATGGCGACGCCTTGGTCGCCAAGTCGTCGTTTCTGGCCAAGCTCCTGGACGAGTTGAACGAGGCCTTTCCGAACCTGCGCCGGGTTTCGGTCTATGCCTCGCCCCAGTCCCTGCAAGTGCGATCCGTAGACGAGATGGTCATGCTGCGCGAGAAGGGGCTCGTGCTGTACTACCTCGGGATCGAGAGCGGCCATGATGCCGTGCTCCAGGATCTCGACAAAGGCGTCGATGCGGCCGAGATGATCCGCGTGGCGTGCAAGGCGAACGATGCGGGAGTCAACCTCTCCACGATGATCCTGCTTGGTGCCGGCGGTCGTTCAGGATCCGAAGCCCACGCCCACGAATCGGCGCGCGTCGTCAATGCCATCCAACCGCGCTTCGTGAGCACGCTGGTCATGACCCCCGTCGAGGGCACGCCGCTCTGGGAGAAGGATGCGCGGGGTGAGGTCGAGCACATGGATCCTCTCGAGCTAGCGCGCGAGCTGCGTACCTTCGTCGATGACCTGAAGCTACGTGGGACGATCTTTCGTTCGAACCATGCCAGCAACTACCTGAATCTCGAGGGCACGTTGCCGAAGGACAAGCAGAGGCTCGTTGCCCAGCTGGATGCCGTCTTGGCGAACCCCGATCGCGCCCCATTCGTCCCGGAATGGCTCCGGGGACTCTGAAAACCGCTCCGCTTAACCCGGGCCCGGTTTCTGCCGATGAGCCCTCGGAGCTGTTTGGCTCGGCCAGCCTTGCGTGGCCCGGGCCGGCTTTGGTACATCCCTAATTCGATGCGACGCCCGTCCCGAACCCTGCCGACCGATTCGCTGCGAACCTGGAGCGCGCTCCTGCTCGCGCTCACGGTTTGCGTGCAGGCCATCTGGATCCCGAGTCACATTTTCGCGGAGCACCACCACGAGCCCACGCTGCTCGCCATCGAGCACGAGGCTTTTGGTGTGGAGGATCACGCCCACCACCTGCGTGGAGTCGCGGGTCGACACGATCACGATCACGATCGCAGTCAAGGCCACGGCACCCACCACCAGCACGACGAAAACGCCCACGGCCCGCACCCCGCCCTCGACCACCTCTTCAAGACCCACCGCGGCAACTCCGACGACACCTGGAGCCCCGCTCCCCTGATCGCATCCCGCCTCCACGGGTTCCTCGCCCTCTCCCCCCGCGGAACTCTCCGCACGGAACCCCCGCAGCACCCTCCGCGCTCCCCGGTTCCACCCGCATCGGGCCCAAGAGCCCCTCCACTCGCCTGACCCCATCCCTCGTCCGTAGCGTCGCGCCGTTCGCGCGCGCACGGGGTCACCTTCCGTTTGCGAGTCCCCTTGGAGACACAGTTCGATGCGCTGTCTATCCGCCCCGCTTCTCTTCGCCGCACTCCTCCCCTGGAGCTGCATCCCCACCTCCTCCGTCGCTGCCGAAGCCGACGACGCCCACGACCACGCCGAGTCGATTCAGTTCACGCTCTGGGAACAGGGCTACGAGCTCTTCGTCGAGTACGGCATCCCCGTGCGCGGAGAGGAAGTGGAGTTCGTCACCCACGTCACCGACACGGGGACCGGAGCTCCACGACGCCTTGGGTCCGCGGTCTTCCGCCTGCGCGGTCCAGATGGAAGTCAATCCGAACATACCGAAGAGACTCCGGTTCGCGACGGGATCTACCTTCCGCACCTGAGCTTTGCGTCTGTGGGCGTGTGGAGGGTCGAGATCGTCCTCGCCTCCGATTCTCAAACCACGACCATCTCTTTCCCCCCGGTCAAGGTCTACGCTGACGAGCACACAGCGGCCCATGCCTCGGTCCCTGAGCCGCCCGAGGGCATCTCCTTCCTGAAAGAGCAGCAGTGGCGTCTCGGCACTCGCATCCACCCCCTGCGACGGCGCTCGCTCGTGAACCGCATCGAGGTTCCCGGAATCGTGCATGCCGCGCAGGAGCGTCAAGCGATCGTGACTCCCCCCATCGCCGGGCGCCTGGAGACGGTCGACGGAGGGTCTTTTCCCCACCTGGGAACACGCGTCGAGGAGGGCCAGATCCTGGGCTTCGTGCGTCCGCCCTTCAGCGACTACATGGCGCGCATGCAGGAGGCTGAAGCAGACATCGTCCGCGCGCAGCTGAATATCGACCGAACCCAGCTGGTGCTCGATCGTGTGCAAGCACTGCACGCACAAAAGGCCCGTTCCAAGAGCGAGCTCGAGAAGGCCACATTCGATGTACAGCTGGCCCTCGCGGACTACGTCGCCGCCGAAGCGATTGCCCAGGCTCTGCGTGGCTCGGGCATCGAGGTTTCTCCCACCGGTGACGTGCGTTTCGCCTTGCGTTCCCCCATTGGGGGAAACGTGGTCGAGGTCGAGGCCGTCAACGGCTCGTACGTCGACGTTGGCGTGCATCTCGTCCATGTGCGCGACAGTTCGTTCGTCCATCTGGAAGCTCTGGTGCGCCCCGAAAGCCTCGCGGTCATCGCCAATCGCGAGCGGCCGATTTTCGTGCGTACACGGGGTGCTTCCTCGGGTACCGCGCTGCTGCTGCCGCGGGCCAAGCTGACTTTCATCGGCGACGAAATCGATCCTCACACGCTGACGGTTCCCATGCACTTCGAGGTTGCCAACCCCGACAACAAGCTGCGCATCGGTGAATTGATCGAGCTCCAGTTCCCGATCGGCGCCGAACGCTCGGAGCTGGCCTTGCCTGTAGGCGCGCTGGTCGAAGAAGACGGTGAACAAATCGTCTTCGTCCAGGTGACCGGCGAGGTCTTCGAGAGGCGCTTTCCACAACTCGGTTTCCGCGATGGGGAATTCATCCAGGTCGTGGGAGGTATCCAGGAAGGCGAGTACGTCGTCACGCACGGTCCCTACGCCGTGCGCCTGGCCGGCGCCTCCGGTGATGCTCTTGGTCACGGACACGCGCACTAGGTCCTGCCATGGTCGACGCACTCATTCGTTGGTCCCTCAGAAGCCGCGCCGCGGTACTGGCCGTTGCACTGATCGTCAGTGTCTGGGGCCTGTACACAGCCCTGGAGACTCCGGTCGACGTCTTTCCCGACCTGACCGCGCCCACGGTGACCGTCTTGACCGAAGCGCGTGGCATGGCGCCCAGCGAGGTCGAGAGCCAGGTCACGTTCCCGATCGAAGTCGCCTTGAACGGCGCGCCCGGGGTGCGTCGCGTGCGTTCGTCGACCACCGTCGGATTCTCCGTCGTGTGGTGCGAGTTCGCCTGGGGCAGCGACGTCCTGACCGCGCGTCAGATCGTGAACGAGCGGCTGGAAATCGTCGCCGGGAACCTGCCCCTGGAAGTGGATCGGCCCGTGTTGGCGCCGGTGTCCTCGATCATGGGCGAGGTGCTCTTCATCGCCTTGACCTCGGAAACCCGCGATGGACTCGAGTTGCGCACCCTGGCCGAGAATCGTGTGCGCCGGCGGTTGCTCGCGGTGCCGGGCGTTGCCCAGGTAACTCCGATCGGCGGCGAGGTCAAGGAGTACCAGGTCCACCTCGACCCCGAGCGGATGCGGGCTCATGGCCTGAGTCTGAGCGATGTTTCGGACGCGCTGGCCGCGTCGAACGAGAACATTTCCGCGGGCTTTGCCATCGAAGGCGGCAGCGAGCTTCTCGTGCACGGCCTGGGGCGCATTCGAACGCCTGCGGATATCGCAGACACGGCCGTGACCGCGGTCGAAGACGTGCCCGTGCGCGTTAGCGATCTGGGGCGGGTCACGATCGGCGCGGCGCCAAAACGCGGCGATGGAGCGGCGAACGGGCGACCGGCGGTCGTACTCGGCATCCAGAAGCAGCCGGCGACGAATACGCTGGCCTTGACGGAGATCCTGGATCAAGCGCTGGATGACATCGAGCGTTCCCTGCCTGAGGGCGTGGGGCTGGATCGCCACGTGTTCCGCCAGTCGGACTTCATCGAGGTCGCGGTCGACAACGTTGCCGAAGCGCTGCGCGACGGGGCAATTCTCGTCACCTTGATCATGCTCTTGTTTCTCGGAAACCAGCGTGCGACCTTCATCACGTTGACGGCCATACCGTTGTCGCTGATGGTGTCGGTTCTCGTCCTGGCGGCGTTCGGCACGACGATCAACACGATGACCCTGGGCGGCGTCGCCATCGCCATTGGAGCCCTGGTCGACGATGCGGTGATCGACGTCGAGAACGTCTTTCGGCGCTTGCGTGAAAACGTTGTCCTGCCCGATGCCGAACGTCGGGGCACGCTGCAAGTCGTATTGGACGCCTCCGTCGAGATTCGAACGTCGATCGTTTTCGCGACCTTCATCATCGTGCTGGTGTTTGCGCCGCTTTTCTTCCTGGGTGGCGTCGAGGGGCGCCTGCTACGGCCCCTGGGAATGGCCTACGTGGTATCGATCCTCACCTCCCTGATCGTGGCGGTGACCGTGACTCCGGTGCTCTGCAGCCTGTTGTGGCCCAAGAGTGCTTTGCAGAACAGCACCGAGCCTTGGCTGGCGCGAACGCTGAAGGGCGTGTATGGACACATGCTCGGGCCGGTGCTAGGTCGACCGTTCCTCGTCACGCTGCCGGCCTTGGCGCTCTTGATCGTCGCCGGCTGGTCTACGTCGCGCATGGGTTTGGCCTTTCTCCCCGAATTCAACGAGGGCGCCCTGACCATCGGTGCCGTCACCGTGCCCGGTACCTCGTTGGAGGAATCGAATGAACTCGGTCGCGTGATGGACGACATGGTGCTTGCACATCCCGAAGTCGTCTCGGTCGCGCGGCGGACCGGCCGCGCGGAGCTGGACGAGCACGCCCTGGGTGTAGAGTCCTCTGAGCTGGAGGTGTCGCTCTCCATGAAGGAGCGCAGTATGGACGAGTTCTTGGCGGAGTTGCGCAACGACCTCGCGCTGCTACCCGGAACCAACGTCACTATCGGGCAGCCGATCTCGCACCGCATCGACCACATGCTCTCAGGAACCCGGGCCAGCATCGCGGTCAAGATCATCGGGCCGGATCTCCCCGTTCTGCGCGGAATCGCGAGCGAGATCGAGGCGGAGATGAAAACCGTGCCCGGCATCGTCGATCTTGCGAAGGAGCCCTTGCAGGATATTCCCGTGCTACTCGTCGACATTGATCGCGACGCGGTCGCGCGCCACGGCGTCTTGATCCAGGATGTTGCGCATACCCTCGAGGCTGCCTTTCAAGGCCACCCCGCGACGCGCATTCTCGAGGAACAGCGCTCCTACGAACTGGTGCTGCGCTTTTCGGAGCCCATGAATGCGAGCGAATGGAACCTCGCCTCGATCGGGGAGTTGCCGGTCGATACCGTCAGCGGGAGCAAGGTACCCCTGAGAGCCCTGGCATCCGTTCGCCGCGACATCGGGCCGAACCGCATCGGGCGCGAAGGAGTCGAGCGACGGCTCGTGGTCAGCGCCAACGTCGCTGAGCGCGACGTCGGATCCGTCGTGCAGGATTGCCAGCGACTCATCGACCCCATCTTGGCTGATCACCCCGACTACCGTGTCGAATATGGGGGCCAGTTCGAAAGCGCAGTCGAGGCGCGGCGTATCCTGAGCTTGCTCGGCATCGCCGTGATCATCGGGATTGGTTTCCTCCTGAACCTGGCCTTCCGCTCGGCGAGCGATGCCATGCTCGTGATGTTGAATCTGCCGCTGGCCTTGATCGGTGGGGTCGTCGGCGTGTTCGTCAGTGGCGGCGTCATGTCCGTGGCATCCCTGATCGGTTTCATCACGGTCTTCGGAATCGCGACCCGCAACGGGATCATGCTGGTGTCGCACATTCGCCACCTGCAAAGGGAAGAGGGTGTGCATGACTTCTTCGAGGCTGTACGACGAGGCGCGATGGAGCGCCTGGTGCCTATTCTCATGACGGCTCTGGCCACGATGCTTGCCCTGATCCCGCTGGCTCTCGGTGGAGGTGAACCTGGGAACGAGATTCAGACCCCGATGGCGATCGTGATTCTCTTTGGATTGACCAGCTCGATGGTGTTGAACATGTTCGTCGTGCCGGTCTTGATGCTGCGTTTCGGCAACCCCATACCCTCGCGAACAGGAGCAGCCCTATGAGAGTCGTTCTCTCTCTTTTCGTCCTGCTCGCAGCATGTAGCAGCCCGGATCTTCCGGCGCCGCCGGAACGCATTGTCGAACCGGCGCTCTCGCGCATTGCTCCAGGAGACGAGGAGGTTCACGGGCGTGCAACGGTGGTGCCCGAATCCTCCGAGCTGACTCTCGAGCACGCCCTCGATCTGGCCCTTGCGAATCGACCGAACCTGGCTCGGGCGCGGGCGCAGGTCGGGGAAGCCGAGGCGCGAGCCCGACAGGCGGGCCTGTGGACAAACCCAACCCTGATCGCGGGCGTCGAGTCCGCGCCCTTCGACGGCGGTTCCTTTTCGAACGCCGAGATGCTGTTCGGGCTTGGCCTGGAGATTCCCCTGTCGGGTCGCCCGGGGCGCGAGCGCGACGCGGCCCAGCACGATCGCCGCGCAGCTCTCCAGCGCACAAAGGTCGCACTCGCCGAAGTACGTCGCGACGTCCACGGTGCCTTCGCGACCGCGTTGCACGCCCAGGAGGTCGCGCGCATTTTCGACGAGTTGGCCGCGATCGCCGCGGAGGCCCTTTTCGTGGCGCAAGCCCGACTCGATGCCGGCGATGCCATCGAGGGTGTCGCGGCCCGTGCGCGCATGGAACACGGCCTCGCCCAGCGCGAAGCACGCAAGGCGCATGGTTCGCGAATCACCGCGAACAGCGACCTGGCCCTTGCGATCGGTCAGCCGTCCGGCGAGATCCGTTCGCTGGAGGGCGATCTCGATTCGACCCTGGCCCTTCCCGAGCTTGCGAGCATGCTGCAACGGTTGGAAGACAATCCGGCCTTCCTGGCCGCGACTGCAAACTCGGACGCGGCGCGTTCCCGCGTGGCGCTGGCCGAGGCGTCGCGCATCCCGGACTTGCGTTTCGACCTGCTCTATCGTCGCGATGGATCGATCGACCAGGACGGCTTCGACGCCGTCCTATCGCTACCCCTGCCGCTCTTCAATTCAGGAAGAGCTCGCGTGGACGAAAACCGCCGCGCATTGGCCGCGGCACGAGCGACGGAACGGGCGACCCACGACGAACTGGTCGCCCGCCTGCATGCCGCGCATGTCGAGGCCCGCATCGCCTTCGACGAGTTGCGCCTGCTGCGCACCGACGTTCTCCCACATGCGGAAGTTCTCCTCGAGCTCGCCCGCACCCGTCACACGCTCGGCGACACCCCCCTCGATGAACTTCTCCACGCACGCCGTGCCTTGACGATCCTTCGCCTCGAAGAACGCTCCGCCCAACGCGACTCACTTCATGCATGGGCCAGGCTCGTGCCGTTCCTGAACGACGACGCATTCAATCGGGCGAACCCTCGTTAGTTCTTTTTCTTCTTCTTCCCGAAAAGATCGCGCATCCCCTTCTCGAGACCCTTGTCGATTTCGTTCTTGGCCTGGTCGAGCAGTCCCTCGAGAGCCTGTCCGGCTTGCGGACCGAGCTTGTCGGTCAGGTCGTCCAGAGCGTCGTCGGCCTTGTCGTAGAGATCTAGTTTCGCACCCTCCAGGCGGGCTTCGACCTGCTGTGCTAGCTGTGCGGGCATGAGATCCGCGCCGAACTCGATCGACGATTCGAGGATGGTCTCGAAGATGATCTGGAAGACCTCGGACAGGGTTTTGGGTTCCGAGCCGAGGTCGTTGATCACGACTTCGGGGATCGTGATCGTGGCCGTCGAGATAGCCCCTTCGCCAAAGAGATCCAAGGAGGTGGTAATGTCGCGCAGGATGATCTCCTGGAAGAGGAACGTCTTTTTCGTGCCGGGTTCTTCCGGAGCATCCGCGGGTTCTTGATCGGGTTCCTTGCTCTCGAATCTCTCGAGGTTGTCAAGGAGGACCTCGTAGTTGAAGCCACCCGAGCCCTTCTGCATCAGCATGGCGATCCCTGTCAGCTCGAGCTTCGGCGCGACGATCACCTCTTCAAAAAGAGAAGACAGCGACAAGGCCAGGCCGCCTTCGTTCAGCTTCAAGATGTGCTTGCCCTCGAAGCCCTTGGGATTTGCAACCGAGAGACCGTTCAAGCCGAACTCGCCGGAGAAGAGGCCTATCTTTGCGGATTCGAGTTGGGTAGGGACGCCGAGGGCGTAGGTTCCTCCCGCCTCGATGCCGCTCTTGGCGAGCGTGTCCACCATGGCGATGGCGGCGGCCGCGAGGCCGATACCTGACACGAGCAGGATGAGAAGCAGGCGCTTGATCTTCATCGTTTGTTTCTCGCTCGAGCCTGGCGGCTCGCCACGACCACAGGGAAACCGGAGCGGGCCCTGGATGCCACCCGCTATCATGGGATTTTCACCCCCGACTCTTTCAGTCCGGATCACCCCCCTTGAAGTACGCCCTCATCGCCCTCATCGCCGCCAACGTCGTGGCCTTCCTCACGTTCGGGCTCGACAAGTGGCTCGCCAAGCGCAACATGCGACGCATTTCCGAGCGCCGCTTGCTTCAGCTCACCATGTTCCTGGGCGGTATCGGGGCCTTTGCGGGTTCACGGATCTTTCGGCACAAGACCAAGAAGAAGAGCTTCATCTGGCGTTTCTACCTGGCTCTGCTCATCAACCTGGCCCTTTTCGGAGCTCTTCTGTGGAACCTGTTCGGCTTGAGCCCCGGGGGCTGATCGCAAGTTCGGGCGCCCGATCGCAAATGGGTAGTGGGTTAGATGAAGAGGCGCTGGGGTTCGAGGTCGAATTGCGGGGAGGTGTCCATCCAGTCGCGTTCGAGGGCGGCGTAGATGGAGCGGAAGTCGATGTGGTGGGGGAGGTCGCCGTTCTCGAGGGCTTCCAGGTTGGGAGCCTTGCCGTGGAGGCCGGGGCGGACGTGTTTGCCGAGCAGGAAGGCGGGGGCGGCGGCGCCGTGGTCGGTGCCCTTCGAACCGTTTTCGGCAGTGCGTCGTCCGAACTCGCTGAAGACGAGGGTGGTGACCATGTCGTCGAGTCCCTTGGACGCGAGTTCGCGCTGGAAGAAGGCGAGACTCTCCGAGAGTTCGCGCAAGAGCGCGTCGTGTGTTCGGGCTTGCTGGGCGTGGGTGTCGAAGCCGTCGAGTTCCAGATGGAAGACGCGCAAGCCGAAGCCAGCCGAGATCAGATTGGCGGCGAGTCGTAGGCGACGCGCAAGAGGATGGTCCGGTGCGTCGCCGCTGGCTTCGATGTCGAAGGCGCGGGTCAAACGCGCGGCGACGTCGTAGCTCTGCTGTGCCACCGTGCGAAGATAGCGGGTCGTGTGAGGTTCCCTCGGTCGGGCCGCGGCCAGGCGGTTGCGGGTTCGTTCCAGACCCTCGAGCTGGCGCAGCTGCATGCCCCTGGCGTCGGTGACGGCGGTCGGTGCGCTGCTCTGGCCGCGCAAGGCGAGAGGAATCTCGACGCCGCCGATGTGGATGCCACGCATCGATGCACCGCCCTCGAAGCGATCGCAGAGACTGCCTAGCCATCCGTGATCCTGTTGTGCCGTGCGCTGATGTTCCGGATTCGCGGTGTGCCAGATCTCCATCGAGCGGAAGTGCGAGCGATCCGGATGTGGGTAGCCGACCGAGTGAAGCGCCGCTGCCTGGCCTTGCTCGAAGAGCTCGGCGAGAGCCCCCATCTCGGGATGCAACCCGAAATCGTCGTCGAGCATGTGAAGTCCCTTCGATGGCAGGGCCAAGGTCGGTCGGAGGCGGTAATACGCGTCCTGGCGATGGGGGACCAGCGTGTTGAGCCCGTCGTTGCCACCGCTGAGTTGCACGACCACGAGCGTGCGCTCGAGGGGATAGGAGGCCTCGACCCCGGGCCCGAAGAACCGCTCCTTCACCAACGCGGCCAGCGAAAGCGAACAGGCGACCTGCATACCGTTGACCAGGAACTCTCGTCGATCTTGGCTCATGTCGTCACGTACTCCTCAGGCAAGGTGATACTCGGGAGCCGTGAGAACCAGCGCCGCGGAAAGGCGCGTCGCCTGTTCGGCGCCCTTCGACTTGCGAGTGGCGTGCTCGAGTGCGGTTTCCAGGTGGCGCGCATCGATGCCCGGAAGCAACGTCGCGCGGAGATCATCCATGCTGTTCCCGGAGGGGTTCTCGCCGCCCGTGGCCTGTGCGACTTCGACCATCGCGTTATGACGCGCGATCCATGTGCCGACGTTGATCCAGGCCTCGTGCCCATCCCAGCCCTTCACGTTGGGCGGCCGGAAGAGCGCCTGTCCCATTTGCGCGCACAACTCGGAGGCGCGTTTCGGAGCGATCGAGGCTTTCAGTGCGCGGATGCTCCCTGCCACGAGCTCGACGGGTGACGCGATGCGCGAGCGACGCGAGGCCTCCGCGAAGAACAGCTCGGAGAGAAAGAGCGTTCGCAGTGTCTGGCCGATGTTCCACTCGTTCGCCACCAGCTCCGCGGCCACTTCCCCGATGTGGCGCTTCTCCGGTGCCGGACCCACATACTCGACGAGGATCCTGTGCGCGATGTGATACGAGCAGGCCGGCTGCTCCAGGACAGCATCGATGACATCTTCGGCACCAAGCCGTCCCTGTCGACCGAGGAATCGCTTCTCTCCCGTATCGTGATAGCGCTCACGAAAAACGCTCGAACGCCCCTTCGTTCCCCAGCCTGTCAAGGCCCGCGCAGCCCCTTGGATGTCGTCCTCCGTGTAGTTCCCGATTCCCAATCCGAAGAGCTCCATCAACTCGCGTGCGAAATTCTCGTTGGGTTGGCCTTCCTTGTTCTCGTTGCCGTCCAGCCACAAGAGCATCGCCGTGTCCTTCGCGACGGCGTGCAAGAGCTCGCGGAAGTCGCCGCTGCCTGTGCTCCGGAAGAGTTCGTTCTGGCGATTCATCAAGCGCACGTCCTGGACCTTGTCGAAAGACGTGGCGAAGTGGTTGTGCCAGACCAGGGTCAAGCGTTCGCGCCACGCGCCCTTGCCCGAGAGGATCAGGGCCAACCACCAGCTCTGCAGGTCAGCGATATCGTTTTGGGCCAGGAGAGCCGTGATGCCCTCGTGCATGGGCTGCAATGGACGATCATCGGCGAGGATCGACTCGACGCTCGCCCGAAGCCCGCGCTGGAGCGCGTCTTCCAGCTGGTCGGTGGACGCACCGAAGGCAGCACGCCGATAGAGGTGGCTCGCCGCTGATTCGTTCCACTCCGCGCGGCTGGGTTTCCAGGGATGCAGGCTCACCGACTTGCTCCTTCGAGCGCTTTCCCGGCGAGCTGGATGCGCAGCGAAACCTCGACGTGCTCGCCGCGCGGCGCGGGAAATTCGAGGGTGAGGGAGCGAATCGACTTCAGGACCAGCTCGAGCCCTGCGATCTCCTCTTCGGCTTTCTCGCGGGTGACGCCGTCCTCGAGCACCTTGTTCATCACCATGGTCTCGAAGTTCGCGCGGATCAGCTGGGCGATCGCTGCGCCTTCGAGTTCGAGCCGCTCGGTTCGTTCATTCGATGCCGATTCGCGAGATGCCCCTCCGGGGGCGATGTTTTCGCGCACGAGTGCGCGCACGAGCTCCTCGTGGGTTCCCAGGATCAGGGTGTCCCCGAAGACGGCACATGCAGGTCGCAGGTTGTATCGCATATCGATCCCGTCCCCTTCGAACGGGTCGAGGAAGCGCGCGAGGCTGATCGGCACGCCCCCCTCCGTATCCACCGACAACAGGAATGGACGCCCCTGCTTCTGGGCTTGATCGACGCCGATGATCGAGACGATGCTCTGGAAAGCGGCCAGAAACTGTGGGCCGATTTCCTCGGGCTTCTCGAGGCGTGCGATCAATGCGAGTCCCGGCAAGGGGATTTCCGGTCGCGGTCCCGTGGCGAAGGACAGGGGGCGCGAAACGAGGCGGACCCAGGGCGAGACATGGGGCAAGATCTCGGTGCTGATTTCCTGTCCGCTGAAGAACAAGGACAACTGGGATTCGGCCGCGGCCAGCTTGGGCACTTCGCGTGCCGCGAAGAGCTTGCCGCCGTCTTTCAGGATCGAGGCAAAGTCTCGATACAGCAGTCCGCTAGCCAGGTCCCGGTCCGAAGCGGATCCCTTCGGCAGCGGTGCTCTGGAAGTGGGGAACAGTCGTGGGGTTCCCTGGGTGTCGAAGGCGTGCAGCTCCAACCGCAACTCGTCAGCGAGTAACTCGAGCTGCGCTGTCAGCGTCTTGGCAGTGACTACCGCAGCCAGCGAGGAACCAGCCAGTGCGTGTACGCCCGGTTTCCCATTGCCCTTCGCCAGCTCGTCGAGCTGCGTGTCGAAGGAGGCCTCGATCGCTTCACGATCGACATAGGCCCAAAGGAACGCGGATGCCGAACGCTCGGCGTAGTGAACGCGGAAGCCCTCGTCGTCGAGCAGGCTCTTGCTCTCGACCCCGCTCGCGGTGTCGTCGATTTGCAAGGCGTAGTCCCGCGAATTGGACAGGAGGATCATGGACCCACGTTGCAGCACCAGGGCTTCTCCCAGGCGCCAGAGCCGAGCCCCTTTGCGATTCTCGTGCGCCTTGTTCAGGGCACCTATGTGGCCCGTCTTCATTTCGATCAGCTCGAACGCTCGTTCACGAATTTCATTCGCCAACACTTCGCTTTCAGCGCGCGCGACCAGGGCAAAGTGCGGTTCGGATTTCTGTCCCGCCACCCCAAAGGCGATGCCGTTCGCGGTGAGTTGCTCGAGGTTCTCGAGCACGGATTGTCCAAGCGTCTGGTCGAGAAAATTCAGCCAATCCCTTGGATTGACCCCGTTGGTCAAGGCGCTTCCCAATTCGGTCGCAAGGAACGAGCGGACGAAGGGGTGATTCAGTCCCTTTTCGCCTAGCTCCGAGACCCCGTTCCCTTCCAGGTAGAGCAGCGTTTCGCCGGGAAACAGCCGGGCCAGCTCCTGGGGGCCACGGCGACCGTGCGCTCCCGTGCTCGCGAAAGCTATCTGGGCGAGGAGCAGCCCCGCTGCCAGGACTCCGGTGACGAGGGCTCCACGTGACCTGGGGAAGGGGTGTAGCGTTTTCTGATCCTGCATCTTTGTTACCGGGTGGGTTCCAGGTGGGAGGCGGTGATCTCCGGAAGCGCGGACGAGCCCCGTCCGCGCCCGTGAAAGGGATTCGGCTGGAATTTCGCGAGATTCGCCATCCATTTGGGCTTTTAGCGCCCTTGGATTCGGCATCCCTTGGGCGGTCCAAGTAGCCGGAAATTGGCGGAACGGGCAAAATGGTTGTCCGGCGAGTCATCGCCACTCGCGACTCCCATCCCACTGGCCCGGAGGAGGGCATGTTCCAGATTCTTTTTCGCCGTAGCACAATCGCGATGTCTCTTCTCGCGCTCTTCGCAACCACAGGCCTCGCCCAGCGTGCTCCCCAGCCGGAGCCGACGCTGATCCAGGATGTCTTCCTCGGTCGCGAACGCGACGAAACGAAGAAGTTCAGCCTGATGCTACGCGATGGAGCGATCGTGGAGATCCTCGAGGCCGGTACGCCCGCCCCTCCCGGCGTTCGGGTGATCGACGGCCGCGACCTTCTGTGTCTACCGGCTTTCGTCGACGCGTACTCGAACATCGGTTGCGAGACTCCCGAACCGACGAAGGATCAGGACCAGCCGGTGAGTGTGACCTCCGATGTGCGTATCGACATGCGCCTTGCGAACCGGAAGGGCGTCCAGCCGTCCTTCCGCGCCCTGGAGGCTGCGGCGTTCAAGGCAGAGGACGGGGAGGCCTGGCGCAAGTCGGGTTTCGGGGCCGCGTTGATCGCACCCGAGGGTGAACTGCTCTCCGGCTCGAGCACCCTCGTCTCGACCCGTGCAGCCGCGCTGCGCGATCTCGTCGTGCACTCCGATGTCTTCGCTCACGGTGCTTTCTCCGCCAACGGAAAAGGGTATCCCTCCACCTTGATGGGCTACATGGCGCAGTTGCGCCAGTTCTTCAACGACGCAAAGCGTCAGGACGAGCTCGAACGACGCTACGCCCAGGGCCGGCCCGGCCTTCGCCCGCCCCACGATGACGAGCTGGAGGAGGGACAAGCGTTGCTCGTTCGCAAGAAGCTTCTCGTTTGCGAGGCCGATGGCTATCGCGACATGGAACGCTGGTTCAAGCTGGCCGACGAGTTCGGCCTGCGCGTGGGCTTCAGCGGCGGTCGCGAAGCCTGGCGCGTCGCCGAACAGCTAGCGGAGCGCGACGCCCCCGTCGTGTTGACCCTGGATTGGGGTAAGGAGGTCGAGGACCCCTTGGCCGAGGACAAGAAGAAGAAAAAGAAGGGCGGCGAGGACGCCACCGAGGACGCCGAGCCTGACGGCGAGGCCGACTCCACCGAGGAGGCCGGGCAGGACGCGGACAAGGCGGACAAAAAGGACGACGCTGACGAGGTCGTCTGGGAATACAAAGAGCCCCTTGGGGTCCGCGTCGAGAAACGCCGCCTGTGGGAAGAAGGTCGCGACTGCGCCCTGCGTCTCTCCGAGGCCGGCGTGCGCTTCGCCTTCGGTAGCAAGGCCCGCAAGCCCGAAAAGCTCCTGGCCGATGTGCGCAAGCTGGTCGAGGCCGGCCTTGCGCCCGATGCAGCCCTGGACGCATTGACCGTCGAAGCGGCGCGCCTCATTGGTGTCGACAACCGCTTGGGCCTCGTGTCGAAGGGTTACAACGCGACCCTTTGCCTGTGGACCGAAGATCCCCTCACCGAGGAGAAGGCCCAGGTCCTGTGGGCGTTCGTCGACGGCTTCTCGACAGAATACGAGCGGAAGAAAGAAAAGAAGAAGAAGAAGAACGCAGGAGCCAAGCCGACCGAGGGCCTCGACATGAGCGGAACCTGGGCGGTCGAGTTCCCCGATGGCGAGGGCATCAAGAGCGCCAAGCTGGTGCTCGAGATGGACGAAGACGGCAACATCACGGGGTCGATCTTCATGACGAACCCGCGCGACGATACCGAGGTCGAAAGCTCCATCGAGGGCGCACTCTCGGGAGAGGACGTCGTCATGGAAGCCAGCGTCTCCTTCGGCGAGTTCAGTATCGACCTCGGCTTCGAGGGCACGCTCGAGAAAGACCGGTTGGAGGGGGACACGACTCTCTCCGCACCTTTCCTCAGCGAGCCGCGTAGCGACGCGTTCCACGCCACCCGCCAACCCGAGCGCCTTCGCTAAAGGAGACTGATCGATGAAACTAGCACTACTCTCTCTCCTTCTTCTGGGTTCCGGCGCCGACGACAAGCAGGCCTTCGAGCACCCGTTCGAGACCGATGCGCAGCGCGTGGTGTCGCTGGATACGAGCTCCGGCGCGTTGATCCAGAACGTCACGATTCACTCCGCCGTTCAACCTGCCTTCATCGGCGATGTCCTCGTGCTGAACGGCGACATCGAAAAGATAGGTTCGGGCCTTCAAGCTCCGGCGGGCGTGACGGTCGTCGATGGTACCGGCAAGCACCTGGCTCCGGGCGCCATCGATACGCACTCGCACATGGCCATCGAGCGCGGCATCAACGAAGGCACGCTTTCGATTACCGCGGATTGCGACATCACCGATGTCATCAACGCCGATGATCTGGGTCTGTATCGCGCTCTGGCCGGCGGCACGACCACGATTCAATGCCTGCACGGCTCCGCCAACGCGATCGGTGGGCGTAGCGAGGTCCTGAAGGTTCGCTGGGGCGCCACGGCCGACGAGCTGCGCTTCCCTGGTGCTCCTCAGGGCATCAAGTTCGCCCTGGGCGAAAACCCCAAGCGCTCGAACTGGGGCCGTTCCGGCGAGCGTTACCCGGCCTCGCGCCCGGGCGTCGAGTCAATCTTCTATCGCGGCTTCGCCCGCGCGCAGGAGTACGAGAAGGAATGGCGCAACTACGCCGAGCGCCTGGCTCGCGGTGACGATCCACAGCCGCCGCGCCGCGACGTGCGCCTGGACGTTCTCGTCGGCATCCTCAATGGCGACGTAGGCGTGCATTCGCACTGCTATCGAGCGGATGAGATCTTGATGCTCCTGCGAGTGGCCGAGAACTTCGGCTTCCGCATCCACACCTTGCAACACGTGCTAGAAGGCTACAAGGTCGCTGCCGAGATCGCCGCGCACGGTGCTGGTACGTCGACTTTCGCGGATTGGTGGGGCTACAAGCAAGAAGCCGCCGACGCCATTCCGCACAACGCCGCTCTACTGGACGAGGCCGGTGTGATCTCGACGATCAACTCCGACTCCGGCGAGCTGGTGCGCCACCTGTATCACGAGGCGGCGAAGTCCGTGCGCTATACGGGCATGGATCCCGTGGCGGCGTTGCGTCTTTGCACGTTGAACGCGGCCATCCAGCTGGGCATACAGCACCATGTGGGCTCGATCGAGGAAGGCAAGGACGCCGACCTCGTACTCCTGAACGCCGATCCCCTGTCGGTGTATTCCAAGGTCGAGTGGACCATGGTCGACGGTGAGATCGAATTTCAAAGCCGCGACGCCTTCGAGCTGGCAACGAACAAGCCGCCGGTCCGCAAACTAGAGAGCAGAAAGCCCGTGCTGCTCGAGGCCACCGCGAAGAAGAAGGGTGGCCAGTACCTGGCCATCGTTGGCGGTACCTTGCACCCCGTCGAGGGGGACGTCATCGAGAAGGGCACGATCCTGATTCGCGACGGCCGTATCATCGAGCTTGGCCGCGGTGTCGAAGTGCCCTCGGGTGCTGAGCGTATCCATGCCAAGGGGCGCCATGTTTGGCCTGGGGTGATCGCCCTCGGAACGTCTATCGGCCTCGCTGGCGTCGGCTCCGTGCGCGGCACGATCGATACTTCAGAAATCGGTGGCAACCAACCGGACCTGCGCGTCGCCAGCTCGATCCATGCGGCCACCGACTCCATCCGCGTGACACGCAGCAATGGCATCACGCGCACCCAGACGATTCCGCAGGGCAAAGGCCCCATGAGCGGCCAGTCCGCGGTGATTCAACTCGAAGGCGACACGTGGGAAGAGCTTCTCATGGTCGACAAGGACATGCTCCACATCCGCTTCCCGCGCGTAGGTAACACCGCGAAGAAGAAGGAAGAACCCGAGTCTGTCGAGGACATGCGCGAGATCCTCGAGGAGGCGCGCGAATACCAACGCATGCAACAGGAAGCCATGGATGCGGGGCTGGCCGGTCCGGCGTACGACCCGCGCCTCGAAGCGCTCGTGCCCTACGCCAAGGGCGAGGGGCGCGTGGCACTGCACGCCTCGGGAGCCCAGACGATCCTCTACGCGATCAAGTTCGCCCAGGAGGAAAAACTCAGCGCCGTGCTCTACGGCGTTGGGGAAGGCTGGAAGGTCGTCGAGGCGATCCAGGAATCGGGCTTCCCCGTGGTCGTCGGCCCCGTCCTTTCGGTGCCGCGCTCGAAGCACGATCCGTACGACGCTGCCTATGCCAACGCCGCTGTCCTGCATCGTGCCGGCATTCCCTTCGCCATCATGGCGCAAGACCGCAGCAACACGCGCAACACGCCCTTCCACGCGGGCTTTGCGGTTGGCCACGGTCTTCCCTATGAAGAGGCACTGCGTGCCATCACACTGTACCCGGCCCAGATCCTCGGCATCGACGATCAAGTCGGTAGCCTGGCGGTGGGCAAGCTGGCCGATGTCGTCGTCACCAACGGCGATCTTCTGGAGGCGACGACCCATGTCGAGCACATCCTCATCGAGGGCAAGCCGGTCGATACCGGAAACCGGCAGACGGACCTCTACGAGTACTATCGCGCTCGCCTGCACCGTCTCCAGGGGAAGTAGCTCGTGCCCGAGAAAAAGGATGTCATGGTCGCCTGCCCGTGTTGCGACAGTCGCATCGAGATCGACTTGCGCACGGGCAAGGTCCTTCGTTGGCGTCGGCCCGAGGAACTGGACGAGACGGGAAAACCCGTCGTTACCGAAGGTGACTGGGCCGACGCCAACAAGCGCGTCTCCAATCGACTCGGTGAAGCCAAGGATCGCTTCGAATCAGGACTATCGAAGGAAAAGAGTCGCGTGAACGACCTCGACGATCTTTTCAAGAAGGCCAGCGACAAGCTTCGCAAGCGAGAAGACGAGCGCCCCGATCTATAACGAGGCAGAGGCCTCTCCCGACACTTTGAAGAGCTCAAGACGTCTGGCCGTCCGGGCCCTGGTAGTGATGGGGGGACTCCTGCTCGTGGACCAGGCGGCGAACTACACGGTTCTGTCGGACGACCTGTTTCTCGGCAATCCCGTGGCTCCTTTCGATCCGCCGCTCTTCTCGCCGGCGCAGTTCGGGAGGCTGCTGCGCATCGAGCAGGCGTTGCGTACGGGGGATCCGGATCCGGCCAGCCTGCGCTTCGATCCGGACCTGGGTTGGTGCAATCCGGTCGAGGGGGGCTCCAACGAGTTTCGTTACGACTGGGCGGGTTGTCGCATCGGAGCGCAGCCCTTGGCGAAGACGAAGGTCCAGGGCGTGCGTCGTGTTGTCGCGGTGGGGTGCTCGATGACCCATGGCGAGGAAATTCGCGCCGACGAGGCGTGGTGCGCACAGCTCGACGCGGCGCGCGAGGATCTCGAAGTTGCGAACCTCGGCGTGGCTGCCTTCGGGATCGACCAGGCGCTTCTGCGATTGCGCCGGGATGGGTTGCCATTGGAGCCGGACATCGTCGTGCTGGGGCTGCTTCCCGGCGCGGCTTTGCGTTTGACGACCTTGTACCGACCGATCCTGCGGCACTGGTCCCGCGACGTGGCCATCAAGCCGCGCTTCGTGCTGGGAGAGACCGGGGAAATCGAGTTGATTGCGAGTCCGGCGCAGGAGCTGGCGGACGTCCCCCGTCTGCTCGGGGATCAGCAGGCGTTTCTGGGGGCCTTCGGCGAGCACGACGACTGGATCGTTCGCGCACGCCCAGCCTACTTGCCGCGCGGCACCCATTGGATGCACGCCTTTGCCTTGACGCGCATCGCGATGAGTGTGTACGAAGCCGGAGGCCGCCACATTCCGGTTTGCTTCGAAGATCCGGAGCACAGCGTGTACCGCTTGCACACGGGGATCGTGCAGGCGGCGAAGAAAGAGGCCGAACGCGTCGGTGCCGCCTTCATCCTGATGATCCTGCCGGGTCGGGACGATCTGCGCATCCGCGAGGAAGAGGGAGCCTATTGGGATGTGTGGGTGGCCGAAATGCGCAGTCTCGGGATCGAGGTCCTCGACGTCAGCGAGGCTCTAGCGGCCGAACGTGGCGCGGGAATGTTCGCTCCCCTTGGGCACTACGGTAAAGGTGCGTCGCGGGTCGTGGCCGAGGCCTTGGGTGCCGCTCTGCCACGCTGATCAGTCGTAGTAGATCGGGGCTTTGCTCTGGCGCGCGAACGGGCGCAGAGCCTCCGTGGAATGGGGCAGGCGGCCGAGGCCGACGACGCCCAGGCGCGCTTCGAAAAGGCCTGGGTCCGCTCGGATGTCGAGATCCCGGGCTCTTGCTACTGTCGCGTCGAGCCCTGAGCTACCCCGGAGGGCTCTACGGGCTCTCTGTTCGGCAATTTATTCCGAGGTTCTTACGAACTCACCTTTGTATCGAGTTCTCGGAAGACGAGGGACGATAGGGGTGACTCCGGCGTTCCCTTCCCCCAGTCGGCAGGAGTCCAGAGTGGCAGTAACCCTCACAATCCGAATGGCCCACATGGTTTTCGCGACCCGCATGCTTGTGGGCGTGACCCTCGTGCTCTTTGGGCTGGACGATCTGATCGATCTGTTCGAAGTCGAGTATGGCCGCAAAGGCGATCGTTTCCTTTCAGCCGTTGCAAGCACCGGCTATCTGCAAGAGGTACGCGGCAGCTTGCTCATGCTGTGCGGCCTGCTGTTCGTCGTTGCACGCTGGGTTCCCTTGGCGTTGATTCTGTTCGCGCCGATCATGTTGAACATCCTGATCTTCCACGCCTTCCTGGCGCCCGAGAAGATCGCTGTGGCCGCTGTCCTGGGCGTGGCGCAGATTTTCCTGGGGTTCTGCTACTGGCCCTACTTCCGATCGCTGTTCGTGATGAACACGCCTTCGCGCTACGGAGCTGTCCGTAGAGGAGCCCGCGGTGGAGGCGGTCGCCCCCCG
>CBFIHP010000013.1:109322-167959 GCA_965662355.1 Planctomycetota bacterium | reverse complement strand
GGTGGGCGCAAGGTTTCACTAACTCGGAAGAAATCAACTCAGCCCCCCTTGACGGCGCTAGAGGGGGCGTTGGTGCATGAATCGGGACGCTCAGGGCCCGATCGAGACCAAAATAGGCCGGCCCATCTCTATTCATGCACCAACGCGCCATGGAGAGGTGTTCGGTCGCGAGAGGCGGGCGCACGACGGCTGCACCAACGCCCATCTTCCGTGCCAGCTCGGCCTTTTCCGAAGCTGGCGGGAACAATCTCCGCTCGGCGGTGTTCTTGAGGTAGCTCCCCCAGGTCTCTTGAGTCCGGTTCCATGGCACTCCTCCTCCTCGCGCTCTCGTGTCTCACCCTACCCCTCTCAGCGCAAACGAAGGCCCGATCGAGCGTTCGCCCCCCGGCAGTCTTACCTGGCTCCGTGGAGGTTCCGCAGGTGCCTGATACGGACACGCTCTATGCGATCTGGCAGGTTCACGTCGATCCAGGGCTTCCCTGGAACCAAAACGAGGCCAGCTTCAACCAGGGGTGCTTCATCCTCGATGCCATGGCGGATGTTTTCGAGAGCCATGGCATCCCCATGTATGTGGCGGTCTCGTGGAACTTCAACGATGCTTGCCAGTCTTGGGATCTCGGCGGAACCGTGCCAGGATCGATCGGCGATCTCGCGTCGCGCGGGCACGAGATCGGGCTGCACGAGCATCAAGGCGCACCGCTGCAACAGCAATACGACGGTCTCCTCGCCCTCACGGGTACCGCACCGGTTTCCTTCGACGGCATCGGTGACTACGACACCCTGGAAGCCCTCGGCTTCGAGATCGGGGGTGCCGGAACGGGCAAGGACGTGTCGACACAACTCACGGAGAATGGAACGCGCTCCTACCGTCCGGCACGGGAGAACGGCTTCGAGTTCGACCCCGACGGAACGCTGCTCGCGATTCAAGGAGGATCCTTCGAAGGCCAGAGCTACGAGCCCGACGAGACGGAGAACATGACGATCGCGTTGGATTACGACATGGCGCGCATCGTTCCGGGCAAGCTTCACACGTGGGTTGTAGCAACGCATCCCGACGAATCGTTGGGTCTCTCCGACGCCCAAGTCCTCGCCGACATGGCGAAGATCGATCAATGGCTTACGGTGGAGATCGACCCGCGCATCGCCGCGGGTTCGATGACCTGGACGACCAAGCGCGGCTTCCTCCGCATCTACGAACAGTGGGAGGCTTCGGGCGGTGACCACGACGACATCTTTCCAGCGCTCACCGGGATCACCCAGCCCGGTTGGTCGGCGCTGACGACGACGAACTCCGGGATCGTCTCCGACTACATCGCTTCCATAGACACTCTGCCCGGCGGAGACGCGTGGTTCGGGGCCGGGAGGATCACCGACGGTGGACTATCGGAGTTCACCGGGGCGGGGTTCACGACCCACGTCTCCCAACCGGGCGGCATGCTCTCGAACAAGCCACTCTTTCTCTTTCGTGACTCCTTGGGAGTGGAATGGGCCAGCATGGCGACGGAGCCCGCCCTGGCGGGGAACCTCGGCTTTTCCGCTTGGAACGGCAGCACGTGGTCCAACCATCCCGCCGTCACGCTCGGCTTTCCGGGGGGCAACCCGGGTTTCGTCTGGGAAGCGAGCGAGGACCCGAGCGGCTGGACCTGGGTCGGAACCGGCGCAGGCGTTGCACGGTTCGACGGCAGCAACTGGACGACCTTCACGCCGAACACCTCGCCGCTCTCCCACAAGCGCGTCTATCGCGTGGCCGTCGATGACCTCGGCCGCAAGTGGTTCGGCACTCTGGGTGGAGGCATCGACATTCTGGACGACAATGGGACACCCCCCTTCTTTGACGATACGTGGACCAACATCGATCAGCCCACGCTGCCTTCCGGCACGATCCGGGCGATACATTTCGACTCCAGCGGCAATGCCTGGGTCGGAACGCAACGCGGGGCGGCGTTCTTCGACGGTGTCCGCTGGACGATCTATGACGAAACGAATTCCGGCCTGGTCCACGACCACGTCACGACGATTTTCGTGGATTCGGAAGGCGACGTTTGGTTCGGAACCTACGGCCGCGGGGTGAGCCGGTACGACCCCACGAGTGAGGCGTGGAACACGTACAGCAACGTGAGCGGCGAGCTAGCCGGTCGTCACGTCCTCGACATCGACGAGGATGCGAACGGCGACCTCCTCTTCGCCATGTACCAAGGAGGCGGCGTGGGCGTCTTCGAGAACGGTTGTCGCTGATTCTGTTGGTCGTGGTGTTCGCCTGCGCGGGCATCGTCGGTTACGTGTGGCGCGTCTATGTCGATTCGGGGCTGGCGACGGAGGAATGCAGTATCCCTGCGGGAGAGGAGACCCTGGCAGGGAGGCTTTGGCTGCCCGACGGGCCGGGGCGTTTCCCGCTGTGGTGATTCTGCATGGATCCTCACCTTGCACGCGCAGCCAGCCAGCGTTGGTGATTCACGCCAACGCCTTCGCCAAGCGCGGTATCGCTGCGCTCGTGTATGACAAGCACGGCTTCGGTGAATCCAGCGGTGTTCACGTGCGTCGGGACTATCGTGTGTTCATCGCCGATGCGCATGCCGCCCTCGATTATCTGAAGTCCCGGCCGGGCACGCCCAACAAGAGCAGCGCGCCCGTGACTGTCCTGGCGGAGTCAACATCCTGCAAAGATCAGGAGAGGCACCGGGTACGGAAGGCACCGGGTACGGAGCCAGGCACCGAGCTGATGGGTTGGTGGTCCAGTCGACCGGCGCAGGTCGCGGCCGTTGCAGAAGGAACGGCGAACTTGGAGCCTGACGGGCAGATCGAACCCGTCAGCACGTCAGCACGGAGCCTGGCACCGTACAAACACCGTCGAAGGGCCCCGAAACCCCTTCGCAAGCGTAGGATCCACTGGAGACGCTTTCCGGTCCCCGTACTACCCGCACTCGTAGGAGTCATGCCTCGGATCCACTTCTCGCCTCCTCCCCGACCGGAGTCTACCTCCCCTCTCGGCGTCGCGCTCTTACTGGGCCTCGCCTCGGGCTCCGTTTCTGCGCAGGTCCCAGGGGATGTGAATCTGAATCCGCTGCCGCCGCCGGATGTCTCCTACGTGACGTTCATCGACCAAGCAGCCAACCTGGGTAACCCGGGGACGGAGTTCGATGGCCCCGATGTCGGCCGTGGCGTCGCCTGGGTCGATGTCGTGGGGCACGATTCGATCGACCCGTCGCAGCCCGGCCCTCCAGACGGGCTCCTGGACCTCGTCGTCGCGAACTCCAACTCGCCCGCCCTCCCGCTCGGCGCACCCCCAGGCACGGAAGTCACGCCGGCGATCGGCTCGGACCCGGGGTCGTGCAACGTCTACCGCGCGGAACCCGACGGGACCTTCACCGCGATGGAGCACCTCATGGGCGTGACCGGGACCGGTTTCGACATCGCCTATCCCGGCGGCTCGCCCTTCGGAGTCCTGCCGGCGGACTTCGACGACGACGGAGACTACGACCTGTTCTATCCCTGCGGAGGCTTCAACACCTCCAGCGTGAACGGTCTGCTCGAGAACGACGGCGACGGAACCTTCACCTACATGACGACGAGCACCGGCGGCATGCCGGAGAACCAGGTCAGCTTCGGAGGCACTTGGTTCGACTACGACCTGGACGGCGACCTCGACCTCTACGTCACCAACGCGGTCGACATCCTCGACGGCTTCTACAACGGACCGCCCGACCCCGACCCGACCGACCGGCTCTTCCAGAACTCCGGTAGCGGCACTTTCACCGAGGTGGGCGCCCAAGCCGACGTCGATTTGAAGAGCAACGGCTTCGCCGCGGTCGCCGCCGATCTCGACAACGATGGTTGGACCGACCTCACCGTCTCCTGCCACAAGCAGTACAACAAGCTGTTCTACAACGAAGGGGACGGCACGTTCAGTTTCATGGCCCCTCCGAACAACACCTTGGTGTCGATGAACATCGACACCGACATGTTCGAGGAAGAATCGGGCGCCTGGGAGCTCTCCTTCGTCCCCCCGAATGGTGAGCAGATCATCCCGCTCAGCGGTCACCTTAGTCTGCCCGCCGAGGTGGCAGACTTGAACGGCGACGGCTGGCTCGACGTGCTCTACGGTGTGTGGTCCGCCCAGCTTCCCGACGACGATCCGACGAGCGGTGCCGGAGCTTTCTACGGTGCCGCCCAACGCCAGCACCTCTATCTCAACGCCGGCGACCTGAACGGCGACGGGCGCGGCGAAGGGCTCTACCGCGAAGCCGGCCTCGGTACGGGCTACAGACACGTCGCCGGAACGATGGGCCTCTTGGTCGCCGACTTCAACCTCGATGGTTACCCCGACATCTACGCCGGTAACGGTGGCCCCGACGTCGACGCTCAACTCGAAGAGGACTTCCTCTATATGAACAACGGGCCGAGCTGGCCCGATGACATCCTGGAGAACCCTCTTTTCCCGCTGCCACAGACGTTCTACGAGATCGGTGCCCTGGCCGGAACCTACGGGAACACGTTCATGACGCACGGTCTCATGCTGCGTCGCGGTACGAACGGGCCGAACATCTACGTGGCCAACGGCGGCCCGGCTCTCCATAACGAGGGCCAGACCAACGTCTACTACGAAAACCAGGGAGCGTCCAATGGCCTCGTCTACCGTGGAATCGCGATCGAGCTCCAGGAGACCGGATCCGCGCCGGGTAGCTTCGGAGCGCGCGTCACCGTCATGCGCGGAAAACCCGGGACCGGCGAGCTCCTGATCAACCTGCAAGAGCGCCGCTCGAATTACGGCTTCAACTCGGCCGACTTGGGGCCGCTCGTCTTCGGATTCGGCCGCGCCAAGCAGGTCTTCGCCCAGGTGGACTGGCCCAGCGGAACCCGGATGGGTCGTTCGCTCTTCGACATTCCGTCGGCCGACAAGCTCCTCATGGTCGAGCCCACGCTCTCCATGCGCAGTGCTCCGGATGCAGGCGAAACCAACCTCTTGATCGACCTGGAAAACCGCTCAGCCTCGGGTGTGAACGGCGACCTCGCGATCCGAGCGCTACGCCTCTCTTCGGGGCGCGCTGCCGCATGGGTCGGCGGCAGCTGGTTCGCGCCACCGCACGGCTGGGTGGCCGGTCCCGAGCAAAGCCTCGGGCCCGTGACGATCGGACCTTCCGCGACGCTGCAGGTCTCCACACCCCTGCCCACCTCCTCGACGCGGACGTTCTTGCTGCTCACGCTACGCAACCAGGCCGACGGCATGATCATCAATCAAGCGGGGGTTTGGCGCGGACAAAGCATGGGGCTTCAGGCCGATCCCGGTGCCGGTGGCCGTCTGGCAGGACTCGCGGGTCTTTCGCCCGACCGCCCGTGGGACGGAAGGCTACGACCGGCGCCCGACAACCCGGGAGCGGCACTCCCGCTCCTTGCGGCCTCCCGTGAGCTGACTCTGCGCGCGAAGCTTGTCTCGGTGAGCTCCCCCCAGAAAAAGCGCGTGCTCACGCGCGAGCTCGAGGGCTCCGGGCACCTGCTCCTGCCAAGCAACGTCCGCCTCGAGTGGGAATCGGGTCGAACGCGGCTCCTCCTACCGCGCGGAGCCAGTGCAAGTGTGACCCGCGCCGACGATAACGCGGGGGACGGGGCGGCGCTTACCGTGTTCCTCGGACTACCCGAGGCCTGCTGCGAATACACCGCCGGTCGACCGCTGCGCATCCTCTACTTCGAAGACGTCCACGGCACCGTGCGGGCGGACGGACGACCCTTCAATACGAAGCTCCAGCCCATTGGGCCACGGCTCGCACCCCGCCGGCAGCGCTAGTACGGAATCACGAGACGTAGCGCGGGATGTCACGACTCGTCTCGCTTTGGTTGACGACCGGCGAATTCATCCGCCGATATAGATGTTGTCGGCTCCGCCCGCGTCGGTGGAGATCTTGAGACGGCGGCCGCTGAGGTCGCTCGTCGTGGGGATCAGGGCTTCGTAGAAGCTGCCGGTCCACGTCATCGGGAACTCGAGGACGAAGGGGTCTACGGCCAGGAGGCTGCCCGCGTCGGCGCCGTCGACCGAGACGGTCATCAGGGCTCCGGGGGAGTGGTTTGCGACGCCGCGCACACACAGGTGGCCGCCCGACATCTCGGCGCGGGTCACCTGAATCGAGTCGGGTTCGTGGTCGCGCACGGTCACTTCGAAGTTGATCGTGGGGATCATCGGCGGCTCGACGCGGAACCAGAGGCTGTAGAGGCTGCTGGTGGAGCCGGCTTCGGGGATGTGGTGCGGAACTTCGACGCCCAGGACCGTGAAGGTGAAGAGCCCGTAGCGCGCACCCTGTAGGTTGGCCTTGATCGGCCCGTAGTTCATGCTGATGTCGCTGTCGTACACCACGGCGGTGCACGTCCGACCTATCAGGCGCACGAGGTCCTGGTCCCGCAGCGGCATAACGTCCTCGATCTCATCCAGGAGAGCCTGCGGCACGGTACCGGCGACGTAGTCGGCCAGTGACCACGGTGTGTCCTCGGGTAAGGCGAAGATGCCTTCGTCGTCCACTTCACCGCCGGGTAGAAGCACGATGTCGCCGGGGAAGAGCTCGTTCCAGATCAAAGGCGGGTTGCCGACCTCGGTCGGACGGTCGTCGTTGACGAGGTAGTCGTCTTGAACACCGTGCGAAGCCGCGGCTTCGATGATAGAGATGATGCCATTGTCGATCGTGTCCTCGTCGATGATGACGAGACAGATGTCGTCGGACTCGTTGACGAAGCAGAAGTCCGCATCCAGGAACGAATCGCCCGGCGCGAGACCGACCGTGTAGTTCAGAGGGCACATACCCGGGATCTTGCCTTCGGGAGCGCTGTCCACGTCGACCGCGACCTCACACACGCCCGGCGGAAGATCGGTGAACAGGTAGAACCCGCCCATGTCCGTCGTCGTCGAGAGCATGATGTCGTCGGCCGTACCGAGAACCCGGTCCGGACCGGCGCAGGTGAGGTGGATGACCACTCCGGGCAGGCCCGGTTCGCCCAGATCGAGCATCCCGTCATCGTCCAAGTCACACCAGACGTAGTCGCCTAGCTCGGCGGGCTCCACGAAGCAGAAGTCCGCGTCCAAGTACGACTCGGCGGGCATGAGGTCGACGTCGACCGAGGTCGGGCAGATGCCCGGGATCTTGCCGTCGACCGTCGTCGGATCGACCGCAACGATGCACTCACCGTCCGGAACGTTCGTGAAGAGGTAGTTGCCGTTCGCGTCCGTGACCTGGGAGTCCGTGTAGTCGTCCGCGGTGCCCAGCACGCCATCGGGGCCGGCACAGGTCAGGTCGACCGTGACACCGGGAATGCCCGGCTCCGTCGGCCCCTGGACGCCGTCGTCGTCGAGGTCGCAGAACACCGTGTCACCGATCTCGCCGGGACGGTTGCGGAAGCAGAAGTCCGCATCGAGGTAGGCTTCGCCCGAAAGCACCGTGACGTCTTGCTCGGTAGGGCACATGCCGACTTCCTTGTCGTCCGGTACCGACGTGACGTCGACCGTGACGACACACTCACCGGGCGGAACGCCCTCGAAGAGGTACATGCCGAAGGCGTCGGTCACATCCATGTCGGTGTCGTCGTCCGCGGTTCCGAATATGCCGTCGGGACCGGCGCAAAGCAGCAGCACGATGACATCGGGGATGCCAGGCTCGCCCGCGTCTTGTATTCCATCGTCGTCCGCGTCGCACCACACCGTGTCACCGATGCATCCGGGGGGCGGGTTGACGAAGCAGAAGTCCGCATCCAGGAACGATTCCCCCGCCTGCAAATCGACGGAGACGATCAAGGGGCACATGCCCGGGACCTTGTCGGGCGGCGCGGTCGCGGGATCAATCTCGACCAGGCACTCGCCGGGCGGCACCTCGGTGAAGAGGTAGTTGCCGTTGGCATCGGTCATCTGCGAGTCGCTGATGTCATCCGCGGTACCCAATAGGTCGTCGGGGCCTAGGTCACCGACGCGAACGGCAACTACCTCTTCACCGACATCCCCGCGCCCGACATCTGCGAGGTCTCGGTCGACCCTTCCACCGCTCCCGACGACAAGATCCTCGGTCGGTGTCCGACGCCCATCGCGACGGGCATCGATCCTGGCGAGGACTTCCTGGACGCGGACTTCTGCTTCATCACGCCGGGTGAAATCGGCGACACCGTGTACTGCGATCGGGACGACGACGGTGAACAAGATCCGGGCGAGCCGGGCATCCCCGGCGTGCTGGTGATGCTGCAATGCGCCGGCCCCGACGACATCCTGGGAACGGGGGACGACTACATCGATTCCCAGTTCACCGACGCGAACGGCAACTATCTCTTCGAGAACGTTCCCCCGGATCAATGCGTCGTCAGCGTCGATCCCACGACCGTTCCTCCGGGCAAGGAAGTCGGCATGTGCCCGACGGAAATCCCGGTCGACCTGCACCCCGGAGAATCGGTTCTGGACGCGGACTTCTGTGAATCGGCGTAGTCGTCGGCCGTGCCCAGCATTCCGTCGGGGCCGGCGCAGGCCAGGTTCACGGTGACCCCGGGGATGCCGGGTTCGCCGGGGTCTTGCACACCGTTGTCATCGACGTCGCAGAAGACCGTGTCCCCGATCGTGGCCGGATCGGAGAAGAACTTGATGTTGTCGATAGCTCCCGAGCCGTTGAGGATGACATTCATCGTGTGCACGCCCGAGGTATTACCCAGGTCGAGGACGAACACACCGTTGTTGCCCACGACGGGAATCGGGAAAGACGCGAGCAGCGTGTTGTTGTGATCGCGCAACTGGACCGAGGCGCCGGGGCGATCCGTATCGACGTCCAACTAACGTCAAGCACTTCACGGTGACCGGCGCGACCGCGCTGAAGTCAAAGTGGAAGGAGGCACCGATCAGGTCCGCGTCGTCGGGCTCGTCGACCAGCCCGTCGTTGTCGCCATCGACCAGGTTCTCGCCGATGATCAGCACCTTGCCCAAGGGCATGTCGTTCACGAAGGGTCCGGACTCCCCGGCGATACCTTGACCGGGCCCGCCGAAGACCTCGTTGGGGGTACCGAGGTCGAGGTCGTCGCCCGTCGGATTCGTCGAGTCGAAGACCACCGCGGCGTTCGCCCCCAGGAGCGGGTTGGTGCCGTGAACGCCGATCGGACCGACGCCGCCGGCGCTGGAGATCGAAGCGAGGATGGTCCCCATCGGGTTGCCCTCGAAGTTGATGACCTCGCACGAACCGAGCGGTTTGTTCGGCACGACTTTCGGGCGGCTGCCGATGCCCTGGGGCGGGTTCATGCCCTGGCCCATGGCCGTTGTGATGAGAAGAAGCAGACAAACGGACAGAACGAGGCTGCGCATGGGGGGGCTTTCCTGGCTCGATGGATCCGAAACGCCGCAAACTCCAAGACTAGCGAAGGCTATCAAGCAGGTGGAAATCTTGCTTGGCCCTGGCGCGGTCTTTCTGAAGTAAGTCTAGGAAAGCGTTACCGAACCAAAAGCGTTACCGAACCAGGTTTGTCGCCACACACTCCGTAGCCGCGATCGTGGCCGGGAGTGTGCGGCGTCGAAGACTCAGTCTTGTGCTTCCCGATTCCCTGCGGTCGAGATCCCCGGCTGGGCTCGATCGGCTCCAGCTGCACGGGAGAGGGGATGGACGGGAAGGAGGCTTTGCAAGCTTTGGGCGTCCAGACCCGGGAACACGAAGGCCTGTCCTGGGTTGCGCAGGGAGTACGAGTACAAGCGGATTTCACCATTCCCATCGCGGTCTCCCTTCACGATGACTCGCTTTCCGCGCGAATCGACCACATAGCTCTGAATCGTCCCTTGGAAGACATCCGGAAGCGTCGTCGAGGGAACGAGCTCGCGAGTACGGACGAGGCGCAGCTCTTCCTTGTCGCCGAACCGACCGTGAACGATCGCTCGGCGACCGGCGGGAAGCAGTTCGAAGCTCAGGATCTCCTCGCCGGCACCCAGTGGGTCATGGAGGCGGATAGGCGGCTCGCTCGCGTCGAGCGGGACGCTCCAAAGTTCAAACTGTGCCCCGTGCGCTGCGATGTAGAGGACGCGGTCGCCTGTCGGAGTGAATCGAAACGGACCGTGATGCAAAGCAGATGTCGAGAGCACGGTCAACTGCCGCCGATCGACGGGAGTCGCAAGCAGCCTCCGGGTTTGGTCGTAGGGATTGCTCTCGCGATGGACCACCATGCCTCCGGTCGGGTCGAGCCCAAAGTCATCGCCACCACTCGGATTCAGAACGACTGCGGCTTCGCTTCCGTCGATCGGAACGCTGCGGATGCCATGTCCTCCATAGATCCCCCCCGTGTGGGGGAAGAGAAGCCTATCGCTTCGACCGACTTCCGCTGGACCAAAGCACATGTGAGACTCGTCGAGAACGATCATCGAGTCGGTCGCATAAGTCGCTGAATAGAACATCACCGTCTTGTCGCTCGCACAGGTGTACGGGGACTCCGAACGAAAGAGAATCCGATCTCCACCGGGGTTGAAGCCCAGCAGGAGATGAGGACTGCTCAGGGTCGCGTGCACCCGGGGAAACTCGGAAAGATCGAAGGGACGGCTTTCGATCAAAGTGCGGCTGATCGACTGGTGGTGTCGCCATGCGAGGCGCTTCACCTTGGGGTTCGGATGAATCGCGAACTCGGGATCCCAGTTTGTGTGATAAGAGGATCGCACAGTCCTCGGAGGACCGCTTCCATCGACGGGAACGATTCGGATCCGGTTGTAGGTCGTGTCGTCTCCGAGGTAGACGAGGTATTGACCATCCGAGGTCAACTCCCTCTGGCCGTAGACCGGCAGGGTATTGAGCTGGATCGGAGGCGAGGAGCCGTCCACCGAAACGGAGAAGACATCCTTCCTGTAACAACACCGATCCTGGATGTAGATGGCTCTCGACATTCCGTTCTGAACTAGAATCTGAGAGACGTCGGGACCTGGGCCCGGAGAGAGCTTGGTTGGAATCTCGCTCCCGTCCTTGGGAACCGAGTAGAGAGCTCGATTTCCGTTGGAATCGGGGTCGGCGATATAGAGCAAGTACCCTGCGTCCTCTTGCCCTGCAGACAGAGGAAGACAGAAAAGAAGAGCGAGCAAGCTAGGCATGGAGCCGTACATGGGATTCTCCGAAAGGGTTGACCCAGTCGTTCCCGCCGCGAGGACCTTGTTACAAGAAACGGCTCTTTTTGAGCCTCCCCCAGGCGTTGGTGCCAAAGCACAGCGTGGTTACGGAGCAGGTCAGCCTCCTTCTCGAGCCTCGAGCCCGTGGTTGCTCGGCAGAGAGATCCCTCGCCCGGGGGCGTCAGCCGCCCGCGCCCCGCACGGACACGCTCGCCGGCGGCTCGTCCGCGGCGGTTCGCTCGAGGGCCCGCACGAGCAAGGTGAGCGCGACCCCACCCACGATCAGGTCGATGGGCGAGAGGGGGCCCAGGAGGGGAAACCACCCGACGAGATCCAGGGTGAGGTCGGGCAGGGAGACGTAGACGGCGAGCGGGGCGAAGACGAACCCGGCCAGGACGAGGGCGGGCCAGCCTTCGAGGAGCCCGGGGCCGTCCCGGCCCGCGGCCCGTTGTCGGGCCCGGATCAGGAAGGGCAGACAGGCCCAGCCCGCGACGGCCAGAAAGCGCACCGAGAGGGGCCCGCCGGGGAGCGGGAGTCCCAGGAGCACGGCGCCGTCGGCGGCCGCTGCCAGGAGGAAACAGAGCCGGGCCGCGCGGCCTGCGATGTGGCCGGCGGGGTCGTACCAGGCCACCCCGAGGGCCACGGCCAAAAGCCCCGGTGCCACGCAGGCAAGGGCGTGGCCGTTCCAGGCCATCGTGGCGCCGGCCAGCAGCGCCCCGTACTCGATCGTGCGCCGTGCGGTGCGCGGCGTCCACCGCTCGCGCCATCCCGAGCGCGCGAGGGCGGAGACGAGCCGCAAGAGGGGCACGGCCGCGAGCAAGATCCACACGAAGAGGAACAAACCACCCCGCATGAAGGAGCGCAAAAACGATTCCTGCCAGGCCGGCATGCTCTTCTGCCTCTGGACCCTTTGATCCTCTGCGAGTTCTCCGGGGAAGCGCTCGGCCCACTCCCCAACGCTCCATGGGACGGGCCGCTCGCCCTTGCGCTCCACGCAGACGAGAGTCACGTGGGCGGTGCCATCCTCCTGGGCGTTGGGTCGCACGGCCTGGATCAAGCGCACATCGGTGGCCGGGCCGTCCCCGTCACGGGCGGGAATCCTCGTGGTCGTCGCGGACGACCAACCGGTGTGACGGACGCGGGTGCTCTTCAGAAAGAGCGCGTCGGCCTGGAAGTGGAGCGTGAGGTGGGCGTCCTGCTCGCAGCCCAGCTCCCGCGTCGCACCCGGGTAGAGCCCGTTCGCCAGGCCCGGGCTGCCGAGCAGGAACCCCACCCGGACCCGGCGGTTCGAGCGGGACGGGACGGACAGCTCGCGGGACGGGCGCAAGCGCAGGGGCTCGACGAGCTGGGAGAGAAGCTCCAGCGCTCCGTCGGTGGGATCGATCGAGAGGTGCGCGAAGCGCAGCCAGTGGGGCTCCCCGTGGATCCCGGGGAAGACCTCGAGCCAACGGTCGAGGAGGTCCGCGGCCGGGTCGTCTCCCGAACGCCAAGGCGGGGCCGTCCGGCCCGACGGCGTCGCCAGCGTCAGGAGCTGGTGCGCCCGGAAGGCCCGCAGTCCGGGGCGATCGCCGGCTTCAGCGGCCGACGCCAGCTCGGCGTGCAACAGGTTGAAGAGCACGCCCGGCGTGGGGTTCGGTTCCAGTCCCAGGGCCGTGCCGAGGGACCGGCGAATCTGTTCTTGGTGCTCGCCGGGATCGCCGGGCGCCAACCAGGATCGCCAGGCCGCGCTGCGTTCGGCGGCCGTTCCCGGGGGAGCGAACCCCGTGTGCTCGACGAGCCAGCGCTCGAGCGCGCTCTCCTGCTCCACCGGTCCCCCCTGGCGCAGGGCGTCCAGGGCCGCCACGACGCGTATCGGGAGCCCCCCACCGGGCGAGCTCCATGCCTGGCCAAGGGGCGAGAGCCGGGGTGGCGCGTCGGTCAGCTCGGCGAGGAGTTCGAGCGAGCGATCCCGCCAGCGGGGGTCGGCCCGTTGATCCTCGGCGATCGCGGCGAGGGCATCGAGCAGGCGTGGATGGGGAGCGGGCGCCACCCGATCGAGGAGGTCGAGGCGCGAAGCGGCGATGCGGTAGAGGTGCGGGAGCAGGGCGGCCCAGGCGATGCCCAGCTCGTCGAGGGTCCAGTCGGCCTCGGGCACCCGCCACTTCCCGGGGTAGGTCAGGCACGTCGCGAACAAGAGCCCGGCCGCGTCCTGGTCGGGGTGGTCGGGTTCGAGGAGGGGTAGCCCCTCGAGCAGGCCCTCGAGGACCGCCCGCGAGGAGGTGAAGTGCTGCACGAGGCCCGGCACCATGGGGTTCTCGGTGTAGTAGCCCTTTCCCAAGGATCCCGAGGGGCGCGTTTCGGGACCCTCCGGATCGCTCTCCAGAAGCGCCTCGAAGCTCGCGAGGGCGGCGGGTTCGTCGCCGGTGCCGAGGCGCAGCCGACCCAGGGCCCACAGGAGCTCGAGGCGTTTCGCGGGCCAGCCGTGGGGCACGAAGGCGTTCCAGATCTCCTCGTCGAGGGCCCAGCCCTCGAAGCGTTCGAGGGCCGCGAGGGCCGCGGCCGGCTGGCCGCGCAGCTCGCGCGAGCGCGCTTCCTCCAGGAGGAGATCGATGCACTTGCCGACGACCGCCTGGCGCTCACCGGGATCCCGCGCCTCGCCCAGGGCCGCCTCGAAGAACACCGCGGCGCGCTCGAGCTCGCCCGCGGCCAGCATCTGGCGGGCGCGGGAGGCGAGCGGGTCCCCTTCCAGCCACAGGCGAGCGAACAGGAACAGACAGAGCGCCACCGACAGCCCGAGCCCGAGCTCGATCCAGCGCCGCCGCACGAGGCGGCGCGCGCGGTAGGCGAGGCTCGGCCGGCGGGCGCGCACGGCTCTTCCCTGCTCGAAACGCTCCAGGTCCTCGAGCAGCGCCCGCGCCGTCCCGTAGCGCCGTTCCGGCTCCTTGGCCATGGCCTTCAGGCAGATGCGCTCCAGGTCGTCGGGGACGCGTCGCTCCAGCTTGCGCGGCGGTTTGGGGTCCTCGTGCACCACCGCGTGGATGCGCTCCACCAGCCCCCGGCCCGCGAAGGGGGTCCGGCCGGTCAGGCACTCGTAGAGGATCGCGCCGAGGGAGTAGATGTCGGTGGGCTCGCCGATCGCCTCCGTCTCCCCGCGCGCCTGCTCGGGGCTCATGTAGTCCGGCGTGCCCACGATGGCCCCGGTGGCCGTCACGGCCCCCTGGCCGATCACCCGGGCCAGGCCGAAGTCGACCACGAAGGCGTTGTCCTCCCGGTCCAGGAGCACGTTCGCCGGCTTGAGGTCGCGGTGCACGATGCCCTTGGAGTGGGTGTAGGCGATCGCGCTGGTCACCTGCTGCAGGAGGCGCAGCGCGAAGGCCGGGGTGAGTCGTTCGCGCGCCAGTCGCTCGGCCAGGGAGCCGCCCTCGATCAGGTCCATGGAGAAGAAGACCGCGCCTTCCACCTCGCCCACCTCGTGCACCGCCACGACGTGCGGGTGGCGCAGACGGGCGAGGCTCTGCGCCTCGCGCCGGAAGCGCCGGATGGCCCCGCCGAACAGCTGCTCGCCCGGTCGCAGGACCTTGACGGCGACCTCGCGGTCGAGGGAACGCTGACGCGCGCGGTAGACGATGCCCATGCCGCCCTGACCCAGCTCGCCCAAGAGCTCGTAGTCCGCGGGCAAGAGGGGCCCGGGAGCGGGGGCATCCTCTGGCGAGGACTCGTTCGGGAAGTCGAGGGACAGGACCACGGTACGCAGGCACTGCGCGGCCTCCTCCGCGGAGACGTCGTAGGTCTGGGCCAGCAGGGCGAGGTCGGGCTCCTCACGCGCGTCCAGAAGCCGCGCCAGCTCGTCGGCCAGCCGACCCAGGGCCTCGTCGTGGCCCGAGCCAGAGTCCTTGCGCTCAGCCATCGTGGTTTCCGCCGTCGGTGCCGAGACGTGTGCCCAGGCTGGCTGTGGCGCGGCCGAGGAGCCGTCGTACGGCGCTGGGGCTGCGGCCCGTCCGGTGTGCGATCTCGTCCAGGCTTCGGCCCTGGAAGAAGCGCATCAGGACGACCGTGCGCTGGGCTTCCTCCAGGGCCGCGATGGCCTCTCGCAGGCGCAGCTGCTCTTCGGCGCGTCCGGCGGCCGTGACCGGACCGGTGGCATTCTTGCGCAAGCCCTCGATCACCGCCGAGATGGGCGCGGGCGGAGTGGCTGGCCGACGGCGCAGAGCCCCGTGGTAGCGCACCAGGTCCTGCAGGTGGTTTTCCGCGATGCGGCAGAGCCAGCGCACGAAGTCGCCTTCGTCGCCGCTGGTGAAGCGTTCGCGCAGGCCGGACGCCTTGAGGTAGACCTCCTGCAGGGCGTCCAGCGGCTCGATGCGCGCGCACAGGTCGGGCCCCATCCGCAGGCGCAAGTACACCAAGAGCCGCTCGGCCGAACGGGCGAAGTGGGCGTCGAAGTCCTGCCCCACGCTCGGCTCGCGCGGGAGGCCTTCGGTAGAGGAGTGGCGGTCCATCACCCTCTCAGGGTGGTTCGAGGCGGCGTCCGCCGCCAGTGAGCACTTTTTTTTTTTGCCGTGCGGGCCGCCCTCGGGCCGGCTCCCGGCGCCGTCGACGTTACCGAACCAGGTTTGTCGCCGCACACTCCCCAGGCACAAAAGTGACGCGGAGCGGTGCCTCGATCTCTCGTTGGACGAAGGGTTGCGGGTGTGTGGCGCTAAACCTGGTTCGGTAACGCCTAGAGCTCGAAGCCTTCAGGTCGACTGGGGGCGTTGGTGCCTTCTCATAGATGCAACAACGCCCCGCCGTTTGCGCCATTTCAGAGGGTTGCGGAGACAACGTTCGACGAGGTGCACGAAGCGAAGTCGACGGCCTGGAAGTGGAAGGGCACACCCGCCAGGAAGGGCGGAAAGGTTACGTTGAGGGACGACGTCCCCCCGGGGGCCGACACGATGCCGAGGAGCCTCGGTGGGGTGATCCCTAACGTGATGCCCGCGGGGCATCCGGGAAGGGGACGGGTCAACAGGCCGAGCCCTGAGCTCGCGGCGAAAGCCACCATGCCCTCCGCGGTGGCGCCCGTGACCGTCATGGTGTTGGACACGCCCGCCGTGGCGGGATTGACGGTCAGGGTCAAGCCGGCCGGCGGGGGCGGGGGCGGGTCATCTCCTTCGACGATCTTGCCCATCACGCTGAAGAGGTCCGTGGACGCGTCAAAAGCGGGCGATGAGAAGTTGCCGTTGCGCGAGAAGCGTACACGGAACTGGTTCTGGTTCGGTGCGACCGCTCCGAGCACCTGGTGGGGGATCGCCGGATCCCCGGCGTAGCCAGCGGGAGCGGCCGGCGCGAAGGCCGGGTCCCAGGTGAGGAAGTTGGGCCCGTTCGGGGCGGCCTCGGGTGCGGGCGTGCCGTCGTCCAGCAGACCCAGGGGCGTGCTGAAGTAGTTCGCGTTCGGTCCGACCGGTTCGCTGCCGCAGAGGAACGGCGGCCCCGGTCCGGGCTGGACGACGTGCAGGCAATCGACCGTGTGGTTCACGATCCGCTGGCCGGGCCCCACCGCTTCAGCCATGAAGTCGAAGGTGCCGTAGGGAGTGCTCACCCTGTAGAAGCCGGTCTCGAAGCCGTCGCCCCGCAGGCGGATGCGTAGGCGGCTGAAGACCGTCTGGTCGCCGTCGATGATCAGCTCGTCTGCGTTGCCGAAGACGCCTTCTATCGCAAGGACCAGGAGCGCTTCGCCGCGTGAGGGAATGTCGATGTTCGCGATCGCGAGCCAGTAGAAGCTCTCCTCGTAGAAGTTGCTCTGGGCTGGATTCGTCCCGACGATCAGGGGATCGGGCAGGGCTTCCAGCGCGGGAATCCCGCACAGGGGGTCGCTCGCATCGATGCAATGGCCGAGTCTCAGGCCGGTGTAGTCCTCGTAGTAGGAGGGAAAACCGAAGGGTGAGGGGGGGCCGTGGGTGCTCAGGCCGCTCTGGGCGCCGGCGGTGTGGCGTACGCTCTGTCGTATGCTGCCCTGGGCCTGGTCCGGGGGGCTCGCTGCGAAAAGGACGCCGAGCACGAGGGCCGGCACCGGGTTCAGTCGTTTCTGCATCCGTTCTCCTTCTGGATGGATGTTAGGGGCGGATACCGACCATTGGTGGCCGGGCCACGTCCCGACGTTACAAATTGAGAATTCCTACCATAGCGCACTGCTGAAAATGCAACCTCCTAAAAAAAGTCGTAGCTGGGGCCCCCCAAGTGCGAAGTTTTCGAGTTGGGCGGCACGCAAAAGGAAGTACGCGGCCGTGCGATTCGCCACTTCTACACCCCTCGACCCTCGGGTCGCGCGCGGGCCGAGGGCAAGCACCTGTAGGGGCTGGAGTGTCCTTCGAGCTCGAGCGGACCCCACCCTTGCCCGTCCCCGCTCTCTTATTCAGAACAAACTTGATTAGGCAGTTAAACACAACAGCGCCGGTAGAAAACCACCGGCGCTGTTTGAAGACGCGTTGTTGTCCCTAGAAGGTTCCGACGACACCACCGGCGGCCGAGGAGAGCCAGGGATCCAGAGTCCCGGGGCCGATGGGCAAATCGCCGAAGACGATCGCCTGGGCGTACCAGCTCAATCCGACCAGCGCACAGGAGCTCGGCACCAGGGCCGAGAAGCTCGCTGCCGCGCCACCTCCACCGTGGGCCCCCGGGAAGAAGTTGGCGATGACTCCTCCACCGACCAGGAGCTCGGAGAGACCCGCGGGGGGCAGCGCGAAGAGCGGTCCGAGATCGAGGACAATGGCCGCCGGAGCGGTGCGCATCAGGACGATCCAGATGCCGGGCGAGCGCGCCGGTTGGGGTGCGATGGTCGCGGTCCAGGGCAGGCCGACGATGGCCTTGCTCGCGGTCATCGTGTCTAGGTTGATGCCCGTGCCGTTGTACGGGAAGACCGTGGCGGCCGTCGGGGGGCACGGACCCAGGGGTTGCGTCACCTCGAGGGCGTTCAGGTTTTCAAACGGCATCAGACCCAGCGCGGGGGCCGGCGTGTGAAGACCGAAGACAGCTCCGGCGATACGAACGAGCACGTCGGCGTCGATCCCGCCGGTGCCGGACGTGCTGTATTGCACCAGGTGTGTACTCGCCGGAGCAAAGATACCCGCCACGCTCGGACCGACGATGCCGGGGAGGATGACGCCACCGCCCGCAGCGATGGGGCCGGTCGAACCGACACAGTTGAGCGCGTCGAGGTTCAGTCCGGGAATGCCGAGGTTGAGACCGGTCGCCGGACCGGCGCCGGCGAGCATCGCCACGATCGGCAATCCACCGAGCAGATCGGAGTACAGGATGTCGCTCGGCGTAGCCCCGATCACGCCGAGAATCGGCGAGCCGGGGGCCAGTGAAAAGTAGACGCCTGTGGCCAGCATCGGATCGCCGTAGTCGAAGGCGTCGAGGTCGGCACATACCGCACCCGGAACGCAGGGCGACGGCCAGGTCGCGTTGGATTCATCGCCCGTGAGAGTACCCGCTGCATAGCCGGAGCCCGGAGGCGCCAGGGCGTTGCCGAAGGGCGGGGGGACCTGTACGAAAATGTCGCCGGCAGCGGCCGGGGGAACTCCTGGAGCTGTATCGACACCGAACTCGAAGGCGGTGCCGGTGCCGGGGAAGCCCATCGTGAGGAAGTCGGGCGAAAAGACGAGGGTATGAACGCCTTGAATGATGGCGTCGTCGCCATAGGAGAGCGCGTCGATCTCATCGAGCGGTCCCAAGCCCATGGCGGCGGCGGGAATCGCAACGACCGGCGCACCCGGGAACCCCTCGGTGAGGATTCCAGGCGGCGTGAAGGCGGGGGCGATCAACCCGTCGTTGTCGAAGCTCGTCTGCGCGGCGGCGGTAGCGCCGAGCATGAGCGTGGAGGTGAGCAAAAACGTGGTTCTCTGCATCTGGGATCCTGGGTAGGCGAGGGTTACGGGGATTTTTTGGGGGGGCAACCCCGTCAACAGGCGAAGCGAGAGGGGTCTTCAGGGGGGGTAGGGGATAATCTGAATTCCACGGACCGGGCCCAGGAGCGTCCGATTGCGTGGATAGCGTAGGGCGAGGTTGCGTTGACATGGGCCTGCTCCCACCCCAGGGGTGCCTCAAATCAAGAGAGGCGCGCCGGCTGGATGCCGACGCGCCTCTGCAGGGAAGGAGGAGGGGCGGAAAGCCCGGTCCCTGAGCGGATCTAGAAGGTTCCGATCACGCCTCCCGAGGCGGAGGAGAACCAGGGATCCAGGGCGCCACCGCCGGCCGGAAGGTTGCCGAAGACGGCCGCCTGGGCGTACCAGCTCATGCCGATGATGCTGCAATTGGAGGGCACCGCCGTGGTGAAGTTCGAGACGCTTCCGCCGCCGCCGTGGAGCGGCCCGAAGAAGTTGGCGATGAACGCACCGGCGACCAGCAGCTCCGAGAGTCCGGCGGGCGGCAGTGCCAGGAGCAGGCCCAGATCGAGGACCGGGCCGGCGCCGGGGGACCCACGCATGAGGATGATCCACCCGCCCGCGCCGCGGGCCGCCTGCGGAGCCAGGGTCACGCTCCACGTGCCTCCGATGAGGGCTCCGCTGGCCGTCATCGTGTCGAGGTTGATGCCCATGCCGTTGTACTGGAACACGGTCGCGGGGGTCGGCGGACAGTTCGGATTGGGCTGTGTCACCTCGAGGGCGTTCAGGTCTTCCGTCAGCATGAGGCCCAGGTCCCCGGCCGGCGTGTGGACCGCCAGAGCACCGGCGGCGACGCGCACGAGAATGTCCGCGTCGAGCGTACCGGAGAAGGAGACGCTGAACTGAGCGAGGTGTGTGCTCGGGGGCCCGATGAACCCGGAGACGCTCGGGGCGACAACCCCGGGCAGGATCACACCGCCGCCGGCGCCGACCGGACCGGTCGTGCCGACAACGTTGAGGGCGTCGAGGTTCAACCCGCCGACCCCGAGGTTGCCCGCGGTCGCGGGGCCCGCGCCGGCGAGTATGGCGATGATCGGCGGTGCGCCGGAAAGGTCGGAGTAGAGGATGGCTCCATGGGTCGCGCCGAGGGCCATAAGCGTCGGCGATCCGGGAGCCAATGAGAAGTAGACGCCGGTGGCGAGCATCGGATCGCCGTAGTCGAAGGCATCGAGATCGTGGCAGACCGCAGCGCCAGGGACGCACGGTCCGCCCCAGGCGGCGTTGGCTTCATCGCCGGTCGTGGTACCGCCCGCATAGCCCAGGGTCGGGGGTGCGAGTTCGTTGCCGACGGCGGAAGTGGTGCTTTGAACGAAGATGTCGCCGGCGGCGGCGGGCGGTGTTCCGGGCGCAGTGTCGATCGCGACTTCGAAGGCGACGGCGGTGCCGCTCACGCCCACGGTCGAGAAGTTGGGGGAGAAGACGATCGTGTGGATCGTCTGAATCGTGAAGTCGTCGCCGTAGGAGAGCGCGTCGATCTCATCACCGGGACCGAAGAATCCGAGGCCCATGGCGGCCTCCGTGATGGCGACGATCGGCAAACCGGGGAAACCCTCGGTGAGGATCCCGTTCGGACCGAAACCGGGGGCGATGATGCGGTCGAGATCGAAGCTCGTTTGAGCTGCGGCGGACGTGCCCAGGGCCAGGAAAAGGGCGACAGAGAGTTTGCGTTGCTGTTGCATGACGGTGATTCGGATCTCTTTCGTGCCAGGGGGGGCCACAGGGATTGGCCGGCGGGGGAAGAAGAACTCGCCTTTGTTATGCGAAGCGAGAAGCCGGGCCGGCTGGGGTACCGGAAATGGGTAGTTGCGGCCGCTTGGTCGAAATCCTTGAAGTCGAGCCCCCCGACATCGAGGTTCGTTTCACCCCGGAGGGGGGGCTCAGGTGCTCCTGGACGCCCGGGTGCTTTGTACGGCCGATCTGGGACCCATCTGGGAACCCGACGCCAGCACGAAGAACGGCCGCATCAATCTCTCGGGAATGCGCCGATCAATTCGATCGAGAAACCTGGTTCGGTAACGCGAATCAACGAAGTGCGGCCAGAAGGCCTTCTGGGTCTGTGGTGCCGACGCGGAACTTCTTCCCGGTCTTGTAGGTGAGCTCGACAGCGCTCAAGCCCTTCATGTTCCACATCCAACCGTGCGGTGTTAGTCGTATTCCAAATCCATACCACCAGCGATTCCTGACAGCTTCAGCGGACTCGATATTCTTGCGCGGGATGGACTTCTTGATGATTCCGACTCCGAACGCGAGGTCCAAAGAGTCTGTGCCCACTCTGGTGGTCAAGCCGCCGAAAAGAAAGCCAATGAGTAGGAACACTGATGCAATGACAAGTGACGCTGCGTTTACCCCTCCCAGTGCAAATACGAGGGCGGCAAGGGACACCAGGGGGATCGTTACCCAGCTGGGAAGACTTTGTTGCTCGTGGTAGGTAGTACTTGAATCCTGCATGTTCTTGCCGGAGGGCTGCGCTATGAAATCTTAGCTACGCGACAAGCTCTAAAGCGCGCATCAGCGGTTTGCCATTCTTCAAAGATTTCTAACACCTCGCCCTACGGGGAGGTTCCGACGATTCCACCAGCGGCGGAGGAGAACCAGGGATCCAACGCTCCGCCACCTGGGGGTAGGTCGCCCATGACGAGCGATTGGGCGAACCAGGGCGTGCCGACCAGCGAGCACGCCGCGGGTACGGCGACGCTGAAGGATGCGGGAATACCGCCCCCGAGGTGGGGTGCGGGGAAGAAGTTGGCCATGAACCCGGCTCCGACCAGGAGCTCGGACAGTCCCGCAGGTACGCCGAACAAGGCGAGGCCCGCATCCAGCACGAGGCCGGCGTCGTTCGACCGCAATAGAATGACCCAGGGACCCGCCGCGCGCGCTGGTTGCGGGGTCAGGGTCGCGGTCCAGGCCCCTCCCACCTGCACGGCGCTGGCGAGCATGGTGTCGAGGTTGATGGCGGTGCCATTGAACAGGAAAACGGTGGCGGGCGCCGGGGCGCAGGCGTCGAGGTCGAAGACGTAGGCCGCGCCAGCAGTTTCGGCGCTGTTGTCGCCCTGGTCGCCGTTCACGCCGGTGGCGTTGCTGTCCTCTGCCTCCGCTCCGACCACCACCAAGTCGCCCGATACGGCCACCGACCAGCCGAAGGCGTCGACTTGTCCGGTGTTGGAGGCCTTGAGGTAGGCCTGTTGGCTCCAGGTTTCATTCTCGCGCACGAACACATAGGCCGCGCCAGAGCCTAGCCCTTCGATGCTGTCGCCCTGGTCGCCGTTCACGCCGGTGGCGTCACTGTCCTCGCATTCCGCCCCGACCACGACCGTGTCGCCCGATATGGCTACCGAGTAGCCGAAGCGGTCGAGACAGTCGGTATTGGAGGCCTTGAGGTAGGCCTCCTGGCACCAGATCTCGATGCACGGGCTCGAAACCCTTCGTACGAACACATACGCCGCGCCGGCGAAGGGTAGGCTGTTGTCGTTCTGGTTGCCGTTCACGCCGGTGGCGCTGCTCTTCTCACGATAGGCCCCGACCACGACCGTGTCGCCCGACACCGCCACCGACAAGCCGAACACATCCTCCCGACCGGTGTTGGAGGCCTTGAGATAGGCCTCCTGACTCCAGATCCTGTCGTTGCGCACGAACACGTAGGCTGCGCCGGAGTCCATGAAGTCGTCGTTGTTCTCGTCTCCGTTCACACCGGTGGCGTTGCTGTCCTCGCCATAGGCCCCGACCACCAGCGTGTCAGCCGATACGGCTACCGAGTAGCCGAAGCGGTCAAACACAGCGCTGCTGGAGGCTTTCAGGTAGGCCTGCTGGCTCCAGGTCGTGCCCAAACGCGTGAACACGTACGCCGCGCCGGCGCCGTCTGCACTGTTGTCGCTCTGGTCACTGCCCACACCATCGGCGTCGCTGGATTCTCCCATCGCTCCGACCACCAGCGTGTCGCCCGATACGGCCACCGACTCGCCGAAAGCGTCGATTGCTTCGGTGTTGGAGGCCTTGAGATAGGCCTGCTGGCTCCAGCTCTCGCCGCTGCGCACGAACACGTACGCCGCGCCAGCAGACAGGGTGCTGTCGTCTTTCTGGTCACCGTTCACACCGATGGCGCTGCTGTCCTCTCCAGACGCCCCGACCACGACCGTGTCGCCCGATACAGCCACCGAGTCGCCGAAATGGTCACCCCTGTAGGTGTTGGAGGCCTTGAGGTAGGCCTGCTGGCTCCAGCCCCCAGCGCTGCGCACGAACACGTACACCGCCCCGGCACCTAGTTCGCTGTTGTCGCTCTGGTCGCCGTTCACGCCGGTGGCGGCGCTGGACTCGCCAAACGCCCCGACCACGACCGTGTCGCCCGACACCGCCACCGACTCGCCGAAGTGGTCACCCGCACCCGTGTTGGAGGCCTTGAGGTAGGCCTTTTGTGCGATGGGGTCGATCGTCAGCGGGTAACTGGCGCCGCGCTCGTCCACGGCCAAGAGCAGCCCTTCGGCGGCGCGCTCGAAGCGCGCGGGAAGAGTCTCCCCGTCGGCGTCGAACACGGTCAGCCCCGAGTACGTGAGCAGCACCGCGCCGCCCTCGTCGAGAAAGCGCACGCCGCGCCCGTCTTCCTGCACCTGGGGCAAGAGCCCGCCGCGCAGCGTGAGTGTGAAGGTCAAGGGATCTGGCTCTCCGGCCGCTGCTCCCCGTTCCGGCCGTTCGTGGAGCGTGTAGCCATGCTCCAGGCCGCGACCGTCGTTCTTGTACCACTCCTCGAGCCCGCCATCCCAGTCGTAGGTTACGCACTGGCCTTCGGCCTTGACCCGCGCCGGGCCTGTCACCCCGCGCTGCCTACCCGCGAAGCCATAGCGGACGAGTTCGAGCCCCCACGCCCACGCGCCCACATCGGGCCGCGTTGTAAAGCCGCGACCGTCGAAGTGGGTCCGCCATTGCTGGCCGGGATTGCGAGCCCGGTAGCCGCCCTCGACGGCCTGGGCCGCGTGACGTCCGGCCTCGTACGCTTGGCGGACACTGGACCAGTCAGCGCTGCTGAGGCCCTCGGGCCTCTCTTCCACCTCGTCGAGAACCCCGGTGGTCTGGGCGGTTGCTATCGAGGGCACAAGGAGGGCGCAGGACACGAGCGTGAGAAAGATGCTTCCCAGCAGTCTGGCAATCGTTTGTTGCATGGACATGCCTGCAGGTGGCGGTACAAGGAAATGATGCGTTGGAGTTGAGAGTATAAGGCGAGTAAGAGGTTTCGTGTGCCGTTTGGGACCGGGGTGCCTGCGATGGTGCTACGCCAGGCGGCACCCCGTCGAGGCCGTGCTCGGCCATGTGGAGGGCAATCGGCGATGTCGTACTCGACGATGTAGTGACACGATCGCGTTTCGTCGAAGAGCCAAACGACTTTGATGCGCTGGCTCAATCGTCGCCCACGTACCCTAGCGCGCGCAGTGCCTCGAGCGCCTTTGGGTCGACTTCACCGAGGGCTTCGCCTTTGGGTACCGGGACGGCACCGCCTTCGGCGATGTGCGCGAGGAGTTTGTTCTCGAGCGCTCGGACCAGACCCGGCTGGGCCCCGGCAAGGTTCTTCTTCTCGAGCGGATCTTGCACCAGGTTGAACAACTCGTGGCGCGGGACCACCAGGCCGAGCCGCGGTTTCTCGTTCAGGATCAGCTTCCAGGGCCAGGCGATCACGGCGTAGGAATCGCCGTTCGTGGTCTCCGCGCTGGGCTCCTGGCCCACGAGTTCGGCCGAGCGTTCCTCGACGTTGTCCGAGAAGACGATGCGCGGCTCCGTCGCCTTCTTTTCACGAATCCAGGGCACCAAGCTGCTACCGGCGAGGTCCTCGGGGATGTCCTTGTCGAGTAGCTCGAAGAGTGTCGGGTAGATATCCACCGAGCGCACGGGCTCGGAGAAACGCAAACCAGAGGGCAAAAGGCCCGGGGCCCAGATCACCAATGGGACGTGGATCATCTCCTCGTAGAGAGAGTGTCCCAGGCTCGTTGCGCCATGGTCGAAGAACTCGGTTCCGTGATCCGCTGTGACGATGACGATGAACTCGTCGCCACCCAGACGCTCGAGGAAGGACTCGATCGCCGTGTCGTTGGCCAGGATGTCGGCGTCGTAAAGATTCGAGGCGTGTCCGACGAAGGGCTCGATCTCGACGCCCGCCTCCTCGAACGTCTTGCGCGTGCACGTATTCACGACGTTCTCGTGGGTGTCCATCAACAGATCCCAGTTCTTGCGGAAGGCGGCGTCGACCTCGGGATCGGCCCACTTGTTAAACTCGTCCGCCGGCGCATACCACTCGTGGGGATCCATCGAGTGCATGTAGAGGAGGAACGGCCAGCGGTCGTTGGCGTCGAGCCACTTCGTGGCGTGACCCGCGATGGTGGCTGCCGATCCGCTGGCGTAGTCCATGGGGGAGTTCCCGCCGATCATCTCCCAGGAGTCCTTGAACTCCGCGAAGCCCTGCTTCAGGTTGGTAAACGTGCCGAACATCGGGTTGGCCGAGAAGCCCACGGTGTGCCAACCCGCCTCGCGCAGGCGTTCGGGGAACGTGGTGAAAGAGTCGGGCAGGGGCCGGAACATGTCCGTGGAACCATGCCGCGTCGGGTACAGCGACGTCATGATCGACGACATCGACGGCTTGGTCCACGGTGCCTGGGAATAGCAGCGCTCGAAGGTGACTCCCTCAGCGCTCAGCCGTTCGAGGAAGGGCGTCGTGGGCCGCTCGTAGCCGTACACGCTGAGCCGATCCGCACGACAGGTGTCGATCAGCCAGAAGAGAACGCTGCGCTCACCATCCTCCGCATTCCCGGACTCCTGTGTCGGAAGCGAAGGGGTGACCGCACAGAGGAGACAAGCGGAGAGACCCGTGAGGAGAATCGAGCTCGAGCAACGCATGCACACTTCCTTTCAGGTAGTGGGATCTGACTGCGGGATTCTAGCATGCGGTACGGCGGTACGGAGCCATACGGCGGTACGGAGCCAGGCACCGAGCTGACGGGTTGGTGGCCCCTTGCTCATGGATCAGGCTGCCAGCATCGGAATCGAAGCGCGTCAGCACTCGCACCGAGCGCTTACTTGACCAACTGGATGTCCTGCAAGGGATAGCTCTCGTCAAAGTACTCCTCAGTCGGTCCGTAGAAGCGCAGGTACGCGAACCAACTTTCGCCAGCGTTTGTTTGGATCCAGTTCGCCTTCGAAACTCCTTCCGGCAATTCCGGACTGAAGTGCAGAGTCACCGACTCATCCGTGGCCACTTCGACACCCGTCCTTGAACTCGCCGCAGCGATCCCCGTCCCATTGAGGATCAACGTGCGCGTGTTTACGTCATAGACAACGATCGACCAAAACGTCTTCGCAGGCGGATTCGCAGGCATGGTCAGCGTGTAGTGCTTGCTACCAACTAACGGATTGCCATCGTGGTCCTTGTACCCCGTTCGGTACTGCTGACCAAGCCCAGGCTTCTCGAGGTAGTACGCCTTCCCACGACTCACCGCTTCCCAGGTGAACGAGGCGCGGCGATACAACTGGTCGAAGTGCTCCTGACGATCATCGTGGGCCACGACCATCAACTGATCCCAATGCGTCCCCTTGTAGAGCTCCGCGTTCGGAAATCTCCCGCCCGTGAACGTGTTGGCCTTCGCCATGGCCTCCCCCACAACAGCAGCCTCTTTCAGGATGCGGCGCTGGCGCTCATTCGGCTCAAAGGGCTTGCCCTTCTCAATCCCCAATGACTCCAACATGGCCAACATGAATCGATCGCGTTCAGGAAACACCTCCCGATCCAAGATCGTCTTCAAGCTCTCCCAATACGCCATTCCATGCGGTTGCCATTGCCCCCAGGCCACGTCGTCGCCGAGCACCATAATCCCCAAGATCGGCGGGTTCGCGCGCTTCGCATAGGCATAGGTCTTGAACTCTTGCAGCATCGCATCCGCCGCCACGGGATCGGGCTGCAGCGCTCGAATCCCAAGAAACACCACGTTGGTGGAGTTGTTAACAACGGTGTACTCATCCACATTCAGGTCCGATGGAGCGTCCATCCCTGGCGCGAGGACCAGGAACTTGACACCCTTCCCGGCGTCCGCGCCCGACACTCCAAAGTCCATCACAGCGCGCTGCCACATGTCGTTGATCACACCAGCGGAAGGCCCTTCCGGCACTTCCACGACAAGCGGCCCCGTACGCGACAAGTCGGCAAACGCGATGGCGTAGGGCGTCGTCGCGTTCGCGGTCAGAATCCCCTGCTTAGCCAAGGCAGTCTTCTGCTGAACTATCTGTCCGTCCTGCACACCAAAAACCTCCTCGTGTGCACGCAACCACTCGGCATAACTCACGAGCGGCACCGCCCAAAGATAGGCCTGCGTGCCGCGCTGAAAGTCCATCTCGTCGAAGAGCTCCTCTACGGTTGCATTGGTCGGATAGCCGCCCGCAAACCCTCCTTCCGTGAACTCTAGGGTGCCCATGCGCGTCTCCACCACCGCCGGTGAACTCAGGCCGTAGGCGCGATACTCGGCGACAGACTGACCATCAGCGATGTCAGTGGCAGCAGTGCCGGATACCACAGGGTGTCCTATCGTCCTCGTGCACGATGCGAATGCCAGAAGCGCGGCGATGCCACTCAGCGCCTCAATGGTTGTTCTAGTCATTGGGTCTCCCTCTCTTCGGTTTCCTTTCAAACGCATTGCCAGGCGTATCCAGGGCCATGAGTTCAGAGTTTACCCACTCCATGGCCACAGAGCCGAGGCCAAGGAGGAGGCGCCCTCCAGCGTGGATCAACCCCCGCACAGCTTGGCTCAGCGCAGAGGCGTTATTGCACGGATCGTACCGAGCCTGATCGCGTCCGTCGAGGGGCGCAGGTCTGCTTGCATTGTGCCGAGCCTGATGTTCGAACTTGCTTCGATACAGGCCGGCCGAAGCAATGCGTTAGGAAACTACCCTCGTCGGTCGTTAGAAACGGAAGGCTGCGCCCGCCGTGATCGCGCGGGTGTCTTCCCAGCCCTGGAGCTCGAACAAGAGCCAGAAGGACTTACTGACCGTGACGGTAGAGCCGAGGATAAGTGTCCAGGGATCGTCAGGTTCCTGATCCACCGCAAAGCTGACGCTCGAGACGCCAGGTAGACCCGACAGTGGGATCGTGCCCTCGATCGTCCGCGCCGTATCCCAGTGGGTGGCGCCGGTCCAGAATCGCAAATCGGATCCGCCGATCGAAGTGCTGTATCCCATGCGGATAGTGCTGAGGAATGCCTCGAACTCGGACAAGGCGCCCAACTGAGAACGCGTGAAGTTTACGTCCAGTGTGCTAAAGAACTTTTTGTAGCCTCCAGCCAAGGTGGCGCCGCCGCCGAACATCGGGCCTTCGAGTTTGCCTGGAAAGGTCACGGGCGTTCCCGGCGCTCCGGGAAGATCGGCAAGTACCGAGACCGTGGACTCATTCCAGATATAACCGCCCAACAGGTATACATTGAGAAGCGGCAGGATCCAGGTGTCGAAGCGACCGATGATCGTGCTTACGTTGGCCTGGGCCTCGAATTGAAGGAAACTAATTTCCTGTAGCGGGTTGTTATTCGTACCTGCCCGCACGCTCGTGACATCGGTGGGACGGGAGATATGAAGCGCTGTCACCCCGATACCGAAGGGGTAGGGCAACTCGTAGCCTTTTTCGCGTGCTTTGTCGCCGAGTAGGGGCAGGAAAGAAGACCAACGATCCTCTTCCTCGGGGGATTCGGGCATACGCGAGAACGCTAGTCTGTCCAAAGCAATAGCCGGACCGACCCACGGGCGTTCGATAGTGTCGGGCCTTTTCGAAACGACCGAAGAGTGCTCGAAAGCAACGGGCAGCTCCGTCTCTATCGGCGAGGACTCGAAGGGCAGTTGGTCGCGGAGCCTGATGGGCGGAGCATCTTCGGGTGGGACTGGATCGAACTCGCTCCTGAGATCTTGCACACCTGTAGTGCTGCAGGCTTGGAGGAGAGTGCAGATGACGAACGACAGTTTCCGTGGTTCTAAGTTCATGTGGTTCTAAGTTCATCCCGACGATGCCATGGTGGCGGAACTGTGGGCTCCCAGGAGAGCAATGTTACTCCAGAGATCCGGGCTTCGAGTGAAATCCCGTTCGTCTACGGCCGTTCTATCAGCAGGGCTGGGCGCAAATTGGGCTAGCATCGCCAAGGCACGCTTGAGAACAGCTTTTTCCGGTACAAGTCGATCATCGGGGATCGGCTACGGGCACGTCATCCGAAGGCGCAGAGGGCTGAGGCGTTGATCGCCTGCCCCGTGCTGAACCGTGTGCTTGAACCCGGTCGGCCTGTGTCGAAGGCGGTCAGGACGTGAAAACGGGGGATGGTGGGGGGGGGCTGGCTCCATTTTGAATCGCGTAAAAACGCCCTGGGGAGCTGCGATCTGAGGGCGGGCGTGGGGGGAAGCGGTACTTCCCTGTCGTGGATAACGAAAGACCCTAGTGCCGCGAGCAGAGCAATCGCATAGAGTCTCGGTTTCGGCGGAGCCATCCGATGGACACGGAGGCACCAATGCGCCCTACCCCCTTCCAAGAGCAAGACACATGGCAGAAGGCACAATCAAGCGTCTGACAGACAAGGGCTTCGGTTTCATCGACACCGGAGATGGCAAGGACATCTTCTTCCATATGTCGTCCGTGGTCGGAACGACCTATGACGACCTTCACGATGGGCAGAAAGTCTCGTTCGACGTTGGCGAAGGCCCCAAGGGACCGCGTGCCGAGAACGTCACGCCAGTAGGCTGAACTGTCCGCTTCAGCGCTTGAATGCGACCACGGGCATCACCAAGGAGGTGCTCGTGTCGATGGCAGTCCGGAGCGCTTCCACGCGGAGCTCTCGAACGGGCCGATCGCGTGGGAATGGGGTCCTGTTGTCGGAACCTGCGGGGTACTCCCTTCCAGGCTTGTCTGGAAGTGCGTAGTTTCCGCCCACGAACAGCCAACGGCGCAGGGCTTGCGCTTGCCTCACGCTGATCCCCGTTCTGGACTTGCAGCCCGCCTTCGCTCCGGGTTGGTGGCATCTAGAGGACGTGGCAGCCGATCACCACGGCCGACTTGCCCCTCTAGCGGAATAGGGCTCTGTCGTGCGCGGTCTGCGAGGACGGTCAAGATTCCGACGTCGCGCAGGAGCAGGACCCAAGAATGCCGGTGCTGACAGCACGGATCTTGGCATGTTGCCGAGTACGAGCACGGGGTGGATACGGTAGGCTGCGAGCAGGCACAGACGAGGGCGCGGGCCAAACGACAGCGAAGAGAGCCAATATGGGTAGAGGCGACACGAAGACCGCGCGGGGCAAGATATTCAAGGGGAGCTTCGGGAAGTCTCGTCCGAAGGGCAAGAAGAAGAAGGCTCCCAAGACGGGGGCGAGCGGCGGGGCCGGTTCCAAGCGCTGACGCGCAGGATCCGACCGAGGCTGCGCGGTCGGGGGATAGACATGGGGGCGGGGACCCGGTCTGTCGGCGAGGCCCTGGAAGCGCTCAACCTCCTAGCCCGTGTTGCGCAGGCCGCGTGCGATGCCACGCACCGTTTGCGCCAACACGCGTTCGAGGTGCGCGTCCTCACGCCCACCTGCGCGCCAGCGGGCGAGCAGGTCGACTTGTAGAAAGCTCAACGGGTCGACGTACGGGTTGCGCAGTCGGACCGAACGCCGCAGCGTCGGATCCTTGTCGAGCAGCTCGTGGTTCTCCTGGATGCCCAGCACGCACTCGATGGCGCGCGCATGCTCGTCGACGATGATCGGAAACAGCTTTTCGCCCTCGCTCCCGGCCAGAGCCGCGTAGCGCGCGGCGATGTCCAGGTCGCTCTTCGCCAACACCATCTCCACGTCGGCGATCAACGTCGCCAAGAAGGGCCATTGGCGCGCGGCTTCGCGTACGACGGCCAGCCCGTGTTCCTCGACCGCAGCGGCGAGGCCCGTGCCGACGCCGAACCAGCCGGGGAGGATCGCACGACATTGCGTCCAGGCGAAGACCCACGGGATGGCACGCAGATCCTGCACCCCGCGCATCTCGCGTCGTCGTGCGGGGCGTGAACCGATGGCGAGGCGTTCGATCACGTCGATCGGAGTCATGCCCTGGAAGAGGTCGGGGAAGTCGGGGTCGTCGACTAGAGCGCGATAGCGTTCGCGGCTGGCCCGGGCGAGGGTGTTCGCGACGGCCCGTTGCGCGTCCGTGGGAGCGAACGTTTGATCGCCGCCGGCGGTGCGTTCGAGGAGCGCTCCCAGGCTGACCTCCAGCGTGCGCGTGGCGATGCCACGCAGGCCGAACTTGGCGCCAACGATCTCGCCTTGTTCGGTGGAACGGGCGTGGCCTCCCAGGGCTCCGCGCGGAGCCGCGAGGATGCCTTCGCGCGGCTTGGACCCGCCGCGGCTGATCGAGCCTCCGCGTCCGTGGAACAGCGTCAGGTGCAGGTCGAGCTCGCGCGCGGCGGCGACGAGTCGTTCTTGCGCGCGGTCGAGGGCCACGCGCGAGGCGGCGATGCCTCCGTCCTTGTTCGAGTCGGAATAGCCGAGCATCACCAGCTGTCGACGGCCGCGCGCGTTCAAGTGAGCGGCATAGTCCTGATCGGTGCAGAGGGAACGCAGGACTTGCGGACCTCCTTCGAGGTCCTCCACGGTTTCGAAGAGCGGAGCGATGTCGAGCGGGACCTTGTCGGCGGCGTCGACGAACCCGGCCGTGCGGGCCAGCGAGAGCACGCGTAGTGCATCCTCGGGTCCCTTGGCCATCGAGATGATGTAAGCACCGAGCGCTTCCTGCCCATAGTATGCGCGCGCTTCGTCGAGGGCGCGAAAGACCTCCAGCGTGCGCTGAGCTTGCTCGTCGGGCTCGGCTCCGCTCTGCAGATGATCCAGCACGCGGCGGTGTACCTCGGCGTCCTGGCGCACGTCGAGCGATGCCAGGTGAAAGCCGAACACACGCACCCGCCAGAGCGCTCGCCGCACGAGCGCGAGACCCGCGCGCGCGCCACCGTGTCGCTCCAGGCTGTCCGCGATCCGCGTCAGGTCCTCGCGCAAGTCGTCGGGCGGCCCGTAGCCGAAGGATCTCCTCTGGCCCTTGCGTGCGAGGCGCGCGTCCATCAACCAGAGCAAACGCCGATAGGGCATGTCGCGCATCATCGCCGGAATCGCCGCGTGCTCCTCCGGCAACCGCGCGGCGTACTCCTCCAAACGTTCGAGAACCGCGTCGTCGACCGTCACGCGCGTCGCGGACTGCGAGAGATGTTCGTGGAGTCCACGCAGCTCTTCGCGGTAGCGACGCAAAGCCAGCTCGAGATGACGGGCCAAGGTCGCGCGTATCGTGCCGGCCCCCACGTTCGGATTGCCGTCCATGTCGCCGCCGACCCACGAAGCGAAGCGCACGACCGGCCGCTCGATCGCGATGGTTTCGCCGAAGGCGCTCTCGAGTGCCCGCTCCAGCTCTTCGTGCAAGGCCGGAACGACGCGATAGAGCACGTCCGATAGGAAGAAGAGCACGTGCTCGACCTCGTCGGCGACCGTCGGCCGGCCGGGATGCTCCTCGTCGGTTTGCCAGGCTGAGGCGATTTCGAGCGCGATGCGCCCGTCGAGGGTTTCGAGCGCCGCGGGATCGAGGGTCGCTTCGTGGAAGCGCTCGACGAGTGCGCGCGCGAGGCGCTGGTCCTTCTTCAGGAGCGTGCGCCGCACGGTCTCGGTGGGGTGCGCGGTAAAGACCGGCTCGACGAGCATCTTCCGAAGAGCCACGCGCACCTCGTCCGCGGTCGTACCGCGCTTCACCAACGCGTGGGCGCTGGCGAGCAAGCTCCCCGGCTGGGGCGTTTCCTCACGCAGGTAATCGATCCGCCGACGCAGACGGTGGACCTGTTCGGCCATGTTGACCAGGCCGAAGTACGCACTGAAGGCACGCACGACCTCGAGCGCGCGCCCAGGGGCGAGGGTCGTCAGCAACGCCTCCAACTCCGCCGCAGCAGCACCGTCCCCCTCACGCCGCCGCCGCGCGATCAGCCGTGCGGTCTCGACCGTGTCGAAAACGCCCGCGGGCGCCAACTCGCGTAGGAGATTCCCCAGGACCGCCCCGAGGCGCGAAACCTCATCCCGAAGCGGGCGATCCTTCTTGGCGAAGTGAATCGACTCGTGCATGGGCACATGGTGCGACCTGACAGGATCAGCGTCCATCCTCGGTCATCCGCTGGCCTCCCCCGGGGGCACAGAGTGGGGAAGTGGAACTACGACTGCTCCCCGAACGCCGCGATTTCTTGGACGTAGGCCGAATCGAACTCCAGAGCCTCAACTCGTCGCGAAAGCTCGTTCGCGTAGGCTGGATTCGCCCCGGTTAGGCCCAATTCGCGAGGCAGGTTGTAACAGTACGCCTCGACAACCTGGTTGCTTGCCAACAGCGCCACCTGGACGCGCTCTCGTTTGTACGCGCGAACACTCGGTTCCGAGTAGAGCGCATGAGCCTCTTGGTCCGAGAGCTCCATCACGATTCCATAGGCCCGACTCGAAGCGGACGGCAACAATGTCGCTCGCTCGCCGATGTGGATTCGGTAGTCGGAAAGCACCGCTGGCCCAATCGTTTCAGGGTGAAACCCCTTCTCGGCGAGAAGAGCCCGATCCATGAAGAGGCCGTAAAAGAAGATCTTGCCCATAGGTGTCGAGCTGTCCGCCTAACGGAGTTGCATTTCTGCTGCGCGCACGTAGTGTGCGCGTCTGGCACTCAGCGCGCCAGCAGCAAGGTCTTGTTAGGCGGCCTCGGGGTACGCTGAAGGTTGATGGGTTACAGCTTACTGAACGCTGATGGGTGACAGTCTTCAGAACAACCGAGCGCGTATCGTCGAGGGCAACTTCGACGGGAATCCCGTGATCGACATGGGAGCCCACCAATCTCAGGGAAACGGACGAACGGCCATTTCCATGTATCAGCTAGCATGCTCGACGATGGGAACTTTGCGACTTCACTTCGGCATGATCGCGCTCTGACACCGTGACTTGGGCTTCGGCTGAATATCTGCACCCTGCGCGAATACACCTGATTCCTACTTCGTTCCCCTGGTAGGATCGGGTTCCCACCCCACGGGCCGTTGTTTTGATCTTCACGAGCTGGGACTATCTCGTCTTCCTTCCCATCGTGGTCCTCATCTACTGGGGGCTCCAAAAGCGGGGGCTGCAGAATCTATTCCTGCTCGCGGTCAGCTATCTCTTCTATGGTTGGGTGCATCCGTGGTTTTGTTTCTTGATCGCAGCCTCGACGATAGTGGACTACTTCTGTGGTCTGGGCTTCGGTCGCTTTCCATCACGCAAGCGCTGGCTGTTGATGGTCAGTCTCGTGTTCAACCTGGGACTGCTGGGAGCTTTCAAGTACTTCGACTTCTTCTCCAGTAGTTTTACTGCCGCGCTGGGCAGACTGGGATTCTCCATGGAAGCGCGGACGTTGGAGGTCTTCTTGCCCGTCGGGATTTCCTTCTATACGTTCCAGACTCTCAGCTACACGATCGACATCTACCGCGGCCAGATGGTTCCCCGACGGAACTTTGTGGACTTTGCCCTCTTCGTCGGTTTCTTCCCTCAGCTGGTCGCCGGCCCCATCGAGCGTGCGCGGCGTTTCCTACCGTTCATCGAGAAGCCCCGGACTTGGAGATTGGATGGCTTCTGCGGGGCCTTCCCGTTGCTGATTCAAGGCTATCTGAAGAAGATGGTGGTGGCTGACAACCTCGGTGTCGTCGTCAACAAGATCTTCATGCTGGAACAGCCCGGGGCATGGCTTCTGTTCGTGGGGGCGCTTGCCTTTGCCTTTCAGATCTATGCAGACTTCTCGGCGTATACGGACATCGCTCGCGGTTCGGCGCGCCTCCTCGGATTCGAGCTCGTCGAGAACTTCCGTTCTCCCTACACGGCGATCTCTCCCTCCGACTTTTGGCGTCGCTGGCACATCTCCTTTTCGAGTTGGATACGCGACTACCTCTACATACCTCTGGGAGGATCTCGCGTTCGAAGCGGGATCGCCTTTCTCGGCGTCCTCGTTGTCACGCTCGGATTGAGCGGCCTTTGGCACGGCGCCGCGTGGAACTTCGTTCTGTGGGGTGTTTTCCATGCAGTGCTGGTCTTTGGCTATCACCAAGCGGGGCGGGGTGGCAGCTGGATACCGAGGACGCCCGCAGGGCACTTTGCTGCTTGGTTCTTCATGTTTGCCTGCACGCTTCTCGGATGGCTGATCTTCCGCGCACCGAGTCTCACCTGGTTGGTGGGGGCCTTTGGTTCGCTGGGCAGCCTGACGCCGGAGGGGTTCGTCGCCGGGTTGTACTCGTTGTCCCTGGTCTTGCTCTATTCGCTGCCGCTCATGTTCTTGGGCTTCAGGAACAGGTTTGCTCCCCGAAACAGGCCCGTCGAGATACTTGTTTCGGGCGCTGCACTGATCGCGATTGTGCTCTTCGGCTTCGACCAGAGAATGGACTTCATCTACTTCCAGTTTTGAACGTGAAAGCCCTCGCCCACCTCATGCGGATCCTCGGTCCGCTCTCCATTCTGGCAGCCGTCACCTGGTGGCTCCCGATCGAAGATCTCGGCCTCGTCTCGCGTGCCGACAAGAAAGCGCCCGTGCGCCGCAAGGACTCGGTCGACTTCCGCGAGGCCATCGCCGAAATCCAACCCAAGGTCGTCTTCCTTGGAAACTCGATCCTGGGTCGCGCAATCGACGAAGAGCTCTGGAACCAGCTGGTCGATGTCCGGACGCTGAAGATGCAAAGCGCCGGATCAGCCAGTGCCATGTGGTTCATTCTCCTCAAAAACGTTCTGGGACGAGCGAATCCCCGCCCCGACATCGCGGTCGTTTTCTTCCGCGACATTTACCTGACCGAACCGGCGTTCCGCGTCTACGGAGAATACGAGAAGAGGATCTTCTTCTACTGCGACGACCAAGAAGTCGAGCTCAACCGCGTGCTCTACTTCGACGGCGTCGACCACGTCGACTTTCTCCTGGAGCGGCATTGGTCTCTCTACCAACGCCGCGATGCGGCCAAGGAGAACCTGGAGAGCTACTTCAAGAACCGCCTCGTCGGATGGCTCACGAACAAGAGCAAGGAACACATTCGAATCGCTGTCGCTTCGACTTTTGCCGAGGACGAAATGGCCACCGAGGCCCTCGAGCAGGCCCACCGAGGTGCAGACCTGCAGGTCGAAAGCGATACGCACTTCGATTTCGAGAAACGAGTACACCGATCTTTCCTCCCCAGCCTGATCGATACCGCGGAGCAGCTCGGAATCCACCTCATCCTGGTCCGCATGCGCACCGTCCGCGACGCCACGGAAGAAAAGGAAGGCCGCGACGCCTACCAACGCTCAGCCAAACGGCACCTCCCTCCCTATACCGAGGCACTTCGCCAGTACGTCGAACAACGCGGCGTAGGCTGGCTGAACTTTGCCGCCGAAGAAGCCCTCCTGGAGGAGCACTTCACCCGCGGCGATCATTTCAACGAAGCAGGCGCAAAGGTATTCACCAAGCTGTTCGCCGAGCGCCTGAAACCCCACCTGACCACACTCCGCTAACGCTTGATCGAATAACGACTCCGGCGTCCCGCGAACCAGCAAGACGCGCGAAACCGTGGGCCAGGATTCCACACTCGAGGTCGTGATGAAACGCGCGCTTCACGAAAGCCGGGAGCCCAAAGCCGGGGAGAGTGTCGGGCTCGGCCAGGAGAAAAGATCCCGGGACCCGCGTCGGGCCACGGACACCCTGCCAAGCTCGATCAGGGGTGCGCGCAAACCCGGCGCTGCGCGTGGCGTTGCACCGGGGGTCGCGCACCGCGAACGTGCTATTTAACTGCCGGGAGGAACGTTTTCGGAATAGGATCCACTTAGGTATCGACGATTGGACCCTCCCGATGCGCTGGCTCTACCGCTCCCTGCCCCTCTGCCTGATCGCTCCCCTGGCCGCTCAAGCGCCGCTCTTCCGCGATGCTTCGAACGACTACGGGCTCGTCCTGGAGCATCTCCCCGGCAACGACACCTACGGAATGAGCGGCGGTGTGGGTTGGATCGACTTCGATCAGGATGGGGATGACGATCTGGTTCTGAGCGGGGGGGATGTCCTTCAAAGGGTGCTACGCAACGACAATGGCTCCTTCACGGACCTGAGCACGACGGCGGGGTTGGTCACCGACCGCAACACGATGGGCATCATCGGCGCGGACTACGATCAGGATGGTTTGCCCGACCTCTACTTGACGGCGCACGGACCGAACGACCTCTTCCGCAATCTAGGCGGCTTCCAGTTCGAGAACGTCAGCACCACCGAAGAGGTCGAAGGCAGCGGTTGGAGCTCGAGCGCAGCCTGGGCCGACTTCGACCTGGACGGAGATCTCGATCTCTACGTCGGCAACTACATCGAAGCACTGAGTTTCCCCTACCACATCGGGCGTGCCAACGATCTCTACGTCAATCAGGATGGCACCGGCCCCCAGCCCTTCGTGGAGATGGCCGCACTCTTGGGAGTCGATGACTCCGGCGTGTTCGGCCCCTTGCGCGACCCGACATTCGAACCGCAGTTCGGCCCCCCTCCGATCGGGACGGCGACCGCGGGGTGCACTCTTTCCGTGGCGACACTGGACTACGATGAGGACGGCACCCCGGACATCCAGGTCGGCAATGACTTCGGATGGTTCGTACTCCGCGACAAACTGTACAAGAACGACTCGTCCTCCGGTTCGGGCTTGGCCTTCACGGACGTCACCGTTGCGACGATGTACGATCAGATCCCGCTCTGCAACATGGGCGTCAACGCCGCGGACTATGACCACGACGGCGATTGGGACTTCTACCTCTCCAACCTCGGCATCAACGTCTTGCTGCGCAACGACGGCGGGGTTTTCAACGATGTTGCCGCCAGCGCAGGACCCATGGAAGGCGTGCATACCAACGGTCAGTTGCTCAGCTCCTGGGGTAGCGCGTGGGTCGATTTCGATCACGACGGTTGGGAAGACCTGTTCGTCGTCAACGGATGGGTGCCGGCCGCCTCCTTCATCCAGAACGCGATCTATTCGCCGGATGCACTGTGGAAGAACGCCGGAAACGGCACGTTCTCACGCTACTCGATGGCGGAATCCGGATTGGATGGAATCGGCGTTGGACGGGGCATGGGTGTCAGCGACGTGAACGGCGACGGCAGGATGGACATCTTCGTCGTCAACAACAGCGCGTTCTATCCGGCGAACACCGAACGACGCAGTCGCCTGTACATCAACGAGGGTGCCGGCGGGAACTGGTTGAAGCTGCGGCTTCACGGCCGTAAGAGCAACCGCGGTGGAATCGGTGCGCGCATCGAGGCGCGCGCGGGTGGCGAGCTCTGGAAACGGCAGATGCTGGCCGACTCCGTCTACCTCTCCAGCGCCACACGGACCCTGCATTTCGGGCTCGCTGGGCACCCGGCGATCGACCTCACCATCGCCTGGCCTTCAGGCATCGAACAGCGGATCCCCAACCTGGCTGTGAACGCCGACCTGGACATTCGCGAGCCCCTCGTACTGATCGAGCGGATCATGACTGCGGCCCGGAGCGGGGGGGGACTGAAAGTAGTTGCCGTCGTCCAAAACGACACGAGCGCGCCCCAGCAGGCGACGCTTGCAGTCCGTTTCCTGCGCTCTTCTACGGCTGAGGTCCTGCACGAAGCCTTGCGCACGATCCAGCTCGAGGCCGGCGAAAGACGCTCCGAACACTGGTCCTTCCCCCGGGCCCCGGCAGGAACGGGCACGGTGGATCTGGCGACCTATGCCCTTTGTTCGGCCGGGCTCGACGGGGAAGCGCTAACGCTGACGCTTCCCTAGTTCGTCGACCGGACCACCCGGGGCGTTGGTGCACAGAACGTAACCGAGCCAGCGCGCTGCCGTCGAGATCCTGGCGGCCGTCCAGCGATGCGTGACGATCCGCCGACTTGCCCCTCTAGCGGAACCTCGCACTGGAGGAAGGAGCGGAATTGATTTGAGAGTTCGTGACTGCGAAACATACCAGTCGTGATTGCGATACATACCAGGTGGACGGACCGTTCCGCTATCCCGCGAGAGAAGCAAAACTCAAGGTGCTAAACTGCCGCCGTCCAGTCTTTAGGACTCCTATCACACGAACTGGAACTCCGCAGGAGGCTACGAAATGAACGGTACTAAGGGAGCGGCGCTAATCGTCGTATCGATCGGGTTTGTCTCTACAGTCGGTGCACAAGAGACAGACATCACCCAAACACCGAATGCGGCCAATGCAGGTATCAAGAAGTCGCTAAGCCAACAGATCGGGGCGGGCCGCGGCGACATCGTGACGCCAAACTCATCGGCGTTCATCATCGCCCGCGATCCGTTTCGCGCGATTGCACGTGGACGGCAACTCTTTCAGCGAAAGTTCACGCTGAGCCAGGGGTCTGGCCCCAGAACGGGAGATGGTGTCGGAGACATCGAGACCGACCTATCCCATGGCGCGGGATTGGCAGACAGCTGTGCCGCCTGTCACGGTCGCCCTCAAGGATCTGCCGGCTTTGGAGGCGACGTGTTTACGCGGCCCTCCAGCCGCGACGCGCCGCACCTCTTCGGCTTGGGCCTGCAAGAGATGCTTGCAGACGAAATAACCCAGGAACTACGCGGGATTCAGACTCAGGCGATTAGCGACGCGATAGGCGCAGGCTCTTCCGTGGTCGCGCCGTTGAATAGCAAGGGCATCCACTACGGATTCATCACGGCCCACTCCAATGGAGCGGTCGACACATCGGCGGTCGAGGGGGTTGATTCCGACCTGCGGGTTCGACCATTCTTCGCTGAAGGAACGACCATCTCGATGCGCGAGTTCATCGTCGGAGCCTTCAATGCTGAGATGGGGCTCGAGTCGCCGGATCCCGATCTTCTCACCGCATCGGGGGGTGGGATGGTCGTAACGCCAGGGGGAATGGTACTGGATGGATCGACCGACTCTATCGAAGGCACACCGGCCTCCGGCATCTTCGATGATCCCGATCTGGATGGGGTCGTGAACGAGATTCCCCAGAGCTTGGTCGACTTCGTGGAGTTCTACCTCCTGAACTACTTCAAGCCCGGAGTGCGTTTAGCTGAAGATACTCACCCCTTGGTCATCGATGATCCGATCGCAGGGGGGGACCCTTTCAACAGCAACCCGAGCCAGTCCCGGGGGCGTCGTACCTTCGAACAGATCGGGTGTACCGAGTGCCACATCCCGGACCTCACCATCGACGTCGACCGCCGTGTGGCGGACGTCGAAACCGTTCTCAACGAAACCGACGGCAACCCCTACAACAACCTCTTGGCGACAGCTACTCCGTTACTCAGCGAGGTCGACGACATGTCCGGGCACCCCACGCTGAAGGTGCCCCTGGGGAATTCGTTCGACGTCGAGGACTTCTTCGCCGACATGAAGCGCCACGACCTTGGCCCTAACTTCTGGGAGAAGAACTTCGACGGCACGCTTCAGAAAGAGTTCATCACCGAACCCCTCTGGGGCGTTGGATCCACAGCTCCCTACGGTCACGACGGCCGTAGCCCGACCCTCGTGGATGTCATCCTTCGACACGGCGGCGAAGCTCAAGAGGCGAGCAACCGTTTCCGGAGTCTCAATCGGAGGAAGCGCGCGGATGTCGTGGAATTCCTTCAGACGCTGATCATCTTCTCACCTCCTTCCACAGCCTCTAACTTGAACGGGATCGATCCCATGGCTCCGGACTATCCGGTCAACGGTCACGGCAGCATCGCCCTTAGCGTCTTGTTCAACGAGCCCCTGGACAAGGAGTAGGAAACTTCGGCCCAGTTTCCGGACCCGTAGGCTCCGAAACTGGGCCGAAGACAACCCTGTTCCCGCCCAGAGGGTGGCGCAAGCTCAAGCAGGACTGGGAGCGCATCCAGGCCGTCCCCAACATCACGCTCGACAAGTTAGAGAGCCACCAACAGAACAAGGGCCGCAGGTTTTCACCCACGGCCCCCGTTTCCATTGGACCGGCTTTCACCGATCCCTAATCAGCAACGTCTACCAGCGGCCGCCGCCGCCGCCGCCGCCACCACCGCCCGTGCGGGGTGCTTTCGGCTTGGCTTCGTTGACGGTCAGCTTGCGACCTTCGAGGTCCTTGCCGTCCCACGCATCGATGACGGCTTGCGCCTCGGCGTCGTTGGACATCTCCACGAAGCCGAAGCCGCGCGGGCGACCGGTTTCGCGGTCGGTGACCATGTGCAGGTCTTTGATGGTGCCGCCGGTCTCCTCGAAGGCGGCGCGCAGGGTGTCTTCATCGCAGTCGAAGGAGAGGTTGCCGACGTAGAGTCGATTTCCCATTTAGGTTCTTTTCTTTCCGTGGTCAGCGTTCGGGACCTGTCCAACGGGAAGGTGTTCTGAAACGCGGATCATCTGGCTTTCGGTTCTGTCAGTGAGATGCGCAGCCCACAATGGGCGGCGCGAGTTGCTTCGTGCCCGACGTGACGATGCACGTGTGAAGGGCGCGTTGCTCGGGTATTGGGGTGCCTTGGAGTATCGGTGAGGTGGCAAGGGGGCGCAAGGACGTGGATTCCAGCGGCGACTAGGATAGGGGATGGTCGAGCGAGTTAAAGCACGCGGTCGGGAATCAGCGCCGACGAATTCCACCCCCGAAACAGCAAGCCCATCGCCGATCTACGGAGTTGCATTCGCCACGATATCCCCAGACCCCGCTTCTCACCCCCAAGATACCCACTTTCAGTGGAGCGGGCGAAGAGACTTGAACCCTCGACACTCAGCTTGGGAAGCTGACACGGGGTACGGACAGAACGTACCTCAGTCGCGAATATACGCGAGTAAACGACGAGTGGCACCTACATGGTGCCCGGTTCAAGCGGGGTTGTCGAAGGGGTCAGAATGGGCTGGCGCGTCCGCCCACCCCGGATTTCAGGGCATTCGATTATCCTCGTGCCACATGCTGCACCGTCTCATCGGCACAGGGAAGAAGGCAAGGATGCTTGCCAGTCACCGGATTGCGCTCGGGTTCTTCCTTTGGACAGGTTTCGCCGCCGGGGCCATGGCCCAGAGAACTGGATTGGGGTCGGGAGCCGCACCGACCTTCGCCGCATTAGGGTCGGGCGGAGGGTTGCCAAACGCCAGCTGCAATGACCGGGAGTTGCTACCCGCGATCCCCGCCACTCTCGCCTTGGAGCTTCCCGTGCCCGCCCCTGGTGAGCAGCGCCAGGCCGTTTGGTACAGCGTGATCGGCACCGGCAATCAACTCACGGCGACAACCTGCGGCAACATCGGCAGCCTGTCGGGAATCCAGGTGTATTGCGGGGAGTGTGATATCCCCCGCCCCGTGGGCTTCGGAGAGCCCTGCGGCCCGAGTGCGGACGGCCAGACGGTCCAGTGGCGTAGCCAGCCGGGAACGGAATATCGAATCCGCGTCGAGGGTTCTGGATCCTTCATTCTCGCGGTCTTCGACGACGGCATCGCCATGGAGGCGGACGTCGATTGCGGTGCCCTGGGCGGCTGTTGTCTCGCCAGCCAGGGTTTCGACGCGACCTGCGAAGACTGCGCCTTCCTAGGCGGGTTCTTCCTCGGGAGCGAGTCGAGTGGCGTGGCCACTGTGCTCGACAACGGCACGTTCGAAGACGGCCCCGGATCCGGCGCATGGGAGGAAGCCTCGACATGGCGCGGATCTCCGATCGACGCCACATTCGACACCCGCGAGAGCATCAGCGCCGACAGCTTTTCGCCTCTGGAACTGGATGGCTCCCACCTGGCAATCTTCTCCCTGGGTCGGCCGGCCCCGTTTCTACCGACGCCGCCCAGTGTCGAGATCGGTCGCCTGAGCCAGGAGATGCATATTCCCCTCGGTACCGCGAGTCTGCGCTTCTATCTGAGGATTCATGTGTTTCTTCCAGATGGCATATCGGGCAACCCCCTGCTCTTGGAAGATGACTTCCTCAGCGTCAGCGTCGACGAAACCGTGCTGCGAACCTTCACCCAGGAGGACCACGCACACTACCTCGATTTCGTCCGCGTCGACCTCGATGTGCGGGACTTGGCTGACGGAGCGATTCACACGATCGCTTTCGATTCGCGCTCGGAGCTCTTCTCCCCGACCTTGCCCAACTACATGTCCTTCGGCGTCGATCGCGTGCAGCTCGTGTCCCAGGTCGAAGGGTGTAGCGGGAGAATCGACTTCGAACTGCTCCAAAACGGCAAAGCCATCCTGCCCACGGACATCGCCGGGGTAACCGTCACTGGCCTAGGAGACTACAACCATGGCGCGGCCGTCTTCGACTCGAGTAGCGGGGGGCCTAACACTGCCAGCAGCGATCCGGACCTCTTAATCGATGCCGGCGGGATCCTAGTCCTCCAGGAGAACGGCCTGCAGTCGACACCCGGGATTTTCGATCATCCCGACGACGCCGCGTTCGGTGGGAGCTTCTTCGTCCAATTCGACGAGCCCTGCGAAGCGCATAGCGTGGACCTCGTCGACATCGACGCGCCCGCCCCGCTCCAGGCCGTTGCGGTTGTGCTAACGGACCTCATGGCTAAGCGACGGATCTATCTCGCCCCCAGCGGCTTCACGAGGGACATCCACCTGGACGGTCCGCCCGGCTTCGCGACCCTTGACCTGTTGACGACGAGCCCCCAGCCGGGCTACACGGCGACCGCCATCTTGCTGGACGAAGAGCCGAGCTATGACCCGAGCTTGGTGGTGGCCATCCAGATCTTCATGTCGGGTTCGGGAGCGATCGACAATCTAGTCTACCGAGCGCCTTCGCGCGCGAGCATGCGCTGATACAAAGCGTTGGTGAACTGGTCCAGGTGTGCCATGAAAGGGCGTTGGCTCGTAGCCGATCCCCGATTGAGGCACTGGTTGCCCGCAACGTACTGAACCGGATGTTCGAACTCGGTCGGCCGGTATCGAAGGCGATTAGGACGTGAAACCGGGGATGGTGGGAGTTCTGGCTCCATTTGGAACCGCGCAACAACGCCCCTCCGAGCCAGGCTCCTTCTCGGTCGCACGGACGAGGCCGGGGGATTGCCCTGACTCGCTTCCTCACCGCTTCGTTATACTCGCCGGCATGGTCCGAGGCATGACTAGATGAAGGAGGGAAAGGCGGGGCTCGGCGTCTGGATCGGACTCAACGCAACCGTGTTCCTGGCGGCAGCCTGCATCATGACGGTCGAGATTCTCTCGACGCGGCTCGTGGCGCGCTACCTGGGGGCGTCGCTCTACACATGGACCTCGGCGATCGGGGTCGTGCTGGCCGGGATCTCGGTGGGCAACTACCTGGGGGGCCGGCTTGCAGATCGATACGAACCCAGGCGCATGCTTTCCTATCTTTTCATCGCCTCCTCTCTGGGGTGCATGACGATTCCCGTCATGAATTCCTGGTTGGGGCAATGGTCTCTCCTCACAGAGTTCTCCTGGCCGGTTCGTATTCTCGTCCACTTCTTGCTGACCTTTCTCGTGCCCGCCACGTTGCTGGGAACCATGAGTCCCGTCGTGGCCAAGATGGCGCTGGCTATGAGCGTCGTGGGCCCCGGTAGAACCGTGGGGACGATCTACGCCTGGGGGTCCGCGGGGAGCATCTTCGGAACCTTCGCCGCTGGTTTCTGGCTGGTCAGCGAAATGGGCACCGAGGGCTCGATCTTCGTCGTCGCGGGGGTCTTGGCGTTCGCTGGCATCGTGTATGGCCACAAGAAGCTGCTCCCGCTTGTATGGGGTGGCGGATACGGAGCCTTGCTCTTGTTCGTCCTGGGTCCATGGTCGTGGAACCAAGCCGTGGCCGAAACCCTGGGCCTGCGCGACCCGCTCGATGACTCGTTGCTCTTCAAGCGCGACAGCCACTACCAGCGCGTGATGGTCTACGATCGGGGCAAGGGACGGCGCGACATGCTTCTCGACACCCTTACGCACAGCAAGGTGGATCTCGGTGACCCGCTGCTCCTGAAGTACGAGTACGAAGCGATCTACGCGGAGGTCATGCGAGCGATCGATCCCTCGACCGCACCGGTCTCGGCCCTGTTCATCGGTGGAGGGGGATGTGTCTTTCCACGCTATCTGGAGATCACACGGCCCGGAAGCCACCTCGAGGTGGCCGAGATCGACCCGGTCGTGACCGAAGCGGCCTTCGAGGCCTTTGGCCTGCCGCGACAAACCCAGATCCAGTTTCACGATCTGGATGGACGCAACCACGTCGATGACCTCCTACGGCGAAAGCGTGCAGGAGAAGCCGTACCCGACTTCGATTTCATCTTCGGGGACGCATTCAACGACTTCACCGTGCCCTTCCATTTAGTCACCCTGGAGTACGCCGAACGCCTTGCAGAATTGCTCGGCGAACATGGTGTCTACATGCTGAACCTGATCGAGGTTCTGGATTCCTCACGCCTCCTGGGGCCGGTGCTGACGACTCTGGACGCTGTCTTTCCGCACGTCTACCTGTTCGGCGCCAATGCACAAACGAGCGATCGCAACACCTTCGTAGTCGTCGCTTCTCCCGCAAAGGTCGACGTCAGTGGTGTTCGAGACGCTGTTTTCGCTCGCCATGGAGTGCGCACGCTACCGCTCGAGGAAAAACATCTCGCCGTTGCCAAACAAAGGGGCAAGGGCTTCGTTCTGACCGACGACTATGCGCCGGTCGAGAACCTCTTGAAAGATGTCATTCGAAGTGGGACCAGCGGCGGTTCGATGCAGGCCTCCCTCGCGCAGCGGCTCGCGGCGCTGTTGGAAACGGGGCGTGAGGAGGAGGCGCTTCGCGTCTGTCGCGAGCGGCTGCAAGCGGATGGCGCGACACCCCTGCTCCACCACTGGGCGGGAATCGCACTCGCCCGTCTCGGACGCTTCGAAGAGGCGCTCGTGTCCTTTCGCGAGGAAACCGCTGCGCACTCCGGGGTGAGCGAGGCCCACCTCTCGGCCGCTCGTGTTCTTGGCTTGCTGCAGCAGAACGAAGAAGCGCTTCGAGAAGTGCGCAAGGCCCTCGAGATTCGCCCGACGGATGCCGAAGCGCGCCTCCTGCTCGTCGAGCTCCTGCTCGAGGCGGGCCGGGAGGGAGAGGCCCGGGCCGAGCTCACCGAGCTACTGGAACTCCGGCCGGGGCATATTCGTGCACGCCTCGTCCTGGCCAGTGTGCTTGGGGAGGAAACGAACCTGGCGGCCGCGGCCGAGATCTATGAAGAGGCTCTCCAGTTAGATCCGGACGATCCCGAGATCCTGCACGACTACGGTCTGGCCCTGCTCCATTCCGGACGCGGCGCCGAGGCTGCGGCCAGTTTCGAGGGGGCGCTTGCGCTGGAACCCCTGAAGCCTTCCCTTCACAACCAGCTCGGACGGGCCCACGCCATGTCCGGTCAGAGCGAGCGAGCCATCGAGGCCTTCAGGCAGGCGGTTGCCCTGGATCCCGAGAACGCCTCCTATCGCGCCAACCTGGGGCTCGCACTTGAAGAAAGCGCTCGACGGGACGAGGCGATTATCGAATACCGAGCGTGTCTCGCGCGCGATGCGAGCAATGTCCTGGTGATGAATGCCCTGGCGCTCTTGCTGGCTAGCGGTCCCGAACCGGACCCACAGGCCCGTGCGGAGGCCGTGCGGCTGGCGGAAGCCGTGTGCGAGGCGATGGGAGAGAGCCATCCTGAGGCACTCTTCACCCTGGCCCGGGCCCATGCCGGAGCCCGGCACGAGCAGAAGGCGAAAACCATCGGACAGCGAGCCCGTCTATTCGCACAGCGCCATGGGACGCTCGAGCTCCTGGCGGAGATCGATGCCTTCCTGAGAGATCGTTGAAGATCAGGTTGCTCCTGCTCGAGGGTCGAATTCATGCCCGCGATCTACGATGTAGTGCGCACTTGCGTCTTCGATGTCGACCCGAAGTTCCCGAACCTCGCCTAGCGGTATGGCAAAAGCCCGCTAGGATCTGACCGGTGCTTCTGCGGGCCCCCCCCCCCTTTCGCCTCCGCGTCAGCATTGGCTGTTCCGTAGGCGCTCCGGTTCGAATGCTCTGGAATCAGGGGAGGGGAGGTGTGCAGGGCGCAATCCATCCACCTGAGGAGAAACGAATGAAGCGCCATGCAAGGCTCATCACCCTGCTGTTCGTGTCCCTTTCCCTGTCCCTTACGGCTTCAGCCCAGGTTCGACCAGGCAAGACAAACAAGCAGCCTGGCGGCCGACTTCCGAAGCACGTGGCCGAGTTCATCGGGTTCGAGAACCTGGCCCCCGGCACGGTCGTTTCCACGGTTTTCAGCAACCTGGGAACTGGCCCCGTCCTGATCTCCGGATTCAACCCGGACATCTTCCCCCTGAACGCGGCCGTCATCTTCGATTCCGGCAATCCAAGCGGGAATGACTTCGACCTCGGGACTCCGAACGAGACCTCCTTCGGGCCGGGGATCGGGGTCGGTGGGGAGTTCGGGATGCCCTTTCAGAACGTGGCTCCCCTGGGGCACGTGCTCATCATCGCCGAGGATCGCGTCGACACGGACATGGACGGACTTGTCGATGACCCCGACGACGCGGATGCCTTCGGGGGGCTTTTGGAATTCGACTTCACGGCCGTCGCGCCGGTGACGATTCACGGCTTCACTATTCTGGATGTCGATGACGACAGGTTGATGCCGACCGTGCAGCTCTTCGACGAGAACGACGTTCTGATCGACGCTCTGCCCGTACCCATCACCGGCAATAACGGCGTCACGAAGATGGTGTTCGGAGCCATCGATGGCATCTGGGGTATGCGCGTCATCCTCAACGGTTCCGGAGCGATCGACAACATCGATTTCGAGCGCCAACGGGCCAAGATCGGTGACACGGTCTTCTGCGACAACAACGACAACGGGATCCAGGATCCCGATGACCCCGGTCTCCCCGGCGTCACCGTCGAAGCCATCTGCGCGGGCCACGATGGCGTGATCGGCACCGCGGACGACATCGTCGAGACCCAGGACACCGACGCGAATGGCAACTACCTTTTCTGCGTGCCTCCGGGCCCGTGCCAGGTCGGTGTCGTCGCCTCGAGCGCACCTCCTGACAAGGTCCTCGGTCGCTGCCCGACTCCGCTCGCGGTGGATCTCGAGTCCGGCGAGATCTTTCTCGATGCCGATTTCTGCTTCATCAACGTGGCCGAGATCGGCGACACGGTCTTCTGTGACCTCGACGATGACGGCATGCAGGATCCGGGTGAGCCGGGAATCCCCGGCGTCACCGTCAACCTGACGTGTGCCGGCGACGACGGTTTGCTCGACACCGCCGATGACTACACCGACAGCCAAGTCACCGACGCCAACGGCAACTACCTTTTCACGGACTTGGTGCCGGACGAGTGCCGTGTGGACGTCGACGAATCGACTGCGCCGGATGGCAAAGTAACCGGTCAATGCCCGGTGACCTACACGGTCGTCTTGGGCCCGGCCGACTCCTTCCTCGACGCGGACTTCTGCTTCATCTCTCCGGGTGAAATCGGAGACACGGTGTTCTGCGACATCGACAACGACGGCTTCCAGGATCCGGACGAGCCGGGCATCCCCGGCGTGACGGTCCTGCTGACCTGTGCGGGTCCCGATGGGATACTGGGAACGGGAGACGACATCCTCGACTCCCAGGTCACCGATGCGGACGGCCACTATCTCTTCGAGAACATTCTCGCCGACCTCTGTACGGTGACGTTGGATCCCGCCACGACTCCGGCGGGCAAGGTTCCGGGGCTATGCCCGGATTCCTTCAGCATCAACCTGGGCCCGGCGGAATCCTATCTGGACGCGGACTTCTGTTTCATCACTCCCGGACAGATCGGGGACACGGTTTTCTGTGACCCCGACCTGGACGGAATGCAGTCCCCTGGCGAGCCGGGAATCGAGGGCGTCACCGTCAATCTCACTTGCGCGGGGCCCGACGGCATGCTGGGAACGGCCGACGACTACACCGACAGCCAGACGACGGATGCAGACGGACATTACCTGTTCGAGAACATCCCCCCCGGCGATTGTGAAGTCATGGTCGACTCCTCGACCGCTCCCCCCGACAAGGTTCCCGGCGTCTGCCCGACGACGGTTGCAGTCGACTTGCAAGCTGGCCAGTCCTTCCTGGATGCGGACTTCTGCTTCAACGCGCCTCCGGGAGAGGTCGGGGACACGGTCTTCTGTGACATCAACTCGAACGGCATTCAGGATCCCGGCGAGCCCGGCATCATGGGCGTCGTCGTCACGCTGACGTGCTCAGGCCCGGACGGGGTGCTCGGCAACATGGATGATCTCGTTTTCATGGCCGTGACGGACGTGGACGGGCACTACCTGTTCACCAATGTCCCCGCAGGAATGTGCGAGGCCTCGGTCGATGTTTCGACCGGCCCGCCGGACAAGGTCCCCGGGCCCTGCCCGTTGACAATCGCCTTCGCTCTGGGTGGCGGTGAGTCCTTCCTGGACGCGGACTTCTGTTTCAGCATCCCCGCGGACTGCTGCGCGAACGGAGGGCCTGCAAGTCTGACCATGATGTACACCGGTGAGGATTGCTCGGCGACCGTCCACTCGCAGGATCCGGACAAAGTCAACTGCGATGGCGACCCCGCTTTCGCGCCGACGATACACCTCCTCGCGACTGACAAGGAGAACCCGAACGACAACAAGGCCAAGATCTGGTTCGACGGTGACGTCGATCTAGATTCCACCTTTGTCATCGACGCTGCGAACGATGGCCAAGACAAGCTAAAGGCCAAGACGTTCCTGCACATCACTAGCTTGCAGGGCGATCCGCTGCAGTCGATCGAGTTCCACACGTCCTGTTCCCAGCCGCTCATGACGGGCAACCAGTTCGGTTCTGCATTGCTCCTGTCTTGCGGCGGTCCCGGTCTTTCCGACGACCTGTGCGATGCCGGCAAGCCCAAGATCCTGACGATGCGCTACACCGGCCAGGATTGTTCATTCACAAGCCACACGCAGGATCCGGACAAGGTCAATTGTGACGGAGATCCAGCCTTCGCACCCATCGTGCAGGTTCTCGCGACCGACAAAGAAGATCCCAACGACGGTGGAGCTCTGGTCTGGTTCTCCGGGGACGTCAACCTCAACACGACGTTCGAAATCGACGCCACCAATGCTGGGCAGACTCGCTTGAAGGCGGCGACGTTCGTGCACATCACCGATTTATTGGGCAACACTCTGCAATCGATCGAGTTCCATACCTCGTGCTCGCAACCGCTCGAGCTGGGCAACCAGTTCGGGAGCTTGCTACTCGAGGGCTTCATCGCAGAGTAGGTCCTTCGCGGAGAGCGTACTGGACGGACGGCCGAGAGGCCGTCCGTCCAGAGGTTCCCTTGGCGCCCGCCAGGGTCGTGCCGTGAATGGCGACGGCCTACCTGGTCGGTGGACGGCCTACCTGGTCGGTGGGTGATCGCCCCTCTCGGCCGAAGTCTGTCTGCAGAGCAGAGAGCATAGAGGTCTCGGGGCTCAGAAATTGGCCAATCCGCAGCACGGGCTACGAGTCCCCAAGAAAGACGGTCTCGCCCGCGCTGCTAGCTGGGAATGGCGGAGCGGATTGCCTTTCGCCCAGGCTCTGTCGAGCTCGCTCAATGACATCGAGATTGTTTCGAGTCTTCTCTATGGTGAGATGATTGCGATAGTGATTCTTTGCGCTTTCAATCTCTCCCAACAACCCGAGCGACAACGCCAAATTACATTCGACAACGCCATCTCGAGGTAGGGTCTCCGCTAGCGTCTCGAACTGCTCGGCGGCTTCCTCGTAGCGAGCCTCCATGAGGCTCAGCACCCCTAGATTATTCATGATAACCGAGTCCTCCGGAGCTACTTGAAGCCCGCGCTCCAGAGCACGGCGGGCAGCACCAGGGTCCTCGTCTCGGAGATGGAGCATGGCTAGCTCGTTGTAAGCCGGGACGTAGTTCGGGTGTAACTCGGCGAGATGCTCCAGGACGCGCTCGGCTTGGGCACTGTTGCCCCGCTTCGCAAGAATTCTTGCGGTCACCATCAACGTCTTGGGCGTGGGAATCCGCTCGCCATCCGGTCCGACCTCGTTCCAAGGGTCTTCGTTTTCCATACCTGCACATCCTGCGAGGCACGTTGCAAGGAGTGCCATGGACAAGAACAGCATGGCTTCTCTGAGTGAGCTAACCATCACTCAGTTACCCTCTCGCTACTCCCGCGGCCAGCGATAGAAGGCGGCGGCTGGGTGGGAGTTGCAGCCAATGAGCTCTTCAAGCCTGGCCCTGTGCTTGTGCTTGGGGAACCACTCTGAGCCAACCTCTGGGCAGTACGCCAGGACATTCCGGGCCCCCCCGGCAGTCCCACACGCACGAGGGGCGATGGATCCTGGATGCCATTGTCTCGCAAGTACGCTTCCAAGGAGCTGAGCCTCGTATTAGTCAGCTCTTGATCCCTCCCGCTCTTGACCAGGTTGATGGGATAGCGATTCGTGCGGAGATCTTCTACTAGGACATTCAGATCGCGCTGACCTAGAGGATTGAGCTCCGCCGATCCGGAACGAAAATGATAGTTGTGGACCGATCTCCGGATGAGGATGGCTTCATCGCGTGCTTCCTGACGGTAGGCAGCGCCGACCCACATATTGGAGGCACCCAAAGGACCGACATTCCCCTGTGGAGTAGAACAAGATGCCAAGAACAGAAAGATGGCGATGGTCATCACCGTGTGAATGGAGGGGGTCAGTACGGAGGATTTCATAGGTTCTTGGCGAGGTTCAGCATGGCTGGGCCCATCGTGATCAGAAGGAGAGAGGGAAAGATGAAGATGACCATTGGAAAGAGCATCTTGACGGCCATTTTCTGGGCGGCTTCTTCGGCTTGGGTTGCGTCTTTGTCTCGCAAGGTTTCCGTGAAGGTCCGTAGAGCCGATGAGATGCTCGAACCAAAACGATCGGCCTGAGCCAGCAGCGTGGAGAAGGCAGCGATCTCTTTGACTTGCGTTCGTTCTGACATGCGCCTCATCGCCTCATCCTTGGGGACGCCGATACTCCGCTCGAGCTGAGTAAGGCGCATTTCGACACTGAGCAACTTGTCGATCCGGCCGATCTCTTCGCCTACGTTCTTCCATGCCGTGTCCAGCGACATTCCGGCGTCAACGCAGATCTCAACGAGGTCAATAGCGGAGGGAAGGGCCGCGCGGACCCTGTGCATTCTGTCCCTCTTCTTCCTGGCAAGGTACATATTCGGAAGGAAGAAGAAGAAGCCGACTAAGAACAATGAGAGATAGCTTCCCCACACTGGGCTCAGCGGAACGAAGCTCAGGACAGCTCCGACTACAGCGACGGAGAAAAGGAGTAACGTGACCTTGGCTCCGATGTAGATCGCTCCTGCGTTTGTCCCATAGATCCCGGCCTGCAACAGACTTTGCCGGATTGCTGGGCCGCCCTTCTTTGTAGATAGCCGAGAGCCGATCCATCGAAGCAGCCCGAATTCTCCCAGCAGATTCTCACGAGCTTCAATTGGAACTGCCTTTTTCTCGCCGCTCAGCCTTTGAAGTATCACTCTGCTTTCGGCGGATTGTCGGAGCATCATCAAGCACACACTGGACGTGCACAGCAAGACTACAACAAGGCAGGCTAGGAGAGCGATTGACTGCGCATCCATCAGCCGACCTCCCCGACAGTTTGGGCCATCCGAGTCATGACGGCCCAGCCGAGGCCGAGCAGGCCCCAAGAGAGAAAGAAGAGGATGGATCCCAACGCCTCTTGATGGAAGGGAGCCATGTACGTTGGGTCCATGACGCTTAGCAGGACGTACATCATAGGAGGCAGGAACAAGAGGATCCTCTTGCTGTATTGCGTTTGAGCAAGGAGCCCCCTGAATTTCTTTGCAGAACGCTGTCTGGAACGAATGATGCGAGCGGCCTTTTCGAGCACAACGGCGACGTTTCCTCCGAACTGTGAATTGAGGACCACGGCCGATGCGAAGAAGCTGAAGTCCCTCTGCCGCAGCTCGGCTTCCTCTTCCGTCAGGCACTGCTCGAGGGGAGTCCCCATCGCGTTCTTCTGGCAAATCCTGGCGAAGGACTCTCCCAGTGGGGCCGGAACCTCCGCGGCGACTAGCTCGAAGGCTCCCACTAGAGGGTGGCCTGCCCGGAGTGCTCTCACAGACATTTCCAATGCCTCGATCAGCTGTACTTCAATCGCCTGCTTCTTTTTTGAAATCCTCGCTTGGACGTAAAAGAAAGGCAGGAGGGGAGTGAAAATGCTGACCAGTAATACGGAGATGGGAATACTCTGGCCAAAGAGGAGCACCAGAAGAGAGACAGCGAGTATTCCAACTACAAACACTCCCGTAACGAGTAGCCCGGCTGAGATACTCAGGTTGGCCTCTAGGAGCTTAGTCTCGATCTTGCTCCATACCCCTCGCGGCCGCTGCTTGTTCGCGGTTTCGGTCTCTTGCCAGAGACGCAAAGCACTAACGGATGAGCCCACACTCGGACGAATGGAGAGCCGACCTACGATCATGTCTCGCTCCTGCCCTCTTCGTTGCATGAGGAAGAGGAGAAAACCGAGCCAGCAGGAAAAGACTAAGAAGAAGGAGGACAGTACCAGAAGTACTTGGGAGTCTTGGATCCATTGCATGCTCTTATCCTCACTGCCTGTCTGGTTCGAAAAGCGTCGGGGAGGGTGCGACCCCTTCGGTTTCCATCTTCAGGTAGAAGGCGGGCTTTCTTCCGGTAGCTGCGAAAGATCCGTGTGCGTTCCCTCGATCGTCAATGCCACGTTGTCGGAAGGCGAAGATGTCTCGCACTCGCACTCGCGAACCGTCCATGCCGTCAACTTCCGAGATGGACATGATCTTCCGTTTACCGCCGGTAGTGCGTGAGAGTTGAACGATCACGTCGAGAGTACTAGCGATCTGCTCGCGGATGACCTGTGTTGGGTACTCGATTCCAGATAGCTTGACCATGTTGAGCAATCTGCCCGTCGCGTCTTGCACGGTATTGGCGTGAATCGTGGTCATCGAACCTTCGTGCCCCGTATTCATGGCCTGCAACATGTCGAGAGCCTCGTCTCCTCGGACCTCGCCGATGATGATCCGATCGGGGCGCATCCGAAGGCAGTTCTTGAGCAAGTCTCTTTGCGCTACCGCGCCTTGTCCCTCAATGTTGGGAGGTCTCGTCTCCAGGCAGACGACATGGTCACGCTGTATCCGTAGTTCAGCCGTGTCTTCGATTGTGACGATCCGCTCTCCTTCCGGTATGTGCCCCGACAGGGCATTGAGTAGGGTCGTTTTGCCAGATCCCGCCCCACCGGAAATCACCACATTGAGTTTTGCGCGCACTGCAGCTTGCAAGAGCTCGCCCATGCGGGCGTCCATGCTTTCGAACTTGATGAGATCATCGATTCCAATATCCGTTCCGACGAATCGGCGGATGCTCAAGCAGGCGCCATTCAGCGATAACGGCGGTATGATCGCGTTGACGCGTGACCCGTCTTGTAGGCGTGCATCCAGCATCGGCGTGCTCTCGTCGATTCTTCGCCCAACCTTATTAGCGATTCTCGTGATGATGTTGATCAAGTGGTGATCATCCCGGAAGGACACCGCTACTCTTTCAAGACGGCCCTGTCTTTCGACATAGACGGAATTTGGGCCGTTGATCAGGATGTCACTGATTTCAAGGTCTCTGAGCAGAGGCTCGATGGGGCCCAAGCCAAAGATGTCATCGAGCACCTCTTGGACGAGAAGGCGTTTCTCGCTGTTTGTGAGAGGGGCTTGCTCCGCGCCGATAAGGCGATCGGCCTCTCGAAAGCACTCGGCGCGAAGTTGAGTCTCCGGCAGCCGCTGTGCCTGTGCAAGGTCCAGCGATTGCATGAGGCGGGATTGAACCCGCTTTTTTAGGGCTCCATGCGCGCTCTCAGATTCTAGTTTGAAGGGTATCGCCTTCACCTCTCTGCCTCTGTTCCATTGATGTTCTGGATAGCAGAGGCGACAGTCTGGTAGGCCTTGCGGACTCTGGAACGGGGGCTGTAGTCGGCGATGAGCAAGCCACGGTTCGCGGCTTTGACCATCAACCGGAAGTCGTTCGGGATCTCCCAGATGTGATTCACGTCCAAGGCCCTTGCTGCATCTTGCTTCGAGACTTCCACATAACGGGCGCCATGGCGATTCGAGATGACTTGGATTTGTTCCTGAGCGACTCCGCGGGAGACTAGCGCATTCAGCAGGGCCTTCGTGTTCCTGACGCTCACAACGGTCATCTCCATGACCAAGACGATTGAGTCACTCGCCTGGCTAACGAGGCTTGCTGTTTGAGGGCTAGGCCGAGAGCAGTCGATGACTGTATTGGGGTAGATTCTCTTTGCCGTCTCCAGAAGGTTGGCGAGACTCGAGGGCGGTAGATCTTCCAAAGCCAAAGGGTCTGATCTCGCCGAACTGGCCAGCAACTTGATCCCATCTTCGCCCACGGCAGTCGAGCGTATCAGTCCCTCATCCATTCCAGACGGATGGTTGACCAGGTCGTAGACTCCGAAGGGGGGGTCGAGATCTAGGTATGTTGCGAGCGACCCATGGTTGAGATCGAGGTCTATCAGCAGGGTCTCTCCGTCTCCGGCCGCGCTCAGCTCTTTGGCCAGATTTAGTGCCACAGTCGTAGAGCCGGCTCCTCCGCTAGAGCTGAAGATTGCTGTGATCGCACCCTTCAACGACGGTTCCCCTTCAAGTTCTGACCAGAGCTGCTCCAAAGCAGGGACCAGCTCGAGGCTGACATCCTTCATCTCGATGCAACGACGAATGCCTACCCGCATGGCCTCGAGCAAGTCGGACTTACCCAGGTGGGGGCACAGGGCGATGATCTGCGGTCGAACATGTCCGAGTAGGACCCCTTGAAGCTCCTTGAAAGAGGCACCCGAGCCCATATCCAGAATGACGAGGCCTGTGAGTCCACCAGTCTGGCCTGTGTACTCTTCCAAGCTTGCAACCGAATGGACCTGTAAGCCTAGATGAGTGAGACTCTCGATTGCGTCTTCAACGAGGTATCTGACTTTGTCGTCTTTTGTGATCAGGTAGATCTCTTTGCTTTGCATAATCATCGGGGTTGCCCCTCAAAATCGGGCCCGTGGACCGCCCATGCCCCCGGACCCGTCAGGTCGTTTAAGCCCAGTGCTTTGAGTCCCCTGGTCAACGACGCACTTGGGACCATGGAGGTTTGACCCTGAAGTTCCCCCGATAGATACAGCTCCCAATCCGTGGGGGGTTGATGTTCTTCGCCGGGGAGGGGGAGATCCACTATCTCCGAAGTCGGTGCGATCAGACTCGCGGTGACGAGTATGACGAGCTCCGTTTCACCGCGGATATATCGAACGGATCGAAAGAGCTGTCCGATGATAGGGATGCTGGCTAGGCCTGGAGTACTCGAAACGGTTGCCCGCACGGTCTCTCTGAGAAGCCCGCCCATGGCCAAAGTTTGACCACTGTAGAGCTCCACGGTCGTTTGAATCCGCCTGGCAGTAATGGCCGGCACTTGAACGCCAGCCGTCTCGACAGCGCCAATGTCGGTGATGTCGCTAACCTCCGCCAAGAGTTGCAACTCGATCATTCCATCGCCGGACACGATCGGCCTGAATTGAAGTCCTACACCGAATTCCTTGAACTCGACGCTGATAGCACCATTCTGCCCACCGCCTGACTGTGCGATGGGGATAGGGAACTCTCCGCCCGCCAAGAAACTCGCATCCTCTCCACTTCGGGCGACCAAGTTGGGTTCTGCGAGAATCCTCAGATAACGATTCTCGGCGAGGGCCTGGATGAACAATTCCAGGTCGCCCTGTAGTCCTCCGAACAGGGTCACTGCAGGATTGACGACAAGGTCACTCGTGAATTGAAAGGGGGCGTTGCCCAACGCGGAACCGCCTTGGGGAACGCCGATGCTAATAGGATTCAGCGGACTTCCGCCGGGGCCGAGAACGGACCCCAAGAAGCCATTGGAATTGGCTGCGACCCCGTTGACTCCGAGTGCTCGTGCTGCCTCCCGTCCTACTTCCGCAATACGAACCCGTACTTGCACCTGGTGAATATCAGCTACTGTCGTCGTATTCAGAGATCCCCAGTCCCTGTCGGCCAAGTACTCTTTCAAGTGTACGGACTGCTCCAGGCTGCGTAGCCGACCTTCTACGAGCACCCCGCTCGGGGACTCTTTGACAAGGATCTCGGCACCAGGCAAGAGTGCTTCGAGCTCGGTTCGAATATCGTCGAGTTCCAGATGCACATGCACATCTAGGCGTCGATATGCAGTTCCACCGTCCTCCTCATGCCAGATATAGGCGGTCGTTCTTCCTGGAGCTATGCCCAGGACAACGGCGGAGAGGGGATCCAAGGGTTGAATGTCGACGATTGTCGGATCTGCGGTCATCACCCCGGAGACGGGATGCTCTGCGGTGAAGAGCAAAGTATCGCCAACTGTGAGATGTAAGATCTCTTCCTCGCTGACTTCCGGCAGGGATAAAGCCGGGTCAGCTGCGGATTGGTCCAGACCCTCCTGGGCAGCTCGCACGGTCTGCGCCTGAGTATTTGCAACGCAGCTCAGGGTGGCCCACAGCGCTACACCCCATAAGGCATTCGAAGGGCTCATCGTGCACTCGCACCCTTCAGGTAGTGCATGGTATCCGTGTCGAAGACAACGGACAGAGTTTCTAGTCCTCGAATGACCTTGACTGTCCATTCGGAGGATGCAGTTCCTATCGAGTTCTGCGAAGTCTTAAGGACCTCGTCGGCCTCCATTTTCCTGGCGTATTCTTTTCGAGTCAGCTCGAACTCCAGGCGGTTCTTTTCTAGCGCGAACTGAGCTGCTTCGAAATCTCTTTCCATGGCTAGATCTTCCATCTGTTGTCTCTTCTCACGGACCTCGTTCAGATGCATGGCAAGTGTTGAAAGTGCCGGTGACAGTTCGGATATGCGGGATTCACTCCTCGCGAGACCAGCGTCGACACCTTCCATTGGGTTCCGCAAGGTAAAGCTGATCCTTCCCAATTCGGACGCGAGCTTGACGATCTCGGCTTCCTCCGGACGCATCAAGAGAGTTACGGACGGGCGTCGTCTGCCTGATTCATTGAATGATTCGGTTTCAGCGTTGACGATCGTCCTTCCTCCGATCCCGAGTACGAGGACACGTTCGAGAATCGTGGTAGTCAGTGCCGAATCGATAGGTTCAGCGAAATCCACGCCCGCAAGGACATCGACCATGCAGCCAGGGGAGAGCAAGTTCTCGATCCCCATCGAATCCGTCAAGTTCACACTCACGGCGCGCATTCCCTCTTCGATAGCTGAGGCTAGGTGCAGGCCCGTTCCCGATACGGCGAAGACGGCGTTTGTCACCTGCTGGCCTGCAAGTAGTGGAGAGACCAGCAAACGCCCCACGGCTTGAGTGGGATCCCTGAGCACGCCTGAAGATCCGGAATCCCTGGGTACCTCCACGAGCTTGATATCCTTCAGGCCTAGGATGGTCTTCGACGAGAGATCCCTTGCGGCTACGAGAATCGTTTCTCTCTCTAATGTGGGGGCAGCCTCTGCGCCCGCCGGGCTCGCCTTGAGACTCAGCATGAGGAAACCGGCGGATGCAGCCGCTATCAGCCCGAGGAATGCCAATCCGATCATGTACAGTCTCAATTGGGAGCTCCCATCGGGTCGCGGAGATTCAGCCAGATACAGCTAGCCATTTCCGTTTCCGTTTCCGTTGCCGTTGCCGTTGCCGTTGCCGTTGCCGTTGCCGTTGCCGTTGCCGTTGCCGTTGCCGTTGCCGTTGCCGTT
>CBFIHP010000013.1:0-109222 GCA_965662355.1 Planctomycetota bacterium | reverse complement strand
CCGTTGCCGTTGCCGTTGCCGTTGCCGTTGCCGTTGCCGTTGCCGTTGCCGTTGCCGTTGCCGTTGCCGTTGCCGTTGCCGTTGCCGTTGCCGTTGCCGTTTCCGTTGCCGTTGTCGACGTTGCCCGATAGATCCTCGAACTGAGCATGAGTCCAAGTGCCGATTTGAGCCACCGTGGCTAAGAGCCCGATGACAAGGAAGCTGATCAGGATCGCACCCTCAATCGTTTCGAGTCCGCGATCACTTCGGAGGGGTCGTCTAAGAGAATCCATGACGACGGACTTCTTGGGCAACCTGGACGCCCCAGAACGAGTGCCTTTCTTATGAAAATTCACGGCGTACCCTGTTTCATAGATGTGGTTGTGACCTGCACCGTCTCGGGGACGATGATCAGGGAGGTGTTGGTTAGCGAAGCCGGCCCGTAATCCATGGTCAGAGTGACTGTTACCAGAGTCCCCGGTGATGCGTTGAATACCTCTGCCGGAGACGTCGCAATCGTCACCAGGTTATTGGGCACGTTTGCGCTGAGTAAGTAGGCATCGATTGAGTTCACGACATCGGAAGTTGTCGAATCTCGGTGCGACGCTGTTCGGGCTCCCACTCCCGCAGCACCTTGAAGGTGCTGCCGATTCATCATCAACCAGCCCATTTCTCCCAAACCCACGAGAAGCAGGAAGACGACGGGAAGCAGTATCGCTGCCTCGACAGCAATGGTTCCCTGATTGGGTGTCCTCTTCAATTTCTTTGACATCAGGAGTTCAGGAGAGTGAGAGTTCCCGAGACCATGGATCCTGTGAGGATTGCCACGCCATACGGGATCGTGGGAGTACCCTCGATCTTGGGCATGTATTCCGAGAGGGAGAGTGTCTTGTCTCGGCCCGTTGCCTTTAAGGCAACTCCCCGAAGCAGATATGTGAGCCGCTCCCAGAGAATGCTCAGGTGTCCGACCTTGTAGGACCGCCACACTGCCTGCAGGAGGCCAGTTCCGCAGACGCAAAAGAGCAGGAAGAGCCCGGACTCCAAGCCGAGCCAGGCTCCGAGCGCGCCCATGAGTTTTGCATCGCCAGCACCCCCACCAGCGAAGCGGTAGAGCAGGATATAGGGAGTTGCCAAGAGGCAAGTGGCGGCCAGTGCCTCGAGAATTCCGACCCGGCTATAAGGGGTCAGCGAGTACCCCAGGCCGACAAGGAAAGTCGGGATTGTGAGAAGATTCGGGATCCGTCGCTCCCGGATATCAGTAACGGCCCCTGCACTTGTGGCCATTAGCACGACTACCCAGGGGACCCAAATCGCCGGCTCGTCGAAATGGAACATGACGTCACACTCGCAAATGGTAGGCCAACGGGATTCGGAGTCCTGTTGTCCGATAGCCAGCACAGTAGATCTGGGGTAGCGGATCGTGCTTGGAACACTATGTGCGGGAGGCTTGGCTATGCATCCGCCAAAGCGGCTCTGCAGCCAGCAGAGCCGTGGGCGAGGAGTCGTCGTTGTCCAGTTCGCCATTCTCTACAACGAAGAAAAGTTGCCGCCAAGATCGCTTCTCCTGGGGAGTTCCGCCCATCTTCGTTGGAGATACTGGTTGGAGCCTTGGAGGGCTAAAACCACGGATTCTAGGTCAATCGGGGTGATTTCTGTGCAATCTGCGGTGCGGCGAGCATGTGATCAGTCGTCGATTCCTATACAGGGGCGTCGGAGGAGCATCCCCTTCCGCCGAAGCCAACTTGCCCTCACTCAGCCAGTAGGCGGCAACTTATCGGGATCCTTTTACGGCCTTCCCGAAGGCACGCCCGGTATGACCGCCTTCGGCCGAGTCAACTTGAGCGGAGGCTATCGCCCATGCTCATAGCCATAGGGAACACGCCTAATTCAGGTAGCACAACTCTTGCCAGAAGTCTGATACATCGATGGAGCCACGGCTGAAGCCAAGGGTTAGCACTCTGTGGTACGGCGTGAGCGATTCCTTCTTCGCCTGGCTGGGTTCAAGTCGATTGACGTAGTGGGAAGAGGCCAGCCTCGCTCTGGCGCCAATCACTCGTGGGACATACGAGGGGTTGAGCATCCTCCAATTATGAACGAACAACAAGGGGGTCTCGGTCGCCTGTCGTGGGACGCTAATGGCCGAGGTAAGCATCTACGTACCTACTGAGGCCATCCGACATGCGGGCATTGCGGAGTGGCGGTTCGGCTTAGACAAACTAAGTGATTGACCATCCAAAAACCGCTACGAGAGTGTGCACAAGACCATGGTTAGAAGAAGTCTGTGTCTCGTTGCGCTACAGTAAGGTGTAGCAAAATGCATCAGGTAGACATGTCTCAGTCGTAAGAGAGGGACGAGGACGGAAACTTTTCGTGTCTCTGCTCATGCGGTCAGAAGCGATCCCAATTCGTCCGTCGGGCTAGCATGTCGTCCGTCGGACTAATGGCGGTGGCAGTAGGGAACTAATACACGTTCTGGCATAGAGCTTGCACCGTTCAGGCATAAAGCTTGCACCAAAGCAAGAAGCCTTGTGACGAGTTGCACGAAGCAGCGAATCACGAGGAAGCGATAGAGAATCTCAGCTCATTCATCCCACTCGGAGAAAAAAGACATGAAGCAGTTCCTTACAAACGAGGACGGTCTGGAGACCGTCGAGTACGCCATTATCGTCAGCATGATCGTCGCGGGCCTCCTGACGACCGTGGCAGCTATCGGTACCTGGGCAAAGGGTGAGTTCGATGCCCTGTCGACCGATCTCGGTGCGTAATCCTCGTTTCCGCTGACGTCCGGTGAGACTCTCATCGAGGAGTCATTCTTCTGGAGCAGTGGACAATAGCCATAAGCCTTTCTGCCCACTCCTGGTCCCGCAACGGGGCTAGGGGTGGGCAGAAGTCTATCGTTAGGGCAGAAGTCTATCGTTAGGGGTGATGGCAGTTGACAATCAGCCGTGGCTGCATCGGATGGTTGAGTTCCAGCCCCGGCGGGCCTTCAGTCATGATGGCCAGGCGGGGCCGTACTTGCTGTACTTATTCTCTTGCCCGCCAGAGTAGGTCATGAACCTCCCCTGAAAACGATTTGGACCGCCGCCTTGCACCTAGATTCCTTTGCCGAACGGAATCACACTTCCGACGTTGGTTTCTCCCACGCGACTCATGCTGGAAGTCTTGGTTACGAGTGGAGTTCCCATGAATGAGGCCGCCAGTATCGTTGCGCTACAGTACTCGTGTACCACAGTGCATCAGGTAGACATGCTTCAGTTCGTGAAGAGGGGGCGAGGATGGAAGTGTTGGATTTTCGTGTCTCTGCACATGCGTTCAAAATCGACCCCAAATCGCCCGTTGGACTCACAAAGAGTGGTGGTAGTTGGGGGATTACTTCACTGGTAAAGGATGGCTTCACGTTCTGGCACGGGGCTTGCTCCAAAGCAAGAAGCCTAGTGATGGGGTGCACGAATGCACGAATGCACGGAGGTACTGGATCACTAGCAATCGAAGAAGAATTCCAGCTCATTCATTCCCTAGGAGGAGAAAAACATGAAGCAGTTCCTTACAAACGAGGACGGTCTGGAGACCGTCGAGTACGCAATTATCGTTAGCATGATCGTCGCGGGCCTCCTGGCGGTCGTGGCAGGTATCGGCACCTGGGCAAAGGGTGAGTTCGATGCCCTCTCGACCGATCTCGGTGCGTAATCCTCGTTTTCCGCTGACGTCCGGAGAGACTCTCATCGACGAGTCATTCTTCTAGAACAGCGGTCAATAGCCGTAAGCCCTTCTGCCTACTCTTGGTCTCTCGCAACGGGGCTAGGGGTGGGCAGAAGTCTTTTGTCAGGGGTGATGCGCAGTTGGAAGGCACGCCCGACGAAGCGGGGGCTATCGCCCATGCTCATGGCCATAGGGAACACGCCTAATTCAGGTAGCACAACTCTTGCCAGAAATCATCCGACATGATCTTGCCAAAGGCATCTCATCGGAAGAAAAGCGAACTCTGTGTCTCGTTGCGCTACAGTATTCATGTACCAAAGTGGATCAGGTCAAACAGTTTCAGTTCGGGAAGAGGGTCGAGGGCGGAAGTGTTGGCTCTTTGTGTCTCTGCATCTGCGTTCAGAATCGAGTACCTATCGTTCGTTGGACTCACAAGGAGTCGTGGTAGTGAAGAGATGACTTCACTGATCGGGGATTACTTCACGTTCTGGCACAAGGCTTGCAACTAGAGCAAGAGGCCTAGTGATGATCTGTACTGAGTATGGAATCACTAGGAATCGAAGAAGAGCTCAACTCATTGCAATCCTCTCGGAGAAAGAAAACATGAAGCAGTTCCTCGCAAACGAAGACGGTCTTGAGACCGTCGAGTATGCCATTATCGTCAGCTTGATTGTCGCAGGCCTCCTGGCGGTCGTGGCAGGTATCGGTGCCTGGGCAAAGGGCGAGTTCGACGCGCTCTCGACGGAGCTCGGTGCATAGTCCTCGTTTTCCATTAACGTCCGTAGAGACTAGCAACGTATAGCAATCAGCTAGAACAGCGGTCGACGGAACGGGCTCTCCTGTCCACTCTTGCTCTCCCGCAACGGGGGGCGAGAGTGGACGCTTTTCAAGGTCACTCAGTGGGTATAGACAAGACGGACCCTCCTATTCGAGGTCATTTGGGAAAGCCGTTTGCATCCTTACTATGGGGAGGATTCTTCTCTGTTTGTCTATTCGTTGTCATCTATTCGGATCGCATTCGAACGCTAGAGCGTTCGACTTCTCAGGTAGGAAGGACGATAACCGAATCTGCCCGAGTGCTCTTTGATTCCATCGAGCGGGAGCAGCTATCTCTGCACCTCGAAGCGGTCGTGCGCCAACAAGAAGGCATCTACGAGGACTTGGTTGCAGTTCGCATCTGCGACGACCAGTTGAAGACCGTTCTCGAAGTGGGAGTATTGCCGGAAGATGTGAGCGAACATCACAAATCAATACGACACTTCAGAGCAGCTAGCACGGATGGTCTTCAGGTTGAAACTTTCATCTCGCTGAGGACGGCGAGGGGAAGGGCCATCATTGAGGCAGCTCTGGCCTCCGTATTCTTCTTTGCTGCTTTCTGCATCGTTCAGTTCTTGGGATTCCCCACCAAGAGAGAAGGATCGACAGTCAGGAGCGTTCGGGGTACAGGCCACGGTTCCAGTATTCGGCGTCTGCAAGAGGCTTTGGAAAAGATGCGTAGGGACGCGACCGGGCTTCAAGACAGGGCTGAATTGGCTGAGTTGGGCGCAAAGGAGGCTCGGGATTCCAAAGAAAAGATGCTGAGGACGGTCAGTCACGAATTGAGAACTCCACTGACATCGATACTCGGCTACCTCGAACGTCTCCGATGTGTTGAGCTCTTACCACAAGAGCGAAGGAATGCACTTGAAGTTATGGACCGAAATGGGCGCAGGCTCTTGAGGATGGTCAATGAGCTGCTCACCATGTCGTCTGCGGCGGCTTTACTGGGCAATTCCGAAGATCCTACCTTGTTCCCCATTAGCGAGTTGCTTGACGAGTCGCTAGAGGCTGTAACGCCAAAGGCAGGGGACAGCACGGTGAAATTGAGGGTCATCGGTGAGGACTTCAGAGTCGAACTGCATCGGGCTCGCATGTGTCAGGTGTTAGTCAATCTACTCAGCAACGCACTCAAGTTCGGAGAGGGAAAGCCGGTTACCTGTTCTGCGAGACGAATGAGCGATACCTTGCTCATCGAAGTCGAGGATATAGGCGTTGGAATCCATCAAGATCATTTGCATCGTGTATTCGAGCCATTCTTCAAGGTGGACCACGGCGGAAGCATCTTCGATGGGATTGGTCTGGGGCTGTCCATTTGCAAGGAGCTCGTCGAATCGATGGGGGGGTCCATAACGGTAAAGAGCAAATTGCCGACGGGAACGGTTTTCAGAGTGGCTCTTCCGAACGCGATCCCAGCGCTCTCAGATCCGGGGACAGCTTGTGACCTACGGGACAAGACGGTCCTGGTCGTAGACGATGCCGAAGACATCCAAGAGTTGCTCCGGTACGAGCTGGCTGAATGGGGATGCCGGGTGTCCGTAGCGAAGGACGGTGTCGAAGGCTCTATGAAGGCACTCAATGCTAAGGAGAAGGGACAGCCATACGACCTGATCCTCATGGATATGCAGATGCCTCGGATGGATGGCTATGACGCGACGCGTCATCTGCGAACGCAGGGCTATCAGAATCGTATCGTTGCGATTACCGCCCATCGTCGCCCAAACGATGAAGAAGCGTTCTTCGAGGTTGGGTGCGACGCTTTCTTGCGAAAGCCACTGGACTTCGGGGTACTCCGAAAAGAGTTCTCATAGGGCAACCGGTAGGCCTTCTTTTTGGGCAGTGACACCCCCTATGTTCTGACCGCATGTATAATTAGTAGCCGGTCCGCACTGTCCGGATTCTGATGTCTGAAGTTTCTTCCGGCTTGGAGCTCCGGGCGGTGGTTTCGATATCAAGTCATTTGAGACTTGGGACACGCTTTCCGACATCCTGTACCGAGAGGGATGTCAATGAAATGGGCGACTCCATCATCCATCCAAGAAGCCGAACTCGATGCAACCTGTCCATCGGACGATCTTGGTCGTCGACGACGACCCGAACGTTTTAGATCTCATTACTGCCGCTCTCGGTCCAGAGGGAGCGGTCTTGGCGGCGGATTCCGCAAAGAAGTGCCTGCACCATCTACAGGTCGATAGGCCAGACGTTCTTATCTTGGATCTTGGTCTCCCCAATGTCACGGACCTGGAGCTCTTGCATCGGGTTCGGCGCGAACACGCTACGGTACCCGTGGTCATCTTCTCAGCTTCTGGAGATCTCAAAGTTGCCGTCGATTGCATGCACGCTGGAGCTGTGGATTTCATCCAGAAACCCTTCGACGAGCTTCGGCTCGTGACCGCAGTCCGAAACGCAGAGACCCACCGTAGTCTTGGGGCAAGAGTTCGTGACCTTTCGGAGAAACTGAAGACGTCCAGGGGCTTCGAAGCTATCAAGGGGAGTTCTTTAGCTCTCCGCAGGTGCATCGAGCATCTGAGAATGGTGGCGCAAAGCGATGTCACAGTGCTCCTTCAAGGTGAGAGCGGTACTGGCAAAGAAATAGCTGCGCATGCGATACATCAAGAGAGTGAGAGGTCAGCAGCTCCTTTCGTGGCAATCAATTGTGGCGCCATTAGCGAGACCCTGATCGAAAGCGAGTTGTTTGGCCACGAGAAGGGGGCTTTCACGGGTGCAAGCGCCACGAGGAAGGGGTGCTTCGAAACTGCCGAGGGGGGGACCATCTTCTTGGATGAGGTCGGCGAACTCTCAGCCGAACTGCAGGTTAGGCTCTTACGAGTTCTGCAGGAGCGAGAGGTCGTTCGAGTCGGCAGTTCGAAGCCCATCGGCGTTGACGTGCGAATCATTGCAGCATCTCTAAGAGATTTGAAAGATAGGACAGTATTCCGAGAGGATCTCTTCTATCGCCTTTCCGTCTTCCCAATTGTGTTGCCGCCTCTGAGGGAGCGCGAGGATGATGTCCTGCACTTGGGGGAGTACTTTCTTCAGATAATGGCCAAGCGCCATTCGAAAGACGCTATGCAGTTCAGGCCGCAGGCCTTGGAGCTTCTGCTCAGTCACAGCTGGCCGGGGAACGTTCGCGAACTCGAAAATGTAGTGGAGAGAGCCACTATCCTCTGTAGTGGGGCAGAAATCGATGTCTCACACCTTCCCATGGAACTGCGGCGCGGGGACAACATGGGGCAGGTAGCAGAAGACGAGTCTTGCACAGAAGAAGAGACCCGGGTGTGCCCTCTCAGTGTATGTGAGAAATTGCACATCTTGAGGGCTCTCAAGGTAACCGACTGGAACATACAACAAACGGCTGTGAAGCTCGAGGTTTCAAGAACAACCCTTTATCGGAAAATCGCCAAGTACGGGCTCGCGTCTCTGGAATAGCTGGTCATGGTCAAGGAGACTGAAATGGGCCAAAGCCACTGGCATGATCAGTTCTTGTCGCGGCTCATACATCTGGGTAATCATGTCGTCAAGGGTGGCGATGAGGCGAGTCTCTACCCTCACCTGCTGGAGGCAATTCGGGTCCTTCCGGGCTCACAAGGCTTTGCTCTACTTCCGAGCTGGCGAGAGCTGACCTCGGAAGAAGCTGCTCACTGTGTGCAGCTCTTGCCGGATACTTCCTTTTCCCCCGATGATCCGCGGCTACTCAAGGACATTGTGCGAATTGCTTCCTTCGGGCCCGAGAGAGATGAGGAATTCGGCACGCTGGAGTCGACCGTACCCATGTGCTGGTTCACCCTCCGGAGTGCGAATGGATTTCTTGGGACTCTGATTCTCATGGGGAGTCTGGTGCCTCCGCGGAGTGCGGAACTCCTAATCGAGTGCATTGTTAGCTTGCTATACCGCTTTCAGGAAAGGCGCGTGGCCAGTTCGGCAAATCCCTTGCAGCAGAGTCGGATGCGATTCAAGCCGGCGACGGTATTGGTCGTGGACGACAACCCTGACAATCTCTTGCTCTTGAGGCATTGTCTGCAAGACATGGGCCTTGGAGTCGTCGAAGCCGAGAGTGGGATGGAGGGGCTGGCACTCCTCAAGGATGCCTCTGAGCCTCTTCCTATCATATTGTTGGATCTTCACATGCCTCAGTGGAACGGCTTTGAAACCCTCTCGCACATTCGAGAAGCTGGCTATAAGACTCCGGTTGTGGCGCTCACCGCCTATGCAATGAAAGAGGACATGGAGCGTTGTCTGACAGCTGGATTCGATGGTTATCTCACAAAGCCGCTGAATGCCGTAGACCTGTCACTCTTGCTCTCACGACACATCGATAGTGTTGCAGTTGATGAAGCAAACGAAACCGGGGGTATTGCCTCCACGCGTGAAGCAGAAGAGAAATTCCGCCCGCTCCTCGTGTCCTATCTAAGGAGAATGGAGGGATCGCTCGGTGAGCTCGACGGCATTTTGGAACGAAGGGACGTAAACGGCGCTACGGTCTTCGCTCACAAGCTTCGGGGAACTGCAGCAAGCTACGGCTTTGCCCAGATTGGGAAACAGGCCGAAGAGGCCGAGGAACTCCTAAGAACGGATGGTGCGAGCGAAGATCAATGGATGGCTGCAATGGGAGAGCTCGGTTGCTCTATGCGCTTGGCGACTGCTCGGTTTCCCGCACTAAGGGCCGTGGAGTGATCAGAGCTCTCGAGCGCCCAAAACGGAGAAATCAATCTTTCATGCGCCTTGGAACGAATTGTGCGGGGAGTCTCTAGATGATCAGAATGTCCCGATTCCTCCGTCCCTCCTCTGAACAAGGGGCTCTCGTCGTCTTCATGGCGATCCTGATGAGCACCATCCTGTCCATCGGGGCTCTCTATATGGCCGTTTCGTACTCGGGAATGGGGGTCCAGTCCCTGCAGCTGGCGGCGGATGAAGCGGCGATGGCAGCGGCCGGCACTCTCTCCTGGGATCAACAAACACCCGACTACGACGTCTCTAGAGGCAAGGCCATGGACGTCGCCTCAGGCCACGGGAGTGCCGCATTCCCTATCTCCCTCGAGGCCAATTACTCGAATTCGGTCGATGGGGACATTGTCCTGGGAACCTGGGATCCATCGACAGAAGAGTTCACCGCAAGCCTCAGTGGCCCTAATGCAGTAAGAGTCACAGCACATCGTACGGACGAAGCTGCGGACGGGCCTGCCAGCAGCCCGCTGGGGGGGATTTTTGGCGATGGTCAGCTACACCTAGCCAGGTCCGCTATCGCCTATAGCGAGCCGGGCGAGAGCAGCCTGCCTGGGCTGCTCGTACTGCACCCTACCAAGGCCAACGCCCTGGACATGAAAGACTGCGAGCTGACGGTGCTAGACTCGGGCATTTGGGTGAATTCGACCAATTCCTGCGCCATCAAGGTCAGGAACAATGACGTCCTGGTCACAAGCCCCTATACCCATGTTGTGGGTGGAGTCTGCGACTCCGGCGGCGGCGGGACTTTCAACCCCCCTCCGATAACAGGAATGGATTCGTTGGAAGACCCCTTTGCGTCCCTCCCGGAGCCGTCGACGGCGGGCATGACCGACTACGATAGGATGAAGGACAATGGAACGTACCTTCCCGGCTACTATCCAAGGGGCATCGATCTCAAGAACGAAACCGCCATCTTGCTCCCCGGCCTTTATTACATCGGGTGCGGTGGAGGCAGCAAGGGGATCAAGCTGCAGGGTAGCTCCATTCTCCGTGGAACCGGGGGGGTTTGCTTGTTCATGGGTCCTGGCAACAAGAGCATCGATACGAAAGGAGAGTCCTACTTGGACCTCGTTGCACCTGACGATGGGACCTACGCCGGAATATGTATTTTTCAATCCCGTTCCAACTCGAAAGAGAACAAAATCAGAGGAGTAAATCCCGGCAGCGGCGACGATGACGATGACGACGACGACGACGGCGGCGCCATCCCTGGGAATGAGATCGACGGAGTGATCTATACCCCTAAGGCACGAATCAAGCCCTACCAGTGGGCCTTGATGACCTGTGGACCCATCGTGACAGAACAGCTAAAGCCCCAGGGAGATGCTAGAGTGACCATTCAAGCAAGCGGAACGACTCAATCCGCCTCGACGATTCTCCTCGTACGCTGACCAGAGCGCTACGTACGGAGCCAGGCACCGAGCTGACGGGTTGGTGGGGCGTTGGAGCATGGATCGTGACGATCTCCGGATGAAGTCACGAGTCCATCCGAATTACAAGACGAGATACAGAGTCGGCAACTGGCCGGAGTACGACTGCGCGCTCGTCCAGCGCAGGTTCCGACGGACAGCAATGTAGACGACGCCAACACTGACGTGGATCTCATCCAACAGGCCCATGGCAAGCTCGCGAGCATCACTGGCGATGCCACGTCCTGAACACGATGTTCGAACTCCGTCGGCCTGTAGCGAAGGCGCTCAGGACGTGAAACCGGGGATGGCGGGGGAGTTATGGCCCTACTTGGAGCCATGCACCAACGCCGCATTCCGTCCGCTTCGTCGCCCTACGCGTGGTTGGCAACCTTCAACGTTTGATTGCGACCACGGGCATCACCAGGAAGGCGCTCGTCCAGTAGCACACATAGTCGTAGGGATCGTGATACCCCTCGAGTTCGAGTAGCGAGAACATTACTGCAAAGAGCAACGGCATGACCCAGATGTGACGTCGATGGCCTTGCATCCAGGTGACAAGTGTCGCTGTGAATGGAACGGCGAAGAAGTCCGAGATGTAGCCGTAGATCCAGTGTGGGCCTATCAACTCGCGGGCCACCATGCGCTGGGCGATCTCGTTGGCGACGACGCTCACGAAGCTGATGGCGCAGACGATTGCCTGCCGGCGCGTGTATGAGGAGATGCGGGGCACGAACGGAGCCTACTTCTTGCGCGTTCGGATGCCGAGCGCCTTCCTATCGGCGTTGGTGCACAGACCGTACCGAGCTCGACGCGGCCCAGCTCGCGTAGCGCTCCGAGTTGCTGGCCCTCGGGCTATGGCGGCAAGAAGCCGGCAAGTCGTTCGTCTTGCCGGCGTGGACTTGCCGTTCGGGACCTAGTAGATGACCCCAGTAATACCATTCGAGAACATCGGGTCGAGGTCGTTGACGCCGTCCGTGGTGACGTCGCCGAAGACGATCGCCTGGGCGTACCACGGCATGCCCACGAAGGTCGTGTTGCAGGGGATCGGGATGGTGCCCGGGGTAGTCAAGCCCCAGTTGGCCACGGTCGTGCCCAGGCGGCCGCCCGTAACGAGCAGCTGCGAAACAGGGGCGCTACCGAAGCCGACGGTGAAGGGCGCCATGTCCACTGTGATAGTCACACCCGGAGCACCCACCGTTTGGACCAGCACAAGGCCAATGTTGAATCCGGGAGTGCCCGCGCGATTTGCTTGCGGCGTCACGGTGGCTTCCCAGTCGGTACCGATGACGATCGGCCAGGCGGACAACTGGTCGGGGTTGGTGATCGAACCAGCAAGCGACCCTTGGTAGGAACCGGGTTGCGGGGCCAGGATGAGATAGGCCCCATCGCAGAACCCGAATCCCCCCGCGGCAATCAATTCGGGGTTTCTGAAACTGACCTGCACCTCGACGTGCGTCGTACCCACGGGGAGCACGACTTTCGCTGACAGGCTTTCCCACGTTGCCGTGTTGCCGTCAACAGCCAAGTTGGCCGCGCCCGAGGTCGTCGGCGTGGTTCCGTTGAAGGCGGCTACCGAGATTCCTGCAATGTTCCCACTGGCCGAGGCGTTGAACTTGCAAGCGACTTGGGCGTGGTCGCCATGAGCAGGGGTGACGGCGATGCGCTGGCGCACCTGGGAATAGAATCCGCCGCTGGGGCAAATCTGTATCATCCCGGTGCCTGCCGCTGGCGAAACGCCGCTTTGCGGGCCGGTCACGAGAGTCGCACACTCCGCCAACCACGTATCAAGGGCCGTCGAACCGAAGGGACCGAGAGGTGTGCTGGTCGGTTCAAAGCCCTCGTCTTGGAGAGCTTGCTGGGCCATCGGGGAGGGGCTGATTACGCCAATGAGAAACACGACAAAAAGAAGACCGAACGCTCGCATGGGGTAACTCCAAGGGTATTGGGGCCGCAGAATTGCTGCTCCATTGCGAGGGGTTCGATTCAGCGTTCCAGATCTCTGAGGAAAGCGGAGAAAAACATCCTGGCATCTCGGGGCTCGCCTGCCACGTCCTGAACACGATGTTCGAACTCGGTCGGCCGGCATCGAAGGCGCTCAGGACGTGAACCGGGGATGGTGGGGGGCCCTACTTGGAGTCATGCACCAACGCCCGATCGGCGGACGGGCGATGTAGCTCGGGCTCGGCGTCTTCAGGTCGTTGCGACCCTGCGCAGCGGTCCGTGTTGCGTCACGGCGGCACCCGCGAGCATCGCGGGAAGCCAGAGGACGACCTGCAGGGCGCTCAGCAGGAGCGTTTGTTCCTGCGTGGGCTGCGATGCGAGGGCCAGCCCGAGAGTGCCGGCGGCGGCCGTGATACCGAGCGCCAGCGAATGCCGATACGGAGAGTGGGGCGCGCTGCGGGCCACCGTCCATCCGACCGCGCCGCCGAGTAGAACCTGGAGCAGGAGGCCGGAGGTCGCCCGATCGGCGAGGGGGCCGTGCACCTCACCGAACACACCGCTCGTCAGGCTCAGGACTGCAAGCGCGAGCCCTCCGTGGGCCAGAGCGACGAGCGAACTCCACCAGGTTCCGCGGCGCCATCCCAGGAGCAAGGTGAACGCAACGGCGGAGACCAACGTCAGCTCCGCGGCGTCGATCAGCACGCGCCAGCCGACGTAGAACCAGGAGCCACCTTGCCCGGCCATGCCCAGACCCACGAAAAGGGCGAAGAGCCCGAGGAGCGCGGCGGCCAGGACCAAGGCGGGCCGGGTCACGTCCCGTTCCGGCCAGGGAGGAAGGGGGTGCCGCACCAGCGTGACCTCGAGGTCCTGCGCCGGCCCGCCCGGCTCGAGAGCCGGTGCGGTGAGGACCTGGAACGGTGCAGCGCAGGCCGGACAGGCGCCGTGGGAAGGACGATCGACCCCCAGGTCGATGCGGTGTTGGCAAGCCGGACAATGACCGGAGTATCGCGAGCCCATATCTCCAGTCTAAGGCGGGTCCATCCTCCCGGCGACCCTGGAGGAAGTTTCGGGCAGGATGAGCCGTCTCCGCCCAGGTCGCGCCGGTGTTTTTTGCCCGGCTGATCCTCACGAGGGCTGCCCGACGTCGGGTCCAGATGCGGGGTCCATGCACCAACGCCCCACAGGTCCCAGAACCCCATGTCTGTCAGCGCCTACAGCAACCATCTGGGCTTTCTTGAATTGGCTCAGAGATCCCGGCCCCTGAGCTGAACTAGCACAAGACAGGATCGCCTTCTGGCTCCTGGCTTTGCGAAGGCCGTCAACACTGGATCACGAGATAATGAAACACACCTATATGCAGTCTTTCTCCGCTCTGGGCGGAATCGCTCTGTTCGGATTCTTGGGCATGGTTACCCAGGCACCCGGCAACCCGCAAGCCATTCTCAAGCTCACACCCGAAGAGAAGGAGATCCTCGGCCACATGAGCATCGTCTACCTCGACGATGGCTTTGGGAATATGGTCAACAAGACCATTCGCATCGAAGGTGTGAACGTACAGATCGTCAACGGAACGGGAACGACCGAAGGCTCTTCCAACGGTCTCGGGAATCTGATCGTGGGGTACAACGAACTAGGAAACCCAAACGGGGACAACCGCACCGGTTCTCACAACTACGTCGGCGGCGTCAGAAACACCTATTCAAGCCACGGTGGTCTTGTCTGCGGGGACATGAACACGATTTCCGGGCCGATGGCAGCGGTCACCGGTGGCGTCCGTAACACGGCCAGTGGCCCCGTCTCCGCGGTGTGCGCAGGCGACTCAAACGACGCATGTGGCGACCGCACCTGGGTGGGTGGAGGAATCTGGAACACAGCCAGCGGCGGAGGCTCGACTGTGTGTGGTGGCATCCTGAACCTGGCAAGCGGCGGACAGACTTGGATCGGTGGCGGCGAATCAAACCAGGCAACCGGCGAGCGTTCCAGCGTGGCCGGAGGCAGGCTCAACGTAGCCATCGGCTTCGGGTCCTCGATTTCGGGAGGCCTGAACCGCACCTCACCGATCGCTGCCGTAAACACCGACTACGATTGGATCGGCGGATCTCTTTGGGAGGACAATTGAACTGCCGCTTCAGCCTTTCGATGGGCGGTAGATTTTCTTGGTAAAGGCTCAGAAATCCTCTGTCAGCCAGGAATAGGGGATCTGGGCCGGTGAGTGCCCTCCACGGAAAAAGAGCTATCATGACGTCGAGCATGGCTTGGATGACCACTTCGACGATCCTCGATCGGTTGCAGCACTTCGAGGACGAAAGTGTTTGGAGCCTCATCGTAGATCACTTTCGAGCGCCATTGGTCGGGTTGGCGGTACGTATGGGCTTGTCGGGCCCGGACGCCGAGGACTTGGCACAGGACTGTCTGCTCTTCTTTGCTCGCTCCTACAATGAAGGTGCCTATGCACGTGAGAAAGGGCAGCTCCGGAGTTGGCTCTTTGGAATCGCGCGCAAAAAGGCCCTGCAGCGACTCTCCAGCTCACAAACGCAGCGCGAATCGAAGCTGAGTGAGCTGGAACTCGACGCTCAGCAGGCCGAGGATGAGCTGGAGCGTCAATGGGAGGAAGAATGGCGCTGGTCCGTTTACCAGAGAGCGTTGCGCCAGGTGGAAAGTGAAGTTCACCCCACCACGTTCCGAATCTTCGAGCTCTTGGTTCCCGAGGGCAGACCGGTCGAGGATGTGTGCGCCACGTTGCATGTGACGCGTACCAACGTCTACAACGTACGTAGTCGAATCACCCGCAGGATCGCCGAGCTGGTCGCACAGTATGAAGAATGAGCCGGGTTGCCCGACCCCGGAGCAACTGGAAGAGGCCTTGGCCGCTGAAGAGTGCGATGCTGACCTAGCAGCGCATGTCGAAGGCTGTCCAACTTGCGCGCAGCTGAAAGCTTCTCTCGCGAGCGAGATTCAAATCGCCTCGGAACTGCATTCGCTCGCGACCGCCCGCAAACAATCGCTCCTGTCGCGGGAGGATTCGCCTGCGGGATATGTCTTGAAGCGTGTACTTGGCAAAGGGGGTCAAGGAATCGTCTACGAGGCGCTCGAGGTCCGCACAGGGCGCGATGTCGCGCTGAAGATTCAGCTCGAGGGCAGTTTTAGATCTCCACGGCAGCAGAGGCGTTTCGTTCGCGAGATCGAGTTCGTGTCTGCCCTGAGCCACCCGAACATCGTGCGCTTGCTCGATTCGGGGGAGACCAAGTCGGGCACACCGTGGTTGGCCATGGAGCTCATCGAGGGAGCCGATTTGGGAACCTACATGATCGGTGCTCGCAATGCCGGTGACGACAATGGTCTCGATGAGGCCTTGCGCCTGGTGCTCGAGCTTTGCAACGCTCTGCAGTACGCCCATCGTGGTGGGGTGATCCACCGTGACCTGAAGCCAGGCAACGTGCTCGTGGATAATAACGGGCATGTCCGTGTACTGGACTTCGGTATGGCTCGGGCCCTTGCCCCGGACGAGTCCGGCCTGACGATCAGTGGACAGTTCCTGGGTAGCCTTTCGTGGGCGGCTCCGGAACAGTTGGGTGCCTTCGAGGGCGAAGTCGATGTACGTACCGATGTCCACGCCATCGGGTTGCTGCTCTTCTACATGCTGACGGGGGAGTACGCCTTTGGCCCAACGGTCTCCGCGGGCGCGATTCTGAAGTCCGTGTTCGAGACGGTGCCTCCGCGGCCTAGTACGATCGTCCACTCGCTTCCCAGTGAAGTGGATCTTGTCGTGGCCAAAGCCTTGGCGAAGAATCCGGAGGAGCGCTATCCCGACGTTCGCAGTTTGCTCGAGGATTGCAAGGCGTTGCGGGAGGGAACTCCGGTCGCGGCACGCAAGACCAGCGATTGGATGTCGTTCCTGGGCATTGCCCGGCGCCATCCGGTCGCATGCATGGCCTTCCTTGGAGTCTCCCTGTCACTGGTCGCCATATTCTTTCAGGTGCGCGAGCGGGCTTTGCGGGGCGAACGCGAGTTGTTTCTGAGGGACATCGAAAGAGCACGCTTCGATTCCGACCTGGGTAATGCCGCGGAGGCTGAAGCGCGGCTCTGGTTGGCTGCCAAGGAGATCTCCTTTGATGCCACCGCTTCGGCCGTTGACGGCGAGCGTCAGAGAGCTGCCCTGTGGGCCCTGCGAGAACTCTATTTCGAGCATCCTTTCGTCCAGAGCTATCAATCTCACGTGGGCGAGCTGCCCCGTACCTCTGTTGGCGAGCGCTCGATCCTTCTCCATAGCCAGTTCGAGAGCACGATCGAAATCCTCGATACAGAGGATCTCGACTTGGTCGAGGCCTTTGAGTTGCCAGTACCTGGAGCAACCGTTTCCGCCTGTTTGATCCCGGGCGATGAAATCTGGGCCGTTGGAGCACAAGGAAGGGCGTATCAAAAGACCGTCGGTGACCCGGAGCTGACTGTCTGGACGGGTCCGGAGCCGCTCACGGCGGTGTCCTTCTCAGAGTCCCTGGGTGTCTTGTTCGGCGATTCCGCCGGAGGAGTCCTTCGACGGAACGACAAACGGCTCGAGGTCCTCTACCGCGATCCGAGCCTAGGAGCCATCGCGGAACTCTCGGCGCCTTCCAAGGGATGGGTGTTGGCCCAGGTCGCCAATCCCAGTATGGAACTGATGGTTCTTGAAGTACGGGATGAGGGCTTGGTACCTGTGGGACCCATGCTTGCTGGTGCGATCGCCTCCGCAAAGGGGACGCTGAAGAACGGGGTGCTGGTCTGTGCGGCACACCAAGCCGTCTGGGGGATACAGGCGAACTCGTGTGAGGTTCTCTGGAGACGGGGCGCGGATCTTCCCTACACGCCGCGGGCGGTCTTCTCGCCCACGGCGGATTCCATTCTGGTGACCTGCGGTTACGGCAACCGCATCGTTCAGTTCGCCCCGGATTCCGGGAAGCGTTTGGGCACCTTGGGGAGTCGTCCTGATCACATTGCCGACTTTGGACTTCATTACCCGACAAACCGGCTCGTGACGGTCGACGTGAAGGGCCTGGTCCGAACCTTGGCCCTGAACTCCGACGTCTACCAGGTCCCCGTCGATCTCGAGCAGGTCCAAACGATCCACGGCTTGGCCGCCGACCCGTCGGGCAGAATGGCGGCGGTCGGTAGCATGGGCTCGATCTTCCATGGGGCAGATATCCCGGCCGGAGGAGAACGGCCGCAACTGGAGTCGATCCAACTCGGAGGGCGCGAGGCTGTCGGCGTTTGTTTTTCCGGAGCGAACATCTATTTCGCGCACCGAAACGGAACCATCTACGAGTTCGGTCCAGGAACCCAGCCGGTCAGCATCTACTCGCACCCGAAGAAGCAGTCCAACTACCTCGCCGTCTCACCTCAGGGCATGATCGCAAGCGTGGACAACGCTGGAGAGATTTGCATTTGGAACACGCTCGATCGATCGCTGCGCGTGCTTCAATGCCCCCAACCGAAACGACTCAGCTGCGTTGCCTGGAGCAAACAGGGGGTACTCGCTGCTGGAAGAACTGACGGCAAACTCATCACGTTGCCGCCTGGCTCAGAACGACCAATCTTGTCCGCGGACACATGCGAGAAGGCCGTTCGATGCGTCAGCTTCTCCCCATCCGGCACCCAACTGGTGACAGGGGGTTCCGACTGGAAGATCACCGTGTGGTCTCCGGAGGGTCGTATTCTCCAGCGCTTGGACGGGCATCGTTCGGACATCTATGCCGTCGCCTTTTCTCCCTCCGGAGACGTGCTCGCCTCGGCGGATCGCCAGGGGCGAGTACGCATCTGGGACACTCAAACCTGGACCTTATTGGCTGAATTCAATGTTGCGGACCGACCTCTCTTCGCTCTGGCCTTCTCTGCCGATAGCAAGCGGCTGTGGATCGGTGGAGCCTCGTCCTTCTTGGCCCTCGATTTTGGTGCTATCGACGAGGTGATTGTCGAGCACTCTTGGGTAACCCGCCCCTAGAGCGAGCCAAACCGCTCGGGTGATCCTTGGTGGTTCGGGGGACACGGGCGACGGCTCGGACCGAACGCTTCGGAAGGTGAAGAAGCTCGGGAGTCCGCTTCCAGTCGGCGCAGAGAGCTGAGGTGGTGGTCGCCTGCAACGTCCTGCACGAGATGTTCGACCTCGCCCGCCGGTTTCGAAGGCGATCAGGACGTGATACCGGGGATGCTGGGGGAGTCTTGACCTCGGCCGTAGAGGGTCGTAGTCCTGCGCCACAAGTTGCCGGATTGCACCGACTTGGGGTTCGGCTCAGTTTCCGGCCCCTTCGCGGGCCATGCCTCCGCCCGTGCTGGTAAACTGCCGTCGAGCTGCCTGACAGCCCGTAGCTCTCCGCTCGAAGCTGCCTTCGCGCGCCGGCCCCATAAACCACGAGCGCACCACACAGCATGAGCCCTAGTTTCGAGCGGCACCGGCAAGCCTGGACGGACAGCGAGATCAGCAAATTAAGGACTCTCGCGAACAAGGGGATGAGCCTGAAGTCGATTTCAAGGGCGCTGACGCGGAGCGAAGAGTCGATAAAGACGCGGGCCAAGATCGACAAGCTGAAGATCCTGAAGGCGCGCTAGGACTCCCGGCGACCGGTTCCATTTCCTCGTCGGTCATGGTTGATCACGGATCTGGAGATATCGCGACACGCCTTCTCGCCGAGCACGTCCAACGCACAGAAGCAGGCGCAGACCTCGACTTCGAGGCCTTCGGCCAAGAGCGCGCCGCCCACGCCGACGAGCTACAGCGCCCCTCGGCGAACCACGACGAGCTGATCAAGGCCCTGGGCGACCTGCTGCCGTCGGACACGCTTTCAGACCGCATCATGGGATCGGGCTGAAAAGCCCGGGCGATATCAAGAACATGTGCGTGACTCAACCGTAGCAGGTCGGACCCCATCGGCTCCCCGTGACTCGAACATAGCCCCCTACCCATGGACCCCATTCAGGACTTGCACCTGTACCAGGAGATTCTGCTCCTCACGCTCGGCGATCACTCGGGCACTCCAGTCTCGGGCTCGATGTGCAACGAACACGCCTGTGCCGGGGCGCTGTTGGCCGAGCTTCTGCTGATCGACCGCATCCGCTGCGACACCGAGGGCAAGAGGGTCGAGCTCGTTTCCGGGACGCGAACGGGCGACGAGCTCCTTGACGAGTTGCTCGAGCTCATCGGCGCGAGGGAGAAGCCAGCCAGCCTCAGGGACTGGATGGGGAAAACAGTGTGCATCCCCAGGCTGCATCACCGAGCCGCAGAATCACTCTGCGACCAGGGCATCCTCAGGACCGAGAAAAAGAAGGTGCTCTTTCTCTTCGATCGCACGGTGTACCCGGAGCTGAACCCCGCCCCCGAGCGGGAACTCCTCGAGCGCCTGCGCCAGGCGATCTTCCACGACGGGAACAATGTGAGCGAGCGGACGTCCGTCGTCGTCTCGCTGGCCTACCATTCGCGCCTGCTCCATGCCGCCTTTGGGAGCAAAGAGGTCGAGCGCTGCGAATCTCGGATCAAGGCGCTCTCACGGGGGGAGCATATGGGCGCTGCCCTGGCCGAGTCGGTTCAGGCAGTGATCGCCTCGACACTGGTGACGACGATGATCATGCCCGTCATCCTGTGCTCGTAGCGGCGGAGCCCTGGCCGCGCCCGCAGCGGGGTACCGATCGCGAAGGCGTCGAGGGGATGCCGGTGATCGGTGAGGAAACCCGCTCCTGGGGCTCGACCAGAGGGGTTTCTGTGGTTGGGCAACTTTTTGGAGAGTTTCCTGTTCGGTCCCGCTTCCCGCCTTCCTCGGACCTATGGAGGGCGTGTTGGACGCCCGTCCAGCGAAGACACGCAAACCACCCAAAGTACCTCCGATGACCTTCCCCTCCGCCTTCCGCTTCTCCGCGCTCCTGTTCGCGCTTTCTGTTGCCCAGGTCGCTCCCAGCGCAGCCCAATCCGATTGGCATGTGGACTCGCAAGCCGCCGCGTGTGCGACGGCCACGGGCGTCCCCGGAGCGCCCTTTTGCACGATCGGCGAAGCGCTGAGCTTTTCCAGCGCGGGCGATCGCATCCTGGTTGCCGCCGGCACCTACGACGAGGTGCTGTTGCTGTCCCACGACCTCGAACTCGTGGGGCTCGCGGGAGCCCAGGGGACCACGGTCAGAAACATCGACGTCCTCGGTGGTGCTGTCGTCAAGATCCAGGGTTTCTCCGTTGCGGACTCGAATCGCACTGGCGTGACCGTCATCGACAGCACGCTGACGATGACGAGTTGCGTCATCAGCGGTCATGTCAACAACGGGGACCCGTTCGTATGGGGCGGGGGATTCCATTCCGTCGATTCGAATCTGACATTGGTGAAAACCCTCGTCGTGGGAAACGAGGTTCGCTCCGGTTACTACTCCTCTGGCGGTGGGATCGCTGCTCAGGGTGGTAGCGTGAGCTTGCTGCATTCGACGCTCACCCAGAACTCCGTGCATTCATGGGGGAACTGCCAAGCCGGTGCTGGCTGTGGCGAAATTGCCCTTGGAGGCGGCATCAGTGTCAGCGGCGGAAGCCTCGAGTCTCATAATTCCATGGTGACCGACAACAGTGCGACAACGGCTACCGGTATTAGTTTCGCCGTCGGCGGCGGAATTGCGGGAAATGATCCAATCTTCTTCCCCCCCGCCTCTTCCATGGTGATCTCCCATTCGACCATTGCCGGCAACGTGTGCGGTACCGGACCACACCTCGTCAGCAGTTATGGAGGCGGCATTCTCGGATCCGCGCAGTTGGAGCATTCCATCCTCGCCGGCAACGTAGCGGCGTCCAGTGCGGACGCGTCCGGGACGCTCAGCCTGGAAGGCTATAGCCTGATCGGTAATACGGCAGGAATGACGATCTTCAACCACGGACCCGGAAGCCTCTTCAATGTCTCCCCGATGTTCCGTCATCCGGGTCTGGGACCGGGTCATGGAGACTTCCGTCTGCTCGCAGGTTCCCCGTGCATCGACGCCGGAAGAGCTTTTTCGAACCGCCCCCTGGGGCTGCTACAACTCCAAGGGGAAAGGCTCAAAGCCTGGGACCTCTTCGGGAATCCGCGCCTCCTGGACGGCGATCTCGACCGCTACGTCGTCATGGATATCGGCGCCCACGAATTCAATCCTGCGAGGGATTAGCAACCCCAGTTAGGCACACCTATGTTTAGAGGGCCAAAAGACATGAAAAAAAATAGATGTAGCGTTGTCTTGGTTGCCGCACTGGCCGGAGGCTTCCTTCCAGCCCCTGTGTCAGCGCGTTCCGGGCAGAGCATTAACGAGATCATCAACTCGATGGGGGATGGAGTGGGCAATGTTCTCAGCGCTCCTGAAGGCATCGCCGTGGACGGAGCTGGAAATGTCTACGTCTCGGGTCGTGACAGCCACAACGTTTTCATGATTCCGCCCGTCGGCCCGATCACCCAGATCATCGATTTCATGGGAGACGGAGCCGGCAACCCGCTGACCGTGGCCAAGCGCGTTGCCGTGGATGGCTCCGGGAACGTCTACGTAACAGGGCAAACCAGCGACAATGCCTTCAAGATCACGCCCGCTGGTGTGATCACCCAGATCATCGACGCAACGGGCGACGGGCTTGGCAACCTGCTAAACGGGCCGGTGGGCATCGCCGTGGATGGATCGGGCAACGTTTACGTCACAGGTGGAATGAGCAACAACGCCTTCATGATTCCGCCAGGTGGCCCGAGCACTCAGATCATCGGAGCCGGCAATTCACTCTTAGGTCCAGTGGGCATAACAGTGGACGGCTCTGGCAACGTCTATGTCACCGGCACGGGCAGTGACAATGCTTTCATGATTGCCGACCCCGGCGGCATCAACAGCATCACTCAGATCATCAATGCGACGGGAGATGGGACAGGCAATCTCTTCGACCTTGGAGGAGGCGTAGCCGTAGACAGTTCAGGCAACGCCTATGTCGCGGGTCTTCTCAGCAACAACGTTTTCAAGATCACGGACCCCGGCGGCTCCAATGTCATCACCGAGATCATCGACGGGACGGGAGGCGGTGTCGCTGCTCTGGGGTTCCCCAACGGTATCGCCGTAGATGGCTCCAACAATGTCTACGTTGCGGGCGCGATGAGCAACAACGCCTTCAAGGTCGCGCCGGGAGGCATGATCACCGAGATCATCAATATGACGGGGGACGGTTCTGGCAATCCGCTTACCGCTCCACCCAGCATCGCGGTGGACGGCTCCGGCAACGTCTATGTATGCGGGACCCCCAGCAACAACGCCTTCAGGATCTCTCTCGGCGTCGCCGCCGTTCCTGCGCTAGGGTCGACGGGAATGGTGGCCTTCGTTGGGATCATTGCCATTGTGGGTGCAGTCACGGTACGGCGCCGTCGGCGATCCCCGTCCTAGCAGTCAGCCAAGCCTGCCTCTGCCCAGAGGCTAGGGCAAGATCACGCGTGCAGGAGTGCTACGCGCGATCTCCGTCGCGGCGTGGCCAGGTGGAGGTCCCGAACCCCGCGTCCGTGCTCTCCCAAGGCACCGAGTCCACGCGCCTGGATCTGGGGCCGAGCTCCGGGGCGTTGCCACACAACCTGGTTGCGTTGCCGGACGACGCCTTCGGTTTCGAGATGGCACATCTAGGAGATCTCGATGGCGATGGCGCCCCCGAGGTCATCGTCGGCGCGCCCACGACGAACGAGGGCGCGTTGAACGCCGGAGCGGTTTGGATCGTCGGTATCAGCCCGACACCCGTTCGGAATGGTGTGGGGACGAATCCTCTGACACTTTCGAGTCCCCAAGCACCCGTCATCGGAGCGCCCTTTGATGCGAGCCTCGACTGCTCGGCCCAGGCCCCGGGCCTGGCGATCTTGCTCGGGTGGGACACCCCCATCGAAGGCCTGCATCTCGCCCAGGGCGAACTCCTGCTGGATCCGTTCAACGGCAACCAGGTTTTCGCACGCGTTGCCCTCCATGTGAGCGACACGCAGAACTTCTCCATCGCCGTTCCCCTCGATCCCAGCCTGATCGACTTCGTGCTCTACGCCCAGGGCGTGTGCGCCGGACTCCCTGCTGCGCAGCTCAGCAACGGGTTGGCCTTCGTCATCGGAGACTGAAGCCAGAGGCCTGCCTGCTTCAAGGCTATGTGACGCCGTGAGTCAGGCTTCGGCTGAGTTTCTGCACCGTTCGGGCAAGCTGCTAAGGATCGCAGCGGACGTTCACACGCCTCAGCATGATCGTGCCCAGCGCCGACAGCAGGAGTGTCACCGAGATCAGGCCCCACTCGGGGAGGGTCGGGACGGCCAGCAGCGGGTCCTGGTAGCGCTCCGCACGGAAGCAGCGGTTGTTGCTGCCTCCATACGGATTGAAGTACTCCCAGACGATGTCCATGTCTGCCGTCACCTCGAAGAACCACTCCTGGGTTCCGCTACAGATCAGGGTGTTGCCGTTGGGGAGTCGCTGCGCCCCGGAGATGATCGCGGAGTAGAAGCTCGTCGGCACGCTCGCCTGGTAGGACCACGCGGGGCTCGCGGGTCCATAGGCGGAGCCGGGGGCCAGGGGGTAATTCCCCGATCCGTCCATCGGGGGCACGAGCTCATCTACGCTGCTGATATCACCCGCAGGGCGACCGTTGCCGTTGTTGAAGACGAGCAGGTTGCCTGCACCCGGCGAGCCGGCGGCGATCCATTGCGGATTGTGCTGGCCGAATAGCCTCTGGTCTGCGGCCGTACCCGCGTCGTAGGCGGCGGGGTTGCCCCAGCGATAAAGGAAGTCACCGCCGCGGCCTCTCAGACCCCCCGTGTGACCCGCCGCTTCCGCCGTCGTCGTGCTGTGGTCGATGATCCAGATCTCGTTCTGGTGATGGGCGCTGAGGACGATCTGATCCAGCGCGGCGTTGTAGTCCAGTCCGTTCGCGTGGTTCCAATCGCCATTCTGCGCGACCATGGGTGGGTAGTTGACGTCCAGAAGCTCCGGATGATCCGCGACGACGCCGTAGTTGTCGCGTGCGGGGTCGAAGTCCTGTACGAGGTGATCCCAGACGTGCCATTCCCACACGATCGTGCCGCCGGTCGGCCCGTCGGGTTGTATCTCGATGATCGAATCGGGCGAGAAGACGTTTCCGCTGAGGAACGCGGGATTCCGTCCCGCCTGCTCCGCCTCGGCGATGGTCTTGAACTGGTAGGCGATCGTCAGGATGTTGCCGTTAGGCAGCATCTCCACGTCATGGTGACGATTGTGGTCTGCGTTCGAATAGGTGAAGTTCCATTCGAGGCTGCCGTCCCAGGCGACGAGCTGAATGCCGGAAGCTCCACCAGGTCCCTGGCCGCGGATTGAGCGCAGCAAGGTCTGGTCCTCCAGGAGATACACCGAGCTGCCGGGTGGGTTGCTACCGAGCCAGGTGTGGACCACAGCTCCGGAGTTGTCGATCAGGTAGGTCGTCGTGTCGGTGATGGGATGGAAGAGCGTCAGGCCTTCCCAGGGCTCTCCGACCTGGGCCGAGGTGGGGAGAGGTGTCGGGTTCGGCAGGAAGGCCGACGCCAGGGAGAGCGAGAGCAGGCCGATCAAGGCTCGCCCGATGGTCGAGCCGCTTGCAGATTTCATTCTTCGTGATCCTGTACAGCGGGACATGGGGGGGAACGACCCGGCTCCGGGGTCAAACCCGGCTCCTGCTTGCTGGTTCTGCGGAATGCCGGATTCTGCCCTAATTCCTCTGATCCAGGGCGTTGCTGCAGGAATGCCATGTGCCGAGCGAGAGCTGGGAGCCCGGAACCGCGATTCCCAGTTTGCGACCTAGGCGTTGCTCAAGACTGGACGGTATGTTCGCTTCGTTCGACTGAGCCCTGAGGAGCCGTCGTCCCCGACGCCCGTTCACTTTCTGTACGCATTCGCCCGCCCCGAACCGCGGAACCAGACATGTTCGCCAAGACCTGGACCCTGCTCGCGCTTCTTGTTCTCAGCTCCCTTTCCCTGGCGGCCTCGCCGTCCACCCAGATCAACGCCTGGCAGGTCAAGGGAATGGATAGCATCGCCTGGACTGCCCAGCTGGTCTTCCTCGAGGAATCCAATGTGGGCTACTTCGATTGGAAGTCCGCCGACGGCGCCAACAGCGGCCGCGAGCCCTTCACCTACAGCTTCGACGATAAAACACAGGTGCTCAGGATCTGGGGCGCGAAGATCATCGACCCCAAGGGCAACATCATCCACGCCCAATACAAGGCCACGCTATCCGAGGACGGCAAACGCCTCGAGAACGGGACCTGGTTCGGGCCGGGAGTCTTGCCGGGAACCTGGACCGCGACCCGTGCGAAGACGACGGACCTGGGCGCCGTGTCGAGAAGCTCCGGGGGCTCGTACGGCTCGCTGGTAGCTCGGGGCTTCTCGCGCTCCCCTCGCCGGGATCCTGCTCTCGTCCTCGACCTAGCGCCGGTCAGTCGTCGAGTCGGGCCTCGACCTCTCATCTAACGAAAGAGGGCCGCGGTGGTGGTGCCGCGACCCTCGTCAAGCTGATTCATGTTGCGTCGGTGTTTTAGGTCTCCCGGCGGAACCTAGTGTTCCGCCGAATGGCGAACCCTCCGGCGACCTGGTCCAGTTCCTCGTCCGTGAGTTCGCGATCGTCTTGTTCGTGCTGCATTTCGTGTTTCCTTTTGGTGGTTGCGCCGACCACCACGGCCGACTTGCCCCTCTAGCGCAATCGGGCTCGATAGGGGGGAGGGGTTTCTCGATGTTTTCCGCACGCCGTTTTCCTGCCCCGCATCACGAAAGAAGGCGACCCACTCGGATCGCCTTCTCAAGGTCGTGTCTCTGCTTGTCGTAGCCGCAGTGGCGGTCTCCTGGATCTCGAGCCCCTAGAGCAGGCCACGGCTCATCTCCACGTAGGTCTGGGCCACGGGGGCGGCGAGGAGCAGGGTGACGGCGAGCCAGGCCGCGGTGGCCAGGGAGGTGCGCTTCAAGGTCGTGAGGGTGTTCTTCATGCTCGTTCTCCGTGTTCGTTGGTGGCGACCGTCATGGCCGACTTGTCCCTCTAGCGCAATCGAGACCTGGAGGGGGGAGCGGAATCTCGGGGATTCTGGCTGGTCGTGGAGAGGAGCCAGTGGGAACCCTGCTGGCACGGCTCTTCGTCTGGCAATAGCTTGATGTCTTGCTGGGGAAGCGCTTTTGTTGGCGCTGCAATGATTCCTCTCAGGTGCTGTTCGTGCCTTCTCATAGAGGCGAGAACGCCCCACCAACCCGTCGGCTCGGTGCCTGGCTCCGTACCGGTAACTCCGTACCGGTAACTTCATTTTGAACCGTGCAACAACACCGCGGCTGTAGCACGCGACTGGCGAGGCTGCTTTGCGGTGCTTCGTGCTCATCACTACCATACGGCCATGCGACTTCAGACCGTTTTCGTGGCCGTCCTGATGGCCACGGCCCTCATCGCGGCGGCGCTGATCATCAATTCGAAACGCCCTGCGGTCCAGACGGATCAGCCGACTGCAGCACACGTCGTGGCCACGGGCAAGTGTGCTGCCTGCCACCGCAACACTGCGTCGGCCATCGTGCATGAGTACGAGATGAGCCGGCATGCCGCCCGGAATGTGAGTTGCCTCGATTGCCACCAGCCCGCCGCCGGCCAGGAGTCGATGGACCACAACGGCTTCACGATCTCGACGAGCCTTACATCCAAGAACTGCGCGGCCTGCCACCCGGCGGAGTACGAGCAGTTCTTGCGGAGTCGACATGCCGCCCCGGCCATGGCGGCCTTGACCGGCTCCGCTGGGTTCACGCCAGAGCAAATCGCCGCTGCCGAGCGTTACCATCCCGGCATGGTGGAGCGCCCGGCCAACGCGCTCGCCTTGCGTGAAGGGAAGGCTGCGATCGAGGTCGGCTGTTACCAGTGCCACCGGATCGGTGCACCCAACGCCGATGGATCCATTGGGCGCTGTACCGAATGTCACGCTCGCCACAACGCTTCCGTCCAGCTCGCACGCCTACCCGAGACCTGCGGCCAGTGCCACATGGGTCCGGATCATTCGCAGCTCGAAATCTACCACGAGTCCAAGCACGGCGTGCTCTTCAACGACCAGCGCCAGCACATGGACCTGTCCGCCGATCCGAAGACCTTGAGCACCACGGACATGCCCGTGCCGACGTGTGCCACTTGCCACCTCAGCGGCCTCAACGGCCAGGGCGTGACACACGACACGACCGAGCGGCTGTCATGGCTGCTCTACGCCGCTGTTTCCGAGAAGCGATCCGGCTATCAACAGGGGCAGGACGCCATGCAAGCCACCTGCCTCCAGTGCCACACCTCCGGGACCGTGACGCGATTCTATGACGAAGCCGAGGCCGTCGTACTGGAGACCAATTCCAAGGTCGAGGAGGCCCTCGATCTCATCAGTGAGGCGCGCGCCGAGGGGCTCTTGACAGCCACCCCCTTTGACGAAGAGCTGGAGTTCCTCGAGTTCGACATCTGGCACTACTACGGCCGTACGACCAAGCACGGCGCCTTCATGGGCGGTGCCGACTTCGTGCAGTGGCACGGAAACTACGAGCTGCTGCACTATCAGGTGAAGATCAAGAAGGCGATCGCAGAACTCCGTGCAGCTAAGAAATAGCCCTGAACTGCGCCGCTGGGTGGTCGAGGCCTTCGCCGCTGGCAACCTCGGCTTTCTCGCGATCGATATCTGGTTCGCGCACTCCATGAACGGGTTTGCGCATCGAGCGGAGTGGATCCCGTTCGCATTCTCCATCGTGGCGCCAGTCCTGCTGTTGCCGGGGCTCGTGTCCGGGGATCCATCCTCTGGAGTTGCCCGGCGGCTTGGATGGCTCGCTGGTCTGGTGAGTCTGGTGGTCGGAATCAGCGGCCTGATGTGGCATCTGCACGGCACCTTCTTCGTGGAGCAGACACTTCACAATCTTGTGTACACGGCGCCCTTTGCCGCACCGCTTTCCTACGCGGGCCTTGGTTTTCTGCTGCTTCTCAACCGCACCGAGGCGCCTGAGACACCAGACTACGGTCAGTGGGTAACGTTCCTCGCAGCCGGCGGGTTCGCGGGCAACTTCGGTCTCGCCCTGGCCGATCACGCCCAGAACGGATTCTTCCACGCGTCCGAGTGGCTGGCCGTGCTGGGCGCCGCCTTCGGATTTGCGTTCCTGCTCGCGGCGACATGGGCACACCGCGAGCGGCCCTACCTGCGGGCATGCTTCTGGATGATGGGAGCCCAGCTGGTCGTCGGTCTGCTCGGCGCCGGATTGCACGCGCGTGCGATTCTCGCGGGCCCAAGCGAGTCGTTGTTGAGCAATGCGATCCACACTGCCCCGTTGTTCGCACCGTTGCTTTTCGCTGACCTGGCGCTGCTCGGTAGCATCGGCCTCTGGTGCAGCTGGTCAAGCGCCACGACTTACCCTGAAGCCGCCCACGGCCATCCCAAACCGAACGAAGACACGTTCCGGGCTCCTACGGATCCCGGCGGCGGTTGAAGCGCGGCCGTCACCTCGCAGCTCGGGGTTAGCGGGCCTGCGTTCCCTGCGAACGCACCCACTCCATGGCCGTGTCGCGGCCGACGCCGTAGTCGGCCCACGGCCGACCGACATCCACGTCCGGTTCGAGCGTCGGCGGTTCGCCCTCCAGCAGACGGAAGTACCCGCTGGAGCACCAGGCCTCGAAGTCGGAGTTGGGCAGGTTGAAGTCCACCGCGTTGCCGAAGGAGTTGGGCATGCCGCCGGTTGCCGTGCCGACCACCTCGGCCCCGGCGTTCTCCTGCAGCCGGACGGCGACATCGACCCCCGAGGAGAAGGTCTGTGATCCCGTCAGGACGTACAGGTGGTCCAGTTTTCCACGGCGCCTCAGTGCGGACAGCCCGTCGTCGAGCGGATCGATGAGGCCGTTGTTGCCTCCCCCGTTGTAGCGGACGTCGACCACGAGGGTCTCGACGTCGTCACGTTCGATCCTGGCGAGGAGTTCCTCGACCATCTCGTCGAACGGGTACTCGTCGTGGGTCTGGACCGCGTTGTACTGGAGGTAGATCAAGGCCTCGTCGGGTTGATGCTCCCACCAGTACGGCGCCCCGCTTTCGTGAGGCTGCGGGTGAATCGTCGGGGAGAGATCCTGCACATCCGTCAAGATGTGGTGACCGGAGTTGAAGTCGCGTTCCCCGGCGGTGAACTCCCGGAAGAGCCTCTTGCCGTCAGGCAGCTCGAACTCGGCCGTGTAGCGATCCGCGTGCTCGCTCAGGCCAAGGGCGTGCAGGATTCGCGGGGACATGAGCAGTCGGGGCGCCCGTGAGCTGACTCGGTGGGGATTGGCGGCCGGGATCAACTCGGCGCAGCGCTCCACCAGGGATTCGTAGTCATGCCCGTCGATGGAGAGGATGCGCGCGCCGAGCAGATCAAGATGGTCCGGGGTACAGCCACTGAGGAAGTAGCCCTCGTCGAAGGCTTCGGCGAGGGCCGGCAAGGCAATGGGATACGCCGAGGTCTCGAAGGCAGACGTTCCGCAGTGGGCGTCTTGCAGCGAGGCCAGCAGGCGCAGCAATCCCAGTTGAAAGGAGGCCTCGTCCGCTTCGGAGATCGCCAGCCGGAGCTGCTCGACCTGCGCCCGGAAGTCGGCCTCGGCCATGCGCAGGAATGGGTCGGGGTGGATGGCCTCGATGATAGCCACCAGGTAGTCGAGATCCTGTTCACGCCGAGCCTCGGGGGTGTCGGCCGGGAGCGGGTGGGGCGGGGGAGCGGGCTTGCCGCAACTCGCCAGGCACAAGAGGCCGACGAGCCACGGGGCGATGCCTCGCCAGGCTGCCCGGCGGACCCGATCTGAGCGCGAAAACACGCCCCCTGAGCGAACGGGTGCTTCTTCCTGGCGGGCATGACGGCGCAAGCGCATTCGGTTGGAGTGAACACCCGATCTGCTCTGAACCGAGTGCTGCAACATGCTCCGAGTATAGGTGTTTTGAGCCCGGCTCACGAGGGCTGTCCGTCTCATAGAGGCAAGCACCAACCCGTCAGCTCGGTGCCTGGCCCCGTACCGATAACTCTTCCCTGACGGGAACGCCGGGTCATCGCTCAGTGATCAGAAGCCTGGATCAGTTTGGTCATTTCGTGGACCCAGGGGGCCATTCCCATGACCAAGATCTTGTCGGCTCCCACTCCGAGCAGCGTCTGTGTGCTCGTCTGGGTGACCTGATTGCGTAGCGTGGCTTGAAGGCTCCGTGCGTCCGCGTTTCGGAGCGAGATCAGAGTGCGGATGAGGAGGGCGGGGTGGCCTTCCGCGAAATCGACCACATCTTCCGGTAGGACCGGTACGGGATAAGCGAAATCCTTCAATCGTCGGTGTCCGAAGAGGCCGAGCTGCGGTTGGTCGCTGCTGTCGATGTAGGCGAGGGCATATCCGTTTTCTTTCAGCAGGGATTCCACGAAGGAGTAGACCTCAACCGCAGGAACTGTATCGCGCTTCGGTAGGTCGAATTCCACCGCTTGGTAGGGTGCAGTCACATGGTAGATCGGCAGGCGGATCCCCAAGGATTGGGCGAAGTCCTCCACGAGGTACTTCAAGTTCGTGACTCGAACACCTGAGTAATCCAAAGGCATGTTCGGGGTTGGGAGACCGTCCGGGCCTGCTGAATAATCCAGAGGTTCCTTCCCGTCGATGTCCTCGAGGACTCGGACCATGTCTGCGACCCACGGGGCGTTGCCGAGAAGAATCATGTTGCGCGTGCCCGCGGCGATCATGCCCATGCGTGTCGTGTCGCTGATAACCCCCCGCATCTGGGTCTGAAGAGTCCTCGTATCGGTCTGCTCGAGACTCATGATCGTGCACACCTGCATCGCGGCGTGCTGTGCGAAGTCCCGTGTGCGCTGGATTTGATCAGCGTCTTTTGAGGAGCTTGATTACCACGATTCCGGGTCGAGTGCGAGTAGACACGTACGAGCGGCTCTTGGATGTCGAGGATCGGTTCGACGCCGAATCCATGTTCGTTCAAGATAGCTTGCACAAAGGCATGTGTGTCTTCCGGGGGGATTTCCGTTTTCTTGCCGATATCGATGCTTCCCTGATCCAGCAGGCGAGCGGTTCTTTCGGACTGAACGATGTGTAGTCCAGTGCACTCGGAGTATGCGTTGAGCATGTCGCCGAGAGTCAGCTCCTCTTCGAGCAAGACCAATGGAGCGGTCGCGTCTGGAAACTCCGCGGTGGGAAATTCGGAAGCCTCGATGTCGATGAACCCGGAAGATCGATTCACCGCTAGCAGCAAGTTCACGAGGTTTCTCAGTTTCTGCGCACAGCCGTAAAGGATGATGCGATTCTCGCCCGCCGCCATGAAGCCTTCGATCGTGGTGTCGGTGATGAGTGCCCGCAGCTGAGTCTGCAGTGTGCGCGTGCCGACGTTGTCCAGGTGCAAGACCGTCCTGGCCCACAGCGCGGCGTGCGATCCGAACTCATCGACCCTGTCAGGTGGAATCGGGAAGGCTCCGGCGAAGGCCTTGACGCGACGATGTTGAATCGCGGATGAGATCTTCGACGGACGAAGCCCATAGACACCGAGCAGGGGGCATGTACCTCCCTTGGAGGGAACCAGCACACATCCGAAATCGCGCAGGCAGGCCTCTACGTAGGCGTAGGCGTCTTCCGCGGGAACCTCGGTCTTTCGAGGAACGACGATCCGGCCTTGCTCCAGGGTCTTGCGTGTGCTGGCCGACATGGCGAGATGCTGGCCGGTTGCATCTGCCAGTCGTTCGAGAAGCCGCGCGATGACCATCTCGCCGGCGGATAGAACCAGCTCTTGCTTGGCCGCAGGCAAGCTTTTCGTCAGCTGAGGCGAAGTGTCGGACTCTTGCCGCATCAGGATGCCCAGGACATCCACCACGTCAGCCACATAAGAACCTGATCCGCGGATGATCAGCCGGTTTCCGATAGAGGTGATCCTCTGGGTCGCTGTGTCAGACACGATGGCGCGCAGTTGCGTCTGCACCATACGCGCATCAAGGTCTTGCATGTCGACGAGGGTTCGCGTCCACAGGTCGGGGCGTTCCGCCAAGCCGCGCACTTCGGCGACCGAAACCGGCATCGGTTCGTAGGGAACCCCACCGCGCCAACTGGTTTGGTGATCGATGAGCATCAACACGGTTTCGCGCCCGACGTGAAGGGGCGCAAACCCGAACCCTTGGGCTGCGAGGCAACCGCCGACGTAGGCATGAACTTCTTCGCGCGGTACCTCTAACTTCCGCGGGATGCGCACCCATTCCTTTTCCAGACGTTCGAGCGTCTGGGGATGAGAAACGACATGGAAGCCGGTGACTTGGCGATAACGCGCGATCAGCTCCGCCAGGGAGTGTTTCGGGTCGGGATTCAGGACCATGGAATCCTTTGGGACTCCAGGACGACGTTTCGTTCGCCAAACGACTTCCGCGGGCTCGATGGTCACCGCACTCTCGAAGAATGCGGCCATATCCGCGACCCATTGTCCGGTACCCGTGAGCTCGACCTTGTTTTCGTCGAGCACCTGCATGGATTGGCGCATGATGCCCACAACCAGCGCTCGCAGCGTCTGCATGAGCGGGCCGGGGTCGATCGTTCCGAGGTCGATGACGGTGCGCACCAGGAGCGCGCTGTGACCCGAATACGCTTGGACCTCTTTCTGTGGGATGTCGAGGTGGGTCTCCCGGGTCAGTTCCTGACCGGTGTAAACCCCCAGGGCCGGAGGCGAAGCACCTGCGACCGGAGCGATCGTGAGATGGGGTTCGACGAGGAAGGCTTCGACAAAGAGATAGGCCTCTTCCGCAGGGACGGAAACGGCTCGATCGAACTTCACACGGCTCGTTTGCAGCTTTTGAGCGACCTCGGGACTCATCGTCAGGGTCTGGCCGGTCAGCTCGGCCAGGCGCGAAAGGAGCGCGTGTAGGGACAGCTCGGCGGAGCTTTCGATTCGGAGTGATTCGCTAGCCCCTCGAAGCCGTTCTTGGAACGGCGGCTTGCTTTCGATGGAGGGTGAAGACGCGAGCAGAGGGAGGAGAAGCGGCAGGAGAATCATGAGTCCGAGATTCGTGGGCTATGCGGCAGAGGAATTGTAGGAAAGCGCTGTCCCGCGGTGTTGGTGCATGAATCGTAGCGAGCCAAGCGCCCGCAGTCACGGTGGTCGTCCCACCCACGAGCAAAACCGGATTTTGAACCGTGCAACATCGCCTCCGTTGATATTCTTCACCTCGGTACGGACCGAACATGAGACTCCTGACTCCTCTCCTTGCATTGCTTTCTTCCCTGGCCGCAGCGCAAGCATCCGAGATCATTGGAATTGAGCTGGAGGATGGCGAAGTTATCAGCGGCAAGCTGCACCTGCCCAGTGACGTGGATCGGATTGAACAGGTTGTCATCTTTGTGCATGGCACCGGCCCCAACACCTATCTCAATAAACGCAAGTTTGGGCCCTTCGAGTTCAATTACTACGACATGTTCGGACAGGAACTGAGCGCTCGCGGCATCGCGATGTTTGCTTACAACAAACGTGGCGTGACCATCGGCACCAATCCGCCCATGTTCGAGGAGATCGATCGCGAGAAGTTCAAGCGCGTGGTTCCTAGCGTGGACGTCAAGGATCTCGAAGTCATGATCGGCTTCCTGCGCGCCGATGAGCGGCTCAAGCAAGCCAAGGTGGTATTGCTCGGATGGAGCGAGGGCACCATCATCGCTTCGATGGTGGCGGAGAAGAAGGAGAACCGAATCGAGGCTCTGCTCCTGGCTGGCTACGCCCATGACAACATGGCGGACATCATCAAATGGCAGCTCTCTGGCAAGCCCTCCATGAGTTTTATGCTAGCCGCCTTTGAACAGGACGCCGATGGCAAGATCAGCCGCGAAGAGTACGAGTCTGAAAATGCCTCAGCTTCCCAGGCGCGCATGCAGTTCGGTGACTCGCCCTTCGATACGGTGGATTTCGATGGGGACGGGTTTGTGACCACCAACGACTTCAAAGTGCAACTGGACGAATATTGCCAGTCCATTTTTGACCACATCGAATCCGGGGATGAAGACTGGATTTGGAACAACTACTTCCATGTGTCCCTGGAGTGGCTGGTGGAACACTTTGACCTGGAACCGAACAAACAGCGCTTGCTGCGTTTGGATCTGCCGATCTATGTCTTTCACGGTGAAGCTGATAGCAATGTCCCCGCCTCTGGGGTTCGCGATTTGATGGCCCGCTTTGCCAAGGCAGGCAAGACCAACCTGCATCCCTTCTTCTTCGAGGCGCACGCCCACGACTTGAATTTTCTGCAGTGGGTGACGGAAAAGAAGCAGTCCGCCGGGGTCCTCAAGATCTTTGAAGTGGCGGAATCCCTTGACGCGCCAGCGAAGCCGGCGCAGCCGGAGAAGTGATTTACCCCTGTTCGTGGCGGAGCCGACATCAGTCGCTCAAGATGCTCTTTGTCCTGTGCATTTATCGGTGCTGTCAGAGGGGACATTCAGCACTCACGGCGACGAGTACTCGTCGCGACGTGACAGTTGTCATGCGAATGAACTTTCCACACGCCTTGATGGCCGCCTGCCTGTCTACAAGCCTGTCCTGGGCCCAGGATGAGCGTCCCCCGAACGTGGTCTACGTCATGTCCGACGAGCTCGCCTACTTCGAGCTCGGCCACATGGGCAACCCCTACATCAAGACCCCGCGCATCGATGCGATGGCCGCCGAGGGCATCCGCTTCACCGCGGCCTATGCAGGATCGCCCGTGTGCGCGCCCCTGCGTTGCAACCTGATGACCGGCAAGCACGCGGGCCACGCGTCCGTGCGGGCCAACGACGGCGGCACACCTCTGCGTGCCGGGGAAGTCACCATCGCGAGCGTGCTCAAGACCAAGGGCTACGCGACGGGCGGCTTCGGCAAGTGGGGATGTGGGGGGCGGGACTCCACCGGGGTGCCCGAGGATCACGGCTTCGACGATTTCTTCGGCTACTACGATCAGGTCCACGCCCACAGCTTCTATCCACCTTATCTGGTCAGGAACAGTGAAGAGGTCGCGCTGCAGGGCAACGTGGGGGGGCGCTCGGGCGAGACCTACTCGCACTACGAGATCATGGAGGCCGGACTCGAGTTCATCCGCGCCAACAAGAACGAGCCCTTCTTCTGCTACCTGCCCATCACTCCCCCGCACGGGATGTACGACATTCCCGCCGATGATCCGGCCTGGGAGCTGTACGAGGGCGAGGCATGGATCCAGGACCCCGGCATCCATCAGGACGTCAAGAACTACGCGGGCATGGTGAGCATGGTCGACTACAACGTCGGCCAGGTGCTCGATCTCCTCGAGGAGCTGGGTCTTGAAGAGAACACCATCGTCTTCTTCAGCGGGGACAACGGAGGCCAGGACCGCTTCCGCTCCAAGCAGCACCCGCGCGGCTTCTTCGGGCCGAACAAGGACCCGCGCACGGGAGTCGAGTTCCGCGGCGGCAAGGGCAACCTGTACGAGGGGGGGCTGCGCATCCCCTCCATCGCCCGCTGGCCCGGCCACATCGAGCCTGGGCAGGTCAGCGACCTCGTCTTCTATCAGCCCGACGTGCTGCCTACCCTGGCGGAGTTGTGCGCCGCCGAGGTGCCCGAGGACGTGGACGGCCTCTCGATCCTGCCGACCCTGCTGGGCGAGGGCGAGCAGGCCCTACACGAGTTTCTGTACTGGGAGTACGGCAACCAGATGGCCGTGCGCCAGGGGAACATGAAGGCCATCCTGGATCGCAAGAACGACACGTGGGCTCTGTTTGATCTCTCGCGGGACGTGAGTGAGACCACCGACGTGGCCGACCGTCACCCAAAGCTGCTCGAGTCCCTGATCGCCATCGCCGAGGTTGAGCACACGCCCGCCAGGACCGGCTCCTACACCGACCCTTCACGCAAGCGACACGAACGCGATCGCTGGGCGAAGTGGGGGACGGCGAAGGGGCGGCCGAAGTCACGGCAGAGTGGCAAGGCCCACACGATCACGGCCAAGAACCTGATCCCCGCCGCGGGCATGAAGTTGGTCGCTTTCAGCAGTGAGAACTCAGGCAACGGCAAGCTCGCCTTCCAGGCCATCGACGGGGATCCCCGCACGGTCTGGCACACAAGCTTCTCCCAGTTTCTTGCCCGACATCCCCACGAGTTGGTGATCGATCTGGGAGCGCTCTATGAAGTCCAGGGCTTCCGCTATCTGGCCCGCCAGGACGGTGGTTGGAACGGCGCCTTCGCCGAGACGGAGTTCTATGTGGCCAAGACCCTGACGGAGTTCCCCGCCGAGCCCTCCGCCAAGGTGACCTTCACCAAATCGCGTACGGCTCAGCCCGCCGATCTCGCCCAGCCCGTGAGGGGCCGCTTCCTCAAGATACGCATCCTCTCCGAGGTGAACGGCGGTGTGTGGGGATCGGCGGCGGAGATCGGTGTGATAGGAACGCGCTAGGCTCCACGCCCGCCTGGGACGGGGCGGGCGAGACGACCACGGGTAGGCCCCGGTCATGGCGACCCTCAGCTCGCAGGCCAGGGGCGGTCTACTCTGGCGATGGGTGGTTGTGGCTCACGGCACGCAGGATGCGTCCCGCGACAATCAGCAGGAGCCCGATGCCCAAGGTTGGAAGGCAGTTCGACACCACCATTGCAACTCTGACGAATCCCTGCAGATCCTGGCTGAATAAGCTGAAGGCGAGCATCACCCCCGCGAGGCAGAAGAGCATGCCCACGGACTCGGATAGTTGCGCAATCCCCATGGCGGTCCGATGGTCCTTTTCGTTCATCAACTTGCTCCCCGGGTGCCTGGCCCGGTGTGCATGGGTGGACAGCCCTCGCGCGATACCTGGGATCAGGTGTGGGCCTCGAAACTCTCCGCTTCCCAGCTTACGACTTCGGAGACCAGTTCGCTGCGTACCTCGTCAAGCTGATTCATGATGCCTGCGGCTGCGTGCTTGACTAGCCTCCGACCACGAGGTGTAGGCCTTGGCTCATGGATATGCCGGCGGGGGCATCCATGTCGAGTATGAACCACTGGGCGAAGCGTTCGGCGCCCATGAAGCTGGGGTTGTTGGGAATCAGGAAAAACAGGGAAGCCGAACCGAAGCCGCTGGTCGTCGTTCCAAAGGTCATGAGCCCGACGGGATGGATGTTGATTATGCCCCCCAGAAACGGAATCGCCGCGCTGTTGGGCGACAAGCCCAGGGCCGCGGGGGCGAAACGCTCCGCCAGGGTCGTGCGGATCTCCAGGTTCGTTCCGATGGAGGGAAGGGGGTTTGAAGCGATGGTCGGAACCAGGCCTCCCCCTCCCGGCGTCCCCACTCCGTAGGTCGTGGCCGACCCCGGGGCGAGCGAGACCGACAGGAGAGCCTCGTGGGCATTGATTCGTCCGGAACCGGTGTTGTTGTCGTTCCCCGGTGCGTCGACGTCGTCCGCCGTATTCGCGATGATCTGGCGCAACTCTTGGTTGGTCAGGGAGGGATCCTCCGACAGCAAGAGCCCGGCCAGGGCGGCGACGTGCGGCGACGAGAAGGACGTGCCGCTGGCGGTGTGGTAGCCACCCCCCAGATCCGCCATCAAGATGTCTTCGCCCGGAGCGGCGACCTCGACCTCGGGGCCGGGGTTCGAGAAGGAGCTCGTGTCGTCGTTACGGTTCGTCGAGGCCACCGCCACGATGTCGGGGAGGGTGGCGGGATAGCTCACCCCGGATCCGCCGTTGCCGGACGCGCAGTCGATGAAGACGCCTCCGGCGAAAGCGTCGGCAACCGCGGCGTCGATCGCCGCGGAGGTCCCGACACTGAGGCTCATGGTGACGATGTGAGCGCCGTTGTCGAGCGCGTAGAGGATGGCATCGTCGAGGATGTCGCCCATCGGGAAAAAGGAGCCGACGTTGAGCGCCATGATGCTGACGCCGGCGCCGTCATGGGCTCCGCCCGCCAGGCCGACCAGACCTACGTTGTTTCCCTGGGAGGCCACGACGCTGGCCACGGACGTGCCGTGCCAGAACGCGCCGTTGGGATCGTTGTCCATGCCGTCGAAGTCCCAGCCTCGGATGTCGTCGATGTAGCCGTTTCCGTCCGAGTCCACATCGTTGACCACCTCGTCCGTGTTGCCCCACATGTTTCCCGCCAGGTCCTCGTGGGTCCAGTCGGTGCCGCTGTCGGCAACCGCCACGACGATCGAGGGGTCACCGTCCTGGATCAGCCAGGCAGCGAGCGCATCGACATCCGCTCCGGGCACACCGCCCAGCTGGCCGGTGTTGTCCAGGTTCCACTGGTCCCCGAACATCGGATCGTTCGGCGTACCGCCCACGTACGTCCCGATGGTGTTCTCCTCGACGAGCGCGAAGCAGCCCTTCGTTCGCAGCGCGTTCACGAACTCCATCACATCGCGACCCTCGGGCACCTCGAGGTCGTGGAATCCCAAGCGATTGCTGCGGATCAAACGGGCTCCGGCGAGCTCATTTTCGAGGCCGTCGAGAATGTACTGCACGTCTGGATCCCCACTCGTGCGAACCGTGATGGTCGATGGATGCACGTGGTAGGAGTGCATCCCGTCGAAGCGAATCCAGCCATCATCCTGGCGTAAGTAGGATGTCTGGCGAGCGGTGAGAGAACCAGCACAGATCAAGAGGACGAAGATTGAACGCAAGGACATGGGCGACTCCGCGGAGGGTCCGGTGTGAAGAGGACGCGCTCTACGATACGCTGAAACGAACAAATAGGGTGTGCGTCGGTAGACGGTTCCTGGGTCGATCGCCGTCCCGGGGCGACCAGGGGGGGAGCTGCGGCGCTACCTCGCGTGTGGCAACCGCCGTTCCGGTCTTCAGCGACTCCACGACCTGATACGACCTACTGCTTGGACTCTCGATCGTTGGCGAAGGCGATTGGGCGGCCGTGAAGCATGGAAGGAGAGGAAAGCGCAGCTGGAAGAAGACTTGGTTACGACAGTTGCTTCTACTCGTGCGGCTCACGCTCGTGACCCGTCGTCGTATTCGATCAGCTCGACTTCCACGCCACTAGGATCGAAGAAATAGAAGCGGCGTCCCGGTTCGTACTCCGGTTCGTTGTGTGGAGAGATGCCCCGTTTGGCAAGTGTCTCGCGTGCCTTTTCAAGGCTCTCAACTACGATGCCGAAGTGATTCAGGCCAGGGCGCGAGTAATCGGGGCGCTGCTGGTCGTCGCTGGCTACCTGGATGAGCCCGATGTACTGTTCGTCGTCGCCCACGTGCGCGGCAGGTTTACCGAACGTCGTCTTGCCCCGCCAGCGCACCCGCCAATCAAAGAGCTCTTGGTAGAGACCTATCGACTCTTCCAGGTCGATAACCGAGATGTTGACATGATCGAGAAACATCTTGCGACTCTTCCCCTGAGAGCTTGAGGCGATGGTGTGATTTCTCATCGCGGCAGTACGGAGCACGACCTTACGTCGTGGGGTGCATCTTATAACGAGATCTGGGGATGGGGCCTCTGCGGCAGTTGGAGTTGGCTTTGGGGGCTGCGGTGACGGGGACGTCGAAAAGGCTGCCAGTTGCGCATCGTGGGGAGGAGAGTGTGGCGAGCGAGGAAGAGCGTGCTACGGGGCTCTTCCGGGGGCCACCGGGTCAACGGTCTTCCCAGTACTTAGTGGCTATCGTCGACGATCAAGGGCATGAGCCGTTGGCGAACGCTTTCCTCGAGGTCTTGGGAGTTGATGCGCATGCGGTCGATGGAGGGGTCATTCTCGTTCCCATTGAGGCGGGAATCGACAGGCTCTCCGGTAAGTTGACGGTCGAGACCCGGTCCGTGACGGGACGGACTCGGAGAGCAGGGCTGCTGCTGGTTGCCCGACGGTTAGCGCTCGGGAACCGGCATTCTCGTTTATGATGCCGCTTGACCCGCATCTGGTCGTGAAGGAGTTCGAAATGTCCGACATCATCCAAGTCTCCGATTTTCAAGAAGACGTGGTCGTCACGTCGCGGCGCCTGCCCGTGCTGGTGGATTTCTGGGCGGAGTGGTGTACCCCTTGCAAGTCCTTGTTTCGTGTTCTCGAGGACATGGTGGAAGAAGGGGGGGGGAGCTTCTTGCTGGCCAAGCTGGATGTGGAGGCGAACCGTGAGCTGGCCACCAGCCTCGGGGTGGAGGCCCTCCCGGCGCTCAAGCTCTATCGCGAAGGTGAAGCTATTGAGGGCATGGCGGGGACCATTGCCAAGATACAGGTTCGGGCGTTTCTGTCTCGCAATATTCCCGGTTGGGACGGAGCTGCGGAGAAGCGCTGAGCGTTAGCGGAGGGGGCCGCGTGAGGCGTTCGACTGCCAGTGGTCGGCTTGGGGAGTATTCAGTACACTACCGAAAATCGTGGAGGGCTTGCTATCTGCCCCCCCCCAGAACTTTTTGCGTCAAGTGACCATGGAGGCACTCATGTTCGACATAGTTATCGCAGAGCAACTCGACCTCAGCATCCTCGACGAAGCGGCCGGAGCCCTCGCAACGGGCGTTCACTGCGGCGACGACGACGAGGAATAGCGCGCCTCTGCCGTTCGACTCAACGCTTGCTGGTGAACGGCGGTTGGCGTTTCCTGTGACGCCAGGGTTGCTTGCCTCCCGACTGTTCTCGGTTCGTAGTCTCGAGTCCTGGGCGGCGCGTCGACGTTTGTGTTGATGCACTTCCTTGGGAGGCAGCAACCCCGGCTCACTATTCATGTGATCGATTTCCCGCTCTCCTCGCTCCCCATACGCGAGGACGACCATGCGGGACTCTCCCCATCCGCAACTCCGTTGAGGTAGCGCACGTGGTGATAGGACGCTGCCGTTCGCTCGAGGAGACCCTGCGCTATGCCATGCAGGTGTCTGATATCTGCGGCGTTACGAACGTCTCGGACATTACCGGGCTGGATGACCTCGGCGTTTCCGTGGTCGCCTGCGTCCGTTCGGAGGCCCGGGCCGACGTGGTCACCTTTGGCAAGGGGCGCACGCCGGTGGAGGCAGAGGTGGGGGCGCGGATGGAGGCCCTCGAGTTTCATAAAGCGGAGCCCGGTAATAGTGGCGTCGCGGCTCACCTTGTGAGTGTCCGCGAGTTTTCTGAGAGTGCGCAGGGTGCCATCGAGGATTTCATTCCCCTGCCTGGGGCACGGCTCTCTGGCGATCAGAGTGTCGGGGTCGTGAGCGCCCAGAACCTGGAGACCGGGGAGGAGACCCTCGTGCCGGCGGAGCTGGTGTTCCGTCCAGCGCCGAACCTAGGGCAGCGGTTGTTCGGTGCGTCGACCAATGGCCTCGCAGCGGGGAATTCCCTGGAGGAAGCCTCCCTTTGTTCGCTTCTGGAGTTGATCGAGCGCGATGTCTGGTCCCTGGAGTTGGCGAGACAGAGATCACAATTGGTGGACCCGGACAGTTTGCCAAACGAAGTAGACGCCATCCGTGATCGGGTTCACGAGCGCGGCCTGGCGTTTCACGTGCGTGCGGTTCCCAATGATTACCAGCTCCCGTACTTCACCTGTTTTCTGCATGACCCGAACGACCTCCGCCACAGCACTTTCAATGGTGGTTGGGGCTGCGCTTTTCGTGCAGAGCAAGCCGTCATGCAGGCCGTCATGGAGGCCGTCCAGGGGCGTCTCGGACTGATCTATGGCGGTCGAACGACTCGCACCCCAGAGGAGACGAAAGCAGAAGACATGGCGGCGGCCCTGCAGAGGCAGGTGGATAAGGTGAGCAACGCCAGCTCCGTGGTAGCCTTCTCCGAGGTGCCGGATGAGGAGGGGGGCTCGGAAGGCGGACGGCTGGAGGAGCTGGTACCCGTGTTGCGACGAGCGTGTGGTGCCCCGATCCAGCGAGTCGTTTTCACCGCCCATGACGAGCCGCTTCAGGTCACGCGGCTGGTGGTGCCCGGCCTGGAACACTACAGGGTCGGACGCGCGCGGGTGGGGCGCCGGCTGCGGGAGGCGCTGAAGGCTGCGGTCGCAGAGGAGAGAGGCTCATGAAGGACGGAGTTCCCGAACGGAAGCCGGACATGCGACCCTCTCAGGAAGGACGATGTGCACTCAGGGTGCGCGTCAAGGGAGTCGTTCAGGGGGTCGGTTTCCGGCCCATGGTGTGGCGCGTTGCTACCGAGGAAGGGCTGCAGGGGTATGTCACCAACGACGGCTCCGGCGTGCTCATCCAGGCCTCCGGAGAGCCGGCGTCTCTGGCCCGGCTGGTGGAGCGCATCCAGGACGAGGCGCCCCCTCTGGCTCGGATCGAAGCTGTGGAGACCCGGGAAGACCTCGAGCCTCCGACCGCCCAGGATTTCACGATCAAGGCTAGCGACACCGGTGAGAATCGCACCCGTGTGACCGCCGACGCGTCCATCTGCGCGGCCTGTTTCGCCGAGATCACCGATCCTTCGGAGCGCCGATATCGCTATCCCTTCGCCAACTGCACCCACTGCGGTCCTCGATTCTCGATCGTAAAAGAGGTCCCTTACGATCGCGTTCGCACGACGATGTCCGCGTTCCCGATGTGCGCCCATTGCCGGGGGGAGTACGAGGACCCATCCGATCGTCGCTTTCATGCGCAGCCCATCGCCTGCGCAGACTGTGGTCCTCGAGTGTGGCTCGAGTACATGGACGGGAGCGAGCTCGACGAGCAAGAGGCCGACGACGCCGACGCCTTGAGGAGGGCTGCCGGGCTCCTGGATCAGGGGCTCATCCTTGCAATCCGTGGTCTTGGTGGGTTTCACCTGGCCTGTGACGCCACCTGTGTCGACTCTGTGGAGCGCCTCCGCTCCCGGAAGAAACGGTTTGGGAAGCCCTTCGCGCTGATGGCTCGCGACCTGGAGGTGATACGGCGTTACTGCTCTGTCTCGTCTCAGGAGCAGGCTCTGCTGGAGAGCGCGCCTACGCCCATCGTCCTGCTTCAGGCCGACGGCCCCGAGGCGCTTCCAGATGCGTTGGCTCCCGGGCTCAACACTCTGGGCTTCGTGTTGCCGTACACACCGCTTCACGTCCTGCTGATGGAGGACATGGAGCGGCCCCTGGTCATGACCAGCGGTAACCTGTCAAACGAACCCCAGGTCACCATCGCCGCCGAAGCGCGGCAGCGGCTGGGTGGAATCGCTGACGTCGTTCTCATGCATGATCGGGACATCGCCAATCGCATCGACGACTCCGTGGCGCGGGTCGTTGGAGGTGAGCAGCGGATGATACGTCTAGCCCGAGGCTATGCACCATCGACTCTCCCCCTTCCTCCGGGGTTCGGCGGGGCGCCGGATCTGGTCGCGTACGGAGGAGAGTTGAAGTCTACCTTCTGTCTATTGAAAGACGGCGTCGCCGTTGTCTCTCAGCATCAGGGCGACCTGGAGGACGTTGCGACATTCGACGACTTCCGGCACAACATGCGCCTCTATCGGGAGATGTTCGACCACCGGCCGGTCTTGCTGGTTGCCGACAAGCATCCGGAGTATGTGTCGGGGAAGCTCGCCAGGGAGACGGCTGCGGCGGAGGGAGTCCCCTTGGAAGAGGTCCAGCATCATCACGCTCATGTCGCCAGCTGCATGGCGGAGAACGGGCTGCCTCTCGACTCTCCTGCAGTGCTCGGGGTGGCTCTTGACGGACTGGGTCTTGGGGACGACGGCAGCATCTGGGGTGGCGAGTTCCTGCTGGCGGATTATGTCAGCTCCCAGCGAGTCGGTAGCTTCTCCGCCGTGCCCATGATCGGAGGCGTACAGGCGATCCTGCAGCCCTGGCGGAGCGCCTACGCCCACCTCTGTTCTTCCGTCGGATGGGGGGCGCTCGTCGATCGCTACCCGGGGCTGGAGTTGCACCGCTTTCTCGATGAGAAGCCGTTGGCGCTCTTGGATCAAATGGTCGAGCGTGGAATGAACGCGCCCTTGGCCAGCTCATGCGGAAGGTTGTTCGACGCTGTAGCGGCCGCGGTCGGAATCTGCATGGATCACGTGACCTTTGAAGGTCAGGGTGCCATGGAGTTGGAAGCAGAAGCGGATGCCTGGCTGGCTCGGAGTGAGGTACCTGTTGTGCCCTACCCGTTCGCCATCTCTGATCGCACCGATACGGAGCCGCCTCGTGTCGACGTGACACCAATGTGGCTCGCCCTCTTGGACGATCTGAATGATCGTCGGCCGACTGGACTCATCGGTGCGCGCTTCCATCTGGGCCTCGCCGAAGCCATCTGCGCCATGGTCCGTGTCATCCACCAAAGTCAGAGGTCCGATGTGGCCGTGGAGACGGTCGCATTGACAGGCGGTTGCTTCCAGAATAGACTCCTCTTCGAGAGTGTCTCCAAGAGACTGCAGTCCGGAGGCTATCGCTGCCTGAGTCACTCCCGGGTGCCGGCCAACGATGGGGGCTTGGCTTTCGGTCAAGCTGCGGTTGGTGCATCCAGAGCGATCGGGCGTGGTGTCTTGTGAGGTCTCATTCACCCCCGTCGCCCCCCTCGCAGAGCCGCTGCCCTCCCCGCAGAGCCGCTGAGCGCTGAGCGCTGAGCGCCTGCACCACGCCCGTAGGAGAGTCTCATGTGCCTTGGAATCCCCGGACAGGTCGTCGAGATCACCGATCCCTCGCGAAACCTCGCGAGCGTCGACGTCGGCGGCGTTCGACGGGAAGTGAACATGGACTGTGTGGTGGAGGACTTTCACCCCCTCGAGAAGTGTGTCGGTGACTGGGTGCTGGTCCATGTGGGTTTCGCCATGAGTCGCATCAGCGAGGGGGAAGCGAACTCCACCCTCAAGATCCTCAACGAGCTGGGGGAGGTGCAGAGTGAGCTGGATGCCATGAGGAAGTCCGGGCTGTCGACGGGAGACTTATGAGCAGCTCCCCTCCGATGCCTGAGAACTCCAACATCCGGGATCTGTATCCGTTCCTACACGGCAAGCCGCAGGAAGCGGGCTCCCTGCAAAAGGGGCTCTTGGACTCGATCTTGGGCAAGGTCGCGAGTCACCAGGAGACCGTCTCGGCCTTCTTCGACAAGAACGCTGACGCCGTGGTTCTGGCGGCCAGCTCCATCGCCGATGTGTACCGCAGCAACGGGCGGCTCCTCAGCATGGGGAACGGCGGCTCCAGTTGTGATGCCGGCCACATCGCCGTTGAGTTTCTCCATCCAGTAACCGCCGGTCGCCCGGCGCTTGCGGCCATCGACCTGAGCGCGGACCGGGCCATGCTGACGGCGGTTGGAAACGATGTCGGGTTTGGCAACGTATTCGTGCGGCAGGTCATCGCACACGGACGTCCTGAGGACGGGTTGGTCGGGATCTCCACCAGCGGTAACTCGGCCAACCTGATCAAGGCGTTTGTGAAGGCCAAAGAGATGGGGCTGACGACCATCGGGTTGGCAGGCATCAGCGGCGGCGAGATGTCACGGGTGGGCCTCGACCATTGCCTCGTGGTGGAGACGGACAGCATCCACCGCATTCAAGAGTGCCACCTCATCATCTATCACGTCCTCTGGGATCTGGTTCATTCCTTGCTCGCGGACGATCGCGGCAACCTTCCCGTCGCAGGCCAGGCTGCCTCCGACGATGCCCTACAGGTTTGATCGATGAAATACGTTGACGAGTTTCGAGATCCGGTGAAGGCGCAGTACTTGCTGAACGAGATCCGTTCGTTGGTGAAGCGCATCGAGGTCACCAAGACGCGCCCGCTGTACATCATGGAAGTCTGCGGAGGGCATACCCACGCCATCTTCCGTTACGGCGTCGAGACCATGCTGCCGGATGAGATTGAGTTGGTGCACGGCCCCGGTTGTCCTGTGTGCGTGCTGCCCATGGGGCGGGTGGATGACTGCATCGCCTTGGCTGAGACTCCCGACGTCATCTTCACCACGTTCGGTGACGCCATGCGGGTTCCAGGTTCGAAGAAGAGCCTTCTGCAAGCGCGGGCCGACGGGTGCGACGTGCGCATGGTGTACTCGCCTCTGGACGCTCTCCGCTTGGCGAAGGAGAACCCGGACAAACAGGTGGTGTTCTTCGCTCTCGGCTTCGAGACCACGATGCCGAGTACGGCGCTTACCGTGTTGCAGGCGGAGAAGGAGGGAATCGACAACTTCTCGCTGTTCTGCAATCACATCACCATCATCCCGACCATCAAGGCCATCCTGGACTCGCCGGAGCTGAGCCTGGATGGGTTCCTCGGCCCGGGGCACGTGAGCATGGTGATTGGAAGCTCTTCCTACCAATTCATAGCCGAGCATTACCGCCGACCACTGGTCATTTCCGGCTTCGAGCCCCTAGATGTTCTGCACGGTATATGGATGGTGCTCAAGATGATTGCGGAGGGGCGGGCAGAGGTCGAAAACCAGTACAGCCGCGTCGTCCCGGATGGCGGGAACCCCGTAGCCTTGGAGGCTATTGGAAAGGTCTTCGAGATACGGGAGTTCTTTGAGTGGCGAGGGCTTGGGTCCATCGATCACTCCGGCATACGTATCCGCGAGCAGTACGCGAGGTTCGATGCGGAGCGGAACTTCGCTGTCCCGGCCCTGGCCATCGCTGACCCCAAGTCTTGTCAGTGTGGCGAGGTCCTGAAGGGGGTCATCAAGCCGTGGGATTGCAAGGTCTTCGGCACTGAGTGCACCCCGGAGATACCGCTCGGTTCTCTGATGGTGTCTTCGGAGGGCGCCTGTGCCGCCTACTACCAATTCGGGGACCTCGAGAAGGTCCACGCCGCCAAGGAGGTGTAGGGAGATCCCAATGAGCGAGCTCGAAACTCAGCGTGCAGTTGGACGTGCCCCCACTGGCAAGGGCATCAAGACCCCCGTCGTCACCCTCGCCCATGGGGGCGGTGGGAAGGCCATGCACGACCTCATCGACGAGGTGTTCGTTCGCGCCTTCGAAGGGGAGCGTTCGGCACCGCTGGAGGACCAGGCCAGGTTTCCTTTGTCAGACCTGGTCGCTCAGGGAGATCGGCTGGCTCTGACCACGGATTCATTCGTTGTCAGTCCCTTGAAGTTCCCCGGTGGCGACATCGGTAAGTTGGCGATCTGCGGTACCGTCAACGATCTCGCGGTGGGTGGCGCGAGGCCGCTGTACCTGACCTGCTCCGTAATCATCGAGGAGGGCCTGGACGTGGTCACCCTCCGAGAGATGGTGGACTCCATGGCCCATACCGCTCGAGAGGCGGGCGTGAGCATCGTCACCGGCGACACCAAGGTGGTCGAGCGAGGCGCATGCGACAAGCTGTTCATCAACACCGCGGGTGTGGGGGTCATACCTGCGGGGTGTGAGCTGGGTTCGGATCGGGCTCGTTGCGGTGACGTGATCCTGGTGAACGGTGTCCTGGGAGACCACGGCGCGACGATCCTGGCCGCCCGCGGAGACATGGCTGTTTCGACTCCCATCGAGAGCGACTGTGCACCCTTGAACGGGCTCATCGAGTCGTTGTTGGAGGCGGTGCCGCAGACACGCTTTCTCAGGGACGCAACCCGGGGTGGGCTGGCTACCGTTCTGAACGAGATCGCGATTGCCTCGGCGGTAGGCATCGAGATCAACGAGGACCAGACGCCCATCCGAGGTGAGGTGAAAGGGTTCTGCGAGATTCTGGGGCTCGACCCTCTCTATCTCGCGAACGAGGGGACCATGGTCTGCGTGGTGCCGGAGACGGATGCGATGCGCGCCCTCGAGTGCATGCAGGCGCACCCCTTCGGCAAGGAAGCGGCCCTGATCGGGCGCGTGACGGACCACCGACCCGGGCGCGTGGTCATGGAGACAGTGTTCGGTGGTCGGCGCATCGTCGATATGCTCGTCGGCGAGCAGTTGCCCAGAATCTGTTAAATACAGCCCCAAAGGGAGAGCCAAAATGAGCGCTAGTGCCATCAAAGATGTCTGTGCAGCCGAGTCGACACTCATACGTATTCAAAGCCAGGGTGAGGTGTTGGAGTTGGCTTACGACGGAGCCATGTGCCAACACCCCGGATCTCTGTGGTGGGGGACCGCTGTCGCGTTCCGTGCCATGCAGGTGGCGGCCAAGGCTCTGTCCAAGGATGGGTTGTGGAGCCGCGACGACCTGAATATCGTCACCGGCCACCCGGGTCCCGGGGTGAGAGACGCGGTGGATTATGTCGGCGACGTCGTGGGTCGCGGGCGTTACAAGGCAGTTCATGCCGAGGGCTGCGGCATGCAGTGCAACAGCCAGATGAAGTATGACTGGTGGGTTTCCGATGGGCAGCAGACCGCGCTCGTTCAGCTAGTATCCGGGTTCGTGCCGACGGATTTTTACACCCTCTCCGACCGACTAGGCACGGATCAGACGACCAAGGAAGACCTGAAGCTGTTCCGCATCTTCAAGGTCAACCTCTCCACCCGCATCTGGAATGCCCCGCTCGAGGATAGTTTTGCCGTGACCCTGCTGGACTCCGTCCTGCAGCCCGGCGAGCTTCCGCCGGAGATCGACGAGCACTACTTCGACGACGTTCCCACGGCCGAGTAAGGGGGCTGGGGCCCAGGCGGCCGGCGGTATGACTCCGCAGTCAGATCCCTCGAAGAGCGATGACATGAAGTCCGGGCCTCCTGCCACCCGATGGGTTCCGCTCGAGGAGAGCGTGGGCCCCCATCGATTTCATGACCCCTACCGTTGGCTCGAAGATGACTCTTCAGAGGTGCATGCCTGGGTGGAGGCGCAGCTGCAGTGGACGGAGCGACAGCTCATCGAACGAGCGGAGCGGGGTGTCCTGCTCGGTCGCTTTCAGAGCTCGTTGAGACGACCTCGCAGCGGACGGGTCCAGGAAGCGGGCGGGCACTTCTTTCACAGGGCTCGTGCTGCCGACGCCGAGCGCTGGTCGCTTCGTGTGAGCACCTCCCTGGACGGCCCACAGCGTACGGTCATCGATCCTGCCGTCCTGTTCGGAGTGCCGACTCCCCGGCTGGCGGACTGCCATCCCTCGCCAGACGGACGGTTCGTGGCGTTTCGGATTGCCTCCGAGGGCAGATCGCTCATGCCCCTGCATGTGGTCGACGTTCCGACCGGCTCCCTCTTGCCCGACCAAGTGGCGGCAGACTTGAACCCCGTGGCGCACCTGTGGCACAGCGCCAACCAGGTGGCGTGGACAGCGGACGGAGACGGGTTCTTTTATTCCCGGGCTTCGGAGGGGGCTTCACCCGAGGAGGCCCGGTATCACCAACGGATCTTCTTTCATCGCTTGGGGGATGAAGCCGACAACGATGAGCGGGTCTTCGGTGAAGCGCTGGTGGGCGGACAGATGCCGATCCCTCACCTCTCAGCGGATGGTCGCTACCTCCTCGTCACCGTCCACGACTTCACTGGCGAGGAGCCCGTGTCCGCCGCCTGGGTACGAGACGCCGACCAGGAGGAGCTGGGGTTCCAACCTGTGCTCCCTGAATCGTCGGGGACTCTCAGCCCCTTCTTGAGTGGGCGCTGGGCCTACTTCAAGACCCATCGAGCGGACGCTGACGGCGGCGTCATCCGGGTGGCGCTGGACGCTGTTTCTCGAGGATCGAGGGTCGTGGTCGATGCTCTTCCGGAGCGAGGCGAGCAGTGGACCGTCGCAGGGGAGCGCGTCGTGGTGGAGGACTTCGACGAGAGAGGCGTCAAGCTGCAGGTGTTCGACGAGGGTTCCCGGGCTCCTCGCTCTGTACCCCTCGGAGCCGGGGCGAGCATCCACTGGATGACGGCGACATCGGACGGGGGCGCAGTCCTTTTGGGGGTCTCCAGCCCTCGTACTCCGCCGCGGACAGTTCGACTCGAACTCCCCGGTTGCTCTCGAACGGAGCTCCCGCCTTGCTTGCCCGCCGAGGCCGCGGGGGAGCTCGAGGTGAAGCGCGTTTGGTTTACGTCCCGCGACGGCACCCGGGTACCCATGCACATCGTCCATAGGCGGGGCTTCACCCGGAGCGGTCACAGCCCCGCGGTCGTGCGGGGCTACGGCGGCTTCAACGTGTCCTTGAGGCCGACCTACCGGTCCGACATTCTCCCGTTCCTGGAGCACGGCGGTGTCTATGCGGAGGCCAGCGTGCGTGGTGGCGGAGAGCTTGGAGAGGCCTGGCACCGCTCTGGCATGAGGGAGCAGAAGCAGAACAGCTTTGACGACTTCAACGCCGCGGGCGATTGGCTCATCGCCCAAGGTTATGCCGGTGAAGATCGCCTGGGCTGTATTGGCTGGAGTAACGGTGGGTTGCTGACCATGGCGGCTGCCTTGCAGCGGCCCGATCTCTGGCGAGCCGTCGTTGCCGGCGCACCGGTCACGGACATGGCGCGGTTCCACCTGTGCCATACCGGGCGTCACTGGATCTCCGAATACGGTTCCCCTGAGCAGGCGGACGAGCTGGAATGGCTGTTGCGTTACAGCCCTTATCACAACATGCCCGACCGAATCGCCGCCCCTGCAGTGCTCATCTATGCCCCCGATGCCGACGACCGCGTTGCTCCCTGGCACGGGCGCAAGATGCTCGCGCAGTGGCAACGGTCGACGACCTCGACTCGCCCCGTGTTGTTGCGCGCAGGGCGGGATCTAGGACATGGGGGTGGCACCTCCGTGGGCCGTACGGCGGAGCGCTTTGCAGACATCTGGGCGTTCTTGTTCTGGCAGCTGGGGATCGAGCTGGCCGATGGCCGTGGTGCGGCCGAGGCTGCAACAGCTACTCCGACGGCGGGCTGATGTAGCCATACCAGGCGGCATCGGGGGAATCCGGGAAGAGGTCCAGCCGCGTCCGGACATGGAGCTGGTTCCCCCAGTCGTGGTGCCAGAAGACGCAGGGGTGGTTGAGGATTCCGTGTCGGTACATGGCCCAATGCAGCAGTCGACGGTTAATGAGGCGGGGGTCGTCCGCGGCCACGTCTCCCAGATCGAGGAGCCGTTCGAAGTAGTCACAGTGGCTGGAATCTGTGATCTCTTCGTAGTTGGAGCCCATGTCCACCTTCTCGCCGCTTGAAAGCGTCCGGAGGGTGACGTCGATGGCGCCTCCGGTGGTATGAGCCGGCCAGGACGTCGGGTCGTCTTCGCTGAAATCCGAGGGGTCGGCGACGAACCTCTCCGCGTAGTCTCGCAGGGCGTCGTCGTCGACGGATCCCAAGGCCTTCCTTCCCTGTTCGTAGTAGAAGTCCCAGAGCCCTCTCTGACAGGCGATGGGACGGTATCCGTCCAGCACCAGGAGCTCCCGCTCGTGGGGGCGTAGGAGGTGGTTGACCCCCGCTAGTTTCGAGGCCAGAGATCGACGCAGCCACATGTCCGTGCGACTACCCGAAACAGGACGATGATAGGGTGGATTCCCGCCGTCCGTGCGGCCGTGATAACTCTCGTAGTTGACGCCAAACGACTCGAGCGGAACCAGCGGCTCGTCATGCCGAGGGTCATGATGATCGATGGGGATTTCTCGGTAGGCCCATGAGTAGCGGTCCGCGCCGAGGATCGGGATCCGGTAGTCCGGGGGAAAGGCCGTCATTCCTGCATGGAGGCGATCTTCCCGCCCCCCTCCGTCAGCAATCGGACCTCATGGGCCAGCACCCTAAGCGTCGCCCGGGCGATCTCCGGCTGGTCCGTCATCACCTCCTCGAAGGCTCGCTTGCCGATGGAGAGGAGAGTCGAATCTTCGACAGCTGTGGCGGAGGCGACACGTGGAGTGGGATCGAAGACTGCGGTAATTCCAAAGCAGCTGAACGGTTTGCAAACGGCCACCGTCTCTTCCCCCACGTGGATCCGTACCTTTCCGGAGACCATGATGAACATGGAATCTCCCTGAGTACCTTTCTCTATGAAGGTCTCGCCCGCGGACACCTCCAGTTCTTCGGCGATGGCAGCGACGGCGGTGAGGGCGAATTCGGGAGTCTCGGCGAAGTAGTTGACCTGGTGCAAGACGTTCAGCTTCTCGAGGGTGATCATCATGGGATCGTTGTCGTCTCGCCAAAAGGAGCCGTCTGTTCTGGGGAGGGCCCCAGAATCGTGGTGCTGTTCTACGTTTCGGAGGGCCCGGGATGCGATGGCCTTGAGGGTGGGATCGCGGTCCTCGAGACATGATTCTATCGCGACCCGGGAATTCTCCCAAGGCGGCCTGTCCGCCACGTTTCGTTGGGTCTGTGAGATCACCGCGGCGTGGACTGCCCAGACTCTGGTCCAGGTGTACTTCCAGGTTTCGTCTCGGTTGGCGATGATCTGGGGCAAGAGTTCTCGCTCCAGGTCTCCGCTGAGTCTCGGGAAATGTTCTGCCAGCTTCTCGACGCGTTTTTCGAGGGGTTCGACCTCGTTGATGAGCGGTACCACCGTCCTCCTGAGGTCCGCCGGCAGGGTCAACTCCAGGGTCTCTAGCGCGACGGCTTGGTCGGCGCTGTTTCCGTGCAACAACGTCTCGGCCGCCCGGACGATCATATGCTGATCGGTGACGAAGGAGAGTAGCAGGAACACCCGCTCGCGGCGGAGGAAGCCCTCGAATCGCAGCACACGGTTCAGGGGGGCGAAATCGGAGCGGGAGCTGACCGCACTCTCGATCTGTAACAGCTGGAACGCGTGTTGAACCTCGCGTTGAATGGTCCCATGAATGTCGGCGATCTCGTCGGGTTCAGCGACGTAACAGAGGCTTGTGAGTGTCTTCAGGATCTGCTGGCGGATCTCCTCGACGGAGTGATTCAAGTGGAGCTTCAGGAGCTTGGTGAGCCTTGCTCCTCCTTGCCGGGAGCTCGCCCGTATCAACCGGACCACCTCCATGGGCGGCCGATCTTCGTCGTCGAGGGATTCGGACAGCAAGGGCAGCATGCACTCACCCGATTCGGACAGCGCCGCCATGGCGCTGGAGCGCAGCTCCGGTTCAGACAGACACCTGACGATGGAGGGGATGAGGCGTGTGTGGCGTACCGTGCGTGCCGCAAGCAGGGCTCGTTGTCTCACTGAGTGCTCCGGATCGTTGAGCAGCGGCTTCAGCAGCTCGTAGAGGCCCGGGTCACCGACGCCTTCCATGACCTCCGCGGCGAAGGTTCGCTCCTCTGGCTCAGAGTGGGTCCTGTGCAGTGCCAGGCGTTCCCCGGCGGCGAGAACCCCCCCGATGCCGCAGTGCTTCAGCAACGCCGTGTAGGCGCTGGCGCGGACAGTCGTTTCTGGGTCGTCGAGCCAGGACACCGCCAGAGGGATGGCGTCCGCCTCCAGCAAGGCGCCATACGCACGGATGACGGCGGCCTTCAGCGCCGGTGTCAGCGGCGCCGTTGACAACTCCTCGACGAGCTCCGTCGCTTCGAGGAGGGGCCCGGCCTCGATCCTCTCCACAGCAGCGACCGCGATGTGCTCATGCTCGCTCCGGGCGAGCTCGAGGACCTTTTGGACATAAGAGGGGTGCTCGGAGTCTCGTAGCACGTCGAGGGCGAAGCTCATCTGCGCCGGGTCCGAGCTTGCCAGGCAATCCTCCAGCACTTCGAGGGTTCGTGGGTCTTCGGTCTCGACCTTGGCGGTGTGTAGGGCTCGTCGCTTGATCGACTTGAGGAGCAGGGCGGCGTAGTTGTTGGCGAGGAGGCGACTCGCCAGTATCCAGCAACCCCCGACGGTGAGGGTGAAGATGAGGATGATCTTGACGGCTTGCAGGTGCATGGCCTGGAGCAGCAGGATCGAGCCGCCCGCCAGACCGTTGGCGACGGCCTTGCCCAGCCCCGATGCCGCGGTCTCCGCTGCGGTCCTCTCCGACACGGGCAAGGCCTGAAGGCAGGTCCTCAGCGCCGTTGTGGTCGTCCCCGAGTCCAGCATATGGGTCAGCAGGTAGGCGCCCACCATGAGCCACAGAAACAGGTGGTGCTCCTTTCCGCCCATGAAGGCGGCTGCGGTCGCTGCGATGATCAAGGGGCCAATGATTATGGGTGACCCCGCCAGGGAGGCACCGAGTCCGAATCGATGCAGGAGGCGGCTGCTCCCGAAAAGAACGAACAGGAATGACCCGGCAGTCCCTACGGAGTAGCACACGCCGAGTAGGTGGGACAGCTTCTCCGGTGTATCGGTGAAGTGGTCCACAGAAGACATGAACAAGAAGGCAATCAGTCGAATCGTGAGCCCATAACAGGCGCCGTAGAACAGCACCAGCAACACGTGTCGGGTACGCAGCGCCCGACCCAACGACATGGATTTCTTCGTTCGAGTCGTCGCGGCTCGGCTCCCCGGCTTGCGCAGCACGGGGAAGCTATGGATGGTGTACAGCTCAAGGACCAGATTGAGCGGTATCAGGGCACCACAGAACAAGAGCAGGTCGGCGGTGGTCCCCATGAACGAAATCAACGGCCCAACCGAGAGTCCGCCCAGGAGCGCCCCAACGATGAGTCCCGTCATGATCATCGGGTTGGCGCGCTTGATCTCGCGGACGTTGAACAGCCGCTGGACCTGATCTCCCTGGATCAGCAAGCCGACGAGGTAGTACGCGTTCCACCCTATCAGCAGCACGTAGGCGAACCATGGATGCCTTCCCTGATTGTGAATGAACCACCCACCGACGCACAGGCTGAAGAAGGTGGCGGCGAACGTGTACGCCAGTGCCACGCGAGACAGGCGTGCGTAGATGCCGGTATACAGGAACGAGAGCACCGGCACGAACAGGGCGAGTCCGAGGTAGATCAGCGGCAGGTGCCCTGCGCCGTACTCGGTGAGGAACAGGCTGTTGGCCACCGTGCAGAGCACGGTGCTCGCCACGCCCATGATGAAACCCTGCCCGAGGAGCAGCGAGGTCCTCGAGTGTTTAATACGAGAGAGCCTGGAATTCATGGAGATTGGCGTGAGCTATGGGTCCTAATGACCCCTTCCGCACTCAGAAATGTGATTTCCGACGGCGCTCCTATGTCGATAGTACTTATCGGCTGATCATTGGTCGAGGCCCTGGTGAGCCAGTCGCGGTCGACTTCCTGACTGTGCCCACGGCACCCTTCGAGACATGCTTTGTCTCCGTTGTCTTCAGGCGTGGTCGAAGGGCGATCTTCTGGTGCCATGCGAAGAGCGCTCCGACGGCTCGACGGCAAGACCCACGTGGTCTTCACGCCGCGCACCTTGCTCGAGCGCTTGTGCGCCCTGATCCCGTTCCCGCGTGGCCATCTACTTACCTATCACGGAGTCACGTCGAACGTCCGCACCAATCTCTCGAGAACGCTCCGATCAATCCGATCGAGAAGCCTGGTTCGGGCGCTATCCAAGGCCACGAACGCCTCGCCGGAATCCTCGAGCACTACAGATGCTCGGCCTGATTTTCGGCGCGTTCAAAACCCCGTTTGTTTGCGGCCGAATTCTGTCTGGGGGGGGGTGGGCGGATAGGGGTATCTGGGCGCGACATGGGGGCGATCCGCGTCGGCCGGATAAAAGGGCCAGAGGCCCCTGCTACTCTCCGGGCAACACCGGTCGCACGGCGAGCCCGAAGTAGGAGAATTCGCCCAGCTCGACGCTCCGGAACGTCACCGTTTCGCCCTCGACGGCGATCCCTGTCGTCACTACCTGGGCGTTGGTCATGTCGGTGTCTTCGTCGAGCAGCAGGGCTAGATCCATCGGGTCCTTCGAGACCAGTAGGTCGGGGCCGATCCTGAAGCGGATGTCCACCTCGCCCACGCCGTCGGTACCCCCACCGTCGGTCACATGAAAGGACCACGTGCGCGCCAGTCGGTGAGTGACGCTCGGAGGAACCTCTTTCGAGAGTGAGAAGTCCTTGGGCAAGTCCGTGCCAAAGAGCAAGTAGTCACCCGGATCGAGGGCCGTGGGTGCTGAGATGCGCACGATGCCGACGCCCTCGGCCGCGGTCACGAAAGAGGTCTCCGTATTCATGCCAATGCCGGCAATGTTCGCGCCGTGGGTCTCGTACTGCTCGTAGAGGGGTGTCTCGAGCGCGCCTCCATAGCGACCCACGAGGTAGTTGTGGATGATCCTGCGTTCGGCCAAATTCAAAGCACGGTGGAAGAAAATCAGCTCGTACAACTCCCCTTTCCAGAAACCCCCGCTTTCCGTTGCGGCACCCAGCACCAGCACCTCGGGTGAAACCAGGGAGACACTTGAGGAGGTGTTGAAGCCATCCGCACGTCCGTCGGTGTAGAGCCGCATTCGCCCGTTGGCCATCACGCGCCAGGCGGTCACGACGTGGGGCTCGTTGTCGTCTATGGCCGTACCGGCGTTCGCCGTAGCATCGGCTACGACGAAGAGTGCCCGGCCGAAGTTGATTCCCACGTGGAAGTCATCACCCAAAGGAGGGGGCGTTTCGCCGCCGACGATGGCCGGCGACTCCCACCAGGATCCGTTGCCCGTAGCGTCGTCCGTACGACAGGCGGCGATGATCGTGAAGTCATCCTCCACGGGGCGCGGGAAGGACATTGCCTGGGTCCCATCGAAGCCCACGGCTGGAGTGCCGTTCGGACCGCTGACGGGCACGAAAGCGGGTTCGCTTCCGTCCGCGATCGGCGTAGCCTCGAGCCCGTAACCGCTACGATCCAGCCACAACTCGAGACGGTTCGAGTTCGTCTGCGTTCCCGAGCTGGACTCCAACCACAGGGTCAAGTCACTCGCGCCGTCCGGCCGACCGATCCCTCCCGGTCCGCCCTCTCCCATGGGGAAGTCTGGTTGCGGGATGAAGAGCTCGACGCGCACCGGATTCCCCACTGCGCTCGAGGAAGGAAAGGCAAAGTCGGAAGCAGGCGTGACCTCGAAGGCCACGCTGCGACCGAGGTCGTTACTTTGAACGCGATACGAAGAAGAGAGTGACCCGGCGATCGGGACGCCGTCGCGCAACCAACGGAATCCCGTCGCGCCCTCGGGATCGTTGTCCGGATCGGAGTAGACATAGCGTCCCACGAGCTCGGATCCAAGGAGCGGCGAGCCCTCGATACCGACCTGCTGCGCCACGGGCTTTGTCCCCGCAGGCGGAAGACTCTCCTCATCGAACGGGTCGGTTCCACGATAGACCTCGAGATAGTCCGGAGCACCGTCCAGGTCGGAATCCGTCGCGCGGGTCACGGGTCCCGCTGCGCCCAGGGCTATCAACACGCTCTCGAGCACATCCGAGATGCCGTCGTCGGGCGGACCGGTCGAGTCGTCGCTGTCCCGGCCACCATTGACCAAGGGCGAATCGGGGTCGGTCGGCAACGACCCCAGGCGCACCTCGAAGTAGTCCGGCAGGCCATCGCTGTCCGTGTCGCTGGAGGTAAACACCGGCGGCTTGGCCCCGACGCGTATCAGGAGCGCCTCGAGCGCGTCGGAGACTCCGTCGTTTGGGGGCCCCGTGTCATGGTTGGCATCGAATGATCCCGTCGCTCCGAAAGGCACCGGATCGTGGGCATCTACCGGATGCGCGAGAGCCAGTAGCTCGAACCAATCGGGGGCACCGTCGAGATCCGTGTCGCTTTGAATACCGACGGGCTCGGCGGCTCCCAACCGGAGCAGGACCTCCTCGAGGGCCTGGGACATGCGGTCCTCATCGGTGTCATCGCCACCACCCGGCAACGGATCGTCGGCCTCGAAGGCGGACACGCCAGCGATGATCTCCAGATGATCCGGTGCGCCGTCCCTATCCGAGTCGTTCCCATGACCGACCGGAGCCGCGGCTCCTAGCTGGATCAGGAGCGCCTCCAGCCCGTCGGGGATCGTGTCCACCGGGCCCGTATCCAGCACATCGAGGGCACCGCCCTCGGACGGGTGATCGGACAGAGCGATGTTTGTTCCGGTATCAAGCTCGAAGTAGTCGGGTATGCCGTCGGCGTCCGTATCCGAACGATGCGAGATCGGAGCCTCGGTTCCGAGAACAACGAGCAGCAACTCGACCGCGTTCGGGATGCCGTCGCCATCATCGTCTCCGAACCCACCCGACGCGGGGTCCTCAGAGTCGAAAGCGTCTCCGCCAGCAACCACCTCGAGGTAGTCCGGCGCCCCGTCGCCGTCAGAATCGGTGAAGCCATCGATCGGTTCTCGCGCTCCCAGGGCGGCCAGAACCAACTCGAGGGCATTCGAGACACCATCACCGTCATCGTCGGCCGCGGGGCCGGAGGCGACGGGATCGCTGAAGTCGAACATATCGACGCCGATGCGAGCCTCGAGGTAATCGGGTATCGAATCCCCATCGGTATCGGTGAGAGTCGTGACCGGGCGCTGGGCGCCTCCGCCGATCAAAAACAGCTCGAGCGCATCGGAGATGCCGTCTCCCGGAGGGCCAGTGACGCTGTTCGTGTCCGCGCCGGATGCCGCGGGATCGGTGGCGAGCGCAATGCGCGAGGGCATGTACAGCTCGAGATAGTCGTAGAGACCGTCCCCATCGAGGTCGTTGTCTGCGCGCACGGGTACCAGACTGCCTTCGAGCTCCAAGAGCAGCTCGAGCGCATCGCTGAGCCCGTCGCCATCCGAATCCAGCGCGCCCTGAAGAACCGGATCGTCCGGCGAACTGGGGTCCGCTCCATGCAGGAGCTCGAAGTAGTCGGGCGCCTTGTCGCCATCGATATCTGCCACCGCGTTTGTACGCGGGCTGTCCCCATCCCGAGGATCGGTGCCGGTGCGCAGTTCGATCACGTCGGGAATCGAATCGGAATCGCTGTTCGTGTCGATCGTGATCGGGGCCTCGGATCCGAGCGCGATCAGAAGCGCTTCGAGCGCATCACTGATCCCGTCACCCGCGGGGCCTGTTCCAGGGGCAACGTCCTGATCGCCGTCTGTCAGGGGTGCGTCGGGATCGAGGGGCGACGAGAAAACCTGCACCTCGATGAAGTCCGACACGCCGTCCCCATCGGAATCGGTGAACGTGGTTATCTCTATCGCACCAACGAGAAGCCTGATTGCGGCTTCCATGCCGTCGCTGATAGCGTCGCCAGGCGGACCCGTCGCATCGTTGACATCGTCATGACCTGCGACCACCGGGCTGTCCGAATCCAACGGGTTCGTCTCGAGCAAGATCTCGAGAAAGTCCGACACCCCGTCCATGTCGAGATCGAAATGTGCAAGCACGCCCGGGCGCGTTGCATCGAAAGGAGGCGTACCGCTAAGGACCTCGGCGAAGTCGACGATGCCGTCGGCATCGGAATCGGACTGCTCGGTGACGGGTGCCGCAGCCCCTGAGCGAACCAGGATCCTCTCCAGCGCACGGGTAACACGCGACATCGCTTGCACGGGTGTCCCGCCATCCAGCAAGGGATCGTGGGTGTCCAGCGGATCGGTACCGGCAAGCACCTCGGCGTAGTCGGGAATTCCGTCGAAGTCTGTGTCGCTGAAGGTCGTCACCGGCGCGAGGGCGCCTTGCCGAATAAGGAACGTCTCCAGGCCATCGGTAATCCCATCCCCATCGGGTCCTCCCGCCCCGCCGTCGTCGTCGCTGGCTCCCTCGAAGACGGGAAAGTGCTGGTTCAACTCGCTCGAGCCCAGGCGCAGCTCGAGATAATCTGGAATGCCATCGCCATCGAGATCGAAGGCACTACCGAAACGTGGATCGAGCGCGCTGACGGGGTCGGTGCCCGTATGCACCTCGATCACGTCCTCGATCCCGTCCCCGTCGGAGTCGTTGGTCGGAGTGACCGGCACGAATGCGCCGAGGGCCGTCAGATACAACTCGAGCCCATCACTGACGCCATCCCCAGCGGGCCCCGAGGGCCCCTCGAAATCCGACGCGCCGTCTAAATAAGGGCTCGTGAAATCGATGGGATCCGCACCGATACGAACCTCGATGTAGTCGGGAAGCCCATCCGCATCCGAATCGGTGCGCGCCGTGATCGGCCCCATCACGAGACCGAGCAGGTACTGCTCCAGCCCGTCGGGAATGTCATCCAATCCCGGACCCGCTGCGGTGTTCTCGTCCATGGCGCCACCGACGTAGGGGCTATCCGCGCTCAGCCCATCGCTTCCGAGCCTTGCCTCGAGGGCATCGGGGATTCCGTCCCCGTCGCTATCGAACAGAAGGGTGATCTCACCGCTGCTGCTCGAGCTCGAGCACGCAGAAAAGAAGGCAATCGCAGCCGTTCCAAGGACTCCCAGAAAGGTTGTTCGGGCCATGGTAGTCGCAGTAGGGACCAGGGGATGTCTCCCCCATCCTACACCTGGAGAGCACTCGGCGGCGTCGACGGATGATCGGAAGCGATCACGTGGGCCCGTGCGCTCACAATCCGGAGCACAGGTAATCCAAAGGGGTGTTTTGCGCCCGGCTCATCCTCACGACGCCAGCCCCCTGCCCGCACCGGCCCCCGATCACGGATAGGGCCCACCTCGACGCCACTTTGACGCTCCTGTGGGGGAGGGGGTCGCAAAAACTGAGCTTGGAACACCTATACCCAGCCGGGGCTTCAGGGCCTCCCGTTTGATTCCTGGCCTCGTCCCGGATATCACTGCGATGTCATTCAATAAACGATCCAGGAGTGTGTCCATGAAGCGTGTCTCCTTCTTCTTTCTGGGATTCTTTTTTGCTGGAGCCGATCTCGGTGCCCAGGTGGAGGACGGCTTCTATGTGGGGCTCGACGCAGGGCTCTCGCTGATCGACGACTATGTCGATAGCGGCTTCGGGATGGGGGTCACGACAGTCAGCCCCGAGAACGGCGCCAACTTCGGCGGGGCGATCGGCTATCGGTTTCTTGACCACTATCGTGGCGAGATCAACGTCAGTCACCGCAAGGCGGACATCCGGCAAGTGAACGGTGATGTAGACCTCACGAGCTTCGTGGCGAACCTGTACTACGACTTCGATTACAGCTCTGACCTGAGGCCGTATCTGGGCCTTGGTGCAGGGCGCACCGATGGGCCCGACGAGCCTTCATGAAACCTGATGGTCGGTGCTTCCTATCGCATTCACGAGCGCATCGATCTCAACTTCGGCTATCGCTACCTCAGAGTGCACCAGGAGGACGACGACGTGACATCCAACGAGCTCCTCATCGGAGTTCGTTTCAACTTCTGAAGTACAAGAACTTCTGAAGTACGGAGCCAGGCTCCGTACTTGGATGCCCCTCGCCCACGCAAAGGAGCGTTACCTCCCCGGGACGGTTCGTGGTTTTTCCTCGCTCCAGGTGGCTCGACAGGGCTGTTCGTGCGACTGACACGCTCTGTGCTTGGTGATTGGGAAGGCTTGTTTCCATGACTTCCGTATCGCTCGTTTGCATGCCCGTAGGGTGCATAAACTCAGCCGAACTCCAAACTCGTTGACAATTTCGATTCGCACTCTTGATCGAGCTCATTCCCGGCTCGGGTGCATGAGGAGGTCCGACCGATTCGGGGCTGTCATCAGGAATTCGCGCTCCAAGGCGCATGCACCAACGCCGCGTCTCGCCGGCTCCCCCGAGTTAACGGAGATTTCTTTGAACATGATGGTGCTCGACAATCGTAATGGGACCTAGCCCGCAGGCCCTGGGGGCCGTGGAATGAAGCAGCCACCCTCGGATTTCGCCCCTCCTGGAGATTCCTCATGTCGAAGTTGTTCCTGTCCGCCACTCTCGCCCTCATTCTCGGCGCCCCTATTCAGGGCACCAACGAGGATGGCAAGGACCCCGCGGCGCGAGCCGCGGAAATCCTCGGGCTGCGAGTCACCGACATCGACGGCAGGATCCATCGCCTGGGCATGCACGAGGGCACCGGAGCCACGGTACTCGTTTTCATCGACACCACCTGTCCCATCTCGAACAGGTATGCACCCCGCATGAGCGAGCTGGCTCGCGAGGCGGAGAAGGCAGACATCGGGTTCTTTGGTGTACTCTCCGACCCCACGCTATCGACCGCCGAGGCGCGCGAGCATCGGAACGAGTTCACGCTCTCGTTTCCTGTGCTGCTCGATGCCTCTGGCGACATTGCCGCAAGACTCAGGCCTACACACGTGCCCGAGGCCTTCGTCGTCAACGACATCGACCATGTGGTCTACCGGGGCCGCATTGACGACCGCTTCCAAGCCGTCGGCAAGCTACGCGCCAGGATTGGATCACACGACCTCCTGGAGGCCATGCAGGGAGTTACGGATGGCCTGGAGATTGCAACCTCGCGGACAGATCCGGTCGGTTGTGTGTTCGAAGCCTGGGCCTCATCCAGTGATGAGGTGGACGTAACCTATCATCGCGACGTTGCGCCTATCCTCAACGCCAACTGCGTGGAGTGCCACCGCGATGGCGATGTCGGCCCATTTGCGCTCGACACCTACGAGGATGCGCGTCGCCGTGCACGCATGATCGCACAGGTAACAGGTACAGGCACCATGCCCCCCTGGTTCGCATCCCCGGACTGGGGTCACTTCCGCGACGAGCGCGCCCTGAGTCGTCGCCAAGTCCGCGTACTGGAGGCATGGGCGAAGGCCGATGCACCGATGGGGGATCCCTCCGATGCGATTCCCGCACCTGAGTTCCCTACCAAGCGCTGGCGGCTGGGCGAACCGGACCTCGTCGTCGAGATGCCGGCGGCATTCGAAATTCCCGCATCGGGCGAGGACATCTATCGCTGGTTCGTCATCCCCAACGATCTGAAGGAGGACAGGGCGATCACCGCCATCGACTTCCGCCCTGGCGATCCCTCCGTGGTACACCACTGCATCGTCTACAGCGACTTCGATGGAACTGCCCGCGAGGCCGACGAATCGACGCCCCTACCTGGCTTCTCCGTACGGGGTGAATACGCGGACGCTCCCGACGCCAGGTTCCAGGCCTCCGGAAACGACACGACCAACCAAATCGCAGGCTGGGCCCCCGGAACACAGCCCTACGTCCTCCCGTCGGGCACGGCTCAGAGGCTGAAAGCGGGTGGAGACTTCGTGCTCGAGATCCACTATCACCTCTCAGGCAAGGCGACCTCGGACCAGAGCGCGCTAGCGCTCTACTTCGCCGACGGTCCAGTCGAAAGCTATACCCAGGGTCTCGTCATCGGCACGCAGAACATCAACATCCAGCCAGGTGATCCCGAATACCTGCGCCACGTGTGGATGGACGTACCAGAGGACATGGCGATAATCGATATTTCCCCGCACATGCACAATCTCGGCCGTTCGGTCGAGGTCTCGGCCACGCTGCCGAACGGCACGGAAGAGCCGTTGATCAAGATCGACTCGTGGGACTTCCGCTGGCAGGGCGCCTATTTCTATCGCCAGCCGGTGCACTTGCAGAAGGGCTCGCGCATCGACGCCTACTTCTCCTTCGACAACTCGGCGGACAATCCCTTCAACCCAAGCGATCCGCCGATCCGTGTCCGTGAGGGCTGGCGCACCTTCGACGAGATGTGCATGCTCTTCCTCACCGTCGTCCCGGATGATCCGGGCTCGAGGGACGAGATCTACAGCGAGACGGTAGCCTCTTTCCGACGCTCGGGCGCGCCGGACTAGGGTGTTGGTGCATCAAGAGTGTGAGCCAAGCGCCCGCTGTGGGTCCCGAAAATCCTATTCGTTTTCGGGACGGACAACCAGCTCCCCCAACGACTCCTCCACTCCGCTCAGCGTGAGATCTCTATACGCAAACTCTCACACTCCAACTCCAGCGCCACATGCCCACTCCTGGCCCGCGGAAGCTCCGACGCTTTCAGCACCACATCGTGAATACGAGTATCCAGGGCAACCGTGTATGTTCCCTGCGGACCAAAATCGTAGTAACGCGCGAGATCCACCTGCCTCGCGAGTGACTCTCCCGGCTCGATGGCGCGATAGCTCTCACGCCTGGGCTGGCCGCGCTTGATCAGGGGTCCCTGGTAGGCGAGCGCCGTGGAGCCCTGTGTCACCTTGAACATGTCGCTGCGCATACCCTCGAGCGGGGTGTACCAGTCGAGCACGTGCACGACCTGGGAGCCGGCATTGGTCAGTACGAAGCGAACGCCCACGCTGTCCTTGCTCGGCACTCCCTCGCCGGCGAGTAGCCGACAGGTGAGGGCCGGGTCTGTGGCCTGCGCTCGGGTTGTCATGCTTGGGTCCTTCGGGCTGGGCTCGACGTCCGCGTCCGCCGAGGTGGAGGGTTGTGCTATCTCCACCTCGGCATCTGCTCGATGAGATACCGGGCCGCATCCGGCGAGGAGCGCCAGGGATCCGACGAGCCCGACCCCGGCGCTCAGGCAGCGCGCCGTGAAAGCACGCGGTAGCCGGCGAGGGCGATGGCAGCTCCGAAAAGCGCCAGCATCGGGAGCGGCAGAGCGGGTACGGCGGCTGTTACTTTGCATTCGGCGAAGTATTCGTAGGTGTCCGCGTTGTCCTTTGCCTGCGCGGGGTTGTTCATCGCCAGGTCCATGCAGGCCTGGGTCCCGTAGGCGTGGTCGTCGGTGCCGGCGACGGCGGTGAAGTGGCTGATCTCGTGGATCAGGGTACCCATTTTCGTGTCTTTCCCCTCATCCACGTCAGCGTTGAAGAAACCGTTGCAGAGGTAGATCTTGTAGGGATCGTTCGGGAACACGTAGGCGAAATCTCCGTCTTCGCAGAGATCTCCCCCGCAGATGAACTCCAGTTGCTGCATGTTCAGCGCATCGGCGATCGAGCACCAGTTCTGGAGAACGGTCGCATAACACGCCATCGTGTAGGCCCCATACCAGGTCATGTAGTTGGGGTCCGTGGGACGGTCTTCGACCGGCAGGTCATTCAGGTAGGCCTTGCACTGCGTCGCCTCGGCGCGCGCGGCGGCGAGGGCCGCATTGATGCAGGCGATCTCTTCCGGCGAGCAGTCGGTGAAAGTGGGATCCGGCGGTGTCCCCAGCGAGGGCTGTGGCAGCACGGGTTCCAGGATCCTTCTCTCGATGCGTCCGCCGACGATCCGGAAACCGACGCCGTTCGAGAGCAAGCGGCGCGGCACCCCGGTCGGGACCAAGTCGAGGAGCCGCATCTGGTCCGCGCTCAAGGGCGGAAGATCGGTATCCAGGCGGATGTAGTAGTCACCGCTGACGCTTAGGTCGTAGGCCTGCGCGAGATCCACGGTGGTCGTGATCGATTCTCCGGGCTCGAGGGAAATAACGTCGTCGAGCCCGGCCGGAGCTCGTTTCACCAGACGCCCTTCATAGCGCACCTTTTGGTTGCGCCATCTCACATCGAGCATGTCGTGCTTGAAGCCCTCGAAGGGCGTATGCCAATCGAGAAGCTTCACGGGCCGTGAGGTGTCGTTCGTGAGGGTGACGGTCAGATCGACCGCCTCGCCTGCGGAAATCACCCCGCTTGAAAGCGAGATCTCCGCGCTCAATTCTCCCGGCTCCATCTGGGCATGCCCCTGCGCGTGCACTGACACCGCCGCCAGCACCCCAGCTATCCACGCAACCTTGATGCCGCGCCTAATAAACAAGCCAACCATCGTTTCCTCCTGGTTTCAAGAAACAGTCAAAGTGCCATGAATGGCACAGATTCCAAAAGAAATAAACCGGCCCTTCGACGCTGATCCGACCCCTGGGGTTCCTCGAATCCGGTGTTGGTGCATGAATCGTAGCGAGCCGGAGCGCGTTACCGAACCAGGTTTGTCGCCGCACACTCCCGGCCACCGATAACGGCTACTGAGTGTTGTGGCGACAAACCTGGTTCGGTGACGCCATCGTGCACCAATGCCCCGTGCCGGCCGGATATAAGGACAAGACGGGCCGCAGTCCGGACGAGGCCCCCAAGTTTTTTCTCTTTGGGTGTCCCTTCCAGCAACGCGAGTAGAGCACGTGCAGGCATGGCTGGGCCGCTGCTTTCCAAGCGCTAACAAGGCCTCGCCCTTTCCTACTCCCAACCCCTTGGAGATAGAACAATGCCGACCCCCAAAATGCTTGCTACAGCCGTCTTCTCCCTCGTCGCCGTTCTTGGGCTGCTAACTCCATGCGCCAGGGCGAGATCCTCGACTACCTCATCGAGGAGAACCGCGCACTAAAGGAGCAGGTGAAGGGCAAGCGCCTGGATACCGTCTACGAGTGGACGTTACTCAACACGAGTACCAGCATTGCCGCTGGGGCTGGCGATGTCTTCGATTCGACCGAGGGCCTTCCAGGTATGCAGCCCGACCGGTAGGGTCGAAATTGTCGAGTCCGGAGTCAGAAGTTGCGGAGCTTGTCCGCCTACCGCTGGAGCCAGGTAGGCATCGTAGTTTCCGATGCCGTTGTCATTGTGCGAGTAGAAGGCGAAAGCCCCGCTCCTGGTGAGCATGAACTCCCTAACGCCTCCGAGGATGGGCCCCGTGATCGCTGTCGAGGGTAGGCTGCCGTCGATCGGTACGAAGCGCAGGTCGTAAGCATCGTTGAAGCCATCGTTGGAGCTTTCCAACCCAATGACATAGCGACCATCTGCCGAGATCGAACACCGTTCGACGCTGCCTCCGGGCGGAAGGGGACTGTTGAGTCGAATGGGAAGTGTGCTTCCGTCGACCGGTACGCTGAACAGTTCGTAAGGGCTGCCATGATCCACCTTGCCGACAAAAACGGCCCGGCTCTCGTCGGTGGTCAACAGGACGTCTCGAATGAAACCTCCGGGCAGAGAGAGATCCACGGGCATGGGATTGTCGATGGCCGTTCGACGCAGGATGAAGTCGCCACTGACCCCTCCCTGATAAATCATGGTCCCATCTTTCAGGAGGTGAACGTCGTAGAGAATGTTCTCTCCCGCACCATCCAGGCGAATGTGCGCTCCCTGTCCATCGATACTCGCGTTCCAAACAGCATTGCCGATTTTGTAAACGAGTCGACTGGAGTCCGCGCTGATGTCGTAGTCGGTGGAGTAGATCTCGACTTCCGAATAGAACTCGAACGCACCAGGCTGGTCGATCGCGGCAGAGTACAGAGCATAGAGATAGATGATCTCGTGATACCCCACGGCAGTGATCGTCTTGAAGATGACGCGCTGACTGTCGGGAGAGATGTCCAAGCTGAGGATTTCAGGTCTCATGCTCTGGGGATAGTCGGGGCTCAGGCGCATTGGGGAGGCTGTTCCCTCCAGCGCGACGCTGTAGAGGTGAGAGCCGTAGCTCTCCTCACCGACGTAGAGCACGCGCAGGCCATCCGGAGAAACCCGCAGTTTCGAAACGAGCGGAACACCCGTGGATTGCAGCAGAAGAGTGGGTGTGTCGTCACCGGCGAGGTTCACCCGAAAGAGCGAAGAATCCGTGGAGTAGATCAAGAAATCTCCTCTTGGGCTCAATCCGAACTCCGCGACAGTCGCGCCGACGTCGTTCAACCTTCTCCCCGGTGCGCTGCCATCGACCGGTATGATGTAGACATCGTTCGACGCACTCGAGGGCTGCTCCCTCGCCAGATAGATAACCCGTCTGCCATCCGGCATCAGCTGGCTGCGGATGACTTTGCCATGGGAATCATGGCTCAGCTGAATGGGTTGAGCGTCCACCCCCGGCCGCATGGAGTAGAGAGTTTCCACATGGTTGACATGCTGATCCGCAAGGAAGAGGACCCACTCTCCGGCTATGGAGGGAACCGATGGGGACCCTGACTGAGCCGAGTGGGTAGGGGAGAGGGCGATGGAAGAGGCCGTGGCCAGAGCGAGAGCAAGGGAAATGAGCTTCATGGGCGTTCGGGAATAGGGGTTGCCGTTCCGTCTCGGTTCCTTGGGCGCACGGATCGTTACGCCTTTCTCGGGTTTTGCGTCCGGAACCTCCTTGTCAGGCCCCAGGGGGGGGTACCGGTCCAGGGATTCTTGGAGCCCGTCCGGCGCACGGAAGTCCGGTATGCGTAGGGAGATGCAGTGGTCCTCGGTCTCGATCCGACCCCCGGAAGACGTTTGCGGGCACCTTCACAAGCGCCAAAGACGTCCGGAGTTGCTCGCGAGTTCGGGCAGGGAATACGCTCCCAGGGATCCAAGAATTACATTCCGAAGAGACCTGGCGACATTCCCCTCTCGGCCCTAACGTGTTGGTGGCTCGCCGGCCGAGCCGCCCCCCCATCCCCCCCCCCGCCCCCCCAGGCAATCTATTCGGAGAGCAAGCATGCTTCGCCGTTGGATCCCGTTCTTTGCCGTTCTCGTGTCCTCCATGATCCGCCCGGCTCCGGGAGCGCCTCTACGGACGCTCGAGCCCCGTCAGGATTCCTCGCCGCCCCAGCTCGACCGACCTTCGGCAGGCACGACGAGCCGCCTTCCTCAGGTTGGGGCCTTGCCCCGGCTCCATTTCGGCGAAGGCCCGCTGCACAAGATCTGGATTCGTTCGGACGACACGCACACATGGGGAGAGCTGCTCGGTCGCGGCGCCTTGGTTCGCAGCTACGACTACGGTCGGCGCACGCTCTTGATCGTCGATGAACGTCCCTTCGGCGGGCACCTGGTCCTGGAGCAAGCGGGCTATGAGTTCAGCGATGAGCAAGACCTCGTGCTCTTCAACGGCTGGATCCTCAACACGAAACAACCGGAGGCGACGCTCTCAAAGCTCGGTCCCGGGGAGCGTCTATCCGACCCGCTAGACCGCCACCTGTATCCCGGTGCAAGTCTCTATGTCGTTCAATTCGAAGGTCCCGTTCGCGACGAGTGGATCGACGAGCTGAAGGCCGTCGGAGTGCAACTCGTTCACCACGTTCCGATGAACGCCTTCGTCGTTCAGGCGCGTCCGAATGTTGTCGACGCCCTGGAAGAGATGCGCGACTCATACGACCACGTGCAATTCGTCGGTATCTACGAGCCTGGCTTCCGGGTCCATCCGGACCTGCGCCGCGCCGTTCGCGAGCAGCGGAACGAAGCGCTGCGCGTCACGCTTCAGGTGATCGACGGCGGTGGCGTGCGAGCCATCGTCGACGAGATCGCCGTGATGGCCGACGAGATGCTGGAAATCAACAAGGTCGGCCGGTACTTCAACGTGCGTGCCATGTTGCACCCGGTCTTCTTCGAGACCCTGAGCGCCCACCCCCGCATCTTCGGACTCGAACCCTTCGGACACCGTGTCACGAACGACGAAGCGCAGGGGCAAATCGTCGCCGGCAACGTCTCCGGTGCTGCGCCGACTGCCCCCGGCTACCTCGCGTGGCTGGCCGCGATGGGATTCAACTCCTCCCAGTTCTCGAGCTTCTCGGTCAACGTCGTCGACGACGCGACCTCGCTCACGGGTCACCCCGACCTCGCCAGCGGGCGCATCGACTTCGTGCTGAACCCTACGGGCCAAGGCGGCGCACAGGGCGGTCACGGCTTCCTGAACGCGCACATCGTCGCGGGCTTCAACAACGGTTCGGGTTCGACGCTGGAAGACGCCAACGGTTTCAACTACGGCCTCGGTATCGCCCCGTGGGCGCACGTTGGATCGACGGCGATCTTCGGCGGCGCTGGATCGAGTCCCAGCAGCTGGGAATCGAGTGCCTATTCGAGCGGAGCGCGAATCTCCACCAACTCCTGGGGCTTCACGAGCGGTGGGGCACCGATTGCGGACTACGACTCGAACTCCCAGGAATACGACGTGCTCACGCGCGATGCGCAGAGCGGAACGGGCGGCAACCAGGAGCTCCTGGTCCTCTTCGCCGCTGGGAACTCCGGCTCGGGTTCGAACACGGTCTCCACGCCGGGCACGGCCAAGAACATCATCACCGTCGGCGCTTCGGAGAACTGGCGCCAGACCGGAACCGACGGTTGCGCCGTCGGCAACTCCGGGGCCAACGATCTGCGCGACATCATCGGTTTCTCCAGCCGCGGCCCTGTCAACTCCGGTGGCGGTGACGGTCGCTGGAAACCCGAGATCGTCGCTCCCGGTACCCACGTTCAAGCCGGGGTTCCGCAATCGAACTACAACGGTTCGAGCGTTTGCAACGGCTTCTGGCCCTCGGGCTCGACGCTTTACGGTTGGTCCAGCGGCACGAGCCACTCCACGCCGGCCCTCGCCGGCGGTGCGGCCCTCGTCTATCAAGACTTCCTGAACGACGGACTGGGCGCTCCCTCGCCCGCGATGGCAAAGGCGGTGCTCACCAACTCCAGCGAGTACATGACGGGCGTCGGCGCCAACGACACGCTCCCGAGCAACAGCCAGGGGATGGGCCTCATGGATCTCGGGCGTACCTTCGACGGCGAAGCACGCATCCTCGTCGATCAAACGGTGCTCCTCAGCGCCAGCGGAGCCTCCCATTCGGTCAGCGGCAACGTCAACAACACCGGCGCGCCCTTCCGCGTCACCCTGGTGTGGACGGACGCTCCCGGTTCGACCACGGGCGCTCCCTGGGTCAACGATCTCAACCTCGAGGTCAGCGTCGGTGGAAGCACCTTCCTCGGTAACGTCTTTTCCGGCGCCAACTCGACGACCGGCGGCTCGGCCGACATCCGCAACAACACCGAATCGGTCTTCCTCCCGGCCGGAACCTCCGGCTCCTTCACGGTGACCATCGACGCGGCTTCGATCGCCGGCGACGGCGTCCCGGGCAACGGCGACGGCACCGATCAGGACTTTGCGCTGGTCATCTACAACGGCGCCAGCGGCCCCGTTGCTCCGACTGCAAACTTCACGGGAACGCCGACCAGTGGCCTCGCGCCGCTCACCGTCGCGTTCACCGATTCCTCGAGCGTTTCCGCCACGAGCTTCAGCTGGAGCTTCGGGGACGGCGGCACGTCGACTCTCGAGAACCCGACGCACACGTACTCGGCGGTCGGTAGCTACACGGTTTCGCTGACGGTCAACGACGCGATCGGTTCCGACACCGAAACCAAGACCAACTACATCCAGGTCATCCCACCGCCGACGCCGGGCATTTCCGACGGCAGCTTCGAGAGCCAGTCGGCCGGAACGACGCCGACGACGCCCTGGACCGTCGACTTCGGTGCGGGTCACCTCGTGAATCCGGCGGGCACGGCCAGCGACAGCGGCATGCCGACCCACGGCACGAACTGGGTCGAGGTGGATGCGCAAAGCGCCAACAATGCCAGTGGACCGTCCAACCCCGGCGGCGCTGGTACGCCGCCCTCCGGCGGCGCAGGAATCTCGCAGAGCTTCTTCTACGCCAGCGGCCAGTCCGAGCTCTCCTTCGACGCGGCGTTCCTGCGGAACGAAACGGCGAACTCGAGCTTCAACGACTGGATGAGCGTGGACGTCAGCGACGGTGTGACCTGGGTCAACCTCTACTATGCGGACACCTTCACGGCGACGCCCAACACCTCGGCGCGCCACGGTTTCCCCATGACGGCCATCGCGCCGGTGACGGTCGAGTTGACCACTCTGTTCCCCGGATCGACCACGGCGACACAGTTCACGGTCACGGTACAGGTCGGCAACGCGGTCGACTCCGTCCAGCCCTCGATCGGCTACGCGGACAACTTCGTGTTGGGCGGTGCTGTTCCGGCGCCGGTGGCCGGCTTCTCGGCGACGCCGACCTCGGGCGTCGAGCCGCTGACGGTCAGCTTTAGCGACAGCTCGACGGGCAGCATCACCTCGCGCTCGTGGGCGTTCGGTGACGGCGGCACGTCGTCGGCGACGAACCCCAGCCACCTCTACGGCGCTGCGGGAACGTACACCGCGACCTTGACCGTGACCGGTCCGGGCGGATCCGATTCCGCCTCGACGACCATCACGGTCAACGACGCCCCCCCGGTCGCGAGCCTCAACGCCTCGCCGACCTCGGGCGTCGCTCCGTTGACGGTCAACTTCAGCGACACCTCGAGCGGCAATGTCACGTCGCGCTCGTGGACCTTCGGCGACGGTGGCGTGTCATCGGCGACGAACCCGAGCCACGTCTACAGCACGCCGGGAGCCTACGTGGCCACGTTGACGGTCAGCGGTCCCGGTGGCTCCGATTCGGCCTCGACCAGCATCACGGTCGTCGAGCCCCCGCCGGTCGCCGGCTTCTCGGCTTCGCCGACTTCGGGTACGGCGCCGCTGACGGTGAGCTTCAGCGACGCCTCGAGCGGCAACATCACGTCGCGTTCGTGGACCTTCGGCGACGGCGGCACCTCGACCGCGACGAACCCGAGCCACGTCTACGGCACGCCGGGAACCTACACGGCCACGCTTTCGGTCACCGGTCCCGGTGGCAGCGATTCCGCGTCGACGGTCGTCACGGTCACGGAACCGGCTCCGGTGGCCGGGTTGAACGCTATACCCACGACCGGCACGGCGCCACTGACCGTCAGCTTCAGCGACGCTTCCAGCGGCACCGTGACGGGGTACTCCTGGACCTTCGGCGACGGTGGTTCCTCGAGTGCGATGAATGCGAGCCACACCTATGCGACCTCGGGCAGCTACACGGCGACCCTGACGGTGACGGGTCCCGGCGGTTCCGATTCCGCCTCGACGACCATCACGGTCAACGCCGCAGCTCCCGTGGCCGGCTTCGGTGCGTCCCCGACCTCCGGTGACGCGCCGCTCTCGGTCTCCTTCAGCGACGCTTCCACGGGCGAGATCACCTCGCACGCCTGGGCCTTCGGAGACGGCGGCACGTCGAACCTACAGAACCCCGGCCACACCTACACCACGCCGGGAACCTACACGGCCACGTTGACGGTCAGCGGTCCGGGTGGTTCCGACTCGGCCTCGACGACCATCACGGTCACCGAACCGGCGCCGACGGCCGCCTTCAGCGGTTCGCCGACGAGCGGAACGGTACCGTTGACGGTGGGCTTCAGCGACGCCTCGAGCGGCAACATCACGTCGCGCTCGTGGACCTTCGGTGACGGGGGGACGTCTTCGGCAACGAACCCGACCCACGTCTACAGCGCGATCGGCACCTACACGGTCAGCCTGTCGGTCAGCGGCCCGGGCGGTTCCGACAGCTCGACGCTGGTGGGCTACATCACGGTTTCGGCGATCTCAGCGCCGACCGCGGACTTCACCGGCACGCCGACTTCCGGCACCGCGCCCTTGACGGTCGCCTTCAGCGACGCGACCACGGGCAACGTCTTCGGCTGGTCGTGGAACTTCGGCGACGGCGGGACTTCCATCGTCCAGAACCCGAGCCACACCTATGCGAGCTCCGGAACCTACACGGTCAGCTTGACCGCGACCGGTCCGGGCGGCTCGAACACCCGGACGCGCACCGACTACATCACGGTGACGCCGCCGGCCCCGACCGCAGCCTTCTCGGCCAGCCCGACCTCGGGCACGGCTCCGCTGACGGTGGCCTTCAGCGATGCTTCGAGCGGCGCCATCAGCAGCTACGCTTGGGCTTTCGGTGACGGCGGTACGTCGAGTCTGCAGAACCCCAGCCACACCTACGCGAGCGCCGGGAGCTATACGGCGACGCTGACGGTCACGGGCCCGGGCGGCAGCGATTCCGCCGCTACGACCATCACGGTCAACGCTCCGGCGCCGAGCGCGGCCTTCAGCGCTTCGCCCACGACGGGTACGGCACCCTTGACGGTCAACTTCACCGATCTCTCGAGCGGGCCGATCACGGCCTGGTCCTGGAGCTTCGGCGACGGTGGATCCTCCAACCTGCAGAACCCGAGCTTCACCTACACGGCGGCCGGCACCTACACCGTCGCTCTGACGGTCACGGGTCCGGGCGGCACGGACACGGCCACCCAGGTGGGGGCCATCACCGTCGCCGCTCCGGCGCCGGTGGCCGACTTCAGCGCGACTCCGCTCTCCGGTGCGGCGCCGCTGAACGTCAACTTCACCGATCTCTCGAGCGGTGCGGTGAGTTCGCGGAGCTGGACCTTCGGGGACGGTGGCACCTCCAGCCTTCAGAATCCCTCGCATACCTATGTGAGTGATGGAACCTACACGGTCAGCCTGAGCGTCACGGGGCCGGGTGGTTCTTCGATCGAGACCAAACTCGATCTCATCTCCGTGAACTCCGGCGGCGACCCGATCTGGTACGTCTCGTTCACGTCCAACACCAACGTTCCCGGCGTCGGCACCGTCGCCGACGAGGACGTCGTCAGCTACGATCCGGTGGCCGGAACCTGGTCGCATTACTTCGACGGTTCGGACGTCGGCATGGGCGGTAGCGACATCAACGCCTTGCACGTGCGCGGCGACGGTTCGATCCTGATGTCCTTCAATACGGCCGTCTCGGTCTCCGGTCTGATCGGCGGCCCCAACGACACGTTCGTCGACGATTCCGACGTGGTTCTGTTCACCTTCAGCGGAGCCCCGGGCCCCAACACGGCCGGGACGTTCACGTTCTATCTCGACGGTAGCGACGTGGGTTTGACAACGAACGGCGAGGACATCGACGGCCTTCACGAGTTCGCAAACGGAGACCTGGCCGTGTCCTCGACCGGACGGATGATCGCTACGGGCGTCGACGTCCGCGACGAAGACATCTCGACCTTTAGTGGAACGGCTGGTTCAGCGACCTCGGGCAGCTTCACCCCGCTCTTCGACGGCAGCGATGTCGGGTTCGCAGGCTCGGGAGCGGACGACATCGACTCGGTTAGCTTCTCCGCTGGCGGCGAGCTCCTGTTCTCGACGGTCGGCACTTACATCGGCGCCGGCAGCACGGGCGCGGATGAGGACATCAGCCGCTTCACCGGCACCCTCGGGGCCGCCACTTCGGGAACGGCCTCCCTCGAGCTGGTTCTAGGCGCGCTCGGCATTGCCGCCGGGGAAGACGTCGACGGCATGAGCTTCAGGCTGCAGTAGCCCGCACGGTTTCAAGACCCGGAGCCAGGCTCCGTACTCGACGCAAGTACGAGTACGGAGTCAGGCTCCGTGCTGACGGGTTCGATCTGCCACGTACGGTGCAGAAACTCGCGGACGACCCTGATTCGGGAGCAGGCGCTCCGATGGATCGTCCGCTACGACTTTGGGATCCAACACGCTAATCGTGTCGCAAGTCGATAGGGCGGCGTTACCGAACAGGCGTTACCGAACGCCACGATTGCAGGTGACCCGGGACCGTGTTACGACCACGGTTGTGGACGACGTTCGCCAGGAGCTGATTGCACTGCTGCAGGCCGCCTACTCCGGTGAGCGCGCGGCTGCTTATGCTTACCGTGGGCACTGGCACTCGCTGCGCACGGCCGTCGATCGCGACCGGGTCCGAACGATCGAGCGGGAGGAGTGGCACCATCGCGAGCTCGTTGGCGAAATGCTCAGCGAACTCGGAGGAGCTCCGCGTCGGCTCTTCGAGGTCCGTACGTTCTGGATTGGTCGCGCGCTCGGTGTCCTTTGCCACGTCTCCGGTTGGCTCGCACCGATGTTCGGGGCGGGAAAACTGGAGAGCCGCAACGTGCGCGAGTACGAGGCCGCCGCCAGACTCGCCCAGCGCTACGGTCGGGACGAGTGGGCCGACTGCCTGCTCGAGATGGCGGAGGTCGAGTGGGAGCACGAGGCCTACTTCCGCTCAAAGGTGCTGAGCCATCGATTAGGCCGGAAGTTGAAGCTCTGGACAGCGCCGCCGCCGAAGGCAGAGATCCGCGCGTCCTTCGCACGCGAGTGCACGCCTCCCGCGGACGAGCTGCTCCAGGATCGAGACGTTAGAGGAGGAGACCAGAGAGTGGGTTGACTACGACGTTGAGCCGATCTCCCTGGGATACGAGCAAACACAGATGTCGTCGCACACTCCCAGGAGACGTTACCGAACCAGGTTTGTCGCCGCACACTCCCGGCCACCGATCACGGCTACGGAGTGTGTGGCGACAAACCTGGTTCGGTAACGCCATCACACGGGCCCAGTCCTGTGGCCTCGAGCGGTTCGGCGATTACTCGAACGCCTGAAACTCGCCGCCCGTGGCCTTGGCGATGTTTTCGAGCTGCTCGCGGTTCCAATCGCTTTCGGTGTAGGCGATCGCGTGGAAGACTACCTTGTGGTAGCGGTTGAGCTCGACGAGCTGGTACGTGATGCGATCCCAGTGGACGTAGGTGCCGATGTCGGGCTCGCCGGAGGAGAGCAGGTAGGCCGTGTCGAGGTCCGGATCCTCCAGGACGGCCATCAGGGCTGACCAGATGTTCTTGCGGCCGCGGATGCCGGTGTCCTCGTGGAACGCGAGGGCGCGTTTGGCGGCCTTCGCGGTCAGCTCGACGGAGCTCTTCTCGAAGGGGTGGACCTCGCGCTCGTAGCAGAAGACGTTGAAGGTCATGCGCCCCTGCATCGAGTTGAGGACGCGGGCGAGCTCGTTGTGGGCGGCCTCGTCCTTGGGGATGTTCTGGGACTCGAGCTCGGCGCCCATGGCCTTGGACTTGTCCATGAGGAAGGCCACGTGGTCGCTGTCGAGCACGATGTTGTTGAAGGTCGCCACCGTGCGATTGGGGTCCCGCTTGTCGGGCTTCTTAGGGCCGTCGGGGAAGTGGTAGCCCTCGCGCTGGTCCGTCCACCAGCGCTTCCACTGTTCGGCCACGCTGAAGCCCTCGCCCGTGAGTCTCTGGAGGGAGGCGACCGCCCGTTTGCCGACGACGGGACGGCCGTCCTCGGTCGTGGCGACGAGTGCGTCGATGGCGCTCTTGGTCTTGATCGTCTCGAGGTTCTCGGCGCCTTGGTAGCGCACGCGCCAGTCCTTGTCCTCGAGTGCTTGGGCAGTCAGCTCCTCGGCCCGACCGGGAACGGCTTCGCCGACGATCCCGTAGAGCATGCAGCGCACGCCCCCGTCCTTGTCCTTCAGCCCCTTGAGGTAGCGTTTCTCCTGTCCCAGCGGATCGGTGAGTACGAGAGCTTCGATGGAGTTGCCACGAACCCGAGGATTCTTGGACTTGGCCGTCTTTGCGAGGGCCTTCAGAGCGGACTTGTCGCGAATGCGTCCGAGAGCCCGAGCCGCCGCGGCGCGAACGTCGTCCTCCCTGTCGTTGAGGGCTTTCCTCAGGGTCTTGCCGAAGCGCGTGTCGCCGTAGAGCCCGAGCAGCTCGGCGCACCACTGGCGTACGAAGGGAGCCTTCTTGTTCGTGCGCAGCTCCTCCTCGACCTCGAGCTGGGCATAGGGATCGGTGATCCCGCGCAAGGCCACCCACACCACATCGCGGTAGTGGGAGCGATGCAACGCACGGTCGTAGTTCAGGCGGAGGACCTCGAGCAGGGCCAGGGCCGACTCCTTCGAATTGAGCGAGACGCAGACGTCAGCACCCTCGCGGACTTTCGTCTCGGAGCGAGATTCGAGCAGGTCGAGCGCGTCTTCGAGGCGGTCCTGCGACTGGGTTCGGGCCGGAGTCAAGGAGGAGAGCAGACCGAGGAGCAGGGCGGATGGGATCGAGGGTCTCATAGCAACTTTACCTTACACTACCTTAACAGCTCCGGTGTCTCCTTCGGGAGTCCTAGTTCGTTCCGGCACCCGACGTCGGGTGGCGTTGGTGCATGAACCTGGACGGGGCACTTCTGATGCCCCTTCTCAGTGGCTCAGGGCCCGATCGAGACGAAAAGAGGCCTGCCCATCTCTATTCATGCACCAACGCCCTCCCGAAGGGCTCCGGCTATAGTTAGGTGTTCAACTCGCTCAGCCGCTCTTGACGCGCGAACCCAACGGCGAATCAGCGCGTGGGATCCGTCAGCGCATCCTGGCCGAAGTGGATGAGGCGGGCGTCCGTCGGATCTGAGATCTCGAGGATCGCTTCTTCCACGTCTCTGATGGCACGGCGGAGTTCGTTGCAGATCATCGTGGGGTCGTCCTTGTAGGGAAGATCCTCCATGAGCTGCTGAAGCCGCCTCCCTGAGAGGAAGGCCTTGTAGCGGGCCCACTCACTGTAGAGGATGTCGTGCGGATCGACGGGCTTGCAGTCTTGCAAGTGCGACACGTCCAGGAAGCCAGGATCATCCGGGATGAAGCTCTGCACCAAGGTGGTCCGCTCGGTACCGCCGGTCACGCGGCTCGCTCGGTGCACCACCAGGTTCCCCTGCTGCAGGACGGCGTAGCCTGCAGCGGGAAAGTCCACCTTGACGATGTCATCCTCGCCTTCTTCCCGAATGAGCGCTCGGATCGCGCTTCCCCGTGGCCTCTGGAAGTACTCGAAGTAGCCCCCGTCGAACTCTTCTGGGTCGGTCAAGAGGAGCACGTAGTCCAGGGCGACCGTGTCCGTGTGCCATTGATCGACGTCCTTCCCCTGTTCTTCAGGCAGGAGGTTGATGTGGCCCTGGTAGAGAGCCATGGGATGAGGGAGCAGAGGTCTTCCGGCGAGTTCTGACATGAAGGTGTTCACGTCCTCGCTCAAGCAGAGGTCCCGCACGAAATTCGAGTGGTAGAGGGACCCGCGCACGTAGTTCGCGATCCGCTCGTTCGAGCGGCGGTGCTTGACGAGGGCCGCGACGGACTGGCTCAAGGCATCGACACCTTCCGGGGTCAGCATGCGGAAAGCGTCGGTCACGGCCAAGGGGAACGGGGCCTCCTCCGCGAAGCTCTCCGGATAACCGAAATCGGTGAGACTCCACTTGCGTGTCGGCTCCTCGAGAGCCAGGTGCCGAGCCGGCACGAAAGGCTCTTCATCGGGAACGGCCTCGCAGTGCGGAGGTATGCGGAAGGACATCTTCATGGGAGGAACCCTCGGTTGGCGTGTGTCGGCGAGGCATGAGTGTATGGAACGGATGGTTCAGGGCCATGCCGAGGGATGGCCTTGCGGCATCCCATCATGCAAGTGGGGCGGTGGGCATCCAGGCAACAGCGCCCTCAAGCAGCAAGGGCCGCGCGGCTCACTTGCGGCGGCGTACGTCGCGTTCGATGTCGAGGATCTGCGGGATGCGGTCGAGGAGATGCCAGTGATCGGTGGGGGGGCGGTGCGGGAGAAGGGCGCGCAGTGAGCCGAAACAGTCATGGTCTCCGCCGTCGGCTCGTCGCACCGACGTGGATCGGCAAGGAGGGCCACCGACTCTCTCTCCGCCTACCGCCAACCGGTTGCACCGCACGGACGGGCCGCCTATAAAGAGGAGGGGGGTGATTCGGCCTATAAGCTCTCGAAGGCGACTCGTCCCGCGCCGAGCGGCAGCGACCGACCGCGAGGCGGTATGTCGTCGTTCTTTCCAGGTCCACTTAGTCTCGTGCTTGCGGAGGAGCAACTCTGAAGATCCCGCTCATGCGAGGCGTCATCGACCGGCGCATCCTAACCAACTTCCGGATTGATCCGGAGGTCCTGGGCGCCGTGTTGCCCGCGCCTTTCCGGCCCAAGACCGTAGGCGGCCACGCCATCGGCGGCATCTGCATGATCCGGCTCAAGGACCTCCGGCCACGTCACTTCCCTCCGGTGTTCGGGTTGTCCTCTGAGAACGCCGCCCACCGGCTCGCTGTCGAGTGGGACACCGAGGAGGGTGTGCGCGAGGGAGTCTACATTCCCCGCCGCGACAGTTCTTCGCGGCTCAGCTCGCTCCTGGGAGGCCGCCTTTTCGCGGGTGTGCATCACCACTCGCGTTTCGACGTGCGGGAAGAAAAGGACTTCTATTCGGTCGCCCTAGACTCGGACGACGGAAATACCCGCGTGCTCGTGGAGGGCCGGGTGGCCGACGAGCTGCCGGCAGGCTCCGCCTTCGCCTCTCTCGAGGCGGCCTCGGCTTTTTTCGAGCGTGGTTCTCTTGGCTACTCCGCGACTTTGCGCAGGGGGGTCTACGACGCCCTCGAGCTCAAGGTCGACCGGTGGTCGGTTACCCCGCTGGACATCGAGCGGGTCGAATCCAGCTACTTCTCCGACCGACGCCTGTTCCCCGAGGGCTCGACCGCGTTCGACTGTGCCCTGCTGATGCGGGACGTCGACCACGAGTGGCACGAGCGCGCCCGGCTCTACTGTGAGGACGCCTCCGACCCCCTGCGATGACACGCCTGAAGGGTGCGGAAACTCAGCCGAACGCCAACTCGTTGACGCGATCGAAGATGCAGGCGATGACCTCGCGTTCGGCAGATGGATTTCCAAGACGGCGTGGGACCCTTCGGGTCCATCGATGGCCAAACGACCTCCGCTTCCGGGCCTTTCGTTCAAGGACACGCACTCGGTGGCGCCCGATTCCGACGGCTCGAGGGCTGCTGGTTCGACGGGCGAGCTTTCTGTTTTCGCTGAGAACGATGTCGAGCTGAACGGGGTGAGCTATCGAAACAAGGAATGGGCGGGCGCTTGCTTCGATCCTAGTGGTGAATGGCTCTTTGTGAACATCTGGAGTCCGGGGATCACTTTCGCGATCACTGGGCCGTGGAGGCGAGGACCGTTGTAGTAGCGGTCTCAAAGGTCCAATGGCTTTACAGTGTGACCCCCCAGCGGCTTCTGCTAGAGACTCGTCGGGCCCTTCGCCGAAGGGGGAGTCGATTCGCCACCAATCGACACGAGCGTGGGTTATACTCGCGCACGTAGACGTCCCTGTCGAGCCGTGATGAGGAGCCCGCAATAAACACCTGGCGAGTTTGGATGGCCACGGTGGTCACCGTGAGCCTGGCCGGGTGCAGCGGTGAATCGACGGACTCGCCAGCGTCCGCCACGCAAGCGGTCTATGAGATCGAGGACGAAGCTCTGCGTACGCGCTTCACCGACGGGCTGCGAGTCGGCGGCCGGGACATCCCCGTCACACGTGGGGCGGCTCCAGGATACGTACCGGACAAAACGTGCGAGAGGTGCCATCCGAAGATCTTCGAGAGCTACCGCACCGTGGGCATGGCCCGCGCGTTCTGGAAAGCGGGACCGGATTCGCTCGTCGAAGACTTCAGCGACGCTCACTACTACCACGAGCCGTCGAACCGCCACTACGAGATGACGTACGCGGACGGCACCTACGAGATCACGCGTTATCAGGTCGACGGGGACGGGACGCGGTACAATGAGCTCAGCCGTCCGATCGACTCCATCATCGGCTCCGGTCACAAGGGCCGGACCTACTTCTACCGCACGCCCAACGACGAGCTTTACCAGGCCCCACTCGCCTGGTACCCCGTTGAGGGCGTGTGGAAGATGCCGCCCGGCTATGAGCGCGCCGATCACAGCGGCTTCCTGCGGCAAACGACCCGCGACTGCATGTTCTGTCACAACGGCTACCCCGAGGTACCCGTCGGCAGCGATCGTCTGGGCCAGCCGCACCGCTTTCCGAGGGAAATGCCACAGGGGCTGGGGTGCCAGCGCTGCCACGGCCCGGGCGCCGGGCACGTCGCCGTGGCCAACGAACCGAGCTCGACCCTCGAGGCGATCGCAGCCTCCGTTTTCAACGCCGGCAGGCTCGAGCCGGAGCGCCGAGCGGACGTGTGCATGCAGTGTCATCTACAGCCCGACAGCTCGATGATGAGCATAGTCCGACGTCTGGGGCGGGCCGACTACAGCTACCGGCCACAGCAACCGTTGAGCGACTACATAGCCCACGTCGAACATGATGGGACCGACGACCTATTCCAGATCAACCACCATCCCTACCGGTTCTTCAAGAGCACGTGCTTCGAGAAGAGCGGCGGCGCCCTCACCTGTCTGACGTGCCACGACCCGCACGTGAAACTGGCGCCTGCAGAAAGAGCGGCCCATTACCGCAACGCCTGCCTCACCTGTCACCAGCTCGAGCAATGCGACGTCTCCGACATGCAGTCGGCGTCAGACTCGGTCGACCCCCTGGACTGCGTCAGCTGTCACATGCCTCAGCGGCGAACGCTCGACGTGATCGAGGTCGTCATGACCGATCATCTCATCCGCCGAACGCCGCCGGCGGGAGATCTCACCGCCAGGCAACCGCGCATGCGATCGAGGAAGCACGGAACCCCCTCTTTGCATCCAAGCGCCGAGCTCGACGAACGGGACGCCGACGTTCTCTGCGCCGTCTCCGGTGCAGCAAGGGGCGACGTGGCGGCGATCGATAGGCTGAGTGAAGCCATCGCCGTCGGCGACGCGGAGGATGTCGACGCCCTCGTGCACCTCGCTAGCGGTCAGTGGAACGCCGGCGCCTTCGGCATCGCCGTGAAGAACTTCCGTCGCGTGATCGAGCTCCAACCCGAGCTGGCCCTGGCTCACAGAACGATCGGGCGCGCCTTGCTCAGGGCCGGCGACCCGAGCAACGCCCTCACCACGCTGGAGCGGGCCCGCGAGCTCGACCCCGACGACCCCGAGACGCTCTTCGGTCTCGGCCTGGCCCGCCATCAGCTCGGCCAGAGGGCTCTCGCGATGGAGGCTTTCCAGGGAGCGGTCCGCCTTCGTCCGCTCCACGCCGATGCGTATCTCAACATCGGCCACCTCCTGGCCAATCAGGGCAGGTACGGTCCCGCAGCGGAGGCCTACGGTTGGGTAAACCGCATCGATCCCGCGCGCGCGGATGCCTACACCTATCGCGGTGCGATGCAGCTTCTCGACGCCAAGCTCGACGCGGCAGTGGCGAGTTGGCGGCGGGGTCGCCGGGCGGCTCCCGATGATCCTCCGCTCGCCGGAGCTTGGGCGGCGGGACGTGTCCTCGCGGGAGCGTATGACGAGGGCATCGAAGCCGCTGCGACGGCGCGTGACGCCGGGGCCGACCCGGCGATTTGCGAGCTCGTCCTGGCGCTGACACACCACGGGCTCGGCTCGCAGGTCGATGCCGCGGCCGCGCACGCGCGCGCCCAGGCTCGGCCGCCAACCCCCGGGATCGAGGCGACCCTGCGTGCTGTGCTCGAGCGGGAGGCGAGCCGGCGACTGGGTTCGGAGGGCCGGTGATGGCCCGGTGTGGCCCCGGTGAATTAAGAGTGGTCGCAAATCCCTTTGTCAAAACGACCTGTCCAATAGTGTTCTCCGAAGTCCTCTGTCCTCTGTCGGGCGCAGAGTGGTTTCTCGCGGGATCGAAGAACCGGAATTGCGGTCTCGCCATTCCGCAGCTGAGGTGGCGAGAACTCGTCACTCTCCGTGCCGAATGTTCGCGCTGGTAGCAGGTTGGTCGATTACTGGTCTCCGCAGCTTCCACTGCCAGTAGATCAGGGCGAGCAGCGCGCCGGTGATGGCGTCCCAGATGAAGTGCTGCTTGACCGTAAGCGTGCTGCAGAACTTTCCAGCGCCGCCTCCGAAGCCAGCGGGCTACCATGAGAGTAGCCAAGCATGTCCACGCCACATGCAGGCTAGGCCAGGTATTGAAGGGCCGGTCCTGCGGCAGGGGCTCTGTAGTGGTCTACAGGCTCTCGTCCAGCAACGTAACCATCGATCCGGGACCCAGGATCGCTGTGCCTCCGACGACTTCGTAGAACACCGCCTGCGAGTAGTAGACACGACCCTCCACGCCGGGGGGCATGTAGGGCATCGTCACGGAACTCTCCAGGAGACCCGAAGGCGGAATGGCACCGAGAAAGACCGGCGGGAGCGTGGGGGAGATCAAGAGGGCGCCGCTGTTGGCCGGGAGGATGAGTTGATTGGGCTGAGTGCCGACGAAGGCGAAGACGAAGTCACCGGGGTTGCCCTGGGCCTCGAGCGTCAGGGTTTCTCCTTCGCGGACTGTCGCAGAGGCTTCGTACGAGCGCGCGATGCCGGGCAGGATCGTGTGCGCGGGCAAGTGGTCAGCATCGACGTCGAGGAGATCGACTGCCGGGTTGTTGGTCGCGAAGATGTCCGGGATGCTTCCGAATAAGTCCACCGAGGCGAGGCGCGTTCCGGAAGCAAACAGATGGCCGCCGTCCAGGAACAGAGCCGTGTCGTAGATGAATCCCGGGTGTCCCCTCGTCCGACCTTCGAAGATCGAGTCGTAGGTCGCCAGGTTCGAATTGGCGACAGACGTCGCTCCGGCCAAGAACCGCGTGCGCAGAAGATTGAGCCGGGCGACGCCGGTGAACGTACAGATCGAGGAGGAGTTGCCGAGGATGTTGTCTTCGCTCCATAGAACTCCATCGACTTGATTCGCTTCGATCGCCAGGTCGTCGATGGACGAGAAGCCCCGGATCGAAAAGACGTCGCCAGCGCCGAGGTTCTGGACCTCCACGATTCCGTGGGGGACGACACTGCCGTCGGCTACGAGCGTGAGTGACTTGGCCTCCACGGTCGCCACCGTGGTCGTGAAGTTGTACGTCCCGGGCTTGACGAGCACGATGTCCCCGTCGTTTGCGGCGGCGACAGCCGCGGTGATCGTAGTGAAATCGATACCCGGCCCCGGGCTGGGAGCAACGACATGCACCTCGTTGGCAGAGGAATGACCAAGAAGGGCGAGGAGGGCGAGCGGAACGGATAGACGCATCGGATGCTCCTGGGAAGGCGTTGTGGGAGCCCGGAGGATACCTCGGAATCGCGCTTCGTAGCAGGCCCCAAATCGAGCTTGCGATCCCCGTATTCGTTACAGATTGATGGTTCGTGCCGACCACCACGGCCGACTTGCGCCTCTAGCGGAATCGGGCTCGGTAGGGGGGAGGGATTTCTCGATGTTTTCCGCACGCCGTTTTCCACCCCCCACATAACGAAAGAAGGCGACCCACTCGGATCGCCTTCTCAAGGTCGTGTCTCTGGTTGTCGTAGCCGGGCGGTGGGGGGACGTTGGTCCGCGAGGCTGAGGTCCGTGTGATGGACTTCTCTAGGCGTTCGGCGCTACTGTGCGACGTGTTCAAGCTTCAAGGCTGTGTGATGCCGTGACTTAGGCTTCGGCTGAGTATCTGCACCCTACGACTGACGAGAACTCGTCGCGAAAAGTCCAGAATGTCGGCGGCGATAGCACGGGAGAACTCGTCACCGAGAGTGCATAATGTCCGCGTTGGTAACTCGGCTGCCGAGCCAACCGGAGACGGAACCGTACAAAGGAGTATTCCTCATGGGCGACAAGGGCGGAAAGAAGGACAAGAAGAAGGTCAAGGACCAGAAGAACGAAAAGCAGAAGATCAAGGACAAGAAGAAGAAGGACAAGGATCCCAAGCGGCTCACATAGACGGGAAGTCACGGTGGCGCCGGACGCGGTGCAGGCGCCGGCATGCCTTGTTGCACTACTCGGCCGGCATGCCTTGTTGCACTACTCGGATTGAGCCCGAGGCTCCGCCCTAAACGCACGTCCCGTTCATCCGACCATCTCTCCGTCCGGCATCCGAGTTGGGCACGCCGACATTCTGTAGTTTGGCGTTCGAGTTCTCGTCACCCGCTCGGCCCTAGCGGGGTCGCCGCACCCATATCCCCCGGGATGCTGGATGATGGAGGCATGACGCGCTCACTGACATCGACCTCGATCCGCTCTTTCGGAACGCACAGGCAGGCGACTATCGACTTCTCCCCAACTCACCGGCGATCGACGCAGCCGATAACGGAGCCGTCGGCGCGGGAGTCTTGACGGATCTCGCCGGCCGCCCGCGGTATCGCGATGACCTGGCGACGCAGGACACGGGAGTCGGCACCGCGCCCATCATCGACATGGGGGCCTTCGAGTTCCAGCCACGGCTGCAGCGTATGGTTGGCCCGCCCAGTCCCGGCGGAACGGTGGTTCGCTAGTCGGCCCAGGATCGACCTCGCTACACGATCCCCCCGCCGGGATCCTGCTCTCACTTCTCACCCAATGAAAGAGGGCCGCGGCGTCACCACCGCGACCCTCGTCAAGCTGAGTAGTGAAAACGCTGGGATCAGACCTCCCGGCGCAACGACCTGTTCCACGCCAGAGCCAACCCTCCGGCGACCTGGTCCAGTTCCTCGTCCGTGAGTTCGCGGTCGTCTTGTTCGTGCTGCATTTCGTGTGTCCTTTTGATGATTGCGCCGACCACCACGGCCGACTTGCCGTCCTAGCGGAATCGGGCTCGATAGGGGGGAGGGGATCCTGCGTTGCTCTGTGGACAGAGGAGCGGCCTTGGTATCGTGTCCAGAACCGTGTTCCCACCCAATACCTGCCGCCCGCTCCAACTCGCCGCCGTGTGCGATCTCGTGCCGATGGTCCTCGGCTCGGTCGCGCTGATCAGTTTTTTTTGCTGCGCCGCAGGGAGGCAGGGACCGCCGACAGCCAGGGCGCTGGACGAGAACCTCCTGCCGAACCCGTCCTTCGAGGAGACGACGGCCGAGGGCGCTCGAGGCTGGAGTTCAAAAGTCTGGAACGGGCAGGGCGACACCCGCTGGACGATCGAGTCGCCCGGCCGGACCGGCGAACGCTGCGTCTCGATCGGCTCCGCGAAGGGCGCGGACGCCGCGTGGACGACGACGGTGAAGGTCGAACGCCACGCCTGGTATCGGCTCTCGGGGTGGATCAAGACGCAGGCTGTCCGCGGCGCCGTGGGCGCGCTGCTGAACATCCAGAACATGCAGGCGGTCCGGACGCAGGCGGTGTCGGGGACCCAGGACTGGACGCTGGTGTCCACCGTCTTCCGGGCCGAGGCGACGGAGCTGCAGATCAACTGCCTGTTCGGTGGCTGGGGTTCATCCACCGGCCAGGCCTGCTACGACGACCTGGGTCTGGAGCCAGCGGACGCAGCCGACATCCCGCCGGACGCGACACACGCCACGATCTCGATCGACACCAAAGCCCCGACCCGCAAGTACAGCCGGATGATCTTCGGCGGCTTCCTCGAGCACTTCGGTCGACAGGTCTACGGCGGCGTCTTTGAGCCGGGATCGCCCCTCGCCGACGAGGACGGATTCCGCGAGGACGTCATCGCCGCGCTGCAGGAGCTGAAGACTCCCATCGTGCGCTGGCCCGGCGGCTGCTACGTGAGCGGCTACCACTGGGAGGCCGGCGTAGGCCTGGAGCGCGAGCCGACACACGACATGGCTTGGGGCGTGCTCGAGCCCAACAGCTTCGGTACGGATGAGTTCGTCGCGCTCTGCCGGCGGGTCGGCTGGCAGCCCTACGTCTGCAACAACGCGGGCAACGGCACCATCGAGGAGATGCGGGGCTGGGTCGAATACTGCAACGGCGCGACGGGCAAGTACGCAGAGATGCGCGCGGACAACGGCCACCCCGAGCCGCTCAACGTCCAGATCTGGAGCATCGGCAACGAGAACTGGGGGCGCCACGAGATTGGCTACAAGCCCATCGAGACATGGGCGCCGTTCGTCCTGGAGGCGGCCAAGGCGATGAAGGCCGTGGATCCGACGATCCAACTGTCCGCCGCCGCCCTCCCCTCGCGAGAATGGTCGCTGCCCCTCTTGGAGACAGCCGGGCCCTACCTCGACTACATCTCGATCCACGCGTACTGGCTGGCGCTCTGGCAGAAGCAAGAGACGCCCGACTACCTGACTTGCATCACCTATTCCGAGCAACCCGAGGCGCAGATCGCCGGGTTCGTCGACGTGCTGGAGGAGTCGGGGTACCGGGGGCGGATCAAGATCGCGTTCGACGAGTGGAGCCTGCGGGGCTGGCACCACCCCGGGTTCCCGCGCAAGAGCGTCCAGGACTACGCTGATCCCGAGGTCAAAGCGCTGATCAAGGCGCGCGAACTGAACGACATCGCGTCCCAGTACACGATGGCCGACGCGCTGTTCACCGCCTCGTTCCTGAACGCTTGCCTGCGGCACGCCGAAGACGTCGGCATGGCCAACATCGCCCCGATCGTGAACACGCGCGGACCGCTCTTCGTGCATCCAAGGGGCGTCGTGCGGCGCACACACTTCCACACGCTGGCGATGTATGCCAACGAGCTGGAACCTTTCGTAGGTCGGCTCGAACGCAGAGCGCCGAGCCTGCGTCACGGCGATCGCAGCGTCCCAGTGGTGGACGCCATCGCGACCGCCAACGAATCGGGCGACCGCTGGGCCATCGCGCTGGTCAACCGTCACCCGTCGAAGAGCGTCCCCTGCAGCGTCGAAATGGGCGGCAGCCTCCTCGACGGCACCTTCGCCGCTACGGTCCTCACCGCAGATTCTCCCGACGCCTACAACGACATCGAGGAGCCAGACCGGGTGACCCCCAAGAAGATCAAGCTCACGTTCCGCGAAGGCGTCGCCGAGCTGCCGCCCCACTCGCTGACGATCACGCGCGTCGTGCTCCAGAAGCCCGCGCAGCGCTAGGAGAAGGACCGCGCGCACCTCGAGGGCTACGACCCCGAGGAGGCTCTTCGCTTCCGCTGACCGGACGGGCTCGAGGAGCGGTATCGCGACTACATGCGCAAAACAGAAGTCGGTAGGCGAGGAGCCTACTACCGCTACGGGCTCGTCATCCGAAGTCGCAGAGAGCTGAGGCGTTACTCGCCTGCAACGCCCTGAACCGGATGTTCGAACTTGGCCGGCCGGTTTCGAAGGCGATCAAGACGTGAGACTGGGGATGGTGGGGGAGGTCTGGCTCCATTTTGAACGGTGCAACAACGCCACTCGCCGCGAGACCCGAACAGAAGATCAAGGCCCTCTATTGGGTGCTGCGCTCGTCCCTGTAGCTGGGGATTGAGTCGTTGCAAGCTGGCGCAGCGACAACCGCCAACCAAATTTCACTGTGTGTTCAATACTAGAAATACATGGATGAGCGTCCCGCAGCGGGGGTGCCAATCGATGGACGATTTGGCAGGTCCCTATCAGCACTCGGGCCATACAACGGGCCCGTCGAACTCCCCCCACGTCGATGAACTTCCCCACTTCCGCGCTCCTATTGTGCCTGCCCCTTGCCCTGCTTGATGCCTCGTCTCCCGTCCAGGAGAACGAGGACAATGACGCCGCTCAGCTTGTTGGCAACTGGGACGGGGCCTTCGAAAGCGATGGCGAAGAGGGTCAAAAGGTCGTATGGCGCTTCGCCTTGTCCGCTAACGGCAAGCTGCAAGGCTTCATGGGTCCCGCCGAAGTGGGAGCCGTTCTTGCCATGTCGGATGTGGTCGTGACTGAATCCGAGCTTCACTTCAGCTTGCCGCGTCAGGGAACTTTCTCCGGTGCAATCAGCGGGGGCAACATCGAGGGGGATTGGACTTCCTATGACGAGAGCGAGGGGCTAGCTGCTCTGAACATGAGTCGCCGAGCACTCCAAGAGAAGACTCCCAGGGACTTCAAGGGCAGCGATCGCACCTGGCTTGGCACAGGGCAAGATCGGACGTCCTCCGTGACGACCGGCGACATAGATGGTGACGGCGACGTAGACATCGTGTTCGGCAATGGACGGCATTGGCCCGAGGCGAACCAAGTGTTCATCAACAACGGGCGTGGACGGTTCACAAGCTCAAGGATGTTGAGCGAGATCCAGGACACGACCTACATGGTGGTCCTGGCCGACATGGATGGGGATCAGGACCTGGACCTCTTGGTCGGGAATGAGTCACTGGAGAACTGGGTCTACCTCAACGATGGCGCTGGAGCCTTCACCCTCGGCTCTAGCTTTGGCGACAACCGTGCGGGCGTGCGCGATCTGGTGCTGCTCGACATCAACGGCGACGGCAGTGCCGATGTATGTGAGCTGACTCGCCAAGGGCCCGACTCGCTCTTCACAAATGACGGTAAGGGCAACCTAGTGAAGCACGGCGCGATCGGCGACAGCGCTGACTCCATCGGGGCCGCCGTGGCTGGGGATTTGAACGGGGATGAGTTCGCGGACCTGGTCTTTGTGGATCGCGACCGGGGTCGCAACACCATCCACTTCGGCTTGGAAGGTGAGTTCGACGAGCCCCTGACCTTCGGACGGGCCAAGGACGAAACCCACGACGTCGCCCTGGCGGACATGGACGGCGACGGTTGGATGGACATCGTCACGGTCAGCATCGGTAAACCGAATCAGGTGCACTTTGATGGGTCCACGCTGACCTTCAAAGACTCCGTTGGTTTTGGAGGAGATGGGCGCAGCTATGCGGTCGCGGTTGGGGACCTGGACAATGACGGTGACATGGACATCGTGGTTGGCGATCACGAGTCGAGAAGCGTGGCCTACTTCAACAATGGGGATGGAAGGTCTTTTCAGAGGCTGGAGTTCGGGCCGGAAGCGTATACGTACGACATCGCTCTCGCGGATGTGAATGGTGACGGCTTCCTCGACGTGGTGACGGCCAACTCAGGCTCGCACAACCAGGTCTTCTTCAACGTGGCGGCGCAGTAGATCGCATACCCGAGATGCCGCGTCGCTTGCTCGCCACCCATCGACCTGCTTCGCAACTACGGTTTCTGGACATGTACAAATTCCATATGGGCGACTTGCGATCCAAAAGGGCATAGAGAGTCGGCACGTAGGGCCCCATGAACATCTCTTGTTCTGGACCGACACGGAGACGTGACATCAGGCCGAGTCCCTCGAAATACATCGCTATGGTCGGGTCGACCCGTAGGACATCCTCTCTGACCTCACAAGGAACCAGCTCTTTGGCGTTCTTTCTTGGCCGTAGCTGCGAGAGTGGATGATGGGAGTCGATGGTCGCAAACAAGCTCACCAGCCCCAGAGCCGATGCCGCCGCAGAACGCATCAGCGGTCCACGTCGGTGCGGAAGGATGAACGGTAGGGAGATCGAGGCCATGAGGAGCGGGTGAATGCTCTGGCCCAAGTGATTGAGCGCTGAGCGCTCTGCAACATGGTGCAAATAAAACATGCCGAGAAGCGTTCCTGCGATGAGCGGGGCACGATCGCTCAGCTGGCTTTTCGATGTTCGCCAACAAACGAAAAGCCCTATGGCAACCATGATTGGTGGTAGCAAGAAAGCGACGGATTCCCCCAACGTGCAAGCAAGGTCAAACGCGTCCTTTGCGTTCCAATCAACACGCCACGGCCAGGGGTAGGGCTTGGGGATATTCGTGCCTGTCTTGAACTGGATCAAGGTCCACTTGATGACACTTTGCGCAAAACCCGGCACGCATAAGAACAGAAGCAGCATCGGGGAATAACCGATGGCGCACCCGCCGATCCACACGCCGAATCGCGACACCAGTTCACGTATTCCCGTTTGCTCCTTCCATGCGAGGAAAAGAATGATGGTCACGAATCCCAGAACACAATAAAGGAGGTGATTGCGTCCGATGAAACCTGCCACGCCAACCACTATCCCCCCGTAGAGGTAGTTTCGGGTACGGGGCGCTTCCACCAACCGGACGGCGGCATACAAGGCCAAGAGCGAAGTCGCTGAATCAAACAACTTATGCCTGGGAATCATCCAGACAAAAACGATGGGAGCGATCGCCGCCAGCCAACTTGATTTCGTTACGAATCGAGATGCGACGAGAAGCGCAGCAAACATCCCGAGGGCCTGGAAGGTATATGCCGATGCGCGTACACCCAGTATGCCGGTACCAAAGATCGGCGAAAGCAAGGCACACCAGTAATAGCGCCCCGGATCGTAGGATTGAAAATCACGCAGGGGGATTTCCCCTTCCACGGTGCGCTGGACCCCATACCAGAGATACCCTTCATCCGAGATATCGATGCCGACATCGCCCCATCCAAGATACGCAGTTGCGGATAGTCCGATGGAAAGAAGCGCAGCTAGAAGTACGTGAAGATTTCGGTGCTTACCGCTCTCGCTAGCCGTTTGAATCTCCATCGAAGGACGGGTCAATTCTCTTCGGAGCCCCGAACTTGCGCGTCCCACCAGCGACGAGTATCGCGCCGAAATTCCTCGAGAACCTCTTTGTGAGCCGCCAAGTTTGCCAGGTTGCGTCTTTCGTGGGGATCCTTCGCTAGGTGATAGAGCCCTTCACTTCCCTCGCTGCGCTCTGGGAAATCGGCATAGTCATGGGTGATGTGAAAAACAGCATCATTGTCCTCTTCGCGTACATCCCGCAACCATCGAATGTACTTCCATTCCCGGGAGCGTGCATAGATGGCATAGGCCGCATCGGCAGCGTCGGTACCTGCATCCGCCCAGGTGTAGCTCGCGCCAAACAGTTTCGAGGGCCCGGTTTCTCCCGCTGTGCCTTCCAACCATGGACGTAAGCTCCGACCGAGGCAGTGGCTCGGTGTAGGCACTCCGGCATAGTCCAAGAGCGTCGGCATGACGTCGAGGTAAGAAGCCAGAGCCGTGTCGAGATTCTTAGGCTTGAGCTGGTCCTTCCAATGAAACAAGAGCGGCGTCAGAATGGCCTTGTCGAAGGGCGATCCCTTCGACGCATGTCCATTGACCATGCCGTTGTCGGACAAGAAAACAATAAGCGTGTTGTGGTCCAGCTGCGTTTCTTTCAGCTGCTCCAAGAGGAGTTGAACGCCCCTATCCAGCCACGAGTTCATGGCGGTGAAGAGGATTTCATCACGCTGAAAATCACGGCGTTGCTCCGGAGGAACCGAGCGCGGAACAAACAGCCGCTGTCCCCGAACTTCCTCCAAAATGTCCGCAGGCGGATTGAGGGGCGCGTGAGGAAGCAGGGGCGCATACCAAACAAAGAAGGGTTTCTCGCGATGATCCGTCAGGAAGTGAAATAGCTGCTCCTGACTCTCTCGTACGAATTGGTTCTCGTTGAGAAAGCGGTCTTCTGCTCCCCGTAGCGGACCGAAATCGAAGCCTGCGCTTCGTGGATCTCCCTCCCAGAACTTGCCCTCCGCATAGGTCGCGTAGCCAGCATCTCTCAGGAGCTGGGGTAGCAGGGCTTCGTGAATCAGTTGCTCATCCTGCACATTCGTATAGATCCCGTTCTGGATCGGAGTCATCCCGCTCAACAGGCCCGCGAGCGTGGGGCGACACCGGGGTGTGGTATAGGCAGTCGAAAAAACGACACCGGTTTCCGCTAGCCGATCGATCGTTGGAGTGACGGAAGACCCACCGACAAAGCCGAGTTTGGAGATGTCTTGGTCGTCAGCGATCACCAGGATGATGTTGGGGCGTACATCCTCTACGGCACAACCAAAGAAACCAACGAGCAGCCAGGCTAAGCGCAAGGTTCGACCTTTCTTCGGTGTGCTCAAGTTTCTTGGTGTTACGTTCGCGCCTTCTTTTGCAGCCAGACCAGGCGAAAATCGTATACTAGAGATTGCTGAATCAAGACCAATTTCGGAGAAGTCATGAAAGTCTGTATTCCCGGCGCGGGTGGGAAGGTCCAACACTTGTTGAACTTCAAGGCTGTTCCAGAGGTTTCTGAACTAGTCATTTCAGACATCTACGACTGGTCCTATGGCAATTTTGTAGCGGACCGAAGCTACTTGTTACCGAAATTTGAGGACCCTTCCTTCCTCGACGCCGTCAAGGGCGTTCATGAGATAGAGAACTTCGATGTATGTATTCCGCTCCATGATGCATCTCTGACATTGTTCTCACGAAATCGATCGGTCGTTCCATTTGATGTCGCGCTCAATGGTGAAGAAGCTATCAAGCTTGTCGCTGACAAGATCGCGACCGCTACGTTCTTTGATAGTTTGGGGCTTCGCAATTCCCCAATCGTCTCGCTTTCTGACTATCCAATTGGTGAACCCTTGCGCTCGCCACAATATGTAAAACCGCGGCATATTCATTTGAGAGGCACGGCGAAACAGTTCTTCATGAAAGTTGACGATGACTGTGACCTCAACTATGTCAGAGAAAAACTGGCAGGTCGGGAAAGTGCAACGTACTGAACCGGATGTTCGAGTTGGGCAGGCCGGTGTCGAAGGCGATCGTGTCCTGAAATCGGGACGGGTGGGGGAGTGCCGGCCTCATTGGGATTCACGCAACAACGCCCTCTGTATTGGCGACGATCGGGTATTTTGGATAGGAACCTAGAGAGCACTACATGGCGTCCTTGCGGTTGAGCTGATCTCCAGATAGCCTTTCGTGTTCAAGATCTTGCTCCCTGGGTTTCCAACTAGGGGGAGACGATCAAAGGACTTCCCGGTGATAGTGGATCTAAAGCTTGCACGAGAGTCGGACTCTCACATTCTCAAGAATCTGTTTCCTCTCTATCAACATGAGGTGTCGGAGTTCGAAAAGGTGTCTCCCAACCGTCATGGCATCCTTGCCGATGATCCGCAGGTCTCCACGCTAGAGCAACACAACGCGAGACTGGACATTTGGTGGAGAGCGCCAGACTCTCTGTTTCCCTACATCGTGTATGTGGATGGCCTTCCAGCTGGATTCAATCTGGTTGCCGGCCAACCGCATGTTCCAACGGGTTCGCCCGCCGAGTATGTGGTTCATGAGTTCTTCATGCTGCACGCCTTTCGAGGAACGAAGGCGTCCATGCTTGGAGCAACGATGGGTTTTGAGAAGCACAGGGGTGCTTGGGAGGTCGTCACCTACCCGAATCACCATCGCGCAGTCGCATTCTGGAGGAAGGCCCTTGCCACGTATTGCGAGGACGGGTACTCCGAAGATGTCATCGATCATTCTTGGGGTCGGAAGGTCGCCTTTCGATTCTATACGACGCAGGCACCCTCTGGCGATTCATAGCTCGGCGAGTCTCTCTAGTGAGCCTGTCGCATGGAGATCGCTGAGCAGTCTCTGCATCGTTTCTTCGCAGCAGTCTCCCGCATGGTGTTCGAGCAAACTTTGGACGACGAAGGTTTGTCCGCTGCAAAGACTCTCCAAGAATGGCAGTAGGTTGAGCTCTACGCGAAAGCTGGACCCAAAGCTAGCGACGAGGACCTGTTCGTCCATTTCGTGGTAGCGAAGGCGGAACGCGTCTGCCCGGATCCTGTCGCCTTTGTTGAGACGTGCGCTACTCCTAGGCCGGGGACTCTGTATCCCACAGCTAGTGACCACGCTCAGCCATTTCTCCAAAACCCCGGATTCGAGGCCGTTCCGAAGCGTTTCAAGTACTCGACCACACGTATCGGCAACCCTTCTCCTTGGGTAGCCCTCTAGCCGATAGGGGGCGGCGTCCTGGGGATAACAGGTCGGGAAAGTGAGTTTGTGATCCAAGAGTTTATCGATGGCACTGAAATCAACATCGATTTCTTCTGCGATGAGAATGGCGAAGTGCGTTCTGCCGTGCCGCTAAAGCGACTTGCAATGGGAAGCGGACGAGGAATTTCCCGCGGAGTCATCATCGATGACCCCAGATTTCGAACCTTGGTCGAGAAGGTCGCGGCAAAAATCGAGCTCTTCGGGGCGAACCAGCTGCAGGTTTTTGTGACCCCAGACGACGACCTCGTATGCTTGGAACTCAATGGTCGTCTTTCAGGTTCAACCGTCTTACTGAAAGCCGCAGGGATAGATTTCTTCGATAATACGATTCGCTTGATTCAAGGACGTAGTCTTAGTTTTCCCGAGACAACGCCGCCTCTCCACATGACAACCTGGGAACGTCCCATGTTCTATCATGATTCGCCAGCTATCGAGCTCGATCGCGGCCGCACTCGGGATCATCAAGACGCCCCTTCTATGGCACTTTCCGAAATGGCCCTCTTGAACGAACTGCCAAAGGAGAGAGTTTTTCACCAGGCTATTCCAACCCATGATTTGGATCTCGCGGAGGCCTTCTATACAGATGTAATGGGAGCAACGCGAGCACGTCGATACGACGATCGAATTACCCTTAATTTCATGGGGGACCAGGTCGTTTGTCATCTAACGACAGAGCCCATTGACGAGAACCCCAAGATGTACCCCCGTCATTTCGGCATGACTTTTATTCACAAGCGAGAATTCGACTTGCTACATGACCGAATCGCTCACTCCAAGCATGGCTTCTTCCAAACTCGCACTACGAGGTGGCCCGAGAAGCCCGAACGTCATGACACCTTCTTTGTCCTTGATCCTTCGAACAATGTCCTGGAGTTCAAATGGTATTCAAGTCGTCGATTTGTTTATTGAGTCTGTACAGCCTTGAGGCTTGTCGCGGCGTTGGAGCATGAATTGAGATGGTCAGAGGTGCCCCGTCCCGATTCATGCACCAACGCCGTGTGCGGCGACAAACCTGGTTCGGTTACTCCCCCCCGAAGGCAGAGCGTGAGCCTTCTGGCTACGACGGCCGCATAAATGGACAGCACGACCTATCTTCGATCGACTCGGCATCGAAGGCGATTCGGACGTGAAACCAGGGATGGTGGGGGAGTTCTGGCTCCATCTTGATCCACGCAACAACGCCGCGGGCCGGCCCAGCTCACTTCATGCACCAACGCCCCGAACGAGCGGATGATGCCAGCAGCGGAAACCGCCACCCTGCCAGTAAATACCATCGATCCGTGCGGTCAGGACTTCGGTGCCCTCAGCCCGGAGAGACTCAATCAATTCCGGCATATCATCACCAACGATCATGGTGTCCTCGTCCAAGACCAGGCCGTTGCAGCCCATCTTCTGCTCCGCATCCTCGGCTGAAACCTCGATGAGTTTCCAATTCTTGAGAAAGTCAGGGACTCCTTTCACAAAGGCCTCTCTACAGATCACTGCTAGACCGGGACGTGGCAAGGCGAGCACGCAATCGAGATGCAGGAAGTGATCGCTTAACGGAATCTCGTGGACTCGATAATCGTTGCCCAGGCAGTTCTGCAACCAGCGAATTCCTGCGGTATTGGAGGCGTTGCCTGTCTTGCCCACATATATATCGCGGCCCACGAGCATGACGTCGCCACCTTCAAGGAATGGTCCCGGTCCATACTTGCCGTTCTCGTCGGCGGGGAACGGAGCGGGCTCAGGCATCGAAATGATGCGGGCATTGCTATTAGCCAGTCGATCGCCAACCGTACGCCGAATCGCGAATCGTTCTTTTCTCCGGTTTGGCTCGAACATCGCGGTTTCGATGAACTTGTTTCCGATCACCAACACGGGATCCCGCGGGTACGTCTGCATGACGGTGTCATTCATTGCCGCCAAGTAGGCTTCTTCCTCTGGAATGTGCTTCTTGACCTGATGCACGACGATCCCACGCTCTTTGAGCATCTGAATGATGCCGTTGACCTGTTCAACAAACAGTTGAAATATATCTGGGGCGCAAACTTTGACCTCCTCACCGGCGTGCTCTTCTATGAATTCGATCGATGATTCGGGAAGAAAACGCTTGGGAGCTTCCGCCAACTTCGTTGGAAGGCGAAGGTTCGGTACGCCAACGATAACTTCCTTCAGCGCGCCCCACTCGTGATGTACTTGTATCTCGTCCTTTCTTGACACGATTCCATTCCCCTTCGCATCAGCCCTGGGCATGTTACCCGACAAGGTGACAGCAGCTGCCGTTCCAACTGAGGCCTGGATAAAGTTTCGACGAGTGGTGTTCAGATCGTTCATTGAAGTGATCCTGGTAGCTACGTCTATCGGATCCGATGCGTCATGGCGAACATCACTCGGAGGGTCGTCCATTCTCTCCAAAGGTACAACAGCGCTGCTCGGTAGGTGGCGCAGCATTGTACCGCTGTGCATGGGCAGCAAGAAGGGGTCGCAGGGGTGGCGAAACAGAAATAACGCCCTTCCGCACTTCTTGAAGCCGTGCCCACGCCCGCTGACGTTACCGCCCGCTCAATCCCGCAACCTTTCTACAGTCCGGCGCTCAGGTCGAGATCGGCTACCGGGACCGCAGGTTGCCACTCCGCAGCCGGTCCCGGAATCGCGCGTTCTCGACGGCCGAAGCGCACTCGAGTATGCGCTCACGATCGGCGCCGAGAATTTTCGCAAAACCGTCTCGTGCACACGAGGGGCGGGGAAACTGTTTGCGCTGGGCCGCGAGCGAAGGCATATGCGAACTGGTTGCCCTGCTGCTCGAGCAAGGCCATGAAGAGGTGGTTGAGTTACTCCGGCAAGACGGCCCCGCATAGCCTCGGGAAATTCCTCCAGGAAGAAGCTCTGTTAGCAGATAGTGTGTTGTGGAATACCGAGCTCGAATCGGCGTCGGCGCCGGAGTGCACTTGAATCGAATGTGGATTCCGACATGAACGAGTCTTCATTGTCATTGAGATACTATGGCCACTGGAGCCAGCATCTGGTCGTGCTGCTGTTCGTCGTGGCCCTTCTCGCGTGCGGCATCCGCTCTCTCGTCACCGCGGACTCGCGATTCGGGTGGGGGATGTTCAGCCGCAACATGGCCTACATGATCGAATACTCGTGGGTCCACGAGGATGGGAGCCGAACTAGGCACGTCCCTGGCGACGAGCTGCAGGGCAAGGCGAGATCGCTCGCTCCGCGCCGAGGGCAGTCGGTTTTTCGCCACAGCGACTGGCGTTCGCGGAACACCCGCTACGGGATCGGGACGGTGCGACGCTGGATTCGCAGCTATCTCTCGTATCTCTATCGGGCCGAAGGGCACCGCCCGCCGGGGGCGGTCGCGATCGAGGCGCGACTCCACTACGCGATCAACAAGCGACGTCGTGATCACGCGGAACCTCGGTCCGAAGTGATCCGGTGGGGTGACTCGTCCGGTGAGGCGGTGAACCGATGAGTGATTCCGTGCTCGCCCGACTCACGATGGAGTGGGATCGCTTCTGGTGCGCCCCCGCATCTCGGCAGACCCTCGGCCTAGTGCGCATTTTCTTCGGGTTCGTGTTCTTCCTTCGGATGACGGGAGCGACTGGGCTCTACCGGTTCGACACGATCACGATGCGCTTCCCGAAACGTAGCGTCTTCCCGATCCGCGACATGTTCGACTCCTGGTCGATGCCGTATTCATTGCTCGAGTGGTTGCCGATTCCGAGCGAGTTCTGGTGGGGTCGCATCGAGGAGGCACTCCTGCTCCTCTCCGTGCTTCTGACCGTCGGACTCTTCACTCGCATCGTCGCACCCGTCCTCGCCGGGCTGTTCACGTACGTTTTCTTCCTCAGTCAGATGCACTTTTATCACCACATGCTCCTGTACGGCATCGTGTTCTGGATCCTGGCCTTCTGCCGCTGCGGCCAGCACTACAGTCTCGATGCGACCCGGCGTGATCCGCGAGCGCGAGACGCTCTCGGTTCGATGCTTCCCTTGCGACTGATCCAGGTGCTCGTCTGTGCGATCTACTTCTTCACCTTCCTGTGGAAGAGCAACAGCGGCTGGACCACGGGCAGCATCATGGAGATCTTCGAAGAGACTGGCTCGCTGAAGGGACCGTTCGTTGACTGGAGCCAATCGTTCCTACCCCATCAGGTCCTCAGTGTCGGCACACTGATCATCGAGGGGGCGCTGCCCGTTTGTCTTTTGTGGCCGGTGACCCGGCGCTTGGCGATTTTCGCCGGGGTGTGTCTCCACATCGGGATCGACGCGACGATGAACGTCAATTCCTACAGCTATCAGATGTTCGCCCTCTACATCGCGTTCCTCACGCCGGCCGCGAGCGCGACCGTCGTTCTCTTCGACGGCTCCTGCGGTCTGTGCCAGCGCGGGCGACGGGTGATGAGCTTCTTCGACTGGTTGCGCCGGCTCCGCTGGGTAGATTTCCACTCAGAGGAGGGGAGAGCGGTGCTGCCCGGGAAGGCGCCCGAAGATCTGAGCCGGGAGATGCATCTCATCACTCCGGGAGGTGAGACCCGAGTTGGGTTCGCCGCCTGGCGAGAGATCCTCGCGAGTTGTCCGATGAGTTTCCTGCCCGGAATGCTTCTCTTCATCCCGCCGCTGCCGTGGATCGGCCGGCATGTGTATCGGTGGGGCGCGGACCATCGGGGTCGGCACGTGTGCCCCGTCGAACGACCGACCTCCAGCGAGACGGCGGAGCCACGGCCGATCGTCGCGAATTCCGAGACGAAGATGGCCGCCCGCTTGCGCACGGTGACCGCACTCGCTCTCCTCGGCCTGACCGTTGCCCTCGGAGCGACCTTCCATCGGCGAAACTCGCCGTCCCCACCCGTGACGGCGGCTCTGCCCGCGATCTTCGCTCCGTCCCGGCTCGAGGCGTACACCGCACGGGCGAGCGCTTATCTGCAGAGACAGCTCCAGCCGAGCGGCCAGTTTGTCTACCGCATCAACACCGATCCGACCGTCTCGGTGAAGGCGAAGTACAACATGCTCCGGCACGCGGGAGCGATCTACTCCTTGGCGATGGTGCGGGGCGAGACTGCGCATCTCGAGCTTGACCGAGCGCTCGTCCGCGCGACCGAATTCCTGATGGAGAGCTCCTGCGCGCCGGTTGGAGACTCGGAGACGATGAAGGCGATCTGGTCGCGCCCCGAAATTGGCGGATTCAAGGGACCGGTCCAGGCGAAACTCGGAGGAACGGGCCTCGGTCTCGTCGCCCTCCTTTCGGTCGAGAAGATCGCGCCCGGAACCACGCCGATCAAAGATCTGCGAAGCCTCGGGCGGTTCCTCCTGATGATGCAGCACCCGGAAGGTAACTTCACCTCGAAGTTCATCCCGTCGGAGGGGGGACGCCAGGATGATTGGGAATCCCTCTACTACCCGGGCGAGGCGAGTCTCGGCCTGGTGATGCTCTATGAGCGCGATCGGGACCCGCAGTGGCTCGACTGTGCGGGTCGAGCCATGGAGTACCTTGCCCGCACGAGAGCGGGTCAGACTCGACTCCCCGCGGACCATTGGGCGCTCTTGGCGACCGCTCGGCTGCTGCCGCACGTGAACTCGGCTCGGCGCTCTCGGCTCATCGAGCACGCAATCGGGTTGTGCGAGAGCATCCTGCGCGAACGCTTCTCCGGAGCAGGGGATCGACTCCGACACGGCGGCTTCATGGCGGACGGGCGGACGACCCCTACGGCGACTCGGCTCGAGGGACTCCTCGCGGCTCTGACGTTTCTCCCCGATGGGCCGACACGACTCCGCGAGCGCATCGCGGAGGCCGTTCATCCCGGCATCGACTATCTGATGCGATCCCAGATCAAGACCGGCCGGCACGCCGGGGGGGTGCCGCGCGCCATCGCACAACTCCCCGATGATCACCCCAACTTCAGCCGCTCCTTCAACATACGAGCCGGTGAGGTGCGCATCGACTACGTGCAGCACGCACTGAGCGCGATGGTTCAGTACCGGGATCTCTTGCCGAAGGGGCGGAGTACGCGTCAATATGGGCAGCCCGGGAAGTGACTGGGAAGGAACTTCTGTGGCTTAGGGTCGGTAAAACGAGAGCCCACACGACTCCAATGGCTTGAGGGTCGTGACTGTAGTGGTCCACCGACCTTCGGACGTACTACGTCCTCTTCTTCATCGATCTCAAGACCCGTCGAGTCGATATCGCGGGAATCACGACGCATCCCTGTGGCCAAGCTCCGAACTGCAATGCGTACGCGGAGCGGTTTGTGCTTTCGATCAAGTCCGAGTGTCTGCGCAAGATGGTCTTCTTCGGCGAGCCAGCGTTTCGTCGGGCCGTGGCTTCCTGAGTCGAGCATTATCACGAAGAACGGCCGCATCAATCTCTCGAGATCGCGCCGATCCATCGTGTCGAGCAACAGACCACGGGGCCGGTCCGCTGCAATGAACGCCTCGGTGGGATCCTCAAGCACTACAGCCGCGCGGCTTGATTCCCAGCGCCTCCAAACCTCGTTCGATTACGGCCGAGTTGTGTCCGCAGGGTTGGGCGGATCGATCCAATTCGGTGCGACATGGGGGAGATCAGTGTCGGCCGGATAAATGGACAGCACGGGCAGACCCAGGTGCTTCAGGATCTTCTGCGCAACTGCGCGATCGAAGATGCAGGCGATGACCTCGCGTTGGCACCGCATTCACAGCGTAGAAGCTCCACCCCAAGGCTTCATGAGCTCGGCCCAGCGTAGTCGTCGATCCAGGCTCAACGGTTTCGGCGAACCTGCCCGAGCCCGCACGCCGCCGGTCGGGCTGGGCCTTCGAGGTCGACGTTCTCGTCTGCCCCCACTGCCACGGCGCGAGGAAGGTGATCTCCCTCATCACCGACCCGCTCGTCATCCGGAGAATCCTCTCTCATCCAAAAGCTACCGTCGGTCGTCATATCCCATTCTCACAGTGGCATAAACGGCTGGTCGGAAGCAGCTTAGAGTTCGCTCCTTATTACGGACCCCAGGGGCGTGCCCTTATAGATCGATTAAGGGAGACCCTTGCTCCCGCACGAACGATAGCGCCCCACCCGCGCCATCAAAGAAGTGGTACCCTCCGGCGGGGGCACGGCCCCCGCCCGAGCAGTCCCCCGTCAGGCCAGTCCCCCCGTCAGGCCAGTCCCCCCGTCAGGCCTGTCCCAACGCGAGTCGGTAGTTGTCTCTCCGACCCCAAATCAGGAGGAAGATCTTGAAAGTTGACCGTGTCTCTTCAGTTCGCAGCTCCATCGCAACACTCGTCGGCCTCACTCTAACCGTCTTGGTGGGGGCCGCCCACGCCCAGGCGCCAGGAGACCTGGACCCTAGCTTCGCTGGCACGGGGAAGCTCCTGTTCGACCCGGCGGACCACACAACGTCCGCCAGCAATTTCGCCGAGGGCGGATTGGCGATTCAGGCAGATGGCAAGATCGTCGTCGCCACCTCGTCGACCGACGCGAACGGCGATTTCCAGTTCGTGGTGTCCCGGTTCCATCCGGATGGCACCGCGGACACGAGCTTCGACGGGGACGGTATGGTCGCCATGCAGCTAGGCGATCCCGCCTTGTCCTTTGTCTCATCGCGGGTCTTCGGCCTGACCATTCAAGCCGACCAGAAGATCGTGGCCAGCGGGAATGTGACGGGTGGTGTGGCGGGCTGGATAGCTGTCATGCGCCTCAACCCCGACGGCTCGCTGGACGGCACGTTCGGGATCGGGGGCGTCAGCCGATTCGAGGGGTCCGACCCTGCGAGCCCAGGCTCGATGACAAGGGGAGCGGCGATGCAGCCGGACGGCAAGATCCTGCTGGGCTGCGACTGCAAGGACGCCAGCGGCAACGCTGTCTTTGGCGCCGTTCGCCTGAACCCCGACGGCAGCCTGGACACGGGCTTCGGCACCGGCGGCATCGTCCGTACTCAGGCCTCCGATCCCCTGTCCCCCAATCAGTTCACACGGCCATTTGGCGGCATCGCGCTCGCTCCGGACGGCAAGATCGTGGTGGCAGGCTGTGCTCGTCCGCCGAACGGGCTCGACTGCCGAGTAGCAGTGGCCCGATACAACCCGGACGGCACCCTGGATCCGACCTTCGCCATTGGCGGCGTACTGTTGATGGCGCCGAGTGTTGCCGCCGATCCACACGACGACGCCGGGGCCGACGCCATGGTGATCCAGCCAGACGGCAAGATCCTCATCGGCGCGCAAACCGACACGTTGCCGCCGGCGGCGGGCCACACGGAGTTCGCGGTGATCCGGCTCAACCTCGACGGCTCCTTCGACACCTCCTTCGGCACCGATGGCATCGCGTACTTCGAAGCAGGGGCCACGGTCGACACCGATAGCTGTATCGAGGGGCTCGCTCTCCAGGCCGACGGCAAGATCATAGCCATCGGCGAGGCCGAGGATGCCCTGGGCGACGACGCATTCGCCATCGCCCGTCTCAACACCGACGGCTCCCTCGACACGTCCTTCGGGGTCGGTGGTGTCATCCAGGTGCAGGCCTCCGATCCCCTTTCGACGTTCCAAAGCTCCGAAGCGGAGGGCGTCGCCATTCAGGCGGACGGCAAGATCGTGGCGTACGGCGACGCCTACACCGCCATCCAGTTCCATCGAGGAATCGGGCTGGTGCGTGTGCTCGACCGGGCTCAGTGCGACCCGCCCACTTCCACCCCTTCCGGCACCGCCATCGAAAATGGATCGGGCGTCAACTGTGTGTGCTACACGGCCGTGAACTCGGCTGTGCTCGGGACGACCTGGCAGTCCACGGTCACCGCCCAGGGCCCCGCCGACATGACCCTGGTCATAGGCTATACGATGCCCGGAGCTTTCATCTTAGTGGCGGGCGAGCTACTCGTGAACCCCATGAGCAGCAAGATCGCCACCGACCTGCTCCCCTGGCACCCCCTGGGAACGACGCACTCCGTGCCGATCCCCAACGACATGGCCTTGCAGGGAAGAATGGGTTACTTCCAAGGTGGCACCATTACCGCGGGAACTCTCTCCATGCTGTGCAACTCCGTCGTCGTGACACTGCAGTAGCAGCCCGAGGGGAGTTCTAGCTCCATTTCGAACCACGCAAACGCCGCAGGTGGTGGCGTTGGTGCGTGAATCCGAATGGAGCGCCAGATCCCCCTCCCTGAAGTGGGCCACCGACTTTTGGACGCCATTCCGAGCGGCGTTGTTGCGTGGATCAAGATGGGGCCTCCCGAAAGGCTCCGCCCATAAAGAGCGCTTCTTTTCCCTGGTGCGTGAAAACGATCTGGGTGAAGACGCGGTCACTTAATCCCGAGCCCAAGGCCGTCCAATCCGTCCCGTCCCACATGGCGATGTGGTTGGCGGCTTGAGCGCCCGCGGCGGAGAAATCGCCACCGGCAAAGAGCTTCGGCCCCGTTCCGTTGTCGAAAACACCCAGGCTCAAACCGACGCCGTTCAACCCGCTGCCCAGGGCCGACCATTGGGTACCGTCCCACTTGGCCACGCGGTTCGCCCGCGTGTCGTCGGCCTGGATCCACATCGTGATGCCGCCGCGTTGGACAAGGGCACGGTCGTAGTCGGACCAGTTCGTGACTCGATAACGTGTCTTGTAATTCGGATGGACTCGGGAGTTCATGCGGGGATCGTCGCGCATCCATCCGGGCCTTGGCCACCATCTCGACTGCGGGCGCTTGGCTCGCTCCGATTCATGCACCAACGCGCCCCGAACCTCATTGCACCGGCTGCGCAGTGAGCAGGAGGGGATAGTGGTCCGAGGCGACCGGCTCGTCGAGGACTCGCACATCCAGCACGCGCCAGGCGTTGCGCGGCCGAACCAAGACGTAGTCGATCTGCTGGGTCGGGTCGGGTGCGCCGTGGGTCGCCATGGGTTGGCCGAGTCCAGGCAGGTGCCACTGGGCCTCATGCAGATCCTTCAGAGGTTGGCTTCCCGGAGCTGCATTCAGATCTCCTGCCAGGAGCGCGGGGCCCGTTGGCTCGCCAAAGAAAGCCCGCTCGATGACGTTGACCGAAGCACGCCGGGACTCCTGGGACCCCAGGCTGTTGGTCCAGTCGAAGTGCGTGTTGATGAATCGTACCGTAGCGCCGGAGCCGTAGAGAGCAGACACATCGACGTCCACCGCCATGGCTTGATAGCGGCTGGAACTCGCGGATGGAAGGGCCACATTACCCACCCATTCGAACGGGTGCTTGCAGAGTATCGCGTCCCCGTAGGACTCGTCACTTCCCTTCGACGGACCGAAGACGAAAGGCATCCCCGTGAGACAAGAGAGTTCCTCAGCCATTCCCTTGCTGCCGATCTCCTGCAGGCCGACGATGTCGGGCGACTCGGCGAAGATAATCGCGGCAATGCGCTCGAGATCGAGCTTCTTGTCCATGCCCACTCCATAGTGGATGTTGTAGCTCATGACCTTGAGCGCCGGTGTGGGCTCAAGGTGCTCGAGGCTTGGCGTTGCCGAGCAAGCTCCCAAGACGGCAAGGATGAGGGGAGAGATGAAGTTTCGGCGCGTGGGGATCATCGTGAGTGGCGGGTAACCGGAGGGCCACGAGCTCCGCGAAGACTACGACAGTGCGTCGGCCAGGATTTCGAGAGCCAGCGGCCAGTTCTCCTTGTGACCGTCGCGGGACTTCTCGGAGACGAACCCCGAATGGGTCAAGCGGACTTCTGTGGCGTCACCTTTGGGAACGAGCTCGATCCGAAGGATGGTCTCGGCTCCTTCCGTTCCCTCGGTCGTTCCATTCCCCGTCATCCACGTCATCTCGACGAGCTTGTTCTCGGCCACGTCGAGGAACCGGCCGTAGTGAGGATGTCTACCCCATTCGTCCCGGTTGTAGAAGAAGTAAGGCCGACCCGGCTCCGGCACCATGGCGAGCGTTCCGGCCTGTGCGAACCAGGTGTCGAAGCGTTTCGTCCAGGCGGCGTAGATTTCTTCCGGCCTGGCGTTGACCGTGTGTTCGCAGGTCGTTTGCAGCGGTCGAGTGGAAAGGTCGGGGCGAGGAATTGAACTCACGAAACCTCCAGAATTTGTCGGGTTCGGAGGCCAACGTATCTTCCCTGCTGAGATCCGTCTAGCGCGACCAATCGTACTTGGAGTCGTGCAACAACGCCACGACCTACCGGACGCTCATGACCGGATACGCCTCGCCCAGCACAGACTGACACTGCTCCGGCGCGACGCGGCCTCGTTCGGCCCACTCGTCGGTCGCCTTGAGCCCCTGACCGGCAGCCGTATTGAGATCGCGCAAGATGACGCCGGGAACCTTCACATCGCCCGCGAGCAGCAAGTGGTGCGACGCTTCTGCGGAGTCATAGCCGGCGCTGCGCGCGTTTGCCTCGTCGCGGCAGACAAACACGGTGTAAACGCTGCCCCAGCCGCCCAGATCTTCGTCGCTCAGGGAGGCGACCGTCGCGGTGGTCTTCATCTCGACCGCCATGAAGCCGTAGAATTCACGGCCGGACGCCGCCTCGGGCAAACGGCCGTGAAAGACCGCGCACTTGCCGCCCCCGAGACTCGGATAGGTGATCATGTAGCGGGCGTCCTCATTGGGAAACACGCCGGGCAGGCTCGCATCGGCGGGGCGAAACATCTGCATGTCACGCTCCGACGTCAGCTGTTTAGCGAGAGCGTGGCCCACGGCGTACTGGATCGGCCATTCAAGGGCTTTGCCGTTGAGCCGCGCCTTGATCTCGCTCGAGGTCGTCCACGGCTCGCCGTCTACCGTTACGGCGAACTTCTCTTCCTTGGTAAGACTGGCCGGGTGGCTCTTCGAGCGGTACACGCGCGCAAGAACCACGAAGTCGCTCTCTGTCGACGTGAAGGTAGTCGTGAACGTGTGTCCCACGCCCTTGTCGGCCATATTGATTGAGGCAAACGGCAGGCCGTCCTTCCCATAGGCCGTTAGAGCCGCGTACCGCGCCCACTTCGGGAAGCTCCCGGTGAGCGTCGCTGTGGTGTCCTTCTCGAATGCAGTGACCCAGTACTCGACGCTGAAATCCGGCATGGCGACGTTGAGCGAGTTGGTCCGCCAGTCGTCCGACGCATGCGAGAGGATGTTCCACGCCGACCCACGGTACAGCTTGTAGACGAAGCCCAGGGCCCGCTCCATCTTGGCGGCGCGAGCGTTCTCCCCGGGCTTCTGATCGGCGACGCTGCCGCCAGCCTGATCCGGAAGCACGTCGGGCGTGGGACTGCAGCCTGAAACCAACAGACTCACGGTAGTGAGTGCCAGCACGGTGGTCTGCCTGCCGTTGTTGGTGTTCATCATCCTCGAGGATAGTCAAGGCTTCGCTGCTATCAAGGGCGTTGGTGCATGGATCGTACCGAGCGTAGCTGTGTCTGTCGAGGTGCTGGTCATGGCCCAGGCTCATGCCTGATTCTTCCGGCATGAACTCACGAGTCCATCCGAATTACAAGACTCAGTACCGGGTCACGAACTGGCCTTCCTACGACCGTGCGCTCGTCCAGCGTGGCGACATCACGATGTGGATCTCTCGGAGACCGCGCTCACCTTGCGCACTGTCTTCAATCTCCCGCTGCGGCAAACGGAGGGATTCTGGACCTGATGGGCCTTAGCCTCGAAGTCCCGGACCACACGACGCTTTCACGACGCAGCCAGCATCTCGATGTCCGGCTCCGTCGTATCGCGACCGACAAGCCCATGCATCTCATCGTCGATAGCACAGGGCTTTCGATCGTCGGCGAAGGCGAGTGGGCAGCAGCGAAGCATGGGAAGAGGGGGAAGCGCGCTTGGGGGAAGTTGCACGTCGGTTTCAATCGTGCGGGTGTGATCGTGGCTCAGGTTGTGACCGACAGCAATGTAGACGACGCCAGCACTGGTGTGGATCTCATCAAACAGATCGATGGCAAGCTCACGAGCATCACGGGCGATGCCGCATACGACGCATCTGCGATCTACGGCGCTGCCCTAGGGCGTGGAGCGAAGGTCGTCGTTCCACCCACGAGGAAGGCCGTCGTTTCAGGTCGGTGGAGGCGGGCGACGGCTCGGGACCGAACGATTCGGAGAGTGAAGAAGCTCGGGAGGCGAGAGTGGAAGAAGGAGTCCGCTTACCATCGCCAAGGCACGGTCGAGAATGCCTTTTTCCGGTACAAGTCGATCATCGGGGATCGGCTACGGGCTCGGAGTCCAGAGGCGCAGAGAGCTGAGGCGGTGGTTGCCTGCAACGTGCTAAACAGGATGTTTGAACTTGGGCGACCGGTTTCGAGAGCGATGCCAACCTAAGGGTGTGGGGGAGGGGGATCTGCCGGCTCATTCGGATTCACGCACCAACGCTCCCTAGCCGGGGAGTTCCCCGGAGCTCGCGCCGGGAAAAACACCTCTTTGCGCCGCCCGCACCCGCGTGGCCCGGTGAGCGCGGTACCATGCGCCGCCCCCGCCGCGCTCGTGCGGGGGGGGCCGCGGTCCCGCGTCCGGGGCCGCGCCCATGACGACGAAAAGCGAGGAAACCGGGATGAAGGCGAGAATCTGGTGGGGGTTCGCGGCGCTCGTTCTCGCGCCGGTGGCGAGGGCTGCCGACGGGGACGCGGCGCGAGCGGTGTCGTTCGAGCTCGGCCCGAAGGAGCGCCAGGTGCTGGTGAACTTCTGGGGCAAGGGCGTCGTCGGCGACCCCGTGCCCGGCGTGACGATCCAGGATGGGAGCGCCTGGTTCGGCCTGGCCAAGAAGAAAGAGACCTGGCGCATGAGCTTCGGCCCCCAGAAGGGCAAAGAGGTCGAGGTGACGCTCGCACCCAAGGAGGGTGACGAAGAGGGAAAGAGCTGGCGCAAGACCGTCGGAAAGGACCTGAGCGTCTTCCTGGACAAGACCGCCCTCGGCGGTATCCGGGTCACCTCGAAGCTCAACAGCGAGAAGGGCACGATCACGAAGTTCACGCCCGGCCTCCCCCAGGTCCTTTCCGGGCTGAAGCCCGGCCAGACCGACAGCTCGAAGTACAAGGTGGGCGTCTTCGACTTCAGCCACCCCGACCATCTGAAGCACGAGGGCACGCTCGAGCTCAAGTTCAGCCACCTCGGCAACTACGAAGTCGAGGTGCCGGCGGGCCGCTTCGAGGCGGCGCTTTTGAAGTGGAACCTGTCGGGCCGCGTGGGTCCGGCGAAGATCGTGGACCTGCAGTACAAGCTACTGGTGAAGGGGAGAGGGGTCGTCGCCACCATCGACCGCAACGACCTGACGGCCGGGGTCTTCCACAAGGAGCACAAAAAGTCCGCGAGGGTGCTGCTGAAGAGCGAGTAAGGGTCCGGGCGGCGTTGGTGCATGAATAGAGATGGGCCGGCCTATTTTTGTCTCGATCGGGCCTGGGCTACTGAGAGGGGCATCAGAAGTGCCCCGTCCCGATTCATGCACCAACGCCTTACCGAACGGCGTTGGTGCATGCACCAACGCCTTGAGGTCGGGAGGTTCTAGTTGTCCTGGAACAGCGCCCCGGCAGTCCAGTCGTTGTCAGCCACAGCCGATCTGGAGAGCCCGCCGCTGACCGAGGAGTGGTCGCCGCTGGCCGTGTTCCCGTTCCCGGAAAAAAACCCGCCCCCGCCGCTGACCGAGGAGGCGTGACCGCTGGCCGTGTTGTTTCGCCCGCCGCTGACCGAGGAGCTGGAGCCGCTGGCCATGTTGTCGCGCCCGCCGCTGACCGATGAGCGGGTGGCGCTGGCCGTGTTGTTCAACCCGCCGCTGACCGAGGAGTG
>CBFIHP010000012.1:0-182965 GCA_965662355.1 Planctomycetota bacterium | reverse complement strand
CAACGCGCCGTCGGTGGGGGCCGCCACGAAGTTCGCGACCGTGACCGGCGCATCGACCGTGACGAGATCGATTTTCGTTAGCGAGTCGGATCCACCCAGGCCGGTGGACGTCAGGGTGACGGTGAACGTACCCGCGCTGCCGTAGACGTGCGTCGGATTCTCGCTCGTGGAGCTGCTGCCGTCCCCGAAGTCCCAGCTGAAGAGGTGGGCGTTGCCCGCGGTCTGGTCGGTGAAGTTGACCGTCAGGGGAGCCTGACCTGTCAGCGGACCGGCACTGAAGTTCGCGACGGGAGGAGCGGCCGGGCCGTCCTGGATCGTCATGACGTAGATCGCGCCCTGGTTGGGCATGTCACCGTCGTCGTCGTTGCGCGCTCCAACCGCGAGCTCGACTTCACCATCGGCGTTCAAGTCGCCCAGGAAAGCGATGCCCGACCCGAACATGTCGCCGTTGTCGAGGTTGCCGCGGAAGTTGCCCTCGACGCTGCTGATCTTCTGGAACCCGCGCACGTTGCCCGTGCTGTCGAGAAATAGCACCCAGATCGCTCCCCGATCCGCGCCACCGTCGTTGTCGCGCGAACCCACGGCGAGGTCTTCGTTGCCGTCGCCGTCCAGGTCGCCGATTCCGGCCAGTGCCGATCCAAAGCGATCCTCGGCGGCGAGGCTAGCGGTGAAGCCCGCCATGCCCTCGCCGATCATGCTCTCGCGCATGACCGTGCCGTCCGATTGCAGGAAGAGCACGTAGGCAGCGCCCTCGTTGTTCGCGCCGGATTGTCCGACACCGACACCGAGGTCGGGGCGACCGTCGCCATCGAGATCGCCGATGTTGGCCAGGGCTCCACCGAAACGGTCCTGATCGACGAGCGTGCCACCGAAGCCGCCGGCCGAACTGCTGATCTTCATTTCGCTGGCGAGTGCCGCATTCGAATCGAGCGATAGGATCCAGAGCGCTCCACGGTTGGCTCCACCATCGTCGTCGCCCGTTGCACCCACGACGATCTCTTCATTGCCATCGCCGTTCAGGTCGCCCAGATGCTCGACCGCGATGCCGAAGTTGTCGTTGTTGTCGAGCGTGCCCGTGAATCCGCCCGAGCGCGAGCTGAACTTCTTGCTCGAGAGTGCCGTGCCGTCGCGGTTCAGGAAGACTGTGTAGATCGCACCGCGGTTGATGCCGCCGTCGTCATCGTTGGGTGCTCCTACGGCGATGTCCGGAATCCCATCTCCGTTCAAATCGCCGAGTGCCGAGATGGCGTTGCCGAACGAGTCCCCCGCCGTCGTGCCCGTGATCTGGCTGAGCCGCACCTGGGTGCGGACGGTTCCATCGGGATTCATTAAGAGAATCCAGACTGCTCCTGCGATCGCGTTGTTCGGCATGCGAAAGATCGAACCCGCGGCCAGGTCCAGCGTCCCGTCGGCATCCACATCGCCGATGCGCGTGACGCTGCGACCGAAGCCGTCGTCCTGACCGAGCAGGCCGGAGAAGCCACCCGTGGTCTCGCTGATCTTCTGGTAGGAGAGAACTTCTCCCGGGTTTTGTGCCGCGTTCGGCAAGATGAGAAACGAGATCGCTACGAGTGCGGTGATCACGGGGCGGATGGGGAACAGCGGGGAGACTGTCATCGTTGTTTCGCTCGAAACGTGGGGCGCAGTGGGAGTTGGTCGTGGGCGGTCCACTGCGGCGAACGCTCGGGGAGAGCGCCTACCGTCAATAGGGGGAGAGGACCGCCTGGCGCCGGGCGGGCGCCAGGGAGGTCTTTCGACCGGCCAGGGGGGTTTCCTTGGGGCCAAGCCCCCGGATCTGGGGGCCTCTGCTAACGGAAAAAATTTCCGCGCTGCTCCGGCCCCCGCTGACGCCCTAAAACGACCTCAGCCCTGGCCCGTCAGCCCCTCGAATTTCACCTTCATTCGCTCTGCCTTCTCGGTCTGGCCCTCGGCCCCATAGAGATCCACCAGGTGCCGGACCGCCTGCGCGTGGCTACCGTCGATGCCGAGTGCCCTCTCGAAGCATTGGATGGCCCGACCATTTCGTCCTGCGACTCGCATGCAGATGCCCAGGTTCACGCAGACCGAGGCCGTGACACGGTCGCTTGCAAACACCCGTTCCAGCGACGGGATCGCTTCCAGGTGCCGTCTCTGGCGAATCAGGCAAATCCCCATTCGCCCCCAGGAGTGCATGTTCTCGGGGTTCCGCCCGAGGATCCGGGCATGGATCTTCTCGCACTCGGCGTAGTTCCCTTCGTTGAACTGCTTTTGCGCCTCGAGAGTCTGTTTCTGCTCCTCGACCATCTCGTGCGGGCTCGGGGCCTCGCTGGGCTCGAGCGGGTGGGGGAGGTCGCTCCCCGACTCGACCTCGGCGTAGCCCAGGTCCCCGATCTCCTGGCTGAGGTCCGAGCCTCTCTCTGCCTGCGCGCCACGCAAGGCACTGCGCTTTCCGAGGTCTCCGATGGCCTGGCGATAGCGTTCGTACTTCGCGTCCGTGGCTTCCAGAGGGCGGGCCTCCTTCTCATCGGACCCGGCTTCGAGGTAGATCGGTTTCGAGCTGTGGATGTACTTGCCCGCCCCGTCGACCCAGCCCGCCATCGGGCTCCAGCCGTAGGCCAGATAGCCGTAGTAGGACTCGAAGTAGGCTCCGCGATCCGGGGGCAAGGGGGCTAGCAAGTTGTGGCCATCGATATCCGCAGCCGCGTTCAACCCCATGGCCGCCGCCAAGGTCGGGTGAACGTCGGTGACGCTGGCGATTTCCCCGATGCGCTGTCCCCTGCGTTCATCCGCGGGATGACGCAGGATCATCGGGACGTGCAGAGTCGTGTCCCAGCAGTAGGAGCCGTGGCTGAACTCGCCGTGCTCCCAGAAGGCCTCGCCATGATCGGCGACGACCATCACGGTCGTTTCCTCGTAGAGCCCTTGCTCCTTCAAGTAGCCGAGTAACGTACCGACAGCCTTGTCCGCGGCGGCGATCTCGCCCAGGTACGGATGCTGCGGGGCAACGTCGCGGAACTCCTCGGGCGGTTCGTAGGGGCCATGGGGATCCCAGATGTGGACCCACAGGAAGTAGGGGCGGTTCGGGTCACGTTGCTTCAACCACTCGATCGCCCGCGGGACGATTTCGCTTCCCAGGCGTTCGGGGTAGTGGGTCGAGGCCTGCTGGACGTTGATACGGGGTGAGTCGTAGACGGAGAAGCCCTGGTTCAGTCCGAAGGCTCCGTCGAGAACGGCGGACGAGATGAAGGCCGCGGTTTGAAAGCCCGAGGCCTGGGCTATCTCGGCAAGTGTCTCCGCGTCCTCGGAGAGCCGTTGCGCTCCGTTGTTCCGCAAGCCGTGCCTGAGCGGATAGAGCCCACTCAACATCGAGGCGTGCGAGGGCAAGGTCAAAGGCACCGTCGTGTAGGCGCGATCGAAACGAACGCCATCCTGACTCAGGGCCTCGAGATGGGGAGTCAGCGACGGAAGAAGCGCGTCATTACGGGTCGTATCCAGCGTGATCAAGAGCGCAGAGGTCGGCCCCGTGTTGCTCGAAGACGAGCAAGCGCTCGCCAGCAAGCACGGGATCCATACGAGGGTGCTCAGGACGACTTGGTGTTGGGTTTTCATCTGTGGAGAAGAAGAAGAGTCCAAAACTCGCTCCACGATTCCACCCCCTACTGCCCATTTCTATCATTCGGAGCGTCCATCCCCGCGCGCAGCACTCATGCGCGCCCGAAACAGAGCACGCAAAACTCGCCCAAGCCATGCTTCTTTCCACACTGCTGCCGCTCATGGTCGCTTCGTTGTCCGGTGAGCTGAAGGCATCGGAAATGCCCTCAGCTTCGAAATCGAACGATACGGAAGACTTCGAGCGTGGCTGGCCCCTCTGGCAAGCTCCAGAGGGCGGCGAGCCCGCCTGGAAGGGGGCCCTGTCCCTGGGAGCGACCTTTGTCGAAGGCAACACAGGCGAACTTTCGCTCGCCTTCATCTTCGATATCAAGCGGCGGACGGAAATCGACCGGCTGACTTTCGATGCCTATTATAACTACGGCAAGGCATCCGTGGGGGCGGGCCCACTAGTGGAGACCGTTGAAAACGCAGGGGCGGGGATCAAGTACGACTACTTCCTCGATGACAAGACGTACGCGCTTGCCAACACCTCGGTTCAAATGGACAACCCGGCCGGGGTTGATTCAAGGACCATCGTGGGCGCAGGTGTTGGCCGCCAGGTGCGGGATGACGAAACCTTCGAGTGGGGCGTCGAAGGGGGTCTGTCCAACGTGACTCAGATTCTCGACAACACTCCTGACTCGTCCTATCTCGGACTGCGCCTCGCATCGAACCTCGCGTACACGATTTCGGAGAGCGCGTCCTTCGAGCAGATCACCGAGTATCTACCCAACGTCGATGACTTTGGTGAGCTCTACCTGAAGCTGGACAATCGCTTGAAGATGAGCATTTCGGAAAACTGGATCGGAATGTTCTCGTGGGTCTTCGAGTACACGGATCCGATCGCCGGTGATCATGTCGATCAGCGTCTCGTCTTCACTCTGGGCTGGTCCTTCGGCAGCTAGAGATTTAAAAAGGGGTCACTCATGGAACCTACCGTTACACAGAACACTCCTCCGCCCGTGGAGGGCGCGATGGACATGGCCCTCGAAGCGCAGAAGTGGCTGATCGCGCAGGGGCCCGATATCGCCATCAAGTTGCTCCTCGCACTCCTGACCCTGCTCATTGGTCGTGTGGTGGCCGGGGCGCTACGCAAGGTCTTGCGACGCGTGCTGGAAAGCCGCGAAGTCGACCCGACACTCTCGAGCTTCCTCGGGAGCATCGTCTACATGGCCATGATGACCATGGTGGTGATCTCGGCACTTGAGGTTGCCGGTGTCGGCACGACCTCGTTTGTCGCTGTTCTCGGCGCTGCTGGCCTGGCCATCGGTTTCGCCCTGCAGGACTCGCTCGGCAATTTCTCCAGCGGTGTGATGATCATCTTCTTCCGCCCGTTCAAGGCCGGCGACTTCGTCGAAGTCGCGGGAATTTCGGGGGTTGTGCTGGAGGTGCAGATCTTCGCCACGTCGTTGAAGACCGGGGACAACAAAAAGATCATCGTTCCCAACGGATCGATCACGGGCGGTACCATCATCAACTATTCGGCCAATGACACTCGTCGCATCGACATGGTGTTCGGCATCGGCTACGACGATGATATCAAGCAGGCCAAGCAGCTCTTCGAGCGTTTGCTGTCCGAAGAGAAGCGCATCCTGGACGATCCGGCACCGCTGATCGCCGTTTCGGAGCTGGCCGAGTCTTCCGTGAATTTCATCCTTCGGCCCTGGGTTAGGAGTGACGACTACTGGCCCGTCTATTACGACCTGACCGAGAGACTGAAAGTCGAGTGCGACAGGGCTGGGATCTCGATTCCGTTCCCGCAGCGCGACGTTCATCTGAATCAGGTTCCCGCATAGCTCCGGCCGATGACCGCCTCGCCGATCGTCGTACGGGGTCTCGAGCGTCGCTTTGGTGAGCGCGTCGCCCTCGATGATGTCGACCTCGATGTCGCCCCCGGTGAGATCGTGGGGCTCGTGGGGCCGAACGGTTCGGGCAAGACGACACTCCTGCGTACCATCGGCGGGTTCCTGCGACCCCACGCCGGTTCCGTTCGCGTGTTCGGCGCCGCGCCGTTCGAGAATCAGGCGCGGATCATGGAGCGCGTGCGTTTCGCCTTCGCACCGCCGGCGCTGTTCGAACGTATGAGCGCGACCGAGCACCTGCGCTACCTGTCGGGTCTGTCCACGCCCTCGATGCCGCCGGTGACGTTGCGGGATATCGAACGCACCCTCGAATGGGTGGGGCTCGAGGAGCGTGCCCGGGAACCGGTCGGTGTCTTCTCCTTTGGGATGCGCCAGCGGCTGATCCTGGCCCAGGCGCTTCTTCCCATGCCCGAGCTCCTGGTTCTGGATGAACCGACGGACGGACTGGATCCCCTGGCCGTGCTCGAGCTGCGGGGGATCCTCATGCGCCTGCGCGACGAATGTGGGCTTGCGATCCTCTTGTCTAACCATCTCTTGATCGAGATCGAAGAGCTCGTCGACCACATGCAGGTCTTGATCGAAGGCCGGACCGTCTACCGAGGAACGCCGGCGGAGATGGTCGCCGACAAGCGCAGTATCCGGCTTCAACTCGACGATCCTGTTCGCGCTTGCGAGGCGATGAAAGAACGCGGACTCGAGCCGCGTGTGGTGGACACGGACTGGATCGAACTTCCGCCCGCGGTGCTCACGCTGAACGAAGCGGCCGAGCTGCTCAAGTCCGTGGGGTTGGAATTGCGTGCCTTTCACGAGCATACACCAAGCCTGGAAGACGCTCTTCTGGTGCGGCTTGGACGGCATCAAAGCAAGACGAAGGAGTCGACGTGATCGCGCGGCTCGAGCTCCTGCGGTTGTGGCGTTCCAGACGCCCCTTCCTCGCCCTGGGGTCGGTTCTGTTCTTCCTGGCGTTGATGTTGCTGGGCTTCTACACCTATGCCCAATCGCGCACCAACGGGAGCGCCGACTTTCACTACACGTTCGAGAATCGCTCGTACTTCAACGGCCTGACGTTCTCGCTCTACGCCTTCTACTTCGGGTTTCTACTGATCCTGCCAATCTTTGCCGCGACGGAGGGCGGAGCCCAGATCGCCGGCGATACCTCCTCGGGTGTGCTGGATCTCGTTCTCACACGCCCGATCACTCGCACCCGGGTCTTCTTGACGAAGTTCGCCATCGGCGCGGGCCTCTCGACTCTGCTGGTTCTAGCCCTGCTCCTGCTGGCCCTCTCCGTTGGGTTGATTCTGGTGGGCTGGGGCGATCTGGATCTCTATCCCGGGGTCCTGCAGATGACCGATCGTCGCCAGCACCTGAGCCAGTCCGAGGCCCTGTGGCGGTTCCTCTGGACCTGGCCCGCAGCCAGCTTGGCCCTTCTCGTTCCGCTGGCTCTGGCCTTCCTGATCAGCTCGTGGGTCAAGTCGCCCGTCAATGCCGTCGGAACCTCGATCGCGATCTACCTCGTTCTGTATGTCATCGCCGAGGTGCATTTCTTCGAGGACCTGCGCCCGCTGTTGTTCACCAGCTATATGTCCTACTGGCGCAGCCTCTTTCGCGAGGAGATCGATTGGTCGCAGATTCTGCATGATGCCTCCAGGCTCGCCGCCTTCGGCTTCCTGTTTCTCGGCCTTTCATTTCGGCGCTTTCGAACGCGCGAGGAGACGTAGTGTTTGGCGGACGCGAGAAGTGCCTCGAGCTGGTGCTATATGCCCTGGCACTGGCGAGTTTTGGCGCGGGCACGCTGCGCAACCGCATCTATGCGCCTCCCTACACCCCCGAGGCTCGCCGCGAGGGGACGTTACGGGTCGTTACGTGGAACGTCGGTGCCGGACTCGAGAGTGGTGGCCTGCAAGAGGAACACCTCGACCACGTGGCCCGCGCGCTGCGCAAGCTGGATCCGGATGTGGTCTTCCTGCAGGAGACCCGCGGTCGACGACAGGCGGAGCGCTTGCGAGATCGCTTGGGGGAGGGCTGGTTCTTCGAGAGCGGGTCCGGCGTCCTGGCTCTCTGCCAACGCGGCTGGTTCGAGGCCTTCGAACTAGACAGAGCATTCCGCATGCGTGCGGTCGGTGTCATCTTCCGTGCAGAGGGTCGTGATCCGATTGCCGCGATCGGGCTACACGCCCTGGCATTTTCGTCGACCTCGCGGAACGAAGCGATCGGCGTGACGACCACCACCCTCAACATGCGTTCGGAGACTCACAAGATCCTTGCTGGAGATCTCAATCTGGATCTCGATCTGGACAAGCGCCGTGATCTTTTCAGCGACGACGAGTACCTCGATGTCGAGACCTACAATTTCGTTGGGCTGTCTATGATCGATGCGACTCGCGACACTGGGGCCACGGCGGAACCGGATCGAAGGTTGGATTACGTTTTCACTTCGAAGGGTTGGGACGTCCTGGCGGCGGGCACGTGGAAGGGCCAGCGCGCGCCTGGCATGGATCACGATCCCGTGGTCGTGGATCTACGCTGAGGTGTCGATCGTCCTGGATGCTCCAAAGGCGAAGGTGTCCGTGGCACTAGAAGCCAATCTGCACATGCAGGGCATTGCACAGCTCGGCCGTGCCGCTCACGATCAAGCCCTGAAACCAGGCCTCGTATCCGAGGTAGGTCATATCGACCGGGACGTTTAGCGTGAACGTCGGAGAGCGTGCGGGTTGGGCGAGGCTCATCAACATGAGGCCGGTCTGGGAATCGAGCAAGTACTCGCCGTAGGGGCTCATGATGCCCGGGTCCAGGGGAGCTGAGTAGGCCGTGAGAATCAGTCCCCTGGCTCCGACGTGCCCGCTGGGTTCGATCATCGCTTGCCAGCGTCCACCGAGGCGTGGGGCGGAGTCGGTTGTCAGGCAGAGCTGGTTGATCCCGGTTCCATTCACGACTTCGGCCCGCGCTCGTGCGATGCCCTCCTCGGGGGGCAGGAACACCGTGCCGTGGGCGTCGATGCTGACCTGCACGCCCGGCACCGCATTGCATAGACCTCCGGCGACCGATCCGCGGATCATCAAGCGATTCGTGGGTTCGTCGAGGACGTCGAGGATCAGGTCGATCGAGCCCGCTGTGTGTCCGGGGCGTGGTGTGAACCAGATCTTTCCCAGCGGCGAGTCGTATTCCGCAAGGTTGTCCCCGCATTGCCCGCCGCGCCATTCCCTGAATAGCGAGCGGCGGCCCGGCCCCCAGTCCATCTCGTCGATCCAGAGCGCGTCGTCCTCGTGGTAGGTGATTTCGGCGAAGGAATAGCCGAGTGTCATCATCTCCTCGATGAAAGGAGGATTGATGTGATCGAGGTGTCCGTGGGGTGCGGCGAAGTGGATCGTCGTGGTTGCGGGACTACCGCCCATGCACCCTTGGATCGTGAGGTCGACGGCTGCGGCTTCATCTTGCTTGCCGTCGAGAGAGTTCTCCCCGTAACCCGCACCGAAGATCAGTACGTCGTCGTTGTAAAGCGGAAGGATGAAGATTCCTACGGTGAAGGAGTTGTCGCTCTTGATGCTGTATACGACATTGAAACCCATGGAATCGTCATCGACGACGGGGACGTAGTCCGTTCCGGATTTCAGGTCTCGTGTCAAATTCAAGCGCGCATTGGTCGCCGAGCAAGACACTGTGGGGTCTTGGGCGGCAACACCGCCAGCCAAGGCCAGTAGGTTCAAGGCAATATTCCACAGGGAGGTATTTTCCATTAGCGCTCTGCCCGAAGAAGGAGATCGGGATGGAGGTTATCCGAAACCTACCCGGCCACGGGGGAGTCGGATTCGAACGGGACCCAGGTTTGCTGGATCAGGTAAGAACGTACGGAAAGGGCTTCCCGGATCGGGCAGCTAGAACCGTGGTGACCACTGGAAGAAGATCACCATCATTTCCGCCGTCGTCTGTCGCCCGAACCGCACCGTTTCTTCCGGGTTGGGATTCGCGGGGTTCTCCGCGCTGTTGTCGTACCACCCCGTGGCTTTCAAAACAGACCCCTTGGGGACCTCGAGTGGCTTCTGATACTCGTACGACAGCTGCCAGTTGAAGTCGTAGTCGGGGATGTCGAGCAAGAGCGTTTCTTCCCCATCGAGGCCTACCAACCAGACCTTGTAGCTCATTGCCCGCAGATGGCCGTGGGGAAGGAGCGACAGGATCGTGCCATCGATAGGAAAGACGTATTCCCCCGTGATCGCATGACTCTTCGCGTGGGGCGGGATCTCGAAATGGAAAGCCGTCGCGACGTTGGACTCGACGATGCGCTGGGGTCTTTCGTCCGCGAACTCGAAACCGATCTTGGTGCCGTCGGTGACCGCACGTCCACTGGTTGTGTAGTGAAACTGAACTTTCAGGGATGCTTTCGGAGGCAGGCTACGCCCGAAGTTCCTCGGGAAACGGGTCGCTTCCTGTCCGGGGACCATCATGGCGATGTAGCGCTCGAGGATTTCGAATTCTCCGACGACGGCGGGGTCGCGGTCCTTCCAGCCCTGGAAGAGATCCGGCGCTTCGTTCCAGAAGAGGATGTGATGGACGACCTCCGGGGCTCCCGGGAGGACTTCGACTGCCTTGATGTAGCGCTCCTCGTCGAGGTCGGCCGTCCCGTAGCGATAGATGTAGTCGAGGATTCCCTCAGCCGGCACTTCATTGGGTGGGATGTCGACGATGAGATCGGGTTCGATGCTCCAGCCCTTGGGATAGAGGATGGGGAGCGGTTCCGTCTCCGGATCGCCCGCGGGCATGCCATTGTCGATCCAGGCGAGCAAGTCGCGCTTCTCGTCGGCGGTCAGGCGCGCGTCATTGCGCCACGGCCCCGTGTCGCCCACCGAGAACCACGGGGGCATCACGTCTTTCTCCACCACGAGCCGAATCATGGGGGCTCGGCGCTTGGCGGCGCTGTAGGAATTCAGGGTGAAGGGTGCCGCGGTTGCAGGGCGATGGCAGCGCCCACAACGGTTCTGGAGGATGCGGCTGACACGCTCATAGTAGGTGATCTCACCGCGGTCGGGTGGTTCGATGTCGACGCTGAGGAGACATCCTTGACCCTCGGTGGCCGGTATCGCAACGGCGCGGCCATCCACGAGATCTAGGAGGGCTTCCGTCAAGTACTCGCGCTCGGGCTCCTGTCGCGTGAACCCCAGGCCATATTGATCATCGATCATCCCGCGATAGGACAGGGTCCAACCGGCGTCGACAACGAAAGCCTCCATGGTCGTGTTGGCTGCCAAGGCCTGCACGATTTTCTGTTGCGAGTCGATGGCATACCGAGCGCTGAAGCCGTAGAGCTCGATGTCCTGCTGGGCCGACGCCGTGTCATACGGGTTGACGAGGAGGAATCCGAACCCTAGTTCGCTTGCTTCGTTGGCGAGGCGTTTGATCCGCGGCGCGTACTTCTTGGACAGCGGACAGTCCGGATCGCGCATGATCAGGAGCAACCCGTTCTTGCCCATCAGCTCCGACAGCTTGCCATTCTTTCCTTCGGCATCCTCGAAGGGGAGGTCGCGAAGCAGCTCTCCGACCCGTGGAGCATGAGGGCCCAGGACGCGCGGCTTCTTGCGCACCTCCATGCGGGGCATCTTCGAGGTTGCGCCGGTGTCTTGTTGTGTCGATGCCACGGGAGCTGGTCCGCAGGCATATGGCAGGGCCATGGCAGCCAAGAGCCAGAACACGGATCCGCTCTGTTTTCTGTGTGTCTTGTCCAAGATCGTTCCGTCCAACCCAGTATAGGTCGAATCTAGGCGGAGTCATCTTGGACAAAAAAAAGGGAACCTGACGCTGTTTCTACGTCAGGCTCCCACAGGGAGACCGGAAGGGTCGCGAGTGAGGTCTTTGTCGGATGAACGGTCGCGGCTGAGACTTCTCTCGCTTGAAGGTAGACAATCAAACAGTAGCCCCATCGTTGCTTCGAGGTGGGATGAATCCGAATGAGATGGATGGTCTTCGAAGGGCGGAAGTCCCTTCCGAATGAGAAGCCATGAGTTTCGGTTCCAATGGATTCTGCGTTTGGACTCATCCTGAGACACTCCTACGTACGAAAAGGAAGGGAGAAGGCTGCGTGGGGGCGCGGCCGGTCAGCCGCAAAGCACACTGAAGGAAGGGGGCCTCGGGGGCAAGCCACCGCCCGGGGGAGAGATGGGGGGATCCGGACCGAAGTCTCGGAGCGGAGTATTTGGGGACGCAGTGAGTAGGAACTGCCTCTACTTGACGCTACCGATTTTGTTGATGGTTGCCGGATCTCCCGTGGGAGCCACATCTTTGGTCGAGGAGGCCACCTCGCGAGAGAACGCGATGGCCGCGGAACTTGCCGCCAAGAGTGCCGTAATGCTGCCGCGTCTCTTCGATACGCTTGCCACGCGCCGTGTCGTCGCAGAGAACGGAAGCGATCCCAAACCGCTGACACTCGAGAGTGAACGAGTGATCCTGCGCGCACTCGAGTTGATGGAGCCCGACTTGATCCTCCGGTATCTGGAGAACAAGGTGGGGACGCGCTCGATCAACAAGCGCCGAGCGATGATCCAGTTCCTGGGCGCTGCGGGGCGAGCTACCGAGACTCTGCGGCTCATCGGTATCGCCCTCACCCCGGATGAGAAACACCTCGAGCCTTCAATGGCCCGCGCCACTCGCCAGGCCTTTGTCTCGATCATCGATCGCGACCCTGTGACTCTCGGAGTCCTCGAGGGCGCCTTCCCCGTACTGCGCAGGGAGATCTTTCCGCCGCTGATCGAAGCCATGGGGGTCTCGGGCGATGCCCGCGCCTTCCGCTTCCTCTGCATCGTCGCTCGCGAGCACGAACACCTGCGCCTGCTCGTCCTCGAGCAGATCCCGTCGGTCGGCCGCTCGGGCGAAGATGGGCTCGATATCGAGATGCGTGGCTTCGCTCGCGACCTGATTCGCAGGGACCGACCGGAGTGCCGCACGGCGATACGAGTTGCGGCAACGTTGCGCGACGGCGAAGCCATCTCGGCGCTTGTGGGTCTCATGTCGCCCCTGACGGTTCAGAAGACGGGGCATGGCGAGGAACACGAGCCCGACGATATCGAGGTCGCGGCAACCGCAGCCCTGCAGCTCATGACAGGCATGAGCTTCATTTCCAAGATGGGCTGGTCCCGCTGGTATCAAGCGGAGCGGGCCTGGATGATCACCGAGCGAGCCGCTGCCTTCCAAAAACTATCCTCCTCCGACCACCGCCAGGTCGCGGAGGCCCTCGAAGAGATCGCGCCACACTCGCTGGTCCGGGAGGAGTTCGTCTCTGTACTGAGCGACCTCCTCCGGACCCGGCCCGTGGAGATTCGCCTTCTCGTCTGCCGCGCCATCCAGGACAGCGAAGCCCGGGAAGCGATCCCGGAGCTGGTCACAGCACTGGGCAACGAGTCCAGCAAGGTTGGCGTTGCCGCGCACCACGCGCTGAAGACGCTCACCGGAAGGGACCTTCCACTCAATCCGGAAGTCTGGTCTGTGGTGGCGCGCGAACTCGGGTACGACGTGCGCGCGAACTGAGCCCGAATCCGCCACCTTGATGGCGAAGGCTAGCTGAGAAGGTCGCCTACCACGGTTCCGTGGACGTCGGTCAGCCGCATGTCGCGGCCGCTGAACGGGTAGCTCAAGCGCTCGTGATCCATGCCCATCAAGTGCAGGATCGTGGCGTGCAGATCGTGCATCGTGACCGGTTTGTCCGCGGCGAAGTAGCCGTACTCGTCCGTCGCGCCATAGCTGAACCCGGGGCGCACTCCACCTCCGGCCATCCAGATTGTGAACCCATGGGGATTGTGGTCGCGTCCGTGCGCGCCCTGGGCCATGGGGGTACGTCCGAACTCGCCTGCCCACAGGACCAGTGTGTCCTCGAGCAGACCGCGAGCTTTCAGGTCGTGCAAGAGTCCAGCGATGGGCTGGTCGATCGCCCGTGCATTGCGGTTGTGTCCGTCCGTGAGCCCGTTGTGCTGGTCCCAGCGATCGACACCGACATTGGGGCATGTCAATTCGATGAAGCGCACATCGCGCTCCGCCAATCTGCGTGCGAGAAGACACAGCGTGCCATACGTTCTCGTATGCTTGTCCTCGGCGTCCAGGCCGTAGAGTTCACGCGTGGCCTTGGTTTCTCCGGAGACATCCAGGAGCTCGGGAACCGCGGCTTGCATGCGGAAAGCCAGCTCGTAGTTCGCGATCGCTGATTCGATCGCATCGTGCTGCCCCATGCGTTCGCCCAGGTTGCCCTCCAGCTTGCGCAGGAGTCGGCGCTGGCGTTCCTCCACCGCAACCGCAGCCTCGACGTCCGCCCTTGCCAGGTTCGCCACGGGATCGGAACCGGGTAGGAAGACCGAACCCTGGAACGTCGCCGGCAGAAAGCCGGCGTTGAAGTTGTCCAGCCCACCGGGCGGGATCAATCCGCCGTTCAGGACGATGAAGGCGGGGAGGTTGCGATTCTCGCTGCCCAGGCCATAGGAAATCCACGAACCCATGCTGGGCCGGCCTTGCTGTCCGAAGCCCGTGTGCAGGAAGTAGTTCGCGTCGGTGTGTTCGGGAAACTCCGCGACCATCGAGTGCACGAAGCAAAGATCGTCGACATGACGCGAGAGATACGGAAAGAGGTCGCTGACCCAGGCGCCGCTGTCGCCGTACTGCTTGAACTTCCAGGGGGACTTCAAGACCGTCCCGACGTTGTCGAACTGCGTATCGGGAACCTCCAACCCGATCGGCTGGCCGTGCTCCTTTTCCAGTCGCGGCTTCGGGTCGAATGTGTCGACTTGCGAAGGAGCGCCATCCATGTAGAGGAAGATGATGCGCTTGGCGCGCGCCGGATGGTGGGGGAGTCGGCGCTCGTCGAGAAGACTCTCGAGGCGCGGAGGGGACATTCCGGCCAGGGCGAGGGCGCCGAAGCCATTCGCGCAACGGAGGAGGGCTTCGCGCCGGCTCAGCGGTCGAAAGTGATCACAACGGCGTCTGCGGGCGTGGTGCATGGCAGGCCTGTCATCATACGCTCCAGGGGCAACGCCGTCGTCCTGCCGTGGCGTTGCTCCCTGGAACCTCCTGCTAATCCCGCACGGAACTGCTTTCCGGATCGCCTCACGGGCCCAATGGGCCCCCCGATTCGAGTTGCCCATTGCGACCAGCCCGCAGGGTGATGGCCATGTCGTGTAGGGTCATGACGCTGCGATCGACGGGCGGCAATCCGAAGAGAGTGCAGAAGAGCATGGCCAGCAAGAGCGACCCGCTGAAGAAACGTGTCCAGAAGCGGGCGCGATGCTAGGCGCCACAAGGCTCGGCGAGGATGGACTGCATGGGGCGTTTCGGGGCGGAGCCCTCAGTCCACGTACAGGAATTCCTTCGTGTTGAACAGCACGTGGCAGAGTTCCGCCAGTGAGCTCGCACCCTCTTCCTCACTGTCCTGCAGGAACGCCACCGCCGTCTCCAGCTCTGTCTCAGCCGGGTCCCTGCCAAAGGCCAGGCGGTAAATCCGCTCGACCCTGTCCGCGTCTCCCTCGAGACCCGCGTACACGCCTTCGGCCCACCTCCGCGCCTGGTCGATCACGAACGGGTCATTCCAAAGCGTCAGGGCCTGTGCCGGGACATTCGATTCGGTTCGCTGCCCGCGGGTGCTGAATGGGGTTGGATAATCGAAGACCTGGAACAACGGCATCAAGAAGTTGCGTCGCACGGCCAGGTAGATACTCCGGCGTCCCTCACCATCCAGCGGCCCGTTTTTTCCTGGCCGCCCACGACCCGCCAGGAACGAGGTCAAGTGGATCGGAACCGGGGCTCCGAAGGCTTGTGGGTTCAGGCTGCCCGCTACGCTGAGCATCGTGTCGCGCAGGACTTCGGCGTCAAGGCGCTGTAGCGGATGGTGATGGTGCAGCCGGTTCTTCGGATCGAGAGCTCGGCCTGCGGGGGAGGGTTGGGAGCCCTGACGATACGTACGGGAGAGCACGATGTGCTTCAGCAGAGACTTGGTCGAGAAGCCCTCCTCGATCAATGTGGCGGCCAGGTGATCGAGCAGCTCGGGGTGGGTCGGGTCCGCTCCGGATGTGCCTAGATTATCGACCGTGGCAACGATGCCCCTTCCGAACAGGTGTTGCCAGAGTCGGTTGGCCCAGACGCGGGCGATGAAGGGGTTTGCTGTCGGGTCGGTCAGTTGCTGGGCGAGTGTCAGTCGGCCGCTGCTCGCGTGCTTGCCTTCGTCTTGCTCGCCGGGTGTCGACCCCAGGGCCTCGGGGATGCTGCGCGGTACCGCATCTTTTGGCTTGCGCGTATCGCCGCGAAACAGGAGGAACTCGTCGATACCATTCGCATCCAGCAGCACCGGAGCGGTCGCGGATTCGAGCTGCACCTCCGCGAGGAGCTCTACGCGCGCTTCGAGATAGGGAAGCAGGGCACCGCGGAGCTCGTCGGTCTCGAGTGGGAAAGCCAAGAGCTCGGGCCGCTCGAGCAGCCAGCCCAGCACCGCGAAGCCTGGTCCGGCTTCGGCATCCTTCAGCCGTCCCTCGGCAAGTTCGCTGGCGGCGAAGCGGAACAGTTCCTCGTACGCGTCGGCCAGGGCCCTCGGATCGCTTGCATCGACGCGGCTCAACGAATGGATCAACCAGTCGGTTTCCGGTTCCGGAGCGGGGGGCGTGTCCTGTCCCGAGACCACGCGCTCGATAACGAGGCCGTGATTGTCCTCGGTGGGGCTGAATTCGACGTGGACGACATGGCCGACGTAGTCCGCGAGCTCGTGGCGGATCCAGCGCCGCCCTTCATTCTCCCAGGTCTTGACGGTTCGAGCGTGGAGTGGGCCCTCGACCATGCGGTGCCCGTCGACCTCGCAGAAGGCACGACCCGCGCCCTCCACGAGATAGAAGAGATTCTCGTGCTCGAGCTGAAACGTCTGTGTGCGGAGCATGCGCCCGCTCTGGTTCCAGTTCACCTTGCCCGGGTGTCGCTCCGTTGCTCCCCTCAGTTTCAATCGGTTCCATGTGGGGTCGGAAGCGGCACCGCTATACGCGAAGAGACGCCCGAGAGGACGGCGCGGGCTGGCGCCCACGCGCACGTCGCCGGCCAGGACCTGTCGAAAACCGAAGCCGTCTTGCATCCACTTCGTGGGATCCGAAGTCGCGAAGTCTGAGATCAGGCTGGTCGTTCCCCCGCGTGTGTTCGCGGCCACCAGCTCGCTCGACAAGAGGGGCTCGATCCCTTCACGCATCGCCCACGGAGCGAGCAGCTTCGCTGCGTCCTTGCGTCCACGAACCGTTTCGTGGAGCCAGGCCTCGAGGCGAGCCGGCGGGATTCCGGTCCTGGCCGCGGTGCGTTGCACGGCGAGCGTCCATTCCTCCGGCCAGGTCTCTGGGAGATGGTCTTCCTGGGTCTGTCCGAAGAGCTGGCTTTCGAGCTCGCGGGCGGCCAGCATCGCCTTGGCCGTGTCCGTGAGCGCGTCCAGCAGGGCCGTGCCGGTCGCGCGGGCGATCCGTTCCTTTTGCTCTCGTTCCAAGCGCGCCAACGATTTCGCGATGCGGGCGTTGTTCTCGCGGCTCTCGAAGCGCACTTGACGCTGGCTGGCGCTGAGCACGTAGCCCGACAAGGCGTAATAGTCCTTGGTCGAGATCGCCTCGAACTTGTGGTCGTGGCAGCGCGCACAGGCGACCGTCAAGCCGAGGAAGGTCTTCGACAGCACGTCCAGCTGGTTGGCGATGCGCTCGGCCTGGTCGGCGCGAATGTCGACGGGGGAGTGCTTCTCTTCCCCGAAGAACCAGAAACCCGTCCCCAAGGCGGACTCGTCCCAGCCATGCTCGGGGTTCTGGCGCGGCTCCGGGAGTAGGTCGCCCGCAAGGTGTTCGCGCACGAAGCGATCGTAGGGCACGTCCTGGTTGAATGCGCGGATGACGTAGTCGCGGTATTGCCAGGCGTTGGCGATCAGGTAATCGAACTCGTGGCCTTTGGTTTCGGCATAGCGCACGAGATCCAACCAGTGCCGCCCCCAGCGCTCCCCGAAGTGTGGTGAGCTCAAAAGCCTTTCGACTACATGCTCATAGGCTTCGGGATCGGTGTCCGCTTCGAAGGCAGCCACCTCTGCGGGCGTGGGGGGCAAGCCGATGAGATCGAAGGAGGCTCGCCGCAGTAGCGTCCGCCGGCTGGCCTCTGAGTTCGGCGTCAGCTCGACACGTTCGAGAGCTTGCGCGATGAAGGCATCGATTGGGTGTTCACTCCACGGTGCGCTCTCGACCTGAGGTGGAGTGGGCTTTTCGATGGCGCGAAATCCCCAGTGCTCTTCTCGTCGCTTCCAGAGATCGAAACTCTCGATCGCAGAGTCCGTCGCTTCGGGGGCTTGCGCCCCCTCTTCGATCCACGTCACCAGGATCTCGATCTCATCGGCCGAGAGCTTCTCCCGCGGCGGCATTTCGAATTCGGGCTCCTCGCCGCGAACCGCGCGCACGATCAAGCTCTTGTCTGCATCCCCGGCCACGATGGCCGGGCCACGGCTGCCTCCCGCGAGGAGATGTGCCAGGCTGTCGACCCGCAGAGCGGAGCGCTGCTTGTCCGGACCGTGGCAGTCATAACACCGCTCGGCAAGCAACGGACGAACCTTGGTTTCGAAGAACTCGGCGTCATCCGTGCGAGCTCCCATGGGCGCCGAAGTTAGCAGCAGCAGCGAGGCGAGGGCCTGGATTCCCATGGTGGCAGTATAGATGCACCTGCGCCCCAGGAGGAGGCTCGAATCCCTGCTCGAATCCCATGGGGGGGGCCCTTCAGGCTCGGATCGAAGAGCCCCATCAACCCCCAGCCTCCGAAGCCCGGGACCACGAGGCCTACATGGTCGGCGTGCGTCTCGCCGCTTCGCTCGAGCTCATGGGCAAGGAGTCCAACCCGCCCCCTGAGCCAGAACGCTCTCCTCCGCCTGATGCGCAGAGGCCAGCTCGAGCGCCTGGTCCACCAAACTCGAGAGCCCGACCCCGCGCGTGAAGTTGCCAAGCACGCATAGGTTCCGGGGTAGGAGTTGGTGTAGTCGCTCCAGGCGTTCGGGGTGTTTCAGGTCCAGGCGCGGCAGGGCTTCGGGGTAGCGGACGATGCGTTTCCAGACGGGCTCACCGAAGGTGGAGAGGATGGTGCCGACTTCTTGGGAGGCGATCCTGGCAAGTTCGGCGTCGCCCTTTTCTACGAGGTCGGGATAGCGCGCGCCTCCGGCGAGCGTGCGTAGGAGTACGTTGCCCTCGGGGACACAGGCGGGTTCGATGGTGGACGAGAAGAGCGTGCCCAGGTGTTGCAGGTTCTCGGCCCGGGGTACGAGATAGCCGAAGCCGTCGAGGGGGTGTTCGATCTGTTCGCGCGTGTAGGCGTGGAAGATGCCGACGAGGCTTTCGCATCGCATCGTGCGCAGTTCGTCCGCGGCCTCTGGAAGTGTCGAGTTCAAGAGCGTGGTGGCTGCTCGCAAGGGGACGGCCAGGACGATGTTTTGGGCATCGACGCGGCCGAGGTCCGTGCGGATCTTGAACCCGCGGCCGGCGCTCTCGATCGAACGGACCTTGACGCCGGTCTTGAGGCGCGATCCGAGCTTGTCGGCAAGTGCCGTGGTCAGGAGTTGCATGCCGCCTGCGGGCTTCCACAGTCCCGGGGTGGGGGCGGATTTGGTGGCGCGTTGCTGGGCACGCAAGGCGTTGAAGATGCTCCCGTGCTGCTGGATCATGGCGACCAGCTGGGGGAAGCACGCGCGCAGAGACAGTTCCGCTGGATCGCCGGCGTGAATGCCGGAGACCATGGGGTCGACCAGAGTTTCGAGCGCTTCGCGGCCGAGGCGGTGGCGGGCGAACTCGGCGATGGAGCCCTCGAGGGACTTGGTGGAGTTGCGGAACGGTTCGGTCGCCAGACGTAGTTTGGCGAGGGGCGAGAGGAGTCGCGTTGTGACCAGCTTGGGCGGCGACAGTGGGACTTCCACCGGAAGCCCACGCTTGATGACGTAGCGCTTCGAGGCGTGCTTGTCGGCGTCGTGCATGGCCACGCCCAGTTCGTCCGCCATCGTACGGACGGCCCTGGCAGACCCCGAGAGCGCCTCCGGCCCGCGTTCGTAGCGCAGGCCCGGTCGCGCGTCGACGTCGATTGTGTGCACGAGACCGCCGGGGCGCTCACTTGCTTCGAGAACTAGAACGTCCGCGTCCGTGCCGCGGGCATAGGCATATGCGAGTCCCGAGATGCCGGCGCCGACGACGAGGGTTTCAACTGCTTGGTCCAAGAGGAGCCTCCGGCGCCAGTACTACATGGCTTCGCGCGTGTCGTTGCGGAATTCCTGGGCCGTGCGGACGAAGGCCGCGACGCACTCGGGATCGGTGGTCTTGAAGACACCGTGTCCGAGGTTCAGGATGTGGCCTGGGCGCCCGGCGACGCGTTCGAGGATGTCGCGCGTCCAGCGCGCGACGTTCTCCGGCGTCGAGAGCAGGATCCCAGGGTCGAGGTTGCCCTGGAGCGCGATGTGCGAGCCGACGCGGTCGAAGGCGCGCACGATGTCGGTGCGGTGATCGATGGCCACGGCGTCGGGGTTCATCGAGGCCAGCTCCTCGACCAGGTGGTCGGCCGCTCCAGCGAAGGCGACGCGCGGTGCCTTGCCTTGAAGGCGCTCGAGGATCTTCTGCGACCAGGGCTTGGCGTAGCGCCGGTAGTCCTCGATCGTCAGGGCCGCGGCCCAGGTGTCGAACAGGACGACAGCCTCGGCGCCGCTCGCAATCTGGTATTCGAGGTGATCGCCGACGGCGTCGGTGAGCTTCTGCATGAGCAGCTCCCAGGCCTCTGGCTCGTGGTACATCATGCGCCGCAGTTCCATGAAGCTCTTGCCCGTGCCGCCCTCGATCGCATAGCTGGCGAGTGTGAACGGAGCACCGCAAAAGCCCAATAACGTCGTCTCGTCGGGCAAGCCGGCGGCTGTGAGCTTCAGGGATTCACCCACATAGCCGAGCTCGACCGCGGGGTCGTAGGCCTTCAGCTTCTCGACGTCTTGCAGGCAGCGCAGTGGCTCCGGCAGAGACGGGCCCTTTTCGTTGAAGATCAAGGGCATGCCCATGGCTTCAAGCGGCAACAGGATGTCGCTGAAGATGATCGCACCGTCCATACCGAAGCGTCGAATCGGCTGCAGGGTGACTTCCGCCGCCTGTTCGGGGTTCTTTGCCAGTTCGAGGAAACCACCGGCCTGCTTGCGCACCTCCTGGTACTCGGGAAGATAGCGCCCGGCCTGGCGCATCAACCATACGGGTGTACGGGGGATGGGTTCGCGGCAGAGGGCACGGAGGAGGAGCTTGTCGTTCGTCATTACGGTGTCAGTCGGTATCCGCTGCCGCGAATGGTATGAATGAAACGGGGGTTCTGCGGGTCGGGTTCGAGTACGCGACGCAGCCGGACGATGAAGTTGTCAATGGTGCGTGTGGTCGGGAAGGCCTCGTAACCCCAGACGCGATCGAGAATCTCGTCGCGTGTGACGACCTCGCCCTTGCGTTCCGCGAGGCAGCGCAGGATGAGGACCTCCTTGGTCGAGAGTTCGATCTCACGATCGGGGGCGGTGGCGATGTATGTGGAGAAATCGATCGTCGTCTCACCGAGCTTCAGCCGGTCACCGACGCTCGAGGTTTCGGCGCTCCACTCGCGGCGGCGCAGGATGGCCTTTACACGCAGGATCAGCTCGCGTAGATCGAAGGGCTTCGGTAGGTAGTCGTCACCACCCAAGGCTAGACCGCGGACACGATCGTCGTTGTCACCCTTGGCGGTCAGAAACAGGATCGGCACCTGATTGTTTTCGTCGCGCAGCTTCGAGCAGATCGAGAAGCCATCGAGTCCCGGAAGCATCACGTCCAGTAGCACCAACCCCGGCGGATTCTTGCGGATGGCCTCCAATGCGCGTTCACCGTTGGTCTCCAACGCGACCCTGTATCCCTCGATCTCGAGATTGTCGACGATGACCTCGGCCAGGTGTTTTTCGTCTTCGACGACGAGCAGACGTTCTCCCAGGGTGTCCTTGGCGTCCATTCGCACTAGCCTCTCGCCAAGGGTAGGAGAACCTGCACGGAGAAGCCCGTGCCCTGGTCGGCATTGCCCGCGGCGACGCTGCCGCCCAGGGCCTGGGCCAGTTCTGCCACGAGATAGAGGCCCAACCCGACGCCGGGCTGGCTCTTGACCAGTTCGTTTTCGCCACGCACGAAGGGTTGGAAAACCGCTTCCGGCTTCGTGCCTTGCAGGCCGGGGCCGTAGTCGCGCACGGACAGCTGCGCTTGACTGCCCTCGTGTCCAACTGCGATCTGGATGCGCGACGGTTCGCCACCGTACTTGATCGCATTGGCAATCAGGTTGCGCAGGATTGTCTCGAGGGCGGAGGGATCGGCGACGATCGGTACCTCTTCAGAAGTGAGGAGCTCGACTTCGACGTTGTCGAGCTTGGTCAACTCGGGCACGGTCTTGCGGGTGAAGTCTGACAGGTCCAAGGCTTCCAGCACGAGCTTGCTGCGCCCGGTCGAGATACGCGCAGATTCGAGCAGGTGTTCAACCATCTGGCCGAGGCGATCGAGATCTTCCTCGGTGTTCTCGAGATAGCGCTGGCGCTTTTCTTCCTTCACGCGCCCGAGCAAGAGGCTCTGTACGTACAGCTTGGCCGAGGCGACGGGGCTTTTGAGCTCGTGCGTTACCGCCGAGAGGAAGTCCCGTTGCTGGCGGTGAATCAGCACCTCGGTGCGCATCGAGCGGATGATCATGTAGACGCCCCCCAAGAGGAGCACGACGAGAAAACCGCCCTCGAACAGGAACATGCGCATCTTGCCGGAAGCGGCGTCCCGGACGGCGGCGCTGGCTGCCGCCGGAAGCTCGACCCCGGCCTCTGAGACGTCGACGAGCAGCATGTTTCCAAGCTGGGTGAAGAAGTACACCCACCAGGAGAGCATCACGGTCAAGACGATCGCGACGCTCGAATACAGGATCAACATGCTGCGCGAACGCATGATCTAGACCAACGCTTCCTTTCCTTGTTGGAGCGCGGCTCCGAAGGCTTCGAGAATGGTTGTGATGTGGGCGTCGGTATGTGCCGTCGAGACAAAGGCCACTTCGTAGGCGGACGGCGCCATCCAGACACCGCGCTCCAGAAGATCGCCATGAATGCGACCGTAGCGCTCCGCCGACGATCCATCGATCGCACTGAAAGCGCGCGGAGTATCGCCCGCTTGTAGGTTGACCCACAGGACCGAGCCGACACGTACGACGTTCGCGGGGATGCTGTTCGTGGCGAGGGCTTCTTCGAAGCCCGCCTGGAGTTTGGCGCCCATGGATTCCAGTCCTTCGTAGACGCCCGGCTGGGCCAGCTCGCTCAAGGTCGCCAGGCCGGCCGCCATGGCCAAGGGATTGCCCGAGAGCGTACCCGCTTGATAGACGGGGCCGTTGGGGGCGATCTGCTCCATCAACTCGGCACTTCCGAGATAGGCACCGACGGGCATTCCGCCACCGACGATCTTGCCCAGCGTGACGAGGTCGGGCGTGATGCCCGTCAGCTGCGTCATGCCACCGGAAGCGACACGGAAGCCACTGATGACCTCGTCGAAGATCAAGAGGGCACCGTGCTTCTTGGTCAGCTCGCGCAGGAAGGTCAGGAACTCTGGTCGTTGCCGAAGCAGTCCGGCGTTGGCGGGCATGGGTTCGATCAAAACAGCGGCGATGTCGCTGCCCTTCTCCTCGAAGAGGTGTGTGAGCGCTTCTTCGTCGTTCAGGGGGACGACGTCGGTCAACTCCGCGATCGGTTCGGGGACGCCGGCCGAGGACGGTGTGCCCAAGGTCGCCAGACCCGAGCCCGCCTTGACGAGCAGTCCATCGGAGTGGCCGTGGTAGCAGCCATCGAACTTGACGATCCGCGCGCGACCCGTGGCTCCGCGTGCGAGGCGCACGGCGCTCATCACGGCTTCGGTGCCGCTGGAGACGAAGCGCACTCGCTGTCCAAGGGGATACTGGGCGAGGATCGTTTCCGCCAGCTCGACTTCAGCGGGGCAGGTCGCTCCGTAGGTGAGACCGTTCGCGGCCGCCTTCGTGACCGCCTCGACAACGGTTGGATGGGCGTGTCCGAGAATCAAGGGGCCCCACGAGCCGACGAGGTCGACGTAGCGCTTGCCCTCGATGTCGACGACTTCCGCGCCAGCGGCGCTGGCGATCAGGGGCGGGTCACCGGGCACGGCGCCGAAGGCGCGTACCGGGCTCGAGACCCCACCGGGCATCACTTTGCGTGAACGATTGAGCATGTCACTCATCCAATCCATCCCTTCTCCAGCGCTTCCCGCGCGTGGTAGGTGATCACCAGGTCGGAACCCGCGCGGACCATCGAGTGCAGGATTTCGGATACGACGGCTCCCTCGTTGATCCAGCCCTTTTCGGCGGCGGCTTTCACCATGCTGTATTCGCCCGAGACGTTGTAGGCCGCCAGGGGCACCTCACACGTCGAGGCGATGTGGGCGATGACGTCCAGGTACGAGAGTGCCGGTTTGACCATGAGCATGTCGGCGCCTTCCTCCTCGTCGATCTGGCTCTCGCGCACGGCCTCGCGGGCATTGCGCGGGTCGAGCTGGTAGCTCTTGCGATCCCCCGACTGGGGCTTGGAGTCTGCAGCCTCACGGAATGGACCGTAGAACGAGGAAGCGAATTTCGTCGAGTACGACATGATCGGCGTGTTCGACTTTCCGCCCGCATCGAGCGCGTCGCGCATGGCGGCGATCCGCCCGTCCATCATGTCGCTGGGGGCGACGATGTCGGCTCCAGCCTGGGCGTGGGCTACGGCCATGGCGGATAGCAGAGGCAGACTCTCGTCGTTCTCGACATAGCCTTCCTTCAGGACACCGCAGTGGCCGTGGTCGGTCGATCCGCACAGGCACACGTCGGTGATGATCGTCAAGCGCGATCCGAACTCGTCGCGCAAACGCCGAACGGTGTTGGGCACCAGACCCTCGGGGTCCGTGGCTGAGGAGGCCTGTGGGTCCTTCTTGTTCGTCACACCGAAGAGCAACACCGACGAAAGACCCAGTTCGAGATCCGCGCCGATGCGATCGACCATCGGGTCGATGCCCATGCGCTGGATGCCGGGCATCGAGTTGATGGGGATCTGGGCGCTCGCGTCCTCCACGACGAAGTGCGCCTGGATCAACTGCGCCGGACGGACGTGTGTTTCGGCCACGATCTCGCGCAGGAGCGGAGTCGTCCGCAGACGGCGGGGTCGAATCCTCATCGTTGGTCTTCCTTGTGATTCAGCAAGCGGTGTTTCAGCAGACAGCGCAAGAGCTCGTCGGGTCCGCGAATGTCGTCCTCGATCGCCCGTAAGTTTGCATGCTTCATGGCTTCGCGCGTCGCGGCTCCCATCGGCACGCGCACGGTCGGCAGATCATCGTGTTCCCTTTCCCAGGCGGTGCACGCTTCCACCGAAGAGGGGCTGGCATAGATGCGGTAGTCGACCCGCGAATCCAGGGAGATGTCGCTCAGAGGAACCGTACGGTAGACGGGCACGCGCTCGACTTCGACACCCTGCTTTGCCAGTTCCTCTTCGAGGTCGTGACGAGCGTTCTCGGCACAGGGAAAGAGCACGCGTGCTCCCACACGGAGATCCAGGGCTTGCGCCAGATCGCGAGCCCCACCGGAGCCGACGACATCGCTTTCCCAGCCGTTCTTCTTCAAGGTCTCCTCGGTGGCTGGCCCGACCGCCGCGACGATGACGCCGTCGATGGGGGCTACACCCTTCAAGCGTTCCGCGGCCCGGGCGCTGGTGAAGGCCACGCCGTCGCCGGGGCGCAATTGCGAGAGATAGCGCGCCAGCTCGGCGTTTTCGAGGGGCTCGGTCGCGATGACCTTTTCGATTCCCAGGGACGCTCCCAGCATGCGCAGCCGCCGTGCCAGCCAGCTCTCGGCGGAGCCCGATCCAGCGAGGGCGATGCGAATGCCGCCCAGGGGCCCCGCGTTCGTCTCCTCACCCTCCGTGCTGAGCCCGCGGTGCAGCTCGGCCGCAGCTTCCTCCGGCGTGGCGGCAACCGTTGTCGCCCAGCGTGCAGGTTGACCCTTCGTCGGATAGTCGCGACCGAGGAAGGCGCGCCCGATCCAGCGCGACGTCGGCGTCGCCTCGAGGGCTTCGACCTCTTCCATGAGCACGCCCAGGGGCAGACTGCAGCCGCCGCCGAGCTTCTTCAGAAGGGTGCGTTCCGCGTGGATCACGGAACCGGTCTTGCCATCGTCGAGGGCTCGCTTGCACAGCGCGGCGAGCTCGGGCTCGCCCTCGCGGATCTGGATCGCGAGTGCACCCTGAGCCGGGGCCGGGACGAACAGCTCCGCCGAGAGGTGGTGATCGACGAGACCTTCGAGATCCAGCTCGAGCCGATCGATGCCCGCGGAAGCGAGCACGATGGCGTCGTAGCGTCCCTCCTGAAGGCGCTTCACGCGCGTCGGTACGTTGCCGCGCAACATCGAGACCTCGACGTCGGGCCGCAGTGCAGTGAGTTGCTCCGAGCGTCTCGGTGCGCTCGTACCGATGTTGGCGCCCTTTTCGAGGGGTAGGAGCAGCCCATCGGGGTCGTGCGCTTCCGGGCGGATCAACAAACGCTCGGTGGGCGATGCGCGGCGTGGGACGGCGACGATGAAGAGTCCCTCCGGACCCTCGAAGGGTAGATCCTTGTGGCTGTGAACCGCGAGATCGACCTCGTTGTCCAGGAGCGCTCGCTCGATCTCGACCGTGAAGAAGCCCTTGCCCTCGAGCTTGTTCAGGGGCACGTCGTCGATCTTGTCACCGCGCGTCTTCATGACCGTGATGTCGACTTCGCAACCGGCTTCACGAAGTCTGCGCGCGACGTAGTTTGCTTGCCAGAGGGCGAGGTCAGAGCCTCGGGTACCGATGCGGATCTTCAAGCGGATAGGGCACTTTCATCAGCAGCGTCGCCCTCCTCGCCCACGCGTTGGGCAAGATCCTGCAACACTTTGGTCGGGGAGTGGGCAAGCCGGCCGAAGGTCGTACGCGCCCAGCGCTCGACCGATCGCCGGTCCTCTTCACTAAGATGGGCCAATCGGCCGCGGAAGAGGCGATTCAGTTCGAGTTCGAAGCTTCCACGAGCCTCCTCCAGGAGTTTGGCGACGAGCTTGGAGCCTCTGGCTCCGCGCCCGAGGAGCCGCTCGAGCTTTTCCTCGATCATCGTCTCCGCGCGACCGGCGGCTTCCTGGCGCAGGTCCTCGTTGCGGCTTGCGAGAATGCGCAGCGCTTCGAGGTCGACCAGAAGGCCCGGTGCGTTCACCTGCTGGCCCTCGTCCGTGATGCGCACGAAGGAGGCGGGGATGTCGAGGTCGCGAGGCAGGGCCAGATCGACCGCGGTCAAGGGCCCGCGTCCCGGTGTTCTCTCGGCCAACGATGCCAGTGTTTCCGGCGAGAGCAGGGGTTCTTTCGAAGACGTCGCGGCGACGATCGCATCGGCCGGAACCTCGCCATTGCGCACGCGTTCCATGTCGACGGCCTCGGCACCGACGCTACGGGCCAGTTCGATGGCCGTGGCTTTCGTGCGGTTCGCGATCCACGCGATCGTATTGCCGTTCTGTACCAGGCTCTTCAACGCGTGTTGGGCAGTTTCCCCCGCGCCGAGGATTCCGATGACGGCGTTCCTCTCCACGTGCGTTTGCATCAAGCGTACGGCGAGGCTGACGACGGACACGGGATGGCGCGAAAGGTCGGTCTTCGAGCGGACCTGCTTGCCCAGCTGTACGGCGCTCTCGAACAAGGGGCCGAGAACCGGTCCGGTCAACCCCAAGCGCCTCGAGGTTTCGAAGGCCTGGCGCACCTGGCCGAGGATCTGATCCTCGCCGACGACCAGCGAATCGAGCGAAGCCGTGACGCGCAATAGGTGTCGCGCGGCGGCCTTGCCGGCATGGTGGAAGAGCTTCTCTCCCAGGGGATCGGAGTCGAGCCCGAGGGCGGTACGCAGGTAGGGGAGATCCTCACGCCCGGGACGGTGTCCTGTTTCGCGCGCGTAGACGACTTCAAGTCGGTTGCAGGTCGAAAGGACGACCAATTCGGACGCTCCGAGTGCATCCGCCAGGTTCCGAGCTCCCTCCGCGCGACGCTTCGCTCGTTCCAGGCCCTCGAAGTCGGCCTCGTGCAGCGACAGTCCCCCCACGGCGAAACGATCCATGAAGGACGAGATTAGGGGCTTTTCCGGAAGGAGTGTCATAGCGGTGTCACAGCGGGCTTTCCAACGTATCCCGGTGTCCGTCCGTAGCCAACAAGACCCTCCACCGGAAAGAAATGACCGAAGTGCGCCCTACCCTTTCGTCTCGATCACCGGTGTGCATGAGCCCCCAGGCCGCCAAACGGAAGAAATTTCGCGTCGAGCGTGATTTGACCGTCGCAATGCCATCGAGCGAGCGTTCAAGGACGCCCTTTGGCCGGGAACACTCGTTCTATGGAGCGCGGTTCCGCCAGCTTGCCGTTCGGCTACTTCTTCGCCGGCGGCTTCGGGGCATCGTCATTTGCGCGTAGCGTGCGCGCCACGCCCCGCTGGTCATACAGCTCTATCTGCCCATCGCCCTTTTCACCGGACAGCAGGTACATGGCCGATTTGCCCTTGCCGTTGCGCAGCTCGACCCAGCCGGCGCGACCGGAGGAGACCGAGCGAGTGCCGCACAGAAAGCCACCCTCTTCGTCGCTGTCGATCATCTGGAAGTTGGCGGTGCCGTTTTGTGTCCACAGGCTGACGACGGGATAGCCGTCGGAGGCGAGACGCAGGAAGCCACCCCACGTTTCACCGAAACCGGTGGCGCCGAGGGTCGCGGTTGTTTCACCGGCGAGCGAACCCAGATCCAGCTGGCCACCTCCGCGATGGGCGGAGATGGAGGCGAAGGGGCGCTTCGGTTCCCCCCTGGTCTCGCCGGTCTCGCCGGTCTCGCCTTGGGCGCCATAGAGCTCGAGTCGCCCGGAACCCTCGCTGTCCACGCGCAACTCACCCCGGCGATGTCCCTCCTCGTCCACGAGGACGAGGCGTTTGGCCCGAATCGTGTCGAAGGTCGCATCGACCGCCTGCACGCGGGTCAGCCCTACTCCCAGGCTGGCGATGACCGCGATGGAGAGCGCCAGGAGCCCCCGTTCCGCTCTCCGGCTCCCGGGAGCTGCACGGCGCAACTGGGCGATTTCCGCCTCGAGGACGGCGATTCGGCGATCGAACTCCTGCATTTTGTCTTCCTTCCCTGCCCGGGCCTCTCCCCAGTGCCGGCCTGCCTCCGGATCTGGCGAGTTCGTGTCATATAGGAGACAAGGATAGCGGCCCCGGGAGCGCTCAGGGTGCTCGGAAATGGCTGCCCGTTCCAATCGGGCTTACAATCGTGGGGGAGCGAGACGAGAAATGAAGAGTGGACGACAGCACGGGGTAGGGCCGAATCGGATGCTGGCTGCGGCGGCCTTCCTTGTCGCTGTGAATGCCCTCCAGATCACGTCTTTCGCGTTCCAGGCTGATTCCGGGCCCGACAGCGGCTCCGTCACCTTTCCATTCTCGGAGCGCACGCTTTGGCTCGCTGCGAGCTCCGTGATTCCCTTCGAAGTAGCGCACCCCGGACCCGCAGCGTTTCATCCGGAGCTCTCCGTCGACACGAGCTTCCTCGAGGTCCTGCGTCGTCCCGAAGCCCTCGCCCGCGAGCGCATCGGCTATCTGCGCGTGCTCGCGAAAGAGCTCGGTTCGACCACGATCCGCCTCGCCGACACCTCGCTCGTGATCCATGTGCGCGAATCTCCGAGCGCTCCGGAGCTGTCGTTACCGGAGTTACGGATCACGAACCCCATCGATGGCGCGCTCCTCTGGGGTACGGTCCACATCGGCGTCGAGCTACGTGGGCTCCTCTTGCGCGGCGTACCCGCAGGCGGTCGGTTGCGGCTCGAGCTTTCCAGCGGCCAGATCCTCGCTCCGATTCATCGCCCCTCATCCAGTGGACCCGACCGGCGTGCCAGTTTCGAACTCGATACGAGCGAGCTGCAGATGGGCCCGTTGAGCCTGCGCGCGGTTTTTTCCTCGGAAGACGGCGAGCGTGTAGAGAGCCCGACCGTGCGCGCCGAAGTCGTTTCCGCCGACGAACAAAACCTGCTGGTCGCCGAATGCGAGGAGCTCATCGGCGGTGACATTCCCAAAGGTTTCGCGCAGGGGCGCGCGACGTTGGGCCGCTTGGCCGGGGGCGGTGCGTACACGGTCCACAGCCGGGCGAACCATCCCCTGGTCGCTCCGATTCGAATCAACGATCCGGGGCGGTACCAGTTGATCGTGATCGCGCGCGGTGACATGGCCGCGGGTTCCTTTCCCTCGATAGGCTTCGCGATCGATTCCAGCAAGAAGCTCCTGACGACGGGCCATGTGTTCGATCGCAATTGGCGTCGACTCGCGGTGGGCCATTCGGTCTGGCTCGATGCGGGCGAACACGACTTCGGTCTGCTCTTCCTCAACGACCGCTCGATCGTCGATACGAACGATCGCAATCTGTATCTCGATCGCTTCGAGCTCATGCGCGCCGATGGCGCTTCCGGTGCCGATGCCATGGAATTGGCGACGCAGGCGCTCGAAGCGGGCTTTCGTGACGCTGCCGGTGACAACGAACAGCCCCGCTTCGAATCCCGCGGCCTTTCCATCGCTCTGGACCGCCCGATCGATGGAGCCACGATCACGGGACGGGTTCAGCTGCCCGCGGTCTGCCGCTGGGACGAGACCCGCTCCGATGTCCTGGGCCAGGTGCCCAAGACCTCGCTCGTCCTGAACGGCGAGGTGGTCCTGACCCAGATGGCGGCGAGACCGCATTTCGCTCTCGATCGAGCGAATTTCCAGGAGGGGGCCAACCAGCTCTACCTGCGCGCTCGGCGCGCCGATGGGCGCGAGGCCACGACGCCGGTGCAGACGGTCTATGTTGAGCGCCGGGTCGCGAGGCAGGTGCGCGACGCCCATTACTTCGAGGTGCTGGACGAACGCTGGAGCGACTCGATGGAGTCGGTCCTGACACCTGGTCCCGGAAACCAACGCATTGCCAAGCTCCCCCCCGTTTCCGATGCCGGAGCGGAGGAGTTGCGACTGCAACTGCCGGACGAGCTGCACGGGCGCTTTAAGGCCCTGTTCAGGACGCGGGGTGCCAGAAAGCCGGAACCGCAGCTTGCGTTTCATATCGAATACGAGCGCAGCCACGGGACGACGGATGCGAAGCCGAAGACGATCAAGATCAAACCGTACTGGTCGCTTGCGGACGGCGGGGTCGTGAAGCTGAAACGCGGTCGGAAGACGCTGGTCCTCGAACGTACCGACCGCGGCAAGAAGCGCGATCTCCAGCTCCTCGCCGCGGTGCTACGCCGCGTGGGGAAGGGGCCGGACATGGAGCCGCCGGTCGCGCGCATGCTCTATCCGAGTGCCGGGCACAAGGCCGACGAGATCGACGTGTGCATCGTGGAGGGCTGGGACGACGATGCCTTGAGCCGTGCCGATGTATGGATCGACGGCCGACCCCAGGGCACCTTCGGATACGTTCCAGAAGGTGCCGGGTACGTGGTTCTGCCGTTCTTCACGGCCGACCTCGGTGCGGGCGAGCACACCCTGCGTTGCCGACTTCAGGATCCAAAGGGGAACCTGGTCGAGACGGGAGAGGTGACGATTCGTGTCGGCCTGCGGGACAAGCCGGGTCCTTATGCGCGCGCGATCCATCTTTTGAACCGCTTCGGGTATGGGCCGGACCCCGTCGAGCTGGCGAAGTGTCTCTTGCTTGGCGAAGAGGCCTGGCTGCGGCGTAGTCTCGGTTCCTTCGGAATCGGTGAGCGAACCGCCCTGGGAGCGGCGGAAGCGCGGCTGGTCGGCGATTCCGTCGGTTCGGTGTCCCGCGCCGCCCTGACCCAGGCCCTGCGTACCGACAACCCCGTGCGCACCCGCTTTTGCTTTTGGGTCGAGAACCACTTTTCGACCTGGATCAACAAGACGCGCGGACCGGCAAAGTGGAACGAGCACAAGCGTTTCCTGGCCCTGGGCGCCGCGCCCTTCGTCGAGCTTCTGTGGGCTTCGGCGACCAGCCCCGCGATGATCCACTACCTGGATCAATCGCGCAGCTATGGCTCGCGTCTGAACGAAAACTATGCACGCGAGATTCTCGAGCTACACAGTCTCGGTGTCGACGGTGGATACGGGCAAGGGGACGTCACCAAGCTGGCCAGCGTCTTGGCCGGCTTGACCCTGGCCGAGGAAGCGCGGCTGACCGGGGAAGGTGGCAGGGTTCGGGATGCCATGCATAGCGTGTTGCGCTTCGACCCGAGCCTGGGGGACGCGCGCACTCGTGAAGTTTTGGGGATGCGTTTCGAAGAGGTCTCCGCGAACGAACGCTTCGATCGTGTGCGCCTGACGGTCGAACTCCTGGCTGCTCATCCCTCGACGGCGCGCTTCATCGCCTCAAGCTTGCTCGAACACTACGTCGCCGCGCCCGCCCCCGAGGAGATGATCGAGGATCTCAGCGCGGTCTTCTCGACCAGCGGGGGCGACATGCGCGAGGTGCTCCTGGCTCTCGCGCGTCACCCTGGATTCTGGAACGACATCCAGCCGCGCGTCGCGACGCCCTTCGACTACGCCATGCGCCTGGCTCACACAGCGGATGTCGTCGATGTCGACGGTTCACTGCACAAGTTCCTCGAGCGCAGCGGAATGGGAGTTTTTCGGCGCGAGACACCGGATGGCTATCCCGAGGAGGATGTGGCCTGGGTCGACGCCAACGCGGTGATCCAGCGCCGCACGATCGTCGACGAATTGTCGTCTTCCGTCCGCAGGCTCATTCCCGGTGCCCTGATGCGTACGCCCATCGGTGATCCGCGTGAATGGCACGAGCGCATGATCGACATGGCTGCTGTGCGACTTCTCGGGTGGACGCTGTCCGCGGATTCGCGGGCCGCCGCGCTCGCCTTCTGTGATTCCATCGAAGAGCCCAAGAACATCCCGCGCGAGCTCCCACTCTTCATCGCCCAGCTTCCGGAGGCCAATGCCCGATGAGCGGACCCTCCCCGCAACCGTCTCGACGCGAACTGCTCCACGGCTTGCGGTCGGCCGCGATGCTCGGTGCTATCCCGTTGCTGCCCAGCCTGAGTCCGGGGAGTACCCGCACGGGGTCCAGCCCGAGAAACCGTCTTCTGGTCTGCGTGTTCCTGCGCGGCGGTATCGATGGGTTGAACCTCATCGTTCCCCACGCCGACAAGGAGTACTACCGACTCCGCCCGGGAATCGCGATCCCAAGGCCCTCCAGGAAGGGAGGAGCCAGTCTCGATCTCGATGGCTTCTTCGGGCTCCACCCGCGTGCCAAACCGTTGCACGCACACTTCAAAGCCGGGACCGCGGTCGCCATTGAAGGCGTCGGCCACGGAAAGAACACACGCTCGCACTTCAAGGAACAGGACCTGTGGGAAACCGCGATACCTGACAACGACTCCACGAGCGACGGGTGGTTGAACCGCCACTTGGCTGCCGTCGATGGAGCGGGGCCCCTGCGTGCCGTCGCCTTGAGCAACTCCATGCCGCGCCTTCTGCGCGGGACGGTCCCCACCGTGGCCATTCGTGGGTTGGGCGATGTGGGCGGCCGAGGTCGCGACATCAACGAGGCCATGCGGCTTGCCCTGGAGGCAGGCGGCAAGCAAGCCAATGAATTGTGGGCGGCCAACGCGCGCGAGACCCTGGAGCTTCTGGACGAACTGCGCGCCGTTGAAGCCCACAAGATCCCGACCCGCGTCGACTATCCCGATTCCTATCTCGCGACCCGGCTGAAAGAGGTCGGCCGCCTGTACCGGGCCGGGGTTGGGCTGGAAGTTGCGGTGGTCGACTACGGTGGCTGGGATACGCACCAGAACCAGGGCGGAAGCGAGGGTGCCTACGCCACGCGTGTGGGGGAGCTGTGCTCCGGGATCGATGCTTTCCTGCGCGACTTCGACGACCAGCTGGATGAGATCTGCGTTCTCACCCTCTCGGAATTTGGGCGCACGGCCAAGGAGAACGGAACCGGAGGCACCGATCACGGCTGGGGCAATGTGGGCTTGGCCTTCGGCGGAATGCTCGCGGCGAGCCGACCCGTGATCGGCGAATGGCCCGGGCTCGATCCTGAAGAGCTAAATAAAAGGCGTGACCTACGTATCACGACCGACTTCCGTGACGTGATTGGTGAGGTCCTGGCGAAGCACCTGGCGAATCCCGACCCCGCACGTCTGCTCGGTCGAGCGGAGTTGCGACCCGTCGGACTCGTCTGAGCATCTCCCGCCTCATCGGGCGCCGGCGGAGGTAGGATCTCAGCCTTCCCAGATGAATCTCGAAGACCTTCACGACGCGAGCATCGACGACCCAGGCTTCAAGGTCGTCGCGCCCGAGCCAATTTCGCCCGAGGGCTCCGGGCCCGATCCGACCGCGACGGGTTCTGGTTCCGGTTCGGATTCAGGGGAGCTTGGCTTCCTCGCGGACGGTTCGCTTCAGCCCCTGCACGAGAATTTCGTTGCGGCTGCGCGAGTTGGCGGTTGGATCGCGACCGCCAACGTAGCCTTCGTCGTGCCGATCGGGGTGGCGGTCTTGATCTTCATGAAGGTGCTCTCACCGCTGGCCATGGTGGCAGTCATCGTGGCGGGCCTCTTGATTCTCGCTGCGTGTGTTTTTGGAGCGCATTTCTGGCCGAACTTCGAATACCGACACACCCGCTGGCGCCTGGATCGCGACGGGCTTGAGATTTGTCGCGGCGTCGTGTGGCGGCACACCATCTCGGTTCCGCGGGAGCGCATCCAGCATACCGATGTCGCGCGTGGGCCGATCCAGCGGCGCTACGGATTGGCGACCCTGGCGATTCACACGGCGGGGACACATCACTCGCAGATCGATCTCGCGGGCATCGGCTACGAGACGGCCCAGGCGATTCGAAACTTCCTGCTCGAGGAAGCTGACGTTGCTGCGAGCGAGGTCGATCGCGACCCCGGCGCGGACCCGCTTCCGCTGACCGAGGGGGCCTTGGAATCGCAGACGACGTTCCTCGAGGGCGACGACAATGGTGGGTGAGCTGCGGGGGCGCGAGGTCTTCCACAAGCTACACCCGACCTCGCTGCTCTTCGAGATCGGCAAGTCGTTCTTCTCGATCGTCGTGATGGGCTTGCTGGTGTTCTTCCTGGCGGCCGGAGACAACAACGAGAGCTGGTTCATGCTCTTCTTCGTGCCGGTGGTTATTGGCTCCATCACGCGTTTTGTCACATACCGCTACGGGTTCGCGGCCGATCACCTGATCACGCGCGAGGGGTGGATATTCAAGAAGACTCGCCACGTGCCGTACGACCGCATCCAGAACATCGATACGGTTCAAGGCCCGCTGCACCGCTTGTTCGGTGTTGTCGAGGTCCGGCTCGAGACAGCCGGCGGAACCGAGCCGGAGGCGGTGATGCGTGTCGTTTCCCTGGCGGATCTCGGGGAGATTCGTGCGGGCATCTTCCGTGGCCGGACCGAGCCGGACGTCGAGGATACTTTGCAAGTGGAGGAACAGCCCTTCTTTCGCATGCGTGCGAACGATGTCCTGCTCTTCGGACTCTTCTCGCAACGTGGGCTTGTGTACCTGGGTGGGCTCTTCGTTCTGGGGTGGGAATTCGATCTTTGGGAGCGAGTCGGCTCGGCCTTCAGCAAGAACTGGGTGGCGATGGATGTTCTGCGCAACGCTCCCATCCTGGTCGGAGTGGGCGTTGCCTTGCTGCTCGGAATGTTGCAGGTGCTGACGATCCTCTGGGCCTTTCTGACCCTGTTCAATTTCAATATCGTCCGCAGGGGCAATGATCTGCGCACCTCCTGTGGCCTCCTGACCAGGCAAACAGCGACGGTGCCCCAGGATCGCATCCAGTTCCTCAGCGTGCGTGAGGGCTGGTTGCACCGTTTGTTCGCGCGCTCCTCGATCAAGATCCAGACCGCCGGAGGGGACTCGACCAAGGAGTCCCAGATCAGTCGCAAGTGGCTGGTGCCCCTCGTCGAGCGCGAACGTCTGGAGGGCATCCTCGAAGAGGTGCAACCGGAGGCCAGCTCGGTCGGGATCGAGTGGGAGGGGGTTCATCGCCGTGCGCAGGGACGCATGTTCCGCAAAGGGCTCATCGTCTCCACGATTCCAATCCTGATCTTCACCAAGGACCTCGGTGCCTGGTCCCTCTTGGGCTATCTGATCGCCGTTCCGGTTGCATGGCAGCTGGCGGCCTTCCGGGCGCGCCGCCTGGGCTGGGGCATCACCAAAAAGGCGGTCTTTCTGCGCGATGGGCGTCTGACCCATATCCGCAGCTGTGTCCGCTTTTCCAAGATCCAGAGCGTCTCGCTGACCCAGAACCCGTTCGACAGACGCCTAAGGATGGCCAACCTTCGCGTCGATACTGCAAGCGCGGAGAACGCACAAGCGAGCTTCGTCATCCCCTACCTGGCCGAGGAAACGGCACAGCGTTTGATGCAGAAGTTGCGTCGCGAGGCCGGGGCGGTGGCGTTCCATTGGTAGCGTTCCCACGCGACGAACCTCGGGACAGTGAGAGCTGGCGGCAGGAACCAAGCTCGGATGTTACGGCGCTGGCACCGACGTCGTTCTACGAGCCGAATCGACGCTGATCTTCCCCAAGAAGAAGCCCGAGCTGGTCATGCTGGGCCAACCCCTCGTCTATCTCGCCAGGCGCAAGGACTGATCGCCCAGCGCGTCGGATTGGGGGCTCGCTTGGTTCCCCGACTCCTTTGCGGCGTCGAGGGGGGTCGAGGCATTCGTATTGGGATTACCGTGATCGGCGGCGTTTCCCGCTGTGTGCTTCGCGCGGGTGAGCCACTTGCGCACGGCCTGCTCCAGTTCCTCGAGCTTGATGGGCTTGAGCAGGTAGTCGTCGAACCCGGCTCTGTACGCACGGTTGCGATCGTCTTCGAGTACGTTGGACGTCAGGGCGATGATCGGAATGTGGGTCTCGCTGAGGACCTCTAGCCGGCGAATCGCCGTCGTGGCTTCCAGTCCATCCATCACGGGCATCTGTAGGTCCATGAGGATCAGGTCAAAGTTGCCTGTTCGATAGGTATCGAGAGCCTCCTTGCCCGTTGCCACCATGCGCCACGAAATGCCGATCTTGTCGAGGAACTTTGACGTGATCTTCTGGTTGACGGGATCGTCCTCCGCAACGAGGACAATCTGGTCTTTCGCGTCCAGGGCGACGATGGGGAGCTTCGCCCGCGCAAGCGCCGGGGCCACCGGCACGGGATCCGCCTTGCGCGATTCGGCGATGCACCAGAGTAAGTCCTGGCGCCGGACGGGCTTGGCCAGACACGAAACGCGCCCATGCCAATCCACGGCCGAGGCCGAGGCCAGCTGATTGACCGGGGCGAGCATGATCAACGACGTGGGCGGGGGATCCACGTTGCCCGTCGAGGGGGCGAGGAAAGCATCGCTGATCCGAACGTCGAGCAGGGCCAGGTCGAAGGGCTTTTCGCTCTTCGTGGCTTCCAGGAGCATCTGGCGCCCTTCCGCGCCGCTGGCGGCTGTGACGATCAGATTCCCCTCGCGCAGCATTTGCGAGATGGCGCTACGGCTCGTCGCATTCGGATCGGCGACGAGAACGCGGAGTGCTTTGGGGGCTTTGTTTTCCTCGCGCTCGCACATTTTCTCGTCGATGGAGAGGATGAGCTTGAAGCCGAAGAGTGAGCCCTGACCCTCGCGCGTACGGACGTAGATGGATCCCCCCATGGCCTCGATCAGTTGCTTGCTGATGGCGAGGCCAAGTCCCGAGCCTCCGTACTGTCTGTCGTTCGAGGCATCGACCTGGGGAAAGCTCTTGAAGAGGCGATCGACGCGATCCTCGGGGATGCCGATTCCGGTGTCCTGGACTTCGAAGTGCAGGCTTGCAGCGTTCTCAACGGCCTCGTCCAGCGCGACGCGGATGACGATCTCCCCAGTGGATGTGAACTTCAGGGCGTTGGTCAAGAGGTTCAAGAGCACCTGGCGGATACGTGCGGGGTCACCTTTCAAAAAGCGCGGCACGCGGTCGTCGACCTGGCAGATCAGCTCGATGCTCTTTTCGCAAGCAACGATAGCGACGGTTTCGATGCATTCATCGATCACCTGTGCCGTGTTGAATGTGATGTGCTCGATCTGGTGCCGACTTGCTTCGCCCTTTGAGAAATCGAGAATGTTGTTGATGATGGACAGCAGACCCTCCGCGGAACGACCCACGGTTCGCGCGAAATCCTTTTGCTCTGAATTGAGAGCGGTGTCCAGCATCAACTGGGTCATGCCCAGGATGGCATTGATCGGTGTCCGGATCTCATGGCTCATGGTTGCCAGGAACTGGGACTTTGCGAGCTTCGCGGCCTCGGACCGTTCGACCTCGTCCTTCAGCTGCAGATCCTGGAGTTCGATCTGCGTGAGCATGTGATTCAACGTGTCCGCCAGGATTCCGATTTCATCGTCGGTACGGCGAAGCGCTCGAATCGAATAGTCCTGATGTGAGGAGACCGCGTTCAGCGCAATGGAAAGATCCAGGAGTTGCGTCGAGATGGCGCGATGTGCTCTGCGCGATAACAGCCTGGCGAGCCCGATGGCTCCCGCGCTCGTGAGCGTGACCCCCAGGACCATCAAGAGTCCGTGCTGGATGATGGTGGAAAGGTCGATGGCCACGGCCACGATGACACCCTCGGGCCCGAGCACCGAGCGCCAGTCCTTTTCCAGGCCGAGACGAGTCGCAACGGCGGGGAGCGTCGCATCCGGCGGATCCTGCACGAGGGTGGCGCCCGAATCGGAGTACACGCTGATACGCGAGATCCTGGGGTCGCTCAGCAGGGTCGTCGTCCAACCCTCGTCGTCGGGGTTCAGGTCGCCAAGCCGAATTCGGTGTGCAAGAACCTCCGCTGTGTGATCCGCGAAGTTTTGCATCTCACGAACCTTCTCCCGCATGGCAAACGAGGAGAACACCAGGCCTCCGACGATGGCCGTGGTCAAGGTTCCCCGGGTCAGGGAAAACAACAGTCTTCTTCGAAGCGTGGGGTTACGCATCGGGCAAAAAGAGGCGCGGGGGACGCGGGGCGGGTTGTCCTTCGGCAGAAAGTGCCTCCTCCTCTTGAGAAGAAGCCCGTTCTCCAACAAGCGCGTGCAGGAAACGACCCGGAATTGTCTTCCCGGCCGAGCGATCACCTAAGGGCCGGGCGTTCGCAAGCCCGATGAAGGGAGGCCAGCGCTGTGCCACCGGAGGTCGATTCAGACGATGACTAAGCTAGACGAACGCCGCACACTGACGCGTCAACGAGTGCACTACCGCATGGATGTGTCGGGCACCTCCAACGCATTCTTCGGCTGCCTGCTGGACATCTCGGCAAGCGGCATGCGCGTTCTCTGTTCGGAAGAGGTCGACGTTCTCAATGTCAACAAGCTCAGTGTCAGACTCCCTAAATGGCTCGAGCTCGGTGACGAGATTCGCGTTCAAGGTCGCTTCGTTTGGTGCAAGGCCCAGGCTCGCCAGCGTGTAGAAGGAGGGTTCTCCTTCGATGCCCTTGCCGAGGGTGAACGAGTTTTGCTCGAACAGCTGGTCGACAAGCTGACAATCGCGGCCATGGAAGACGGTCTGCAAAGCATCGTCTCCACGTAGCGATGCAGGGGTTGCGATGTACGCGTTGCGGCGTACAGGCGGCGATTCAGACTCGCAGGAAGATCTTCTTCCGGTACATGCCGTAGAGCATCGCCCAGCGCATGAGGATGGCCAGAGCGGGGTAGACTGCCGGGTGGAGGGCGTGTTCACCACGGGCGAAGATCACGTGTGCCAGACCCTCGAAGTCCACGAAGCGGTTCAGGAGATAGATCGTGATGGCATTCTGGCCCAGCACGATGAAGAAGAAGGCCCAGCGTTCGTGGTGCCACACATCGATGACGAGATAGAAGCTCGCCAGGAGGATGGCGCTGAGGCCCGAGGTCCAGAGGACGAAAGAACTTGTCCAGAGGTTCTTGTTGATCGGGAAGAAGCGGCCCCAGAGCGAGCCGAGTGCCAGCCCGAGGACTCCGAAGGCGAAGAGGCGCAAGGCGATGGACTGCCCCTTTGTGCCGCGTGTTTCGTTCGCGCGCAGGAACGTGCCTGCAAGGGCTCCGAACAGCGCCGTTGCGATGGCGGGCACCGTGGACAGGAGCCCCTCGGGGTCCCGATCTCCGTGATGTAGCCGACCCGGCAAGAGCATCCGATCGATGTAGTCCGCGAGCGTGGCGCCGGGCGTCATGTTGCCCGCTCCAAAGCCGGGGACGGGGATCAGGCTCATGGCCAAGCAGTACACGACGAGGATTCCAAGCGCCCAGGCAAGCCACGCACGGGCCGACGGTGCGAAGACGACGATCAAACCCGCGCCCAGGTAACCGAGTCCGATTCTCCCGAGCACGCTGGCGCAACGCAGGTTCGCGAAATCGAACGTGAAGAGACCGTTGTAGACCAGGCCGAGGAGAACCAGGCTTGCGCCGCGCCGGACGATCTTGGTCGCCATCGTCCGCCTCGAATCGCCGGCCGCGCGGCGAGCGGCCAACGAGTACGGTAGCGCCGCTCCGGCGATGAAGAGGAACAGGGGGAAGATGAGGTCCCAGAGCGAGAAGCCGTTCCATTCGACATGGTGGGTTTGGGCTTCGATGGCCCGAACGACCCCGTTGTCGGTGGTTTCGGCAACCGCGGCGACGAACGAGCTGCCGCCAACGATCCAGAACATGTCGAACCCGCGGAGCGCATCCAGCGAGTGCAGGCGGCGGCTGGTCGTAGCCATGGGCGGGGGGGCCAGCGAGCTCATTGGCTCGGGGCTGCGTTCGTGCCAGCGCTCGGAGCGTATTCCCGCGTCTCGAACTGCTGGCCGGCGAGTTGCTCGAAGAGCCTGCCGGCCCGCGCCACTGCGTCCGCGGGGTTGCGTTCGAATAGCAGGTAAGCTTCGTCGTCCCCGACGCCCATCAAGAGCTGCATCGTGCCTTGCGACTTGTGCTCGGCGATGGCCCAGTTGACGACGATCTTGTAGTCGAGCCGCTGGCGATGTCCGAATTTCTGCGTGCGGTCGAAGACGAGTCCCGCGGCATGTGCGCGTGTCGGCGGGAAGCCCGCGACCGTGGCCTTTGCGGGGACCGCTTCGTCGGAGCGCGGTTGTCTGCAGAGTACGATCGGTCGCTCTCCCTCCGGCAGGCTCGAGGCGGCTTCGAGGGCCAGCAATGTCGCCGCCTGGTGATGGGCATGGGTGGTGGTCGTGGGGGCCAGCGTCAGGACGAAGTCATATTCGTTCGTCCGCATGAGTGTGTGCAATCCCAGGCGTATCCGGGCGAGATCCCAGATCTTCGCATCGGGCCCCAGGACTTCCACCAGGTCGGTCGTGTAGCGATGATCGATCTGATCGAAGAAGTAGAGGTTGCGCACTCCGAGCAGCCGACAACCGGCCTGCAGCTCGCGTTTGCGAATCGCGGGGAGCTTGGCGCGCCCCGTTGTCTCCTCGGTCAATTCGTGGCCGTAGATGGATTCCGCGAGTGTTGCGTACTTGAAGCCCCCCTCCCCGTTCGTGAGCACGGCCACGTCGCACACGCCGTCCAGGAAGCTAGCCGTCTTGTACATCGTGCCGGCGAAAGAGATTTCGTCGTCAGGGTGGGCGACGACGGCCAGGACGCGGGGGCCTTTGCCCTGGGCGTCGTTCAGCCGCTCGGCAGTCGGAAGGTTCGGATTTTGAATCGCACGACAAGCGCCAAGGGATGACAAGACGACGAGCGCGATCCAGCACTTAGAACGCATGGGGGTCCTCCGTTTCTCTCTGCCAGGCTCTCAGGGCTGTCACGAGCTCTTCGCGCACCTTCGCGTATTCTTTCTTGTCCCCCAGGTCGAATCTCTCGAAGGGGTCCTTTTCGAGGTCGAACAGTTGATCGCGTTTGCGTCCGCGAACCGAATATAGGATCAGCTTGAAGCGCTCGTTGCGCACCATGCGCTGGACGTCGAGGTAAGCCGCGTACATCGTCGGTCGAACGGTGCGCCGCTCGCCGCCGAGAAAATTCGATAGACTCTTGCCGTCCAGATCCTCCGGGATCGGCAGATCTAGGTAGTCGAGCACGGTGGGGAACAGATCGAAGAGATAGATCGGTGTATCGAAACGAACGCCCTCCTTCACCTTCGGCCCGACAAAGATGGCCGGTGTACGGAGCGAGTGTTCGTAGAGGTTCTGCTTGCCGAGCAACCCGTGACGGCCCAGGGCCAATCCGTGATCGCCACTGAAGACAATGAGTGTGTTCTCCGCCTTGCCCGAGGATTCGAGCGCCTCGAGGATCTGACCGATCCAGTGGTCGAGGTGAGAGACCATCGCGTAGTAGCCAGCGCGATGCTTGCGTATCTGCTCGGGCGTGCGCGGAATCGGGCCGAGCCGTTCGTCGCGGACGAGGATGTCGCCGTTGTCGAAGGGGTGATAGGGGAGGTAGGCCTCGGGTAGAGAGAGGGACTTGGGATCGTAGTCGTCGTCGAAGGGGGCAGGCGCCTGGAACGGATCGTGCGGCGCGGTGAAAGCGACGTATGCGAAGAACGGCGCCTCCTCGTCGTAGCTCTCGAGGAACTGGATCGTGTCCTGTGCAAAGAGCTCGGTGGAGAAGGTTTTCGAGAAGGTCGGCTTCGTGCTGTAGTCGCCGTCCTTCCGGAAGCGGTGCACAGGGACGGCCGTGTGCTCGCTCATGGCCCCGAAGAAGACGTGTCCACCGTGAGTGAAACCCCGGGCGTAGGCCTCGGGGGCGTTATGCCACTTGCCCACCCCGAAGGTCGCGTAGCCGGCCTCGCGCATGGCCTCGGGCCAGGTTCGTACGCCGTGGAGAGAGCCGTCCAGGCGCCACATCGACTTGCCCGAGAGGATCATCGAGCGGCTGGGCAAGCAGACCGCTGCGGTCCACGAGCCCATACAATAGGCGTGCGTGAAGGTGGTACCCCGTGCGACCAGCGAGTCCAGGTGGGGGGTGCGGATCTCCTCGTTTCCGAGAGCGTGAATCGCCTCGACGTTGAAATCGTCCGCCAGCAGGTAGAGGACGTTGGGCGGCGGGTCGGAAGGGAGCGAAGCGAGGGCCAGCCCCAAGAGCGCAGTCAGATTCATGAGCCCCATAGCCCGACACCGTACTGAGTTTTTTAGGCTTTTCTCGCCAACTTTCGGTGGCGCCGCGGATTAGGGCACCGGTTGAAAGCAACTTGTTGAAAGCGACCTCTGTTCACCGCATCCACGAGGCCGAAGCGCTCGTCCTGGACCACCAGGGCGCTGTGCGCGGCTATCTCGTCGTGGCCGGATGCCCTCCGGACCGCGTCGAGGACCTGTGCCAGGACGTCTTTCTCTCCATGCTTTCCTCGGGTTTCGTCCAGCGCTCGCCCTCCGAAACGCGAGGCTTTCTCCGCAAGGTTGCACGCCACCTCCTCATCAAGATGCTCGAACGCGAAAACCGGGTCTGGACCGTGTCCGATGCCACCGAGCTCGAACGCGCCGAGCGCGTCTGGGAGGACGTCGAGGAACGGGGCGAGGGCCGGGACTACATGGAAGCCCTGCGCCACTGCCTGGCCGTCGTGCGCGGCCGTGCCGGCAAGGTGCTGGATCGCCGCTATCGTGCTGGCCACGCCCTGCTGAAGATTGCCGAGGAACTGGGTCTGCGCGAATCCGGGGTCAAGTCGATCCTCGTCCGCACGCGCCGGAAACTCCGCACCTGCATCGAGAGTCGTCTCCATGCATGACCCCTTCGCACACGATCCGCGCGCCCGCGAGCCGGAAGATCTCGAGGGCCCGGAAGAACGCCTTCTGGAGCACATGCTCGAGCGCTGCCTGGGCGAGGAACAGGACTCCGAGCTTCCGCAGCAGGTCGTCGCCGCCTGGCAGCGCGGCGAACGCGGTAGCCTGAACCCCGGCGAGCTCGAAGAGGCCCTCGGGACGGCGTCGAGCACGGTCACGGCTCCGAGTACGATCGCGGCCACGGGCAACGGTCAGGGAGCTCCGCGGAGCGCCAACCCCGGTACTCTCCAGAGACCCGTCCCCGCACGCGCACTCACTCCCGCCCGCCGCGCCGCAGCCATCTTCCTGCTCGTCGGTGGCGGCGCAGCCTGGTTCGCCTTCTCCGGGGGCGATTTCACCCCCTCGGAGACCGTTCTTCCCGAGACGGCGGGCCTGCAACCGCCCTCATTCCCTGTCGGCCAGGAGCTTCCTGGCCCGGATCCCGAACCCGAGCTGCTCGAGCTCCCCCCCCCGGACCCGGGTCGGCGACGATTCGACGAGTACTGCGCACAGCTGTTCGCACCTGCCAAGAGACGCTTCCCCTGGGGCGTGCCCGGCTACGGGGTCCGCCGCCCCGTGATGCGCGAGCTATCGAAGATCCTGCGCGACGAACCCCGGCTGTGGGAGCGCTTCGAGGGTTCCCTCGCCGACATGTTGATCGCGCGCTCGAAGCGGGCGCCGCTGATCGGCATGGATCCCACCTTGAAGGAACGGGAGCTGCGTGTCCGCGTCGTGCCTCTGGCCCTGAACTTCCTCATCCAGGACCCGTCCGAGATCGCGCTCGATCTGGCCCTCGAGCTGTGGGGCGAGTTCCCCCAGTACTTCGATCACGTGCATCAGATCGCCTTCGCCGAGCGCGGCGTCGACGACTTCCAGCGCGAGTGTCGCGACCTGGTGGAGATCTACGATTCGGAAATCGACGAGCCGCCGTACTACCCCGCTGCATTCCTCGCCTTCCGGGGCGATGCCACCGGGCGGGACGTTCTCAGCGAGGTCCTGACGAGGGACGACCCCGAGTTGCTCGATGCGCGCCTTCTGTGCGCCCTGGCTCTCGATCGCCTCGACGATTCGAACGCGTGGACGTGGATGGAGGATCGCTGCCGCAAGACGATCGAGGCGTACCTCGAGAACGACGTGCGCGGTGCGGTACAGGCCGTCTTGCTCTTCGAGCACTACGTCAGCGTTCGCCAGGCAGGCGAAGCCAGCGTGGCCGTCATCGCCACCGAGCTGAGCGACCACTTGCTTCAGCGTTCCCAGGAAATCGGCACCGAAGAGGACGTGCGTGGCTTGATCGCCACGCTCTTCTAGCCCGGGAGCCCGGGACCATGCAGCATCCGGCCAGATGCACACACTCCCGTGACCATAGCAATACACGATTTTCAACGCTTTTTCGCCGCCCTGCGCGACCCCCGAGGATTCAAGCGCTCGGATCGACGGGAGCCGTCGGTCGCAAACCCGCTCATCCTTCGAGAGATCCATATCCGATGATCACGCTGAAAAAGAAAGTCCTCGGCCTCGGCCTAGTCGCCAGCCTCCTCCCCGCCGTGTGGGCGGGTTCCGAAGAGGGGAATGCAGAAGGCCACCAATGGGTCGCCGAGAACCTGGAGAACATGATTCGCGGAAAGCTCCCCTCCTTTGAAGGAGTGAGCTGTGAGGCCAAGGCCTGCGCGGACGGCTGTACGGAAGAGTGCCAGAAGAAGACCGTGGCCTGGAAGTCCAAGATGAAGAAGAACCCGACGTCCTACTACGCGTCGCTCTTCTCCAAGAAACCCGAACTCTGGAGCGCCGCTGGCCCCGAGGTCGAGCGCCGCTTCGGTGAGAAGCGCACCACGTCCGAGGAACGCGCACGCATCCTCAGCCTCGTCTCGGAAGTGCCCGCCGCGATGAAGAGCGAGCTGCCCGCCGCCCTCTGGAGCGTCGACCCCGAGAGCTTCACGACCGACCAAGTCATCGGCTTCGCAATGGCGAAATCAGGCAAGTGTTTCGTCAAGAACCTGGCCCAGAAGGTGGAGCAATCGAACGCCGCCTACACCGCGGCGGACATTCGCCCGGCGCTCTTCTTCGCCATGCGCGGGGACGATCGCGGCAGGCCTACCCTGGCCCGCGCGATCAAGAAAACGGATCTCGAAAAGGGCTCGGTCATGCCCGTTCTCTTGGCAGGCCGGGGACTCGAAACCCTGGGCGTGAAAGGCTGTCTGCAGCGCCAACGCGAGCGTGTCTTCGAGGCCGCCATCCAGGCCCTCGATGATGGGGATCTCGCCCTGGCCCGCCGCATTACCGTGCAGGCCCAGGTCTTCGCCGAGTCGGCGAAGAAGGGCAACAAGGGCAAAAAGGGCAAAAAGGCCTATGGGGGGAGCTGGCGCTCGGCCCTTTCATGCGCCTCCGAGGACTGCGGCTACTGCGATGAGGAGGAGGCCATGCTGGCCACCGCCGACGACGTGCTGGAAGCCATCGAACGAGCAACACCACTGTAAGAGACCGGTGTGCGAACGACGTCAATTCGGGCAGGAGGTGGTGGCCCGCCACAGCGGTCCACGCCGGAAATGCACCCGGCGTGGGCCGCGCCCGAGTACCTTTTTTTTGGACCCTGGAGCGGCGAAGCGAATACCCTACTGATCGAGAATATCTCGCCTGGGTCCGCGCAGAACCGCGGCGGCGAATCCGCCGAAGACCCTCTCACTAGCTGATTACCCCTGGAGTTCCCTAGATGATCCTCCCCATCCTCTGCAGCCTCGCTCTTTCGAGCGCCCCGGCCTCGGACCCCGCCGCGGTCCTCACTACCGCGGTGCTCATGGATGAAGAAGTCGACGAGAAAATCGCCGCCCTTGGCGACGATGTCGAAAAGCTTCTGGCCTTGGCCGGCCAGCTGAAGACCGACGGCGACCGTGACGGTGCCCGTTCGGCGTTCCGACGCGTCATCGAAATCGACGACATGAACAAGGTGGCCCGCAAAGGCCTGCGCCACCACTTCTACGAAGGCAAGTGGTTCGAGAGCTATGCGAAGCTCTCCAAGTTCCGCCGCGCAGAAGCGAAAGAGCGACTCGAGAAGTACGGCGAAGTCCGCTACAACGACGAGTGGGTTTCCCAGGCCGATGTTCCCTTCCTCCGCATGGGCTGGGAAAAGGTCGACGAAGAATGGTCCAACCCGCGCGTCACCAAGAAAGCGAATCTCATCGCCGAATGGAAAGAGGCCGGTCTCACGCTCCGCAAGGACGACATGACCTGGCTCACCGAAGACGAGATCACAGAGAAGTGCTCCCAGCAACCCTTCCAGTGGAAGTGTGGCGAGGAGTGGCTGACCCAAGAAGAGGCCGATAAGTTCCACTCCGAGCTCGGCCAATGGTGGCAACTCGGCGGGAACTACTTCGAGCTCTACACGACGTGCAAGTGGAACGAGGGCAACATCGCACGCTGGCACGCCGATCTGCTCTACCCCGAGCTGGTCAAGATCTTTGGCAAGACGCCTGAGCGTCCGCCGGTCTTCGTCGTTCTGAATAGCCTGGCGCAGTACAACGACTTCGCCGCCGGCAACCAGGAAGCACAGCGGCAGCAGACCGAAGGCGAAGGCTTTTCGTCCCTGCACCACTCGTTCTTCGCTGACTTGTTCTTCGACGGCTCCGAAGCTCCGCCGCTCTACATCGGCGCGGGTGTCGGCTACTGGGATACCGAGAACGGTGCCGCCTGGGGTCCCCACTCCCTGCGTCACGCAGTGGCCCAAAGCTATTGCGACTCCATCGACCGCAGCTGGAATACGATCAGCGAAATGCTCGATCAAAGCGGCGGTGGCGGTGGCCAAGGCGCCTTCGATCAGTTCTGGAAAGAGAAGCAGATCCCGCGCTGGTTGCGCTACGGAGCCGCTTCCTACGTCGAGCGCTATGCCGACGACCGCACGGTCGGATTCAAGACCGAGCCCACCACGACCTTCCAGGATTGGTCCAAGGAAGAGCTCAAGAAGGTCGGCATGCGCCCGATCGAAGAGATCATCGAGTTCGGTCTGACCCTCGACGAGATCGACGGTTCGAGCCGCATGATCCACGAAGCCGGTGCTGTCCTGATGTACATCATGACCGCGAACGACAAGGACGTGAAGAACGCGCACGCGGCCTTCAAGAACGCACTCAAGAAGGATGTTGATACGGCAGAGGCCGTGGCCAACCTGCACAAGGTGCTCATCGAGAAAGAGCCGAACATCCGCAGTTGGCTGGGCGTCTAGAACCCGGCTGGTAGATATTGAGCCGCTGGCTTCCCGTTGGGGAGGCCGGCGGCTTTTTTCGTGGGTGGGACGCATGCAGGTGACAAACCGCACCCTGTTGAGGATCGGGGCCGGAAGCGGTCGTTCAGGGGCCCCCCCGCAACGGTCGCGTTCCGGGCCTCGGCGGTATGAGGTCGCTGCCCACCCCTAGCGCCCCGCCCCCCCTCCCCGTACTTTCACCCCATGCTGCGCCCCTTCCTCCTCCTCGGCCTCGGCATCTCCCTCTCCACCTGCCAGACCCCTGACCCCTGCTCCCCCCCCCGGCCCCCCAACATCCTGCACATCCTCGCCGACGACCTCGGCTACGGAGAGCTAGGCTGCTACGGCCAAAAGAAGATCCGCACCCCGAACCTCGACTCCCTGGCCGCCCAGGGCATGTCCTTTCGCCGCCACTACTCCGGTTCCCCCGTCTGCGCTCCCTCCCGCTGCGTCCTCTTGACGGGGAAGCACACCGGCCATTCCATCGTGCGCAACAACACCGAACGCGGCGGTTGGGGGACCCACGCCTTCGGGCTCGAGGCGGAAGAAGGACAGTTTCCTTTGCCGGCGCGGACACCCACCCTTTCGCGCTCGCTGCAAGGGCGTGGCTACCGCACCGGAGCGTTCGGCAAGTGGGGGCTGGGTGGCCCCGGGACCGAGGGGCATCCCAACGCCCAGGGCTTCGATCGCTTCTTCGGTTATCTCTGTCAACGCAAGGCGCACAGCTACTACCCGACACATCTGTGGAGCGATGGTGACAAGTACCCGTTGCGCAACGAGTACATCAAGGAACACCAGAAGCTCGATGCACCCCTGGATTCTCCTGAAGCCTACTACCAACGCTTCACCGGTCCCGACTACGCCTGCGATGTGATCCTCGACAAGGCCCTGGATTTCATTCGCGAGAACAAGGACGAAGCGTTCTTCCTGCATTACGCGAGCCCGATCCCGCACGTCGCGCTGCAGATCCCGCCCGAGCGCCTCGAGGAGTATCCCGAAGAATGGGATGACGTGCCGTATCTCGGCCAGAAGTCTTATGCGCCCCATCCCTATCCGCGTCGGGCCTACGCCGCGATGATCACGCAGCTCGATCGTGAGGTGGGCGCTCTGCTCGCGCTTCTCCGAGAGCTGGGTCTCGACGACAACACGATCGTGGTCTTCACGAGTGACAACGGCCCGACCTTCAACGGTGGAACGGACCGCGATTTCTTCGATAGCGCCGCGGGGTTGCGGGAGGGCAAGAACACGCTCTACGAAGGCGGGATTCGGGTCCCGATGATCGTTCGTTGGCCCGGTCGCATCGAAGCCGGCACCCGGACGGATCACCTGTCGGGTTTTCAGGATCACTACCCGAGCATTCTGGAGCTCGTCGGGGCCGCGCCGTCGCAGGAGACCGATGGGATCAGCTTCGCGCCGACGCTGCTCGGTCGCACCGGACAGCGTCAGCACGACTACCTTTACTGGGAGTACGGTCGGATCCAGGCCCTACGCCTCGGGCCCTCCTGGAAGGCCCTGGCCTGGACGGAGGGGCGCAGGCAGGGCACTTTCGAGCTCTACGATCTCGAGGCGGATCCGGCCGAAAAGGACAACGTGGCCGAGGCCCAGCCCGAGTTACGTGCGAAGATCGAGGCGCTTTTCCGGACGGCCCGAACGCCCTCGAAGGAGTTTCCACTCAAAGGGGTCGATCCTGCATCGGGATAGGATTTCCTCCCAAGCAATGATGATGACTGCGAAGACGGCCCTCGGTTCTCCTCGGTCCGCGTGGCTCCTGTCAGTGGCTCTCTTTTGGGGCCTCGGCTTCTCCTGTGGTTCGGAGAAAGCAGGCGGGGGCGATCCGACCGCTCCCGCGAGGCCGAGTCGGAGCCAGAAGTCGTCCATCCCCGAAGCCGGCAAGCTAAGCGGAGCACCTTCGGTGCTCTTGATCACGATCGATACGCTGCGGCGCGATCATCTCTCGTGCTACGGATACTTCCGTGAAACCTCGCCGCGTATCGACGCCTTCGCGGAGAAGGCGGTGCTCTTCGAGCGTGCGCTGGCGACCATGGCGACGACGTATCCCTCGCACCTCTCGATGCTGACGGGGATGTATCCCCATCAACACGGTCGCACTGCGAACAAGGACGGAGTGAAGAATCCATTTCGTTCCACCGACGGTTGCGCCTCTCTCGCTGTCGCTCTGCGCGAGGAGGGCTATCGCACCGCGGGCTTCGTCAGCAGTACCGTGTTGCACGCACGAACGGGAATCGGTGAGGGCCTCGATCATTACTCCTGCCCCAATCCGGGTCAGAAACCGTTCAAGGCGGGACGCATCTCCGACTCGTTCCTCGAATGGCTCGGCGAGGGCGAAGGTGACGAACGGCCCTTCTTCTCGTGGTTGCACTACTGGGATACGCACGAACCGAACTCGCCACCGGCCGAGCACCGGGAGCTCTTCCAGACGACGCCCGAGCTTCAGGCGCGAATCGCGGCCTCAGGCATCGAACCCGAACCCCTCGTACGTGAGTTCGCCGAGGACAAACGCGTCATCGAGCGCTTCTTCCTCGGGACGCCGGTCGAAGGTGGGGGCAAGAACCGTCGGCGACAAGGCAAGGCGAAGCCCGAGTACAAGGCCACAACGGATTCCATCGAGGATCTTTGGAATCGCTACGACGCGGACCTCCACTACATCGACGCGAGCATCGGGCGCGTCTTCGATGCCCTGGACGAGCAGGAGCTCTGGAGCACGACGATCGTCGTGCTCGTGGCCGACCACGGCCAGTCGCTCGGGGAGTTCAACTCCTTTGGTCACGGTCTGATCTCGAACGTCAACACCTTCGTGCCGTTGATCGTGCGCTTCCCGGACGGGCCCGTGGCCCAGCCCCAGCGCATCGGCGAGCTGGTGTCCCTCGTCGATATCGCGCCCAGCATCCTCGGTCGCTTCGGAAAGGCTCTCGGCGAGAGCTTCACAGGGCAGTTCGAGGGCGAGGATCTCTTCTCCGGGAGTTTCGTGCGCCGCATGGTCATGACCCAGGAAAGCACCCGCTTCCACAAGGGGGGAGACCGTGGGGCGACCTTCGCCCTGCTCTCGGGGCAATGGAAATTCGTTCGCAGGGACGGCGCGGCCGAACTCTACGACCTGGCAGGGGGGGGCGAGTATGTGGATGTTCTCGCGGAACATCCGGATGTGGAGGGCCGTCTCAATGCCGCGCTTTCAACACTTCTGGAACGTACCTCCGTCCCGGGCAGCTCGGAGACCTCGCCGGAAGCCACTGGAGACGAGGCCGCTGAGCTGCTTCAAAACCTGAAGGAACTGGGCTACGGTGGTGATTAGGGCCTCGCTTGCTGGCGGTGGCCTCGACCGCTGAAATCGGAACCCTGACACATCCATCCTTGTGCAACCTAGCCGGATAGTATTTCGGTGCCTGGTCACGGCCGGCGCCTCCCGCATGCTCCTACTCGCAAGAAATCTGCTCGTAGTCTTGGCCTCTGTCCTCGTTTCCGGCCTCGCCCAGGCGGAAACCTGGCGGATCATTGTCTTGCCGGACACCCAGAACTACGTCAACCTCGACAACGATTTCGATCTCGACGGCACCTCCGACTACCTTCACCACTTCCAGAATCAGGTCGACTGGATCGTGGCCAATCAGGAGGCCCTCAACATCGTCTTCGTTTCTCATACCGGGGACATCGTCCAGCGGGTCCACTTGATCAATCCGCCGATCGAATGGTTGGACGCCGACGAGGCCTTGAGCGGTCTCGATGGCGTGGTTCCCTACGGCGCCGTGGCTGGCAACCACGACATCCTCAATAGCGGTCTCTTCCCGTTCAACTACCTGATCTTCTTCGGGCCCAGCCGCTATGCCTCGTACCCCTGGTACGGCGGTTCGTCCCCCAACGAGCTCTCGCACTACCAGCTCTTCCAGGTGCAGGGTGACTACGGGCTCTACCGTTTCACGCACATCTCCGCCGAGTGGCAACTGCCCGGTTCCGTCAACGACCCCGATAGCTCGCTCGGCTGGGTCCAGGACGTCATCGATCGCCAGTCCAAGCTCAGCAACATCCTCTTCTCTACCCACGCGACGATCGACACCGACGGTCAGTGGGGCACGCAGACGTGGAACCTCCTGAACGAGAACACGCCCGACGAGATTCGACTCAAGCTCTTCGAGCCCAACTTCCGCGAGATCGACCTCATCTTCAGTGGCCACTACCACACGACCACGGATGCCGCCGAGAACCTCGAAGTCCGCCAGACTCCCGTTCTGATGGCGGACTACCAGAGCTATCCCGAGGGAGGCCAGGGCTACCTGCGTATCATCGAGTTCATCGAAGGCGGAGGCAGCGCGAATCTCGACCGCATCCAGGTGCGCACCTACTCTCCGAGCCTGGACAAGTATCTGATCGATTCCGAGAACAGTTTCGCGATCGATCGCGACTTCAAGAAGCTGTTCCAACCCCAGGCGGATGCCATTCCGCTGCCCGTTCCGTCGGGACGGGGCGTGACCCCCGGCTAGCCAGGAAAAGTGCCACCCCCAGCCAGCGCCACCGGATCAGGGCGTCGTTGTGAGCTGAGGATGGCGGACTTCGCAGCGAGCGAGGTTGGCGAGCTAGAACGATCCAACTTGAAGTTCGAAACCGTTCGTCAAGCGCAGGCCTTGCGACGTCGAGAGGAAGGAGCCCTGGGCGTAGAACGTCTTGCCGAGCAAGGCTCCATCCAGGGGGACGGGGAAGTTGTGTGTGTCGCCCATCGACATGGAGACGGGGGCGGCAAGTTGGCCTGGATCGGCGAGCAGCTCGCCGAAGGGCGTGATGACGCCCGTCAGGCGTTGGCGCGAAACGAAGACGCTGGTCTGCGTCACGTCCGGGAAGGCGACGAGGTTGAAGCGCGCACCCCAGTCCGTGCCGATGATCGGCGGGCCGAGCGACAGCATGTTGTTGGGGTTGCCGGCCCCGGAGATGATCGTGGTGTCGGCGACGACGTCGTTCTCCTCGATCTGGATGAAGAACGAGTTCTCCAGCGGATCGTTCGATGCTCCGCCGGGTAACAAGGTGAAGGTCCCGAAGTAGTTGCCGGCCATGGCGGGGCCGGGGCGATAGACGTCGAAGTAGTTTTGCGTTCCGTTCTCGAGCGAGATGGGAACGAGCAACGGCGCGGTCAAACCGTCGGTGTTCTCGTAGGACCAACCCAGCGGGCCTTCGGGCAGGACGAAGGCCTGACTGCCGAGATCGATCGTTATGTACACCGGCCACAGGCAGCAAGTGTCCAGCGGCAGGGGGCCGTGGGAAGGTAGTCCCGTCAGGTTCAGTTCGAGAACCTGCTGGCCCGGGATGTTGAAGCCGCGCCCGTTTTCATAGATGCGCATCGTCAGCGAGCCGTTGAGCCCAGCGGCGGCCATGCTCGCGTAGCCGATCGTGATCTGGTGAACGAAACCGGAGCCCGGACAGTCCTTGATTCCCCAGTCGTAGAGTTCGTCCTGCGCCGGATAGATCAGCGCATCGGCGAGTGTGGGATCGAAGCTGTTGTCGAAGCAGAGCGTGCCACCGCTGTAGGTGACGCCAGGAACCGACTGACCGGGGAAGGGAGTCGCAGACACGATTGCGGTTTGTGTGTCGAGATCGTAGTAGGCGTACTGTGCAACTCCCGTGGCTGGAACGCGCGTGATTCCGGGGACCTCTTGGGCGAGCAGAGGTTGCGCATGGAAGACCGACGTGGAGAGGAGAAGGATCGTTGTGGAGAAGATTCGATGACTCATTTGTGACTTGCGTCGGGGTTGAACCTCGGGGGGATAAGGTCGATTGACGTTGGATGAAGGTTAGGAGTCCGAATAGGGTGGGTAACACCGAGTTGCTCATGGAGATTCAGAAAAAACACGGTTCTCGACCCCGTGCGGGTGTTCGCGTGGCGGTAGCGTTACTGGGTTTCACGTGCGCGTCACAACGTCGGTGCAGTAGGGTGTTCGTAGCTACCCGACAGCCTTCGCCCCGTCCTCAGCACACGCACGACCATTGAAGATCACGAGCTCCTCCTTCGATCCGGACCACGCCATCCCCGACGAATTCGCCTTTGGGGAGCCGGACCCGGTGAACCACTTCACGTTTGCCCCGAACAAGAACCCACACCTCGCATGGAGCGACGTTCCCGAAGGCGTGCGATCCTTCGGGTTGATCTGCGTCGACACCGATGTGCCGACGGTCGGTGATGATGTGAACCAGGAAGGGCGCACCGTTTCCAAGGACCTTCCGCGCACGGACTTCTACCATTGGGTCATGGTCGACATCGCGCCGGAGTTGCGCGAGATCGCCGAGGGTTCGTGCAGTTCTGGAGTCACGCCCGGGGGCAAGCAAAACCCGTCCGCTCCTGGCGGCGCGCGCCAGGGGGTTACCGATTACACGAGCTGGTTCGCCGGTGATGAGACGATGGGCGGGACGTACTTTGGGTACGACGGCCCCGCGCCCCCCTGGAATGACGAAATTGTCCACCACTATCATTTTTTGCTCTATGCCCTCGACGTGGAGCAGCTGAGTGTCTCTGGCGAGTTTTCCGCAGCCGACGTGCGAGAAGCCATGGAAGGGCACGTCTTGGCCGAAGCCAGTGTGACGGGGACCTACACGATGAACCCCGATCTCCGCTGACGATTCACGATTGATACGTGGGGCTCGGGTCCTAAGTATCTGACTCACCCACTCTGCTTCGCTGGCTGACGCTCCTCAGCGTCTGGGGCAATGCGCATCGTCTGCTGGCGCGAGGCTCTTCCCACCTCATTTCCCCCCCCGGACCCATCCATGCCCAAGGCTCTATCGGGTGGTCTTCATGACCATCTACCGATCGTCCCTGCCCACGTTCTTTCCCCGGTTCTCGATCCCGAGCCTACCTGGGGCTTGCTAGCTGCATACGCCATGCCCCTCGGGGTGTGCACCGTGTTGCTCTTGCTGTGCTATCGCTATCGCACCAGCACGCGAGCGCCGCACGGATTGCGACGCGCCGCCCGATTCGAATGCTGGGCAGAACGGGTGCTCTTCATCGATGCGTTGCTGGTTGGACTCGGAACTCCAGTGGTCCTCGGCGCCTGTTTGATTGTTTGGTTCTTGCCCACGCCTATCGGGTTGGAGCCTGCGTCGATGCTTGTCGTTGCCAGCGCCGTGGCCTTTCTTGGAGCGACGATGGCCATCGGTTGGCTGGCTCCGGATTCGACCCTGCGCGTCGCAGCGAGTGGCATCGGAATCGTGTTGGCCTTGAACCTGACCTATCTCGACACGGCCGAGCGATTCGCCTTGGCCTGTGTGCCCCTCTTCGCCCTGCTCTGGTTCGCTTTCGTACTGCCCTTTGGCCAGAACGGTGCACCGCGCCGCTTCCGCCCCTCCGCACTGATCGGAGCGCTCCTCTTGTTCGTTGTCAGCTCCGCACCGCTCTTGTTGGCTCAGTACGGTCCGGCCGATACGCCGCTGGTGGCGGGGCAGCGGCGCTAGCCGCGGCGACTCGAGTTCGCTACTGGAGTACGGGCAACGCCCGGTGCTCCTGAATCGCCAGCCTCTGTGCGAAGCGCCCGGCGATCGACGCGAACTCCCTGCTGACCAGGGAATCCGGCTGCGTTATCGTGATCGGATCGCCACCATCGCCACCGACACGCACGATGGGGTTCAAGGGGATGCGGCCGATGACCGGGAATTCGTACTTCTCCGCCAGCCTCTCGGCAGCTCCGGCACCGAAGATGTGCACGAGCGTTTCGAAATTCCCCTCGTCATCCAGCGTGAGCTCTTCGATTCCCTTGCCGGTATCCAGGCTCATTTTCGCTCCACCGGCGCCAGCGACCTTGCCCGACACTGCGAAGCCGGCCATGTTCTCGACGATGCCGAGGATCGGCACGTTGACCTGGTTGAACATGCCCACGGCCTTCGATACGTCGTAAGCCGAAACCGCCTGGGGCGTCGTGACCAGAACGCCACCCGAGAGCGGCACGATCTGCGCCAGGGAAAGCTGGGCATCGCCGGTGCCCGGGGGCATGTCGACGAGCAGGTAGTCGAGCTGGCCCCATTCGACATCCGCGAGGAATTGCTCGAGGAGCTTGTGGATCATCGGGCCACGCCAGATGACCGGTTTGTCATCGGCCAGCAGATAACCGATCGACATGGTCTTCACCCCGTGGCGTTCCTTGGGGATCAACTTGTTCGCGACGGCTTCCGGCTCGCCCGTCAGGCCCATCATCATCGGAATATCGGGGCCGTAGACATCACAGTCGAGAATGCCGACCCGCGCACCGGTCTGCGCCAGTGACGCAGCCAGGTTCACGGTGACGGTGCTCTTGCCGACTCCGCCCTTGCCACTGGAAATGGCCACGATGTGGCCAATGTTCGGGGCGATCTTGCGGGGCGGCCCGGATTGACCGCGCACCTCCGCGGTCATATCGACCTGCACGTTCTTCACGCCCGCCAGAGCCTTGATCTTCGTCTCGGCCTCGGCTTTCATCTGGTCCTTGACCGGGCAAGCGGGCGTGGTGAGGTTGATCACCACCTTCACGTCGCCGGCATCTGCCGTGCACTCGGTGATGAAACCGAGTGACACGATGTCCTTGAAGAGGTCTGGATCCTGGATCGTACGAAGAACGTCTAGGACTTGGTCGCGGTTCGGGGCTCTCACGGTGCGAAGGAGGGCTTGGGTTTGCTGTTGCGGGAGTGGCTGAAGACCGCTCAATGTAGCCCGGAACCCGATCCTTCTCCCAGTGGAAATGGGCTAACCTCCGCGTATGAGCGCCGACCCGAGCACGACACGAACCCGTACCGGGCCCAGGCGGGCCATCTGCCTGGTCTCCGGGGGGATGGATTCTGCCGTCACCCTGGCGGAGGCCCGTGCCCTCGGCTTCGAAACCCACGCCCTTTCCTTCGACTACGGCCAGCGAGCCAGGGTCGAGCTGGAGGCGGCAGGCAGGGTCGCCCGTTCCCTGGGCGCCTGCGATCACCGCATCGTCAAGGTCGATCTCTCCGCCCTCGGTGGCTCGGCACTGACCGACGATATCGACGTGCCGAAGGGGCGCGCGGAGGCCGAGATCTCCACGGGGGTTCCCGTCACGTACGTGCCCGCGCGCAACAGCGTCTTTCTGTCGATTGCCCTCGGCTGGGCCGAGACCCTGGGGGCGCGTGACCTCTTTCTCGGGGTCAACGCCATCGACTACTCAGGCTACCCCGATTGCCGGCCCGAGTTCCTTGCCGCCTTCGAGGCCCTGGCCGAGGTCGCCACCGCTGCGGGGGCGGAGTCCGGGGCGCGCTTTCGAGTACATGCGCCGCTCCTGGAGTTGTCGAAGCGCGAGATCGTCTTGCGAGCGGCCGAGCTGGATGTCGACCTCGCCCTGACCCTGTCCTGCTATGACCCAGAGGAGGGACTCTCGTGTGGAGCCTGCGACGCTTGCCTCTTGCGTTTGCGTGGTTTTCGCGAGGCCGGCCTGTCCGATCCGGTGGGTTATGCCGACTCCGGGACCAGGTCGGGTCCGGGTGGCCCGCGTCCGCTTCAGGAGCCGCTACCGAGCGGCCTTGTGGACCTCGATGCCTTCGCCCGACTGCTGGCCATCATCGATCGCTTGCGGGCTCCCGACGGGTGCCCGTGGGATCTCGAACAGACCGTCGAGAGCATGGCCTCCTCGCTCGTCGAAGAGGCCTTCGAAGCCGTGGAAGCGATCGAGGAGTTTGCGGAAGGCGCGCCCCAGACCGAAGACGGCGGGAGCGAAGAAGGTGAAGCGAACACGATCGAGGAACTGGGGGACCTGCTCATGGTCATCTGCCTGATCGCGAAGATCGCCAAGCAGGACGGCCGCTTCGATCTCGCCGCCATCGCCCAGACCGTCGGTGACAAGTTGATCCGCCGCCATCCCCATGTCTTCGGCGACATCGAGATCGACGGCTCGGAAGTGGCGATCAAGAACTGGGAGAAGATCAAGCAGGCGGAGCGCCGCACGAAGAAGATCGATTCCAGTGCCCTGGCAGGGGTTCCCGTGGCCCTGCCGGCGCTCCAGCGGGCCGATCGCGTGGCGGCGAAGTCCATCTCGGCCGGCTTCCAGTGGAACGACATGGCGGGGGCCTTCGCCAAGCTGCGCGAGGAAGTGGAAGAGCTGTCGGAGGTTCTGGCCGATGAAGAACCCGACCCCGATCGCGTGGAGAGCGAGCTGGGCGACGTGCTCCTGGCGGGGGCCTTTCTGGGGCGTTACCTGAAGGTCGACCCGGAGAGTGCCGCCAAGCGCGCCCTACGCCGCTACGAGCGTCGCTTCCGAAGCATGGAAGAGGAAGTCGGGGGACCCCTGTCCGAACACGGCCTGGACGCACTGATCGCGGCCTGGCAGCGCGCGAAGCTGCGCACGGCTTCCGTATCCGAACACAAGAACGAGCACACATAGAACGGACGAACCATGGCTCCCATCTGTAGCATCCGCGACCTCGTCAAGGTGTATGGGGACAAGGCCAGTCAAGAGACGGTCTTGCGCGGCGTCTCGTTCGACGTCGAGGTGGGCAAGTTCGTTTGCATCATGGGCCCCTCGGGGTCGGGCAAGACGACCCTCTTGCACATCATCTCTGGACTCGACGAGGCCAGCGCCGGCACCATCGAGCTGTCGGGCGAGACGATGAGCGATCTCTCCCTACGCGCGCGAACACTCCTGCGGCGTCGAACCGTGGGGTACGTGTTCCAGTTCTTCAACCTGCTATCCAACCTGAATGTCACCGAGAACATCGGGTTGCCCCTGGCGATCGCCGGCCGGCCCAGCTCCGATCAAGACGAGGTCGTGCCACCCTTGCTGGAGCGCTTTGGAATCGAGGCACGCAAGCAGGCCTTTCCGTACCAGCTCTCGGGAGGTGAGATGCAGCGCACGTCCATCGCCCGGGCCTTGGCGGGTGGCCAACCCCTGCTCCTCTGCGACGAGCCGACTGGCAACCTCAGTCAGAAGGCCGGACTGGATGTAATGCAAACCCTGCGCGGCGTCTGCGATGACGACGGGCGCACGGTCTTGTTGGTTACACACAACCCGCGGGATGCGGCTTTCGCCGACGAGGTGCTGTTTCTGGTCGACGGTCGGATATCGCAAGAGCGTCGCTTGAAGGGTCCGAACATTCCCGTCGAGGACGTGCACGAGGCGCTCGCAGCGCTCTCGATCTGATCGTAACCATGGGTCTAACCGCGACCATCGCTCGCCGGAGCCTCGGCGGACATCCTGGACGGACGATCTTCTCGATCCTCGGCGTCGCCGTCGGCATTGCCACGGTCGTCGCCGTATTCACACTGGACCACGCGACCGTGCTCAGTCGCACGCAGCGGCTCGATCCCGGTTGGGGTGCCGACCTCGAGGTGCGGCCCTCGACCGACGTGTCGGACCCGCGGCAAGAGCTGCTCGATCTGGAGGGCGTTGCCGGCGTGGCCGCCTTCTTCCAGAACGATGTGCGCCTCCGCAAAGTCGGCGATACCAGAGACAAGACCGCGCGCGTGCGCATGGTGGCCCTGGAGGCCGGTTCGGGACCCGCCCTGGGCGTCTATCACGTCGACGAGGGCGAGGATCTCGGCGCGGATGGCAGAGGCCTCTTGGTCGGGCGTAAGTTGGCGCAGGATCTCGGACTGGGCATCGGTTCCGAGGTGTTGCTGGCACCGCCGGCCAAGGCCGCCAAACAGATCTGCATCGAGGGCCTGATGCAAGAGCTGAGCATGGCCAAGGCCACGCCGATGTCCGAGGTATTCCGGGTCGTCGGTTTGCTGGCTTCCGAGGGCATCGGACGCAAGGCCGGCGGGCGTTGCATCGTGGCTGACTACGACGCCGGGCGCACCCTCTTGAAGAACGTCTTCATCGCCTCCCAGTTCTGGGTGCGCCGCGACGAGGCGGTCGAATTCGAGGCCCTGGAATCCGATCTTTCCAAGAGCTTCACTTTCGAGCGCAACGCCTCGAAAGCGGTGGGCCAGTTGGCCGACGAACGTGCCTTTCGCAACGGTGTGCGCATGGCCGGGCTGTTTGCGCTCCTCCTGGGGCTCTTCGTGATCTTCCACACGCTCTCGATGTCGCTCGTCGAGCGTGTGAAGGAGGTCGGGGCGTTGCACGCGCTGTCCGCTTCGCGAGGCCAGATCGCGAAGATCTTCTTCACCGAAGCGCTGGTGATCTCCGGAGCGGCGGGAGCCCTCGGGCTTGCCGGAGGGGTCGGCTTCGCGAAACTCCTCCTGTATTACGGGATCACGACGCTCGGCGTGCAGGTGCGCTCCGTCCCGTTGATCGAAGTGCCCTGGGAGACCGTCAGCCTGCTGCTGTTTCTGGGGGTCGGGATCGCCTTGCTCGGTTCGGTCTATCCGATCCTGCGCGTGCGTGGGACCGATGTGTCCGCTGCACTACGCGGGGACGAACCGGGGCGTCGAGGAGGCATGCGCGTGTCCTTCCATCTCTTCAGCGTCGTGCTCCTGGTCTTCGTGGTGCCGCTGGCGTTCTTCCAGGTCGTGCCCCTGGTCGGGGCCGACCCCACGCTCATGACCACGATCGCGATAGGGCTGGGGGTCTTGGGCGCCTTGGTCGGGATGCCATTGTTCGCGCCGAAACCCGTGGCCTTCCTGACAGCTCTGGCAGCGCGCCCGTTCAAGAAGCGCTATCCCCTCGCAGGTCTTCTCGCGGGGCGCAATCTCGAGCAGAACCCTGGGCGCATCGGCGCTTCGATCGCGGCCATTGCGCTGGTTACCGCGGCCTTCTGTGGACTGAAGGGCATGACCTCCAGCTTGGCTGCCGAAATCGAGGTGTGGGCCGAATGCGCGCTCTCAAAGAAGGTCCTGGTCGAGGGGCTTCCGGATCTCGCGCTCGACGATGTGCAAGAGGCCTTCGAACCATATCCCGAAGTGCTAGGCGTCGAATCCGGCGATGCACGCGTGTTCGTCAGCTTTCTACTGTTGGGACAGCGCATCGATCAGCTGGAGACGCACGGCCCCCTCCAGGACGACCCGACCCTGGCGCGCGCGTTGCGCGAGGAGCAGACGATTCTCATCTCCGAGCGCCTGGCTCGCCAGCGCGGGCTTACGGCTGGTGACGTCGTCCTGATCGAAACCTCCGGCCATGGTCAGCAGAGGTTCAGCGTCATCTGTGTCGCCGACGACTACGGCTACTTCCTCCATCCCGACGAGCGCGCCTACGGCATCGTCGACGAGAAGCACCTGCGGCGTTACTTCTGCGTGCCCACGGCCACCAGCGACGTGGTTTCCGTGCGTCTCGATCGAGAGGCCGACACCGCCCTCGTGGAGACGGCCCTGCGCGAGCGCTTCCCGGGGGCCCGCGGTCTGCGTCTGCTCTCGGGACCGGACATCACAAAGCACATGCTGGACGACCTGAAAAAGGACTTCGTGCTGTTCGACATCATCCTCGCCCTCACGGCGCTGCTGGCGGGCCTGGGCGTCTTGAACGGTCAGTTACTCTCGGCCCTCGAGCGCAAGAAGGAGCTGGGCGTCCTGCGCGCACTCGGGATGACCCCCGGCCAGGTCGCCGGGTCGGTCCTCGTCGAGTCGAGCATCTTGGGGCTCTTCGGTGGGGGGCTCGGGCTGCTCGTCGGGGTCGGGCTGACGCCGGTCCTCGTTTCCTCTCTCCGCGTGCTGTCCGGGCTGGCCCTGCCGCTGCGCAGCGCCGGGGCATGGCTGGTTTTCGCCTTGATCGGGGCCGTTCTGGTGTCGGTGTTCGCCGCCCTCTACCCGATCTGGCGCTCGAATCGGATGGATGCGGTGCGCGCCGTCCGAACCGGGTGAGTCCCACCTCCCGCGGCCTATCGAAACCCCGAGAAGTTTGGCCCTTGGGATTGACCTTGAGGTGGCTTCGAGACGATACTCTCGCCCCTCGAGCGGGGACGTAGCTCAATTGGTTAGAGTACCGGCCTGTCACGCCGGGGGTTGCGGGTTCAAGTCCCGTCGTCCTCGCCATTCCCCTTGAGTCCCGACCAACCCACACCGCCGGAAAAGCTCCCGCCTCCGGTGCTGATCGAAGATAACCACGGGTTGGCCAAGCTCGTTTCCGAGCTCGACCAGGTCGACGAGATCGCCGTCGACACCGAGGCGGACTCCTTCTACAGCTATCAGGAGAAGGTCTGTCTGATCCAGGTCACCGGTGGTGGGGTCGACTACCTCGTCGATCCGCTGGCGGACCTCGATCTGCAGCCCCTGGGGAAGATTCTCGCGGACCCGAACAAGGTCAAGATCTTCCACGACGGCGAGTACGACGTCCTGATCATGAAGCGCGACTACGGCTTCTCCTTCGCGGGTCTCTTCGACACGCGTGTCGCGGCTGCCGCCCTGGGCTCGGAATCGCCGGGGCTCGCGTCGGTCCTGAACAAGCATTTCGGCGTCGAGCTGGACAAGTCCTTGCAACGCTCAGACTGGTCCGCGCGCCCGCTGACACCGAAGCAGATCGCCTATGCGCGGCTCGACACGCACTACCTTCAGCGCCTGGCCGAGGAGCAGCGCGAGGAACTCGAGAACCGCGGACGACTGATGATCGTCGAGGGCGAGTGCCGCCGACTCGAAGGGCTCGAATCCCCCCTGCGCGAGTTCCAGCCCAACGACTTCCTTCGTCTCAAAGGCGCTCGCGGTCTACGTCCGCTCGAGATGCAGACCTTGCGCGAGCTCTTTTGCATGCGCGATCGCATGGCCAGGAATCGCGACGTCCCTCCCTTCAAGGTCCTCAGCCACCCCGTACTCGTGGCGATCGCGCGCGCGCGTCCCAGGAACCTACGTGCTCTCGAACGCTGCGATGGGCTGTCCCCCCGTCAGGTCCGCAAGTTCGGCCGCGAGGTTCTCGACACGATCGACGCGGCCGAGAAGCTGGGCCCGCTGCGCCGCATTCCCCCGGCACCTTCGCGCTCCGATATCTCGCTGGACGAGATCGAGTCCGAGTTGCACGAGCGCCTCAAGGCCTGGCGTAAAGGGCGCGCTCTCAAGGAGGGCATCGACTCCTCCCTGGTCCTGAACCGCAAAGTCCTCCTGGGCCTGGCCCACCAACGTCCCCGGGATCGCAAGGGCATCGGGGCCATCGACGGCATGCTGCCCTGGCAGGACGAGGCCTTTGGCGACGAGCTCGCCAAGATCGTTGCCGACTTCGAGAAGGACGTCAGGGCCGGCCGGGTTCCGCCCCCACGTCGCTAGCGTCACCTCGGAAACGCTCCTCCTGGTGCCGCACTAGGCCTGGTCGGCCAGATCGCCCGGTCGCTGCCCCGCGTCCCCAAGCCTTGGGAGTTCCGGCGTCGTGACCCACGGGGCCGGTTCGTTCAGAAGCTCGGCATAGCCATCGAGCGTCTGGCGCTGGACGATCTCCTTGGAGAAGCGCTCGACGACGTCGTTTCGAGCCTGGGCGCCGAGGCGTTTGCGCTTTTCCGGATCCTGAAGCAGGGCGCCGACAGCTTCGGCCAGGCTTCTGGCATCGCGGACGGGAACCATCAGTCCGTTCTCATCGTGATTGATGACATCGCGGCAGCCGGGCATGTTCGCGGTGACGATGGCGCGTCCACTTGCCGCGGCCTCCAGCAGGATCTTCGGTATGCCCTCGCGATAGCGCGTCGGGAAGGAGAAGACGGTGCTCGAGGCCAGGAGCTCGGGGACATCCGAGACGTGACCGACCCACTCGGCGGCACCTGATGCGCTCCACTGCTTCAAGGTCGACTCCGGGATCGACTGCGGATTGTCCGGGTGGCAGCGACCGGCGAGAACCAGTCGATGGTCGATGCCCCGCTCGCGCAGGAGCCGGCTTGCGTCGACGGATTCTTGAACGCCCTTGCTCCACAACATGCGCGAGGCGTGCAGGACTATGGGAACGCCTCCCGGTTCTTCGCGGAGACGGAAGCCTTCGATGTCGACCCCGGATCCGGCGATGCAGGTGTGGCGGTGCGCGCTCGCGCTCAGCTGACGACGGTCGTCCTCGTTCTGAAAGATCGTCAGCGAGTTCCTGCGGTTCAGCACGCTGCGGTACGCGCGTTCGACCGCCCAGCGCAGGGGCGAGCGCGAGCCGTCGGTGAAGGCGTGCCCCAGACCGGTCACGGCGTTGACCACGGCCGGAACCCCCGCGCGGCGCGAGGCCAGGGTGCCGAAGAAAACAGGCAGGAACGAAACGTGGTGCACCAGGTCCGGGCGTTCCTCGCGATAGAGCCGGGTCAGGCGGGTGAGGAGCGGCAGGTTGGCCGCCTGCCCGAGGACCGAGCGCCGAAAACGGATCGGGTGGTGCCGAAATCCCTCATCTAGGAGTCGCTGGCGGTGCTCGGAGGCCCGCGTGCAGACGACGACCTCGCAGCCGGCGTCCCGCACGGCTCGTGCGAGATCCAGTCGGTGCGACAGGAAATACCAGTCGTCCGTGACCAGGTAGAGGATCTTCAAGGGGTGATTTCGCGAACGATGGTCTTACCCACGCGAGGATACGTTTCGGAAAGTCCGACCCCCAGCCTTATCCTCTTCTCCCATGAGCCTTCCGAGTCTTCGCCGTTTCCTGTTTCTCGGAGTCTTCACCCTCGCCGCCTGCAACGCACCGCCGCTGCCGGAGAGCGTCATCGCGAATCCGCCCGACCCCTTCGAGGTCGAACCGACGCCCTTCACACTCGGGCCGGGGGACCTCGTGCGCGTCGATGTCTTCGGGCAACTGCCCCTCTCCACCTCAGAGACGGGCCAGCGGCTGGACTTTCAGGGGCGCCTGAACCTGCCCTTGCTCGATCCCCTGACCCTGGTCGGGCTCGACCTCGATGGAGCTCGCGAGGCCATCACCGAAGCCCTGAAGCGTTATCTCGTCGCCCCCCAGGTTTCGGTCTACATCCTCGAATACGCCTCGCGCGTGTGCTTCATCTACGGCGAGGTCGAGAAGCCTGGAGCGGTTGTGCTCAACCGACCCTACAACGCCTTGACCGCCTTGTCCCTGGCCGGCACCCCGACCATCGACGCGGACCTCGAACAGGTTGCGGTTCTGCGCGGCCGCGCCGACGAGCTCGCGGTCTACTACTTCAACGCCGAGACTCCCGGCCCCGACGGGATGTTCGCGATCCAACCGAACGACTTCATCTTCGTCCGCGAGAGTGGAGCGGGCACGTTCCGCTCGCAGATCCTTCCGGTCGTGCAGACGCTGGTTCCGCCGGTCGCGACGCTGGCTTCGTTGATTATCGCCGCGAATTCGTTCGACTGACCTCCGGTACCGTATCGCTCTGCGACGGATTCTGCCCTGGCTCCGTACCGACGGCCCACACCGACGGTCCACTAGGGGGCATCGAGTGGCACCCGGGTGTCGTAGGTGCGTTTGGGGTCGCCATACCGCCCCGTCAGGAGCAACGTGGAGAGCGTACGCTCGGGGACGCCGCGGAAGTGCTCCTTGCCATTGACGTGCACGATGACCTCTCGCTTCATATCGCAGATAGCATCGCTCAAGAGCACGTGGAGTCCGTCCAGTTTGGCCTTGGTTTCGACGGTGATCGTGTTGCTATCTCGATCGAGGTCCGCGACGACGATCGCGCGCGGGATGGGCACATCCCAGAAGAGCCAGTAGAACTGGCGTTTCCACGGTAGCGTTGGCTGCCAGACAACGCATTCGGGATAGGGGCTGCGCTTTCTGTCCTCGACCTTCTCGAGCAGAGCGTCCGTTCCTCCGGGCGGGAGATCGTGGGCGTTGTCGTCGACCTCCCAGTACTCGAAATCGTAACCACCCCATTTCTCCCGCGCCTTCTTCATCTTCTCGACAGCCACCTGGTTCGGCTCGGGGGGGACCCGCGGGTCGTCGAGGGATTGGAAGATGACGATGGGAACGTTGCGCAGGTTGGGGACGATGCCCTCGATGATGTCGATCACGCGATCGCCTTGCAGAATCGGCGTCGGTGCGCCGGCGGAGGGCGTCAAGGCGGCGACTTCATCGGCGTGGTGTGCGCCGAGAGTCCAGGAGCCATAGCCCCCCATGGAGTGGCCCCCGAAGAACGTGAAGTCCGGGTCGAGCTTCGCCGTGCGTCGCGCTCGTTCCACCAACTCCAGCACGAACTCCTCCGTGCCCGAGTCCGTCCAGCCGTGCTCGGTCAGCTTCAGAACCTGTGGGAAGATCGCGAACCACTTGCGGCTGGAGGCGGCGCTGTTGAAGGCTCCGTAACTGCTGCGCGCTTCGCCGGAGCCGGCCCCGCCACCGTGCATGCCGATGAAGAGTCCCTTCGCGCCCTTCGTCTTGCCGCCGATGATGAAGCGGCCTTTCTTTTCCTCTTCCCAGAGGTAGTGAGTGCCCGACTTCTTGGGCAGCTTGGGGCCCTTGCTCCATTGCTTTTTGAGCTTCTTGCGCCAGTCCCTGGCGTCCCGGGGCTGGAGCGCGGGAACGCTCTCGAGTTGCTCGAGGACGCGGCGTTGCTCGGTGATGTCCTCGGGGTTCTTCCAGTCGAGCTCGAAATAGCGCTCGACGAGGCCCTGGATCTCCTTACGGGAAAGAGTCTCTTCCTGAGGAGAGAGCAGAAGAGGAACGGTAAGGAGCAAGAGCTGGGCCAAGATCATGGGCACGAACCTGTGGGGGGGGTGCCCAGCATAGTGGGGAGCGCGACGGCTTGGCTACGCGATAAACACCAGCGATTCGCATCTCCCGCCCGCGCGCCGCAAACGCCCAAGGGCGTCGATGACCATCGGCTTCGAGGGGCGCGCCCGGCGGCACGTGAAAACCGTGCTCTGGGCCTGGGAAGCCAGGGCCGCTGCGTCGGCGTTGTCCATCAGCGCCGGGACGTCCATGACGACGTAGTCGTAGCGCTCGTGCATGCTGCGAAACACCAGTTCGGCGGCTGGCGTGCCCAGGTAGTCGGTCGCATCGGCATCGGTGAAGAGCAAGAGATCGACCCCGTTCACCGATGTGGTCTGGATCACGTCGGTAAGTTCCTTGGTGCCACGTAAGACGTCGCCCAGGCCGTGGGACTCGCTGCCCCCGAACCAGTGCTGCTGGTTGTGATGCGAGCGATCCCCATCGATCAACAAGACGCGGCGATCTCCTCGAGCCAGGCCAACCGCCAGGTGTGCGGCGACGAACGAGCGACCCTCTTTCTCCGTCGTCGAGACGACGGCGAAGCTGTGTGGGCCGCCATCGACGGCCGCGCGCCGAAGCTCGATCGATAACAAGCGCAGGCTGTCGATCGCACGGGAATTTTCCGTGAAACTCGGACGACGGTTGAGCGTCCTGTGGTTGAGACGCAGGGCGGGGATCTCGAGCAACGACTCGAGCCACAATGAGTGTGTGACCGGACGCGTGGAGAGTTCTTTCAGGAAGCACGAACCCGCGCCGAGAAAGAGCCCGACGATCCCACCGAGCCCCAGGATGAGAATCAGCGAGGGCGTCTGCGATTCCAGGGCCGGTACGGCCCAGTCGATCACCTCGACCGTGGGTACAGCGGTGTTCTCTGTGACCTTGGCCTCTTGCAGCTGGGTCAACAGGAACAAGAAAATCTGCGTGAAGGCCTGTACGTCGCGGCGATGCCGAACCAGATCGAGCTGGGTCTGGGGCAGTCCGCTCAGCTGATCGTTGTTGCGTTGCAGGATCGAGTCGAGGTCGGACGTATAGGCTTCGCGTCGCGTGATCTCCGTCGCGAGCCCAATTTCGAGTGCGCTGATACGCTCGTCGATCCTCTTGCGCAGCGTCACGACAGCGGGCCATTCCTCGGTGTAGGTCTGGGCCAGGATCGTACGCTCTGTAACGAGCTCGGATAGCGTGCGCGTCTCCTGCAATTCCGAGTTGCCCAGCGAGAAGGTCGTTTCGATCCCGGCAATCTCAGCCGGCGTGATGCGGCGTCCCTTGATGTCCTCGAAGAGCTTGCGCACCGTCCGCAGCCCGAGATTGGCCCGGGCGCGTTCCACGTCGACGAGGACGAGCTGTTCGACCAACGCTGACGCCGTGTCGGGAATCGCGATCGGTCCAGCCTCTTCGCCGAACTGGCGCAGACGTTCCTCGGCGCTGGAGAGGTCCTCGCGCACGCGTTCGAGTTCTTGCTGGAGGAACTCGACCGAGCGTCCAGCGCGGTTGGCGACGCGTTCGCGGTTGTGGGCAAGATAGGAGCGCACGACCGCGTTCGCGAGTTCAGCTGCACGCGCGGCGTCGGGGTCGAGGAAGCCCACACCGATCACATTCGAACCGCGATCGACTTCGCCGACGGCCATGTCGGTCATCAGCTCCTCGAGCACCTTCGGAAGACGCGTCAAGGTCAAGAGGAAGTGCCTACCGCTCAGATCGCCAGCGGGGCGCAGCGCCATGCTGACGCCCTCGAACACGAAGGGTACGCCCGGCTGGAAGCTGACGCGTGCATGGGCGCCGAACCACTCGTCTATGGAGACGTCGACGACGTTGTCCCCGGCGCTGACGTCGGACGGAAAGCTCAAGGTGATGGCGAGTTTCAGCGTGTTCCGGTTCTTCCATTCCGGAACGTCGATCTCGAGGGATCCTGTGGGATCCGGCGTGCCGTTCAGCTTGCGCGCGACGCGACGCCAAAGTTCTTGGACGTCGAGGTCATCGACCCGCTTGGTCAGCCCCAACCCCGCGCTCGGCGAAACCTCGTGCAGTCCTGGCTCGTCGGCCACGGCGGACAGAACCGGACGCGAACGGAAGACCTCGATCTCAGCCTTTACGTGGGAGGATTCTCCCGAGAGCGAGGGGATGTCGAGAGGCAGGTTCGCCAGCAGGTTGGCCGAGGGTGTTGCGGTTCCCACGAGAACCCGCGCGTTGGCTCCGTACGCTGGCTTCATGCGCGCCACGGCCAAGCTCGTGATCAGAACGCCGAGGAGGCCACCCATCAGGAATCGCAACCAGCGCCGGCGCAGGACATCGGTCACCTCAGCGAGTGAGATTTCGCTCTCCCCATTCGCTTCCTGCTTGGACATCGTGGGCTTCTGAAGCGGGGGCATGGTCGTGGGATGAGCGAACACGGGAGCTTTCAAGTCTTCCGGCCCGGGGGCGGACGATACCGGGCGAGGGGCCCCGAACGAAGCCCAATTTCAGCCCTGCGGAAAGGCCTCAACGAGGGTAATCGGCTGCGGCGATCCGGCCCTTTCGTAGCCCGTCGAAAAAAGCGCGCAAAAGCGCCATTTGTGTCGCCAGGAAGGCGCTGAGGGTCAGCGGCCGGCGGGACATTCGCAGGAACTTCAGCGGCGCCAGGATCGCCGCGTAGGCGATACCGAAGAGGTACCAGAAGAAAAACCAGATGGCCGGGTGATGCTTACGGGCGAACAGCACCTTGGCCCGGTAGGCGAAGTACAGCATGCGCGGCGAGAAGCGATCGTGGCTCTTGTTGACCGCGTGGTGGCAGCGCGCCCGATCGCAGAGGACGAGCCTGGCACCCGCCTCCGCGAGCCGGTGGTTCAAGTCCCATTCCTCGCCGCGGAAGAAGTAGCGATCGTCGGGACCGCCGATTTCTCGCAGGAGCGTCATGGGAACGAAGAGGCAGCACCCCGAGAGGTGTCCCGTTTCGAAGTCCCCGGTCTCCAGGGTGCCCTCTGGTACGCCTTCTCCCAGGTGCGTCACCTTGACGCGCATGGGATCGATCGACCCCCCGCGCGACCAGACGACCTGGGGAGCATCCGCGTGCACGATTCGCGGCCCCAGGACGGTGTCCGGGCCGTAGGTGAAGAGTGTCTCCTGGAACTGCAGGAAGGTATCGGGCTCGAGATACGCGTCGTTGTTCAGGAAGAGGCAGTAGTCCGCTTCGATCGAGAGCGCGAACTGATACCCCCTGTGCCATGCGCCACCCAGGCCGATGTTCTTGCCCGGACGGAGCAACGTGGCGTCCTCGCGATCGGGAAAGGGCCGGCGTTCGGAGTTGTCGATGATGACGACTTGCAGCTCGAAGGCGCCCTGTTTGGTGCGTGCAATCGTCTCGAGGCAGCGCTTGGTCTCCTTGGGCGTGTCGTAGTTCGCCAGCACGATGGCGACGCGGGCCTTCTTGGCCGGGACGGATCGCAGGCCCTGGCCCTTGGCCTTCTGGTTCGTGCTGGCATGGGCTCTGGGTTTAGGAGGCACGCTTCTTCCCTTCTGCGCCGGTTTGGTTGGTCATCGTGCGGTAGATCTCTCCGTATTCGTCGGCCATGCGTCGGCTGTCGAAGCACTCCGAGCGATCGAGGGCATACTGGGATTCCCTGGCATAACCCTCGGCGTTCTCGAAGAGGGCGAGAGCCTTATCGGCCAGCTCCTTTTCGTTCTCGACCTGGAAGAGCAATTCGGGCTTCCCGATGACCCTCGCGAGTCCGGGGACGTTGGAGCCCATGGTGGGGATCCCCGCGGCCATGGCCTCGACGGGGGCGAGTCCGAATCCCTCCCAGTGGGAGGATTGAACGTAAAGGTCGACCTGGCGCAGGATTTCGGGAAGCTCTTCGTTAGGACGTGCGCCCAGGAACTCGACTCGATCTTCGACGTGGCATTCTGCAGCCAGTGCTTCGAGGGCCGGACGGGTCTTGCCATCGCCCACGAGCAGCAAACGAAAGCTCTCGGGCAATTCCCGCAGACTCCGAATCAGGGTGGCCTGGTCTTTTTGCGAGGTGAAGGCACCGGTCATGGCCAGTACGTAAGGCGGCCTGGGATCCGTGCGTAGGCGATGGGGGAAGCGCCCGAGGCGAATGCCGTTGTCGACGATGCTCGTACGTCCGCCCAGCGGACCGACCCAGTCTTCGAGCGCCGTTTGCGTCGCTTCGCTGATGCAGACGATGCGATCGTAGCGCCGGTAGACCGCGCGTTCGACGAAACGCAACCAGGGGCGATTCCTGCGGCCGTTGTGGGTGTTGTGCTCGGTGAACAGCTTGCGTTTGGGAATCAGCGCCCCGAGGTACAAGGCCGGGAAGAGGTGCACGTGCATCACGTCCGCCGCTGCGGCCAGTTTGTACGTGGACAGCATGCGCCCGGGCGAGAACGGGCGCAGCGAGGTGTGGCGAATCCCGTGCTCGGCGAAGAGCCGGGCGGTCTGGAGCGGCGCGGGGCGAATCGTCACGACCGTAGTTTCCGTGTCTTGCGCGTCAGCCGCAAGGTCCTGAACGATGCGCTGGGCCCCGCCATCGATGTTCAGGTCGTTGATGAAATGCAGAACTTTCAACATCAGGCCATCTCCGCCTCGGGCTCGGCTCGCGGGCTGGAGTGGTGGTGCGAAACCACGGCGACGAGGGCGAAGTAGAACCAGAGCGTCGGCATCCAGAACTCGGTCACCAGGAGATGGTGAATCGCGAGGCTCATTCCAGCCATGAAGAGCGGGCCGCGGTACGGGCCGCAGCGCATGGCCTTCCAGATGTGGGCGAAGAAGAAGGCTCCGAAGGCCAGCATGGCGACGATGCCGCCGGACACGAGCAGGAAGCCGTAAAGGCTTACCTGACCCGCCGACAGGAAATGCCCATGGTAGTTCCCGCCGGATTCCGCGACCGCTGGAGCGATGCCGACTCCGATGCCTAGTGGATAATCGACGACCAATGTGGCCAGCGAGCGATAGAGGTCGACCCGATCGCCTGCCGAGCCCATCGGGTTGGTCTCGGTCAAGAGCGCCAGCTTGTAGACGATGGTCTGATCGACGAAGAGCGCAGCCTCGTCGGGGAAGCTGAAGGCGATCGCCGAGATCAAAATGGCGAAGGCGAAGAACACCTTCAAGGCGGTCTTGGGCCCGGCGATGATGCCGTAGATCGCGCTGGCCAGGATCACCGAGACCATACCTCCGACGCTGAACAACAGGACGAAGGCACCGAAAACGATGCCGTAGAAGACCAGGAATACGGGCCAGCCAAAGCGCCTGATGGAGAGAAACGAGACGAAGATCGCCAGCTCGAAGAAGAGCGCCATGATGCCCGATTCCGACGCGAAACCACGCGCACGCGAGACCAGCCCGCCGGTTTCATGCAGTACCGAGGCGAGATACTCGGGGCGCGAAAGGTGCGGGAGCGGCCCGCTGGGATCGAAGCCGGCGACGTTGACCAGCAGGAACTCGGCGAAGATGTAGCACGAGGTGATGAGGGTCGACAACGCGATCACATCGAAGATGCGCTGCAAACGCCGCGGTTCCTTGCCGACATGGATCAACCAGCAGCGCACCAAGAGGTAGTAGACTCCGATCGTCGTCACGAGCGCCGCCAGGTGTGCCGCGGTCTTCTCGTTCACAAATTCCATCGACCACAGGAAGGGAACGATGCTGCTGATGACCACGAGCCCAAGCAGGAAATCGGTCTTCTCGAACGAGATCACCTGGGGCTGCAGAAAGGTGAAGAAGCCCAGGAGCAGCAACATCAGCATCGGCGGCGGCAACCAAGGGCTGAACGACAGCACGTCGGTCAGCGGTAGCGCCAGGACGAAGGCGTAGAAAATCCAGCGCGCGACCGGAACGCCCTGCTCGGTAAGCGCCATGTGGTGCCGCCACCAGGCGTCAGCCGTCATGCTGGGGGGCGTTTGACTCGCTTCCGTGTTCATGCTCGCTGGCAACTGCGTCGGCCAGGATTAGCCAGGATTAGAAGGGGAACTGCTCCAGGTGCGCCAGTTCGAGCGAACGATAGCGCCTGTGATCCTCGAAGGCACGCCGTATGGCGTCCGTGATCTGACTCTCCTTGCCCCGGAGCCCCGGATCCAGTCGAACGAACTTCGGTGTCGAGATGAAGCGCGTGAAAAAGCGGAAGGCATGCGCCCAGAAGATGTACAGAAGCGGCCGCTCCGATTGCATGAACATCAGCTTGGTTCGGTAGCCGTTGTAGATGTACTTCGGGCTGTACTTGACGTGCGTCGCAGTGACCTTGTGGCGATACCCCGAATTGCCCAGCACCCACAAGTCGAAGCCGGCCCGTGTCAAGCGGCGCGAGTAATCCCATTCCTCGCCGCCCAGGAAGTAGCGCTCGTCCAGGAGCCCTATCCTCTCGATCGCCGCGCGGTGTACGAACAGGCAGGCGCACGTGAGAAAGCCGCATTTGCGAGGCTGGCCAGGCTCCGGCAACGTCGCCCGCGGCTCGCCTTGCATGAAACACTCGCCTCGGGCACGGAGCCAATCGAAATAGCCGCCGGCGAACCAGATCTTGTCGGGTTCCGAGTCGTAGTAGCCTGTTGCGCCGACGGCGCGGGCCATTGGACTGGCTTCGACGAAGCGGAAGAAGTTCTCGAAAAAACCCGGCTCGACGGTCGTATCCGGGTTCAAGAGCAAGACCCACTCGGCATCGTCCTCGAGGGCCTGGCGCATGCCGACGTTCGTGCCCGCGGAGAAGCCGCCGTTTCTGTTGCAGGAGATGTGCGTGTGGTGGGGGATCGCCGCGTGGAGCTTTTCGACCGAGTCGTTGGTCGAGGCATTGTCGACGATGATCACCGAGACGCCCGAGTCCGTTTCCGGAGGGGCTTCGCGATCGATCGAAGCGACGCAGTCGATCACGTCCTCGGGGTGGTTGTAGTTCAGGATAACCACGGCCAGCGATCGGGTCTTCATCGGGTGGCTTTCCCTGCGGCTTCGACGGGCACGCTTTCGACGGGTGCCAATGTGAAGCGCAGCCCCGTAATCGTGTTGTTGAAAAGTTTCAGGAAGCGCACGCCCAGGACCTTGGCCGCAAATCGGATCAAGGGGCTCGGGTGCAACATGTGCTCGACTGACAAGACCTTGTAGCCGCCATCGGTCGTGTAGTACTTGCACTCGCAGTCGGGATCCCAGTAGTCGAACGACTTCTCGCTGAAGAAGCGCACGTGGGTCGGGTCGCGGAAGGCGCCTTCGCTGGACCAGTAGGGGACCTCGACGATCAGGCGCGCGCCCGGCTTCAGGACGCGATGGACTTCGCTCATCAAGGCCCAGATGTCCTCGACGTGCTCCATGACGTGGCGGCAGTGCACGCCGTCGACCGAATCGTCCGCGAAGGGCAGCGGGTCCTCGACGAAGTTGCAAACGACGTCCGGGTTCACCTCGAGGGACTGGTCGACGCCGATGGTGCCGGGGACCTTGTACCGACCGCAACCCAGGTCGAGGTACAAACCAGATTCATGTGCCCGGGGCACTTCAGGCGCGGTCGATCCGGCCGCCTTTCCCCCTGTGAGCAGATCCATCGAACTCGTGGCGCTGGGTTGCGTCTCGGGTTGATTCGCGGTGGTCCCGGTCAACATCTTGGTGGAAGTGTCCCTCATGGGGGGGGCGGATCCAAACGGGGACGGGCTTTTGGCCCGTCGTGGGCGGCGGATGCTGGTACTTCATCGGCCATTTCGCCCTGTTTCTACAGGGGCTAGACGCTCCCCGAGGTGCCGCGAAATCCCGCGCTCCAGTCTCTCCAATGGGCCACGGGAGAGGGTTTTCGCCAGAATCAGAGCTTGGTTCCTCCGCGATTGGACCGATGAAATCGACATGGTGGATACCAAGAAAAGCGTCGCTCCTCGCCGGACCCGACTCAAGAACGTCCTGATCAACCTGGGGCTCTTCGCCGGCGTCTCGATTGCCGGGCTCCTCGTCTTCGAGGTCGTCGTGCGGCTGATCGAGCCCAAGCCGGTCTACGACCAACGGGACAACGAGTTCGCATTCTACGAATACGACCGGAGGCTCGGTTGGCGCAACCGTCCCGGTGCGTCGGGGACGTTCTTCATGCCGGACTCGAAGAGCGAGGTGTTGATCAACTCGGTGGGCATGCGCGATCCCGAGCACGAGATCGCGAAGCCGGAGGGCGTTCACCGCGTCCAGTTCTACGGCGACTCCTTCACCTGGGGCTACGGGGTCGATGTTCCCGAGCGCATGACGCAGGTCTTCGAGCGTGAGCTGCAAGGGGCCTCCGCTGTCGCTGACGAAAGCGGAGCCGAGCGGCGCTACGAGGTGATGAATTTCGGCACGACGGGCTATGGCACGGATCAGGAGTACCTGCTCCTGCAACGCGACGGCCTCGCGTACGCCCCCGACCTCGTCGTGCTCATGTATCACAATGACGTTGGCGACGTAGGGCGCAAAGTGGCGTACACCTACCCGCGGCCCTTCTTCGAGGTGCGCGACGGGGAACTCGAGTTGACGAACGTCCCCGTGCCCAAACGTGATCACGATTGGACCAAGCGCTTCGAGATCAAGCGCACCGGTCTCGTGTACACCATCAATCGAGCCTTGAAGGTCTCCCACGCCTGGGCCTTCACGAAGCGCCGTCTGATGGCCTTCGACTCGATTCGGGATCGTGTCTACGCCCAGCCCTCGTACCACGCCACGCTCGAGATCATCGACGCTGTTATTCTGGCCACGGATGAGCTCGTTCGTGGGAATGACGCGCAATTCGTCCTGGTCTTGATCCCGGACAAGAGTCAAATCTACGGCAACAGCAACACGATCGAGATCGATCACCTGAACACGTTTGCTCCCGAGAACGGGATCCACGTGATCGATCTTCTACCCGAGCTGAGACGCCTGGCCGGTGAAGGCGAGGATCTCTACTTCGAGATCGACGGACACTTCTCGCCGCGCGGGAACGAGCTGGTAGGCAAGCTGTTGTTCGAGCGAATGCGCGAGGCTGGCTTTTTCAGCGGGCGGGGATAGGCGCGAGCGGTTCCGCCTGGGCGGATTGGGTCGCGTAGCAGATGTGGCTCTGCCAGTTGTCGTCCGCGGCGACGTGCTCCATGCGTAGCACGCGCCCTCCGCTGCGGGCAACGATGTTCTCGACGTCTCCCACGGGGATGCCGTGCATCTCCATGAAGTGCTTGCCGAAGCGCAGGCGCCGATAGGCCTTCAGCATGAAGGCCGGCATGCTCCGGGCCAGGAGTCGTTTGCTGAGCGCGCGGGGAGCACTGGTGAACTGAAACACGGCGATGCCATCCGCCTTCAAGACCCGCATGAACTCGGCGATGTAGGCCTTGGCGTATTCCGGCGCGATGTGCTGCAGGACGTAGTTGGAATAGAGGAAGTCGAACGCTCCATCCTCGAAGGGCAGTTCGTTCGATTCGTTCAGGTGGAACGTTAGGCGCTCGGGAACCGGGTTGTTTCTACGTGCGAGCTCGATCATGCTCGGTGCGATGTCGATGCCCGATACGCGCTCGAAGTGACCTGCCAGGGCCTGGCTGAGACGACCGGCTCCACAGCCGAAGTCGAGGGCGCTTCCCTTGCCGTAGGGAATCGACTGGCGATCCAGCGAGCCCAGGAGCTGGGCAATTTCCTCACGTCCCGTGGCGTAGAAGGAATCCTCGTCCCACTTGCCGCCCTTCTTCTCGGGGTCGGTCAGGACCGCGAACATGGGGTCCTCGGAACCGAAGTGGTCCCAGTGGCTCTGCAGCTTCTTGAGGCTCATGGGGGTGAGAGTGTCTCCAATGTGGCGGCGGGATCCAACGTAGATGCATCGGTGATTTTGGAGCAAGTCTGAAGGCGCGGGAGCGCCGCGGGGGCGCTCTCCCGAGCCTGGGAAGCTCTTTTTTGTGCCCAGCGTGCTAAACTCCCGCCCGGATGACCCTGCCGAGACTGATTCTACTTCTCCTCGTCGTCTCGTTCGCGACGGGCGCTTTCGCCCAGGAAAACGACCCCTTCGTGCGCTGTACGAAGTGCAGGAACATCGGCGCCAAACCCTGTCCCGAGCACGATTCCGACGATTGCAAGCTTGAGGGCAACGCTCTCTATTGCAGCGTGATCGGCCTCTGCGAAACCTGTGGAGGCACGGGCTGGGTCGACTGCAAGCACTGTGAGAACGAAGCGGTGGAGAACCGCTACGACTTGCGGCGCCAGCGCATCCCCGCCCTGGCCGCGGGCGTGGCGTACTTCGAGAAGGACCTGCAGAAGCCGCTGACCTTGGCCGAGAGTGCGCACTTCGTTCTCATCTGGGACGTCGAACGCATCAAGGTGGGCAAGCGGATCAAGGGTGCGCACGAGATGTTGCACCGCTACATCGATCATCTGGAGGAGCTCTACACCGACTACACCACCGTGCTCGGGGGGGTGTCGGATAAGGCCTTCAAGAAGAAGAGCCGCATCTTCATCTGGTCGAACACGCTGGAACATCGCGCGGCTTCTTCACGCTACTGCCAGATGGCTTCCGAAGGAGGTGTGCGCTTGATGGGCGTGGAGCCAACGTATTCGGTTGCCGCTACGAAGAAACTCTTCACCACCGAGGAGTTTCTGCGTCGCAACATCATCCATTGCACGACACATCTGCTTCTGTCGCACCAGACGCCTAGCCACTGGATAGGCAAGACCAAGGGCGGTTGGGCCGACGCCGGGTTGGCGCACTGGTTCGAGGAACGGTACTTCGAGATTTGCGACAACTACTGTTATCAGGAATCGGATACCGCCGGCGGTGTGAGGAGCGGTCCCTGGAAGCCGGCGGTGCGCAAGATGGTGTCCAAGAATACGTTCCCGTCGCTGGCGGGGATGTTCCAGCAGAACACCGAAACACTGACGCCCGAGCAGCACATGGTGGCCTTCAGCTTGATGGACTACCTGCTGCTCCAGGACGGTAAGAAGGTGAATGCACTCCTGACAAGGATGCGCCAGAAGGTTTCGACGCGCGATGCGCTCAAGAAGATCTTCGATACGAATGCGCTACGCCTGCAGGAAGACTGGCGGGAATGGGTGAAGGCCACGTACCCCGCACGCTGAGTCAGCCGTTGCGCCAATCCCAGCCGATCACGTCCCATTCGGCTCCGTCCGCGTGCGCGTAGCGGCATAGGAGTTCGAAGCCGACTCCTTCGTGCGCCCGGATCGAGCGCCCGTTGCGTCGGGCCACTTCGGTGATGACCAGATCATGGGCGTGCGCGTGCTTGCGTCGCTTGCGCCGCGAGTCTGCTTTGGGATAGGGCCGCAGTATGTCGTCGACGAGGCTCCCCACCACCGCGCATGAGCACGGTCGAGCGAAAGGGTTCGTCCAGTTCCGGCACGGCGCGCACCACGCGCCATCACCGAGCGTCCGTGATCGAGCGAACTTCTTCGTTGAAGAGCTGGCGCTCTGCGAGTCCCGCGGTATCGGGGCGCAGGGCATGCAGGGCCCGCAACTCCGTATCCGCCGAGCGGAACACACGTCGGGCTTTCAACGGCTCGTCCTGGACTCGATGCAGCAACGCGCGAAAGAGATCGCGTGTCACGGCGTCCAGCGGATCCAGCTCGACATTGACCATGGAGTTCAGGGTTTCCGCTGCGCGAGCATCGTCCCCCATGCGGAAATGAGCTGCTCCGAGCGTGACCCTGTAGGCCGGGGCATTGCGTATGCGCCATGCTTTTTCGGCCGCGGCAAGCGCACGTACGTAGTCGACCGGGCGTCGCTTTCCATCCAACAGGATAGTGAGAGCGTCCGTGTTCAAACGCTCCGCGTCATCCCCGTGCATGCGTGCGACATTGACGGCTGCCTCCTGCAGATCCGACTCCAGCTGCGCCTGCGTCAGGGCTTCGACCACGTCGGCTGTCAGGATGTGCTTCTCGAACAGTCGATCGACGAGTATGCGAGCATCACGTAGGTACATACGGCGGCGACCGGCCGTTTGCCGTGCGGCTTCTTGCTGCCGAAGAGGCGTGCAGTCCCAGAGACGACACGTTCCGTTCCAGTCGAGGGTGGCGATCGTCATTCCATTCGGACTGAAAGTGGCGCCTCCGATGACGTCGTTCAATTCTGCCGTCCCGCTACCCGCATTACCCGCTCCACTGAGCGTCGTCATTTCGCCATGTTCTGGATGCCACAGGCTGATCGTACCGTCTGCGGCGCCCACGGCGAGACGGTTGTTGTCGCGGTTGTATCCCGAGAGGCAGGTCATGATGGCGTGGCCGCCAGAGGTGCGTTTGACCTCGCCCGTCTCGGCGTCGTGAAAACGCAAAGTAGTGCTCGCGTACGAACCTCCCGAGACGATCTCTCCACGGGCTTGGTCAAAGTGCACCAGACCGAAACCATTCGGGTGCGTGAAGTTCAACAGCAATTCACCGCTCGCGGTGTTCATGCGCGACACGTTCTCGAGACCGGTAACGGCGATCAGCTCCTCACCGTTCTTGGAAAACAAGAGCTGGACGATGACGCGTACCCGTGCGTTCGTTGCCACGGTCGCCTGGTTCATGCGCCAGGAGTGCAGGGTCTCGAAGGTCTCGGCGTCGAGAATCGTGATCTTGGCCGGCGACTCGTTGGAGGCCATGGCGACCCGGCGCCGATCGGGGCTGAACACGATGGCCGTGGAAGTGCCCAAGGCCTTCGAACTCCCGAGTAAATCACCACTTTCGCCGTCCCATTGCGTGATGCGCCCGGAATCGTCCCCGACGAAAATCCGCTTGCCGGATGCGTCATAGCAAAGAGCCTGGATGCGGTTCTCGAAGCTGGGCAGGGCCAACAGAGGCTCGCCCGTGCTCGTATTGCCGACCATGACCCGCGTGGGCGAGGTCGTCCAGACCAAGCGCTCGCCATCGGGAGCGAACTCGACGTGACGCATCGATCGGTCCCCATCTCCGAAGAACGTGCGGATGTTGGAGCCCGGAGCCCCGTCCCACATGCGTATCGTACCGTCGATGGAAGAGGAGCAAATGCGATCACCGGATGGGCTCAAGCGGATCTGCATGGTCCAGTTCGCATGCCCGTGGAGCTCTTCCAGCGAAGTGCCGTTCTCGTGCCAGAACCGCACTGGCGAGAGCACATCACAAGAGACGATCCACGGACCCTGGGGGTGAAAGATCACGGAACGCACGCCGCCGCGGTGTCCTTCGTAGGTTTGCAGAATGTCGCCGGTCTCGAGGTCCCAACGAATGAGCGAGCCGTCGCTCGAGCCGCTCAAGAGCATGCGCCTCTGGGCATCGACATCGAGGCCCAGGACGCCGTTGCCCAGTTCCGGTCTCGGCGCTGGTAGCGGGCGACCGCGCAAAGCGTTGAAGATGCGCACGGTCTCTCCGGAGACGATGTCGACGAGGCAAGTCTCGAACCTCGACATCGCGACGACCGCGAGGTCCTCGTCTCCAACGAAGTGCACGGCATTCACGCCCCCGGTCGTGTCGAGACCGATGATCTTCGTCTTGTCCTCGTAGATGTCCCAGATCGTGAGGCTTGGGACGCGCGGGCTTCCGATGCCGATACGACGGCCATCCGCATGATAGGCGAGCGCACCTGAGGTCGATGTCTCCAGCAGCTCGTCGCCGGTTTCGACGTCGAAGAGAATCGTGCGGCCGTCGGAGCCGCTCGTGACGAACTCGGTTCCGCCGGGGCTGAACTCCACGCCGAAGATGGCTTCTCGGTGCGGCGTCAGCCTGCGCAGTTCCTCGCCCGTTTCCGTGTCCCAGAGCCGGATCGAGAGGTCCTTCCTCAGCGGTCCGCCGCCCACCGAGGCCAGCATTCGGCCGTCGGGGCTGAAGGTGCTGTACGTCACGAACTCCTCATGTCCCCGGAAGCTGCGTAGGCTCGAGTCCGAGAGCTTGTTCAGGAAGTTCCACTCCCAGCCGCGTTGGCCCTCGTCGCAGTTGTCGAGCCGTTTGCGTGCTTCGACCGCTGAGCCGTAGTCGAGAAGCAGCGCAGCCGCGCTGACGTTGGCGCGGTAGCTCTGCAAGAGCGCGACGGATTCCTGCTCGAGAGCGCGCTTCTCGTTTGCTAGGGCCAGGATCGTAGCCTCGTCCAGAGCCGCGTTCGTCTTCGCCAGCGTATCGTTCGTCTGACCCAGCTGGAGATTCTTGGCCGCGAGCACACCGCGCCCCTTGGCTTGGATGTAGGTGACTGCGGAGAGCCCGCTGATGGCCATGACGATGGCGGCTGCTGCGCTGATGGCCATGCCCCTGTTGCGCGCGACCCACTTGCGGAATTCCGCCCAGGAGCCCGTTTCGTAGGCCGTGACGACGCGCTGTTCCATGAAGGCGAGCAGGTCGTCGGCCAGCTCCATCATGGTCGAGTAGCGCTTTTCGGGATCGCGCTCCATCGCGCGTTCGCACACGGCGGCGAGTTCGGGCGGTACACCGGGAGCGATCTCCTCGAGGGCCATCGGTGATTCGCGCAACAGGTTCTGGAGAATCTGGATCGCCCCGACCTTGCCCGAACCCGTGGCATAGGGTGGCAAGCCGCTCAGCAGGTGGTACAGCATCGCGCCGACGGAGTAGATATCGGCGGCCGGTCCCATCTCCTCGATATGTCCTCGGGCTTGCTCAGGGGGCATGTAGGCCGGCGTGCCGAGGATGTCGCCTTCCAGCGTGCTGTGGGAAGACTCGGTGCCGTCACTTTCGTCGGAGGCGTCCTGTCGCGAAGTGGAGAGCAGGCTGAGCATCGTCGCATCGACCGGGCGCGTTTCCCCCGATGGCTGACCTAGCTCCTCGCTGCCGATGATCTTTGCGAGCCCCCAGTCCATCACGTACGTCTCGCCGAAGCGTCCCACCATGATGTTGGCGGGTTTGAGGTCGCGATGGATGACATGCTTCTCGTGGGCGAAGGCCATGGCCTCGCAGACTTTCAACATGACGTTGAGAGCGCGCGTTCGTGTCCAGTGCTCGTCGCCACGGTGGTGTAGATCGATGACCTCACCCAAGGTCTTGCCCTTGACGAGTCGCATGGTGAAGAACAAGCGACCGCGATCATCCAGACCCATCTCGTGCACGGGGATGATGCCCGGGTGCTCGAGTTGACCCGTGACCTGGGCTTCCTCGAGGAAGCGGCTCGTGCGCACGGTTCCGTCGGCAGCGATGGATCCATCCTCTTGGAAGACCTCGCCCTGCAGGACCTTCATGGCCAGCGTGCGACGCATCGCCGCGTCCTCCACCTTGAAGATGATCCCCATACCACCGCGGGCGATTTCGCCCATGGCCTTGTAGCGTCCGATGTGCGTCGGGGTCGGCTCGGAGCCAGCTTCGTGGACAGGATCCGAGGGCAGCGACTCGGATTCCGAGCTGCTGCGCCCCAGGGTCTGGTCCCGCAGCTTGTGTAGGAATTGGGTCAGGTGTTGGGGGCCCTGGGCCACGGACGGATTGTCCTTGGACACGGGCTTGTTGGGGTCGTGTTCTGCCATTGGGGAGCCGTGGGAGCCCCAAGAGGATAACTCTCCGAGGCGAGTGCGAGTATTCCGGAGCTGCGATCCCACGGGGGGAGCGCTTGATCGAGGCCATCCCGATCGCGATGCTGCAGGTGATGCAAGTCGTATCCATCTTCCGAAGCCCTGCGGCCCTCGTGCTCCAGGCGCTGCTTCTTCTCGGCCTCACGGGTTGCGAATCCGCGCGATACAACCGCACCTGGAACAGGTTCGAGCCCAATGCGACCCCGCACGCCTTCGAGGGACGCTGGAAAGGCACCTGGGAAAGCGATTGGAACGGCCACGATGGGGGATTGCGCTGCATCGTCACGGCGCAGGAGGACGGCGGGTTCCTCGCCTGGTTCGACTCGACCTACGGGATCTTCTCCTTCCGCCACAAGGCGCTCTTCACCCTGATCGAGGAGACGGCCGAACGGATCCGTTTCCGTGGCGAGGAAGACCTGGGCTCGATGTTCGGTGGTGTCTATCGCTACGAGGGCAGCGTCGCCGCCGACGATTTCGAAGCCACCTTCCAGGCCGAGAACGGAGACCATGGGGTCTTCACGATGGAGCGCGTGCTTCCCACGCCACCCACGCCCTAGAGCTACACAGCTCGATCAGCGCCGCGGAGGAAGTTCGTCCAGGAGCTTCGCGAGCCGCGCGTGGATCGCCTTGTTCTCATCCGACGAGAGATCCAGTGGTGAGCGTTCCTCCGGGTCACTGTCGAGGTCGTACAGGTGATCCTGCCAGCGATGGCTGAGTGAAGAACGCCTCAGCTTGTATCGCCGTGTGATCACGGAGACGTCCACATGACTGGGGGAGCCGCCCTTCTCCTTCGAAGCATCCTGCTCGTAGCGCTCGACGAACACCTCGGTGCGCGGCCCTTCGACATCCGGATCGCGCGCGACCTCGGCGAACGAAACCCCATCGGCCGCCGCTCCTTCGAGCACGTCCACACCGGCGAGATCGGCCAGGCTCGGGATCCAGTCCATGACGTGCACCAAGGCCCGGGACTCCTTCCCCTGCGCCACGCCGGGGCCGGCCAGTACTACGGGCACCCTGACCCCACCTTCGAACGTCGTGCCTTTCAAGCGCCCCCGTTCGTCGTTGGAGAGACGCGCGATGGGCGGCGTGCCGTTGTCTCCGAAGAAGAGCACGATCGTCTCTTCCAGATCGATGCGAGCGAGCATCTCGCCCAGCACGGTGTCCACCGAAACGACCATGGCTTCATATTGCTCGCGTAGGCGCTTGCCACCGCGGCGGATTTCATAACCCTCGGGCAGCACTTCGCTGGGCGGATCATGCAGCGGCTGGTGTGGAGCATGGAAGGCCACCCAGGCGAACTTGGGACCGGCTTCTTTTGCCCACCAGCTCAGAAACTCGTCGCGTAGCGCCGTGGTCGGGTATTCCCGAGACAGTCCGACCTGGCCATCGTCGATGCGCTGCCAATGTCGATACCCCTTGCCCCCCCGGCCCTTGAGGTTCGCCGCCGACCCCGCACGCAGGTGCTGAAACCCGCTGGAGATCACATTTTCATGATCGGTTGGGTCGGCCGGTAGATGCCACTTGCCGAAGGCAGCTGTCGCATAGCCCGCTGCCCGAAACACCTCCGCCAGTGAGGGCGCCTTGCCCTCGGGAGCCAGATAGCTCTTGTACTCGGACCCTACCGCTTCCCGACGCCCCATCCGCCCGAAGAACGTTGCGTAGCGCGAGGTGATGCAATTGGGCATGGCGTACGCACGCCGAAAGGTCACGCCCGCCTCTGCCAGGCGCTGCACATTGGGCGTCGGCACGGCCGGCCAGACATCGCTCCAGGAGACATCGTCGGCGATGAAGACGACGACATTCGGAGCATCGAGCGGTTCCCTCGCCGAGACGAGCTCGACAAGGAACCACCCGGCAAGGCACGCGGCAAACGTTCGGATCATGGGCTCAGTTGAGCACAGGCAGGGTCAAACTCGAGGCCTGTCCGCTTCCGAAGTAGACCGAGAGCGTGGTTTCCTCGGCCTTGGGGGCGAGGCGAGTGTTGTCCCTGTCGGCGCCCATGATCGAGAGCCGCAGGCGATGGCCCGCGTTGAATACGGTAGCGGTGGGGAGAAGGTCGAGTTGAACTTCGCTGGGCTCGTCCGCGGAAAGGGGATCTCGATCCTCGGCGAAACACCGCTGGTACGGGAGACCCATGTTGTCGTAGGGAGCTTCGCTCAGCTTGCGCATCGACGCGCGTACGACTCCCTCGGTCACGTAGCGCACGTTGCCGTCGGCATCGATCTCCTCGAGCAAGACGTGCAGGTCGGCGTCGCCGGTGCTCGACGAAACGAACAGGCTCACGACCGGGTGCCCGATCACGGTCAGGTCGTCCTCGAACGGTGGGGTCGTGAAGGTCAGGCACTTCTCGTCGTTGCTGGCGAGGCGCGGGTAGCGCATGGCCGAGGCCGCGCCAACGGCCTGGTCCCAGCGCGTCGTCTTGCCCGTTGTCGTCGTCGGATCGACCTTGTAATCGCTCTGGCCCTTCTCGGTGGCTTCCATGCGCAGGCTTCCGTCGTTGACCGACGCCACGGTTTCCGAGGGACCTTGGCCAAGGAATAGCAGGAAAGGGGCCGTGTCTTCGAGGGGCCATGCTTCCGCGGAGATCCACTCCGACTCGCCCGGTTCGATCATCAACTGGAACTGGATCGGGGCCTCGTCCTCGATTCCGTTCTCGATGCCCTTCAGCCACCGATCGAACCAGCGTAGCTGCTCGACTTCGGTCAACCGTGTGCGATCACGGGTCATTTGCGCGTGCGACCAGTCGCCCATCATCATGCGCTGGTTCCCGGTGTAATTCGCGAACCAGAGCGTCGTGTCGAGGGCGAAGACGTCGAACCATCCGTTGAGGTGATAGATGGGGATGGCGGCTTCGTTGATCTGGGCCAGATAGGGGGACGGGCCGTGGTTGTCCCACTGGTGCAACTCGGTCTTGCTGTCTCGATAGGGCGCCGAGGAGTAGCCCTCGACGACGGGCCAGTTGTCCTTGTGTCCCTCGCGAGCTTGCGCCAGGAGCGTGCGGTCGGAATCGGCATCGACCGCCTCGCCGGGGACCTGCATGTCCAGTCGGTAGGTCAAGTCGGCCCAGTGCTGAAGCATGTCCTGGCGGAGCACGCCAGCGCCGGAGTAGACGACCTCATAGAAGTCGAAGCAGGCCACGTCGGGGATGATGGCCTTCAGCGCCTTGGGCGCGCGCGAGGCCGCCATGTACTGGGTGATGCCGAGGTAGGAACCACCGTACATACCGATGTTCCCGTTGCACCAGGGTTGCTCGACGAACCAGTCGATCAACTCGATGGCATCCAGGGTCTCGTTCTCGGAGAACAGACCCTCGAATCTTCCAAACGAGGCCCCTCCGCCGCGAACACAGGCCGCTGCAACCACGTAGCCGTGCCGCACCAGTCGTTGTAGCGAGCTCTGGGCATCGACCATCGATTCGATGCGCGGGTTTCCCATGGCCGCGACGGGGTTTCTGTGGTAGCGCGAGTGGGTCCACACGAGAGGCAGCGCTTCCTCGACCGGTTCACCATGGATCGCAGGGCGCGTGTAGTCGACGGCAAGCTGGACACCGTCGCGCATCTCCACGTAGACCGACTCGGTTATCCACTCATCGTAGATGGGTTCCGAATAACCCTCGTACACTCCGAATGACGAACGCCTCCCATCGTCACCCTGAGCTCCTGGCCCAGGAGCGAGGAGCAGAAAGAGGGTGGCAGACAACAACCAGACAACCGATCTTCTTCGATGAATTGAGCGCATCAGGGCCTCCAGCGGGCATTGCGCACATTGGAGCACGAGATGTCCAACTCGCTGCGAAAACCAATAGAATCCAAAATCGTGCCCAGCAAGATCGCAAGTGCCGTGTTCGCAGCCTTGGCACTCACGGCTGATAGCGGATCGTCGCGCCTATGCGCGCCATGGGGAAGAGGGGGCTCAGCTCCGCGTGGCCTCTGTTCGCGTACGAGGCGCACAGGCAGTGGGCTCGAGCGGGTGCTGAAAAAGTCGTGAGCCAGAAACGAGGCCGCGGAAGCTCGGGGCGCCAGACCTCGATTTCCTGTTCCTACGAATGAGGGAATTCGGGAGCCTCGCCAGGCTGCTCAGGTGCGGCGCTCCAGGGTCTTCATTCCTACGTGTGAGTGAACGGGGGAGGGGCGGTTTTTCGAAGCAGGACGGGCTTTGAGCATGCCTGCAAGAGTCCTACTGTGCCTCCCGGATCGAGAGGGTTGCGAGTGGACAAAGTTCGCCGCTCGCCTGCGCTCTCTCGGCTCCAAGCTGATACTTCCAAGCAAGACGATACTTCCAACGCTGAGCCCCTACGCTGATGGGCCTGGAAGATCCCAATAAGGAGCCGCGGCCGCCATAGCCGCGGCTCCTTCCATTTCGGTCCGCGGCCGGCCGCGGTGTGGTTCCAGATCATCACGTGCGCCCCACGATTGGAGATGTGTTCCAGGGGAGGGATCCGGAGATGGAATTCGCCTTCGAGCTCTTCCGGGGCTTTTCTTGAGGAAAACCGAGAGCCGTGCAACGCTCGGGGTGGGCGTGCCGTCCCGGGGATCGCAAGCCGAGTCCCCTGAACGGAGAGAAGCCCATGTCCGCCGCCATGCATCAAGGTCCCGACGCCGCCCTCAGTCCCGAGACGTTGCTCGAGTACGAGCCCTTCGTGCGCTCCTGCGTGCGGGGGCTCCTGAAGGGCGAGCAGGAGATCCAGGATGTCGTCCAGGACACCTGGGTGAAGGCGCTGGGACAGCGCGCTCCGGTGAGTCAACCGAAGAGCTGGCTCGCACGGGTGGTGCGCAACGTCGCGCTGGATCGCCGGCGGGGCGAGGGGCGGCGCAAAGTGCGCGAAGAAGCGGTGGCCCGTCCGGAGGAATCGGTCGACACGAGCCGCGCGCGGCTCGAGGCTCACGGCAACGTGGTGAAGGCGGTGCTGGAGCTGGACGAGCCGTATCGCACGGTCGTTCTCCTGAGCTACTACCAGGAGCTCTCGCCGAACCGCATCGCGGCGCGGATGGAGCGCAAGCCGGCGACGGTTCGTTCGCAGCTGCTTCGAGCGCACAAGATGTTGCGGGAGAAGCTGGATCAGGAGTACGGCGGGGATCGGCAGGCCTGGGCGGGGTTGTTCTTGCCGCTGCTCGTGCGTGAGGGTGCGAGTGCGAGTGCGAGTGCGAAGCTGGGATCGCGGGGGGCTTCGAAGCTCTTCGGGATCGGAGGGGCGAAGATCGCGGCGGTGGTGGCTACGGTGGCGCTCGGAGTCGTGGCAGGGCCGCGGGTGCTCGCGTGGCTCGGTGTCGTCGGTGGGGGGCCGCGGCAGGAGCGGACTTTCGCGATCTCGGGGGGACGTTCGGCGGCGAGCGTCGCGAGTTCGTCGAAGGGCGCGGGTTCCGCAGGGCCAGCGGTCGTCGAGGCGACGACGACGCGTACACAACTCCCGTCCGGGGGGAACGCGAAGGTGGCGGTCTCCGAAGCGGCGAGTGCTCTACCCGAGGCTACGACCGGGCTGCGGATCCAGGTCGTCGATGGGCGCGGCAACCCGGTCGCCGGAGTGCCCGTGGCCTTGCACTTCCTGGCGAAGGAGCCGGAAGTCGGAGGGCATCGCTCCTATGGCGACTTCGGTTTCGGCAAGACGCGTGGCCCGTCGGGCAGCGTGCGTCTCGATCCCAAGCTCATGAGCTGGAACGAGGGCTACGACATCAACGACTACTGGGCCAAGATCGACGGTCCGGGCATCGACGTGCGCGTTCCTTTCGACATCCACGACGAGGACGGCGAGGTGCAGCTCGAGCTTCCGGAAGAGACCGGGGTCATCGAGGTCACGGTGCTCGACGTCGAAGGAAACCTGTTGCCGCTCGAGGGTGAGATCGGGCTGGAGGTCCCCGGATCGATGCGCGCCGACGAGACCGACGACGTGTGGGACGAGCTGGAGAACGGCTCCGCGCGCTTCGGATTCGTGGGGTTGGGACAGAGCCTTCGCGTGCACGTGCGCTCGCGGAAGGCCGGACTCCACTGGCAGGCGGACATCGAGGGGCCAAGGCGTGCGGGCGAACTCGTGCAGGTCGCGCTGCACGATCCGGGGCGTCCGCGTGTGGAGGCTCTCGTCCTGGACGAAACCGGCGAACCTCTCCGTCGAGCTCCGTTGCTCTTCGTCGTGCTGAACGAGAACCGTGAGTCGCTCCAGCAGATTCTCGCCGCGACCGACGGCGAAGGCCGTTTTTTGGCTCAGCTCGTCGAAAAGATCGAGATCGGTGCCGAGGTTCGGATGTCCGTCTTCCGTCAGGTTCCGCAGGGGCAGGACGGTCGCGCGGACTTGCAGGGATCCTGGGTCGTTCGCAGGGGGCTGCACGATCTGGGCGAGCTGCGCATGCAGTCCATCCAGAGCTGGGCCACGGGACGCTGTGTCGACGAAGAGGGCGAGCCGGTCGCGGGTGTCAGGCTCCACGCGGACAATGACTTCTGGAGCGGAGACTCGGGCGGGGGCTCCGACGGGGACGGGGTCTTCCGCATGGTCGGGCTCAAAGGGGCGTTCTCGATCGAGCTCTCGCGTATGGACGATTCGGGCTATGTCCTGGCGGAGCCTGCGGAATTCGAGGCGGGAGCCGATGACCTGATCGTTCGTCTTCGAAAAGGGGGGGAGATCCTCGGTGCCGTCGCTCAACTCCCGCGAGGCGAGATGAATCTGGACATCTACTTCTATCGTGCCGAGGACATGGCCCTGCCCAAGCCGCATTCGACCGCCTACGGCCAGCTCGAGGACGACGGACGCTTCCGCGCGCATGGCTTGACCACAGGGGAGTATGTCCTGCGCATCTACAAGAAAGGGGCACTCCTCTTCGAGGCCGATCACATCTCGGTTCGCGAGGGGGAGACGACGCGCGACGCGCGCCTGGATGGAATCGACCTCGAGAGTCAGCTACGTGTCGTGGACTTCGAGGTCGTCCCGGGTGGCCGGTCGCTGTACTTCTCGCCGACGGCCGTCGCCCTCAACGACGAGGGGCGTATCGTCGGATACAGCAACCGAGCCGAGAAGGGGCGTATCAGTCTCGAAGTTCCCACGGCCCAGGCTGCGGCGATCCTCGTGCGTGCATCGGGCTATCGCCCGTCCCTCATCGAGGCCCCCTTCGATGTCGAGCGCGTCGTCATGCGTCGCGGCATCTCGGTGACGCTGATGACCCACGATGCGCCGAGCCTCGAGCAAGGAGACCGCACGGCCATGCTGACGTTCCACCGCATCGAGGAGAATCCGGTCTTCTCGCAGAGGGCCCGCAGGGTTTCGATTCCCTCTTCGATCGGTCGCAACGGGCAGGCCACCGTCGCCTTCCCTGCGCCGGGCACCTATCGACTCCACGTATCGCGGCACACTCCGGCCGGACGGGGCGGGATGGTAATGGCGAGCTTGGCCGAGCCCACGACGCTCGACGTCACGCTCGAGATCCGCGAAGAGGACGAAGGCGGGCGGATCGAGATCGCCCTGCCCGAGAACCTCTTCGACTAGGGCGATGGGGTTGCGGATGTGTGGCGATAAACCTGGTTCGGTAACGCCACCGCGGGGGCCGCGTGCGGAATCTTGCCTTCACGCGCATGTAGGCGCGCTCAGTGCTTCGTTGTCGCGGCCTCGATGGAGCGTTTCACGACCGCGCGCTTGGCAATGCCGGCGGCGACAAAGGTCTCCGCGAGTCTGGTGGCGACCAGTGCGCGTCCCTCCTGGCAAAGATGCTCGTTCGGATAGTCGTGCCACGAAAAGGCGTCCGCGGGCAGGGCCGCAGACAGGTCGATCAAAGCTGGGCGATGGCCCGCCAGCGCTTGCTGAATCATGGCGACGTTGGCCCCTACCTGTCGACGAAACTCGTCGGGTAGAAGCTCTTCGCCCGTTTGGACGTCGATGGGGGAGATGTAGAAGACGATGTTCAGGTCGTTTCGGGCGGCCGTCCTGGCGATATTGCGCAGGGCCTCGAGCTTGCGATGATCCTCCCGCAGGGGATACATGTAGTGCAGGATCATCTTGTTGCGTGTGCGCTCCCGAGTGACCTCACGAAAGGAGGGATTGTCGAAGTCGCGCACGACACCAACGAGCCGCTCACCGCGATACACCGGCGAGTTCTTGTACTCGTGCTGCGTGACCGGGGCTTCGTCGATGAGATGGAGCGTGCGCAACAGGGGGTCGACGGCGAGCCGCAGGGGCGCGTCGGCGTTGCGGATGAGTCGCAGTTCCTTTTCGAACTGATAGGCGGGCTTGCGATCCCATTCCGGAGAAAAGGAACGCAGGTTGATCGGGATGACGAGTCCGCGCGGGCGCAGTCCGCGGGCGACGACCAGGTCGACGAAGGCCGCATACACCTGGACGTGGTAGGCGGCGCGCGTCACGTGGCCGATCTTCGTCTCGTCCAGGAGATCCTCGAACATGTCGGAGATCGCCCTTGGGTCGCTGTCCTTTTCATCGATCCAGGCATTCGTGCTGTCGCAAAACATGACGACGTCGGGAGCCTGCGCGAAGCAGCTTTCAAAGCGACGCACGTCCTTCATCTTGCGCAGCTTGGGCACCAGCGTCAGTTGAAGAACGCAGGCCAGGAGGACCAGGCAAATCAGTCTGAGGAGGAGCTTCTTCACCTTAGAACTGGAAGTAGAGGAAGGGCTGCTGCTTGGGAGCGCCGAGGTTGATCACGGCGAGGACCACCGCCGCGTAGAAGCTCCAGCGCAAGCTCCAGTGTTGTCCGGCGAACATGTTGCGCCATTGGCCGCGCTCGCGCGCCGGCTTCCGTTCGGCGATCAGCAGGGACACGATCAGGATGCCGGCCGTGGCCAGGTAGCGATCCGAAACACCCATCTGCTTGCGCGCCAGGCGCAGACCGCCGGGCTGCAGCAGCTCGGACCAGCCCTCGCCCAGATGGCTGACGGCGTAGAGCGCCTCACCGAGGGAGTTGGCCCGAAAGAAGATCCACGCGAAACACACGAGCCCGAAGACCGTCAATCCCTGCAGCAGGCTGTGGAGGCGACCGAAGCGCTCCAGCCCGAGGCTACGCGCCATGCGTTCACGATACGGCCGGGTCGCGAGGGCGAAGACGAGGTAGCCCCCGTGCAACGCGCCCCAGATGACGAAGGTCCATTGGGCCCCGTGCCAGAGCCCACTGATGAGAAAGACGATCAGCAGGTTCAAGTACCAGCGGGGTACGGCGACGCGGCTGCCGCCGAGCGGGATGTACAGGTAGTCGCGAAACCAGCTCGACAGCGATATGTGCCAGCGCGACCAGAAATCGGAGATCGATCGGGCGAGGTACGGGCGATCAAAATTGATCATCAGCCGATAGCCGAGTACCTGAGCGGCGCCGATGGCCATGTCCGAATAGCCCGAGAAGTCACAGTAGATCTGAAAGGCGAAGAAGAGCGTGGCCAGCGTGAAATGAAAGCCGACGAGGCCGCTGGGCTCGTTGTAGACGGCATTCACGAGCGTGGCCAGGTGATCGGCGACGACGACCTTCTTGAAGAGCCCCCAACCCATCAGCTTCAAACCACCGGCGATGCGCTCGTAGTCGAAGTCGTGCTTTTCGCGAATCTGCGGCAGCAGGTTGGATGAACGTTCGATCGGCCCGGCGACCAGTTGCGGAAAGAAAGCGACGAACAGCGCATAGCGTCCGAGATGCTTCTCCGGCGCGTGCCGGCCGCGGAAAACATCGATGGAATAGCTGAGCGTCTGAAAGGTGTAGAACGAGATCCCGACGGGCAGGATCAGATCGCTGTGGGGCGCGACAAAGGAGACGCCTACCCATTGCCCCAGCGCTTCGAACGACTCGGCGAAGAAATTGAAGTACTTGAAGGTGAAGAGCAGCCCGAGGTTCGACGTGAGGCTGGCGACGAGATACCTGATTCGCGTGCGCCGATCGCCCGTGCGCGCCATGGCTCGGCCCAGCGAGTAGTCGATCAACGTCGAGACCACCAGCAGGAGTGCATAGGCCGGCACCGAGAACATGTAAAACACGTAGCTGGCGACCAGCAGCAGCATCCACCGCTGCCTGTAGGGCAACAGAAAATGGAGGATCGCGACCGTCGGGAAAAAGACGGCAAAGTGCCAGGAATTGAAGAGCATTCAGGAGCGCGTGCTTGGCCTGGGATCCTAGAAAGTCAGGTACGCCGCGGACAGTTTTCTTGGTGCTGGCGACGGCGAAGCCGTCACCGTCTTAAAAAAAAGTGCCCGACGCAGTGGAGAGAGGCGTTGGTGCATCAATCCCTTGGGTCGAGCGGGTCCTGAACAGCGATTCCTAGTTTGAACCGACGGCGTTACCGAACCAGGTTTGTCGCCGCACACTCCCTGGGCATGTGCGTGGCGCGGAGCGGGGCCTCAGTCTCTCCTTGGGCCAAGTCGACGGCGAACACCCACGGGGCAACCCACCGCGCCGTTCCGTACGACTCGGTAACGCCACCGCCTCAGTCGGATCGGTGGCTGCTAGTTGAGCGCTCGCACGAGCGCCAAGGCTTCGGCATACGTCCCGTAGGTTGCCACGGTGATCAGTGGATTGAGGAAGTCGTCGATGGGGTAGTCGAGGTGCACTTCACCGCCCCAGATCAAGAGAACCGGAAGATTCCCGCCAGCAGCGGCAGCGCTTCTTGCCGTTTGTACGGCCGAGATGCCAGATGAACTCAGGGTCATCACCACAGCGAACCCCGTCGGCGTGCCTTGTATCGTGATGCTTGCTATGTCCGAGCTGTTGTCGAGCAATGGGGCAGGCACTGCGTACTTCACGTGGGAGTCGTTGAACTTGAAGTAGTGCTTCCCATCCTGCAGGCTCGGATCCTCTTGGAGGATATGGATTTTCGCTGGCATCAGAGGCTCCGGCGCAGGTAGCGAAACGGAACCTCCTATGCTCGGAGCTGGGGCCGCAGTAGGCCCATTCGCTGGGACCACAGTAGGCCAATTCGCTTGGGCCACAGTAGGCCCATTGGGCGGCGAGGGATCGCCAAGGTCCACCAGCAAAGCTTGATCGTTGTTTCGTGACTTGCGATAGCACTTGCAATCCCAAATCTCGGGAGGGTACGCCTTTTGCATTTCTTGCTTGGTAGCCATGTTTATCTTAGGAAGATAACGATCCTTCGAGCAATAGGTGCCATCACCGTTGGCGGTTGCCGTATGTCCGACCGAGCCATCACTACGTCGACAGAAGACAATCACGTCGCCTTGTCCGGGGACCACATCTTCCCAGTCGTACTCTTCGTAAGCAGCTTTCAAGACAGCAGGGACTGCTTCTCCTCCCGGACTGTACTTCTGGCAACCAAAAGGAACGCTGTGACACCAGCTGTCAGGATCGTGGCCGGGAGGGTGGGCCTGGTTAGCGACAGCAACCCAAACTTTGATCTCGTCGACCATCTCCCCTCCGCAATCGACGGTTTCGGTTAGCTTCACCTAATAGCCGTAATACTCGTAGAAGGGGCCGATCCGAACCTTGGTTCCATTTGGCAAGCGTGCACACCTCACATAGGGCTGCCACTTGACCGGCTCCATGATGCAATCGCCAGTTTCAAGGGTGATCTTGCGCATGCAGAGGGACAGCGACGTCCAATCGATCCCGCCGTTCGACGGCTTCGGTGGATCGTCGCCGGGGTTTGCCTGGAAGGACAGTAAGGGTGCGGACAGTGCCGCTGCGAGCAGTAGTGAACTCATTCGTTCTCCTTTTGTTCAGATAAAACCTCAGGCGCTCCTTCTTGTGCCCGGCTCGCGGTCGAGTGTTTCGAGAAACTTCGATTTTCTAAACCCTAGTGTGGGCGCTACCGAACCAGGTTTGTCGCCGCACACTCCCCGGGCATGTGTGTGGCGCGGAGCGGGGCCTCAATCTCTCGTTGGGCCAAGTCGACGGCGAACACCCACGGGGCAACCCACCGCGCCGTTCCGTACGACTCGTCTCGCTTGGGTTGACGGCCGGGGCGATGGGGTTGCGGATGTGTGGCGATAAACCTGGTTCGGTAACGCCACCTGGGACGACATCAGCCCCTCGCAGACGGGTTTCACGTTCCCGCCGCTGAACGCGGTCGACGTCTTCACGAAGAACGGGATCCTGGCGGTTGGAAACAGCGGCGCGGTCCTGCGCTTCAACGCCGGCCTCGGTCGGCTGACGTTCTTCCTCGGCGTGTACGAGCAGAGCGGACCGGTCTACGGCGACACGCGCTACGAGAAGGTCGAGATCGTGCCCGGACCCGGTCTGCCGTTGGTCGTCATCGCCGCACCGCGCCGTTCCGTACGACTCGTCTCGCTTGGGTTGACGACCGGGGCGATGGGGTTGCGGATGTGCGGCGATAAACCTGGTTCGGTAACGCCACCTCGTCTGGATCGGGCCGATCGGGCGGTTTTTGGCAAATACCCCTTTTGTAAAGTATCAGAGTATGCGACTATAGTTCCATGTTGACCGTGCGTCTGGATTCCGACGAGCCCCTGGTGGATCAGATCGTGCGCGGCATCCGGGCCGAGATCGCGGTCGAACGCCTGGCGCCGGGCACGGAGCTGCCGCCGGTGCGACAGCTGGCCGCGGACCTCGGCATCAACCTGAACACCGTGGCGCGCGCCTACCGGGTACTGCAACAGAGCGGCCTGGTGCACACCGCGCGCGGGCGCGGTACGCGCGTGACCGCCGATCGGGAGATGACCGGCGAAGCGAAACGCAGCCTGCGCCAGCGGCTGGGAGAGCGCGCTCGGGCCCTCGTTGCTGACGCCAAGCTGGGCGGCCTGAGCCGGGACGACGCGTTCGCGCTCGTGACGGGCGAGCTGGACGCCGTCTGGGCGGCTACAGGGAAAGCAAAGCGAACTGGCGCAAAACGCCAAAAAGGAAAGGACTCGTGATGGATCTCTTCAACCTGATCTTCACCAGCTGCATGTTGCTGACACCGGTGCTCTTCATGCAATTCTACAAGCCCCGCGAAGGGGGCGAAGTGGATAGAGTGCGTGTGCGCAAGCTCGGACGGCGACTGCACTTCGCCACCGCACTGGCGCTCGTGTCCTTCCTGACCCTGTTCATGATCCACTTCGAAGGATCGACGGGCAAATGGGAGGACCATCCGAGGCTCGTCGGATTCGCAGACGTGACATACAAGCTGGTCTGGCTCGCCTTCTTCCCGCTCTGGTTCGGCCTCGCGATGCCACTGATGATGGCGTGCAGGCCCGAAGCGCGCTCCGCCTTCGTCGATGGCCACGGGCAGACCCGACAGGCACGCAGCGCGAGCCTGACCCCGCGGGACGCGAGCTCAAATACACCCGATCATGTGCATTATTGGATGCTTGCGCTGTGGCTCGTGGGCGCAGCACTCACCGCGCTCTTCGCCTGGAGTCGGCACGCCGAACTGGTGGCCAACAATCCCCAGTACTGGCTGACAGCGGCACTCGGACTGCCCCTGGCCCTTTCCATTCCCGCGCTTCATCCGAGCCTTCGGCGCAGCCTGGCGCTAGAACCTGAGCCGCTGGATCTCAGCGCGGCGTCGGATCTGGAACAGGCCTACGCATCGCTCAGAAGCGCCATGGCGCGCGGGCTACTGGCCCTCGAACTGACCATGGAGCTACTGCTCTTGACCACATCCGTACTTTCGGTATCCGTCCATATGGATGGCAGTGTGGCCGGCATCGCGGCAGGTGTGGTGGGCGGCACCGTCGGGTTGGCCGGCGCCATCTTCGGAACGGTCATGAGCAACCGCCGCATGCGCATTCAGCGCATGCTGAATGAGCAGGCCGATTCCTGAGCGAAACCGTCGCTGCTTTGGATCGAGAGTCCATCCCCGCTACGTCCCCGGGGAGCTCGTGCGACTCGGCGTGAACTGAGCGCCGGTCCGATCGTGCGCTGAAATATTCCTGCGTCCGTTGCACCCGATCTGACGGGCAGAGTGTCTGGAGAGATGTGGCAGCCGTAGTTGGTCGCCGTGTTCCCCCCCAACGCCCGCCCGAGACCGAGATCAGCTTTGCGGACGGCGTGGTCTTCGGCGAGAACCTGCTGCCGGTCTCGCACGAGCTCTGGATCATTGGCGGCGGGATCGCGCAAGTTCAGCGCACCGTGGAACTCACCTCGGGCGAGGCACTGGAACTCGAGATCCAATGTGAGGCTGGGACGCAGCGCCTCTTCCAGGTCACCGGGTCCGAGGACGCGGTGTGGTCCTTGGCACGGCTTACGTTGTACGACCAGGACGGTCGCGTTCACTTCGATATCTTCCACCCGGATTCACGGGGGGGCACGATCCAATGGGGCTGGAACCTTCCCGCCGGCCGCTTCGAGCTGGTCGTGCGGACCTATGCGAAGTTGACCGACCGAGATATCGCCAACGACCCGACGCTGGAGAGCGATACGGGGTTGACCCTGCGCGAACTCCTCGACTACCCGACGCTGGAAGCGGAGGCGGAGCCGAGGCGTTTCGTTCTGCGCTGATGGGGATCTGGCGCTCCATTCGGATTCACGCACCAACGTCGCCGTTCTGGGGACTGATCAACGGCACTTAGGATGGTGGAGACGAAGGGACTTGAACCCTCGACCTTCGCGTTGCGAACGCGACGCTCTACCAGCTGAGCTACGTCCCCGTTGGTCCTCGTGAATCGACGGGCTGCGTGCAGCTGTCCCGATTCGGGAGGGGATGTTAGCTGGCGGGGAGAGGTGGGAAAAGGGGCGAATTGCGAACAAGTCGTTCCGCGAGTCCCATGCTCCCCATTCTCCCCCCTCGAATGAAGCGAATCGGATTGAGGGCAATGCTGATTCGCGTTCTCGAAGCCCAGTACCGCGGCGGCCATCGGGTCTGGCTGCGGTTTGACGGGTGGGGTCACCGGCGAGCTCGCTCCACGAGCGGGTGCAGCCGTCAGGGGCGGGGTCGGACTGACTCCTACGGTTGATCGTGGTACGGGCGCGTGACCCAGTCGTAGCTCGGGAGCCGCCGACCGTCACGCAAGGACACGCCAGAGGTGCTGACGAGTGATTCGTTTCCACCGGCGGTTCCCGTGGCCCGGGTGGCGAGGGCAGTGATTTCGTGTTGGGTCACGGAGGACACTTCACCCGGATCCGAGAGCCCGTCGCAGTCGTCGTCGAACCACAGGGACAGGCCTTGCAGTTCGCTTCCCGTGAGCGACGCGTCTCCATCGTCATCGAGAGCCGCCAGGGCGCGGTAGCCGTCGCCGAAGAAGACCTGGGCGCTGGCGGTGCCGAACATCTGGCGGGCAGAGGTGATGTGACCCGTCTGCTCGGGATCCCAGACGACAAAGGCCACGCCGGGGCGGACCCAGGGCCAGGCTTCGGTCGTGCCGTCGCCGTCGAGATCGAAGAGCACCGGTTGTTCCGGAAGCAACAGATCGGCCAGACTCGCATGGGCGTCGAAGGTCAGGATGAGCGGTGTGATTGCATTCGCCGGCGGCAGGTCTTCGAGACGCTTCAGAGCCGCACGGGTTGTCGCGAGGGCTTCCTTTTCGGCCTCGTCCAGCGGGTCGCGTTCGGCGACGAGGCGCACCCAGGAACGGCCGGCTTCGTAGGAGGCGAGCTGGTCGAGCCCGTCGCCCTGCTGGTAGACCATGGGTTTGGTTTCGAGCTGCAGGTCGGTGGGCAGGGCGATGTCGGTCGCGGTGCGGTAGTGGGCGATGGCCTGTTCGATCCAGAAGCGTCGCAGGAGTTCGCGGGCTGCGTCGGAGCGCTCGCGGTTCGAAGAGCTGACCTCCTTCTCGAGGTAGGTGAGCGAGGCCAGGAAGAAGCGCCGTTCCTGGAGCTCCTTGAACGCGCGCCGACGCGTGGATTTCTTGGTGGAGCCCAGGGCCTGCAGGTGCTGGAGGATCTCCTCGTGGGTGTCCCTGGTGATGCGGATCTGGGGCAAGCGCAGGAGGCCGTGGGTGTCGAGTCCCGGCGCGAGGTGGGCCGCGCTCTCGGTGAGATGGCCCAGACTGAGGTGGGCCTCGGCTCTCTGGGGCGCGAGGTCGATGGAGCGCCGCAGATGTTCGATGCCCTTTTGCACATGGGTCCGCATCGTCTCCGGCGTGGGGCCGTCGCGGTGGGGCTTGCCGCGTCCGTAGTGGAGGCGTTGCTGGAAGTCGTCCAAGGGGCTGAAGGGCTCCTCGTGCCAGATGCCGAGCTCCTTGGCCTCGAGCGTGAAGGCCAGCGAGTGCACACGTCCCAGCTCGAAATGGGCCTTGGCGTCCTCCGGGTTCTCGGTCGCGATGCGAGTGAGGTTCGCGACCATGCGCTCGACCGGCCAGGTTGTGGGCTCGGCCCAATGCGGAAGGGGGGTGAAGGGGCGCGCCGCGAGGGAGAGAGCGAGGGCCAGGGTCAGGAAGGTGAGACTGCGGACGAGCTTATGCATGTGGAGCTTCGGGGAAACGTGCCATCTGGGCTCGGAATCGGAGGCGAAATGATCCTACAATTCGCCGCTTCCCCGGATAGAGGACGAAACGATGAGCGACACCTTCCAGAGTCACGGAACTTTCGACGTTGATGGCAAGAGCTACCGGATCGCCCGGCTGGCCGCCTTGAAGGCACGCGGATTCGACATCGAGCGCCTGCCCTTCGCGCTCAAGATCTTGCTGGAAAACCTCTTGCGACGGGAAGACGGGGCCTCGGTGCCGGCCGCGGACATCGAGAAACTGGCCCGCTGGACGCCGAACTCGGGCAACCCCGAGGAGATCGCTTTCATGCCGGCGCGGGTGCTCCTGCAGGATTTCACCGGTGTGCCCGCGGTCGTCGATCTGGCGGCGATGCGCGATGCGATGGTCGCCATGGGCGGCGATCCGAAGAAGATCAATCCGCTCCAGCCGGTCGAGCTCGTGATCGACCACTCGCTTCAGGTGGATCGTTTCGCGGCGCCCGACGCGGCCGAGGAGAACGGCCGCATCGAGTTCGAACGCAACCGCGAGCGCTATCTGTTTCTGCGCTGGGGCCAGAGTGCTTACGAGAACTTCCGCGTCGTGCCGCCGGACACGGGCATCGTGCACCAGGTCAACCTGGAGTACCTCGCCCGCGGCGTGATGGAGGGAGCGCAGAACGGCGAGACGTGGGCCTATCCCGACACGGTGGTCGGCACCGATTCGCACACGACGATGATCAACGGCCTCGGCGTTCTGGGCTGGGGCGTCGGCGGTATCGAGGCCGAAGCCGCCATGCTGGGCCAACCGGTCAGCATGCTGATCCCGGAGGTCGTGGGCTTCCGCCTCAGTGGCAAGTTGCCCGAGGGTTCCACCGCGACCGACCTCGTCTTGACCGTCGTGCAGATGCTGCGCGCCCACGGAGTGGTCGGCAAGTTCGTCGAGTTCTTCGGCTCGGGCCTGGCGAACCTGTCGTTGGCCGACCGTGCGACGATTGCGAACATGGCGCCCGAATACGGTGCGACTTGCGGCATCTTCCCCGTCGATGAGGAGACCATCAACTTCCTGCACTTCAGCGGTCGCTCCGCAGAGCAGGTGCGCCTGGTCGAGTCGTACATGAAGGAACAGGGCTTGTTCCATACCGACGCGACGCCCGAGGCGACGTACTCCGACGTGCTCGAGCTGGATGTCGGCACCGTCGAGCCCAGCCTGGCAGGCCCCAAGCGTCCGCAGGATCGCTTGCTGCTCTCGGAGATGAAGTCGTCCTTCGACAAGACCCTCGAAGCGCAGAGCGAGTTTCTGACCGGCGGTGGAGGCACCGCGCAGAAGACCGGCGTGCAGGTGCAACTACGCGGCGAGACCGCCACGTTGACCCATGGTTCGGTCGTCATCGGTGCCATCACCAGCTGCACGAACACCTCGAACCCGAGCGTCATGCTGGCCGCCGGACTCGTGGCCAAGAAGGCCAACGCCCTGGGTTTGAAGGTCAAGCCGTACGTCAAGACCAGCCTCGCTCCCGGCTCGAAGGTCGTCACCGACTACCTGCAGAAGGCGGGGCTCTTGAGCGAGCTGGAGCAACAGGGCTTCCACATCGTCGGCTACGGCTGCACGACGTGCATCGGCAACTCGGGGCCGCTTCCCGATGAGGTCAACGCCGCCATCGAGCAGGGCGATCTGCTGGTCGCCTCGGTGCTCTCGGGCAACCGCAACTTCGAGGGTCGGGTCCACCAGGCCGTGCGCGCGAACTACCTGGCCTCGCCGCCCTTGGTGGTGGCCTATGCGCTGGCCGGACGCGTCGATTTCGACCCCAAAACCGAGCCCCTTGGAGAGGGCGCGAGTGGCCCCGTGTTCCTCAAGGATGTCTGGCCCACGCAGGCCGAGGTCACCGAAGCGGTCAAAACTGCCGTCACGCGTGAGCAGTTCACCTCGCGTTACTCCGATGTCTTTGCTGGGCCGGACGCGTGGCGCGCACTCGAGGTTCCGACCGGCGACACCTACGCCTGGGAAGCGGGCTCGACCTACGTGAAGTCGCCGCCCTTCTTCGAGGGCATGTCGGCCGAGTCCGGCGAGGTCACCGATATAAAGGGCGCGCGTTGTCTCGTCATGGTCGGCGACAGCATCACCACCGATCACATCTCGCCCGCCGGTGCCATCAAGCCCGACAGCCCCGCGGGCAAGTATCTGCAGGAGAACGGTGTCGCGAAGAAGGACTTCAACAGCTACGGCTCGCGCCGCGGCAACCACGAGGTCATGATGCGCGGCACCTTCGCCAACGTGCGTTTGAAGAACCAGCTGACGCCCGGTGTCGAGGGATCTTCGACCCTGCACTTCCCGGGCAAAGAGGCCATGTCGATCTACGACGCGGCCATGAAGTACAACGCCAGCAAGACTCCGACGATCATCCTTTCCGGCGCCGAGTACGGCACGGGCTCGTCGCGCGACTGGGCTGCCAAAGGACCGTCTTTGCTCGGTGTGCGGGCGGTGATCGCCCAGAGCTTCGAGCGCATCCACCGTTCGAACCTGGTCGGCATGGGGGTTCTGCCCCTCGAATTCCCCGCTGGCAAGACAGCGCAGAGCCTCGGCCTGAGCGGTCACGAGACCTTCGAATTCGAAGGACTCGCCGCGTTGTACCAATCCGCTTTCAAGGCCGGCGGCACGATCAAGGTCAGCGCCAAGGACGATGATGGCAAGACCGTCGAATTCGACGCACGCCTGCGCATCGACACGCCCGAGGAAGCCCAGTACTACAAGCACGGCGGCATCCTGCACTACGTTCTGCGCCGTCTTTTGAAGTCCTGAGTTCCGTACTACCCGGAACACTCGCAATGCGGCCCGATCGGGAACCCATCGACACAATCCCCGGGGTCGCAGATCGGGGACAGTAGGTTCGGACATCGGATCCGACAGGATGCGGAGCCGAAGAGGCACTCCGTGGTTGCGGCGCAGTTTTCGGGGCCCTGGGGGAGCAAGGCGGGGAGCTGGGCGGCCAGCGAGCCCAGCCCCGTGCAAAAGGCGAGGAAGGCGAAGCAGGCGAGAGTGGTCTTCATGGGCGTTTCCGATCGGAATTGGGCAACACCAGAGAGACCGCTCCAGGAGCCGGTGGTTGCACACGAACTCGCGCTTCCGACCCTTTCGCGCGTGACACCAACGACGCGCGACATCAACGCTAGGTAGAATCCCCCCGTGCGAATAGGTGCCTTTCAGTTCGACGTTCGCCGCGGGGACGTTCCTGGCAACCTGGCCGAAGCCGAAAGAGGCTTGCGGGCCGCGCGTGATGGGGGACTCGAGTTCGTTTCGCTGCCGGAAATGTGGCCGACGTCCTTTGTTGCTGCCGATGTCGCAGGGGGCGACGACGAGCGCTGGTTGGCCGAGAGCGAAGAAGCGGTCGCGCGCATTCGCGATCTTTCAGCGGAACTCGAGCTCGTGGTTTGCGGTAGCGCCTTCGGCTCTCTAGAAAACGGACCACCCTGGGCCAATCGTTTGCACGTCTTCGATTCGGGACGCGACGTATTCACCTATGACAAGGTGCACCTCTTCTCGCCGACGGCCGAGCATCTGAGTTTCGCGGCAGGCAACGAGCCTCCTCCCACACACGAAGTGCGTGGCCTGCGGCTCTCCGCGCTCGTGTGCTACGACCTCCGTTTCGGCGCGCTCCTACGCACGCCGTTCCTACAGGAGGCCGAGCTGCTCGTCGTTCCGGCGCAGTGGCCCGACACCCGTCGCGAACATTGGCGTGCGCTCGTTTGCGGCAGAGCGGCCGAGCATCAGGCCTTCGTGCTCGGTGCCAATCGAACGGGCAAGGACCTCGTCGGACGGCGCGAGCTCGAACTCGCCTTTCCCGGTAACTCGCTCGTCTGCGGGCCCGGTGGCGAGGTCCTGGCCGAGGGGGCGGGCGCTGTGGGGCTCGTCACGGCGGACATCGATCTGGAAGGGCTCCGCGCATTGCGTCGCCAGGTTCCGGTTCGTCGTGACGAACGTGGGGACGTCTATGCTCGAGGCTAGCGGACGGCGGAGCCGACAATCAGGCCGAATTCAGGCCCCGAGGAGCCGCTGCCAGAACGAGGGGCGGATCACGCGCGCGGTGTGGTCCTTGCAGTCGCCACGCAGGTTGATCTTCCGGTGGTTGCCCGGGATCTGTTGTTCGTCGAGATAACTCGCCGACTGTTTCCCGGGCATGTTGCCCTGCAAATAGCAGCCATCGATGCGGGCCTCGTAGGGTGCCGCCCGATAGTGCTTGCAGTTCTTACACTCGACCTTGTTCACGCTCATGACTCGGGGGGAGTTCGCGCCGGGGGAGGAGTGTTCCTCCCCCGGGCGGGCCGTGGATCTTATCGTCCACCAGGGCCTCCGTCCGCAGAACTTCCGCGTCGGGGACGTCCGCGATTACTCGGAGACGGCTTCCGGAAGCTCGGCTGCGAATTCCTTGCCCGTAGGGCTCAGAGCGATACGGCGCGGGGCATCGGCCTCGGGGCGCGTCAGAAGCAGCGTCAGGACGCCGTTTTCGAGCATGGCCGTGCTGGCCTCGCCGTCGACCGCGAAGGGAAGCTGGAAGCGCCTCTGGAAGCCGGGGGTCTCGCCCTCGGCGCGGCCCTCGAACTCTTGCTCGGTTTCGAAGAGTCGACTCTTGCCGCGCAGCGTCAGCCAGCGTCCCTCGACCTCGATCTCGAGCTCCTCGGGCGCGACGCCCGGCAGCACGGCCAGGACTTCGAGGCCGGTTTCCGTTCTACGAACGCGTGTGGAGCTGGGGGCAAAGAGGCTCTGGTCCGAAAAGCCGAAGAGACCGTCCAGGCCGGCGCCGCGCTGGGTGAAGGGCTGGAAGAGGGGGTTCAAACGCATGTTGTGCATCCTTGCTTTGGAGTGGGCGACCGCCGTCGCGGCGGGCGCGGTGTCCATGAAAGAGCAAGGGGGATGCCAGGCGCAAAAAGGGGCTTCCAGGGTGGTGGAGAGGGGGATTGCGAATCCAAGGCGGATCAGAAATAGCCATAATGGCAGTTGATATGCCATATCGGCGCAGCCTGCATGCCTGATAAAAAACAAGCCGGCGAACCCGAGGGTCCGCCGGCTGTCTCTCTCGCGTCTTCCTCAGGAAGGCTGAACTCCGGGGCGCGTGGTCTCGCGGAACGCATCGCGGCCGCCGGGTGAGCTTTCTATCGGTTCGAAATCCCTCGTCGCTTGAGGCCCCGAGAGCGCGGACGATCGAATCCCTCGTCGCTATACTCTCGGGCTGGACAAACCCTGTCATGGGTCGCCAAACCCTGGGCGAACCCCTCCCAAAAGGCCCACAACTTCCTCCGAGTCATCGCCTTGAAAGACGTCGTCATCGTCAGCGCCTGCCGTACTCCGATCGCCAAGTTCATGGGTGGGCTTGCCTCCTTCCGAGCACCCGAATTGGGCGCAATGGCGGTCAAAGAGGCTCTTCGGCGCGCGAACGTTCCGGCCGCTCTGGTCGAGGAGGTCATCCTGGGCAACGTGCTCCAGGCAGGGCTCGGTCAGAACCCCGCGCGTCAGGCCGCGATCGGTGCAGGGGTGCCCGACGCGGTGGGGGCCTTTACCGTTAACAAGGTCTGCGGTTCGGGGCTGAAGTCGGTGATGCTGGCCGCCCAGGCCATTCGCGCCGGGGATGCGGACATCATCGTGGCCGGCGGCATGGAGAACATGTCGAAGTCACCCTATCTCGTGCCTTCCGCACGCGAGGGCTCGCGCCTCGGACACGTCCAGATGGTCGACTCCATGGTCCACGACGGACTGTGGGACATCTACAACGACTTTCACATGGGCATGACCGGTGAGCTGGTTGCCGAGAAGTACGACGTCACCCGCGTCGCCCAGGACACCTTCGCCGCCGAAAGCCACCGCAAGGCGGCCGAGGCCACGAATGCCGGGCGATTCAAGGAGGAGATGTTCTCGGTCGAAGTGCCCCAGAGAAAGGCCGATCCGATCCAGTTCGCCACCGACGAGAACATCCGCGAAGGGATGACCACCGAGAGCATCGCCAAGATGCGTCCCGCCTTCAAACGCGACGGCGGCACGGTCACTGCGGCCAACGCCTCGGCCATCAACGACGGGGCCTCGGCTCTGGTTGTCATGAGCGCGGAGAAGGCCGAAGAGCTCGGTTGTACTCCGATGGCGCGCATCACGGGCTACGCCACCGGAGGCATGGCTCCCGAGTGGGTCATGATGGCGCCCAAGATGTCGGTCGAGAAGGCCTCCGCCAAGCTGGGCAAAAAGCCGACGGATTTCGATCTGCACGAGATCAACGAGGCCTTTTCGGCAGCGGCCTGTGCCTTGACGCGCGAACTGTCGCTGGATCCCGAGCGTGTGAACGTCAACGGCGGCGCGGTGGCTCTCGGTCACCCGATCGGTGCCTCGGGGGCGCGCATCCTGACGACGCTGCTCTACGCCATGCGCCAACGTGATGCGAAGACCGGTATGGCGTCCTTGTGCCTCGGCGGGGGCAATGCGGTTTCGCTGACGGTGGAGGCGCTCTAGATGTCCAAGCTCGAACGCATCGCCGTGATCGGTGCGGGCACCATGGGCAACGGCATCGCCCAGACCTTCGCCAGCTACGGCGTCGACGTGCAGCTGGTCGACGTGAACGATGCAGCGCTGCAAAAGGGCATGGGCGCGATCGAGAAGAGCCTCGGGCGCTTCGTCAAGAAGGACAAGATCAGCCAGGCCGATGCCGCCGGCATCCTGGCCCGCGTGAAGCCCTCGAACAAGCTCGAAGATGTCGGCGACGCTGCCCTCGTGGTAGAGGCCATCGTCGAACGCGCGGATATCAAACGCGACGTCTTTTCGCAGCTCGACGAGATCACGCCGAAGACGAGCATCCTGGCCACGAACACCAGTTCGATCTCGATCACCGAGATCGCCGCGGCGACGCAGCGCCCGGACAAGGTCATCGGCATGCACTTCATGAATCCAGTGCCGCTGATGGCCCTGGTCGAGGTGATCCGTGGCCAGGAGACCTCCGACGAGACCACCGCCCAGGTCACGGCCTACTCGGAGGCCGTGGGCAAGGTGCCCGTCGAGGCCAACGACTACCCGGGGTTCGTGTCGAATCGCGTCCTCATGCCCATGATCAACGAGGCGGTCTACTGCCTCATGGAAGGCGTGGCGGAAAAGGAAGCCATCGACACGGTCATGAAGCTCGGGATGAACCACCCCATGGGCCCCCTGACCCTCGCCGATCTGATCGGCCTGGACGTGTGCCTGGACATCATGAATGTCCTGCACGATGGCCTCGGGGATTCGAAGTATCGCCCTTGCCCTCTGCTGCGTCGCATGGTCGCGGCCGGACGTTTAGGGCGGAAGGTCAAGAAGGGCTTTTACGACTACGCCTGAACGGTATTGCGCCTTAGCGGGAATACGACAAGAGACGACTCTGCAGGAGACCGAAGCGGGATGGATTTCAATCTGACTGAAGAGCTCACGATGGTCCGCGACATGGCGCGCGGCTTCGCGAACGACCTTTTGATTCCCAATGCCCAGAGGTACGACCGCGAGGCCAAGCTGGGCCCCGAGGTGTACGAAGGCATCGGCGAGCTGGGTCTTTGGGGACTGGCCATTCCCGAGGAGTACGGCGGAGCCGGCATGGGCGCCATCGAGTTGTGCGTCGTGCTGATGGAGCTGAACCGTGGTTGCGCCTCGACCGGCGTCACGGTCTCCGTCCACAACAGCCTGGTCGGTGTACCCTTGAAGCGCCACGGCACGGCCGAGCAGAAACAAGAGTGGCTGCCGAAGCTCGCCTCGGGCGAGGTCATCGGTGCGTATTGCTTGACGGAAGCCAACGCCGGCTCCGATGCGGCCAGCCTCATGACCTCCGCCGTTCGCGATGGCGACGACTGGGTTCTGAACGGAACCAAGATGTGGGTCACCAACGGGGCCGACGCCGGCATGTTCATCGTCTATGCGCGAACCGACCTCGGTGCGCCCAAGGCGCGCGGCATCTCGGCCTTCATCGTGCCGCGCACTTCTCCGGGCCTCTCGGTAGGCAAGAAGGAGAAGAAGACGGGCATCCGCGCGTCCTCCACGACCGAGATCCTGTTCGAGGACGTGCGTGTGCCGCACACCAACATGCTCGGTCACGAGGGCAAGGGCTTCCATCTGGCCATGGACACCCTCGACGGGGGCCGCATCGGCATTGCCTCGCAGGCCTGTGGCATCGGTCAGGCCTGTCTCGAAGCCGCGGTCAAGTACTCGAACGAGCGCGAGCAGTTCAATAAGCCCATCGGTCATTTCCAGGCGATTCAATGGAAGCTGGCCGACATGTCGACGCATCTCGAGGCCTCGCGCCTGCTCACGTTCAAGGCTGCCAAGCAGCGCGACGCCGACGCACCGTGCAGCCAGGAAGCGGCCCAGGCGAAGCTCTTCGCGTCCAAGACCGCGAACTTCTGCGCGGACGAATGCCTGCAGATTCACGGTGGGGCGGGATACACCGACGACTTTCACGTCGAGCGGCTGTTCCGCGACGCCCGGATCACCGAGATCTACGAAGGCGCCACCGATATCCAGCGCATCGTCATCGCGCGCAAGCTTCTCACCTCGTAAGGCATGCAAGAGGCGTCGGAAATCGCAGAGCTCCTCTTCGCAGGTGATCGGGGTGCGCTAGCGCGACTCATCTCGTGGGCGGAGAACCGTGATCCGCGTTTCCCCGAAGCGCTGGCGCAGATCTATCCCCGCGTCGGTCAGGCCTGGCGCATCGGCGTGACGGGGCCTCCGGGAGCGGGCAAGAGTTCGCTCACGAACGAGCTCGTGAAGGCCTTGCGCGCGAACGATGAACGAGTCGGCGTCTTGGCCATCGATCCCTCCTCGCCTTTCACGGGAGGCGCGTTGCTCGGGGATCGAATTCGCATGGAGGAGCGCACCCAGGACCCAGGCGTGTACATCCGCTCGATGGCGTCGCGCGAAAGCCACGGCGGACTCGCGCGCGCGGCCTCCGATGCGTGCGACGTGATGGACGCCTTTGGATTCGAGCGCATCGTCGTCGAGACCGTCGGCGTCGGTCAGGCCGAGTACGACGTCGTCTCCGCCACCGACACGGTCGTGTGCGTGCTCTGCCCGGGGGCAGGCGACGGGATTCAGGCCATGAAAGCAGGCCTGCTCGAGGTTGCGGACGTGCTCTGCGTGAACAAGTCCGATCTCCAAGGGGCGGACCGTCTCGTGATGGATCTCGAAGACGCCATACGCCTGCGCCGTCCCCTGGCCAATGCCCGTCGCTCCAGCGCGGCGGGGTGGCAGACCCCCGTGGTCTCCACGAGCGCCCACGAGCCCAGCGGCCTGGACGATCTGATCGCTGTCATCGAGGCCCACAAGGCCTACCTCACCGATTCGGGAAGTGCTGGAGGCGGTGATGGTGGGGCCGCTCTGGAGCTGATCCGCCGCGAAAAGCGTATCGAACAGGTACGTCGTGTCGTCGGTGAACGCCTCGAGGAGGAGCTTTGGGGGGACTCCGGTCACACCGACGCCGTAGATTCGCTCCTGGGGAAGTCCATTACGCCTTACGATGTCGCTGAAGAGATCCTGGGCACCGTCCTTTGGGCCTCAGGAAAAACGCCATGAGCGATACCGAAACCGCCCGCACCGAAGAAAAAACCGTCCGCGCGAACAGCTCGAACGGCACGGATCCGCGTCAGGTCTGGGAACAGGCCCTGGCCGCGTCGAAGTTGCGCGACGGCAACTTCACCACGCTGTCCGGCGTCCCCTTGAAGAGCCTGTACGGTCCCGAAGACGTGCAGCTCGACCCCGCCTCCGATCTGGGCTATCCCGGGGCGTTTCCCTTCACCCGCGGGGTGCATCCCTCGATGTATCGCGGGCGCCTGTGGACGATGCGCCAGTTCGCGGGCTTCGGCTCTTCGAAACAGACGAACGAACGCTTCAAGTTTCTTCTCGAGCACGGACAGACCGGGCTCTCGACCGCCTTCGACTTTCCGACCCTGATGGGCTACGACTCAGACCACGAGCGCAGCCTCGGCGAAGTCGGTCAGGTCGGCGTGGCCATCTCGTCCTTGAGGGACATGGAAACGTTGATGGACGGCATCCCGATGGATCGGGTGTCGACCTCGATGACGATCAACGGCCCGGCGCCGATCCTCTTGGCGTTCTACATCGCCGCCGGTGAAAACCAGGGCGTCGACTCGAAGCTCTTACGTGGCACGGTCCAGAACGACATCCTCAAGGAATACCAGGCGCAACATGCCTGGCTGGTCAAGTGCGAGCCGGCCTTGCGCATGATCACCGATGTGATGCAACACTGCGCGCTGCACGTTCCCCAGTGGAACACGATTTCGATCTCCGGATACCACATCCGCGAGGCCGGATCGACGGCGGCGCAAGAGCTGGCCTTCACGCTCGCCAACGGCATGGAATACGTACGCCGGGGCGTTGCGGCGGGTATCGACGTGGATGCGTTTGCTCCGCGACTTTCCTTCTTCTTCGACGCGCACCTCGACTTCTTCGAAGAGGTGTCCAAATTCCGGGCCGCACGCCGCATCTGGGCGCGCAAGATGCGCGACGTATTCGCTGCAAAGGATCCGCGTTCGTGGATGCTGCGCTTCCATACCCAGACCGCCGGTGTTTCCTTGACGGCCCAGCAACCCGAGAACAACATCGTGCGCACGGCCCTCGAGGCTTTCTCGGCGGTGCTCGGTGGGACGCAGTCGCTCCATACGAACTCGATGGACGAAACCCTGGCCTTGCCGACGGAGAAGGCCGCGAAGATCGCCCTGCGTACCCAGCAGATCATCGCGGAAGAGACCGAGGCCGCCCACGTGATCGACCCCCTGGCGGGTTCCTACTTCGTCGAAGCCCAGACCAACCGTCTCGAAGAGGACGCCGAGGCCTACTTCAGCGAGATCGACAAGCGCGGGGGCGTCGTGCCTTGCATCGAGGCCGGCTATATCCAGCGCGAAATCCACAACTCGGCCGTGAAGTACCAGCTGGCGGTCGAACGTCAGGACAAGAAGGTCGTGGGTGTCAACACCTACGTCGAAGAGCTCGATGCGACGCCCGAGATCGAGATCCTGCGCATCGACCCTGAAGTCGAGCGCAACCAACACGAACGCCTGGCCACGCTGCGCAAGAAGCGCGATGCCAAACGCTCCCAGAGCGAGCTGGACGGCATACGCGACGCTTGCCGAAGTGACGACAACCTGCTCGAACGCTTCGTTTCAGCGGCGCACGCCGACTGCACGCTGGGCGAGATCGCCGACGTTCTCCGCGAGGAGTTCGGCGAGTACAAAGAACCGCGGATTCTCTAAGAGCTCACAGGAAGCAAAAGCAATGGAACGAAGGATTCGCGTTCTGGTCGGCAAGCCCGGCCTCGATGGCCACGATCGCGGGGCGAAGACGATCGCCGCCGTGCTGCGTGACCACGGCATGGAGGTCATCTATACCGGGCTGCACCAGACGCCCGACATGATCGCCGAGACGGCCCTGCAGGAGGATGTCGACGTTGTCGGGCTCTCGATTCTCTCCGGCGCGCACATGACGCTCTTTCCCCGTGTGCGCACCGAGCTCAAAAAACGTGGGTTAGGGCATGTGCTCTTGACCGGCGGAGGCATCATCTCGAAGGAGGATTCCGCGAGTCTCCAGGAGCACGGTTATGTCCGTCTCTTCGGCCCGGGGACACCGACCGACGAGATCGCCACATGGATCAAGGAAGAGATGGCCAAGCGCTGGAAGAACGAGGAGATTCCTTCATGAGTGACCCCAAGATCCCGACCCAACCCAAGATCCCGAGCCAGCGGGAGACGGTCGATCCCGGCCACGAGATTTTCAATCTGGAGGAGGCCGCACGATTCCTCGGCGTCAGTGTGAAGACCTTCAACAAGGTCCTACACTCGGAGAACCTTCCCGCCCGAAAAATTGGTCGTGAATGGAAGTTCTCCCGCGCCGCCTTGGTCGCATGGGTCGCCGCGGGTCGTAGCGATCGCTATTACCGCGAGTCGAGCCTGGCCCGCAATGGCGACCTGCAGCCCCAGCCGCCCCAGCATCCGCCCGGGCGCCAGCAATCCGAACGGGACGTCTCGGATGCGGACGAGGGTCCGAAGGGTCGTCGACGCACGACTGGCTGGCGTCTGGAAGAACAACTGGATTGATCCCGAACGAGACCCCCCTAGGCAAACCCGACTCTCATGACGGTTAGCACCCCGACCAAGTACGCCCTGCCGGAGATCAAGCACTCCTTCGACCTCACCGAAGAGCAGCGCATGATCCAGGACATGGTGCGTGATTTTGCGCGCTCTGAAGTGGCACCCATCGCCGAAGAGATCGACGAGAACCACCGCTTCCCCATCGAGACGTGGAACAAGATCGTCGAGCTGGGCGTGCCCGGGATTCCCTTCTCCGAGGACGTGGGCGGTTCGAATGGCGGCACCCTGGCGTACTGCCTGGCCGTCGAGGAAATCAGTCGCGTGTGCGGATCGACGGGGTTGACCCTGGCGGCCCACGTCAGCCTCGGTACCTACCCGATCTACGCCTGGGGTGGCGACAAGCTGTGCAGCGAGTACGTGCCGAAGCTGGTCGCCGGCGAGTACATGGGCGCGTACGGTTTGACCGAGCCCAATGCCGGTTCCGATTCCGGCGGCACGCTGACGACGGCGGTCTTGGATGGCGACGAGTACGTCCTGAACGGTCGCAAGTGCTTCTGCACGAACGCCAATCACGCCGGAACGTTCATCGCCACGGCCGTTACCGAGAAAGATGCAGGTCCCAAGGGCATCAGCGCCTTCGTGGTACCGCGCGACATCCCGGGCTTCTCGCTCGAGAAGGGCGAGCAAAAACTCGGCATGCGTGGCTCCGACTGGGCCAGCCTCGTCTTCGAGGACGCGCGCATCCCGCGCGATCACCTGCTGGGCCCCGAGGGCAAGGGCTTCGTGACTTTCATGAAGACCCTCGAGGGAGGCCGCGTTTCGATCGGCGCGCTGGGCCTGGGGATCGCCCAGGGGGCGTACGACTGTGCTCTGCAATACGCCAAGGAACGCGAAGCCTTCGGCAAGCGCCTGGCGGATCAACAGGCGGTCGGGTTCAAACTGGCGAACATGGCGGTCGAGATTGAAGCGGCGCGTCACCTCGTTTATCACGCTGCGCGCCTGAAGGACGCTGGCAAGGACTACGGCACGCAGGCCTCGATGGCCAAGCTCTATTCGTCCGAGGTCGCCATGCGCGCCACGTACGACGCCATCCAGATCTACGGTGGCTACGGTTACAGTCGCGAATACCCGGTCGAGCGCATGTGGCGCGACGCGAAGCTGTGCACCATCGGCGAGGGCACCAGCGAAGTGCAGCGCATCATCATCTCGCGCTCGATCATCCGCAAGTGAGCTCGTGCGGCGCCGAAAGCCCTCCGGTCTGGCAGCGCCGGGCCGTGACCGTCGGTGATTGGTGCATCACGGCCCTCTCCGACGGTTTCATGCGCCTCGACGGCGGTTCGATGTGGGGCGTCGTGCCCAAGGCCATGTGGGAGCCGATGACGCCCGCTTCGAAGGACAACACGATCCTGCTCGCGTTGCGACCCTTCCTCGCCGAACGCGGCGATGTTAAACTCGTGATCGAGGTCGGACTGGGGGATCGCTGGGAGGACAAGTGGCGTTCGATCTATCACATCGAACGTGAGGCGACCCTGGAATCGACCCTGCGCGCGTGTGGAGTCGAGCCCCACGAAGTGACCCACGTCGTCGCGTCCCACTGCCACTTCGATCACATCGGCGCCATGGTCTGCGAGCGCGACGGCCGGCTGGTTCCGCTCTTCCCGAACGCGCGGCACCACGCACCGAAGATCGAGATCGAGGTCGCGAAGCATCCGGACCATGTGCGCCGCGCGTCGTATCGGCCCGAGGACGTGCTCCCCGTCGAGGAAGCGGGGCTCTTGCAGGCCTACGAGGGCGAAGCCGAGATCCTGCCTGGTGTGAAGGTCTATGAAGCGTCGGGACATTCCGACGGGGTCAGCGTCATCACCCTGAACGAGGATAGCGCGGGCGACACGGCCATCTTCTGGGCCGATGTCGTGCCCACGGGCCATCACATCCAACCCGCGTACATCATGGCCTACGACATCGACGTCGCGCGTTCCTTCGAGAGCCGCTCGGAGTGGTTGGAGCGTGCCGCGGCTGCAGGCTGGCTGGGGCTCTTCTATCACGATGCAACACGCCCCTTCGGCCGCATCTCGCGCAAAGGCAAGCGCTACTGCTTCGAGGAGGTCGAGGGAGACCTACTCCAATGAGGATCGTCTCCCTGTGCCCGAGCTTGACCGAGCTGGTCTTCGACCTGGGCCGCGGCGACGAGCTCGTGGGCATCACGAAGTTCTGCGTGCACCCGCCAGACGGGGTCGCGCGTATCGAGAAGCTGGGTGGGACCAAGAATCCCGACGTTGCGCGGATCGCGCAGTTGCGGCCGGATGTGGTGCTCTTGAATCGCGAGGAGAACCGCGTCGAGGATGCGGAGGCCCTGGATGCCATGGGGTTGCACTGCCACGCGAGTATGCCGCGTACGCTGGAGGAAACGGCCGCGATGGTGCGCTCGATCGGGAAAGAGCTCGCACGTGAGACGTCTGGCGACGCGATCGCGAAGGAAATCGAAACCCGGGGCCACAAGGTGATGCTGGATGCCCAGGGACAATCCGAGGTGTCGTACGCGTACCTCATCTGGCGCGAACCGTGGATGAGCGTGAACCACGATACCTTCGCGGATGCGCTGTTGACCATGGCGGGCGGTCGCAACGTGTTCGGCGCGCTGGAGCAGCGCTACCCGGAGATCACCCTCGGTGCACTACGCGAGGCAGCTCCGCAGCTCCTGTTGTTGTGCACGGAACCGTTTCCGTTTCATGAAAAGCACATCGAGGAGCTGCGCGAGGCCACGGGGCTTGCCAAGGCGGCGATCCGTATCGCGGATGGGGAGTTCCTCTCGTGGCACGGATCGCGCACGCCGGATGGAATCGACTACGCAGCCGGATTGATCGCCGGAGCTCGATGAGTACCAACCCATGAGTATCCTCGTCGTCGGTGCGGGGCCCACCGGGCTCACCGCGGCTCTCGAGCTCGCTCGGCGCGGCCGAGAGGTCGAGGTCATCGATCGAAAGGCCAATGGCTCGACCCTCTCGCGCGCGGTCGGAATCCTGCCCGCCAGCCTGCGCTGCCTGGCGCCTTCCGGAGTCACGCCGAAGCTCCTGGCCGAGGGGGTCGCTCTGGAGGAGGTGCGCTTCTTCCTCGGTCGGCGCCCTGCCCTCCAGTTGTCTTTGCGCTCCGCGGACACAACGCACGGCTATATCCTGGCCCTACCTCAGGATCGAACCGAAGCGCTCCTGCGCGATGCCCTTCTCGCATGCGGCGGTTCGGTGCGCTACGACGTCGAACTCCAGTCCCTGCGACAAGAGGACGAGCTCGTAATCGCCAACACGACTCAAGATGGCGAGCGCTCTTTCGAGTACGTCATCGGTGCCGATGGCATAGGCAGCACGACACGCGAGCAATGCGGTCTCGCCTTCCCCGGGTACGACCTACCAGAACCCTGGTCGATCGCCGATGTCGACGCGCGGAACTGGCCCCATGCGGATGCGTTCAGCGTTTGCCGCTCGAAGGTTGGCAAGGTCTCTGTCGTGGCTCCGATCGATCGCGATCGATATCGCGTGGTCTCCAACACCGACGATGCGTTGGAATGCCTACCGCTAGAGCTCGACGTGCAAACCATCCGCCGCGCCGGAACCTTCCGCATCTCGATCCGCCAGGTCGAAGAATACCGACACGGCCGCATCTTTCTCGCAGGCGACGCCGCGCACTGCCACTCCCCGGTGGGGGGGCGCGGCATGAACCTCGGCATCGCCGACGGCGCGGACCTGGCCCAGCGCCTGGTCGAGGGAGGCCTCGACGGTTATTCCGCGGCGCGCCGCACCGAAGGCAAGCGGACCATTGCCGGCAGCGAACGCATGCGCAAGTTCATGACCTCGAAGAATCCCATCGTGCGCGCGCTGGTGCCACTGGGCATGGGCGCCTTGGCTTGCGCACCGGCACTTCGTAGGCGGCTTTCTCGCAACATGCTTCAGGGTTCCTTCCGTGGGGATACCGAAGCTCCCCCGCAGGATCACTCCAGCTTGCGGTAGTCGACCCACCAACCCCGTTCGGATTCCAAGAGGCCGTGTGGGTCGGACAGAACCCAGGGCCAGCGCTCGCCGCGCAGATGCGTCGTGTCGATGGCGCGACAGAGGACCCGATACCGACCGGAGTTCTTCAGGTTCTTGGCCTTCAGCACGAAGGTGTGCTTCCCCGAGCGATTGACCTTGCTGGTGACCACGGGCCGAATGAGGACCTGGGGATACGCGCCGCGATCGCGACGGTCGCCGTAGCGCTCCTCGTCGGAACGATAGCGGCTGCCTTCCCCTGCGCTGCCTCCCTGGCGCGGGGCCTGGAACTCCTCCAGCAACCACCAGCGCACCTCGATGTGGTGGCTCGCCGGTTGCAGGACCGCCACCTTGAATTCGATCTTTTCGTCCTCGCGCAGCATCAGCGCCACGCCAGCCTCGACGGGAACGACCGGTGGATAGTGCGTGTCGATCGGGTCCACGATGGAATAGATACGCAGGATCAGGGCCTCGCGACAAACGCGGCAGAAGACCTCCGCGTTGTTCATGATGCAGCCGCTGGCCGTGGGCCGCCAGACGTCGCGCACCCGGCCCGAGCCGCCTTCGTAGAGGCCGATGTCCTTGACCTTGGCTTTCAGCCAGTGCGACCAGGGGACTTCGTCGATCTTCTCGCTGACCGAGATATTCACACCCGCCGAGGGAGCGCCGCGGTTGTGTGTGTGCGTCGAATACTCGTCTCGCAGTCCCCCGAAGGCGTGGCCCCATTCGTGAATCGTCGTTCGAATCGATCGACCCCCGACGACGCCGATGCCACGATTGCTGGTTCCGAGGACGCCTAGCTTGACGAAGGCCAGGGCCATTCCGTCATGTCCCTCGACCTCGTCAAGGCGTTGCTTGGCGATGGCGTCATTCAAGCCGACGTGACCGGCGTCCGTTCGAACCGTATAGGCGCCGAGAGCTGTGTCGTACTCGCGCCCGAACCCATCGACCCCCGCTTCCGCGCTGACGAAGCTGGCGCGGATGAAGTTGAAGTAGGTGTAGTACTCGCGGAAAGTCGTCTCGCGTTCGAAGAGCGGCGGGATGTCCTCGGCCAGCTTGTCGAAGGCGCGCAGGTGATCGAACGTGTACCCGTCGCCCATCAAGACCACGTCGACTCGGTTCCCGGAGGGACCGTGGCGTACGAGGTCGAGGCTGCCCAGGTAGGCGCTGGGCTTCGAACGGTGCTTGGCCTTCTTGCCCGCGCTGGACTTTGGGTGCTTGCGTGCGAGTCTCTTGTACGCGGCGACGGCTTCCTTGTAGCGGCCCTTGGCTGCCAGTCCCTCCGCGCGCGCGAGCAGCTCGTCGGGGTCCCTTTGAGCGTGAACGAACCCGGGCAGGGTCCACAAGAACAATAGAAGGGCGAGCTGACGCAAGAGGTTCTCCGACCCAGATCATGCCTCGAAGACGCTGCTGCGGCCACTTGCCGAATTCCTGGCGAGTATGATCTCCGTCCATGAGCACCGCCTCAGAAGCCCGCCAGCTGGCCACCGAGGCCGATGCCCGCCTGCGCGCCAAGACGAATCCGGAGCGCCAAGAATTCACCCAGGGCTACTTTCCCAGCCGGCTCGAAAACCTTGGCGTGGCGCTAACCGACATGCGCGTGCTGCTGCGCGACCTGGCCAAGCGCACGAAGAAGGAGCATCCCGAGCACGTCCTTGAGGTGGCCCGGGCCATCCTGGTACAGCGCACGCTGGAGGGGCGCAACCTGGCCTATCTCCTCTTGAACAAACGCCCCGACACCCTGGCATTGCTCGGGCAGAAGGAGCTCGACGAGCTGGGCCAGGGCAACGACAACTGGACCTCGGTCGATACGTTTGGTTGTTACGTCGCCGGGCCCGTGTGGCGCGAGGGCGGCATCAAGGATGCGAGTGTGAAGCGCTGGGCACGCTCGAAAGATCGCTGGTGGCGACGCACGGCCCTGGTCTGCACGATCGCCTGGAACATGCCCTCCCGCGGCGGGCGGGGTGGGGCCGATGCGACGCGCCGAACCCTGGCCCTCTGCGAGCTCCTGAGCGCGGATCACGACGACATGGTCGTCAAAGGCATGTCCTGGGCCCTGCGCGGCCTCGCCTTGCACGCTCCCGAGGAGGCGCGTGGCTTTCTCGCCGATCATCCCGAGCTCCACTCCCGCGTGAAGCGCGAGGTGGGCAACAAGCTCGAGACCGGTAAGAAGACCCCCAGCTTCGCCCGCCGCAAGAAGGCCTGACGGCAGGGCGTTACATCGCTAATCTATGGGGATGAAGCTCGGATGGTTCCTATTACTGGCTCTCGCCGCTCCTGCTCTCATTGCGCAAGACACCGCCAGGGCGGAGGAAGAGCTGGCGCGCGGCCTGTCGTTGCCGAAGCTCGACCAGGTCGAGTTGCCCGGTTGGCGTCGCTTCGTTCGGCCAGCTGACAAGGAGATCGCCTACGAGCGCATTGACTGGCTGGAAGACTTTGCCAGTGGCGTGCGGGCCTCCGAGAAGCAGCAAAAGCCGTTGCTCTTCTGGGCCATGAATGGCCACCCCCTGGGCTGCACATGAGGCAATGGACTGGCGGATCGTCGATCCGTCTTTGCCGATGAGCGCATTGCCGCCAAGGCCAAGAGCTTCGTTTGCGCAGCCGATGAGGTGTGGCGCTTGCAACGGGGTTCGGAAGCGGACTGCGTGTTCTTTCAGAAGAGCGTCAACAAGGGACAGCGCATCACCGACCGCGGTTCGCGGCAGGGGACGTGGATCCTCGCCCCCGGTGGCGTCGTGCTGACCAAGGTCAACTCACGCGACATCGACAAAGCGCTCGCCGCCATGGACCAGGGCCTGCGAGCCTGGAACGAATTGTCGGACGACAAGAAGCGAGTGCCCGAAGGGGTCGATCTGACTCCGGCCCACCGCTGGGAGGATAGCTACCCAAAGGGTGGCCTGGTCCTCGAGCGCATCGGACGCGAGATGGACGAGCACGGCTTGCAAGGCCAACCCCATGCTCGTTGGAATAGCGACATGGCCTGGTTCTCGAAGTCCGAGATCGAGGCCATGCTGCCCGACCTACTGAAGCCACGCGCGGCGGTCGATCTATCGAAACTGGCGCACAGGCTGGCCCGCTTTCACCTGGTCGACAACGTACGCGGTCAGACCCTGCCCTACGCTGCTTCCGAAATAATGAAGGCCAGCCTGAAGGGCGAAGCTATCGCCAAGGTGGGGGATACGATCGTCTTGGCCTTCACCGGGGAAACCCTCGCACGCGCGAATGGTCCGTGGCTCATGGGCGACAACCTGTGGAAGCCCCGGGCGGAAAAGCGCTACCCCCACGGCATCGAGACCAAGCTGATGGGGCGTGCAAACGTCAACGTGAAGACCCACGAAGTAACCGACTTCGAGCTCCTGGCGGTCGGGCGGCGCTGGGGCAAGACGATCATGAACGGCCGCGGGAAGAACGCGGAGCCGGGCCGGTTGGTCTTCCACTTTCAGCTCGACAGGAGCGGGCGCCGATTGGCGCCGACCTTCATCGCCGTCTACGACGCCGACTGGGTGCGCCATCCGGAGATTCCCACGTGGCTGGAATCGCCCGCCGAATGTGGGCTAACCGACGATTGACCCATTGCGATTTAGAAAGTCGCAATGCGTGTCCTTGAAGCGCTGCGCGGGATGTGCATCGTCGCAAGCGCTGGTTCGCACCGGGTCCGTGAATCGTCACCGCAGACTGGACGAAATCCCTAGACGTTTCGTTTCGATCCACCATGTTCACGACCCCCGGACCCCCCTTGTTCCCTCGTCGCTCCCTTTGCCGAAGCTTCCCTGGTGCGGCGGCGGCGGCGGCGGCGATCGCCGTGCTCTTCGCGAGCGGTTGCATCGATGACATCGGTTCGTCGTCGAGCTCGACCGGTAGCGGGATCAACGGCGATATTTTGCCGCTGGATTCCGAACCACGCGTGGACTTGCCCGGCCGGGTCTCGGTGTTCTTCCAGGTCCTGGGCCCTGCAGGGACCGGCGTCGCAGACCTCGAGGGCGCCGAATTCGAATTGCTTGAGAACGGCGTGCCGGTTTCGCTGTCCGAGAGCAAGCAACGCCTGCTGGCCAAGCCGCGCGTGTTCCGTTCGTACTCGCTGCTCCTCCTGGATCGCAGTGGCAGCATCGCCGACTCGCCGACGGGCGAACAGGAACAGATCGATGCGGCGCGCGCGTACATCGAGCTGGTGGGCCAATCACCCGAGTCGTTCATCGCCCTGGCGTGGTTCGATGGCAGTTCCGACATTCGCCCGCTGCTCTTGGACAACTTCACCGAGCTGGGTTTCTCCAACGACCAGGAGAAGCTCCTCGAGGCCATCGAGAACCTTCACGAGCAACCGCCGACGAGCACGTCGACCAATCTGAACGGGGCGGTTCTACGGGGTCTGGCAGAGCTGGACGAAGTGGACGCCGAGGCGATCGCACGTGGTATCGACTTCCGTTCGCTGACGCTCGTCACCTTCACTGATGGCAGCGATCAGGCCGGTACCGTTTCGATCGAGGACGTCAAAGATCGGTTGGCGGAGACTGTCGAAGGCAAACGTAATCGCTATCGTGCCTTCACGATCGGACTCGGTGGCGAGATCAACATCCAGGCCCTGGGCGAGCTGGGCCCGGATGGCACGGCCCTCGCCGTGGGTTTTGGCGACTTGACGCCGCAGTTTCGGCTGATCGCCCAGGCCGTGGCCGACGTCGCGAACAGCTTCTACTTCCTTTCGTACTGTTCGCCGAAGCAGGATGGTTCAGGGCTGCACTCGCTGACAGTGCGCGTGCTCCGTAGCGATCTGCGGGCGGAGGAAGTGTACGAGTTCAGCGCCGACTACTTCTCGGGCGGCTGCGGCTTCGTCGATTTCTTCACGCCCGCCCTGCAAACCGGCGAGATCTTCGTCGGCGACCTGGCGGTCGATGCGGACGAGAACGTGTTGATCGTGGGTTCGCACCGTGCGCCGGGCTCGTTCACATCGATGCTCTCACTCGTGCGTGTGAACCGAGATGGCGAACCCGACCAGAGCTTCGGGGCAGGGGGGCGTGTGCTCCTGAGCCAGATCGACACCTTTTCGAGCCTGCGTGGCACCGCGCTAGCCGTCGATACGGATGGGACGATCGTCGTGGGGGGAATCGCAGGAGCCGCCGATCTCGACACCGGGTTGACGCGCGCGGCGCTGTGGCGCTTCGACAGCAACGGAGCGCTCTTGAGCTCTCAGGTCGTTGCCGCGCAATCGTCCGATGGCGATGCCATCACCGATTTGGCCCTCGATTCCGTGCGCCGCATCGTCGCCGTCGGGCGCGCCGGCGTGATCGGTTCGCGTACCGCGGTATGGCGCTTCGGCTCGGGCTTGCAACCGGACCTGGGCTTCAACTTGCCGACGGGGGTCGTGCTCCACGAGGCCATTCCCGGGGCCGCGAACGACGAAGCACGCGCACTGGCGATCGCGCCGGATGATTCACTGGCCATCGTCAGCAAGGCACGTTCGGCCGTCTTTGCCGATCCGGACTTCGAGATCCTGCGCCTGACGGTCGCCGGTCATCTGGACACATCCTTCGACGGAGGGTCCGTGCGCGGGCACACGGTGCAGACGCAAGTCGCCGGCAACGCGACCGGCATCGCCTTCGATTCCCGGGGGCGCATCGTCGTCGGCGGCTCCTACACGGAGATCGCTCGGCCCGAGCATCCGGCCCTGTGGCGCTTCCGCTCCGATGGTTTGCCCGACACCTCGTTCCAGGGCAGTCCCTTCGCGCGCTTTTTCGGAACGGGCCTCGTCGCCCTGCCCGACGAGCTGCTCGAGCAGGAGCGCATCTTCTTCAGCGCTCGCGCCTGTGTGCACGATCTGGCCCTGGCCGCGGACGATTCGATCGTGGCCTACGGGATGCGGCGGAACGCTGCTTTGCACACCGATGTTGCCTCGTGGCGCTTCGGCGTCGATGGAGTGCTGGAGCGCTCTTACAACGGCACCGGCTTCATGATGGAGGACGGCGCCCTCGGCAACGGAACCCACGAGGAAGCCCACGCCATGTTGATCCACTCCGACGGCCGCATCTTCGCCGCCGGGTTCGCTCGTCTCGAGGGCGCGGAGACGACCGATTCGATCCTGGGATTGTGGATCGATAGCGAGACCGAGCGCGTCTTCGCCCCGACGGGGACGAACTAGCCCGAACTAACAAGCCATTTAGAGAGAAGTGTCCGGGGCGTGCACCGCGGGGGGTACGCTCCGGATTCCTGAACCCGATGCTGCAACTCTCAGAACTCCTCGACCAGCGCGACTTCCTCGTCCTCGATGGCGGTCTGGCCAGCGAACTCGAACGCCAGGGGCACGATCTCGACCACGAGCTCTGGTCCGCACGCTTTCTGATCGAAGACCCCGATTCGATCGCAGCCGTGCATCGCGCGTATCTCGAGGCGGGTGCGGACGTGATCACGACGGCGGCGTACCAGGCTTCGCTACCGGGGTTGCGGGCCGTCGGTCTCAGCGACCGTGAGGCGCGTACGACGTACATGGAGGCATTGAGGATCGCGCGCCGCGTCTGCGATGAGTTTCCGGACCCCGCCCGCTACGTTGCTGCCTCTATCGGACCCTACGGTGCCTATCTCGCTGACGGCTCCGAGTACCGCGGCAACTACGAGGCCACGAACAAGGAACTCGAGGCCTTCCACCGCCCGCGCATCGAGCTCCTCGCGGAAGCGACCGCGCGCGGCGAGGGCCCCGACGTGCTGGCCGTGGAGACGATTCCCTCGCTGGACGAGGCCGCATTGATCCTGCGGCTTTTGAAAGAACATCCTGAACTCAGCGCGTGGTTCGCGTTCAGTTGCCTGGAGACGCGGACGTGTGAGGGCCAGCCCATCGAAGAGTGCGCAAAGCTGGTCGAGGAGGCAGGGCAGGTCCTCGCGGTCGGGGTGAACTGCTCGGCCCCGGGCGACGTTCCCGAGTTGCTCGCGCGACTTCTGGCGGCTTCAAGCAAGCCCCTTGTTTGCTATCCGAACTCGGGGGAGGAATATGATGCGAAGACGCGTTCGTGGAGTGGCGACAACGTTCTTTCGTGCGATTCGGAGGCGCCGCGGGAGTGGGTGCGACGGGGGGCGAAGCTGATCGGTGGGTGTTGTCGTACGACGCCGGGCGACATTGAGCAGTTGGCGAAGATGCGTGGGGCCGTGCGGGCTTAGCCCTTCAGGGGTCGATCGTCCTCGACACCCCAAAGGTAATGGGGCCCCTGAACGACCGACGATCCTTCAAGCGCACCACGACCACGCGCGGAGATCGAGTCTATCCCGCCACCGAGCACTATGGGAGGCCCAGCCCCAACGTGGCGAGCTTCCAGCTGGTCGCACGCTGAAGGGAAAAGAGTGCCTACCTACTCCTCGAAGGCCAACCCCGGCGCATCCTCCCGCGGAACCACCGGCAGCAACAAGTGACTTGGATACTCCCGCGAGTGATACACCGTGTTGTTCGCCACGACCCCTTTCTCCGCCACCAACACATCCTCGAGCGTATTCAAGTTGCGGGCATAGCTCGGCCACGACCACGACGAGATCTGCAGCACCAGCCGATCCCCCTTCTCGAGCCTCGTCCCCGTAGCCCACATGTCCACGGCGACCCGCGTCACCTCTCCCGGCGAGACCGGCCGATCCTCTTTCGGGTTTGCCGCATACCGCAAGCGCTGTACCCCATACCGAATCAGGTACAGCTCGCCCTTCGCCGTCTGTCGGTACAGGGTGGTGAAGAAATCCGTGTCCGCCGCATCCGTTGAAACCCACAACACAGCTTCGACAGGTCCAACAACTTCACAGGCCACGGCCAAGGGTGGAGTCGTGAACTCGATGTCGTCGTCGCGATCCGGATCCTCGGATCGATCCTTCGTGACACCCGCCCCCGATGTGTCGGTGAAATCCACATCCAGCTCCGGCAAGTCGTGCGGGTCGTAGCGGTAGGTATTCGAGACCCCGCTCCGTCCCGCCTTGAGGCCCATGCGTCCATCCCCGTCCCGCTGGTGGGCCTTTCCGTCGCTCTGCAGATAGAGCTTCGTGAATTTGGTTTGAGGCAGGGGCCAGTCGGCTTCGCTGCTCCAGCGGTTCGATCCCATCGTGAAAACGTGGACCGGCGGCTCGTTGTCGATGCCGTTATCGACGCCCTTGAGGTGGCGGTCGAAGAAGCGCAACGTGCGTGCGTCCAGGTCGATGACCGCTTCGTCGCCGTAGTCGACGTGACCGATGGCGCGTTGGGTGTTGAAGAAGTGAGTCCACGGCCCCATCACCAAGTACTGGTGCTCGCGCGCGGCTTTGGTCTTGGCGTTGGCGCGCATGCCGGCGTAGTTCTGCACGGCGCCCGGTTGGTCACCGTCCCACCAACCGGATATGTGCAGGGCCGGGACGCTCATGCGATCGAAGGCATCCTGGTACGAGGAGGGTTCCCAGAACTCGAGATCGTGCGGCGGGTGGGAAAGCCACTCGTCGAGGAAGGTGTTGGCTTCCTTCAGTCCGAGCTTCTTGTCGAGGTTTCCGAGGGGAAGCGTGGCGTACATCGCTTCCCAATCCGTGCCCTGCTTCCAATCGGTTCCGTGCTTCATCGCGTCGAGAACCTTGGCCCACCAGGCGGCGCCCAGGAGCATCGTTCCGCCCTCGTACGGGAAGTTCTCCTGGGGATCCGGCGGCGATACTTGGGGCACGATGCATTTCAGGTGCGCGTTGCCGCTCTTGGCGGCGAGCCACTGGACCATGCCTACATAGCTGGCACCGATCATGCCGACCGCACCGTCGCTCCAGGGTTGCTCCGCGATCCAGTCGATCGTGTCGGAGCCGTCGTTGGTCTCGTTGATGAAGGGGAACCACTCGCCAGCGCTATCGAAGCGCCCGCGCACATCCTGGGCCACGAAGGCATAGCCACGTTTGGCGTACCACGAGCCCTTCAGAGCACCCTCGGTCAAGCGGTTGTACGGCGTCCGTGCGAGGATCGTCGGGTGCTTGCCTTTGGCCTTCGGTCGATAGATATCGACGATCAGCTCGACACCGTCGCGCATCTTGACGGCCACGGCTTTCTCGACCGTGACCTCGTGGCTGGCCTCGGAGAGCTTTGCGCGCCATGGTCCCGAATCGACGATCGAGGTGGGCTCGGTGGCTGTGCCATGAATGTGCTCGAAACCCTGGGCCTCGACGGACAGCCCTTGCGAGGGGATTTCGATACGGACCGGGATGCCGTCCGGCTTGCAGACCATGAAGAACTCGACCTGAGCGTTGATCTTGTATCTAAAGCCACGGAAGGCCACGCGTTGATCAGCGACCATCTGTTCGGTGTGGACCGTCTCGAGGTACTCGATAGGAAAACCGATGGCTTGAAGGGCCGAGATGGCGGTCAGCTTTGTTCCTGTTGAAAGCTTGCCCGCATCGTCGCGCATGACGAACTCGCGCCCGAGGTCGATCATGTTGGCCCACAGGAGATCGTCGTAGAAGAAGCAGCCCTCCCCCTCGATCATCTTCATCTGCGGGTCGATACCTTCGATCTTGACACTGAGCTCGCCGTCACCGAAGGCGGCGACGAAAGAGATGTCGCGACCGCGGTCGCTCGTCGTCAACTCGTATTCGAGCCAATTGTCCTCGGTGCGGATCATCGAGGCGGTGTACTCCCCCTTGCGCTGGCCCATGAAATCGAAACTCCCCTCGGCGTCCCAACCGTCCTCCCGCAGCGTGACCGTTTCTCGGCCCATTTCGCCGCCGGCCAGATTGACGATGTAGACCAGCGTGTCTGCTTCGAGCACATCGAGCTGGGGAACGGACGACAGAAGAGCGGGGATGGCGAGGTAGATCAGCACGGGAGCACCATAGTATCAGGTGGGCGACGCATTCGGGGCCCAGGCGTCTACGCCAGTTTCGCCTGCTATTCGCCCACGATCGGTAATCACGTTGTCCCGGGAAAGCGCATGAAGCCCATCCAGCTCCTGGCCCGCGCCGCGGCCATCACCGACTACTTCTCCCCCCAGGTCATCGACGAGGTCAACGATGTCTACGTCAAGATCGCCAAGATCAAGGGCGACGAAATCCCGTGGCACACTCACCTCGACGAGGACGAGCTCTTCTACATCATCGCTGGAAGCCTGCTCTTCGAAGTCGAAGGCCAAGACCCCTTCCCCATGACCCAAGGCGACCTCTTCGTCGTCCGCCACGGTCTCCAACACCGCATTTCCTCCACCGAGGAATGCTCCATCCTCCTGATCGAAAACAAAGCCACCGCGCACCTGGGCAACACCCCCGGCCCCATCACCAAAACCCTCTCCCAACAGCTCGAGAACTACGAACCCTGAACGCGGTAGGGGGGCTAGCGGGGGTAGGGGTTGTCGAGGTCGCGGCCGTCGAGGCGGCGGGTGGTGTAGGCGCGGACCCAGACGATTTCGGGGGCGAGGTGGGGGGCGCCGGTACCGTTCTGGCCGGTGAGGCGGAAGTACTCGCCGTCGGTTCGGGATTCGGATTCGATTTCGGTGAAGACGTCGCGGAGGTCGTTCAGGAGGCGTTCGGCGCGCTTCTGGGTGAACCCCAGGCTCATGGCGATTTCGACGGCGGTGACACCCGCGCGCGAGTCTTCCAGGATTCCTAGCACATCGGTCAGCTGCTCGATCCGTTGGTAGGGGTCGTACATGGTGGTTCCTCTTGGGTTGAAAGCCCATTTGCAAAGGCCACGAACGACACACCACGTTTCTTCGAAATCTCGAGATGTATGATGTGGCGCGACGTCTTCCATGAACGTAGTGCAGAATGAACGTAGGGCTCCCTTCGTAGAGCGACGCCGGCTTGCCGGTCCGGGGTTGGTGCTGGTCGTCTTGCAGCTGTTGATCGTTGGATGCGGGGGCCCTACCGCCACGCCCTTGGAACCGGTGCTGCTCGGTTCCCAGAGTGTCGTACAGAAGCGCGTTGCGGATCTCGTCGACGAGCACATCGAAAAGGTCCGTGCGGCTTCGGCCGACGCGACGGCCCACGGAACCCTGGGGCTCGTCTACGAAGCCAACGAGTTGTGGGAGGAGGCCGCGGCCAGCTATGGCAACGCGGCCATACTGGATCCGGGCGAGCCCATCTGGCGCTTCCACCGCGCAGTTGCGTTGCAGCAACGTGGATACGACGAGGAGGCCTATGCCTTGCTCGTGCGCGTTGCAGAAGAGCTTCCGCAGGAGGCCGCCGTGCTGCAACGCCTGGGCGATGCCTATCTGGAACGAGGCCAACTCGAAAAGGCGCGCACGTTGTTCGAGAGCGCCACTCGATACTCCCCCGGCCGCGCCGAGGGATACTTCGGACTCGGGGCCGCGTGCTGGGAGCTCGAAGATGTCGATGCGGCGTGCGAAGCCCTCGAGCGAGCCGTGCTCCTGGATCCGGCGTTGCATGCTCCGCACTATCTACTGGGCACCGTGTATCGCGAACTCGGTCGCACGGAAGATGCGGAAGTCGAACTGTCCCTGGGGTTGAACCGCACACCGACCGGCGATCCACATCTGCGCGGCAACCGCGCGCTGCCCGGCCCCTTCGCCCGCGACATACGGCGCTATGCGGTCACGCGGACCGCGCTGATGATGCGCGCCATCGAGCAGCTCGGACGCGGCAAGGTCGAGATCGCCAAGCGCATCCTCGGTGACTTGCATGCCGAGTTTCCTGACGACATCGCCGTTCTGAACAACCTGGCCTACACTTTCATGTACCTCGGCGAGAAGGAAGCGGCCATGGAGCTCTGGGACAGGGCGCTCGCGATCGATCCCGACTCGGTAGACACGCACATGGCGATCGGCCGTGCCTTTGTCGAACAAGGCTTCGCCTCCCGCGCCGTCAAGCACGCCAGACGCGCCCTCGAGCTGGCCCCCGAGCTGGGCGAGACCCACTTCGTCCACGCCGGCGTTCTGCGCGCCCAGGGCGCCAATCGCGCAGCTGTCCAGGCCCTCGAACGCAGTGTCGAGCTGGATCCGCGACGCGTCGAGGCCTGGTTGCTCCTGGGCGAATGCCTGCTGGATCTCGAGCGCTACCAGGAAGCCGCGCGCGCCTATCGCCGCGCAACTCGTGCCAAGCCGGACGACGTTCAGGCCCACCTCGGCCTGGCCCGGGCCGCGATCAAGCTCGAGCGCCGCGGTGCTGCCATCAAGGCTTTCGAGTCCGCCCGTCGCCTGGGGCCGGACGATCCCTCCGTCCTGGAATTTGCCCTTGAGTTCAGGCAGTAGACTATTCGACGATCATGAAGAACGCACTTCGCTACTCAATGCTTCTCGTTCTCCTGGCACTTCTCGGTGCCGCCGCTTTCACCACCCAGGAAGGCTATGACAACACGCCCTACCTGCCCGATGGCAAGTGGCGCGTGCATGACAAGCAGCGCCCCCGTCCACGCGTCGTCACGCCCGGCGACGGCATGGGTGCACCCTCCGACGCCATCGTGCTCTTTGACGGAACGAGCCTCGGCGAGTGGCAGAAGACTGGTGGAGAAGACGCCGGGTGGAAGCTCGTCGACGGTGCCATGGAAGTGACCCGCAGCGGAGCCATCAAGACGCGCCGGGAGTTCGGCGACATGCAACTGCACATCGAATGGCGTGCTCCCGACAAGGTCGAGGGCAAGTCTCAAGGCCGCGGCAATTCGGGCGTGTACCTGATGGGCCGCTACGAGATCCAGGTGCTCGACTCCTTCGAGAACGACAGCTATCCCGACGGCCAGGCCGCGTCGATGTACGGCCAGTATCCGCCTGCTGTCAACGCTTGTCGCAAGCCGGGCGAATGGCAGACCTACGACATCCTGTTCAAGGCCCCCAGCTTCGAAGCCGAATCCGGCAAGCTGCTCTCACCTGCGATCGTGACCGTGATCCACAACGGCATCGTGGTTCACAACGCACGTGCCTTCCTCGGCGGTTCGACGCACCAGCGCGTTCCGGAATACAAAGCACATCCCGCAACGGGGCCCATTCTGCTGCAGGATCACGGAAACCCGGTGCGCTTCCGCAACATCTGGGTCCGCGAACTGTAGCGAAGAATGCGGCCTAGTGCCCGCCGTCCGGCGTGCCGTACTTTTCGATGTTGGCGGCGTCGGACCAGAAGTTCATCTGGCCGATAGCCTGGGTGTTGAGCCCCAGGATCAACAGGATGTAGAGCGCGCAGCCGACGAAGGTCACGAGGATCGGCCGCAGACCGAGATATCCGTTGGCGGCTTCGCTGGCGGTCAACTTGCCGCCGAGAAGTACACCTCCGGCGATGCTCATCACGACCATGATGCAGAAGGCGATCAGAAAGCCCTTGCCCACGGTCATGAGCAGGACCTGGTCGGGTCCGGCTTGCAAGAGAGCCCAGGCCAGGCCGATCACGATCGGTAGCCCGGCCATGGCTCCGTAACCGAAGCAACGCTTCATGGCCGCGAAGAGGTGCAGGAAGCCGATGAACATCGAAATTCCCGCGAAAACGGTGAGGACGTTGAGTAGGTAGATGACCAGCATTTCGGCGGGAGAGTCTATCCCGGGAGCGGGGTCGTCTCCAGCGCTCGATAGCGATCCTGTTGTGGATTAGCCGGAGCGGATCTTCTCCCGCAGGGGCTCGGCGCATTCCTCGAGGGCTTCGACCAGGCGGCGGGCTCTCTCCGGCCCTGTCCTGGGCTCCAGAAAGGCCAGATACGTCCTCAGGACGTCGATCGTGCGCTGGCCCAGGGGATCCGCCGCGGGATAGAGCGGGGGCAAGCCGCGCTCCAGCGTCGTGCGCAACTCCTCGGGCGAAAGGGCCCCGGGGTCGGCTCCGATGCCGCCAATGGCCTCGAAGAAGCGCGTGCTGATGGTCCGCAGGTCCCCGGCCTCGATGTACTCGATGCCGCGCACGACGCCCGAACTCAGGAACTCCTCGAGAAGATCGGCGCTCATTTCGGCCCCTTTCTGGGATCGAACCCTAGTGGTCTTCCCGAACCATGTTCCGGTTCCAGTCCGGAACCTCGACGACGATGTCCTGCGAGCCGTCGGGTACGCACTGACATCCCAGGCGCGAATGCGGCTCGAGCCCCGGAGCATTGTCCAGCATGTCCTCTTCGTCGTCCGAGGACTCGTTGCAGCTGTCGAACCCCTCGCGGACGATCACGTGGCACGTCGAACAGGCGCACACCCCGCCGCAGGCATGGTCGATGTCGATGCCGTGTCCAAGAGCGATGTCCAGCACCGAGCCGGGTAGTCCGTCGCGACAGTACGGAAGCGCCTCGGGGTCGACCTCGACCTGCTCGTTCATCGGAAGGAAGGTGATCTTGTAGTTCTTCTCGGGAAGCTTGGCTTCCACTTCTTCGATGAAGGGGTTTGAACCGCCCATGGCTCTGGTCGTGCCCTAGATTCCTTCGCCGAACCCGCTGGGGCCGGAAGGCGAGGAGGACTTGCGGTCGGCGCGCGGACGTTCGCGAACTTGATCGAGCTTCTCGGGTTTCGCTGTGCCCTCGTCCCGCCGTGAGCGTTGCCGCCTCGGCCTGGACGATTCCGAGTCCTTGTCGGGGCGACGTCTGGACGTGGTGGAGGAGCGCTCCTCTTTCTGGGCTTCGCGCCGACGCCGCTGTTCGCGCTTTTCCGGCTCGCGATCCCGGAGCTCTTCGGCCTTGAAAGAACGCCTGCCCGGCCCCTCGACTTGCTCCTCGGAACGCCCGCGCGAGCGTTCCGAACGCGGAACCTCTTCGTCCCGTGAGCGACGGCGCGGCCGTCGCTCGGGCTCCGGTTTTCGCTCTTCCCGTTCGCGGCTCTCGACTCGACGACCGCGACGCACAGGTTGCTCCTCGGTCGTCTCGCGTTGCCTCGAACGATCCTCGCGCTTCCCAACCGGTTCCCGATCCTGATCCCGGTCAGGTCCACGTGTACGACCCCGATCCCGAGAATCACGACCCCGATCCCGAGAATCACGATCCCGATCACGGGAGCTATCTCGATCTCGACTTCGCCCACGATCCCGGTCCTGATCCCGAGGCGCCCGAGTCCTCCCGGGCGCATCCAACGGCTTGATATCGAACTTCGTCCTCCTCAACAGATCGTTCCAGCGCCGTTGATCCGCCGGGATCAACATCGTGATCGCCGTCCCGGTGCGCCCCGCGCGCCCCGTCCGGCCAATCCGGTGGGTATACGACTCGGACTCCCGGGGAACCGACAGGTTGATGACGTGTGTCACGTGCTGCACGTCCAGCCCACGGGAGGCGACATCCGTTGCGACCAGCGCTTTCACATCACCTGTGCGGAAGGCCGTCATCACTCGGAAGCGCGAGGCCTGATCGTATCCCCCATGCAGGGCCTTCACCTGGAACGGCAAGCGCTCGAGACGGCGCATCAAGCGATCCACCTCCGTACGCCGCTCGCAGAAAACGAGGAAGACATCGTCCTTGCCGCTCTGTTCGAGCAAGCGAATCAGGGCCATCGGCTGCTCGCCTTCGTCCACCTGGAGGTAGCGTTGATCGATGGAAGAGACCGTCGCCGTGCCCTTGGCCGTGGCGACTTCGAGCGGGTCGCGCGTCGAGTTGCGCGCAAGCTTCAGGACCTCGGTTGGGAACGTCGCCGAGAAGAGCAGCGTTTGTCGCTCGTCGGGCGTGATGGCGAGGATCTTCTTGATGTCGTCGAGGAAGCCGATTTCGAACATCTTGTCGGCTTCGTCCAGGACGACGTATTCGGTCCACGGAAACGACAGGAAGCGCTGCCCGGCGAGGTCCAGCACGCGGCCGGGGGTTCCGACGACGACCTGTGCGCCGGCCTGTAGGGCCGCGATCTGCGGGTGCATCGGGTCGCCGCCGACGACCAGGGCCACGCGTACGCCGCGCGGTAGGGCGAGGGCCTGCAGCACGTCGCACACCTGTTGCGCGAGCTCGCGCGTGGGGCACAGGACGAGTCCGAGTACGGTCGCACGGGCGGGATCGATACGCGCTATCATCGGCGCACCGAAGGCGAGCGTCTTGCCGGTGCCGGTCTCGGCCTTGGCGATGACGTCGCGCCCCTCGAGCACCGGACCGATCGACAGCGCCTGAATCGGCGTCGGTCGCGTGATGTCCATGGCCGCGATGCCACGTTGAAGTTCCTCGCCCAGGTCCCACTCCCCGAACGATTCGATATTGGGGACGTCTTCTGAAGGACTGAGTTCTTCGATATGCTCGCGGCGCGGGCCGCCGCGGCTCTCCGGCTTGTGCTTGCGCCGGTGCCGGTGGCCTTTTCTGTGTTGTGAAGTCATTCCGCAGGGCTCCGCCCCGCAAGGTGGCTGCGGGGCCAGGTTTCGTCGGGCCCGCGTTTCAAGTTCAAATCGAGCCCAATAAGCTAAGAGCCCCACGCACCTCGTCAAAGCTCCAAACGCATGCGAATCGCAACCTGGAACGTGAATTCCGTCCGTGCCCGCCTGGAACGGCTCCTGCCGTGGCTCACGGAGCGCCAGCCGGACGTGGTTTGCCTCCAGGAAACCAAGTGCGTGGACGAGATGTTCCCCCGCGACGAGATCGAAGACGTGGGCTACCAGGTCGCTCTCAGCGGCCAGAAGACCTACAACGGGGTCGCGATTCTGTCCAAAAAGCCCATCGAGGACGTGACCCTGGGCTTCGGAATCGAGCGCTTCGATGGCGAGGCGCGGGTGATCGCGGCCACCATCGAGGACGTGATGGTGCTGAACTGCTACGTCGTCAACGGCCAGGAGGTCGGCCACGAGCGCTACGACTACAAGCTCGAGTGGCTAGCCGCCCTGCGCGATTTCATCGTCGAGCGCTTTCCCATGGACGAGAAGGTCTGCGTCTGTGGCGACTTCAACGTGACTTTCGACGACAAGGACGTCTACAACCCCGATCGCTGGCGCGGACGAATCCTGTGCTCGGCCCCGGAGCGCAAGGCGTTGATGGGTCTGTGCGAAACCGGCCTCGAGGACGGTCTACGCAAGTTCCATCCGCAGGGCGGGGTCTACACCTGGTGGGACTACCGGCGCCGCGGTTTCGAAAACGGCGACCGAGGGCTGCGCATCGATCACCACCTGCTCTCGGGGCCTGCCATGGCTGCTTGCACGGGCGTCGAGGTCGATCGCGAGGCGCGGGCGGGCAAGAAACCGAGCGACCACGCGCCCGTTATCGCGACCTTCGCCTAGCTCTCGCCGGTTTCGCCTTCACCCTCGTCTTCGTCTTCGAGTCGCGGACGAATCGCGTGTTGCTCCAGGGCAAGCCGAACCCGCTTCTCGACGTCCAGCTCACAGTAGAGCTGGTTCATCTCGGCGTGCGGAGGGCGCATGCGCAGGCTCAAGAAATCGACGAGTCGCGACAGGGGCAGGTTGCGGTGGGAATCCTCCAGATCGCCCGTGCGCTCGATGATGGCCTCCGTCAGTGCCATGCGCAGGTCGTTTTCACGCTCCCGGGGAGCCTCGATCTCCTCGGTGGGGCGGACCATGACCTTGCGATACAGCCGATCGCTTTGGACTTCTTCGATCCACATGCGCTTGAGACCGACCAACCAGATTCGAAAGCGTCCGTCGTCCAGCCGTTCGTGGCGGCCGATTTCGCCGTATCCTGCGACGGGGTAGAAAGGAGGATTTCCGGCCGTTTCGCTCTCGTGGCTTTCCTGGATCGTGGCGAGCACCAGCCGCCCGGGGCCGTCGAGGGAGTCCTCGATCATCTGCATGTAGCGCACTTCGAAGACCTGCAACGGCAGAACGACCAGCGGGTACAGCCAGACGTTGACCAGGGGGAAGACCGGGACGATCGATCCGCCCAGCTCCTCCTCTCCAGGAGCCGGCCAGCTTTCGGGGAGCTCCTCTATTGCGTCGCTCCTTTGCCAGCGTCTCCATCCTCGATAGGAGGGTTGGCGACCAGCGAGCTGGCATGCACGGCGTTCATCGCCACCGCAATACGGTGCAGCGCACGTGCATCGCGATTCAGTCCTCGAACCTGAAAGCTCTGCATCAGGTTCAGGATGTGTCGCTGCAGTAACGCAGCGTCCGTGGCGTCGCGGAACCACTCGGGCCGCGGGACGAGCCCGTGCAAGGCGAGGTAGCGAATGCAATCCGAACGCGTACGCGCCCGACCGCCATCGAAGGGATCGAGAATCATTGTCCGTTCGCCCAGATAGAGCCGCAGGAAGATGCGACCGGGCAGGGCGATCGGCGCCACTTTGAAATCCGCGCGCCGGGCCACGAACATGTAGATCGCGGTCAAGGTCAGCGGCATGCCGCGCTTGCTCTCGATCGCGCGGTGCAGGTGGACGTGATTGGGGTGATCGAAGTCGATTTCACTGCCGAGGAAGCCCAGGTCGTTGCCGAGATACTGCGACAACGCCATGGGACGCGCGAAGCTGCCCGTTTCGTTGCCTGCTTGCTCGAGCACCTTGGACGCCATTGCGTCGAGGGCCTTCTTGTACGGGCGTGCGTCGAACGGCTCGCGATCGAGTCGCGCGAGTAGGAAGAGTCCGGTCTCCAGATCGAGCTCGCTGCGGGTCGCATAGCTCAAAAGGCGACGATAGACGCGCGCGCGCTCGAAGCGGGCCAGGAGCTTACGCGCGCGCGTTCGCCGCAAGGCATTGGGGTCCTTCGCAGCCTTGCGCAAGGCCGGCAGCGCGCTCTTGCCCGAGGCGGCCAGCTCCCGGGTGACCCCTTTCAGGACGGCCTGCGAGTCGTCTCCCAGGAGGTCCACCAGGGTGCGCACCCTGGTCCGGGCGGTCTCCCGGCGAGCCGGGACGAAGCGTTTCTCACGAACGGCAGTCTTTACCGCCGCCTCGCGGCTCGCTTCGAGCCCGGCGTCTCTCCAACCCTGCGCCTTGTCGTCGGAGGTGCTAATTCCCTTCGGCCTTCTTCTTCCTCGGTTCCACCGAGACGGCGCTGGCGATCATCTCGAGACGCTCGCGGGTCTTCCCACCGCGAGTCCCCTGGGCCTCGAGGGCCTTCACCACCGACATGCCATCGACGACTTCGCCGAAGATGGTGTGCTTGCCGTCGAGCCAAGAGGTGGGACTGAACGTCAGGAAGAACTGGCTGCCATCCGTGCCCGGGCCGGCGTTCGCCATGCTGAGCAGGCCGGGACGCGTGTGCTTGAACTTGGGGGAGGTCTCGCCGTCGTACTTATAGCCGGGGCTACCTGAGCCTTTGCCTAGCGGGCAACCGCCCTGGGCCATGAAGCCGGGGATGACACGGTGAAAGATCAGGTCGTTATAGAAACCCGAGCGGATCAGGTAGATCGAGCTCGACACGTGCATCGGGGCCGCTTCGGGCATGAAGCGAATCTTGATGTCGCCCTTGGTCGTGCGCAGATTCCAGAAGTAGTTCTTCGACTTGTCGAATTGCAGCTCCGGCGGGAAGGGCATCTTGGTCTTCCAACCCGGCTGCTTCTTGTCGATTTCGCCCGCTGCCACCTTGGCCTTGATGAACTCGTCGATCTTGGCGAGGGCAGCGTCGTCGGCGGACTTGCTGGAGGGCAGGGCAGCCTTCTTGGAGGGGTGTTTCTCGCTCGCTGCCGGGGCCTTCTTTTCTTTTTCTTGGGGAGCGGCGCTCACGATCGAGGCGCAAGCCAGCGAGGCGAGAATGATGGAAAAGGCGGCCTGGGTCACTTGGCGAAACATGGGAGTCGTGGCTTTCGGTGTGGAAAGGGGAGCAATCGTGGGGGGGCGGTTTCTGTTCCCTGGGCCTCCAGGGAACCCTGCGAAGGGCGCCAAGGTAACCGATGGAAGGGCGCCCGGGCCAACAGGTAGGCCCCGGGAACTCCACCGGGGTTGCAGCGTCCCATTCCCACCCTTATCCTTTTCGCCCATTCCACCGTCGGAGACCCCCCCCGGAGCGTGCCTGCACCCCCCGGAATCCCGAGAGTTTGGCCGGAATCTCGGTCAGATCGTCAGGGGAGTCACCGCAACGCCGAGCCACCGCAATATCCACGGCCCGCGAAACCTCGCGTGCGCCCTGGAGCCTGTTCCGTTCTGAAAGGGCCCATGACCGACCGTTCCCCTGGCCACGACACCGTGGTCGTGACCCACGCCCTGCGCACGCCGATCGGCCGCTTTCTCGGTTCCCTTGCCGACTTGACGGCCGCCGATCTCGGCACGTCGGTGGTGTCCGATCTCTTCGGGCGCTCCGGTATCGACGCGAGTCAGGTGGGCGAGCTGGTCTTCGGCAACGGACGCCAGGCGGGAGGTGGGCCGAACGTCGCGCGCCAGATCAGCGTCCGTGCGGGCCTCCCCGTCTCCGCGCCGGCGTACACCGTCAACATGGCCTGTGGCTCGGGCCTGAAGTCGATCGCTCTGGCGGCCGAGTCGATCCAGTTGGGCCGCACCGAGATGGCCGTGGCGGGCGGGACCGAGAGCATGAGCGGTCTGCCCTTTCTCTTGCCGGGAATGCGCCGCGGCTACCGGCTCGGACACGCGCCGCTCGTTGATGCGATGTACCAGGACGGTTTCGAATGTCCTCTGGCCAACATGCTCATGGGCGCGACCGCCGAAAAGCTGGCCCGCGAGCTGGACATCCCCCGCGATGAACAAGATCGCTTCGCCCTTTCCAGTCAACAGAAGGCCGGGGCCGCCCAGGCCGAGGGCCGTTTCGATACGCAGATCTCACCGGTGACCGTCAAGACGAAAAAGGGCGAGAACATCGTCGACAAGGACGAGCACCTACGCCCGCAAACGACTATGGAGAGCCTCGCCAAGTTGCCGCCCGTTTTCGATCCCGAAAACGGCACGGTGCACGCGGGCAACTCCAGCGGCATCACCGACGGCGCGGCCGCGTTGCTGCTGATGACGGAGAAGAAGGCCCAGTCCCTGGGGCTCGAGCCGCTGGCGCACATCGGCGACTACACCCAGGTAGGACTCGATCCGACGGTGATGGGGCTGGGACCCGTCCCCGCGACGGAAGCCTTGCAGAAGAAGAATGGCGTGGCCGTCGACGACTATGATCTGATCGAGCTGAACGAGGCCTTTGCTGCCCAGGTTCTCGCCTGTGGGCGCAAGCTACCCTTCGTCGACGAGCGCTTGAACGTCAACGGCGGTTCGATCGCCCTCGGACATCCGATCGGAGCCACGGGTGCGCGCATCTGCGTGACCCTGCTCCACGAACTCGCGCGTCGCGGCGGCCAAAAAGGCCTGGCGACGCTTTGCATCTCCGGCGGACTCGGCATGGCGATGGCCTTCCATCGCGCCTGAGTCCGAAGCTCCTTCGAAGCCCCATAGAAAAGAACGAAACAAGCACATGAAGATCGAAAAGGTTGGCGTCGTCGGTTGTGGCCTGATGGGCCATGGCATCGTGCAGATCGCTGCCCAGGCGGGTTTCGAGGTCGTGTCCGTCGAGGCGGAACAGGGCTTCCTCGACAAGGGACTGGGGCGGATCGAAAAGAGCCTCGCCAAGCTGGCCGAGAAGGCCGTCGCCAAGGGCAAGGCCTCTCCGGAAGACGCTGAGAAGAACCGCGCGGCCGCGTGGAGCAAGATCAGTGGCTCGACGGACAAGGCCAGCCTGGCGGACTGCGATCTCGTGATCGAGGCCATCATCGAGGACCTGGACGTCAAGAAGTCGCTCTTCAAGGAGTTGGGCGGCATCTGCAAGGCCGAGACGGTCTTCGCCTCGAACACCTCGTCCTTCCCGATCGGCGAGATGGCGGACGCTTCCGGTCGCCCCGAGCGCTTCGTCGGCCTGCACTTCTTCAACCCCGTGCAGTTGATGCGGCTCGTCGAGGTCGTTCGCACCGATAACACCGACGAGGACGTCTTCGCAGCCGCGCGCTCCTTCGGGGAAGCGACGGGCAAGGTCCCGGTGGCCTGCAAGGACACGCCGGGTTTCGTCGTGAACCGTCTCTTGGTGCCGTACATGACCCAGGCTCTCGAGATGCTCGAGCGTGGGGATGCTTCGAAGGAAGACATCGACGCCGCCATGCAGTTCGGCTGCGGTCACCCCATGGGGCCGATCACCCTGACCGACTACGTCGGCCTCGACACGACTCTCTACATCCTGGAAGGCTGGTGCGAGCGCTTCCCGAACGAACCGGCGTTCTCGATTCCGGAAGTCCTTCGGACGAAGGTCAAGGAAGGCAAGCTCGGTCGCAAGAGCGGCGAGGGCTTCTACAAATGGGACGGAGACAAGAAAGCCTAGAACGGAGACGACCAATGACTGAACTCACCGGAATCACTGCACAGATCGAAACGTCCGAAGGAGCCATGAAGTTCGAGTTCTTCCCGGACAAAGCGCCGGGCCACGTCGAGAACTTCGTGACGTTGGCCGAGAAGGGCTTCTACGACGGGACCATTTTTCACCGGGTCATCTCGGGCTTCATGATCCAGGGCGGCTGCCCGCTCGGCACGGGCACCGGCGATCCGGGCTACAAGATCAAGGCCGAGTTCAACGACGTGCACCACGCGCGTGGCGTGCTGTCGATGGCCCGTGGTGGGGACCCGAACTCCGCCGGCAGTCAGTTCTTCGTCTGCCACGGTGACGCTGCTTTTCTCGACAAGCAGTACACCGCCTTCGGTCGTTTGATCGACGGCGATGACACGCTCGAGAAGATCGCCAGTGCCCCGACCGTGTCCGGTGGCGAAGGGTCCAAGCCGGTTTCTCCCGTCAAGGTCACGGCGGTCACCATCGATCGCGGAGCCTAGGCCATGGATTTCAAGAACATCCAGTTCAGCGTCGCCGATGGTGTCGCGCGTATGACTATCGATCGCCCCAAGGCGATGAACGCGCTCAACTCGCTGACTCTCGACGAGATGGAGACGGTGTTCAACCACTGCCGTGAGACCGAGAGCGTGCGCGCCCTCGTGATCACGGGAGCGGGGGAAAAGGCCTTCATCGCCGGTGCTGACATCAAGGAGCTGGCGCAGATGACGCCGCTCTCGGCCAAGGACCTTGCCTATCGCGGCCAGCAGGTTTACGCCCTGGTCGAGCACATGGGCAAGCCCACGGTCGCCATGGTCAATGGCTTCGCCCTGGGCGGCGGCCTCGAGCTGGCCTTGGCGTGCAACCTGCGCACGGCGGCCACGACGGCGCGCATGGGCCTGCCCGAGGTTTCCCTGGGCATCATCCCCGGCTACGGGGGCACGCAACGGCTCACGCGTGTGGCGGGGCCGGCGGTCGCTCGCGAATGGATCTTGACCGGCGACATGTTCGGCGCCGAGGAAGCCCATCGCGTCGGCGTCATCAACCGCATTTTCCCTCCCGAGGAACTCGAGGCGGGGACGATGAAAATGGTCGACAGCATCCTCTCGCGCGGCCCGATCGCGGTGCGCTTCGCTATCGAGGCCATCAGTCGCGGCTCGAACATGCCCCAGCGTGAGGGCGAGATCCTCGAGAGCGATCTCTTCGGACTCGCTGCCTCAACCGAGGACATGCACGAGGGCATGGCCGCCTTCATCGAGAAGCGAAAGCCCAACTTCCAGGGCAAGTAGGAAGCGTCTCCCGCCCATTGTCGCATCGAGGTTGGACTTCGAGCGAATCAAACGTCCGCCGCGGTTCCAGCCATCCCTGGGGTCGCCTCAAATCCTAGAAGAAGCCATGAAGAAAGACATCGCGATCGTCGGCGGCGCACGTACCCCCATGTGCGAGTACTCGGGCACGCCCGGGTTCGGGAAGTTGAAGGACATGAGCGCTATCGATCTTTGCGCTCACTCCGCGAAGGCGGCGATCGAGCGGGCGAAAATCGATCCCGAGTCCATTGAACACGTCATCGTCGGCAACGCGCTGCAGACTTCGAACGACGCGATCTACGGCGCGCGCCATGTGGGTCTGAAGGCCGGCGCTGCCCAGGGAACGCCTGCGCTTACCGTGAACCGTCTTTGCGGGTCCGGCATCGAGGCCATCGTTCAGGGTGCCCAGCTGATCCAGCTCGAGGACGCTTCGACTACCTTGTGCGGCGGCATGGAGAACATGAGCCAGGCTCCGTACGTGTTGCACGGCGCGCGCCAGGGCTTCCGCTTCGGTGTACAGCCCCAACTGGAAGACCTGCTCTTCGCGGCGCTTCAGGATCCGGTGTGCGATATGTACATGGCCCAGACCGCCGAGAAGATCGCCAAGCGCTTGAACGTCACTAGAAAAGAGCAGGACGAATTCGCTCTGCGCAGCCACCAGCTCGGTGCTGCCGCCGTTCAGGAAGGTCGTTTCGCCGAGGAGATCTCGCCGATCGTCATCGAGACCAGGAAGGGCGAGTTGACGATCGACACCGACGACCACATCAAGCCCGACACCACGCTCGAGGGGCTCTCGAAGCTGCGCGCGGCCTTCGGCAAGGAGGGCACGGTTACGGCCGGAAACGCCAGCGGTATCGTCGATGGCGCCGCCGCGGTCGTGCTGACCAGCCAGGAGCGTGCGCAAGCCGACGGGCTCGACACGTGGGCGATCATTCGCTCGTGGGCTTCTGTAGGCGTCGATCCTTCCGAGATGGGCATCGGTCCCGTCCCCGCCATCCAGCGTTGCCTCGATCGCGCGGGAATGGCGCTCGGCGACGTCGATCTCTTCGAAATCAACGAGGCCTTCGCAGCCCAGTATCTCGGTTGCGAAAAAGAGCTCGGGCTCGATCGGGACAAGGTCAACGTCAACGGTGGCGCGATTTCGCTCGGCCACCCCCTCGGTGCCACGGGCGCGCGTTTGATCCTGACGCTCATGTATCAGCTACGCCGCAGCGGCAAGCGCTACGGCGTTGCCTCGGCCTGCATCGGTGGGGGTCAAGGAATCGCCATGCTCATCGAGAACACGAGCGCGTGAACAACGCCACGAAAGGCCAAGCTTGGGCAACCTGATCCACAACAAGGCAGGAGGGAAGCGCGTCGTGCGCCTCGATCCTTCGAAGAAGGTTCTCTTCCTGACGAAGGACCTCGAACTCATCCGAAAGCAATTGCGCGGCGAGCTTACGCTGCGCATGGCGGACGTGAATCCGGCGGACCTTCTGGATGACATCAACACCGACACCATGACGCCGGCGTGGGTGTGCTTCCGTCACAGGCCCGAGGATCTGGCACTCGATGCCTACGCGGGCCTTCTGGACGAGGCTGGCGAGCGCGTCTTCGGTACGCGTGCGCTTCTCGACGGAGGCTTTCAGGTCATCGTTTCCGGACAACGCAAGGGCACGGGTTCCAGTCGCGAAACTGCGCCCCAGGCGGAAAAATGGTGTGGCATCGAGCTCGTCATCGCAGCCTCGTTCGCCCCGATCCACGAACGCAACAACATCAACCTGGGGCAGATCCTCGGCGACTACGGGCAGCTCGAGCGCCTGCAAGCCGGCGAGGAGATCCTGCTGGAGGACTTCACATCGCGCTACGACCCGGTGACCCGGGCGATCCAGGAAGCGGGGGGGCTGTTTCCGTTCTCGGCCGAGGTGCGCACGGGCAACATCGAAATCCCGCTCCCGAAGACGGAGAGGCGTCCGATGACGCTGGCCGAAAAACTCGTGGCATCCCATCTGGTCGGGGCGGACCAAAAAGACCTCTGGGTGAAGCCTGGCGATTCCTGTCTCGTTCAGGTGGACGGGGGCTATAGCCACGAGTTCACGACGGCCCAGGTGCACTACTTTCTCGCGAACGAGTACGGCGCGGACTACGAGGTGCAGAACCCCTCCAAGTTCGCGGTCTTCGAAGACCATCTCCTGTACGCCACCGGCGTCAAGAAGATGGCGCCCTTCGCCGACCAAATTCAGACTCTGCGCGACCTGCAGAACGAATTCCAGGACCACACCGGTGTGCGCGACTACTCGGCAAAGGACGGGGTTTCACCCGGTATCTGCCATCAGGTCGCGCGTGAAGAGTTCATCGACCCCGGCGAGTTCATCCAGGCCACTGACTCACACACCTGCATGGGCGGAGGGAACAACGCTCTTGCCTGGGGTGTCGGAGCGACCGAGTACGCGGGTCTGATCTACTCTGGCTTCACGCTCGTACAGGTTCCCGAGTCGATTCGCTTCGAGCTGAAAGGCGAATTGAGCGACGGTGTTACTGCCAAGGACGTGATCCTCTACATTCTCCAGCGCTACGCAGTCAGTGAGGAGACCCTGGATCGCGTGATGGAGTTCGGCGGGCCTGGATTGGCTTCGCTGGGTATGGATGAACGCGCCACCCTGACCAACATGGCAACGGAGTGCTCGGCCAAGACCGGCATCTGCGAGGGTGATGCCCGCGCGGCCGAGTGGCTGGCCGCACGCCGCCCCGGTCGCGATGCAAAGACGATCACCGAGAGCTTCGTCAGCGCGGACGCCGGCGCCCACTACGACGGTGGCGTGCACGAGATCGATCTTTCCGCCATCGAGCCGATGGTCGCCGAACCCGGCGATCCGACCTATGGAACCGGGATCGCATCCCTCGGCAAGGTCGAGATCGACATCGCCTACGCTGGTTCCTGCACGGCGGGTAAGGAGCGCGACCTCGATTTCTACGCGTGCGTCATCGGCGAAGCACTCACCGCAGGCAAGCGCGTTGCCGAAGGCGTCCGCATGGTCGTGCAGTTCGGCAGCGCATCGGTGCGCGACTACGCCCGCGCGAAGGGCTACTTCAAGCTCTTCGAAAAAGCGGGGGTCGAGGTAATCAACCCCGGCTGCGGTGCGTGCATCGGTTGTGGCCCCGGGGTCTCAGAGACCTCCGACCAGGTTACGGTCAGCGCAATCAACCGCAACTTCCAGGGACGTAGCGGCCCCGGCAAGCTGTATCTTGCCTCGCCCCTGACAGTTGCCGCATCCGCCATTGCCGGTAGGATCGTTGCCTATCGGCCCGGCATGTTCTCCTCATCAACTTCGAACGAGCCCGTCGCGTCTAAGGGCGGCTCTCAAGCAACCTAGTCCAAGGAAGAGTCTTTCCATGAAGGAATACAACATCGCGGTCATCGGTGGCGACGGCATCGGCCCGGAAGTCACCAAGGAAGCTCTTCGTGTCGTGCACACGGCGGCGGACGTCTTCGGTTTCGGCCTGAAGATGACCGAGCACCCGTTCGGTTCGGAGAACTACTTCAAGACCGGCGAGATCTTCCCGGACCAGGCCTTCGAAGAGGTCAGGGGGATGGACGCGGTGTACCTGGGTGCGATCGGCGATCCGCGTGCTCCAGTCGGCATGATCGAGTACGGGATCATCGCGCGCATGCGCTTCGAGCTCGATCTCTACATCAACCTGCGTCCGATCAAGCTCTACACCGAGCGGCTGTGTCCCCTGAAGGGCAAGGGCCCCGAGGACGTCGATATGGTCATCGTCCGCGAGAACACCGAAGGTGCCTATGCGGGCATGCACGGCTTCTGCCACAAGGGGCAAGCCCACGAAATTGCCACCCAGACCATGGTCTACTCCCGCGCCGGAGTCGAGCGGGCCATTCGCTTCGCCTTCGAGATCGCCCGCAAGCGAAACAAACGCAAGCAGGTCACGTTGATCGACAAGGCCAACGCCGTTCGCGCCCACGATATCTGGACGCGGGTCTTCGAAGAGGTCTCCAAGGAGTATGCCGACGTCTCGACCGACCACGCCTACGTCGATGCGGCGTGCATGTGGATGGTCAAGAACCCCGAATGGTTTGACGTCGCGGTTACGACCAACCTCTTCGGTGACATCGTCACCGACCTGGGTGCCATGATCCAAGGCGGCATGGGCATCGCCGCCAGCGGCAACATTCACCCCGGCCGCGTGAGCCTGTTCGAGCCGATCCACGGTTCGGCTCCCAAGCACGCCGGCAAGAACATCGCCTCACCGGTCGCGGCCATCATGGCCGGCTCGATGATGCTCGACTACCTGGGGCAGAAGGAAGCCGCACAGGCCATCGAGAGCTCCATCTCGGGGTTGCTCCAGAGCGGCCGCTTGAAGGGTGTCGGTACCGGAGATCATGCGACTACCGAGGTCGGCGACATGATCGATGCTGATGTCAAGAACGCCGCAGCGCGCGTCTAGGTTTGCGGGCGGAACGCGCGTTCAGGGGAGGGCCTGAACGACCGTTCACACTCAATACCCCGCCGCCTGCCCGTCCTTGCGCGACTCAGACGCGCCATATAGAACGCCCGTCTCGGCATCGCGGTAGATGGCCTGGTATCCGCCGTACACGCCTCGCCGTTCTTTGATCTCGTGTCCGCGTTTGACGAGCTCGGCGATCGTTTCTGGAGAGAAGCCTGACTCCAGGGAGATGGCGCCGCCGTCTTCCATGCGCTCTCCTGTTGGCTGGGAGGAGCCTTGATGGGAGATCCGGGCAGCGTCACCCGCTTCCTGGAGGTTCATCCCGAAGTCGATCAGGTTGACGAGAATCTGGACGTGGCCCTGGGGTTGGAAGGCGCCGCCCATGACGCCGAAGGACATCCAGGCAGCGCCGTCCTTGGTCACGAAGGCGGGGATGATGGTGTGGAAGGGGCGCTTCTTGGGCTCGTAGGAATTGAAGCGGCCAGGCTCGAGGTCGAAGAGCTCGCCGCGGTCCTGGAGGATGAAGCCGAGCCCATCCGGGGCCATGCCGGAGCCCATGCCGCGGTAGTTGCTCTGGATCAGTGACACCATGTTGCCTTGGGAGTCGGCGGTCGTGAGGTAGATCGTGTCACCTTCCTCGAGGGCTGGGTTGCCCGCGACATAGCGTTGGGCTGCACGCCGGGTGTCGATCAACGAGCGGCGCTTCTTCGCGTAGTCCTTGCTGATCAACTCGGCGACGGGGATGGTGTTGAAGTCAGGGTCGGCGTAGAAGCGCGCGCGGTCTTCGAAGGCAAGCTTCTTGGCTTCGATCAACAGATGCAGGTAGTCGGCGCTACCGAAGCCCAGGGAGGCGATGTCGTAAGCCTCCAGGATGTTCAGGATCTGCAGCGCCGCGATGCCCTGTCCGTTGGGCGGAAGCTCCCACACGTCGTAGCCGCGGTAGTTAGTCGAAACCGGATCGACCCAATCCGAGTGATGGTCGGCGAGGTCTTCGTAACTGAGAAAGCCGCCGTTGCGTTGCATGAACTCGGCGATGGTCCTTGCGATCTCGCCCTTGTAGAAGACGTCCCGGCCGCCGGCAGCGAGCTTCTCGAGGGTGCGCGCGAGGTTCTCGTTCTTGAAGATCTCACCCTTCTTGGGTGCGGGTGTGAACTGCTCCTTGAAGCCTGGGTAGTCGGACAGGAAGCGCTCGCTGCGTTGCCAGTAGTAGGCGATCAACTCGCTGACGGGAAAGCCCTCGCGAGCATGGTGAATGGCAGGAGCGAGGATCTCCTTCATCGGCAGCGTGCCCAGCTTTGCATGCAGCGTGAACCAGCCATCGACACAACCCGGGACCGTGACCGGGAGTGGCCCGTAGGCCGGGATTTTGTCGAGTTCTTCCTGCTTGAAGTGCTCCAGCGTCAACGACGCGGGGGAGCGCCCGCTTGCATTGAGCCCATGGAGCTTGTTCTTGCCGGCCTCCCACACGATGGCGAAGAGGTCGCCACCCAGGCCGTTGCCCGTCGGTTCGACCAGGGCCAGCACCGCGTTGGCGGCGATGGCCGCGTCGATCGCATTTCCTCCGGCTTGCAACACTTGCAGCGCCGCCTGGGTGGCCAGCGGTTGGCTCGTAGCCGCCATCCCACGGCGTGCGATGACCTCAGAACGGGTGGCGTGGGGGAGTCCGGTGATGCGATCCTGGCCGTGCACGGATATCGTCAACGAGAGAAGGAGTGCGAGGGGCGTTAGTTTCACGGCGCTGATCCTAACGCGAAGTAGCTTTTCAAAAAAAAATCCTCGGGCCATCCCATCACGGGAAGCTTCTCGTCCTAGAATCTCGCCCCAATCGGGGGAGTGGAGAAGCAATGAGCCGTAAATTAGGGGGTGAGGGCGTGCAATTACCGATTTCGACGATTGGTACCGAATCGGAACGGCTGCGCGAGATGGTGTCGAGTGTTCGCGCCGGGCTGCAAGCGCGCGAGAAACATCTGTCCCCGAAGTATCTCTACGATGCCCGCGGCTCGGAGCTCTTCCATGAGATCACCCGACTCGAGGAGTACTACCCGACGCGTGCCGAGACGACATTGCTCGAGCAATACGCCGGCGAACTGGTCAAGGCCTGCGCCCCCGAGGAGATCGTCGAGCTCGGTGCGGGCTCTTCGCTCAAGAACCAGCACTTGCTGGAAGCGCTGCATGGCATCGGCGGTTGTATCTACGCTCCCATCGACGTCAGTGAGGATGCCTTGCGAGTGACAGCGAGCCATCTGCAAACGCTCTACCCGTGGCTCAAGTTCCGCGGCTTCGTGGGGAACTTCGAGAAGGACCTGCTCCGCATCCCCAGGCATGGACGTCGGCTCGTTTGCTTTCTCGGATCGACGATCGGCAACATGGAAGGGACACGCCGCATCGAATTTCTGCGAGGCGTGCGCGCTATGCTGAACGAGGATGAGGCTTTCTTGATGGGGGTCGACCTCGTGAAGCCTACGGAGCGCATGGAGCGGGCGTACAACGATGCAGCCGGGGTGACGGCTCGCTTCAACAAGAACGTTCTCGTCGTCCTCAATCGCGAGCTGGACGGCGACATCCCCCTCGACCTGTTCGACCACCACGCCTTTTACAATCGCACAGAAGAACGCATCGAGATGCATCTGGTCGCACGCGAGGCCTGCAGCTTCCGCCTCGCGCGTGCTCGGTTGGAGGTCGGCTTCGAGGCTGGGGAGAGCCTACGAACAGAGGTTTCCTGCAAGTTTCACCGTACCAAGGTGGAGAGCCAGTTGGCCCAGGCGGATATGCTCCTGGAGCGCTGGATCGAGGCTCCGAACGGAGATTTCGGCCTGGTCCTCGCCCGTCCCGCCCCGACTGCCCAGAGCACGACCCGGTCGTGACGGCTTTCGCCGGACCCTGGCGTGACCTAGACTGAGGACGGTCCCCACACCATGTTCTTCGGTGCGAACCCCCATGCGAGGCGAGGGCGGCACGTCCGTTCACGCGTTCAGGTCTTTTTCAAGATCGACGCCTCCGCGCTCGCCGCGAAACTTCCCGATGGAGTATGTCCGCGCAGTTGGCGCGGTAGTGTCTTGGGCGAGCTGCGCTTCACTCGCCTGAGCGCCGGAGGCACGCTCCTTGGGCCGTTGACCGGCAAGGCGGACCATTACTCGTGTCGCCTCGCGGTCGAGATCGAGACCGACGCTGGCCCGCGCTCGGGATCGTGGGTCCACATGCGCAAGACCTCGTCGTGGTTCGAAGCCGTCTACGGCGGAGCCCTTCGCCGACACGGCTACGAGCGTTCGCGTTTCCTGGTCACCGAGGACTCCGAACGTTTTTCGCTCCTGATCGCGGACTCGACCGGATCGGAGATCGAGCTGCACACCGAGAGCTGTCACCACTCCAGTTCCGTGCTCTTTCCCAGTGCCCGCGCCGTGCTGGGTTTCCTCGGATCCGCGGATCATCCCGACCCCTTGCTGGGCGAGTTGGATCACGACCTTCCCGAACACCTCACGCCCGAACCGGTCTATCTTCAGCGTCTTGACGCGCGCGTGTTCGAGGACTTTCCGGCAGGTGCGATCAGCGTAGACAGCGCGTGGCGCTGGGTTGCCGCACAGCGTCTCGACTTGACCGAGACCGCCTTCGAGAGACGCGAAGCGGCCGTTCCGGCCACCTAGCCGATGCGGATTCCCTTCTACTGGGTCGACGCCTTCACCAGCCGCGCCTTCGCTGGCAACCCGGCCGGAGTTTGCCCGCTTTCCGAGTGGGTGCCGGACGACGCCTTGCAGGCTATCGCCAAGGAAAACAACCTGTCCGAGACGGCCTACTTCGTGCCCAAGGCGCTCGCGCGTGACGAGTACGAGTTGCGCTGGTTCACACCGGAGATGGAAGTCGATCTCTGCGGTCACGCGACGCTCGCCTCCGGAAAGGTCGTGCTGGACGAAATGCAAGCGGGCGGAGGCTCGGTCCGCTTCCACAGTCGCAGTGGTCCGTTGGTCGTGACTCGCTCTGGAGAGCGCTTCGAGCTGGACTTTCCCAGTCAACCTGGCGAGCTGCTCGATCCGACGAGTACACCGAGATTCGAAGCTCTTCTGGGATCGTGTCCCACGGAAGTACTTCGCAGCGTCAGCTACGACATGGCCATCTTCGACACCCAGAGCCAGGTCGCTTCTCTGGCGCCGGACGAGGGTTTGTTGCTCGCACATGATGCCCTGGCCGTGATCGCCACGGCTCCCGGGGATGCAGCGGATGTGGACTTCGTATCGCGCTTCTTCGCCCCCCAAGCAGGCGTCTTCGAGGATCCGGTGACGGGCTCGGCGCATTGCGTCATGACGCCATACTGGGCGCAGCGCCTCGGTCAGGCGACACTTCGCGCGCGTCAGATCTCGGCCCGGGGCGGCGAGCTCTGGTGCACGCAACGCGGAGACCGGGTCGGCATCGCCGGCCATGCCGTGCTCTACATGCGCGGCGCGATCACGTTGTAGGTCTCAACGCAGCTCTTCGCCCCAGGCGAAGTAGTCGAGCAGGCGTGGCTCCGACAACGGTGTCACCTCGGTCAAGAGGAGGTCTCCGAGACGCATCGTGAAGACCTCGAGCTCGCTCTCCTCGGGCATCTGTGGGCGTACGCAGCAGCGATAGGTCGAATCGAGGTCCGCGATCAAGATCGCCGTGCTGTCGCCGGCCTTGCCGCTGAGGATCGTTCCACTGGGCCACTGGGCGGAATCGAAGGGACCCTCGAGTAGGTCGGTGACGTTGGGGTGCACGCGCAATTCGTTACAGCAGTCGTAGTTGTCAGCCAGTTTGCTCGCCAATCCCTCGGGGGTCGGACACAGGAAGGGATCATCGAGGGCGGTGGAGATCTCGTAATAGAGCGTTGCCAGATCGGGTTCGCGAACGGGCATCGGTAGTTCCGCGACATCCTCGGAGACTGCGGGGGACAGTGGCTTCGAGCGCTCCTCGTGCCAGACCAGGTAGGCGAAGAGCACCGCCGCCGCGGCCGCGAGACTTGGTCTCCACCAACCCTGGCGCAATCCGTGTGGAAGCACGGCGCCCGGTTCGGACGGCCCTTCTTCGAAGAGATGCGTCAGTTTCGCGGCCGGATCGTCGGGGACCAGAAAGCTGCGAGCCAGGGAGGCATCGATGGGGTCGTTCAGGACTTTGTCTCTGTCTTTCATCAGCGGATCTCCGCGTCGATAGTGCTGCGACTGTGCTGGACTTTCGCTTCGGCCAGACTTACTGGCCGGGCATGGCCGTTCGTTCCGGAGGACGTCTCTCCCACGCCGAGCCGCTGCCGCAGCAGGTTGCGGGTGCGATGGACATGGCTCATGGCCGTGCCCTCCGGTATGCCGAGAGCTTCGGAGATCTCCGTGTAGGAGAGCTCGAGCAGGCTGCGCAGGAGCAAACACGCGCGTGGCACCGCCGCGATCTCCTTCAGCTCGGCGAGCAAGCGGTCATCGAAGCTCGCCTGATCTTCATGCAGCCTGCCCTGCGGGTCGATGGGGGCCAGATCGCCCCCGATCACCCCCGGGGAACGGGCGGCTAGCTCCTCCAGGGGGGTCGCGGCGCTGTACGGAGAGGCCCCGTGAACCTCGCGCCGAACACGCTTGCGAACGTGATTCAGGGCCACATTGCGGACGAAGCGACCCATCCAGGACGGGAAGGACGTTCCGCGCTGGAACTGCTCGAGCCGTCCGAGGGCCTGGATGCAGGCCTCCTGGAGGACGTCATCGGCTTCCGAAGGCGATCCCAGCACACCGGCCGCAATCGTCCAGAGTATCCGCGCGGAGCCCTGGAACAGGCGGGCGAATTCATCCCGCGACAGGGGCCCGAGGCCTTTTCCCGAAGGCTCCGGGTGGTCGCTCGATTCCTGAGCTGTACTTTTCTTTCTAGCGGACATGCGCGGACTCGTTCGCCACCAGGGGCTCATGTCGTCGAGGCTGCCCGATCTTGCGCCGATGCACGAAGTTTGGGTAGCCCACGATCGATTCTGCCCTTACGCTCGGTGTCACCGCCTCGTTTGGGGCAAAAGCATGACAGGAACCGAAAGCCTGCACACGTACAGCCCCGAGCACGCCAAGCTCTATTTCGAACGCGATATGGGCGAAATCGAGCTCCTGGCCTTCTACGGAGGGACTGCGACCGTGTTCTCGATGAGTTCACCCTCCTCGGAGGGTGTCAACGAGGACGCTGCGGCCCTGATTCCCTTCGACAGCTCCAGCGCGGTTCTGGTCGTTGCTGACGGCGCCGGGGGACTTCAAGGGGGTGCCCAGGCCTCCCGTATCACGGTCAATAAGCTACGCGAAACGCTCGGGCGGAGCGCGGAGTCCCGGGATTCGCTTCGCGAGGGGATCCTCGAGGGCATCGAGCTTGCCAATCGAACCATCGGCGAACTGGGAATCGGCGCGGCAACCACCGTGGCTGTGGCCGAGATCCACGGCAACAAGCTGCGGCCCTACCACGCCGGCGATACCCAGATCCTCGTTCTGGGAAGCGATAGTCAGGTGAAGCACCTGACGGTGTCCCACTCACCGACGGGCTACGCCGTGCAAATGGGCCTGCTCGACGAGCGCCAGGCCATGGTGCACGAAGATCGCCACCTGCTCTTCAACGTGGTCGGCATCCCCGACATGCGCATCGAGATGGGCATGGAGATCGACCTGGTCGTCGGCGACACCGTCGTCATCGCTTGCGACGGGCTGTTCGACAACCTCACGCCCGAAGAGGTCGCGGCCCATCTTCGTGACAACGACATCGGCACGTGCACCAAGAATCTGATCGAGGCCTGTCTCGAGCGCATGAACAAGAGGGATCGCAACCATCCCTCGAAGCCGGATGACCTGACGGTTATCACCTATCGCCTCGGGGAGTAGTCCTCGTTCCGTTCGTGCTCCCGCGGGGGAGCCACCCTCGTACGCTAGGCTTCCCAGTACCCCGGGCTGACCTTCTCGACGCGTTGCTTCAGGAGTTCGACCTGGCCCGTGTGCTTGGCCTTCTCGAGTTGCTGGAGGACACGTTGCAAGATCAACTCCGGCGAGCGGCCCAGGCCGTCGGGGATCTTGGCGCTTTCGGGCCGCTTTTCGAAGCTCTTGCCGATCAGATCGGCGCTCGTCACCAGGTCTTCGAGCTCGAGAGCCAGGAAGGCCAGTTCGGCCAGGGCCAGGGCGATGAAGTGGTTGGAGTTTTCGGCGTAGGCGCCTTCTAGCTTGCTGCTCTCTTCGAACAAGCGAATCGCGCGTTCGTATGCGGAGCGCGATTCGTTCACCTTCTCGACGCGACGCAGGTGTTCGGCGTAGACCATCGAGGCGTAGGCACGGAACCAGGTGTAGGCCGCCGGGCGTTGCGAGAGATCGACGCGCTCGTAGGCATGCTCGAGGCCGAAGGGGCCGTCGCTGCGCCAGACGTGGCTGCGGAATTGCTGGTGCAGAGCACCTGAAAGCGGGAAGCGTCCCAGGGCTCGCCGCAGGATATCGCCGTTTTCACGCTCGAGCCCGAAGTAGGAGAGCAGGCTCGAATAGCCAGCGAATTGAGCCTCGGTGGCGTGGGGGTGAAGGGTCAGGGCCTGGTAGGCCGAGTGGGCATCACTGAACCAGCTGGAGGGCCAATCCTCGCCCTTGCCTTCCGCCTCATAGATGGCGCGCGTGCGTAGTTGGGCGAAGACACCGAGAAGGTCGGCGGTTTCCTTTTCGGCCGCGAGCTTCAGGTGCTTCGGTAGTGCGCGCGCCGCGAGCTTCAAGGCGTCGTCGAATTCGGACAACAGGTACGAGGCCTCCGCGCGAATGGCAGCGGTGCGATAGCTGACGGCTCCGACAGCCTCGGCGCGTTCCGCGGCGGACTTGGCGTCGATCAGGAAGTAGGTCGGATCGGATCCCTTCGCCATGCGCACCTTGGCGATGTCCAGCAGTGCGCGGGCCTTTGCCTGTTCGAGCTCGGGCGAGGGCACGTCCTTCTGTTGACGATCGAGTTCCTCGAGCTTCTCGAGCAGGAGGTCGATGTCCGCGACATCGATTCCTTCGCTGGGTGTCAGCTTGTTGTCGGACCCTGTCGGGCGGATGGCCCGGCTCCAGGCGTTCCTGTTGACGATCTTCGAGGAGTTGTCGAGGCCGATGAGGATGCGCAAGGCCTTGGCCGCCGTGTCGTCTACTTTGGCTATCGGAGCCAGCCTGCGCCGCAGGGCCTTCGAGGCTTGTTCGGCGGCGCCGCTGCGCAAGGCTTCGAAGACGAGGTCCAGGGATTCCGGCCCCAGCGAGCTGGCGAGCGACTTGGCGGCGCGTTCGCGAACCCTGTCGGAATCGTCGTGCAGTCCCAGGCGGATCAGATCGAACTGCGGCGGTTTGGTCGAGCGCGCCCGGCTGAGGAGCCGGAGCCTTTGCTTCTGGTCGCCGACGAGGAACTCCCGCTCCATCTTCGTCCGTGCCACGGCATCGCGTTCGAAGCTGGCGTCAACCTCGGCGTCGGACTTGCCGTGCTGCTCCAGCGAACGGTTCACGACGGAGAGATCCTGATTAAGGAAGTGATCGAACAGTTTCACGCCCGTGGAAGAGATCCCCAGATGACGCGGGGCGTAGCGCTTGCCTTCGAAGTACTTGGCGTACAGGTACGGTTCGATCGAAGTGTGTTCGCCGCAAGTGACCGTGCCAAAGCGGGGGCACGCGAGACGCCGACCGCGCTCGTCGTAGTCGCGCGAGTTGTGTCGGGTCGGAGAAGCGATCACGGGGACGAAGCCGCGGGTGAGTCTCGCAAACGTCTCGTTCTTGTACTTGCGATGGGCGAAGGCTTCGCAGGCTGACTCACCATCCATGTTCACGCAGATCAAGAGCGGAACCCCGGTGCGCCGGGAAAGCGCCTCGGCGTCGGACAGCCGTCGTTGCCAGCGAATCAGGTTCGGTGCCGAGCGATGCTGGTCCGAGACTTTGAGATTGCGCCAGTTCTGTGCAAGGGGGGCTGTGCCCAACAGGCAAAGCAGCGCGACGTGGAGTGCTGTCTTCATGCGGAACGTGCCGTGGGCCCGGCAATTATATGTACAGGCTCGAGCCTTCGCCGTAACTCAAGGCGAGCTCTGGGCGCATTACTTCTTCTTTGGGCGAAAAACCGCCACAACGTCGGGGTTTCCCTCGAGGTAGGGCCCACCGATGAGGTCGATGCAGTAGGGCACCGCTGGGAAGATCGCATCCAGGCAGACCCGGATCGATCCGGGTTTGCCGGGCAGATTGACCACCAGGCTCCGCTTCAGAATGCCCGCGGTCTGGCGCGAGAGGATGGCCGTAGGTACGCCTGCGTCCAGCGAAGCCTTGCGCATCAACTCACCGAAACCAGGCATCATCTTCTCGCAAACACCGTCCATGGCTTCGGGCGTCACGTCGCGCGGTGACGGCCCGGTGCCCCCCGTGGTGCAGATCAGTCCGCAGCCGGCCTCGGCGAAGTTCCGGATCGCTTCCTGGATACGAGGGACCTCGTCGGGAATGACGACTCGTTCGTAGGTGCATTCGCTCCTCAGGTAGTCGCTCAGGGCTTCGACGATAGCCGGACCGGAGAGATCTTCGTATTCCCCGGAGGTCGCGCGGTCGGAAATCGTCACGACACCGATGACAATGGGATCCGTGGTGGAGGTCATGTGTCGTTACTGGAGCTTCTTCAGGGCTTCGATGGGGGAGTTGGTGCCCACCGCGATCGTCGTCGTACCGGGGGGCAAACGCTTGCGTTCGATCTCTTGTTCTATGTGGAGGGTGAGAATGCTGCCGTCGGTGTACAAGACGTTCATGACCCCAGCGTGGTTCATTCCCGAGGCATTGTCGCAGGCGAGGATAGGCTCATTGTCTTCGCCACCGGCCGGGAATTTTGACAAGGGGTGGTCCGCCAGGTTGCGAAATGCGTACGCCGTGCTCGTGGCGTCGAAGGAGCCCGGACTCGCGAAAGCATCGTCGGGCATGGCGTGCGCGCCCGGGCCCGTGCACGTGAGCATGCGGATGTTCTCCGCGGTTTTCTTCCAGGTGCCCTTGTCGATCAGTCCCCCGAGCATGGCGTAGCCGGAACTCATGTCGAGCGTTCCTGCTCGTTCCTGGCTGACCAGGCCCTTGTGAATGGCCATCATGTGGCGCTTGCAGGTCTGCACATCGGAAGAGACATCGTGGCGCAAGTCGGGATCCCGCGGCCAGAACAAGAAAGCGAGCATGGCAGCGACGGCTGCAGTGGCGAAGATCTTGGAACCCATGGCTGGAAGCGTTTGATTAGAGCTTTGCGAACGTGGGTTCCATTCCGAGCTCACGCACGAGGAAGGCCCAGCGATCGGCGGCCTCTTCGATGCGCATGGCCGTGGGCTTTCCGGCACCATGGCCCGCGCGTGTTTCGATGCGGATCAAGATGGGGTCGCTGCCTCCTTGATCTTTCTGAAGGGCGGCGGCGAACTTGAAACTGTGGGCGGGAACGACGCGGTCGTCATGGTCCGCGGTCGTGATGAGCGTCGCGGGATACTTCGTGCCAGCCCTCGTGTTGTGGACCGGTGAGTACGCGAGCAACGCCTCGAACTGTTCGGGGTCGTCGACCGTGCCGTAGTCCCGTGCCCAGGCCCAGCCGATGGTGAATTGATGGTAGCGCAGCATGTCGAGAACGCCGACGGCGGGCAGGGCGGCTCCGAAGAGTTCCGGCCGCTGAGTCAGGCAAGCACCGACGAGCAGGCCTCCGTTCGAGCCGCCGCCGATCGCAAGCCGTTCCGGGTAGGTGTAGCCGTTGCGCGTCAGCCATTCCGCAGCGGCGATGAAGTCGTCGAACACGTTTTGCTTTTGTAGCTTCGTGCCTGCGGCATGCCATTCCTCGCCGTATTCGCCCCCTCCGCGCAGGTTGGGGATGGCGAGGACTCCGCCCATCTCCATCCAGACGAGGTTTGCGACGCTGAAGCGCGGTGTGAGGGAGATGTTGAAGCCCCCATAGCCGTAGAGGTAGGTGGGATTGTCCCCGCTACGCACGACATCCTTCTTGTGGACGAGGAACATCGGGACGCGCGTGCCATCGAGGCTCGAATAGAAGACCTGCTGGGTAGTGTAGTCCTTGGGCTCGAAGCTGTAGGTGGGCTTGCGGAACAGTTCGGGTTCGTTGCCCTGTTCGAGGTCGAGGCGATAGATCCACCCCGGGTTCGTGAAGCTCGTGAAGGAATAGAAACTGGACGTATCCTGCCAGTCGCCTGCCAGGCCGAAGACGGAGCCGAGTCCGGGAAGTTCCAGTTCGGAATCAAACTGGCCATCGCCGTGGAAGATGCGCACCTTCGATGTAGCGTCCTTCAGATAGTTGACGACGATCTTGCCACCCAGGGCGTTGCCGCTGTGGATCGTGTCGTGCGACTCGGGAATGAGCTCGTTCCAGAACTCCCGTTGCGGTTTCCTCGAATCGATTTCGAGCACCCGTCGACGCGGGGCATCCAGGTCGGTCAGGACCCAGTGGCGATTTCCGGATCCACCGATGTAGCGGTGCTGGGCATCGTAGCCGCTGATCAGGCGAATGACGGTTTCACCAGCGGGGCGGTGCTTCAGATAGCCGGCTGTGATCGGGCCCGACTTGGGCAGGAACATGAGATCGATCTCGGTCTTGCGCGTCGCGATTTCGTTGCGCGTGACGACGAGTGCCAGCTTGTCATCCGTCATGCCGACCCGCGCACTGAAGCGTTCGTCGTCCGGGCGGGCGAGGATGAGAACGTCCGCGTTCTCGGACGTCCCAAGGGAGTGGAAGTAGGTGTCCGGTCGCGAGTTCTTTTCCTGGAGCTCGGCACCTGCCTTGGGACGATCGTAGTGAGCATAGAAGAGCCCGCGATCCTCGGCGGCCCAGTGCACTCCACCGAACTTGTTCTGCGTGATGCGGTCGGGCAGCTCGGCTCCGGAGGAGGTGCGCACGATCTTCCACGTGCGCCAGTCCGATCCACCGTCAGAGAGAGCCAAGGCCACGAACTCGCCAGAGGGGCTAGGCAAGTAGCTAGCGAGGGCGATCGTGCCATCTTCGGTCAAGGCATTGGGATCGAACAGCGCGCGCTCTTTGTCATCAGGCCCCGTGACGTAGAGCACCGAGTGGTTTTGCAGCCCGTCGTTTCTCCGATAGAAAGTGTAGGGACCTTCTTGGACCGGGATCTCGTAGCGCTCAAAGTCCCAGAGTTCGTCGAGTCGTTCGCGAATGGCTTCGCGTTGGGGGACGCCGCCGAGGTATCCGAAGGACAGCTCGTTCTGCTCTTCGATCCAGTTCAGCGTCTCGGGCGTGTACTCCTCGAGCCAGCGGTAGGGGTCGGCGATCTCTTTCTGGTGATAGACATCGATCTGATCTCCACGGCGGGTGGTCGGATACTTGGCTCTCGGTTCGGAGGCCTGACAGGCGACGAAGACGAGGAGCAGGAGTGCGGACGAGCGGAGCAGCCGAGGAAGTAGGGCGTTCATGACGGGGATTCTAGCTTCGACACGGCGCTGAATCTCGCCGCGGAGACTTCAGGCTCTACAGTACGGTTTCAATACCAGCGCGATCGACTCCAGGGAGTAGAATTTTGCGTTCGAGACCCGTGCTGCAAATGTACCCAAGGGGACGGCTAGCCCATGCTCTGCCAATCACCTGGCCATCGCTACGTCGAAGAGCGAGCTGGATCGGTTTTGTGATGCGATCGAGGATGCCTTGGCGAATGGGTTGCCCAGCTGAACGATACGGTACCGTATCGCTACCGCGCGTACGTTCGTCCCAGATCGACGCCGATGCCGAGTTGCCAGGACTCCGCTTCGAAGCTTCCGCGGTCGGCCTCTAGCTTGCCGATCTCGCCCTGAAAGAAGACGCTGTCGGTGACGTGATAGCGGTATCCGGCTGTTGCGGAGTAGATGAGTCCTGAACCGACGTCGACGCCTCCGCCTCCGCCCGCGCCGACTTCGCCGCGGATGAGGAAGGAGTGTTCCTTGCTATCGGGTAGGAAATATTCGTACGCGATACCGACCAGGCCTTCCGAGTAGCCGCCGATGGCACCGTCCCAGGCGGTGTAGGCCGAGGCGGTTAGCGAGAAGTCGTCGAGGATCGGTTGTTCGATGCCGATGCCGAGCAGGTTGGCGGTCGAGATGTTGTCGCCGTTTGTTTTCTTTGCGCTGCGCGGTGGCATGTAGATCTTGTTGAGTGCGAAGACACGCAAGGGGCGAACCTCGGCGTCGTCGTCGGAGAGCCCCTGGGTTTCGAGGCTCGAGCGGGGTTGATCGAGGGATAGCTCGTAGGGGTGCACCGTCCAGGTCAGGCTGGCGGAGTATTCGGCTCCTTCGAGATTGCCGTCAGGGAAGTCGAAGTGTCCCGCGGCGAGCTCCAGCCCGAGATGCTCGGTCACGCTCGCGTGGAGTGCCGCCTTGGCCTCCCAGAGGAAGCCGCCACCGGTGTCGAGCCCGCCGCCGCCACCACCACCGACCGACATCGTGCCCTCGAGTCGGAAGCGACCCTCGCGATCGAGCGGATAGGAGCCGCCGAGTCCGACAAGGGCGGTGGAAAACCCCGCCACCTCGCCTCCCACAGCTCCATAGAGCTGGAAGGGAACGAAGAGATGTTCACCCAGGAAATAGTCCAGGCCGAGCCCGGCCAGATGGATGTCGGAACGAAAGCGATCCCCCGTGCTTGTGCGAGCACCGCTGTCCGGCGAGAGGCGCGTGTAGCGCAGGCTGGTGCGGATCGTCCGTTCGACCATGGCGTTCTCCGGCAAGCTTTCGTTGAGATAACGCTCGTGCGCGAGAAGCAACTCGGAGGCGCTGGTCAAGCCGATGGAGAGGTGCACGTCTTCGAACTCGATGTCCGTTTCGGCCACATCCATGGCAGCGGCCTCGATGCGTACGCCAAGCAACCCGAACGCACGTTCGAGGGCCACGTGGGCCCGCACCGCCATACCTTGGTGTTCGCCGAGTGAGCCGCTACCTCCCGCACCGCCGAAGTAGACGCCCGCGTCGATCATGAAATCGTGCACGAATTCTTTCGCATACCCGGCGCTGAACCCCGCGGATTGAAAGCCACCTCGCGCTCCGGTGACCGAGACGTAAGCACCGACGCCCAGGTACAGATCGCTCCAATCCTCGAAAGGCTCCAGCCAGTCGTAGTGCAGTCCCAGGAGTCCGATGTCTTCGCCCGGGACCCCGAGAAACTCGGCGCTGGTGCGAAAGCGTGTTCGCGTGCTTTCCAGCTGTATCTCCTGACCGCAGAGCACAGAGGCGGGCCGGGCGACGAGGAGAAGGGTAAGTAGGATCCGGTATCGGTTCACCCGGGGGATCATACCCACCACCCGGGCGGTTCGTATCGCTAGTCCTCCTCGAGAAGCCCCAGTTGCGTTTGGAGCTCCGCGGAGAGCGGGAAGAGGTCATGGCCCTGACGCCAGACGGCAAGTGCCTTTTCGGGTTCGCCGATTTGCTGGTACATGTTGCCGAGGAAGAGGTATGTCTGTGCGAATTCCGGCCGCGAGTCCACCGTCTCTTGTTGGGTGATCAGCGTCTCGAAGTTTGCGATAGCCTCGCCGGTCTTGCCCAGGAAGGCGGGCCAGTTGGAGAGGGAGACGGCCTTCATGTAGCGCGCTTGCCAGTTTGTCGAATCCAGTTCGAGGGCCTTGTCGAAGCTCATGTCGGCCTTCATGGCAAGGACCCCCGAGTCGGGACCGGGCGTGGCTCCGAAGAGTTTCTGTAAATAGGCGATGCCGAGGGCGGTCCGTAGCTCCGGGTTCGAGGGGTCCTTGTCGACCTCGGCCTGCAAGGCTTCGACGTACTCATCCATGCGCCCGTTGTCACGCAGAGCCTGGAAGAGTCGCTCGGCTCCTGTCTGGCCGAACTGTTCGATGTGGAAGAGCTTCAGGATGTCCTGGATCGGCATGGTGGCGATGTCCGGGATGGGGATCGCTTCCATGGCGTCCGGCGTAGGCGGCGCATCCAGCGTTGAGGTCGATGCGCGCGCGGCCAGGTATCGTTCGAAAGCAGCCTCGATTTCCTCCGTGGTGGTCGCGTTATCGAAAGCGGTGCTCGAGGGGGCGCCGTCCTTCACGAGGGCGACGCCCTTGCGCGCCCGTTTCGTTTCCCTCTCCACCTGGGCGAGTTGGTCCCGCAGGCGAGCCAGTTCCTGTCGTCCCGCATTCGCAGCGTGTCCCGTGCGCTCGGCGCCTCTGGCCGTATCCGAACGCAGGCCGCGCATCAGGAAGTGCGAGGAGACCGAGAGTCCCGAGGAAAGAAGCAGGATCCAGACGATCTTCATGGCGTGACCTAGTCTTGCTCCGTGAGTTGCTCGATGAGCGGTATCGAATCCGGGAACAGCGCCTTGCCACGAGCCCAGATGACCCGGGCCTTCTCGCTCTCGCCGATTTGCTGGTACATATTCCCGAGGAAGTAGTACGTCTGGTCGTAGGCTCCTCCGGGCGACGTGCCCGTTTCCTGTTGGGCGACGAGAATCTCGAACTGCCGGATGGCCTCGCCGGACTTGCCGAGAAAAGCGGGCCAGTTCGAGAGCGATACGGCCTTGTTGAAGCGTGCCTCCCAGTGTTCGTCGTCGACTTCCAGTGCCTGGTCGAAGGCCTTGTCGGCTTTCTCACCCCATTCAATGGATGCCGGCCCGACACCCATGGCGAAGGACTTCTGCAAGTAGGTCTCGCCCAGCATGTTGCACAGGTCGGGGTCGGAAGAGTCGATTGCAGCCTGCTTCTCCATTTCCAGGACAAAGAGATCGAGCAAGCCTTGCTCGTTGAGCTCTTTCCAGAGGCGTTGTTGTTCTTCGTAGGTCGGCTCGCCCAGAATCAAGTCTTCGACGAGGCGAGCTGCACGGGCGCGTTTCTGCGAAGCGCCATCGGCGTCGAAGGCCTGCGCAGCTTGCAGGCGCTGTTCGAGGTTTTCTTCCATCCAGCGCGCAACGGCTGTGTCGACGCCGCCGACGGAAGTGCGAGCGGGCGCGTTACCCAGAGAAACCCTCGATGCCTCGATCTCGAGGGAGAGCGCATCCAGGGTGGTCTGGGCCGTGGCCACTTGTTGGGCCAGGGTTTCGATCTCCGCCCGCGAGACTTCCTCAGAGGTATGCTTGGCTTGCGATGCAGGTGCGACGTATGCGGTGGCGACACCTGCGCCAACCGCTGTGACCGCGGCGAGGACGAGTGTGATGGGATCTTTCATCGATCTTGGGAGTCTTCGGGGGCTTGTTGTCGGTCTTGCCGAGATGGATCGGGGGATAGAGGTGCGAGTACGACGTCGACCCTCACAGGCTTGCCGTGCTCGCACTCGATCGAAGGGGCTTTCTCTGTGCGGTGACCGATAAGGCGCGCCGAGGCCCGATAGGACCCGGGACGAGCTCCGCGCACGCGGTAGAATCCGCTCTCATCGGTCACCGGTATGGGCGAGAAGGAAACCTCGTTTCCGTCGCTGTCGATCAGGTGGGCGTCGGCATAGGGCAGTGGGTTTCCATCGGTATCGATCACCCGCAGAAGCACTTCGCATCCCTCTCCCAGTTCGAAATCCTGCACGTACTTGGGTTGGAATTCGTCGACGATGATGCCTTCCACACGCTCGTGACCGAGGAGTGTGGAGGGCTCTGTCGAGGGGACCGCTGTGGCGGTGTAGACACCCGCACGAAGTCCATCGAAGCGATAGCTGCCATCCGCTCGCGTTGTCTGGTATCCAGCGAACTCGGTCCGCTCGTCTCCGTGGTACAGCATCTGGACCATGGCTCCCGCCACGGGGGTACCGAGGGCTGCACCTCGAACGACTCCCTGGATGATGCCTTTCTCCAGGCGGATTTCGTGGTACAGGCTCTCCGGTTCGCCAGCGACGGTGAAACGATCCACCAGGCGCAAGCCCATCCCCGAGTCGTCCACGAGATAGACCACATACTCGCCCGGCACGACCCTCTCGAGAGTGAACTGTCCCTGGTTGTTCGTCGCGGTGGCAACCCAGTGGTCGTTGAATCCCTCTTCGAGGTCGGCGGCGTCGAAGACACCGAGGCTTTGCTCTGGGACGGGGCGGCCGGCCGCGTCGAAGAGCATCCCGGTAACGCGCGTTCCTTCGCGGCCCAGGAGGAAGTCGATGGTCGTTTCCTGCCCACTCGAGACGTTGAGCGGGCGCACCCAGGGCGTGTCGTTGCCGCGGGGTAGGACCGCCAGGAGGACGATCGGCGGGAGGTTTCGAATCTCGTACTTGCCCTGCTCGTCGGTGGTGGCCATGCCGAAGTGCATGGTTCGCTGATCTGCTTTCATGGTCATGCAGATGACCCTGGCGCCTATCCATGCCGAGCCGTCCTCCTGCGTCACGTGCCCGGAGATCGACCCTCCCCGCTCGAGCTGCAGGTTCCCGAGGTCGACGCTTCCGCGCTCGCGAAGGATGACGTCATCTCCCCAGCCGACCGCGTAGCCCGGCTTGTTGGCCCGGATCCTGTGCGTGCCCATCGAGGAGTGTTCGAGCTTGAACGTGCCGTCCGAGAGCGTGCGGGTCTTCACCGGCAGCCAGAGCTCTTTGTCCACTCCCTGGAAGGGGAGGTTCTCGGTCGGAGCGTCCTTTTCCGAGAAGACCAGCGCATTCGCGATCGGCAGCTGCGTCTGCCCATCGATCACGCGCCCGCGAATGGTGGTGCCTCTCTCGAGCCGCACGTCGAGCGCGGACAGTGTGCGGAGATCGTTCGCTCCCAGGGCCCACATGGCGTAGCCCTCGGCATGGACGAACACGAAACGCTCCTCGGCGGGGATCTCCGTGATGTGGAACACGCCGTTGGCGGAGTCGAAGTCCTGCACGGAGGGCGCGTAGAACTGCTGGTGGTTCGTGGGTTCCAGGAGGGCCACACGGAACTTCGTGATCGGTGCCTTCGTTTCTGCATCGATGACCCGCCCCTGCAAGCCATCGGCTTGCGGGTCTTTATCCATGTCTTCGGTCGATGTCCGAGCACTCGGTTCGCGGACCGCGACCGCGGGCTGCTCGGATAGCGCATCTGTCTCTGCGCCCGCGAGCGAGGCTCGTGGGAGAAACCGTGTACTTGCGGGTTCCAGCTCGAGGGCGGACCCGTCCGTGGAGACCACCTGCGCCGAACCGTTCACGAGGCGAACGCGTAACCCCTCGCGCGTTTGTTGTAGGGAGAGCTCGCTATTCGCGAAGACCTCGATGGTCCATTCATCCGCCAGGATGCGTGTGCCTTTCGTGTCGCGATCCTGCTCCGGCGTCAGCAATCGCAGATGTGCCGTGAGGAATTCGATGCCGTCCCTGGATTCCTTTTCCTCGGCACGGCGCCACGGGCCGTGATCGGTATAGATGGCGACATCACCTTGTGCGAGGAAGCTGCGCGGTGGAGCCAGCTTTTCGGAATCGCCGAAGAAGCTCGCGAGACTCCAGCCAGTGAACAAGAGCCCGAGCAACCCCGCGGCGATGGCCAGCGGCAGTCGCGATCGGTTCGGGCCCGAGCGAGTTGTGCTGGGGTCCAGACGCGTTCGTCCCAGCCTGAGCACCTCCATGGCGAAGGTCGTGCCGAGTTCGTCGCGAAAGGCGGGCTTGGGCAGAACCGGTACGTAGGCTCGCAGAAGCAAGCGTTCGAGGTTCTGCTCGAGGATGCGAATATCGGGACTCACGAGAATCCTCCGCGCTTCTTCGCGAGCAGCGAGAAGACCCTCCCGAAGGCGAGGCGAGCTCGGTGCAAGGTCGACTCCGCGGCCTTCTCCTGGGCTCCGCGATTGCGGGCGATCTCGGCCACGGTCTTGCCCTCGATGTACTTGCCGACGAGGACCTCGCGGTAGTCCGGCGGTAGCGAGGAAAGGGTCGCCCCGACGAGCTCTTGGGTCTCCTGCTTCTCGAGAACCCAATCCGGGAGAGGCTCGCTCTCGACCGTGGAGAGGATGGCGTCGATTTCCGAATCCGACGCTGCCAGAAGGTCCTCGACCAGAGCCGGCCGGCGTTTCCGTCGGTGAGCCCGGATCTTGTTCCGGGCGATCCCGCAGAGCCAGGTGTGCAGCGACGAGTGCCCGTCGAAGGCCCTCAATCGCTCCAGAGCGACGAGGAACGTGTCCTGCACGACGTCCTCGGCCAGGGAGCGATCCCCCCCGACCCGGTAGTGGACGAATTCGTACAGGGCGTTGAGGTGGCGCTGGAAAAAAGCCTCCGCGGCCACGGAATCCCCGTCCAGGATGCGATTGCGGACCGCCAGGTCAGCCGAGTAGTCAGTTTGGGGAGGGACGGGGCGCATGCCGGGAGCATAGTGCTCCGGCCCCCGAGGCTCCTTCGAGGAAACTCTGCATTAGTTTTCTCCCGCCACCGTACCAGGATCGGTTGGGTCGGAGCGGAACCCGGCATTAGGATTGGCAACCTTCGACTCCCCTGGGTTCTCCTCCCCCGGCCTGGCTTCAGGTGTGGGGAGTTGACGCCGGGGTCCGCCTGGAACCGAGAGCCCGTCTTGCAACCCATCAGCCGAGCCAGTGAGTACGCCATTCGAGCCATGACTCATATGTCAGGGCCCTCGGATGGGGAATTCTTCTTGGCCCGGCACATGGCCGAGAAACTAGGTGTGCCCGCACCCTTCCTGGGCAAGGTCCTGCAGCAGATGGTCGGCCGTGGGCTGCTCGTCAGCCAGCGAGGCCGTAACGGAGGCTTTCGGCTCGCGGTGCCGGCGTCACAGATCTCGCTGTACCAGATCGTCGATTCCCAGGAAGACCTCGGCCGGGCGGGGCAGTGCTTTCTCGGTCAAAGTGAATGCACCGATGAACGCGCCTGTCCGATGCACAACTTCTGGAAGGTGACCGCGTCGGAGTTTCTGCAGCAGCTCGTGAACACGACCCTGACCGACCTCGTTCGTTTTTGCGAGGAACGCCCCGAGAGCGGCTATCCCAGACCGGGGTTCACAACGCACGCGTGATGCGGGAGAACCACTCGAGCGAGCCCTCCAGAGCGCCGCGGCGAGAACGTTTCACCCACAAGGATTGCAGATCTCTCGAGATTTCGTCGACCTCGACCTTCCACCGCGCGCGTAGCTCCGGTTTCATTTCCACTAGCTGTCCCGGCTTGCGCAGCCGTTCGCGGCCGATTTCGATCGCGAAGCGCATGGTCCGTTCGCACCAAGCGTGTTCCGCGAGGAGGAGATCGACGTCCCCCGCCTGGGAGGCCTGTTCGCCTCGCGCCGCCACCGCCTGACCCAGCATGGATTCCGCGCGTTCGAGTCCAGCGACCGTGAGCTCGTTGAGCTCTGTGCACGGGAAGGGCTCCGGCGCTTTCGTCAGGAGGATCGACAGAGGAGAGGCGTTGTGAAGCGTGAGGCCCACCGCTTCGCCAACGCGTGCGAGATCGATCCAAGCTCGACCCATCCAGCCTGTCGGATCCGCGAAGACATGCTGCGAGAGAAGCTCGGCGAGTTCTTGGCCTTCGAGGGCTTTCGCCGCCGGATTCCAGGCGGCGGCAGCGTGGGTCAACCAGCCGGCATAGCTGACGGGTAGCGGTTGCAAGTGCCCGCGATCACCCCAGTCGGTGATCAGGAGGCCCAGCGCGCCGTTCGCCTTCGCGTGCCGCACCGCGCTCGCAATGTTGCCGCGCATGTTGTCGAGGCGCCCGCCGATCGTTTGCCAGCTGCTGGTTCCGGGGCAGACGATGAAATCGAGGCCGAACGAGGCGACGTGGGGACACTCCTTGTCGAAGGGGTGGTGTGCTTCATAGCCCCAGAGGTTGGGGACGACACCCTCGGGCAGCTCGGCCACACGTTCGGGGTGGTTCAGCACGATGTCCGCCCAGAAATGCATGCGTTTGCCGCGTGCCCGAACCCGTTTCGCAACCTGCTTCAAGAAGCTCAGATAGACCCCGTCGACCCCGTCGCGCTTCACCGCCTCGGCCGAGCGCCCGAGGCCCAGGTCAAAGGTCTCGTCGAGGCCGACGTTGAATTCGTTCGACGAGAAGCAGGGGAGCAGTTGGTCGTATAGATCCTCCAGCAAGGCGAATGCGCGCGGGTCGTTCGGGTTCAGACTGAACGGTTCGGGCGTGAACCCGAAGGGGTGATCGACGCCCTCCGGCACCTCAGCCAGGTCCTTGTAGCGAGCATGGCGCAGCCAGTGGTGCATGTGCCCGAAGCTCTGCTGATTGGGCACCAGCTCGATGAAGTGCTCGGTGCAGTAGCGATCCAGCTCGCGGATCTCGTCGGGCGTGATTGGATCTTGATCCCGCCAAACATCTTCGTGCCCCGCATAGGCGAAGGTGTGTTCGGTGTACAGCTGTAGCTGGTTGTACTTCCAGCTTGAAAGCAACTCGACGATGTGGAACAGCGTCGCCATCGTCGGCACGCGATTGCGACTGATGTCGAGCATGGCTCCGCGGACATGGAAGCCCGGTGCGTCGACGATGCGCACGCAGTTGAGCCGGAGCGCTCCCGCTTGCATGGAAACGAGCTGTGCCAGGGTTCCGAGCCCATGGAAGAAACCGGCGGGGGCTTGCGCCACCAGCAGGATGTGGGTCGGCGTGACCTCGAGCTCATAGGCCTCGGGGCCGCCTTCGATCTCACGCTGGCTCGCACGCAGGGTCGGTGCTCCGCCTCCGGGTTCGACCAAGGTGTGGCCGTTCGGTTCGAGGGCCGCGGCCAGTCGCTCTCTGGCCCGCGCTGGCACGTGGTTTCCGCCCGCGAGACCGACGATTCGCGGAAGTTCGAAAGTGCCCTCGACAGGCGAGATTTCGTGCGGTTTCGGCACGAGCAGCTCATATCGCGCAGAATGCATGTGGGGAATGATGCCCTTTCCTGTGGCCCGGGACTCGCGTCTTTTGCCGTGGCGGCTAAACTCCCGCCCCCCTGATACCGAGCATGTCTCTTTCCAAACGCTACAGCGTCCTGCGCGACCCGGTCCACGACGACATCTACCTCACCCACGAGGAGTTGTCGGTCCTCGACACGCGCGCCATGCAGAGGTTGCGCGGTGTCAAGCAACTGGGCATGGCGAACCTGGTCTATCCGGGGGCCGTGCACACGCGCTTCGACCACTCGATCGGTGTCGTGCACATGGCGTCGCGCATGATCGAGGCGATTCAACGCAACGCAGAGCTGGCACCTCGCGAGTGCCTCGGTGTGGGGGATGAGGAGGCGCGGATCATTCGGCTGGCCGCTCTGATCCACGATGTCACCCACATCCCCTTCGGTCACAACATCGAGGACCAGACGGGGCTCTTCCGTCGACACGACTCGGCGTATCGCTTCCAGCGTGTTCTTAGCAAGACGAGCGAGCTGGGACGCTTGCTGGAGCGCTTCGGTGTGCGCCGCGACGTGCTGAACACGTTACTGGCGACCCAGGGCGAGGAGGAGGGCGGGGCCGAGGTGCCGCCCTACTGGAGCCAGATCCTCGCCGACACCATCTCGTGCGACATTCTCGACTACCTCCAGCGCGACGCGTACTTCACCGGTTTGCATCTCAGTGTCGACCCGCGCGTCGTCAACTACTTCCGCATCGATCGCAAGAGCGGAAACCTCTACATCGACCTGACCAAGCGCGACCTCCTGCGCGAGGACATTCTCAGCGAAGTGGTTCGCCTGCTCGAGGCGCGCTACTACTTCTCCGAGCGGGTCTACTACCACCACGCCAAGGTCTCTGCCGGCGCTCTGATGGCCCGCGCGGTCGAGCTGGCCTGCAATGCGGATCTCGTCGGCGAGGAGGATTTCTACGATCAGACCGATGCCTCGGTCGTCGATCTGCTCGAGGGGCGCGCTGAACGTGGCGACGCCGTGGTCAGCAAGCGTATCCGCCACCTCATGGGTTGTTTGCGGGAACGAAGGTTGCCGAAGCGCGTGTGTGTCTTTCCGCGCTACGCGAACGAAGCCGCCCAGCAGGAGCTCGTCGAACGCAACTTCTCGCCCGGGGCCCAAAAGGAGCGGGCGGCCCTCGAGGAGCGTGTGACGGACCTCGTGCGCTTCGCTACCGGGCGCGAGATCGAGTTCCTCGTCTATTGTCCTTCGGCGAAGATGCAATTGAAGGAAGCGCAGACCCATGTCCTGTGGCCGGGGGAAAAGACGCTTCGGCCCCTGTCGCACTACTCGGAGCACGTGCCGCGCTTGGCGGATCTCGAACGCTCCTATCGTGACCTGTGGAAGTTCTACTGCTTTGCGGATACGAACGACGCTGGACTTCTCAAGCGCATTCAGGAGGTCGCTATCGCCGAATTTCCGGAAGCTTCGAACGTGTACCGCATCGAAGAGGCTCCGCGCTTTGGTTAGTAGCGCCTTCGGGCTCTGCGCGACGGCGGGTTTGCTATTCGCCGGGTCCCCGGGATCCGCCATTCTCCACCCCGATTCGCTCAGTCGCACGCGCATCGAGATCGTCGAGAATCACGCCACGGTCGGCATCAGCTTTCAATCGCTGAGCCTGATCGAGGTCCTCGACGGGATCGATGTCGATACCAATCTCGAGCTGTCCCAGGGAGAGCTCGACGCGGCCCACGAGGAAATCGAGTCGTACCTGGTCGAACGGCTGCGCTTCGTCCTTTCCGTTCCAGCGAAGGACGACGCTTCAGCTTCCAAAGCCGAGGTTCTCGAGGGACACCTCGAAGGGCTGCGCTTCCTACCGGAGCCGCTCGTCGGGCCGAGTTTTCTCCAGTGGATGCATGCCGAGCTGCGCTATCGCTCGAATCACGGGGCGCTGGAGCGGTTCGATCTCGAGTCCTTGTTCTTTCGAGAAGAGAACCCGCTGCATTCTGATGTCACCAGCGTTACCTTCGAGGACGAAGCGCCGATCGACTTCTTTTTCTCGCGCTTGGATGTACGCCACACCGTGGTCGCGCCGCGCATCCGGCGTCCCGAAGTGCTTCGCGAGTTTCTTTCCACGGGGTTGGCCCACGTGCTGGCCTTGGAGAGTCTCGGGCTCTTGTGTGTTCTGTGCCTGGCGTCCTTGGCCCATGGACGTGAACGCCTGGTGCTCGCTGCCTTTTTCTTGCCCCAGCTCGTGACGTATGTCCTCGGCGCCTTCGACGTGATCGACTATCCGGAACGCCTTGTTTCCCTCGCCGTGGGACTCTCTATCGCCTACATCGGCGTCGAGAACCTCATCTCTCCCAGGCGCGGTGGCGTGGTCTGGGAAGCGCTGGGCTTCGGTCTGCTCTTTGGCGCGGCCAATGCGCTGGCGCTCGGGGACGCCCTGGAGGGCGAGGTCCTGGCCAAGGCGGCGGCTGCCGGGTATGGAGTGGGCTTCTTCGTGGCCTGGGTGCCCCTGGTCCTGTTCGCCCAGGCGCTCCTGCGCCGTTTCGTAGGCGAGGTGGATCCCTCGAGGTTCGCGCGAACCCTGTCCGCGGCTTCCGTGGCGCTCGGATTGGGGCTCTTTCTGCACCGAGCCGGCTGGCTCGGATAGCTACGTCGTCTTCTTGGCCGCCAGGAACTCACCTAGCCGACGCAGCGCTTCCTGGATCGTATCGATCCCCAGTGCATACGAGAGCCGCACATGGTGATCGAGCCCGAAGGCCGATCCGGGAACCAGGGCCAGTGCGTGCTCTTGCAGCAAGTCCGCGCAGAAACCGCCGGAGCCGCGTTCGTCCAGATAAGACGAGACGTCGGGGAAGGCGTAGAAGGCTCCGCCCGGCCGCGGTGTCGTAAGGCCCAGCTCTTGCAGCCCGTGCAAGATGATCTCGCGGCGTTCCGCGAAGGCCGTGCGCATCGTCTCTGTCTCCGGCGGAGCCTTCTCGAGGGCGACCCGGAAGGCTTCCTGGGAGATGGCGTTGGGCGAGCCCGTCATCTGGCTCTGCATGGCCGAGACGGCCTTGATCAGACCGGCGGGCCCGGCCAGATAGCCGATTCGATACCCGGTCATCGCGAAGACCTTGCTGGCTCCGTCCACGATCAGCGTGCGTTCAGCGATCTCGGGTGCGATCTCGACCGGGCTCGGGGCCGGGCCGTCGTACACGAGGGCGCGGTAGATCTCGTCGGACAGGAGCACGAGATCGTTTTCGATTGCAAATTCACCGAGTGCCGTGATCTCGTTCGTGTCGAGCACGACGCCGGAGGGGTTGTTCGGCGAGTTGATCATCAGGACGCGCGTGCGTTCGGTGACGGCCGCCTTCAGCCCCTCGAGGTTCGGGTGGACAGAGCCCCTCTCCTTGGGCTCGACGAGGATCGGTTTGCCACCGGCCAGGCCCACGATGTCGAAGTAGCTCGACCAAGCGGGGAGGGGGCAGAGAACCTCGTCACCATCCTGGACCGTGGCCAGGATGGCCTGGGTCAGGGCGTGCTTCGAGCTGTGACAGATGACGACCTGATCGGCGCCGAAGGTCCGGCTGCGGGTAGCGCTCAGGTGGCGCGCGAGGGCCTCCTTCAGCTCGAGCGTGCCCGAAGCTGCGGTGTAGCGAACGTCGCCGCTCTCGACTTTCCGGACCGCCGCCCTTTGTACCGCTTCGGGGGCCGGGAAGTCCGGTTCGCCGACGGCCATGTTGATGACGTCCCGCCCCTCCTTCTTCATCGCGCTCGCCTGGGCAGCGAGGGCCAATGTGATCGAGGGCTGGATCCTCTGGGCGCGTTCGGTGAGTTTGATCGTCATCGCGAGAAGAGTTTGCAACAAGAGCGCGGGGGAGGGCTCGCCAAATCACCGGATCCAAAGGCCCGTGGAAGAAACACGGAGCCCCATTCGTCCCTTCCATGGGGTCCCGCTAGAATCCCCGCGCCCCATCCGGGCCTGCCCCGGTCTGGTGCCCCCGATGAATCCCACGTGAATCCCAAGCGCCGCATTTTCAAGATCTTCCTGTACGTCGTGGGACTCCTCGCCCTGGGGGGCCTGTGGGCCTTCGGGCAATTCTTCTTCTATCCCTGGGAGGGTAGCTACGAGAGCGATGTCGCCAGCCTCATCCCGCGCGATATCGATTTCTACCTGGCCAAGGCCGAGCTCGAGGAGGACTTCGATCCCTTCCCGAAGCCGGTCTTCGTCGACGGGCTCCTGGCGAGCCCCTTCGGAAAGGCGCTGCAGAAGACGCCCGCCTACCAGGAGTTTCTCGCCGGTCTGGACATCGAGGCCTCGTTGAAGGAGCTCGACACGGTACTGGCCCAGCTTCCGATCGAGGTCGACCCCTTGTCCGTCGTGGGTGGTCGCGACCTCGCCATCGCGGGCTACTTCTCGGGCACATCGTTCGAGACCGCCGACTGGGCGGTGTATGCCCGCACCAACTGGATAGGCAAGCTGGGCTTTGGCATCGTGCAAGGCGGGTTCGGCCTCGAGGCCCAGGGCCTGAAGACGGAACCGATTCTGCACGAAGGCGAAACCGCGGGCCTGACCCTCTCGGGCGGGCAACTGACACGGCCCATTCACCTGGCGCGCGTGAACGACGTGTTGATACTGGCCTCGAAGCCGGAGTTCATCCAAAAGAGCCACGAGCTCGTCAACAAGAACGGCGCGGATTCACTGCTGCAATCCGGCAAGTACTTCGATCACATCTCGAAGCGCGAGGGCGACGGTGACGAGCTGGAAATGTACCTCGACTACCGTGCCCTGGCCGAGAGCCTGCGTATGCCCGGCAGCTGGCCGAATCCACACTCCAAGGAGCTCGGTGAGGCCATGGCCGGGAAGATCTTCCAGCTGGCTTCGATTCGCGAGGCGGCCGGGACCTTGGGCTTTGGCAGCAACATACGCCTGGACCTCACCAGCGATCTCTCGTCGAACGTTCTGACCTCGACGCAGAAAGCGCTGTACCGCGAGCGGGACTTCGAACGCAACGCTATGAAGGAAGTCGCCCAGTGGGTGCCGGCCGATGCGGGGGCGCTCGTCTATGGTCACGCGGATCTCGGTGTGCTCATGCGCGAAGCGGTGGCTTCGATGGACCCGGACACCCTGGCCCTGCTCGAGGATCTGGTGCGCTCCGTGTGGGGTTACGCCGACATCTATCCGCTGCTGGAGGATCTCTCCGCTTCGTTGCGCGACCGTTTCGCCTTTTGCATGCGCAACTACGACTATCCGCCGGACAAAACGGGGCCCGAGAACTTCGCCGATGTGCCGGTGCCTGCCTGGGCCTTGATCCTCTGGATCAAGAACAAGCCCGGCATCGACAAGATCCGCGACGAGATTCAACAACATCAGCGTGAGTTCGCCCTGGAGGGCAAGGAGCCCGGTTCCCAAGGGGTCTTCACGATCGTTCGGGGTGGTCTCTTGCACGAGTACTGGAACCCCTTCGTACCCGGGACCGGGCACATCGCGACGCTCGAGGACACCGGTACGTCGCTCTATCTCATCATCAGCAACGAGAACCGCATGCTGGGGGACATGTTCGCGACCTACCACACCGGTGGAGCCACGAACCCGCGCCTGTCGGAGTCGCCGGCCTTCAAGACCTGGGTCGATGTCGGCTTGCCCAATGCGAACCTGATCGCCTGGTGGAATCCGATGGCGATGGGGGACACGCTGCGCAAGATGGCGCGCTCGAAGGCGGCCGAGGGTGTCCTCGATATCGATTGGCAGACCGAACGGCCTCGGATCGAGCGCGAGATTCTGCAACGCGATTTCCCGGGCCAGCGCGCGAATACCCTGGGTGGGGCGGACAGACAGCGCTACGACCAGGCGGTCCAGGAGGAATGCGACCGCTTCCAGGCGAATTACGAGCAGAGTTCCATGCCGGGCCTGATGGACGGCGCGACCGACGTCATCGATCTGCTCGAGCTCACGAACGGCACGCTCGTGCAGCTGGGCCTGGATCACAAGCAGATCCACCTGCACGCACGCGTCGGCCTGAACTTCGGCAACGACTAGCGGCCGTTTCGAAACACCCCTGAAACAGGGGTGTAGTGGTGCCCGGAACTGGACTCGAACCAGCACGGGAGTATAGGTTCCCACCAGCACCTCAAGCTGGCGCGTCTACCAATTCCGCCACCCGGGCAACCAACCCCTCGAATGGGGTCCCCCCGAAGGGGGCGGGGAGTCTAGTGCGCAGGGTGCTTCCAGGCAAGCGTCGCCACGTCCTCTTGTGGGTTCCGAGCCCTGAGAACCCCGAAAAGCCCGAGTACCAGAAGGAGAACCCCTCGATGAGCGCCCTTCGCGGAAACGCCATGATAGGCCAGTCCGGCGGCCCCACCTGCGTGATCAATCAAAGCCTGGTCGGCATCGTCGAGGCCGCCACGGGAAGCGACGAGATCGAGCGCGTCTTCGGCGCGATCCACGGAATCCAGGGGATCCTAGACGGAAATCTGATCGACCTCGCGAAGGAGTCCAAGGAGACCCTCGAGCAGGTTGCGCTGACTCCCTGCGCCGCCTTGCGCTCCGTGCGCAAGAAGCCGACCCGTGGAGATTGCGAGCAGGTCCTGGCCCGGCTCCAGGAGCACGATGTGCGCTACTTCTTCTACATAGGTGGAAACGACTCCGCCGAGACGGCCCACATCCTGAACGAGATCGCCGTCGAGGAAAAATACGAGGTGCGGCTCTTCCATGTGCCGAAGACCATCGACAACGACCTGCGGGTGACCGATCACTGTCCCGGCTACGGTTCGGCCGCGAAATTCGTGGCCCAGGCCTTCATGGGGGACAACCAGGACAACCGCAGCCTGCCCGGGATCAAGGTCGATATCGTCATGGGCCGCAACGCGGGTTGGTTGACGGCGGCGAGCCGCCTGGCGCGAATCCACGAGGATGACGGCCCGCACCTGATCTACGTTCCCGAACGCAGCTTCAGCCTGGAGAGCTTCCTCGGGGACGTCGATGCCATGTACACCAAGCACGGGCGCTGCCTCGTGGCTGCCTCGGAGGGAATTCACACCGCCGACGGCGCTCCCCTGGTGACCAGCAAAGAGGTCGATTCCCACGGCAACGCTCAGCTGTCGGGCTCGGGTGCGCTGGGGGACTTCCTGGCGGCGGAGATCAAGCAGAAGCTTGGCTCGAAGCTGCGCGTGCGGGCCGACACCTTCGGCTATCTGCAGCGTTCCTTTGCCGGCGTCTACTCCAGCGTCGATGCGAGCGAGGCCCGCGAGGTCGGGCGCGCCGCCGTGCGCGTCGCCACCGGCGGCGAGACGCCCCACGGCTCGATCGTCATCAAGCGCCACGGCGACGGGGCGGAGTACTCCGCCAGCTTTGAGGCCACAGCTCTTTCGAACGTGGCGAAGTTCACGCGCGATCTGGACGTGGGCTACATAAAAGGTGACAACGACATCGACGAGAGCTTCCTCGCCTACGTGGCGCCGCTTACGGGCCAGCTGCCCAGCCCCGGCCGACTTTCCGACTTCCCTGTTTGAGCTGAAAAACGGAGCACCGTGACCGAGATTGAAATCCCCGACCCGACTCCGCCCGGGAGTGAACCGCCCCCGTCCGCGTCGACTGACGAGGAGCCGGAGTCCCCGTACAAGAACATGCTCGTGCCGCTGGTGGTCGTGCCGGCCATGATCGCCATGGTCCTGCTCCTGATCTGGGGCTTTTTCTCCGGGCTCGCGGGATCGGAGAAGACCCCGCGCGAGAACCTCGAGCAGCTCCTGCACGGGGGCTTCAACGAGCGCCAGCAGGCATCCTTCAGCCTGGTACGTCAGGTGCTGGAGCAGAAAGACGCCATCGAATCGGGCGCCCAGGCCGATTGGGACATCGACGAGAGCTTCCTGCCCGCGCTCCACTCGGCGCGCGAGGCGGTGGGAGAGCTGAAGGGCCCTGAGGACGTGCCGACTCCGTTCGTGCTCTCGAGTCTCCTGGCCCAGCTCGGGGAGCCCGAGGGAGTCCACCAGCTGGTCGAAATGACCCGTTTGGACGACGTTGTGGATCCGGGAGGCCAATTCCGGCTGTATGCCATCTGGACCCTCGGGGCGATCGGCAACAAGCTCAGCGAGCCCATGCGGGTCGAAGCCGCGGAGACCCTGATCGGGCTCCTGGAGCATGCCGACGAGGGCCTGGTCCTCGGCGCGACGGCCGGGCTCCAGAACCTGCCCTCACCGGGGACGGCCCCTGCCCTCGAGGGCATGCTGGCCAGCCGTTCGCTGGCCCAGCGCGGAAGTGCTGCCCTTTCCCTGGCGGCCCTGGCGGTTCCTGCCGGCCGATCCGTACTCGAGGAGATGTTGAACCTCGAGGCCTACGCGGCCGAGCGCGGAGACTCCCCCAACAAGTGGCCACCCCGGCGCGTGTCCGAGAGCCGCTCGAAGGCCTTGGAGGCCTTGAACAGGCTCGATTTGGCGCCATCACGCGCCAATCTGGAGAGCTTTGCCGAGGACGATCCCGACGCCAACATCCGGGCCCTGGCGCGTGAGTTGTTGGCGGAGATCTGAGCGCACCGTAGCCGCGGGCATTTCGCCATCGGTTTGGGGCGCACGAAGCTTGCCATTCGTCTGTCCCCTCACCATCCTGGTGGGCCCATTTCGACCGTCTCCACCGTCTCCACCGTCTCCAGACCTACAGATTGAGCTGTGGCCGAAACCAAGGAAGAAAGTCCCTCGAAGGAATCGTCCGATGCGTCGACCCCCGCGGTCGACAACCCGGATCTGATTCGTGCTCCCCTGCGCGGCGAAGTGTCGCGGCGCGGGTTCTTGTCCACGTTGTCCATTGCCTGGGTCGCCTTTACCGGTGCCAGTTTGGGGATTCTCGGGGCGACGGGGCGCTTCCTCTTTCCTAACGTGCTTTTCGAGCCTCCGCAGGAATTCAAGGCGGGATTCCCCGACGACTTCGCGGTTGACAAGGTGGACGAACGCTTCAAGGCGTCCTACGGCTGCTGGATCATCCGCGAGAGCTCGGGCTTCTACGTTCTGTCGACCGTTTGCACACACCTCGGTTGCACGCCGAATTGGTTGGCTTCGGACGAGAAGTTCAAGTGCCCCTGCCACGGCTCGGGTTTTGTCAAGACGGGAATCAACATCGAGGGGCCCGCACCGCGGCCGCTCGAACGCTACAAGGTCGTGCTCTCCGAGGACGGTCAGATTCTCGTCGACAAGAACACCAAGTACCAACAAGAGAAGGGCCAGTGGGAGCTCGACGGAGCCTACCTTCCCTACAGCGCCTAGCTCCGTCTTCGTCGCCACCCCCACATCCGCCAGAACCACGCGTTTCAGCTAGATGGAGAAGCTCTTCCAAGCCGTCCGTTCGAGCCAGATCTGGCGCTCGATCTTCCGCCACGGCTACCCCGACACACCGAGGAACCGCACCCTTGCGGTTCTCTCGAATACGTTCTTGCACCTGCACCCCGTAAAGGTGCGGAGGAGCGGTATCCGGCTCTCCTACACCTGGTGCATGGGAGGACTTACGTTCTTCCTGTTCCTGATCGAGACGATCACGGGGCTGCTCCTGATGTTCTATTACCGGCCCACGGCCGAGTATGCCTACCAGGACATCTGGGCTCTCCGGGAGCACGTCCCGATCGGGATCATGCGCGAGATGCACCGCTGGGCGGCGCACCTGATGGTCATCACCGTCTGGTTGCACATGTATCGCGTGTTCCTGACCGGTTCGTACAAACCCCCCCGGGAGTTCAACTGGAACGTGGGTGTCATCCTGCTGGTGCTCACGCTTCTGCTTTCCTTCACGGGCTATCTCCTGCCCTGGGACCAGCTAGCGGTTTGGGCCATCACGGTCGGCTCAAACATGGCGCGGGCAACACCGCTTCTGGGACATGAGGGTCCGGGCGCGGCGATGCTCTCCTTCGGTGGGTTGAATTTCATCCACGCCGGTGACGATGCTCGTTTCGGTCTCCTGGCCGGCCGCTTCGTCGGTGAAGGGGCGCTCCTGCGTTTCTATGTGCTCCACTGCGTCGGTCTGCCACTTGCGGCGGCGACGTTGATGGCGATTCACTTCTGGCGCGTCCGCAAGGACGGCGGGATCTCGGGACCTCTCTAAGAGTCGCACAAGGAAAGCGAAAGCGACCTCCACATGGGTGAGCTCATCAAGAGCGCGATCGACTGGCTCTTCGACCCGATCCGCTATTTCGTCGGCAGCACGATTCTTCTTGCTGCGGTCTTCTATTGGCGCAAGTTCTTCTCGAGGAACATCATCATGGTGGTGTTCTTCTCGGTCTTCACGGCCTTCTTGCTCTGGGCCCCTTCGGACCCCGACTTCCGGAAGATCATCACGAAGGCGGACAACATCCCGATCATCATCCTGATCAGCACGGTGATCTACTTCACCTGGCTGGCCCTGCGGCAAGGGGTGATGAATGACGAGCGCCGCAAGGCCGGTAAGCCCATCATCGATGACGAGCTTGGCAAGAAGAAGGTCTTCACCTGGCCGGATCTGGTCTATTCCGAATTCATCTGCCTGGTGCTCTTCACGGCGGCCCTGATCGTCTGGTCGATCCTGATCGAGGCGCCGATCGAAGAGCCGGCTGCCACTGCACGAACGCCGAACCCCTCGAAGGCCCCTTGGTACTTCCTGGGCCTGCAGGAGATGCTCGTCTACTTCGACCCCTGGATCGCGGGTGTCGTTCTGCCGGGTTTCATCATCGTTGGCCTGATGGCCATTCCCTACCTGGACACCAACCCCAAGGGGAACGGCTACTACACGATCGACGAACGTCCTTTCGCGGTGGTCTTCTTCTGGAGCGGCTTCATCCTGTTCTGGGTGTCGTTCGTCATCCTCGGCACGTTCCTGCGAGGTCCGAACTGGTCGTTCTTCGGCCCATTCGAGTTCTGGGACGTACACAAGCTCGAACCACTCGTGAACGTCGATCTGGCGACCTACTTTTGGGTCGATATGCTCGACCTTCCGCGCCCCAAGAACCCCCTTGTTCGTGAGGCGCCCGGAATCGTTCTCGTGCTGGGCTATTTCATCCTGCTTCCACCGATCCTGGGCAAGACGATCTTGCGCGGCATGGTCGAGAAGATGGGCTTCGTGCGGTTCAACGTCTTCATGCACCTGCTTCTCTGGTTCGGCCTGATGCCGATCAAGATGGCAGCGCGCTGGATTCTGAACCTGAAATACATCATCGGCATCCCTGAGTATTTCTTCAACGTCTGACGAGTCATGGCTGATCGCGGCGACACCCACTATCACGTTCGGAGTCTGAATCTCTGGTTTGCCATCTCCAGTGTCGTGCTGCTGATCAGCGCGTTCTGGATGGTGATCGACGACTGGAGCCGTCCCTGGAAGACGTACCAAAAGGAGTTCCGTCGGATCGAGATCCGGCGCGCGAACGAGGAACTCGAACAGGTAGCGGCCCAGACGGCTCTGTCGACGGAATTGCGCCTGATGGGCGAATATGCCCAGGCCGAAGAACGGCTCGCGGCCCGCAGCGCGGAGATCTCAGCGAGCGAGGACGAGCTGACGCTGATCGATGCCGAACGCTACAAGGCCACCGAGGCCGAAAAAGTGGCGAAGCAGAACTACAACTGGGAACGCTTTCTGGTCGATGAGTTTCGCGCCCATCACGGCGAAGACGACGAGGGCTATGCCCAAAAGCTCGCGAACCTGAAGCCGTACGAAGATGCGATGGCCAGCCTGGGCAACATCAAGAAAGATTGGGATGCCCGCTTCGAAGATCAGGTGACGAAGCTCAAGAAGCTCAGCGAGGCGCTGACCAACATCGAGTCGGAGATGAAGGCGGCCACCAAGGTCATCGACCTCACACGTGTCAAGCTGGCGACGATCGCCCCCAAGGACAAGCCGACCCAGATCGCCAACATCATTCGCGACTTCCCGGGGCTGGACTTCATCGGGCCCAGTCTGAAGGTCAACAAGGTCATGCCGCCCGAGCTGACTTTCGAGTTGAACTTCACGAAGAAACCGCGCATCGACATGTGCCAGTCGTGTCACCTGGCGACCGAACGCGCCGGGTACGAGGACGAAGCCCAGCCGTTCGCCTCGCACCCGAACCTCGACCTCTATCTGTCAGCCAAATCGCCGCACCCGCTCACCGACTTCGGATGCACGATCTGCCATCGCGGCGCCGGCGAGGCCTTGAACTTCCAGCGCACCGATCACCGTGCGACGAGCTTCGAGGAAGGCGAGGAGTGGTACGAGAAGTACCACTGGCACAAGCAGCACTACTGGGACTATCCCATGCTGAAATCGAATTACATCGAGGCCAGCTGTGTGCAGTGCCACAAGGACACGATGGAGCTCATCGAGCCCGCGGCGCCGAAGGTGACCGAGGGCTTCCAGCTCTTCGAACGCTACGGCTGCTACGCGTGCCACAAGGTCGATTGGTTCCCGACGAAGCGCCGGCCCGGCCCCTCGTTGGCTGCGATTCAGCAGAAGACGACCAAGCCCTTCGTCGATGCCTGGGTGAAGAACCCGAAGGACTTCCGGCCCTCGACGTGGATGCCGCAGATCTTCCACCTGGAGAACTACGGTCCCGACGTGAACGTGGTCAACTCGGAGTACGGCGAAGGCCGCGCGATGATGGGCCCCGAGTGGTCCGATTCCGCGATCGCTTCGGTGGCGGCATTCATCTGGGATCGTTCCTCGACCGACAGCCTGCCCGCGGCTCCCGATGGGGATGCGACCCGTGGGGAAGAGCTCTTCCGCCTCTCCGGGTGCGCGGCCTGCCATAACATGAGCGAGTTCGAGGGTGAGGTGCCCCAGGAGTATGCCGACGACGAGGAGTTCGACGGCTACATCTCGGACCTCACCAAGAAGGACCGCGGCACGAACGAGCACGGACCGAACCTGCGCGGCGTCGCGAGCAAGGTCACGCCCGAATGGCTCTTCCAGTGGATCAAGGATCCTGAGAGCTACTGGGCCGAGACGCGCATGCCCGACCTTCGTTTGCCTGATCAGGACATCGCCGACATCGTGGCGTACATCTTCGAGAGTGCGATCTTCGCGGATGTTCCGGACGCCTGGATCGCAGCAGAGGTTCCTTACAAGCGGGACGTGCTCGAAGAGCAAGCGCGCTGGTTCTTCAACCGCACCCTGCCGGCCGAGCTCGAGCGCCTCTTCCAGAATGAGTGGGCGGACGATCAGGTGCTACTGAAGGAGCTGGGCGAGAAGTGGGTTCTGGCCCAAGGCTGCCACTCGTGCCACGAGATTCCGGGGCTCGAGGATGCGCAACCGATCGGCGCCGAGCTGACTTCCTGGGCCTCGAAGACCATCGACAAGCTCGACTTCGGCTTCCTGCCCCAGATTCTTGCGGAACAGCACGGCTGGGACTACCGCCAGAAAACGGAGTTCCACGAGTACCGAGAGAACTTCCTCGAGAACAAGCTACGCAACCCGCGCATCTACGATCGTCGCAAGGTCAAGAACCCGACCGAGCGCTTGAAGATGCCCTGGTTCAACTTAACCGAGGAAGAGATCGAGGCCATCACGTGCTTCGTCGGGGGTCTCGTCGATGACGAGGTGCCGACCGCCAAGATGGTGCCCTCGCCCGAGAAGCTCGCCATGGACAAGGGCCTGCGCGCCATTCGTCAGAAGAACTGCGCGGGTTGCCATGTGATCGAGCCGGCCCTGATCGAGTTCGCCGATGAAGAGGGCCAGCTGCACCAGGTCCGCGGGTCGTTCCTGTCCATCGACGAGGACATCGATCCCATGCCGCCTCCTGTCGGCGGCGACTTCCAGGCCTGGGCTGCGGATTGGCAAGAGTACTACGAGGAGGAGATCGCCGAGATTCTCATTCGACTGGAGCGCCCCGCGCCCGGCTTCGGTGACGTCGGCGGATCGCCGATCATCGTCGAGGACGTCAGCAGTGTGCGCATCGTCGAGCCCGCCTGGGGCGGTGATCTCGTGCCGGTCATCACCGAGTACTACCTCTTTGGCTCGTTCGACGACGAGGCGGTAGAGGACGTCGACGGCGAGCGCCGCGTCTATGGGGAAGAGGCCTACGAGAAGTTGCGCTGGACCTTTGCGCCGCCGGTCTTGCTGGACGAGGGCGTCAAGCTGCAACCCGAGTGGTTCTACAGTTTCCTGCTCGATCCGGTCCCCTTGCGCGAGCAGATCCGGGTCAAGATGCCGACCTTCCACTACGACGACGGCGAAGCCGCCGCGATTGCGGATTACTTCGCGAACAAGGCGGATCAGGACTGGCCCTCGCGTTACGCGAACAAGCTGATGGTCACGCAGGAGCAGACCGTGGACACCCTGGCGCAGGCCATGGTCTCCGCTGGTTTCAAGACGAACGAAAAGACCGTGGCCGGAATTGCCGCGGGCAACGCAATCTCCATCGCGACCGGTCTGGACGAGCTCCTGCGCTACGGCGACGAATTGGGCTTTGCCATGGATGCCCGCAACGGATCGAGCTACGAGGCGATCATGCAGCGCAGCTCGAGCGTTCTCGAGGCGATCCTCGGCAGCGACGAAGACTTCTTCAACCAGGTGCACCAGCTGGCCACCGACGGTGGGGGCCCGAACTGTATCCAGTGTCACTTCCTGCGCGGCAGGCCGCCCACCCAGGACACGCCTGTTGCCTGGGCGCCGGATCTCGATCATTCCCGGGAACGACTCCGTCCCGAATGGACGCGTCAGTGGATGATCGATCCCGGAAGGATCTACCCGGGTACCACGATGCCCGCCAACTTCGCCCTGGACTCACTCCAGTGGCAGGAATACCTCCCCGTTCCCTCTCGCGAGCAAATTGAGGCCGTTTTGCTCTGGTTGTACAACCTGGATCGCTCCGCTCCGCGAAACTGACAGGCCCCCATCGACTCACTCGAGGCGTTCCCTTTTTGGGACTAGCGCTTTCGAATTCCAGGACGTATTCGATCCGGACCTTCTTGTCGGTCGAATAAAAGAACACGAACCGATTTCTCTTCGAAGAGACACTGCAATGAACGCTCTGACCATCCTGACGGCCGCACTCGCCCTAGGCGCGCTCGGCGACAACAAGAACTCGAAGGACGAAACCACGGGCACGATCCAGGGGCAGGTCCTCTGGGAGGGCAAGAAGCCCGCCCCCAAGCCGGACATCTCGATCTCCAAGGAAGAGCAGACCAAGGGCTGCCACGACCATGGTGAGATGAAGCTGAAGGACAACACGCTTCTGATCGATGCCAAGGGCGGTGTCGCTAACGTCGTGATGACCATCAAGGCCGCCGGCGTCACGCCCAAGATCCCCAGCGAGCCCTTCGTGGTCGATCAAATGGGCTGCCGCTTCAGCCCGCACGTCGTGGTCATCCCCAAAGGGGCGACGGTCAAGTTCGCCAACTCGGACGGCACCACCCACAACGTCCACACGTTCCCGAAGAAGAACAAGCCCGAGAACAAGAACGTCGCCGGTGGCAACTCGATGGAGCAGGTCCTCGACAAGGCCGAGACGATTCCCGTCAAGTGCGACGTTCACCCCTGGATGAAGGGTTTTATCTTCGTCACGGACGCGACGCACTACGCCGTCAGCGACGAGAACGGCAACTTCAAGATCGAAAATCTCCCGGCCGGTGACTATACCGTCAACTGGTGGCACGAAGAGCTCGGCAAGGGCAAGGCCGAAAAGAAGATCAGCGTCACCGCGGGCGGGACCGCGGAGCTGGTCCACAAGGTCGGTGCGAAGAAAAAGAAGAAGAAGCGCCGCCGCTAGGGCCCAGGGTTCCAAGAACAAAGGCGTCACCTCTCGACTGGGGGTGGCGCCTTTTTCTATTTGCTCGTTGTGATCGTTGGAGGAAGGGGGCGTAGCTGCTTCACCCCTCGCAATCAACGCGGACCCGCACTCAACCCTCTTCCACTCTGCCCTTCTTCGGCGTGAGCCAGAAAGGCGGTTTCCAGCCGTGGAGCACGGCGGCAACAGTGATGAGAACTTTGCGATCTCCGGGGTCGAGATTCTTCATGGGGCTACGTTCTTTTTGACGGCGTGCCTCCTCGACAAAGCTGCGTTCGACCATCTCAAGGATGCGTACCTTGAGATCTGGCCGCACCCTTCCTGCGCGCTCCACCAAGGGCTGGATGCGGCGCCCGAATTCCAGGGAGACTCCGTAGCGTTCACAGAGCTTGTCGATGATGTGGAAGGCGTCCATTGTTTCTGGGGACTGGGGAAAGGTGTCTGCAAGAAACCTACCCGGCTGAACATCCCCTAAAGAGAGCCAATTCTCAGGGTCGATGGTTGCCGACCCCCGCGCCCGTGGACCTGCACTTCGTGCGCGGAACTCTTTTCCCACCTCGTCCCCGTACCCACGCAAGGCATCATGCGCTCGCTTCTCGTTTGCGGCCTGGCTGCGCTCGCCTATTTCGTCGCCGGTCCCTTCTTTCGTGCTGACGGAGTCAGTGCTGGCACCGCGGTTCGTCTCGAAGTCTCCGACCTGGCCTTCAATTCCGCCCTGATCGTGGAGGGGAACATCCTCACTTCCCGCACGATCGAGATCGATGGTGTGGTGGCGACGGAGTACCTTCTCGAGGTCAATCGCACCTTCGAGGGGTCCGATCAAACCTATCGGACCATTTGCCTGCCCGGTGGCGTTCGTGAGGACGGCAGTGGCATGCTGCTGGCCGGTATGCCGATGGTCTTCGAGGGCGACACGTCGTTGTTCTTCTTGACGAGTGAGAGCACGAACGGACTGCGCATGCCCATCGGACTTGCCCAGGGCAAGTTCGACATCACCCGCATGTCGGACGGAAGCAAGCGCCTGTCCCGCGACGCCTCGGACGTGACGTTGATCAACCCATGGACCGGTTCACCGCAGAATCCTGTTGGGCGCGCCGTGTACGACTACGCCGAGGTCGTCGCCGACATCGAGCGAGGCTTGGCGAAGAAGAGGGGGCACTAGATGGACCGCACGAAGCGCCTGGTACTCCTGGCCGGGATCTTGTTGTTGCCGTTTTACGGGCTGGCGCACGTGCGCTTGATCCACCCGGTGAATCAGACGCCCCTGTTCTGGGCTTCGCCGACGAACATCGGCATCACGATCAACTCGGCGGGTTCGGACAACATCGGCGACGACAGCGATGAAATCGCCCTGCGCATGGCCATCGAAGAGTGGAATGCGGCCTCCGGTACATCCGCGATGATGATCGAGGACACGACACCCGCCCAGCAGTCGCGTACCGATTGGCAGGCAGCCAACATTCACCTGATCTATTTCGACGAGACCAACAGTTCTGGCTTCTTCCCCATGGGCTCGGGGACGGTGGCGATCACTCCCGTTTTCTTTCAGGGAGGCGGCAACATCGTCGATGCAGACATCCTCTACAACGGCATGGGATGGAACTTCACGACCTCGGGAGAGAGCGGGCGTTTCGACGTCGGGGACGTCGGCGTGCACGAGCTGGGCCACCTTCTCGGCCTGAATCACTCCGCGTACATGGGATCCTCCATGTATCCCTACGTCGATCCGACGGTGCTTCTGCACCGCTCGATCTCTGCGGACGACCTCCGTGGTTTGCGCGACTCCTATCCCAGCGGTACCTACGGTCGAATCACCGGCACCGTTCTGCGTCAATCCAGTCTCTTCGGCGTGGCGGGTGCGTACGTCGTGGCAACAGATGCGAACACAGGGCGTACGGCAGCGGCAATTCTCACGAACACCTCGGGAGAGTTCACCCTGCCGGGTATGGAGCCTGGCACCTATGACGTCTACGCGGTTCCCATGGGATCGCCTGGCGGCTTTGGTGATGCGCCGGTGGACATCAACAACCTCGGCGGCGGGTACTTCATCGAGACCACGTTCGAGCCGGCCGTCTACATGACACAGGCGACGATAGCGACCACCGAAACGGTCGCGATGGGCACGCTCCTGGTCGACCCTGATGTTCTTGTGAACCTGGGGACAAGCAGCGATCGCTTTCCGCTGCGCGTGACCGCCGGGGCCAGCACCAACCTGGTCCTGCACGGCACGGGGCTTTTCACAAGCCCGGTGGAGTTCTCGTGTAGTGATGCGGACGTCCTTTTCAGCGCCCCTTCGTTTTTTGGTTCACAGGTGAACTTCCAGGTCACCGTGCCGATGGGGGAGGTACTCGGGCACGTCGACGTGACGTACATCAATTCCTCGGGAGACGTCGCGATTCTCCCGGGTGGGCTCGAGATCACCAACCCCACGCCGACCGTCACGAACTGCGTGCCCGGCAGTGGGCCGCGCGCCGGGGGGACCAACCTGACGCTGACCGGTACCAATTTCAGCGCTGGCAACCGAATTGTCATCGGCGATCAGATCTACACCGACGGCATCGGTGGGACCACGGTCGTCAACTCGACAACGATCACACTGACGACGCTCGCCACCGTCGAGGACATGCACGACGTCGTCGTCTTCGATGGCTCCGGGCTCGACGGCAGGCTTTCGAATGGCTTTCAATCGCAGAACGTCCCCATGGTTGGCGCTGTCTTCCCGATCTCCGGCGAATTCAGCGGAGGCACGGTGGTCACGATCACCGGTCAGGACTTTCAGAGCGGAGTCGTGGCCCGCATCGATGGCGTGACCCAGGGAGCCGTCACCTTCGTCGATTCGAGCCAGGTCTCGTTCACGACGGCCGCGGGCACGGTTGGCGGCCCCTACATGCTCGAACTCGAGAACCCGGACCTGGGCCTGGCGACGAGTGTGTTTACCTTCGCTTCGGGACCCGATCCGCTTCTGAGCAGCGTCGATCCCGCCGCCGGCGGAGTCGCCGGTGGGGACACGCTCACCATCGTCGGATCGAACTTCGCCAATGGTGTCACCGGCGTGTACTTCGGGAGCGATCCCTTGACCGGGCTCGGCGGGACCGTGGCGCTGAGCGTGACCTTCGTCGATGCCAATACCCTGACGGTGGAGACCCCCGCGCACACCGCGGGAACGGTCAGCGTGATGGTGCGCGACATGGGCACGAGCCAATCCGGCGTCCTGGCCTCCTCGTTCACATTCAACGGCTCCGGTGGCGGCGGCTGCTACATGGTTCCCTTCCAGGGGCCACAGGGGCCGAAGGAGATCTTCGTCGGCATCTGGTGGGTGCTCTTCGTGCTGCTTGTCGTGAAGATCCGCAGCTGGCGCACCCGGCCGGCGGCACCGAGCGCCTGAGCCCAGGGCCAAGTATGACCAAGCCGTCGGAAATGGCGGGCCGGTACGGCGTTTACGCCGGGTGGTGGTGAGGTATTCGGGCTAGCATGCACGCATGCCGACCATCGCCTACGACATCGAGGTAGCTGGGTTTCGGTGGGAGGAAGTCGACGAGGTAACCCGCGGCTATCTCCTCAACCGTGCACGAGACGACGAGGATCGCGAGTCCATTCCCGATCGCACTGCGCTCTTCCCCGGCCTGGGGAAGATCTGCGCGATCGGCATGTGGAACCTCGAGAAGGACCGCGGCCTGTGCTTGATGGAAGGCAAGCACGAAGATCAGCACGAGTGGGAGCGCGTTCCCAATTCGGACATCTTCCGCGGCGAAGAAACCGAGCTGCTCGAGCGCTTCTGGGACATCGTCGACCGAAAACGCCCGCGCCTGGTTTCGTACAACGGTCGAGGATACGACGGCCCGATCCTGATGATCCGCTCCGCGATGCTGGGGGTGAAGCCCTCCCGCAATCTCTGCGGCCCGCGCTTCAGCTCCCTCGAGTCACACACGGACTTGATCGAGCTCCTGACCTTCTACGGTTCCTGGAGGGAGCGTTTCTCCCTCGACTACTGGTGCCGACGCTTCGATATCGAAAGCCCCAAGGGCTCGATCGATGGCAGTCAGGTTGCACGCTATTACCGCGAGGGCCGTATCGACGAGATTGGTGAGTATTGCCTGCGCGACGTGCGAGCCACGGCGCAGTTGTTCGACAAGTTGCGCGAGACCGTGCTGCCTCTGTTCCGCTAGCTTTCCACCCGGCCCGACGCCCCATTTCCCCGGGGCATGCAGCGACGAGGCTAGGCGGGCACTTCGACCGACTGCCAGTCCACGCGAGGGCACTCACCGTAGAGCGCCTCGATGTCGTAGAACTCGCGCG